>NZ_PZJV01000014.1 GCF_003206155.1 Salinicola halophilus | reverse complement strand
CGTGCACGCTACTTGCTGGTGATCGAACAGTGTCTTCTCCCGCCCGTACAGCGTGCGCAGCGAAGCCACATCAGGGGTGGCAATGCCAAGTTCCTCGCTCAAGTGGCGCCACAGGGCGACGGGAACCACCCGAAAGGCATACAGCAGGCGGCCACTCATGCGCAAAAACCCGATATGCAGCGCCAGACCGAGCTTGTGGGCGTCACCCCGGCGCGCATTGATTGCCTCGCGCTCTGCACCATCGAAGGTGAAAAACGCCTTCATCTCGAAGTCACTGATATCGCGGGGCAGCTCACGCATCCCCAAAAACGTCGTTTGCCAGTCCTGCATCGTGAACCCCATTAGTGGGAGGCCACGATACCCGTTTGAGAAGTGAACAGGAAAGCCAACAGAATCAACGATCTACCAACACCACCCCCGCGCCAGTGCTGGGTTTGCGTACCGCCAGTTATTGCACTGAAAACGAGGGGACCCCTTTTCCAGAAGGACGGCCGCCGAGGTGGCCACCGACCTGCTTCCACCACCAGCTCGACGC
>NZ_PZJV01000013.1:275-570 GCF_003206155.1 Salinicola halophilus | reverse complement strand
CGGTATAAATGGCGCGCTTGAGGGCGTTAACAGCCTCGCCCCGATTGAGCACCCGGCGCAACTCGTTCCTGAAAGCGTCCTTGACAAAGTAGTCAGCCAAAAACGCCGTACGCAGCAACCGCCCCAATTGCACGCCAGCCTCATAGATTGGATCGCCCTGGGCGGCAGAACCGAACCGCGCAAGAGCTGCCACCGCACTGGCATGTCCGCTCATGACCGAGGCTGCCAGGTGCACCAGACTATCCCAATGCTTTTCGATCAAAGCGACGTCGACATTGGCTTCGCACACCGCAGC
>NZ_PZJV01000013.1:0-239 GCF_003206155.1 Salinicola halophilus | reverse complement strand
CAAACGGGCATGTGACATGGCAAAGTCGGTGTAGCCATGGGTATCCACAGCAAGCTGGCTGGTCTCCAGCTTTTCTTGGCGGATGACACCTTCAATGGCCACGCCCGCCTGGCGCTCATTGAGCACAAAGGGCTGCGCATGGAAGATGCCCCACCGGTCTTTTACATGGGAGTAGATTCCAATGGAAGGTGTGTTGCGCCGAGGATCAAGCCGGGCTTGCCACACCCGTTTGGTGGTCT
>NZ_PZJV01000012.1 GCF_003206155.1 Salinicola halophilus | reverse complement strand
CGGCGATACGACCAATCCCCCGACCGGCGGCGACGACGGCGATACGACCACGCCCCCGACCGGCGGCGGTGGCGGCACGACCACACCTCCGGCTGGCGGCGGTGACGGCGGCACGACCGATCCTGTTGTAACGGTCGGCCTCGACGCCATCGCCGTCGATGACATCGTCAATCGTTCGGAATCTCAGGGACCCCTGGTGTTGACGGGCAAAGGCGGTGGCGACGCCGCGCCGGGCGACGCCGTGACGATCACGATTGGCGAAACGGCCTATTCTGCCGTTCTCGATGACAACCTGACGTTTTCCATCACCGTACCCGGGTCCCTCCTGGTCGGTAATGAGTCGGCTACCGTAACCCTGACGCACACGCAGGGCGACGTCACCGTCACCGCGACTACCACACGCCCATACGGCGTCGATATCGATCCGCCATCGCCAACGGTGCAGCTCGACGCCATCGCCGGTGACGATATCGTCAACGCTGCCGAATCCAATCAGCCGATCGTGTTATCGGGCGTAGCCGGAGGAGACGCGGCGGCCGGCGATCAGGTCACGCTGCTCGTGGGCGAATCGCAGTTTACGGCCACGGTGGATGAGAACCTTCGATTCAGCGTCGAGGTGCCGGGGAACGCACTGGCGCAGGGCGGTGCCGTCATCGCCGTCATCAGTCATGCCGACGCTGCGGGTAACGTCGGTACGGCAACGACCAGCCGCGACTACGACGTCGATGTCAACTCGCCCACGCTTGGCATCGAACTCGACGCGATCGCCGGCGACAATATCGTCAACGCCGAGGAGTCGGCTCGCGATATCCCGGTGACCGGCACGGTCAGCGGCGAATACGTCGCGGGTGATAGCGTCACTCTGACGGTGGGTGACCAGAGCTATACCGGCACGCTCGACGGAGATGGCACCTTCTCCATCAACGTGCCAGGGGCGCAACTGGCACAGAACGGCAACGTTCAGGCGGCGGTAAGCCATACCGACGCCGCGGGTAACGTCGGCTCGGCGAATACGATCGCGAACTACGGTGTGGACGTTCTGCCACCTATCGCCCGGGAAGACGAGGGTGCGACTCGGCAGCAGCAAGGGCTCGAAGTGTCTGCGGATCAGGGCGTTCTCGCCAACGATAGCGACCCCGATAGTGCATCCAGTGAGTTGCGTGTCGTCGCCATCAACGGCAGCGCCAATGACATCGGCCAGGTGATCGCTGGCTCCAACGGCGGCTCGTTCATTATCCAGCCAGACGGAAGTTATCGGTTCGATCCGGGCACGGATTTCAATGCCTTGGGTGAAGGCGCAGCGGCGACTTCACAGATTAGCTACAGCGTGAGCGACAGTCAGGGCAATACGTCGACGGCGACTTTGACGGTGACCGTCACCGGCACCAACGATGCGCCGACGGTTGAGGCCGAACTCACCGCCAACGCCACCGAAGACGGTGCCGCGGTCACGCTGGATCTACTCACCGGCGCTGCCGACGTCGATAGCGGCGATACGCTCAGCGCGATCGTGCCGAATGAACTGCCCGCGGGCGTCACGTTCGATGCCGCGACCGGTGCGCT
>NZ_PZJV01000011.1 GCF_003206155.1 Salinicola halophilus | reverse complement strand
TTAACAATTTGGATCATGCTGACAGTTCTTCTCTTCGGAGAAGAGCAAAAGTGATACGTCTCAAGCGTATCCGGCAATTGTCGTAATCGATCGCGAACACCAGACCCCTTCGGGTTATATGGTCAAGCGATTAAGCGCACACGGTGGATGCCTTGGCAGCCAGAGGCGATGAAGGACGTTGTAGCCTGCGATAAGGCTCGGTGAGGTGGCAAACAACCTGTGACCCGGGCATTTCCGAATGGGGAAACCCACCCAGCATCAGCTGGGTATCCCACACTGAATCCATAGGTGTTGGGAAGCGAACCGGGGGAACTGAAACATCTAAGTACCCCGAGGAAAAGAAATCAACCGAGATTCCCCCAGTAGCGGCGAGCGAACGGGGAGTAGCCCTTAAGCATGTGACTGGTTAGACGAACGCGCCTGGAAAGGCCGGCCATAGCGGGTGATAGCCCCGTAGTCGAAAACCTGATCGTGTGAAATCGAGTAGGTCGGGGCACGTGAAACCCTGACTGAACATGGGGGGACCATCCTCCAAGGCTAAATACTCCTGGCTGACCGATAGTGAACCAGTACCGTGAGGGAAAGGCGAAAAGAACCCCGGAGAGGGGAGTGAAATAGATCCTGAAACCGTGTGCGTACAAGCAGTGGGAGCAGACTCGTTCTGTGACCGCGTACCTTTTGTATAATGGGTCAGCGACTTATATTCAGTGGCGAGCTTAACCGTATAGGGGAGGCGTAGAGAAATCGAGTCTTAACTGGGCGACCAGTCGCTGGATATAGACCCGAAACCGGGCGATCTATCCATGGCCAGGGTGAAGGTCAGGTAACACTGACTGGAGGCCCGAACTCAAGTATGTTGAAAAATGCTGAGATGAGCTGTGGATCGGAGTGAAAGGCTAATCAAGCTCGGAGATAGCTGGTTCTCCTCGAAAGCTATTTAGGTAGCGCCTCACGTATTACCACCGGGGGTAGAGCACTGTTTCGGCTAGGGGCCCATCCCGGGTTACCAACCCGAGGCAAACTCCGAATACCGGTGAGTAGAGCGTGGGAGACACACGGCGGGTGCTAACGTCCGTCGTGAAAAGGGAAACAACCCAGACCGTCAGCTAAGGCCCCCAAATTCTGGTTAAGTGGGAAACGATGTGGGAAGGCACAGACAGCTAGGAGGTTGGCTTAGAAGCAGCCATCCTTTAAAGAAAGCGTAATAGCTCACTAGTCGAGTCGGCCTGCGCGGAAGATGTAACGGGGCTCAAACCAGATGCCGAAGCTACGGGTTCATCCTCTGGATGAGCGGTAGAGGAGCGTTGTGTAAGTCTGCGAAGGTGAGTTGAGAAGCTTGCTGGAGATATCACAAGTGCGAATGCTGACATGAGTAACGACAAGGGGAGTGAAAACCTCCCCCGCCGGAAGACCAAGGGTTTCTGTTCTACGTCAATCGGAGCAGAGTGAGTCGGCCCCTAAGGCGAGGCTGAAAAGCGTAGTCGATGGGAAACGGGTCAATATTCCCGTACCGGATGTTATTGCGATGGGGGGACGAAGAAGGCTAGGTGAGCCAGGCGTTGGTTGTCCTGGTGAAAGCCCGTAGGCCGAGGACTCAGGTAAATCCGGGTCCTTAAAGCCGAGAGGCGAGACGAACGAACTACGGTTCGGAAGTCATCGATGCCACGCTTCCAGGAAAAGCCTCTAAGCTTCAGATAACATGCGACCGTACCCCAAACCGACACAGGTGGTCAGGGTGAGAATCCCAAGGCGCTTGAGAGAACTCGGGTGAAGGAACTAGGCAAAATGGCACCGTAACTTCGGGAGAAGGTGCGCCGGTTGTGGTGAAGGGCCTCGCGCCCCGAGCTGCGACCGGTCGAAGATACCAGGTGGCTGCAACTGTTTATTAAAAACACAGCACTCTGCTAACGCGTAAGCGGACGTATAGGGTGTGACGCCTGCCCGGTGCCGGAAGGTTAATTGATGGTGTTAGCCGCAAGGCGAAGCTCTTGATCGAAGCCCCGGTAAACGGCGGCCGTAACTATAACGGTCCTAAGGTAGCGAAATTCCTTGTCGGGTAAGTTCCGACCTGCACGAATGGCGTAATGATGGCCACGCTGTCTCCACCCGAGACTCAGTGAAATTGAAATCGCAGTGAAGATGCTGTGTACCCGCGGCTAGACGGAAAGACCCCGTGAACCTTTACTATAGCTTCACACTGGACGCTGATGTTGCTTGTGTAGGATAGCTGGGAGGCTTGGAAACCGGGACGCCAGTTCCGGTGGAGCCAACCTTGAAATACCAGCCTGGCATCATTGGCGTTCTAACTTGGGCCCGTTATCCGGGTCGAGGACAGTGTGTGGTGGGTAGTTTGACTGGGGCGGTCTCCTCCGAAAGAGTAACGGAGGAGCACGAAGGTACCCTCAGCACGGTTGGAAATCGTGCAATGAGTGCAAGAGCATAAGGGTGCTTAACTGCGAGACAGACACGTCGAGCAGGTGCGAAAGCAGGTTCTAGTGATCCGGTGGTTCTGTATGGAAGGGCCATCGCTCAACGGATAAAAGGTACTCCGGGGATAACAGGCTGATACCGCCCAAGAGTTCACATCGACGGCGGTGTTTGGCACCTCGATGTCGGCTCATCACATCCTGGGGCTGAAGTCGGTCCCAAGGGTATGGCTGTTCGCCATTTAAAGTGGTACGCGAGCTGGGTTTAGAACGTCGTGAGACAGTTCGGTCCCTATCTGCCGTGGGCGTTGGAGATTTGAGAAGTGCTGCTCCTAGTACGAGAGGACCGGAGTGGACGCACCTCTGGTGTTCCGGTTGTCACGCCAGTGGCATCGCCGGGTAGCTATGTGCGGACGGGATAACCGCTGAAAGCATCTAAGCGGGAAGCCCCCTTCAAGATGAGATCTCCCCGAGACCTAGAGTCTCCTAAAGGGTCCAGCAAGACTAGCTGGTCGATAGGCACGGTGTGGAAGCGCTGCAAGGCGTTGAGCTAACGTGTACTAATACCCCGTGAGGCTTGACCATATAACCCCAAGGGGTTTGCAGGTCGATCGACAATTGCGGATACGCATTGAGACGTAGTCAGCCTGATCCAAATTCAGTTGAAGGGACGCCAACCGGCCAACCCCTTCAGCGTCAGTTTTGCCTGACGACCATAGCGAGTGGGAACCACCTGAATCCATGCCGAACTCAGACGTGAAACCACTTAGCGCCGATGGTAGTGTGGGGT
>NZ_PZJV01000010.1 GCF_003206155.1 Salinicola halophilus | reverse complement strand
ACCTATCGAGGCAAGCGACTCGTCAAGATTCGTTTGACCTTGAACCAAGTTTGGTCCGCTTTTTTCCTTCGGGAGAAGTAAGGACTATCAGACTTTAAACTGAAGAGTTTGATCATGGCTCAGATTGAACGCTGGCGGCAGGCCTAACACATGCAAGTCGAGCGGCAGCACGGGGAGCTTGCTCCCTGGTGGCGAGCGGCGGACGGGTGAGTAATGCATAGGAATCTGCCCGGTAGTGGGGGATAACGTGGGGAAACCCACGCTAATACCGCATACGTCCTACGGGAGAAAGCGGAGGATCTTCGGACTTCGCGCTATCGGATGAGCCTATGTCGGATTAGCTAGTTGGTAAGGTAACGGCTTACCAAGGCGACGATCCGTAGCTGGTCTGAGAGGATGATCAGCCACACTGGGACTGAGACACGGCCCAGACTCCTACGGGAGGCAGCAGTGGGGAATATTGGACAATGGGCGAAAGCCTGATCCAGCCATGCCGCGTGTGTGAAGAAGGCTTTCGGGTTGTAAAGCACTTTCAGCGAGGAAGAAAGCCTGTCGGTTAATACCCGGCAGGAACGACATCACTCGCAGAAGAAGCACCGGCTAACTCCGTGCCAGCAGCCGCGGTAATACGGAGGGTGCGAGCGTTAATCGGAATTACTGGGCGTAAAGCGCGCGTAGGTGGCTTGGCACGCCAGGTGTGAAAGCCCCGGGCTCAACCTGGGAACGGCATCTGGAACGGCCAAGCTAGAGTGCAGGAGAGGAAGGTGGAATTCCCGGTGTAGCGGTGAAATGCGTAGAGATCGGGAGGAATACCAGTGGCGAAGGCGGCCTTCTGGCCTGACACTGACACTGAGGTGCGAAAGCGTGGGTAGCAAACAGGATTAGATACCCTGGTAGTCCACGCCGTAAACGATGTCGACTAGCCGTTGGGACCTTTAAGGACTTAGTGGCGCAGTTAACGCGATAAGTCGACCGCCTGGGGAGTACGGCCGCAAGGTTAAAACTCAAATGAATTGACGGGGGCCCGCACAAGCGGTGGAGCATGTGGTTTAATTCGATGCAACGCGAAGAACCTTACCTACCCTTGACATCCTGCGAACCCGGAAGAGATTCCGGGGTGCCTTCGGGAACGCAGTGACAGGTGCTGCATGGCTGTCGTCAGCTCGTGTTGTGAAATGTTGGGTTAAGTCCCGTAACGAGCGCAACCCTTGTCCTTATTTGCCAGCGATTCGGTCGGGAACTCTAAGGAGACTGCCGGTGACAAACCGGAGGAAGGTGGGGACGACGTCAAGTCATCATGGCCCTTACGGGTAGGGCTACACACGTGCTACAATGGCCGGTACAAAGGGTTGCGAGACCGCGAGGTGGAGCGAATCCCATAAAGCCGGCCTCAGTCCGGATCGGAGTCTGCAACTCGACTCCGTGAAGTCGGAATCGCTAGTAATCGTGAATCAGAATGTCACGGTGAATACGTTCCCGGGCCTTGTACACACCGCCCGTCACACCATGGGAGTGGACTGCACCAGAAGTGGTTAGCTTAACCTTCGGGAGAGCGATCACCACGGTGTGGTTCATGACTGGGGTGAAGTCGTAACAAGGTAGCCGTAGGGGAACCTGCGGCTGGATCACCTCCTTAAACGATGAACGAAGCGCGGTTCAAGCGCTCACAATCAATTACCTGATCGACCAAGAGCAATGACTGTTTGGGTCACGGACCCAGTGGTAAAGCCGGGTCTGTAGCTCAGTTGGTTAGAGCGCACCCCTGATAAGGGTGAGGTCGGCAGTTCGAGTCTGCCCAGACCCACCAAATT
>NZ_PZJV01000001.1:1354663-1742936 GCF_003206155.1 Salinicola halophilus | reverse complement strand
CCGGGGCTTCGTCGTGACTGGGGCGGCCGGCCTGCGGGCCGGCGCGCTCACTGCTGGGTCTTGAAGTACTTGTCGTAGATCTCGTCGTAGGTGCCGTCGTCCTTGAGCGTGGCCAGGGCGTCGTTGAAGCGCTCGGCGAGGTCCTCGTCACGCTGGCGGAAGGCGATGCCGAAACCTTCGCCGAAGTACTCCTTCGGTTCGCTGATCATCTCGCCCACGGTCTCGTAGTCGCCTTCTTCGCTGTCGAGCAGCGTCGACTTGCCGATCGGGAAGTCGAGGAAGGCGATATCGACGCGGCCGGCATCCATGTCCAGCACCAGATCGTCGGCGGTGGTATAGCGGCTGATGTCGGCCACGTCGCCGTAGTTGTCGGTCACGTAGTTGTCCTGCAGCGTGCCGCGCTGGACGCCGATGGTCTTGCCTTCCAGCGACTGCGGATAGATGGTTTCGATACCGCTGTCGGTGGCGGCGAACCAGGCCGACGGCGGCTGGATGTAGGGATCGGAGAAGAGAACGGTCTCGCGGCGCTCGTCGTTGATGGTCATCGACGACATGATGGCGTCGTACTTGCGCGCCATCAGCCCCGGGATGATGCCGTCCCACGCCTGTACGACCCACTCGCACTCGGCGTTGATCTGCTCGCAGAGCGCGTTGCCGAGATCGATGTCGAAACCGGTCAGATCGCCTTCCGGGGTGCGGTACTCCATCGGCTCGTAGGGAACGTCGACCCCAATGCGCAGTTGCTCGGTATCCTGCGCCTGGGCGGCGCCGGCAATCAGGGCGGCGCCGAGAAGGCCGGTAGTCAGCAGATTTTTCATGGATCGCATCTCTCTCAAACGTTGGAAATGTTGTTGTGGGATGATTTCGAGCTTCGAGCTTCGAGCTTCGAGCCGCGGTCAGCGTCGTCGCGAATCTGACCGGTGCCGACCGGGCTGTGCGACGACACGAGCATAACGAATGCTTACACGATTGAATATCGCCGCTTCACCCGGCTTTCGCCAGCCACCCCGTGCCATCACGGCGCCAGCAGGTAGCCGCTGCGGTGGCTCTGGTGACCGGCAACGTCGGCCACGATCATCCCCGCCGTCGCCATCCGACGGTGGCTTCTGGCGTAGAACATGCCTTTCTGCGTCGCTCGCACCGGCTCGACCCGGTCACTCAGCGGATCGATGATCTCGGCGATCAGCGTCCCGGGTTCGACCACGACGCCCGGCGCGAGGTGGAACACCAGCAGCCCGCCGATGGGCGCGTGGAGAAAATCCATCGCCGCGAGTTCGGTCGCCGGGTAGGGCAGTTCGGGCAGCGCCGGTGCCGTGCCGGCGATCAGTCCGAGATAGGTCATCCAGTCGAGGATCGCCTGGCCGTCGCGCTCGGCGAGTTCCCGCGAGACGTCCTGCTGGCCGCGCAGCTCGAGCGTGATCGACTGCGCTCCTTCGTCGATCGGGAAGCGCTCGCCGAAGCGCTGACGCAGCCCCTCCCACACCAGCGTGAAGCACTCGTCGAAGGACTGACCGCCCGAATCGGTGGCGAGCATGCTCGCTTTCGAGCCGAAATAGCGCGCCAGCGGCTCGAAAGCGGGCCACGCCGCGGGGGTGGTGTAGAGATGCTCGACGGCGTTGAAATCGCAGTGCAGGTCGAGCACGAAGTCCGCGTCGCAGGCCAGGCGCATCAGCGTGAGCTGCAGTGACGCCAGGCTGGTGGTCGGCGTGATTGCTGCCAGCGCCGCGGCAAAGCGCGCCCGAATGCAGCGGCGATTGGCGGCAACGTCGCCGTCGAGCTCGCTCTCCAATCCTTCTGCGACCGTCTCGAGCACGCTGACGTAGCGCCGGTTGAAGTTGGTCAGGCTCTCGAAGTCGTAGCGGCCCAGCGGCGTGTCCATCAGCTGCTGGTCGAGCCCGATCGGGTTGGCGACCGGCACCACCGTGACGCGGCAGGCGAGCCGGCCTTCGCGCTCGAGTTCGGTCAGGCGCTGCTTGAGCGTCCAGGCGACCATCATCCCCGGCAGCTCGTCGGCGTGAAGCGAGCCCTGGACGTAGACGTGACGCTCGGCGTCCGGCGGGCCGAAGTGGAAGCTCTCGACATAGCGCTGGGTACCCGGTACCGGGGCGATCAGAGGGTGCTGCTGGTGTTCCACGGCGCTTCCTCGGGTGAACGGTTGGGACAGGGACCGGCCAGCCTTGGCGGCCGGTCTTGGCGGCTGATGACAGGGGGCCGCCGAGGCGACGAACGCCGGCGGGAAGGCGCGTTAGCGGTACTCGGCGCAGTCGGCGTCGCTCGGTCGCACCGAAAGGTCATAGTCGAAGTACTCCTCCATAAGCGCATCGAAGGTGCCGTCGGCATAGACCTCGCAGATCGCCGCGTTGAACTGCTCGGCCAGATCCTCGTCGCGCTGACGAAAGGCGATCGCCGCGCCTTCGCCAAAGATCGATGTGGGTGTCTTGATGGTATCGCCGAGCTGCTTGTAGGGGCTGTCGTCGTCGCGGAAGTCGATCCCCTCGACCGCCAGCGGGAAGTCCTCGAAGGTGAGATCCAGCCGGCCGGCCTGCAGGTCGTTGACCACGTCCTGCGACGAGCCGTAGCGCTGGATGTCGAGCACGTCGCTGTACTTCTCGGTGACGTAGACGTCGCGAATGGTGCCGCGCTGAACGCCAACGGTGAGCCCGTCGAGGGATTCGCGATCACTGATGTCGATGTCCCGATCGCGCGCGGTGATCCAGACGCTCGGCGTGTTGTAGTAGGGCAGCGAGAAGAGCACCTGGCGCTCGCGCTCCGGCGTGATCGCCATCGACGACAGAATGGCGTCGTACTTGCGCGCCAGCAGTCCCGGAATGATGCCGTCCCAGCCCTGCTCGACCCAGCTGCATTCGAGCTCGGCGCGCTGGCAGAGCTCGTTGCCCAGATCGATCTCGAAGCCGCTGAGTTCGCCGTCGGCGCCGCGAACGACGAACGGCTCGTAGGGAACGTCGATACCGAAACGCACGTCCTCCTGCGCCGAGACCGGGGCGGAAACGAGAACGCCGCCAAGCAGGGCGCCGGCCAGCATGGCGCTGTTAAGCATGGCGCTGTTGAGCAGGGCACCGGTGGGTCGAAGGGAAGTCGGTCGCTGGTTCATTGTCGTTTTCCTTTTGCGGTGTCGAGCCGCCGGAGCGGCGAGGTCATGTCGAGGCGAGCGCTCAGCTTTCCCGCGGGCGCAGATGCGCCAGCAGGCGGCGTTCGAGCTGCCGGAACGCGAACATGATGGTGAAGGTCAGGCAGAGATAGACCAGCGCGACGAAGATGAACGCCTGAAAGGGGGCGTAGAAGCGGGCGTAGACGTAGTACGCCGCACCGGTGAGATCCATGATCGTCACCACGCTCGCCACGGCGCTGGCGTGAAGCATGAAGATCACCTCGTTGCCGTAGGCCGGCAGCGCCCGCCGAAACGCGCTTGGCAGCACGATGCGCCGCAGCATCAGGCGTTTCGACATGCCGTAGGCGCGGGCCGCCTCGATCTCGCCTTTGGCGGTGTTCTTGATCGCCCCGTGGAAGATCTCGGTGGTATAGGCCGCGGTATTGAGCGTGAACGCCATCAGCGCAGGGTAGAAAGCGTCGCGGAAGATCGGCCAGAACATCGACTCCTGGATGCCTTCGAAGAAGACCACGCCGTAGTAGACCAGATAGAGCTGGATCAGCAGCGGCGTGCCGCGAAAGACGTACGTATAGGCGTAGATCGGCAGCTTGATCCAGCGCCGCTTCGAGCCGCGGCCGATCGCCAGCGGTACGGCGAGCAGGAGGCCGATCACCAGCGAGAGAAAGACCAGCTGGACCGTGGTCGTCAGGCCGTTCCAGTAGAACTCCAGCGTATTGGCGGTAAAGATCGCGTTGCCGGAGAGCAGATCCGTCCACCAGAGGTTGAGTGATTCCATCAATCGGCCTCCCCGAATCCGGCATTGTAGCGTTGGGTCAGCCGGGAAAAGATCCACTCGGACAGCGTGGCGATCAGCAGGTAGGTGATCGCCACCGGCACCATGAACAAGAAGGGCTCGTGGGTCGCCTTGGTCGCTTCGGCGGCAACCCGAACCATGTCGGTGAGACCGATGATCGACACCAGTGCCGTGGTCTTGAGCAGCACCATCCAGTTGTTGCCGATGCCCGGCAGGGCGTGGCGCATCATCAGCGGGAAACGCACGCGGCGAAACGCCAGCCAGTCGCTCATGCCGTAGGCGCGAGCGGCCTCCATCTGGCCCTCCTCGACGGCCTGGAAGGCGCCACGAAAGGTTTCGCCCATGTAGGCCCCGAAGATCAGGCCGATGGTGACGACACCGGCCACGAACGCGTTGACGTTGATGAAGATATCGATATCGAAGGCGTCGTAGAGCTGATCGGTGAGCATGTTGATACCGATCTGGCCGCCGTAGAAGAGCAGCATCATCAGCACCAGATCCGGCACGCCGCGAATCAGCGTGGTGTAGAGCGTACCGATGCCGTGGACGAACCGGTTGCGCGAGAGCTTGGCGCTGGCGGTGAGCAGGCCGAGAAAGAGCGCCACGATCAGCGACAGCACCGCCAGTTCGAACGTGACCCAGGCGCCCTCGAGCAGCCGTGGGCCGTAACCTTGCAGGTCGATCATGTCATTGGCTCCGAGTCGCGCGGCTCAATGCTTGGGTGCCAGGAACTGACGAAGGCGCTCGGAGCGCGGGTCGTCGAGCACCTGCGCCGGCGGGCCGGACTCCTCGATCACGCCCTGGTGCAGATAGATCACCTGGCTCGAGACGTCCCGCGCGAAGGCGATCTCGTGCGTGACCAGGATCATCGTGCGTCCCTCGTCCGCCAGCCCGCGCATGACCTTGAGCACGTCGCCGACCAGCTCCGGGTCGAGTGCCGAGGTGGGCTCGTCGAAGAGCATCACTTCCGGGTCCATCGCCAGGGCGCGAGCGATCGCGCCACGCTGCTGCTGACCGCCGGACATCTGGGTGGGGAGTAGTCGGCGCGGTCGAGCAGGCCGACCCGATCGAGCAGTGAGCGTGCTTCGTCGATCGCCTGCTTCTTGGGCTTGCCGAGCACGTGGACCGGCGCCTCGATCACGTTCTCCAGCAGCGTCATGTGGGTCCAGAGATTGAAGTTCTGGAACACCATCGAGAGTCGGGCGCGCATGCGCTCGACCTGCTTCCAGTCCATTGGCTCGCGGCCGCGCTTGGTGTTGCGAAAATGGATCGGCTCGTCGTGGACGATCAGTTCGCCTTCGTCGGGCTGTTCGAGCAGATTCATGCAGCGCAGAAACGTGCTCTTGCCCGAGCCGGAGGCGCCGATCAGTGTGATGACGTCGCCCTGATGCGCCTCGAGAGAGAGCCCCTTGAGCACTTCGTGCGTGCCGAAGCGCTTCTTGATGCCTCGCGCTTGGAGCGGGGTTGAGGTCGTGGCCATGAGTGTCCACCGAGTGGGGTTGGCTGGCGAAAAGCGGCGCTCGATCGTCGGTGAAAGTCGCAATGAGAATAACGACGACGATGAGCGCGGCTGTCCGGCGAAAAATCCGGCGATTCTAGCAGTTTCGTCGCTAGGTTCCAGACGACCGGGCTCGGCGTGAGAGTGACCGGGTCCGCTCGAGCGGCGGACGAGGACGGTACTGGGGGACCATGGAGGACTCCTCGCGGTTGTTGTCGTTATATCGGATGCGTTGCCGTCGAGCTGCGATTTCGATTCAAGTCGTTGTTCTGTGGCGATATTTCGATTTCCTTGCGCTCTCTTCGGGGCGCTTCGCCGGCTCAGCGAGCCACTGAGGCGGGCGGCTCGCAACGGCGCACCAGCAGTGCAGCACGCGCGCCGAGTTCGACGCGGGCGTTGGGGAACACCACGGCGAGCGGCGCATCGTCGACCACGAAATCCTCACCGCCCGGCGCCTCGGTCAGCCGTTCGCCGGGGGCGAACTCGGTGAAGTTGGCGACGTCGTCGGCGAAGGTGAAGCGAAATGCCTCGACGTCTCGAACGAGTTCGACGGCGACGCGGTAGAAGGGCAGCGCCGCGTAGGGCGTCTCGACCTCGGCCAGCCCCTGCGCGAGTCGCGCGAGCAGCTCGCGCATGCCGGCGAGCGCCGCCAGGTCGTTGTCGCCGAAGGGACGGACCCGACCGAGCTCCAGCGTGTAGGCCTCCACGCCGTGGTAGTGGCGCGAATAGTGCGAAAAGGTCCAGCTGTGCTGGTGCTGCAGCAGTACCGCCTGCATGTCGGCCTCGGCGAGCAGCGGCCACGTCGACGGCGTGGCAGCGTCGGTGTAGGGCACCACGGCGAAGCGCGGGTAGCGGCTCTCGCGGATCGCGGTGTGCAGATCCAGATGCAGGGGGTGCTCTTGATGCGCCGCGACGAAGTCATCCACCGCCTGCATCAGTTCGCGGGCGCGGTCGGGCTCGTCGCCGCGGGCGTCGAGATCGCGGCGGAAGAGTCGATTCAGGTTGGTCTCGATAAAGCGCGTGCCGGCGCGGATGGCGGGCACGTTGCCGAGGATCATCAGCAGTGGCGCGCCGAGCGTCAGTCGGCCGGCCTCGAGGGCGGCGAGCAGCTCGCCGACGAGCTCGATCGGGGCGGTCTCGTTGCCGTGAATGCCCGCGGAGATCACCACCGGGCGCGCGTCGGGCCGCGGCGAGGCCGGCGTGAGCTCGAGCACGCCGTGACCGCGAAAGCGGTAGCGGCCGCCGGGCACGGTGCCCTGGCGGGAGGATGCCTTGGCATCGTCGGCAAGCGTCTGCGTCAGCCAGTCATCGAGCATGTCGGCTCCTAGGTCGGGAAGGCGGGCCAGCAAAGTTCGCCGTCGAGCATTGCCCGGCCCCTGCAAGACGACAACCCGCAGTGTGCCGCGTTTGAAAACCGGCGGCGCGAACCTGAAAGCGGCGAGCGTCGAATGCCGGTCGCCTGCCAGCTGTCGTCTCGCGCCAGCGGATGCGGCCTCACAGGCCGCGGGTGCCGGTGTGGATCGTGTAGACCGAGCGGCTGGCGGTCATCAGCAGCCGGTTTCGCTTCTCGCCGACGAAGCAGAGATTGGCACACACCTCCGGCAGCAGGATTCGACCGATACGATCGCCGTCGGGGGCGAAGACCGAGACACCGTCATGGCCCTTGCCGCCGGAAACGCTCGACCAGAGGTTGCCGTCGACGTCGAGTTTGATGCCGTCATAGGTCTCGTCGTGGCTCGAGACGACGATCTCGCGGTTCTCCAGTCGGCGACCGTTGTCGGAGAGCGTGAAGCGCGAGATCGTGGCGGGTTCGTCCGGGCGATGCGACGGTGCGGTGTCGCTGGCATAGAGCGTGCGAGCGTCGGCGGCGAGTGCCACCCCGTTGGGTTTGACCAGCTCGTCGGTCACCCGTACTGGCTCCTCCAGGGTGTCGTCGACGTAGTAGATGGCGGGCGGGAGCTCGAGATCGCGCTTTTCGCCCTCATAGTCGGCGTGGGCACCGTAGCCGGGGTCGGTGAAGAGAATACCGTCGTCGGCCAGCACGACCAGATCGTTGGGGGCGTTGAGTCGTTTGCCCTGATAGTGGCTTGCCAGCACCGTCAGGCTGCCGTCCCACTCGTAGCGCACCACGCGAGCCGGGGAGTGCTCGCAGGCGACCAGCCGACCGTGGTGATCGAAGGCGTTGCCGTTGGAGTGCCCCACCCCCTCACGCAGCACGCTCACTTCACCGGTCACCTCGTCCCAGCGCATCTGGCGCGCGTTGGGAATATCGCTGAAGACCGCGTAGCGGCCGACGGCGTTGTAGGCCGGGCCTTCGACCCAGAGCCCTTCGGACCAGTGACGTTCGAGCGGCGAATTGAAGACGTAGTACGCATCGAAGCGATCATCGAGCACCTGCCAGGCATCGTCGGGATAGCGGCTGGGGACCTTGTCGCTGGGCTTGGCGAAAGCCCGAGAGGAGAGCGCGAGGGCGGCGCCCGCGGCGGCGGCGCTCAGAAACTGTCGGCGGTGTAGCGTCATGAGGGTCTCCCGTTCGAACGAGTGTAATGGCCGGCGAGCCATCGTCTTTCACGCATCGCCAGGGCTTGGCTGGCGAACAGCGCCCCCGCTCACTATAGCCCCTCGGTGAGTTTGGCCACCGCCGTCGAACCAAGGTCGAGGGCGCTTGGCCCACAGGGGAAGGCACGCACGGGATATCGACAGGGAAAACATGAGCGCCGCCGTCGACGAGAGCCATTCGGCGGCGGCGCTATGCCCGGGGCATGACCGGCGCGAGGGCTAGGGCGTGCCGACGGCGTCGGGGGTGTCGGTATCGGCGGGGAACGAGCAGTGGGAAGGACGCTGCTCGACTCGGATCAGCTCGTCGACGGGAAAATCGAGTTCGCGGGCGCGCTCGACCAGCGACTGGTAGGTGGCAGGCGCAAGTGTCGGCGTCCGCGACAGGATCCACAGGTAGTCCCGGTCGGGCCCGGCCACCAGCGCGTGGCGGTAGTCGTCGTCGAGTTCGAGCACGTTGTAGCCGGCGTAGAACGGGCCGAAGAAGCTCACCTTGAGGTGGCCGACGTCGTCGTCGCCGACGAAACTCGCGCGACCCTCGGCCTGCTCCCACGCCTGCGTCTCGGGGTCGAAGCCGCTATTGATCACGCGGATGCCGCCATCTTCCCGGCGGCTGTAGTCGGCGCGCACGCACTCCAGCCCCTCTTCGAAGCCGTGGTCGAGTCGCGCGATCTCGTACCACTGGCCGAGGTAGTGGTCGAGGCGAAAGTCGCCGACCGGCTGGGTGCCTTCCGGCACGCCGGTGCAGCCGGCCAGAAAGGTGAAGGGCGCAAGCCAGGTCAGTCGCGGGTAGCGGGGCAGGCGGGTGGGCAACAGCATGAGGGTCCATCCTTGACGAAACTGCCCGGTAAGACCGCGGCGATGAGAAAAAGTTGCATTCGTCACCGCCGCGGCCCCGGGGAGGCTCACTCGATCGGCGGCGTGGGACGGATCAGGATCTCGTTGACGTCGACGTGCGCCGGCTGTTCGAGCGCATAGATCACCGCGTTGGCGATGTCCTCGTCCTTCATCGATTGCGCCGGCGGCTCGTCGAAGAACGGCGTGTCGACCATGCCGGGCTCGATCAGCGTCACCCGCATGCCGGAGCCTCTGAGCTCCTCGCGCAGGTTGTAGCCGATGCCGGTGACGGCCCACTTGGTCGCGCCGTACATCGAACCGGGAATGGTCGCGCGGCCCGCGGCGGAGCCGGTCAGCAGGATGTGGCCGCGACTGTCGCGCAGCGCCGGCAGCGCCGCCTGCACGGAGAGCCCCAACCCGTAGACGTTGGTGAGGATCATCTGCTGCCAGACGTCGGCATCGGCACCGCTGAAGCCGCCCGGCGTGCCGCCCATGCCGGCGTTGGCGAAGAGCGCGTCCAGCCGGCCGAAACGCGAAAGCGTCTGCTCGACCATGCGCTTTTGATCGTCTTGCGAGGTGACGTCGCATTCGATGGCGAGCGCAGTGTCTTCGCCGAGCTCGGTGACCAGGGCATCGAGCTTCTCCAGCGAACGCGCTGCCAGTGCCACGCGATAGCCCGCCTTCGCCGCGTGGCGGGCGGTGGCGGCGCCGATGCCGCTGGAGGCTCCGGTGATCAGAACGACCTTGGATTGAGATTGGGACATCGTCGACTCCTTTCGACGCGGGATTCGTGCCGCGTGACGTCGGTAAAAAGATCGGGGGCGCGTACCGATGTGGCCGTCGCCCCCGCTGCGTCAATGACGCGTATCGGCCTGTACCGCTCAGCTCGCTTCGCGGGCTTCCATCTCTTCGCGATAGGTCGTCGCCAGCGCCTTCTTGGTGTCGTCGTCAAGCGCCCGCCCGGCGGCCTGGAACATCTCGTGCTCTTCTTCGTCGAGGTGGTGCGTCACCGTGTCCTGCAGTTTCTTGGCGGTGGCGACCCAGCTCGGCGAGCTGTAATCGGTGGCTTCCAGCGTCTCCAGCAGCTCGTCGATCTCGTGGTGCTCGGCGACACTGTGGCGCGCTTTCTCCTGCGTCGTGTCGATCTCCATCATCGGCACGTAGAGCGCCCGTTCCTCGGCGGCGGCGTGATTCTCGAGCTCCGCCTTGACGCGCTGGAAGAGCTCATCGCGGCCGTCGCTGTCGCCGTGGGTCTTGACCAGCAGGTCCAGCAGGCGGCGCTGCTTGTCGTGGCTTTCGCGCAGGGCTTCGAACAGGGTCATGGTCATCCTCGTCATGTGGCGCACGTCCGGAGCGGCGTGGCCTTGGTTGGAGAGATCGATCCGCCATCCCGACTCGGACGAGCGCGTCATGCCCCCGCATCGGGTGATCGATTCACGGTCGTGGTGCCATCGGCACGGTGACGTTGCCGACAAGAAGAAAGATTAGGCGATAGCGCGAAGCGCCGCGACCCAGGTGATTGTGCGCTTGGGTCGACCACCCCTCTTAGGTCGCATATCGCCGAACCGTCAGGCTGTGGTGTCATGGCGTCAATAATATTATTGATAATTCAGGAGGCGGCATGCACCACGACGATTCACGAGACGCCAATGCCCCGGCGGGGCCAGAGGACGACGCGCCCAAGACCGGGCTCAACCAGGGGCTGGCGAACTACGGCGACGAGGGCTTCTCGCTGTTTCTGCGCAAGGCGTTCATCAAGGGCGCGGGCTACAGCGACGACGCGCTGAATCGCACCATCGTGGGTATCGTCAATACCGGTAGCGGCTACAACCCGTGTCACGGCAATGCGCCGCAGCTGATCGAGGCGGTCAAGCGCGGCGTGATGCTGGAAGGGGGGCTGCCGATCGACTTTCCCACCATCTCCGTCGCCGAGAGCTTCTCCACGCCGACCAGCATGTACCTGCGCAATCTCATGGCGATGGATACCGAAGAGATGATCCGCGCCCAGCCGATGGATTCGGTAGTGCTGATCGGCGGCTGCGACAAGACCGTGCCGGCGCAGCTGATGGGCGCGGCCTCGGCCAATCTGCCGATGATCGAGCTGGTCACCGGGGCGATGCTCACCAGCGGCCATCGCGGCGTGCGCGTCGGCGCCTGTACCGACTGCCGGCGCTACTGGGGCATGTACCGCGGTCAGGAGATCGACGACGCCGAGATCGAGGAGGTCAACGCCAAGCTGGTGGGCAGCGTGGGCACCTGCTCGGTGATGGGGACCGCCAGCACCATGGCGTGTCTCAGCGAGGCGCTGGGGATCGCGCTACCGGGCAGCGCCTCGCCGCCGGCGGTGACCGCGGACCGGCTGCGCATCGCCGAGTGGAGCGGCCGTCAGGCGGTGATCAACGCTCGCGCCCGAGTGACGCCGGATCGCATCCTCACCGAAAAGGCGTTCGAGAACGCGCTACGGGTGCTGCTGGCGATCGGCGGCTCCACCAACGGCATCATCCACCTCACCGCCATCGCCGGGCGCATGGGTCTGGACATCGATCTGGAAGCCTTCGACCGCATGGGTCGCGAGACGCCGGTGCTGGTCGATCTCAAACCCTCCGGGCAGCACTACATGGAGGACCTGCACCGGGCCGGCGGGCTGATGACGGTGCTGCGTGAGTTGAAGCCGCTACTGCACCTCGATGCCCTGACCGTCAGCGGGCGCACCCTCGGCGAGGAGATCGATGCGGTGCCGGCGTTCGAGCAGAAGGTGGTGCATCGCTTCGACGACCCGCTCTACCCGAGCGGCGGCATCGCCTTTCTGCGCGGCAATCTCGCCCCGGGCGGGGCGATCATCAAGCAGTCCGCCGCCGATCCGGCGCTGATGGAGCACGAGGCGCGCGCGGTGGTGTTCGAAAGCGCCGAGGACATGGCGGCGCGAATCGACGACCCCGAGCTCGACGTCAACGTCGACGACATTCTGGTGCTCAAGCGAATCGGCCCGGTCGGCGCGCCGGGGATGCCGGAGGCGGGCTACATGCCGATCCCGCGCAAGCTGGCGCGACAGGGCGTCCGCGACATGGTGCGGATCTCCGACGGGCGCATGAGCGGCACCGCCGCCGGCACCATCGTGCTCCACGTCACGCCGGAGTCGGCGCTGGGCGGGCCGCTGGCGCTGGTGGAGAACGGCGACCGCATCCGCCTGAGCGTCAGCGAGCGATCCCTGGAGCTGTTGGTCGACGACGCCGAACTCGAGCGCCGCCGGCAGGGGTGGAAGCCGCTGCCCATCGTCGCCGAGCGCGGCTATCGCAAGCTCTTCTTCGAGCAGATCACCCAGGCGGACAAGGGCTGCGACTTCGAATTCCTGCGTCCGCCCCGCATGCGCGGACAAGTCCCGCGTTGACCGATGGGGGCGCCGAGCCGGGGGCGCCTAGCCGCGAGGTGAACGTCAGCCGCCCTCGCGCTGCCGGTAGAGGCGCAGATAGCGCTCCTTGGAGGGCTGCAGGTGCCGATGGCAGAGCCGGGAGAACGCCTCGCGATCCTCGCGCTCGAGGGCGTCGATCATGCCGCGGTGCTCGTCCCGGGCCAGCTCGATGCTCTCGCGGTCGGTGGTGCCGATGAAGCGAATGGCGTGCGCTTTCTGGGCGAAGTCGTTGATCGTCTCGGAGAGGTAGGGATTGCCGCAGGCGGCGAACAGCGTGCGGTGGAAGTCGATGTTGTGGCGAAACACCGCCCGCCAGTCGCTGCGTTCGATGGCCTCGCTGTGGGCGTGCTGGATGCGATTCAGCGCCTCGAGCAGGGAAGAGGGCGCCGGTAGCGGGATCTGTGCTGCGGCACTGCCTTCCAAGAGCTCGCGCATGGCGTAGATCGCCTCGACCTCGTCGGGTGTGTAGGCGCGCACGAAGGCGCCGCGATTCTTGATGCGCTCGACCAGCCCCGCGTTCTCGAGCTGGAAGAGTGCCTGTCGCACGATGTGGCGCTTGCCGTCGAAGCGGCGCATCAGATCCTCCTCGACCAGCCGCTCCCGAGGGTGAAGGCGGCTGAGCACGATCTCCTCCTCGATCGCCGAGACGATGGCCGGCACGGTGATGCCGTCGGCGTTCGGGGCGTCGTCGGTGCCGGTCGTTTCGCGATCGATGACGGTCTGGGAGGCGTCGCGGTTGGGCATGAGGTCTCCTCGAATGATGCCGGTGATGAGGGTTGTCGAGCGGTGTCCGAAGGCGGCCAAAGCGCTTGCGGTCTTCATGATCTCGTCGCGGTCTTCATGAGTTCATTGCGGTCTTCATGAGTTCGGCGCGGTCGCCACGAGCGCTCACGCAAGCATCATCAGAGCCTGCGCGAGTCGTCGTGTAAACGACGACGATCGCGTTCGCTCGCCTACCCGTTTTACCCCGGATGCGCGGCAAGGCAAGACTTTCGTTCGAGAGTCGCCGGGCGGCGATGCTGCTTTAGTCGCGATTGTCGTCAATATTATTGACAATTTAATCGACAAATCCATACGTTGCCATGGCAAGGCAACGACAACGGTCTCCATCGACGAGGTACCCGTCATGCACGCCAACACGCTTTCGAACGCCATCACGACGTCCCATCTCGCCCGCCGGGCCAGCCTATCCAGCGCCGTTCTACGCCTGGGCGGCACCCGTCTCGGCGGCGCGCTCGCACTCGGCGCCCTGGCACTGGCCGTCGCCCCGCTGTCCCAGGCCCAGGAGTATGCCGGCGGCGACGAGATCACGGTGCTGCAGGGCTTCAAGCCCGGCGGCGGTAGCGACGCCCTGGCGCAGATCGTACAGCCAAGGCTTGCCGAGATACTCGGCGTCAACATCGTCAACGAGTACATGCCGGGAGCGACCGGCGCGGTGGCGTGGACGCGTCTGGCCAAGCAGTCGCCGGACGACGGCAGCGTCGTCAGCATCACCAACACGCCGATGCTGATGACCAACTACATCATGAACGACGCCATCAGCTACACCACCGAGGAGATGACGCCGATCGCCAACGTGGTCACCGATCCCGGCATCGTGGTGGTCAGCGCCGACAGTCCCTTCGAGACGATCGAGGACCTGATGGACGCCGCGGAGGAGAATCCGGGCACCGTCACCATCGGCAACTCCGGCGTCGGCGGCGACGATTTCTTCACTACCATCCTGCTCGAGCAGGCGACGGGGCTGTCGTTCAAGCGCGTCCCGTTCCAGGGCGACGGCCCCTCCGCCACGGCGGCGATGGGCGGCAAGATCGACGCCAGCTTCAACAACGTCGGCAACGTCTTCGGTCAGGTCGACTCGAGCAACCTGCGGGCGCTGGCCGTGTTCTCGGGCGAGCGGCTGTCGAGCCTGCCGGACGTTCCCACCATGAAAGAGAAGGGCGTCGACGTCGTCGCCGGCTCCTCGCGGGGCTACAGCGCGCCGGCGGACATCCCCGACGAGGTGCGGGAGCAGCTGATCGCGGCGTTCGAGACGCTGGCGGACGACCCGGACTTCCAGTCCCAGGCCGAGCAGCGGGCGATGAATCTCGACGTGGTCACCGGTGACGATTACGGCGAGATGATCGCCGACATGGAAGCCGAGTACCGCGAGATCTGGGAGACGGTCAAGGACGACGTCGCCCAGTAGATCGCCTTCACGCACCGCCTGCCGACCCGGAGAACGCCATGAACGTCAGCCGCCTGCTGCTGGGACTTTTCGGAATCATCGTGGCCGCCACGTTCTACGTCGCGGCCAGTGACTATCCGCGAGCCGCGGCCGAAATGCCGGTCATCTACGCGGTGGCGGTGGCGCTCTTGTCGCTGGCCATGGTGCTCGACGAGGCGGTCTTCAAGCGCCGTCGCCTGGCGGCGCGGCAGGCAATGAGTGCGTCTGCCGAGCCGCCGACCCGCGACGCCTCGCCGCAGACCACGACGGCGGACGACGAAGACGCCGCTGCGCCCGTCGGTGGCAAGCGCTGGCTGGCGGTGGTGGCGATCTTCGCGCTGGCCGTGGCCTACGTGATGTCGCTGGAAACGCTGGGCTACGTGGTGGGAACGGCGCTGTTCATGGCGCTGTCGCTGGCGGTTCTGGGGACCGTGCGCTGGCCGTTCGCCGTCATCGGCAGTGTCGTGCTGATCGCGGTGATCTGCGTGGTCTTCGTGTGGTTTCTGGGACTGCCGATTCCTCTGTTGCCGGCCTTCGTCTGAACGCCCCTGGCGTATGACACGAACCCGCTAGCGTCTCGACGAAAGGAGAGTCAACGCGCATGGATTCCTCTCTGGTGATGATCGGGCTGACCAACGTCCTGAGCGTCAACAATATCGCCTGCATCCTGGGCGGCACGGCGCTGGGCCTGTTCGTCGGCGCCATGCCGGGGCTCTCGGCCACCATGGCGCTGGCGCTACTGCTGCCGCTGACGTTCAGTTTCGACCCGGCGACGGGCTTGAGCATGCTCGCCGCGCTCTACGTCGGCGCCTCCTACGGCGGCTCCATCGCCGCCATCCTGTTGCGCACGCCGGGGACGCCCTCGGCGGCGGCCACCGTGCTCGACGGCTTTCCGCTCTCGCAGCAGGGCAAGGCGGGGCACGCCCTCGGGGTGTCGCTGTTCGCCTCGTTCTTCGGCGGGCTGATGAGCGGTATCGCGCTGCTCACGGCGGCCCCGCTGCTGGGCACGCTGGTGCTGGAGTTCGGCCCGGTCGAGCTCTTCGCCATCGCCGTGCTGGGGATCACCATCATCGGCTCGCTGGCGCAGGGCTCGGTGATCAGCGGTCTGCTCTCCGGCGGGCTGGGGCTTCTGATCAGTACGGTAGGGATGGATCTGACCACCGGCACGCCGCGCATGACCTTCGACCAGATCAATCTCTTCGCGGGGATCGATTTCACGGTGGCGCTGATCGGGCTCTTCTCGGTGCCGCAGGCGCTGACGCTGATCGAGAACTCTCACCAGGGCAACAAGGTCGCCAGCCGCATCACCGACCGACTGGTGCCGCAGTGGAAGACGATCAAGCGCCTGATGCCCAACATTCTGCGCTCCAGCGGTATCGGCATCGTTGTGGGGCTGATCCCCGGCACCGGCGGGGATACCGCGAGCTGGTTCGCCTACAACGAGGCCAAGCGCTTCGCCAAGGACAAAAGCGGCTTCGGCAAGGGCGAGATCGCCGGCGTCGCCGCGCCGGAGGCGGCCAACAACGCGGTCGTCGGCGGGGCGCTGATCCCCACCATTGCGCTGGGCATTCCCGGCAGCTCGTCGACCGCGATTCTGCTCGGCGCGCTGATGGTCCAGGGCATTCTGCCCGGGCCCAACCTGCTCACCGACTACGGCGACGTCACCTACACCCTGATCTGGGCAGTCATCTTCGCCAACATCGCGCTGCTGGTGGTGGGGTTGGCGTTCACCAAGATGAGCGTCTCGGTGACCAAGGTGCCCGACGGCTTCATCGCCTGCGCGATTCTCGCGCTCTGCATCATCGGCTCGTTCGCCATCAACAACAGCCTGTTCGACGTCGGGCTGATGCTCGGCTTCGGGCTCTTCGGCTACTGGCTCAGCAAGGCCGGCGTCTCGCCGGCGCCCATGGTCATTGGCCTGATCCTCGGGCCGGTGATGGAGATCAGCTTTCAGCAGTCGATGCTGATCGGCAACGACAGCTTCGGCGTCTTTCTCGAAAGCCCCATCGCCACGGTGCTGCTGATCATGGCGCTGCTGTCGATCCTGCAGGCCACGCCGCTGTTCCGCTGGCTGCGCCGACCGTTCAAGCGCCGCCTCGAAAAGCCCTGAGTCTCGCCTGAGCCTGGCGATGCCCGGCTCGATCCCCGGCATCTCGACCCATCGCCGGCCCGATCCATCGCCGGCCCGATTGACCGATAGGAGTGTGACATGACCCGAATCACCGACGTTCAGGCCCGAACCGTCAGCATTGCGCTGGACGACCCCACCAGCTTTTCCAACCGCCAGGTGCTCAAGCGCGACTACTCGCTGGTGCGGGTCACCGGTGACGACGGCATCAGCGGCATCGGCTTCTGCTACGCCGGCAGCAACGCCGGCGAGGTGGTGACCCGGGCGGTGCGCGATCTGCTCAAGCCCGTGCTGCTCGGCCAGGACACCCACCGCGTCGAGGGGCTGTGGCAGGAGATGTATCAGGAAGGCTTGCTCCACGGGCGCACCGGCTCGGTGATGCGTGCGCTGAGCATCCTCGACGTCGCGCTGTGGGAGCGCAACGCTCGCGCCGCCAACCTACCGCTGCATCGCTTTCTCGGCGCCACCGACGAAGAGAGCGTGGCGGCGTATGCCAGCGGTGGCTACTACCTCGACGGCAAGACGCCCCAGAAGCTCGCCGACGAGATGACAGGCTACGTCGATCAGGGCTTCAAGGCGGTGAAGATGAAGGTCGGCCGCGAGGATCTCGCCGGCGAGGAGGCACGGCTGGCTGCGGTGCGCGAGGCGATCGGCCCCGATGTGCTGCTGATGATGGACGCCAACAACGCCTGGCGCGATCTGCCCACGGCGCTGGCGTTCATGCGCATGGCCGAGCCCTATTCGCCCTACTGGATCGAGGAGCCGTTCAGCCCGGACGATATCGACAATCACCGCCGGCTGGCCGAGCGCACGCCGATTCCCGTCGCCACCGGCGAGATCGAGGCGGGGCGCTGGCGCTTCAAGGAGTTGCTCGACAAGGAAGCGGCGATGATTCTGCAGACGGACGCCGCGGTCTGCGGCGGGATCACCGAGTTCCGCCGTATCGCGGCCACGGCGGCGAGCTACGGCGTCGATATCTGTCCGCACTGGTTTCACGACCTCCACGTGCATCTGGTCGGCTCCACGCCCAACGCGCCCTACGTCGAGTTCTTCGCCGACGACAAGGTGCTCAATTTTCGCAAGCTGATCGATACGCAGTTGAGCTTTCGCGACGGACGTCTGATGCTGCCACAGACGCCGGGGCTGGGCTTCGGCTTCGACGAGGCGGCGCTGGATCGCTACGCCACCGGCCCCTGGGGCTGATCACCGCCGGGTTCGCGTCGACAGACGCACCGTGCAAGGCCTCTGTAGGGGCGACTCGTACACTCTGGAGATCACCATGTCCGCCAAGGCTCCCTGTGGCACCGTTCTCTCGCCGGTCATCACCCCCTTCGACGACGCGCTCGCCCCGGACGCCGAGCGCTTCGTCGCCCACTGTCGCTGGCTGCTCGGCAACGACGTGGGGCTGGCGATCTTCGGCACCAACTCCGAGGCCAACTCGCTGTCGCTGGCCGAGCGACAGTTCCTGCTCGAGCGGCTGGTCGAGGCGGACGTCGACCCGAGCCGGCTGATGCCGGGCACCGGCTGCTGCTCGATTCCCGAAAGCGTCGCGCTGACGCGTCACGCCGTCGAGCAGGGCGTCGGCGGGGTGCTGATGCTGCCGCCGTTCTACTACAAGGGGGTCTCGGAAGAGGGCGTCTTTCGCTACTACGCCGAGGTGATCGAGCGGGTCGGCGACGACCGGCTCAAGCTCTATCTCTATCACATCCCGCCGGTGGCCCAGGTGCCGCTCGGCCTGGATCTGATCGAGCGGCTGATCGCGCGCTATCCCGGCGTGGTGGCAGGGATCAAGGACAGCGGCGGCGACTGGGAGAACACCCAGGCGGTGATTTCGGCGTTCGCCAGCGACGACTTTCACGTCTACGCCGGCAGCGAGCGATTTCTGCTGCCGACGCTGCGCGCTGGCGGTGCGGGCTGCATCAGCGCGACGGCCAACGTCAACGCCCCGGCGATCGCGGCACTCGGTGCCGACTGGCAAGGCAGCGAGGCGGATGCGCGCCAGCGGGCGCTCGACGAGGTTCGTGACATCTTCGAGAGCGTACCCATGATTCCGGCGCTGAAGGCCGCCACCGCGCACTTTGCCGGCGCGCCACAGTGGGCGCGGCTGCGTCCGCCGCTGGTCGAGCTGGACGAGACCCAGCGCCGGACGCTGCTCGGCGCGCTGGCGCGCGTCGGTTTCGATATGCCCGGACTCGGGGCATAGTCGTTGACGACCCGGCGTGAGCGGGCGAGCGCCGGGCCCTGCCCATCGAGTTTCGACCATCGAGGAGTCGATTTGAATCATCCATCCCCAGCCATGGCGCGCCGACTGGCGCGGATTCGCAACTTCGCGGACCTGGAGTGGGCGGGGCGGCGCAGCCTGCCGCGGCCGATTCACGGCTACGTTGCCAACGTCGCCGAAGACGGCCGCACCCACGCCGCCAATCGGGCGGCCTTCGACGACTACGGCTTCGTGCCGCGCACGCTGCGCGACGTCTCTGGCATCTCGCTTGCGACCGAACTGCTGGGCCGACGCTATGCGGCGCCGTTCGGCATCGCGCCGATGGGCATCAGCGCGCTGTCGGGCTATCGCGGCGACATGGCGCTGGCAAAGGCGGCGTCAGCGGCGGACGTGGCGATGATCATGAGCGGCTCGTCGCTGGTGCCGATGGAGGAGGTCGCGACCGTCCCCGGCAGCGACTGGTTCCAGGCCTACCTGCCGGGGGATCGCGAGGGGATCGAGGCGCTGCTCGAACGCGTCGAGCGCGCCGGCTTCCAGCATCTGGTCATCACCGTCGACTACGCGGTGCCGCCCAACCCGGACAACAATCGCCGCAGCGGCTTCTCGTCGCCGATTCGCCCCAGTCTGCGTCTCGCCGTCGACGGCCTGCTGCGCCCGCGCTGGCTCTATCACACCTTCTACAAGACGCTGCGCCATCACGGCATTCCGCACTTCGAGAACAACTTCGCCCAGCGCGGTATCCCTGTCATCTCGCGTCACGTCAATCGCGACTTCTCCGGGCGGATGCACCTGGACTGGGACTATCTGGCGCTGGTACGCGAGCGCTGGCAGGGCAAGCTGATCGTCAAGGGCATTCTGCACCCCGACGACGCCAGACACGCCCAGGCGCTCGGCGCCGATGCGCTGATCGTCTCCAACCACGGCGGCCGCCAGCTCGACGGCACCATCGCCTCGCTGCGGGCGCTGCCGGCCATCGTCGAGGCGGTCGGGGCGCTGCCGGTGATGGTCGACAGCGGCTTTCGCCGCGGCACCGACGTGCTCAAGGCGCTCGCCCTCGGCGCGCGCTTCGTGTTCTTCGGCCGGCCCTTCAACTACGCCCTCGCGTATGCCGGTCAGGCCGGCGTCGCCCACGCCATCGATCTGATGACCGCGGAAATCGCCCGCGACATGGCACTGCTGGGTATCACTCATCCCTCCCAGATGACCACCGAACTGCTTCGCCCGCTGCGCCCGTGACCCAGCGGCGAGGGCTAAACCGCTGACGTTAAATTAGAATTAACTGTTGTTCGAATGTCTCGAGCACGTATCGTAGGTTGGCTTCGATACCGTAACGGTCGAGCGGGTATGAATGAATATGACCGCGCAGCTCTGCGCTATTTGCCCTATCGGTTTGCGGGAAACCTGCAAAGCTGACGCTATGAACTCTTCCGCGTCGCGGAGCCTTCATTTCTCATCAGGCAGTGGAACTCTCTTCCTATGGCGGTGGTTCATTCGATGTCCAGACGCTGTGCATCCCTGCGACAAGGTCGCAATGGATGCTGAGAACGCTGATCGTCACATTGCTGTTGAGCCTCTCGCTGCCGTTCACGACGGCGGTGCAGGCCGACGACGCGAACGTCGTGGTCATCGCCAATCCCGCCATCGCCCAGACATCGATCCCTCTCGAGACGCTGCGTGCCGTCTTTGCCATGCGTCAGCGTTCGCTGGCGGGCGGCCAGGCGCTGCACGTCTTCGTGCTCGACGACGACGCACCGCTTCACGAAACGTTTTCCAAACGCATCCTCGGCGTCTATCCGCATCAGCTGAGGCTAGCCTGGGAGCGGGCCGTCTTCTCGGGCACGGGGCAGGCGCCCAATCAGGTCGCAAGCGAAGCGGCGATGATCGACGCCGTGGCATCCACGCCGGGCGGGATCGGTTACGCCCGGCAATTCAACGTCACCGATCGAATCCGGGTACTCGCCGTTGACTAGCCACATTCGAATCACCTCGACGGCGCTGGCGATGGTGTTCGCCACGGCCGGTGCGATCGTCGCCGACACCGCCCGCGCGCAGGACAGCGACGATCGCGGCACGCTGCAGCTGCACGGTTTCATGAGCCAGGCGCTGGTGGTGACCGATCGCAACGCCTTTTTCGGCTCCAGCGACGACGGCCTGGGCAGCCTCGAGTACACCGAGATCGGACTCAACGCCTCGATGCGACTCGGCGACCGGTTTCTGGTGGCCGGTCAGGCGCTCAGCCGCGTCGCCGGCAACTACGGCGATGCCTGGGAGCCCACGCTCGACTACGGCATCGTCGACTACCAGGCGCTGACGAGCGAGGCGCTGGTGCTGGGCGTGCAGGTCGGGCGCTTCAAGAACCCGTTCGGCTTCTACAACCAGACGCGCGACGTGCCCTCGACTCGCCCCGGCGTCCTGCTGCCGCAGTCGATCTACTACGATCGCAGCCGCTCGCTGGGCATGGCGTCCGACGGCGTGAGCCTCTACGGCGAACGCCATCTGGCCAACGGCACGCTCTACTGGCAGGGCGGCATCGGCGTGCCGCAGATCGGCGAGGACGCGGAGATATCGCTCTCCGCTCGTCGCCCCGATCTCGATGCCAAGCTCTCTACCGTCGGCCAACTGCTCTATGCTCATGATGGAGGACGGATCAATGCCGCGCTGAGTACGGCCAGGGTTCGCGCCGACTATCGCTCTCGTGTCACGCCGTCGAGCGAGGGTGAGTTCCTGTTTCAGCCCGTCATCGTGTCGTTGCAGTACAACGCCGAGCGCTGGAGCGTGACGTCGGAGTACGAATACCAGACCCGAGAGCTCAGCGGCTTCGGCGATTCGCGCGCCAATCGTTCGACCGACGGCGAGAGCTTCTATGTTCAGTACCAGTATCGTTTCAACTCGCGGTGGCAGTGGCTGCTGCGCTACGACTACACCCTCAGCGATCGTCGTGATCGAAACGGTCGCCTCTATGCCGCGACGGGGCAGGGACCGAGCTATTCGCGTTTCGCCAAGGACGCCACCACCGGTCTGCAGTGGCAGATCAATCCTCACTGGAGCCTTCAGGCCGAGTGGCACTACGTCGATGGCACGGCGTGGCTGCCGCGTCAGGACAACCCGGACGACGACAAGACCGAGCGCTACTGGAATCTGCTGCTGTTTCAAACCGCCTACAGCTTCTGATTCATGACGGCGCGCGAGAAGCCCTACCGGCTCAGCCTGAAGTGGCGCGCCTTTGCGCTGACCAGTCTGGTACTGCTGGCGCTCGCCGCCTCCATCGCCTGGATCAGCTACGCCAATCTGATGAATCAGTTCGAGGCCCGCCAGCGTGCCGCGCAGCAGGATCAGCGTCAGCTGATGGCCAGCGCGCTGGACAGCTCCGCCAGCGAACTCGGTCAGCTCGCCGCCATCATCGCCGCTTCGGAAAGCCTGGAGGAGGCGCTTCGCCTGGATGAGCCGGACGCCGTCGCGCAGGCGCTGCGGACCCAGTGGCCCACGCTGCAGCTCAATGCCGGCATCGAAGAGATGCTGATCTTCGACGTCGACGGTCGACGTCTCGCGCGCTACGGCGGCGAGCAGATCGAGCCCGGTCACGCCGGCTGGCAGCGCTGGGTGAGGAGCATCATCGAACGCGAGCGCCCGGATGCGCGCACGGTCTGTCTCCAGAGCTGCCGGCAGTACGTCGCGGTGCCGATTCTGGTCGCCGGCGGCAATGCCGGGGTGCTCGTCGCCTCCCGCTCGCTGGTCGACGTGCTGGACTACTTCCAGCGAAGCTCGGGTAACGACATCGCGCTCTTGACCCGCGCGCCGCGCGATGGGGCGGTGGACGACGACGCGACGCCAGCGGTCGACGCCGACGGGGTCAGCCGGACACTGGCCGCCTGGAACGCGCGCGCGCTGGCGCTGACGCACCAGGGGAACGTGCTGCCGCTTCTCGCCCGGATCGCCGAGCGCCAGCCGCTCGAGGCGCTGGTCGATTCGCCGGGGCGCGTCGAGTACGGCGGGCGCGATTTCGAGGTCATCGCCATGCCGCTCGAGGGCAATCGCCGCGAGAACCTGAATCGGCAGGGCTTCTTCGTCGCCATCGAAGACGTGACGCTGCAGCTCGGTGCCATCGAGCGCACCACGCGCATGATGCTGCTGGCGAGCCTGATCGGCTGGCTCGTCGCGGAGATGTTCCTGCTGTTCATCCTCTGGCGACCGGTACGGCGCATTCGACTGCTGAGCCGCTATCTCCCCGGCCTTGCCAGCGGCGACTTCGAACGGTTCCGCGAGCGGATCGCCCGGCGCTCGCGCCAGCCCGCGCGGGACGAAATCGATGTGCTCGCGGATACCACCGTCGAACTCTCCTATCAGCTCGAGGCGCTGGAGAGCGAGGTCACCGCCCGCGGCCAGATGCTCGAACGCCAGGTCAGCGAACTCGAGCGCGAGCGCGATCTGGTCAGCGCGCTGATGGACTCCGCCGAGGCGCTGGTGGTCGTCCACGACGCCGAGGATCGCATTCTGCTCGCCAACCATCATGCGCTGCGCATGATCGGCATCAACGAACGCAGTCTTCAGGGGGAGTCGTTCCAGCAGCGCTTTCTGTCGCTGGAGACGACCGACCCGGCATCACCCACCTTCGACGGACAGCAGGAGAGCGACCTGCTCACCGGCGACGGCCAGCGTCGCGCCATCGCCTGGTACCACTCGGGGCTGAAGGCGTGGTCTCACGACTCGCCGGCCATCGTTTCGGTCGGGCTCGACATCACCGAGCGCAAGACGGCGGAGATGCGTCTGGCCTGGCTTGCTCACCGCGACCCGCTCACCGAGCTCTACAACCGGCGCTACTTCGAAGAGACGCTGGCCGCGGCGGTGGTCGAGGGCGCGCACGGGGCGATGCTCTATCTCGATCTCGATCGGTTCCGGGAGGTCAACGAACTCGGCGGCCACCAGGCGGGCGATCAACTGCTGATGCGGGTCGCCGAGGTGTTCCGTCGCCAGCTCGGGCACGTCGGTACCGTCGCGCGTCTCGGCGGCGACGAGTTCGCGGTGCTGATGGAGCGGGCGGAGGCGGACCAGGCGCTCGTGATGGCACACAAGATCATCGAGGCGCTGACCTCGGTCACGCTCGAGGTGGAAGGGCAGTGCCACCGCGCCATGGCGAGCATCGGCATCGCGCTCTACCCCGATCACGGCGCGACCCCCAAGGAGCTGATGGCGAGCGCGGACTTCGCCATGTACCGCGCCAAGGCCAACCCCGAACAGCGCTGGCATCTGCTGACCTCGCGCGCCGACCGGCACGCGCTGCAGGAGCGCATCCTCTGGGAAGAGAAGATCCGCCGGGCGCTCGCCGAGGACGGCTTCCAGCTCTGGCAGCAGCCGATCATGCGGCTGGCGGACCACGCCGTGACGCATCACGAAGTCCTGCTGCGGCTGCCGGACCCGGTCACCGGGGAGATCGCCTCGCCCGGGTGGTTCATTTCGATCGCCGAGAGCAGCGGGCAGATCGTCGCGCTGGATCGCTGGGTGCTGAGTCAGACGCTGCGTCACATGCGTCAGGCGGGGAGCGACGCCCGGTTTGCGGTCAACCTCTCCGGCCAGTCGCTGCGCGATGGCAAGCTCATCGAGTTCCTGCGGGGCGAGCTCGATACCAACGGCATCGACCCGCGGCGTCTGATCGTCGAGGTGACGGAGACCGCGGCCGTCACCGATTTTTCAACGGCGCGCTATATCCTGCAGGGCCTGCGCAGCCTGGGCTGTCGCGTGGCGCTCGATGACTTCGGGGTCGGCTTCAGCAGTTTCTACTACCTCGACCAGCTGCCGGCGGACTACATCAAGATCGACGGCTCGTTCATTCAGGATCTGCCCGAGAATCGTCGCAGCCAGATGATCGTCAAGGCGATCGTCGAGATCGCCCGCGGGCTCGGCAAGTCCACCGTGGCGGAGTTCGTCGATCGTGCCGAGATCGTGGAGATGCTGCGGGCCTATGGCGTCAACTATGCACAGGGATACTGGATCGGGCGACCGGCGCCGATCAACGCGACGCTGTAGACAGCGCTCCCCCACTCGACGGCCCTCGGCGACACTCACGTGCATCGACGGCCGTGGTCGACGAGATGTCACCGACGGTTCATCACCCGCGGTTCACTATCGACGCTCGATCATTCACGAATCACGATCGACGATCGATCACTCATGACTCACTAACAACGATCGATCACTCACGACCCTTTACCCACGATTCAAGACCAGCGGTTCATTACCCACGACGCATCACTATCAACAACAATCGTCGATGACGACCCAGGGAACGACAATGCCCATTCATGAGAGGTTCTGGGACCATTTCGAATTCGTGCTGGCGCTGACGCCGGCGCAGAAACGCGAGGTCTATGCGCTTCGCTACAACGTCTATACCGGCGAGTTCGGCCACCAGATGCCCGGTGCGCCGGCGCAGGCCCTCGAGTTCGATGCCTTCGATGCCTGCGCGCTGCACTGCCTGGTGCGGGATCGACACACCGGCGAGACGGTCGCCTGCATTCGTGTCGTCTCACCGGGGAGTGCCGAGGCCGGGCTTGCCACGCTGCCGGTCGAAACGCACGCCGAGGGCTATTTCTCCCATGCCGATCTCATCCCCACCAAGCTGCCCCGCGAGACCATCTGCGAGGTATCCCGCGCAGCGATTCTGGGGCGATACCGCAAGCGCCTCGGCGGCGAACGCGTCGAGGCGGACGGGTGCGGCGAACCGGGCGCGATCCCGCACGCGGAGGCGATCCGAGTCGCCTCGCTGCTCGGCGGTGCGGTCTATTGCGCCTCGACCGTGATGATCGAACTCGTCGAGCGCCGCCACGCCTTCGCCCTGATGGAGCCTCGGCTCGCGCGGCTTCTCGGCCGCTTCGGGCTGCGTTTCGAGCGCGTGGGCGAGCTTCAGCCCTTCAACGGCGTGCGCGCGGCGTACTACATCGATCAGCACCGGGCACGCGAGACCCTCAAACCCTCACTGCAGGGCTTCTATCAGCGAATCGCGGATACCCTCAGCGCGCAGTTCGCCGCATCGAACCGACACGCGACTGCCACGCGGCCCGATTTCGCCTGAGGCCGCTTCATCGGCCCGAGGCTCATGGGCGAGGGTTGAGGGCGCGGGGTGGGTGGCGATGAACCGGCGGCGATAGGGCGAGCGGACGATGTCCTCTCCTCACGGGAGTGCCGTTATCGGCCGTCTTGGCGTTGCCGCCTCGATGGGCATGACTCAAGCCGGCGCCGCCAGGCGCCGGCTCTGGCTCAGCGGCTCGGCGTCTCCAGCGCCTCGACGATGGCCCGGCCGAGGGTGTCCGTGGTGCCCTGGCCCTTGAGATCCGGCGTCAGGATCGAGGCGTCGTTCGACGCGAGTACCGATTCGATCGCCGTGACCATCGCCGCGCCCGCCTCGTTGTAGCCCAGGTGCTCGAGCATCATCGCACCGCACCAGATCTGGCCGATGGGGTTGGCGATCCCCTTGCCGGCGATGTCCGGGGCGCTGCCGTGGACCGGTTCGAACAGGCTGGGGAACTTGCCCTCGGGGTTGATGTTGGCCGACGGCGCCACGCCGATGGTGCCGGTACACGCCGGACCCAGGTCGGAAAGAATGTCGCCGAAGAGATTGCTGGCGACGACGACGTCGAACCAGTCCGGGTGCAGCACGAAGTTGGCGGTGAGAATGTCGATATGGAACTGATCGACGCTGACCTCGGGGTAGTGCTTGGCCATCGCTTTCACCCGCTCGTCCCAGTACGGCATGGTGATGGAGATGCCGTTGGACTTGGTCGCCGAGGTGAGCTTTTGGCGCGGCCGGGTCTGAGCGAGGTCGAAGGCATACTTCAGCACGCGATCGACCCCGGTGCGGGTCATCACCGTCTCCTGCATCACGGTTTCCCGCTCAGTACCCTCGAAGATCTTGCCGCCGATGCTCGAGTACTCGCCCTCGGTGTTCTCGCGTACCACGTAGAAGTCGATGTCGCCGGGCTCACGGTCGGCCAACGGGCTCTTGATGCCCGGCATCAGCCGGCAGGGGCGCAGATTGACGTACTGATCGAAGTGGCGGCGGAACTGCAGTAGCGACCCCCAGAGCGAGACGTGATCCGGCACTTTCTCCGGCCAGCCCACCGCCCCGTAAAAGATCGCGTCGAACCGGGAGAGCGTCTCGAACCAATCGTCCGGCAGCATCTTGCCGTGCTCGAGATAATAGTCGCAGCTGCCGAACTCGAAGGTCTCGAATTCGAGCGAGATGTCGAAACGCTTGGCGGCGGCCTCGAGCGCGCGCAGACCTTCGGGAACGACTTCGGTGCCGATGCCGTCGCCGGCGATGACGGCGATTCTGTGGGTGGTGTTCTGTGCCATGGTTGGCTTACCTCATGAAGTCGAGCAGTGTGGCTGGAAGACCGCATCCGGTGCTTCCTCGGGAAGAGAGTGGCCGCAGTGCAGGGCGTCGCCCTGAACGCCGGCAAGGGAAACCGCCCGCCACTCGGCGAGCGCGTCGAAGCAACGTTCGCTCGTGCCGGATTCCCCTCCCTCAAGCCGGCCAGCGGGACGCCGACGCCGATAGCGAAGTCGCGAAATCCATCGAACATACGCAGGCTCCCGCGCCGAGGTCGGTCGTCTCAGTGTAGTGCCTGACCCGTCGAGGATAATCCGGGTAATATCGAACCGACTGTTGCGCCAGAGTGGAGAATTCAATGACGGCGATGGACGATCTGGCGTTCTTTCAGCATATCGCTCAGGCCGGCAGCCTCACCGGTGCTGCCCGCGAACTCGGGCTATCGCTGTCGGCCGTGAGCAAGCGACTGCAGCAGCTCGAGGCGCGGCTGGGGGTTTCCCTGGCGGCACGGACGACGCGGCGCCTGGCGCTGACCGCCGAAGGCGAGCACTACCTGCAACGGGGCGCGCTGATCCTCGACGAGCTGGGCGACCTGGAGAACGCCTTGCGCGATCAGGGCCGTGCGCTCACGGGGCGGCTGCGAATCAACGCCACGTTCGGCTTCGGCCGGCGTCACGTCGCGCCGCTGATCTCGCGCTTTGCCGACCGTCATCCGCAGCTGGAGCTGCTGCTGGAGCTGACCAGCTTTCCGGTGGGGCTCGACGCGCAGGGGTTCGACGTCAACATTCGCGTCGGCGACCCGCCGGATGCGCGTTGGATCGCCAAACGACTGCTCGCCAACCGGCGCATCCTCTGCGCGGCACCGGCCTATCTCGCGGCGGCGCCGGCACTCGAGCAGCTGGAGGATCTGGCGGATCATCGCTGCCTGATCGTGCGCGAGAACGATACCGACTATTCGCTGTGGCGGTTCGAGGCGACCGACGCCCCGTCAGTTCAGCGTAACGTCCGGGTCCAGGGCCGACTGGCCAGTAACGACGCCGAAGCGATGACGCGTATGGCGCTGGACGGACACGGCGTGCTGCTGCGCTCCTGGTGGGACGTTCACGATCACCTGGCGAGTGGCGATCTGGTCAGGCTGCTGCCGCAGTGGCAGGGCGTCCGGGCAGACTTCCATCTGCTCTACAGCGAGCGGGCGCGCAACAGTGCCCGGGTGCGTCATTTCGTCGATTTCATGGTGACGGAGATGGCCGGGCGGGTGCCCGAACTGCCCGATACCCAAATTTCGGACAAAAAAATGCCCACTAGGGGATAGTGGGCAAGTAAGGGATCATTCAAGGGAACACTGACTCAGAGTCGTCGCCGAGCGGTTAGTTCCCCGTGACGGCAAAAAAATGCCGGTCATTTTGTAACAAAATTTTGTTAATTCGCCGGGCTCGCCGGACGGCTCGTGACGTCAGAGCGACAGCGCCTCGCGCACCGCCGGCCAGGCGGGCTCGCCGTCCCGCGTCGTCACGCCTTCCAGCATCGCTTCGATGCGCTCGGGGTGTGCCGCAATCCAGTCGCTCGCGACCTGATCGAATGCGCGCTCTTCCTGGCCGTACTGCTGAATCATCCAGCTCTGCTCTTCGGCGGAGAAGCTGAACCGATCGAACAGGCTCACCAGGTTGGGGTTCGCCTCGGCGTAGTCGCTCGCCATCAGCGTGCGCACGTCGCTCTCGCCATTGCCCTCGCCGAAGAGGTTCTTGTCGTCCTCGAGATAGCGCATCGGCAGCTCGAGGTTCATCCAGTGCGGCGTCCAGCCGACCCAGACGATGGGCTCTTCGTTGTTGATCGCGCTTTTCGCTGCACTCAGCATGCCCACGGTACTGGTATCCACCAGCGTCCAGTCGCCGAGCCCCCAGGTGTCGGCGTCGATCGCCTCGTTGAGGATCTCGCTGGCCGCCGAGCCGGCGCCGAAGCCGTAGATCTCGCCGTCGAAGGCCTCTCGGTTGGGGTCGAGATCGGCAAACGAGGTGACGCCGTCCTCGAACACGTAGTCCGGCACCGCCAGGGTCATCTGCGCCCCGGTGACGTTGGTCGCCAGACGCTGGATGCTGCCGTCAGCCTCGAGCGGCTCGAGCATCGGGTTCTGTGCCGGCAGCCAGGCACCGAGGAAGACGTCCACGTCGCCGGTCGTCAGCCCCTGATAGATCACCTGCAGGCCGATCTCGCGGCTCTGAGTCGTGTAGCCCAGCGGTTCCAGCAGCTGGCTGGCGATCTCGGTCTTGACGGTGATCCCGGGCCAGGCCGGCACGCCGAAGATCACCTCGTCGTCGGCGGCGTGCGCCAGGGAGGCGACGAGAAGCCCGGCGCCCAATCCGGCACTGAGGGCGACGGCGAGGCGACGCGCGTGGGGGCGATGGCGCGGCGTGTTCGATGTACTGGAAAGCGTTTTTGGTCGTATTGGCATTGTTGTGATATCCCGTTCCCGTGGTGGGTCGTTATTGGAATGACGTCATTGTCGAATCGGCGTCGCCCGAAGCTGTCGACTGGCGACGCCTAGCGGGAGAGCACCCGTAGGTGAGACTCCAGCATGTCCCGATCCAGATAGAGCCCTTGGAGATGGCGCTTGCCCGTGTTGGGGTCGAAGGCGTTGCGGCCGTGCAGGACACGGCGATTGTCGAACGCCACCATCTGCCCCGGCGCCAGGCTCAGCTCGACGCGGCGCGCCGGGTCGCGAAGCTCCTGCCAGAATTCGCGATAGGCCGCATACCACGCTTCCATCTGATCGGCGGGCAGGCTCAGCGTGTCACGAATCCAGTTGTTGAAGCGAATCTCCCGCGGATGGCCGTCGGCATCCAGATCGATGATCGGCTCGTGGACCGCGATGTCGTGCCCTTCGTCCTGAAAGCGAAAGTCGATGGGTGTGTGAGCGAGGATCTCGAACGCTTTGGGCGCCCGCTCTCGCAGCGCCTCGGCGGCGGCGAAACCGTCGGTAAAGCTGGATTCACCTCCCTCGGCGGCGTTCTCCAGGCAGTAGAGCAGCTGAATGTCCGGCGGCTGACGCCAGTTGGGCAGATCGGTGTGCAGTTCGAGCCCGATCGCGGTGAAGGCAGCGTTGTTGGGGTTGGGCTTGGACTGCACGTCGAAGCGCCCGCCGAAGTTGGTCGAGCGCATTGGCCCGATGCGCTCGGCAATGCGCGACACCGTCTCGAGCTCCCGCGGGCCGTCGTCGAGCAGCGCCAGACCGTCGCGCAGTACCGCCGTCACCCACTGGGCGCGCCCTGCATCGCTCTCGGTGAATTCGGTGTAGTCGACGCGCTCGGGCTGGAAGCGTTCACGCCAGGCACGCGCCGGCGGCAGCAGCGAGGCCAGCGCCTGTCCCGGGCGGCGCTGGTGCAGCCAGCCCGCGTCGAAACGCGAGACATGCCCGTCGGCCCAGACGAGCACGAGGCGATCGGCCTCGATGTCGATCCGCGTCAGGCCGTCCTGCTCGGCCAGACGCGCCCACAGCGGATCGTCCATCAGCTTGTAGAGGCGTTCTCGCGTCATCGGATGGCGGCACTCGGCGCAGGCGCAGTGATCGCGAAGCCACATCTGCGGGAACTCGCCGGTGTCGCCGTTGGCCCAGCGCACTACGACGCGCTGCCCCTGGCGCTCGGCGGCGAGCAGATCGGTATCCGGCGAGGCATCGCCACGGCGATAGCGCCGCAGCTCCGCCATCTCGAGCGGTGAATCGTCGTGCGGACCCTGGCCGAGCGTGGATGGTTCTTCGAGCGTATCGATCGCTGACATGAAGACTTCTCCTCGATGGTCGAGCCATCGGATGACGGGTTGTTGAATACCCGTTCAGGATGCGCGTCCCTGATTTGCTTCACAAACGATAGATTTGGCCGCTTAGGCCAAGCTCAGCTAATGTCTCACTTTTCTTTATGATTCCCAGTGGGTCGGCGTAGTGGGTCGACATAGTGGGTCGGCGCAGTGGGGCGACATAATGGGCCGGCGTAGTGGCTCGACAATGTAGGTCGGCATCGCGCATCGGCTTGCGAGGCCACGCGGACGGCTCGATTCCAACGTGATGAGGCGCAACCCCGATGAACACCCCTCCGATTCTCTGGCTGCAGGCGTTCGAATCCGCCGCGCGCACGCTCAGCTTCACCGAAGCCGGGCGCGAACTCGGCGTGACCCAGTCGGCAATCAGTCAGCGCATTCGGCTGCTGGAGGATCGGGTGGGGCAGCCGCTGTTCGTGCGCTACCCGCGCAGTCTCGCGCTGACGCCGGCCGGGCAGGCGTGGCTGCCCAGCGTGCAGGAGGCGTTCCGCCGGCTCGCCGAAGGCACCGCGGAAGTCTTCGGCCCCAGCCCCGATGCGCCGATCACGCTACGCGCGACCCCCGCGATGCAGCAGACCTGGCTGGCCCCGCGGCTGATGCGCTTTCAGCAGATTCGTCCGGACATCACGCTGCGCCTGGTCAGCGCCATCTGGGCGGAGGATTTCGGCATCGAGGGGGCGGATCTGGAAGTGCGCTACGGCCGCGGCGAGTGGAGCGATCTGGTCGTCCACCACCTGGGCGAGGAGCGGCTGCTGCCGGTCTGCTGCGCGGCGATGGCGAAGACGCTGCAGGCGCCGGAGGATCTCGCCGGGCAGACGCTGCTGCACGCCGCCGGGTTCGACGCCGGCTGGCCGCGCTGGCTCGCCGAGGCGGGCGTTGCCGGGCTGGAGACCCGCTGCCGGGCGATGATCTGCGACACCCACGTCACCACGCTCTCCATGGCCGCCTACGGCGGCGGCGTGGCGCTCTCGCACCGGCGGCTGCTGGAAGCCAGCCGCGACCTGGTGGCGCCGTTCGCATTCGACATGGGCACCGACGAGGCGTTCTGGCTGGTGCGCCCGGCCAACCGCCAGATGCGCGAGCCCGCCGCGGCGCTATGGGAGTGGCTCGCCAATGCCGGATGAGCGTGAGCGTGAGCACGGACACGGGCGCAATCGTGGAGAGAGCGTGTCAATCTCGGCGCGGCATCGGCCGATAGGACGGTATGCACTAGTCTAAAGGCAGCGGCGAAGATCGATGCCACCGAGAGGAGAACACGCCATGACAAATTCGACGAGGCGAGGCGCGCGCCCCGGCACCACCGGCCGGTATCTGAGGGTTGGCCGCGCGGCGCTGGCCGCCATCGCGCTGGCGCTGAGCGGGACGATGCTGGCGGCGCCGGCACTGGCCGACGGCGTCTCGGTGGTCAATCCGCATACCGGCAAGCGCCACTACCTGCCGGATCGCAACCGCGACGGCCGCGCCGACTACGTGCCGCGGCATCTGGAGCTCAACGTCAATCCGGGGCTGGTGCAGCGCGAGTACCGGGAGCGCGACCGCGAACGATCGAGCGGCGGTACCATCTGCCATGGCAACGACGGCGGCACCACCGTCTCGACGGCCAGGCGGGCCTGCGACCCTAGCGCCCCCGCCGGTGATGCGATCCAGTCCAACACGACCTCTACCACCGGCGGCGGCCCGACACGGCCGTCGCGCGCCTCCAACACCCAGCTCGATTGAAGCGGGGCTGGCTCAGGCCGTCTGGGCGAAGTAGTCGCGCATCGCTTCGATCACCCGCTCGATCTGCGCCTCGGAGACGTCGCGGTGGGTGACGAAGCGCGGGGCGTAGAGCGCGCCCACCAGAATGTCCCGCTCGCGCAGCCAGGCGTGAAGATGCGCCGGATCGAAGCCCTCACGTTCGAAGCGCACGAACACCATGTTGGTGGCCCGGCGCGTCACCGTGATGCCGTCGATGCCATCCAGCCCCTCGGCGAGTCGCGCCGCCTTGGCGTGGTCCTGCGTCAGTGTGGGCAGGTGGTGCTCGAGGGCGTACTCGCACGCCGCGGCGAGCATCCCCACCTGGCGCATCCCGCCGCCGACCACCTTGCGCCAGCGCCGCGCGGTGTCGATGAACGCCTCAGGCCCCACCAGCACCGTGCCCGCCGGCGCCCCCAATCCCTTCGAGCAGCAGATCGAGACCGTATCGAAGGGCGCGCAGAGCGAGGCCAGGCTCGCGCCGCTGGCGGCTGCGGCATTGCCGATGCGCGCGCCGTCGAGGTGCGTCGCCAGCCCGTGGCGGCGGGCCAGCGCCGTCGCTTCGGCAACGTAGTCGGCGTCCAGCACCTCACCGTGGAAGGTGTTCTCCAGCGCCAGCAGCCGGGTGCGGGCGAAGTGCGGGTCGATCGGCTTGACCGCCGCCTCGATCTTCGCAAGCGGCAGGCGGCCATCGGCCTCGTTGTCGATCGGCTGGGGCTGAATCCCCCCGAGCACCGCCGCGCCGCCGCCCTCCATACGGTAGGTGTGCGCCTGCTGGCCGACGATGTATTCGTCGCCGCGCTGACAGTGGCTGATCAGCGCCACCAGATTGCTCTGCGTGCCGGTGGGGAAGAACAGCGCCGCCGCCTTACCCGTGCGCTCGGCGACGTATTGCTGCAGGCGGATGACGCTCGGGTCGTCGCCCCAGACATCGTCACCCAGCGGGGCATCGGCCATCACGCGCTGCATCTCGGCGCTGGGGCGGGTCACGGTGTCACTGCGTAGATCGATCATGAAAGAACCTTTGAAATTGTTAGGGAAGTCGCCAGGCATGCCGCTGATTCCGCCTTCAACGGACTGTGGCTAGCGAGATGTCAGGCGTGGGGCGACACGGCAGGGCACGCCATCAGCAACGGCCCGCCGGCGAGCGCCTGCTGCAAGCGCGTGGCGAGAATCTCGACGATGGCGTCGTTTTCCCCCACCAGCCGCGTCGTGTCGACGTTGAGCCCGGGGGTGTGAGCCATCGCCTGGGTGCAGATCTCGGCGATATCGCCGCCTTCGCCTGCATGTCGGCCCGGCGAGAGAAACAGCATCGAGAGAATCACGTGGCTCTCGGCCAGGGCGGGGGAGGCCAGCAGGTTTTCCAGCAGCGGCTCGTTGAAGCGGTACGCCTCGCCCTCGCGGCGCTCCATCGAGGCGAAGGTCACGCACTCGGCTTCATCCGCGAGCAGCGCGCTCAACTGCCCAGCGAGATAGTTGCGCACCGCCGTCACCTCGGGGATCGGGCTGCCGTGGTCCACCAGCACGACCTTCGGTCGCGTCTGGCCGGTAATGCGCTCGCGCACGTTGTCGGCCAGTAGCTGCGCCAGACGCAGGTCCGGCGCCAGGTGCGTGTCGACCAGCGGCGGGGCGACCGTGATCGAAAGCTGCGGGTAGTGGGCCTGCACTTCGGCCAGACGCTCCGGCAGGTAACCGGTCAGCGCTTTGCTGGGGCCGAAGAAGAACGGCAGGATCAGCAGCTCGGTCATGCCCGCGGCGGCGTAGCGCTCGGCCAGCGGCCCCACCGATACGGCTTTCTGGCCGCCCAGTTCCTCTGGCGGAATCTTGAACGAGTGCAGTAATGAGGCGGCCTCGACCGTCTCACCGCTGGCCTGACTCAAGGCCTCGGCGAGCCGGCGCAGGTTGAGCGTCGCGGCAGGGCGCAGGGAGCCGTTGTCGACGAGCAGAATCTTTCGCATGGGACCTCGCAATGGGCGCGGTAGCGGGCGTGGAAAAATGGGCGCGGCAGGAGCGTAGGTAGAGGGCGTGCGGAAAAGAGCAGCATTTGACGATTCGCCAAGGCACGAACCCAACGCCGCCCAGCATACCCGAGCGCGAGCGGCCGGCAGAAGCGACGCGCCGGGCCGTCGCATGCAGAATGTCGGTTTGTTCCCGCCGCGCGGTTGCCGCATGATGCCGACTTCCACCGCTGGCGAAAGAACGACCGGAGCCTGGCATGAGACAGTACGCATTAGTGGCTTACGACTATACCGATGACGACGCTCTCGGGCGCCGGCTCGCCCACCGCGACGCGCACTTGGAAGGCATTCGTGTGCTGGCAAGCGAAGGGGAGTTTGTCAGCGGCGGGGCGATTCTCGACGACGAGGGCCGGATGATCGGCTCCAGCGTGCATCTCTGCTTCGAAGACCGCAGCGCACTCGACGCCTGGCTTGCCGCCGAGCCCTACATGACCGGCCACGTCTGGGAGCATGTGGAGATTCGCGAAGTGAAACTGTTCGACCCGACGGCCTGAGCCCGATGACCCCCGATCCCGCACTACCGCCTCGCGTCCGCCAGATTCTCGAAACCGCACCCCGCGAAGCGCTGCCGATCACCTATCAGCAGCTCGCCGAGGCGCTGGGCCTACAGCCGCCGCGCACCATTCAGCGCGTCGCCCAGGCGCTGGAAACCCTGATGCGTGAAGACGCCGAGCAACATCGCCCCTTCATCGCCGCGCTGGTCGTCAGCCGGCGCGGGGAAGGGCTCCCCGCGCAGGGCTTTTTCGACCTCGCGGTAGCGCTGGGGCGGTTTCCTGCCGATCCGGCGCTGCAGGCCGAGGCGTGGCGGGAGGCATTCGAGAGAGCGCTGGCGGCACGGCCAGATTAGAGCCTATGTCACCGTGGTTTCGCGAAACGCCCGCTTCCGGTCGAAGGCGGGCGTTTCGTTGTCGATAGCATCGTAGACGGGGGAAATGTGGCTTCCCATGGGGCGCTGGCGCTATTCCGTCGAGCGGACGTGCTCTTCTTTTATCAGCTCGCCGTCCTTGTAGATTTCGATCCAGCCCGGGAACGAGTCGGGATGACCGATGACAGTGACTTGGCAAACATAGCGATAATCGCCCTGCTCGAACGCGTAGTCATGATTGCCACCGCTGCCTTCATAATTGACATCGCCATCGGTTATCACGACCTCGGGCTTTTCACTGGTCGGTGTACCCACGGGCCAGGCAGCGTATCGGTAGGTCTGTTCGCCCAGATCGTCGACGCGAATGTGGTAGCTATCCGTCGTCCAGTTCAGCTTGGGTTCCTCGAATTCACTGACGCTCGGATGTAGCTCACGCTTCTGCCGGTCGAGGATCGCGTTACCGAGTTCATGTTCGGCCTCTGATACATAATTCACGGCCAGGATATCGCCCTCGCTATCCAGCCACAGTGCCCCTCGATGCAGCATGATTCCTTTCTGGCCCATTTTGACCCAGTCTTCCTCCGGGTCCGAGGAGACGATGGCTTCGACGAACGGTGCATCGAAGAGCGTATCGAACCGGTCGAGGAACTCATCTCGGTTGCTGATGGGCGGGATCGGTTTGCGACGCTCGATGGGATAGTCGACGCGCTGGGAGAGCGCTTCTCGATCATCGTTCGCAAACAGCTGGATAAGAGACGTGACGAGTTCGTCTTTCGTCTTCTCTTGCGCCTGACTCGGCACTGCGCCAACCGCCAGTGTCACGAAAAGAAGTAGTGAGAAAAGGTGTTTCATACCGCCGAGTGCTCCTTAAGCCTAGTGATCGATGTGTGGCAGTAACCCGCTGTCTGTCTAGACGACCGGCCCGTGACCACGCCTTGTTTCCACGGGCTACGTCTTCAACGGTTGGCTGTATTTAGCCCCAGCACCGAATTGCCTGCCATGTAACATACGAGTGCCGATTGCCGGCTTAATGTAGCTCGCCGCTGAGGCGACGTGGCGTCAGTTAGCCCAACTCTTTAGACGAAGCCAGGCATCGAAAGCCGGTCCCCGCGCCACCCTGTCGCTGGAAACCCTGATGCATGAAGACGCCGAGCAGAATTGCCCCTTCATCGCCGCGCTGATCGTCAGCTGGCGCGGGAAAGGGCTCCCCGCGCAGGGCTTCTTCGATCTTGCCGTGGCGCTGGGGCGGTTTCCTGCCGACCCGGTGCTGCAGGCCGAGGCGGGGGAGTTTGAGGAAGTGTTGGCGGTTATAGGGTAGGTATCTTTGAATAGCGTCATGGCAAGCGAAATATTCATTTATCAAGTCCGCTTTCGGCCAAAAGCGGAATTTAAATCAGCGTTGATATGACGCCGCAGCCAGCATTCTAGCGACTGCATATTTTTATTACAGGATATTCCCTCTAATATAGATATGAGCATGCACACAATTATTACCAAAATCCTTTTTCTATTTCATGATAATTCGGTTTTAACCAATTTTCTAGCTTATAGGGTTCGTTATTTTTCGAGTCGCATGAAGGGGTGTTTTTTTATATGGTTTGCAATACCCATAAAGGTGCCCAGCCATCATCACCAAATGCCGATGTTATAATAAATTTTAGGTCAACTTTATCCGGCTCATCTGCCCCTTCAATCCTCTATATGCTCCATTGACCCTTGCTACACCAAGTTCTGAGATCTCCGCCAGTAACTCAGTAAAAATAGATGCCTACGCATTATCCGAATCAGTTAGCACCGACAGTCCAGCGTTTATATTTTCTGCTATTCAACCTCCCAACGTCCATGGATATCAATTTTAAAATCGAGCTCATTAAATCGTATAATGTCAGAGCTTTAAGTTGAAGAATGAGAAGGCTTTCCTTTTGGCCATAAGCGGATAATCAAGCCTGCTGTGCCAGCACCGACTTACGCGCCGAGGCGGTTATCAGCTAAGCTTGGTGCTGGTGGTAGACAATCGCCACGTCTTCACAGGTAATCCCGTCGGGCATTCTAATTAGCTTGACCTTGAGTAGCTCCACATTGATAGTGTCGAATCCTTCCACATCAGGCACGTCTCCATCACCAAAATGTGGATGGCATAGTACCCAGAGGGTTTGAGAATCTGCTTCAGGCTTGCTGCCGTTTCTGATCTGCCAGAGTATGGCGCCCGTCCGTGCGGAATATATTCAAAGGGGTCATAAAATATGAAGTCGTACTGTTCCTCGATATGCGCTTTTTGCCAGCAACCAAAAAACGGGCGCGCATTGGCGTGTGGAACGGCGAACATCTTTAGGTCCATGTAGCCTTTCCGCTCAATCTCGAAGATGTCCTGCTGAATTGGCATCAGGCGTTTTTGGTTTAGAGCCGCAGAGATGCCTAACCCAAAGCCTATTTCTAACACCTTTGATGGGCTGAGATAGCTAAGGCGAGTGAATGGCGTCTCAAAGTATTCCTCTTCGGCCCGAGATATGACGACTTGACCGCTCCAGATCAAAACATCTGGGTTTCTTATCAAATTGCAGATTAATCGTTTTCAAGCTCTTTTCTCTCGGTTGCCTAAGATGTTGCCTTATTACGTACTATGAAACGAAGGCTTGCGAAATCCGCGAATCGAGATGCCACCCTGAGTCTAATGGTGCCGATGCCAGATGGCGCACTTAAATCAATTAGCCTATGATGCAAATTACAGCTGCCCTTTCCTGTAGCTGGCCGTCAGGAGTCGCTGATCTCTAGGGCCGTCTTATTACTGGGGTGCGGCGGCTGGCGATGCCATACCAAAACAAGTTGAGTATCTTCTGGAGCCGTTGCACTGGTGAAGCCTGCATGAAAGGCTGCGTTACGTGATGCGATGTTTGACTTCCGCATGTGTGCATAGATGACCTCGTGCTGGCTGTTAGTGCAACCGAGCTGATAAACTCTGCGGCCGATCTGCCTTCCCTGGCTCGGTCGATTCAGAAATACGTGGAATGAAGCATGTCGCCCTCTGATTGCATCCTCGATAACGTTGATGTAAGCGGTACCTGCCCGCTTGCCTTCCGCCATAACGATCCATGCTTCTCCCTCTGGCCCTCCTCCCCGAAGCAAAGTTCCAGCGGTACGAACGAGTTCAATATTGCTTGATGCTACCGGCCCCAATCTGGACTTGGCTCTTACGGATGGTGGCTTCGACGTCTTCGCTCGCTGGGCCCGCTTCCTGCTAGCTTTAATTAATCGTGCCACGGTGCTTCTCCTAGACCGATCAACAAGCGATCACAGGTTGAAGCCCAGAACTCTGCTGGGAAGAAGCCCGGCGAGAAGGCAACAGTGATATCGACAAGGCGTTTAATTAACTGATGTCGCCGCAATGCACCTGATAACTCATCAATATGGGTCAAGACACGCTCAAGAGGCGTACTAAGGGGGCCAGGGTTCTCAATGAAATCGCTGTCCCCGTCATATCTATTACAGAAATAATCCATATCGATGTGAAGTAAGATGTCTTTACCGCAGTGAGCAACACCTTCAAGCCAAGCTTCTAAGTCATTAGTGAAGCGATAACGCCCCGAGCCTACGCCGGCTGCATCTTGTACCAACCTGATTGCCGGACGCTGCATCGACGGAACCAGTAGCGTGTCGTTTATGTGAATAGGCTGAATAACCGAATCCACCGTAGTAACACATTTAGGGGCTTGGCACAGATGCCTTACATCGGCGGTCGGGGCGAAATGCAGAAAAGGAGTTAGGAAACTACCCATTCCCAGAGCGCCGCTCTCAATCGCGCACGTCACGGAATCAGGCTGATCCAGTCCCATCATTTTTCCAGTAATTGGGTCATACCATCCTTTTTCCTGTTGGAACAGCCGTGGCGATCCAACATCTCTGTGGTCATCAACATGCAGTACCACAACATCCATATGCGATCGTCCGGGGTGCTTCTGAATCCATTGACTCCAGCCTTCCAACGTCCATGTGTCGTTGAGTGTTAATAGCAATCGCCCCCGGCGCTTTCGGGCGACAGCCATTTCCGTATATTCGATAGGTCCCCACCACGCCAAACCTTCATCGAGACGAGGATCCACATATCGGTCGGCTTCGTTTGACCAATACAGCTCTAACAACCATCGATTATCTTGGACATACGCTACTGCATCTTTATCACAAAAGTAATCTCGCAGCTGTGCGTGCCGTTTATAGGGATCAGTGGGTAACCGTGAGATCGGAAGCGAGATTGGTAGCATGCTCATTTAATGGTTTCCCTTCCACAGCGGCACGCCTCAGTGACATTACAATCGCTTGGCCAACGTCTGTTAGAGGACAATCTTTAAGTGTGGCAAACGCCTGCTCTAAATTGCTGTCGGTATCGGCGATCTGGTTGACGGCACGTGAGTTCATATTGGTAGGGCCTCGGTCACGGATATGCATCCAAAATCGTCTCAGTTCTACAAAGACAAAAACTGCATGAAGTAATCCAGACGGTGGGCGTAAATCCTCCCTCCAGGGTGAGACGACGAGAGCCTGAGCGGCTGTTCTCTCTACTGTAGGCGTATGGCGCTCCAGCAGATACAACTTCTGATGTCGATGCTCATGGATAAGCGAGTCTGCGAGGTCATAGGGGTCGATTAGACGATTGCCTTGCGAGATCGATACATACAAGGCGCCTGGTACCGAGTTGTCGCTGAACGATACGATTTTGTAGGGATTGGCGTTCGGGTCACGAACGAACTGGACGGCACCGCATACGTCCATCATTTCTTCGGCAAGTGCTGGCCGCCAGTCTCGTATAATTTTCATGGCACTATTAACCAGCGCCTGGCCTTCGACAGTCAGTTCTGCTTCCTCGAAAAATATGGCCTCTCCAAAGGGGGTTCTAAGCCACTGATCATCGCGTCCCACATCTAAGAATTGACCACCATCAAATGAATCGGCCAGCTCGACTAGAAGATGAAGATAAGCAGGGCTGGCGTCTACAGTGCTGCCGTCTACTGCAAATAGAACTTGTCCGCGGTGCTGAGAAATCATGGCACTTGACCATGCGATCGTACCGGGATGTAGGGCTACCCGGCTGAACACCTCTTCAGGCAGTGACGCCAGTCGCAGTGCCTGTTTGTTGTCAGGAAGCAAGCTTAATGCACTGCGCAGGCTGGTGACCGCATCAGCTTCCGCGACGGTAGTTAACCAAGCCATTGATGCTGTAGCCGTCTCGGCTCGCTCATAGCAGGTAAGGTCGAATCCCTCCGGCAGAGGCTCTACGTCGGCTTCCTCTGCTACCCCAGTCAGATGTTCTTGCAAACGGACGCCGATATGACCGATCAATCGCTTCATTTCGTTGCAGTAAACGGTCGGGTTGATGAAGCCATTTTCTCCGTATCTATGGGGAAGTGAACCTCCTCCGCAGATATCAACAATTTCACAAGATTGGCAAATAACCGACAAACCATCCTTGCGCAGATAACCTCTGTGCTTTTGAATTGGAGCTGAACACGCTACATCTGCAATCGGGGTATCCAGGACATTACCAAACAAACGAGTGGCGCCATCATGCGTGACTTTTAAAACATCAAGATCATGGTAGCTCCCGTCCGTTTCTATCGATAACAGACTTACGTCACCGAAGCCGAACGCATCAGTTGTCGACGGTAATCCAGCACACACATCTAGCAACGCCTCAAACGTGCGCAGTGGGATATGGGCGTAATGATCGAGCCAAACGTCAAAGGCTTTAACCAGCCACTGCTCATAAAGCCCGGGATCTTGATTACGCCCTGGGGGTTTACGAAGCCAATGCGCATCGGGCAGGAGGAAATCTAGGCGAGGTATCTGAAATCTATCGAAGTACTCGAAAAGCTTATCCGGGCTGGTCGAGGCGTCAATGACGGCAATAACACCGGCGAACACCTCCGGATGATTCTGCAGGCGCTTGAGCGCCTGCTCCGTCTCCTCGAAGCTGGATCGTCCTTTACGGGTTAGCCGATGCTTGTCGTTGGCAGATTTCGGACCGTCGAGGCTCAATGAGATACCTATACCAGCATTGGCAAGAACTGCCAATGCCCGGTCATCGAGCAGCAAACCGTTGGTTTGCATACTGACATCAACTGGGACACCGCAGGCGCCACGCAGAACCCCTGCGAAATCCGCTAGCGTCTGGGCTCCGGCCAGCAGTGGCTCACCACCGTGGAGAACCACAGTACAATGTTTTAAGCCACTTTCACTGACATAGTCCGCCAGTCGCCTAGCGAAAGCTTCACGATACTCTACAGACAGAAATTTGGGCATGGAACGCCAGCTTTGATCCGCATGCTGGTAGATATAGCAGTAATCGCAATCTAGGTTGCATCGCGATGCTACCTTCACGAGAAAGGAAGTAAATTTAGCAGCGTCCATGCGAGTCACTCAGGAGCGGTTGTGGCGGTGGTGCATGCGATCATAGCTGGTGATGACTTGGCTTGTCTCGGACTCAGCTAGAGCACGTGAACGCAAGCGCTGAATAGCGGCGTTGGTGCTCTGACCCTTGGCGAGGCTGGATCGGATCGCCGACGGCGTCGAATCTTTAATTTTATGTGCTGCGGAAGACATCACTTACTCCTTACATGTTGAATTACGGTATAATCGCTTAGCCCCCACGCAAAATTCAAGCCCCCGATCTCAAACCAATCAGATATGCCCTCGGCGCAGCGTGGCGATTTACCGGTAGATCCACATCACGCTTGCTTTTGTAGGCAAAAGTCAATTTCTACTTTGGGTCGTAAGCGGCCTTAGCCTTCAAATGCCTATCCCCTGCACTAGCACTACCCGACACCACGTCATCCATCTTTGTAATGTAAAGTAATGTCTATTTCAAGTAACGATTTTGATATTAATTCGCTAGTCAGGGTAGCAGGGCGCGCGGTGGTTCCGAGACTGGGCAGGACGAGTATCGTGCGGGATCAACCTTGCGCCTGATCGAATCCAGTTATCTGTTGCCGCTTAACCCTTCCCAACACATCCTGCCCAAAATACCTTCTCAACAGGTCGTAAAGCTCGGGATACACCTCAACCAACCGATCCGGAGCAGTGAAGAACAGCTCGCAGCAGACGGCGAAGCATTCGCCGGAGTGGGTGGCGGCGTAGTCGTCGATGGGGGTGGGTTCGTCGCGTTCGAGGTGCGCCTGCAGGTCGTCCCACACGGCGGTGAAGACGCGGTGCCACGCCTGGGCAGTGACGTCGCTATTGGCGGCAAGTGGGGGAAAGCCGTCGACATCTTGGGAGTTGCCGAGGTCGAGCTGGTGGGCGAACTCGTGGATCACGACGTTGTAGCCGGTGAAGTCGCCGCTCTCTTCGATCTCGGGGATGGCGAGCGCCACCGGGCCGCGCCAGGAGGTCTCGCCGGCGCGCTCGTCGGTGTATTCGTGCATGACGCCGGCCTCGTCCATCTCTTCCACCTGGCGGTGAAAGGCGTCCGGCAGCAGCACGATCTCGTGGACGTTGGCAAAGGCCGCCTCGGCGTCGGCGTCGTTCCAGCCCAGCGTCAGCAGGCACGCCTGGGCGGCGATGGCGAGCTGGGCGGCCAGGTCGAACTCGACCTCGCCCGCGGCGGACCAGCGTAGCCGATGGGTCAGTGCCCAGGCGCGGGAGCCCAGGCGTTCGGCCTCGGCGTCAGTGAGCGCGGCCAGCAGCGGCAGGCTCTGGCGCACGGGGCGCCAGACATCGGGGTCGAAGGCCGGCGCATGGGAACGCCGCCGGCCCAGCCTGCCCCACCAGCCCATGGCTCAGTTCTCTTCCTGACGGCTACCCGACTTCCACGACCAGTCGCGCAGGCGCAGGTCGTAGAGATCCAGCCGGCGGTCGCGCAGGTTGGTGACGGCGCCTTCGGCACGCACCAGCTTGAGCTTGGTCAGGTCGAGGTCGGAGAACATCACCATCTCGGTGTTCGGCGTGGTTTCCGACATCACCGCGTCGTGCGGGAAGGCGAAGTCCGACGGCGAGAAGACGGAGGACTGGGCGTACTGGATGTCCAGGTTCTCGATGGAGGGCACGTTGCCCACGCTGCCGCAGGCGACCACGTAGCACTCGTTCTCGATGGCGCGGGCCTGGGCGCAGTGGCGCACGCGTAGATAGCTGTTCTTGGTGTCGGTCCAGAACGGTACGATCAGCACGTCCATGTCCTGCTCGGCGAGCAGGCGCGGCAGCTCCGGGAACTCGACGTCGTAGCAGATCAGGATGCCCACGCGGCCGGCGTCGGTCTCGAACACCTGCAGCTCGTCGCCGCCCTCGACGATCCAGTCGCGACGCTCCTGCGGGGTGATGTGCAGCTTCGCCTGACGGTCGATGTTGCCGTCGCGGTGGCAGAGGTAGGAGACGTTGTAGAGCTTGCCGTCCTCGCCTTTCTCGACCATCGAGCCGGCAACGATGTTGATGTTGTAGGAGATCGCCATGCGCGAGATCTCGGTCTTGAAGCGCTCGGTGAAGCTCGCCAGGAACTGGATCGCCGCGACCTGATCGGTCTGATCGGTCAGGCCCATCAGCGGGGTGTTAAACAGCTCCGGGAAGACGGCGAAGTCGCTCTGGTAGTCGGAGATGGCGTCGACGTAGAACTCCACCTGCTGGAGCACTTTTTCCACCGAGTCGAATTCGCGCATCTGCCACTGCACCGCGCCCACGCGCACCTGGGTCCGCCGGGTGTCGATCACCAGACTGGCCGGCTCGTAGAGGATGTTGTTCCACTCGAGCAGGGTGGCGTAGCCCATCGATTTCTCGTCTTCGGGCAGGTACTTCTTCAACAGCCGCTTGACCAGAAAGTCGTTGGCGAGCTGGAACGAGAGGATCGGGTCGTAGAACTCCTTGCGCGCGACCCGCTCGATGTACTCGCTCGGCTCCATCTCATTGGCGTGCTGGTGGTAGTTGGGAATCCGCCCGCCGGCGAGAATCGCACGCAGGTTCATCGAGCGGCAGAGATCCTTGCGCGCCTCGTAGAGACGCCGGCCAAGACGGTAGCCGCGGTAGGCCGGGTCGATCAGCACGTCGAGGCCGTAGAGAGCGTCGCCCTCGGCGTTGTTGAGGATGATCTCGCGATGGCCAATCAGCTCGTCGTACTTGTGCGGATTGGAGAAGCGGTCGTAATCCACCTGCACGGTGAGCGCGACGCCGACGATCTTGTCGTCGTCCTCGATCAGGATCTGGCCGTCGGGAAACTCGCCGATCAGCTTGTCGATGGTGAGCTTCGACCAGGCGCCGCCGATGTCGTCGTAGATGGCGTCCATCAGCCGCTTGAGCTGCGGGTAGTCCTCGGAGGCGAGGTTACGCAGATTGAGATGCAGTTCTTCCAGGGACATGCGTGCCTAGCTCCTTGGGTGCGGAGAAACGAATCGTCGAGCGGAACCTCGAGTACGGCGATGACGTACGAACGGTTGCCAAGTCCCGGTCGAAAAACAGGCGCTGAGTCTAGCACGTCGGGCGCGACCGACCGCCGGTGCCCCTGGCTGTCGGAAAGCGTCTCGCCAGCTAAAGCCTGCGTGGATCGACACAGATGGTGACGCTGGCTGGCGAACTCAAGCCGAAGTGCGCTTAAGAATCGAAGAGAGCGGCCGACAATGAACCCAGCTAACCCATTTTTCTTCACGACGCTGGTGGCATCGGCGCCGGAGACACGCATGAGACGACTGTGTATCGCTCGGCCCATTTCGCGATGGGGCCGGGCGCGGGCGGATGATGTTCGCGCCGCGCCCGCTCGACCCTTTGGGGTCGTGTGGGGCGCCCTGCGCCTGACAGGTTCGGGGCTGTTGGCGTGGGCGCTTTTGTCAGCCGCGCTGACGTCGGCCGCGTTCGGCCAGACCCTGGGCGACGAGCGGCTGACCTTCAGCGGCTTCGGCACGCTTGCCGCGGTGCACAGCAATCAGGAGAACACCGACTTCATCCGCGACATCAGTCAGCGCGAGGGCGCAGGCGAGGGCTGGAGCGGCAAGACCGATACGCTGCTCGGCGCGCAGCTCGGCTATCGCTTCACCGATGAACTCGACGTGGTGGTCCAGGGGCTGAGTCGCTATCAGGAGTCCGGGCATTTCGAGCCGGAGCTGAGCTGGGCGTTCGTGCGTTACCGGCCCGACCCCGCCGTGCAGCTTCGCGCGGGGCGGCTGGGCTGGGACGTCTACCAGCTGGCGGATTCGCGCTACGTCGGTTACGCCTACAACTGGGTACGCCCGCCGGTGGATCACTTCGGCACGCTGCAGCTGACGCACATCGACGGCGCGGACGTGACGTTCACGCAGCCGGTGGGCAGCGACTTGGTGCGCTTGAAGCTCTACGCCGGGCGCTCCGACAGCGAGATCTATCTCACCGAGGGGCTGTCCGCCGAATTCGACGTCGATCAGGTCTACGGCGGCAACCTCGACTACGAGACGGGGCCGTGGCGGTTTCGCGTGAGCTACACCCAGGTGCATTCGGACGTCGATTTCCGCGGCCCGGTCGCCGATCAGATCGACAGCATTCCGTTCGCCAATCTCGACGCCAACAACGTGCTGGGGGATGTCTTCGGCTTCGACCGGATCACGCTCTTTTCGCTGGGCGCGCTCTACGACCGGGGGCCGGTGACGGTGCAGGCGATGGTCAATCGCAGCAAGGTGACGCGCCACGACGGGCAGATCGACTCCGGTTTCGTCTCCGTGGGCTATCGCGTCGAGCGGGTGACGCCCTACGTGATGTTCTCCAAGGTCAAGACGACGTCCACCAACCCCGACGGTAGCGACATCGATCAGCAGACCTATTCGGTGGGCGCACGCTACGATATCGCCGCCAATCTGGCGCTGAAGGCGCAGTTCGACCGTATCGATACACAGAGCCCGGGCTTTCTATGGCGCGATACCGACAGTGACTGGAACGGGGGGTGGAGTTCGATCTTCAGCCTCGGTCTGGACTTCATCTTCTAGGAACGCGCCATGAACCGAGTCCGAACGTTTCTACTCGCCTCGACGCTTGCGGTCGCGCTCCCCGTCAGTGCCGACATTGCGGTGGTGGTCAGTCCCGACAGCGGGGTGACGACGCTGACGCGGAGCGAGGCGATCAATATCTTCATGGGGCGCTACCGCAAGTTGCCCAACGGCGATCTGGCCCTGCCGATCGATCAGAGTACGCTCAAGGCACGCTTTTACCGCGCCCTGGTCGACAAGGATCTGGCCGAGATCAACTCCTACTGGGCGCGTCTGGTGTTCTCCGGCGAGGCCTCGCCGCCTCAGCAGAGCGATAGTGCCGCGGACGTGCGTCAGCTGATTACCCATAACGCCAATGCGCTGAGCTACATCGACAGCGCCTCGGCGACCGACGACATGCGTGTCGTGCTCACGCTCGGCGAATAACCCCATGTCTCGCCTGCTGCTGCTGCTGCATACGCGCCTGGCGCTTCGGACCACCGCGATCATCGTGCTGATCGTGGCGCTGCTCGGCGGGCTGTTTCTGGGGGTGGCCGTCCACCTGCGCGCCGCCAACGTGCACAAGACCCAGCAGGTGCGGCTGCAGGAGCTGATCACCACGGTGGAGCGAACCGCGCAGATCGCCTGTTTTCTGGGCGACGAGCGCATGGCCGAAGAGGTGAGCCAAGGGCTTTTGAGCAACAACATCGTCAACGCCGTGACGATTCGCGCAAGCGACGGCAAGGTGCTCGCCACGGGGCGAAGTGGGCCGGAATTCGGCGATACCACGATTCCGCTGGTCGTGCGCGATGTGGCGTCGCCGTTCGAGCCCGACCAGACCGTGTGCCGCATGACCGTCGAGCCGGACCAGGAAGAACTCGACCTGATGGTCGCGCAGGCCTCGACCTTCATCGGGACGGCGCTGCTGCTGCAGCTACTGGGCATCGGCGTTTGCGTCACGGTCGTCGTGGCGCGCTACGTGACCCGCCCTATCGCTGAGCTTTCGCATCGACTGAGCGAGCTGGAAGCGGAAACGGGCCAGAAGCTGCAGGCGCCACCCGGCAACCGTGATGACGAGATCGGTACGCTGGTCGCGAGCGTCAACGTGATGATCGACAACCTCGTCGAGAGTCTCGGTCAGGAGCGGCGTCTACGGCTGGAACGCGAAGTCGAGGAGCGTCGATACCGCGCGATCTTCGATAACGTCGAGGCGGGGCTTTTCGAACTCGACGGCGAGGGGCTGATGCGCTCGGCCAACCCTGCTTTCCGACGGCTGTTTGGCATTGACCCGGATCGCAATCTCGACGCCGAGCCCATCGCCTTCACCACGCTGGCGCCGAGCTATGCCACGCCCGGGCGAATCGTCGATAGCGGACAGCGCCCGCGCGGGCACGGTGAGCGAGACGAGCGCGATGAATCGGAGGAACGCAGCGAGCGGGCAGGGCGCGGCGGGCCGGAAAAATACGCTGAACGAGCGGGTGACGGCGAACGAGCGGGTGATGGCGAACGAGCGGGTGATGGCGAACGAGAGAGTGACGGTGGACGAAAGGGAATCAGTGGACGAGAGGAAAGCGGTGAGCGAGAGGAGCAGCGCGAATACCTCTGCGAGGTGACGCACGATGGCACGCCGCGCTGGATTAGCCTGCTGGTGAGCCCGCTGGAAACCGGGCGGCTACAGGGGGTGGCTCACGATGTCACCGAGCGCAAGCGCGCCGCCGAGACGGCGGCGCAGATGGCGATGACGGACTCGCTCACCGGGCTCGGCAACCGCCGCGGGTTCGAGCATCGGCTGGCGGTGATGACTCGTCATCACCGCCTCTACCCCGACCGGCGCCACGCGCTGTTGATGCTCGACTTCGACCACTTCAAGCAGATCAACGACACCTACGGCCATCAGGCCGGCGACCGCGTGCTGCTGCATGCTGCCGCGACGCTCTCGAGCCTGCTGCGCCAGCGGGACTATATCGCGCGGCTGGGCGGCGACGAATTCGTCGTGCTGCTCGAAGGGTGCGATCGCCGCGACGAGGTGGTCACGCTCATTCAGCGCTTCCTCCACCGTCTGGCGACGCCTCTCGCGTTGAGCGAGGGCGAAGAAGCGCGGGTCCGACTCGGGGTGAGCATCGGCATCTCGACCCTGGGGGTCGATACCGAAGACCCGCAGCAGGCGGTGGAATTCGCGGATCGGGCGATGTATGCCGCCAAGCGCGCCGGGCGCAACACCTGGCGTTTCTACACCCCCGAGTTCGAAACGACCTGATTCAGGACGGCCGGCGCATCTCGAACCGCGCCTCGTCGCTGATCGCGAACCCGATTCAAGACGGCCGACGCATCTCGAATCGCGCCTCGTCGCTGATCTCGAAGTAGTCGCCCGGCCCGCCACCGCGAAGGATCGGCCGCGCGGCCGCGGTCTGATAGACGCCGTCGTCGATCAGGGCGGTGTCGATATGCACGCCGACCACTTCCCCCAATACGAGCCAGTTGTCCATCGCCTCGCCGGCCGCAGAGGTGAGCCGAAGGCACTGGCTCAGGCGGCACTCGAAGACGACCTGGGCTTCCTGAACGTGGGGCACGCCGACCACTTTCGATGCCGCCGGCGTCAGCGAGGCGAGATCGAATTCATCCACACTCGGTTCCACCGTGGCCGCGCTCTGATTCATCGCCTCGCCGAGCGTTCGCGTCGCCAGATGCCAGCAGAATTCACCGGTCTGTTCGATGTTGCGCACGCTGTCCTTATAGCCGGCGCTGGCGAAACCGATGATCGGCGGCGTGTCGGCAAAGGCATTGAAGAAGCTGTAGGGGGCGAGATTGAGCTGCCCCTGGCTATCCCGGGAGGAGATCCAGCCGATCGGGCGGGGGCCGACGATCGCTTTGAACGGGTTGTGAGCCAGGCCGTGGCCGTTGGCGGGTTCATAGAAATGCGAAGTCATGAAAAGCGTTCCGAAGACGTTGAATGGAAAGGAAAGTCGCCATCGAAGAGCGAAAAACGCGATGAGAGCCGCGTCGGCGAGCCAGTCCGCGATCGGGGCCGCGAGGTGACAAAGATGACAGCGTTCACCGTTGAGTTCACGGGTCGGGCCATCCGACTGGCCACCCGAATGATTGCGCCCGACGCGGCGAGAGCCGGGTCGGGCGCAACAACACAGTACCGCCAGTGACGCGTTACTTACGGATGACGCGATAGAGAATCAGCAGGACGATGGCACCGATGACGGCGACGACGAAGCTACCGAAGTTGAAACCGGAGACACTGCCGAAGCCGAGTGCCGTTCCGATCCAGCCACCGACCACGGCACCCAGGATGCCGATGATGATGGTGACGATGAAGCCACCCGGATCCTTGCCCGGCATGATCAGTTTGGCGATGGCGCCAGCGATCAGACCGAAGATGATCCATGCAATGATTCCCATAGTGCCTCTCCTAGCTCATTCGGATGAGCATGCTTTCTCCCTGCATGCCTGACGAAAGCTAGTCGGCGTGGCGGCTATCGACAAGCGCTTATATCGCCGCCCTTGGAGAATATCGCTAACCGTACGACGTCGTCCTTCCTCTCGCGCCGCGCTCCTTACGACGCTTCTCTTGCTGCGGCACTGTTCTTGCGGCGTTACTGCGCTTTCTACGACGCCGATGCCCACCGACGGTGATCGCGCCGAGCGGCTACTCGACCGACACGCACGACGCGACGAGCCGGCGTCGCTTGGCGCATCCCGGGTCCGCTCACTGTGTGCGGCTGGCCAGGAACGTCAGCGTGTGCCCGTGGGCCAGTGCGGAGGCGTGCTGGTTGTAGCTCGCCCGCGCCCAGCAGTTGAAGCCGTGCTCGGCGTTGTCGTAGAGATGGACCTCGACGTCGTCGCGACCGGTGAAGGCCTCGCGGGTCTGCTCGACGTGCTCGAGCGGAATGTGGTCGTCCTCGGCGCCGAAGTGGAACTGCGTCGGCACCTTGAGCTCATCGGCACGGCCGAGATGCTCGGTCACGCCGCCGGCGTAGTAGCAGATCGCGGCATCGACCCCGGCGTCCAGCCCGCAGAGATAGGAGAGCACGCCGCCCAGGCAGTAGCCGACGGAGGCGACGGGGCCGTCGCAGGCCGGGCTTGCCCGCAGCGCCTTGGTCGCGGCGCGCAGGTCGCTCACGGCAGTGGGGAAGTCGAGCGCGTTCTTGTGCGCCACCGCTTCCTTCCAGTCGTCGCCGTCGTAGCCGAGTTCCACGCCCGCTTCTTCACGCCAGAACATGTCCGGGGCGATGACGGTATAGCCGTCCATCGCGTACTGCTCGGCGACGCCGCGAATGTGGGCGTTCACACCGAAGATCTCCTGGATCAGCACGATGCCCGGGCCTTTACCCTTGGGCGGTAGCGCCTGATAAGCCTTGAACGTCTTGCCGTCTTCGGCGGTGACGTCGATCCACTCGGTCTTGATGGTCGTCTGAGACATGCCATTCTCCTTGCAGTGCTGATGCCTGTGGCCGGGATGAAAGCCGGTCGTGAAACCAGCGGTGAAAACCCGCCGCAACAGGACGACGGGCCGTGGTATGGCCGGGGTGAAAGTGTAGCAAGCGAATGAATTTTCGCTCTATGCCGCCTCGTCGCTCTCCAGCATCGTTTCGGCGATCGCCTCGCCCACCCGCTTGAGCAGCGCCTCGGAGGGGGCAGCCTCATCCATCGCCTCGGTGCAGGCGGTAATCACGATCGCCCGATCCGGATCGGTGGGCTCGACCACGCCCATATGGCAAGCGCGGCGGTGCTGAGTTCCGGTTTTCTGAATGAACGCCGCCTCGCGTGGCAGCCCGCCTTCCAGACGATAGGCGTCGTAGGTGTCGAGCTTGAGATTCTCGTACAGCAGCTGGCGATGCGCGTCGTCGAGCAGCTCGCCGCGAACCAACGCCGTGAGCAGCCCCGCGTAGCTCTCCAGCGTGGCGCTGTTGACCTCGCGGTCGTAGTAGCGCGAATACGCCTCGGTCATGTCCTCGGTTTCGAGCGCGTCGGCCTCCACATCCAGCACGCGGCGCAGCGCCTCGACTCGCTCGGGGCCGATGTTGGCAGCGGCGACTTCGATCAGCGTCTCGCGGTCGAGCTCGCGGGCCTTCGGATGGATCTCGCCGTAGACCCCGTAGCGCACCTCGGCGAGGGTGGTGATCGGCTCGAAACCGCCGTCGCGGAAGAAACCGCGGCGAGTCATGTCGGCGATGCGCTCGTTGAGGGTCTCTTCGCCGATCGCCCGGATCAGCATGTCGGTGGCGACGTTGTCGCTGTCGATCAGCATGCGCTCGAGCAGGTTATCGAGCGAATAGCTCGCGCCGGGATCGATCCAGAGCAGTTCGCCGGCGCCGTCGATGCGGTCGGACGCCTCCAGCGTCAGTTCGTCGTCGAGGGAGAGTTCGCCGTTCTCGACCTGCTGCAGCAGCACGATCGCGATCGGCACCTTGACCGCCGAGGAGAGGTACCAGAGCCGGTCGCTCTTGTGGCCGAGGGTGGTGTCGTCCTCGAGGCGATGAATGAAAACGCCGAGCTCGCCGGCGGCCTCCTCGTCGAGCGTCGCGATGCGTTCACCGAGACGCGTCTCCCAAGTGGTCTGCGCGTCGGCGGCGAGTGGAAGCATCAAGAGGGCGCCGAGCATCCAGGTCGAACGATCGAACAGGAAAAGATTGCGCAAGGAACGCCTGGGGAAGGCGGGGTTAGGGGATGCGCGGTTGGAGAAGGAGCGCTTGAACAAGGAGCGATTCGGCATCGTTTTTCTTCTCGTGTGTGAGAGTCCTTCCGTCGCCTTCGGAGGCTCGATGTGTCTTCGGCGGCCTCGTCCGTCCGTCTTCAGGCTTCGTTGTGAAATGTCTCGACCGCGACCGTCCTGGCGCGGCCGCTCAGTTCAGCAGGCCCGTCTCCCAGACCGCCGCGCCGACATCGCGCATCGCGCGCTCCGCCGGGGCCATCGACAGCGTGCCTTTGGCGCAGGTCACCACGACGACGCGCCTGACGCCTTCGGCCGTGTCGCGGCTGGCGATACCGCCGTCGCAGAATCGGCTGCGCTGCGTGCCGGTCTTGTGAGCGAAGTCGACGTCGTCGGGCCAGGACCGGCGCAGGCGATTCGCGCCGGTACGGGTGCGCTCCATCACGGCGAGCAGGGTCTGCGTGCTCGCCGGCGACAGCGTCTCCCCGCGCTCGATCATCGCCAGCAGCCGGCCCACGCTGTCCAGCCGACCGGCGTTGAGCCCGGTCTCGTAGTAGCGGTCGAAGGCCTGGCTGAGATCGCGAGCCTGAAAGTCGCTCACCGGCACGCCGATGAAGCGCGAAATGGCCGCCAGACGCGCGGGTTCACGCGTCGCCTTGCGAATGTCGAGGAACTCGAGCCCGTCGAGGTCGAAGGCGTTGGGATGGAATTCGGCGTAGGCGTGGCGACGCACGTCGGCGAGGGTGGTGATGGTGCCGATCCCCGGGCCGATCAGGCGATCCAGATTGTCGTTCACCGTCTCGACGCCCACGCGGCGGATCAGCATGTCGGTGGCGGTGTTGTCGCTGCGCGTGATCATCTGCTCGAGCAGCCAGCGCAGGCTGAGCGTCTCCCCCACGCCGTGCCAGTTGGTCTCCCCGGCGCCGTCGACGTAGTCGCTCTGCCGTAGCGTCATGGTGTCGTCGAGGGTGAGGTTGCCGGCGTCGACTTCGCGCATCAGCGCAAGCGCTACCGGCACCTTGATCATCGAGGCGAGATACCAGGGCTGATCCGCGCGATAGGCGAAACGGGTGTCGTCGTCGAGATCCTGGACGTAGACGCCGATCTCGCCGGGGTACTCGGCGTCGATTCGTGCGACCTCCGCCGTCAGCCGATCCGGCCAGGTGGGAATCGGCGTCGCGGCGATGTCGTCCTGCAGATCCTGCGCGTGGGCAGAGACAACGAGTGCGCCGGCGAGCAGCGGCGTCAGCGCGGCGCGGCGAAAGCCTGCCGGCAGAAAGCCTGCCGGCAGCAAGCGGGTGACGAAACGCAGGGAAGCGATAGCTGAATCCTTGGCATGGTCGACGAAAGGAACCTGAAGATCAGCGTAGAGGAGTCGATGGCAAATTACCTCGCCCGTTCAGCGGCGGCGACCTCAGGCCCTGTCCGGCACCGGCCGCTGGGCCGGGCCGCCGTAGGGCCACAGCCAGCCCTTGGGCATCGGCCCCTTGTTCCGCCCGCCCTGGCACTGCTGCTCCCAGGCGTGGGCGAGAATGCCCACCGAGCGCGAAAGACAGAAAAGCCCTCGCGCCAGCGGGGCCGGGAACCCCAGTTCGGCGTAGATGACGGCGGTGGCGCCATCGATGTTGAGCGGGATCGGCTTGCCCTTCATGGCGATGAGCTGGCGTTCGACCTCGCGGGCGATGGCGACGAACTGACCGTCCACTTCGCCGCGGCTCGAGGCCTGTTCCACGAGCTGCAAGAGTCTGGGCGCGCGAGGGTCGACGGGGTGGAAACGGTGGCCGAAGCCGGGAACGATCCGGGTTCGATCTCGCTGCCAGTCGGCGATGCCCCGTTCGACCGCCTCCGTCAGAACGCGGCCGCGAATCTGATGCTCGAGTATCGATTGATACAGCTCGATGGCCTGCTCGCCGGCACCGCCGTGAACGTCATCCAGGACGTTGACCGCCGACGCCATGGCGTTGTTGAGGCTGCTGCCGCAGGTCATCGCCATGCGGGCGATGGCGATGCTCGGCGCCTGCGGACCGTGATCGACCGCGCTCATCAGCGCCGCTTCCAGCAGCGCCGACTGCGCCCGCGTGGGCAGCTCGCCACGCGTCATCAGCCACACCATGTCGGCGAAGCCGACGTTGCCGATCAACTCCTCGATGGGATAGCCGCGATAGCGGATCTCGCCGGGGCGCATGTCGATGATGTCGGTCTTCCACCACTGCTGGGCCTGATATTCGGGCGTCTGATGCTGGGGCGCTTGGGCATCGGTCATGAGGGAGCTCCGGTTCATTCGTCGTTGGCCGCGTGGGCGGGGAAGAGCGCGTCGTTGTCCTGGCCCAGGCGTGGGGGCGGTGAGGCGACGCGGGGCGCCTTGCCATCGATGCGATAGCCGCCGCTGACCACCTCCAGCGGCTTGCCGATGGGCGAGGGGTCGAAGCGCTCGATCATGCCGCGATCGCGAACCTGCGGATGCGCCAGTGCCTGGGCGACGCTGTAGACCGGCCCCGCGGGGACGCCGGCCTCGACCAGTCGCGGCCACCAGTATTCGGTGGTGTTGGCGGCGAGGGCCGCTTCGATGAGATCGCTGAGCGTTCGCCGGTGCGTCAGACGCGACTGGCGTTCGGCGAAGCGGGCGTCCGAGAGCCACTCGGGATGCTCGAGGAGATGGCAGATCGCCTCGAACTGCTCCTGCTTGTTGGCGGCGATGTTGAGCAGGCCATCCTGGGTGCGAAAGGTCCCCGATGGGCTGGCGGTGACGTTGTCGTTGCCCAGCGGCGTGGGCGGTTTGCCGGCAATGAGCAGGTTGGAGACCGCCCAGCCCATGGTGGCCAGCACCGACTCCAGCATCGAGATGTCGATGAACCGCGCCGTGCGCGGCGACTCGGCCAGCGCGGCGTTGATCGCCATGGCGGCGGTCAGTCCGCCGACCGTATCCGCCAGTGGGTAGCCGACGCGATAGGGGGCGTTGTCCGGGTCGCCGGTAATACTCATGACGCCCGCCATGCCCTGAATGATCTGATCATAGGCGGGGTAGTGCGCAAGCGGCCCGTCCTGGCCGAAACCGGAAATGGCGCAGTAGATCAGCCGTGGGTTGCGCTGCTTGAGCGTGTCGAATCCCAGTCCCAGTCGCTGCATGACGCCGGGCCGGAAGTTCTCGACCAGCACGTCGGCGCTGGCCACCAGGTCGAGGAAACGCTCCCGGTCCCGGGGGCGCTTGAAGTCGAGCGTCACCGAGCGCTTGCCGGCGTTCTGCGCCAGGAACGATACCCCCATGAGATCGAGATTCAGCGTGGGGTCGGCGCCCAGTTGACGGGCCAGGTCGCCGCCCTGGGGGCGCTCCACCTTGATCACCTCGGCACCGAGATGGGCGAGCTGATGGCAGCAGAAGGGCCCGGCCAGAACGTTGGTGAGATCCAGAACCCGGTAACCCGATAACGGAGACGACATGGTTTCCCCTAGTGAAACTGATTCTTTCAGGAAGAATAGATTGGCCGCCGGCCGGTTGCAATAGTGTTTTGCCTATCGCAACATCCTTCCTTCATTAGACCTCAGATGCCTCAGGCAGAAAGGAGCGCCCCATGGCTCAGCGTCGCGTCGAGGCCGTCGAGCGAGCATTGACCCTACTCGAAGCGTTTTCCTCGGAGCGGCGGGAGTTCTCGCTGACCGAACTGGCCAACGCGACCGGGTTCTACAAGAGCACCATCCTGCGGCTGATGGCTTCCCTCGAGCATTTCGGCTACGTCACTCGCGACGAGCGCGGTATCTATCGCGTTGGGCCGGCCCTGTCGCGTCTGGCCCCGCTGGCGGGAGACGGCCCGCAGCTGGAGAATCTGGTGCGGCCGATCCTCGAATCGCTGCGCGATGCCAGCGAGGAGACGGCGTCTTTCTATGTGCGCGACGGTGACCATCGGGTGTGCCGCCTGCGCGAGAACGGACGGCTCGAGGTGAGGCATCATCTCGAGGAGGGCATCCGGCTGCCATTGGGTCGAGGCGCCGCCGGGCGTGTGCTCAATTACGAAACGCCGCGCGGCCAGGTCGCTGTCTCCAGCGGCGAGCGACAGGCGGGGCTGTCGGCGGCGGCCATCGGTATCTACAATGGCGAGGGCGAGCTCATGGGCGCGCTGGCGCTCTCCGGACCCAGTGACCGGTTCAACGCGACGGCCAAGGATCGCCACGCCCCGCTGCTGGTTCAGTACGCGCCGCGCCTGGAACGACAGTGGCCGCGCGGACTGCGTACGGACTGAGCCCTCGGCGGAACCGATACTGCCCGACGGTGCGATAGCCCCGCCGGGCGAGCCGCACTTACTGGATCAGGCCGACCTCCTGGGAGATCTCTTCGATATCCTGGATCTGCTGGTGGACGTAGTCGTCGAAGGCCTCGCCGCGACGATCGAAAGGAATCAGGCCGTTCTGCGCCATGACTTTCTTCCACTCTTCGCTGTCGTAGAGATCCTGCAGCGCATTTTCCCACCATGCCACGTCCGCTTCGGCAACTTCGGCCGGAATGTAGAAGCCGCGCCAGTTGATCCCTTCGACATCGACACCCTGCTCCTTGGCGGTGGGCACGTCGCTGAGCGCCCCGGGCAGATGCTCGTCCGCCAGTACGGCAAGCACGCGTAGATCACCGGAGGCCACGAAACCGAGCGTCTCGGAAGCATCCCCGGAGAACGCATCGATATGGCCGCCGACGACCTGGGTCATCGCCTCGCCACCGCCATCGAACGGTAGGTATTTCACCTTGTTGAGCGGTTGGATGCCGTCGGCTCGCGCCATCATCAGCACCTTGAGGTGATCCCAGCCGCCGCTGGCGCTACCGCCGGCGAAGCTCACGCTGCCCGGGCGTTCTTCCATCGCATCGAGCAGTTCGTCGAGGCTCTGATAGGGAGAGTCCTTGCGCACCGCGATGACGCCGTAATCCGCACCCACGGTGCCCACCCAGTTGACCATGTCGGCGTTCATGCCGGGGAACTGGCGCTGCGCCAGGCGGGTGGTCGTGGCGGTGGAAGCGGAGACGATGACGTTGTTCTGTCCGGCGCGCTTGGTCACGACGTGCGAATAGGCGACCCCGCCGCTGGCACCGGGCATGTTGGTCGTCTGCACGCTGCCATCGATGATGCCGGTTTCGCTGAGTGCCTGGCCCACGCTACGGCAGGTGAAGTCCCAGCCGCCGCCGGGGTTGGCGGGCGCGATACAGTCGATCTTGCCGCTCGGGCCCGCGGCCATCGCGAAGAGCGGCAGCGACGCCATCGAGAGCGCGAGACACAGCGCGGTAGGCTTCGGGAACAAACGTTTCATGGCGTCTCCGTTATTCTGTTTGGTAGAACGTGTTCCAGCAGTAAAAAACTACGTTCGCCCATCGGAGGGGTCAATCGATTGATCACGGGTTGCGACTAAAGAATGCTCTCAGGCGCCATTCGATTCTTTCAGGTAGAACTTTTCCCGCGGAAAGTCGGTTCGGCGCCCCGACACCGACGTCGTCGTCGGATACGTCATCCGCGAGCCGGTGCCTGTTTCGCGACCGGGGTGTCGTTTCTCGACCGAGGCATGGCTTCGCGACCGGGGTGTCGTTTCTCGGCCTGAGGTCCAACAGTGGCGGGCCGATAGCGCGAGGAAGCGGCCCAACTCGGGGATAAGAGAGGAGGCGCAGGCGTGCAAGCGCTATCGAGCGACGGCCATTCGTCACGCCGTTTTCGCCGGTCGGTTCTGCTTCGGTGGCAAGCCTCGATATACTCGGGCGTCGGAGGCGGGCTTCGTCCCGGTTGGCCTGGCCGGTCTCGGCAGGTCAGAGGTCGGAACCCGTTCCGTTTCACTCAGTCACTTCATCCAGCCGCACGGTGTTTTATGTCGCTACGCACATCCACCCGCATCAACAAGTACATCAGCGAAAGCGGCATGTGCTCCCGGCGCGAGGCGGACCGGTTCGTCGAGCAGGGCAACGTCTGGATCAACGGGCGTCGGGCGACGACCGGCGATCAGGTCGGGCCGGGGGATCGGGTCAGGGTCAACGGCCAGGAGATCGAGCCGACGGCGGAAGACGACTTCGTGCTCATTGCGCTCAACAAGCCGGTGGGCATCGTCAGCACCACGGAGTCGAGCGAAAAGGACAACATCGTCGATTTCGTCGGTCACGGCGCGCGTATCTTTCCCATCGGACGGCTGGACAAGGAGTCCGAGGGGCTGATCTTTCTCACCAGCAACGGCGATCTGGTCAACAAGATCCTGCGCGCCGACAACAACCACGAGAAGGAGTATCGGGTGACGGTGAACAAGCCGATCACCGACGCCTTCATCGAGGGCATGCAGAACGGCGTGCCGATCCTCGGTCAGGTGACCAAGCGCTGCCGGGTGGAGAAAGTGTCGAGCTTCGTCTTCACCATCACGCTGGTGCAGGGGCTCAATCGTCAGATTCGCCGCATGTGCGAGTACTTCGGCTTCGAGGTCACGCAGCTCGTGCGTACCCGCATCATGAACGTCTCGCTCAAGGGACTGGCGCTCGGGGACTGGCGGGACCTCACCGAGAAAGAGATCGACGGCATCCTCGCGCTGACCCGGCAGTCCGAGAAGGTAGCCGACAAGGGGCAGTCGCCCCGCACCCAGTCGGCCTCGAAAGCGGCCGCGAAGCGTGCCGGTCAGGCGTCGGGCAAGAGCGCGGCCGGCGCCAAACCCGCCGGCGGGGCGAAGCACAAACCGCCTCGAGGGGGCGGCAAGGGTGGCCCGGCCGGGCGGCACGCTGCCAAATCGGGGGCGCCGGGGTCGGCCAAATCGGCAACGAAGGACAAGCCTGGCGCCAAGGGCAAGCCGGCGGCGAACGGAAAACCCGGCGGCCAAGGCAATCCGAACGCGACCCAAGGCAAGCCTGGCGCCAAGGGCAAGTCGGCTGGGCGACACGCCGCGAAGTCCGGCAACGGCGGGCCGAGCCAGCCCAAGGCCGCGTCATCGAAATCGGGCAAGCCCGATACCCGCCGAAGCGGCAAGAGTGCCGGCCGTTCACCGCAGGGCCGCAAGAAGCGCTGAGGCGCGGGCCTGCGGTGCCGACCTCTGTGCCGCGTCAGCCGACGTGGGCGATGACCTGATCGAACCCCTGCTTCATGTGCGCTTCGATGAAGTCGAGCGCCGCCGGCAGGGACTCCCCCTTGGCGTGCTCCAGGTAGCGGTCGTGGGACTGGCGTGCCGGGCCGGATCGGTTGTGTGCCCGCTGATGCAGGACGAAATAGCAGCGCAGGTGCGGCTTGACCCGTCCCCAGGCGTCGATCAGCAGGGCGTTGCCGCTGAGTTCGTAGCACCACTGATGCAGCTCCAGCTCACGGTCGATGGCAAGCGCGCTGTCGCCGCTGTCGATGGCCTCGAGCAGCCGGGCGTGGCGGCGGTCGAGATCCGCGAAACTATCGCTGCTGCGTTTGGGCCAGAGGCTTCGGAACGCCATCTGCTCGATCCCGGTGCGGTACTCGTAGAGTTGATGCAGCCCTTCGCGGGTCAGCTCGAGCACCCGCACGCCCTTGTAGGGCTCGCTGATCAGCAGTCCGATATTCATCAGATGCCGAATCGCCTCGCGCAGGGGGGCGCGACTGACCCCGAGCTGCTCGGCGAGCGCGTTCTCGGTCAGTCGTGTCCCCGGCGCGATCGTGCCGTTGGCGATCAGCGTCTGCAGGCGCTGGGCGGTCTGTTCCCAGAGCGTGCGTCGCCCGGGTATCTGCTCGATGTCGGTCGTGAACATTCGGTTCCAGCAGTGGGAATGGAGGTCCTCAGGCGTGCAGGTAGGCGTCGTAGAGCGCCGCCAGACGCGCCGTCAGGCTTTCGCTCTGAGGGTTCACGATAGCATGCCCGTCGATCTGATAGACCGGTGTCAGACCGCCAAGCGTGCCGGTCACGAAAGCCTCATCGGCGGTATAGGTCTCTGCCAGGGTGAAGTCGGTCTCGCGCACGACGATGCCGTTGTCGCGGGCCAGGCGCATGACCGTCTTGTGCGTGATGCCGTTGAAGTTGTAGCGACCGGTGGAGGTCCACAGCTCCCCATCGCGGACGATGAAGAAATTGGTGGAGTTGCAGCTGGCGACGAAGCCGTGGGGGTCGAGCATCAGCGCCTCGTTGGCCCCGGCGTTGATCGCCTGGATCAGGGCCTGAATGAAGTTGAGCCGGCTGTGGGAGTTGAGCCTGAGATCGAACACGTCCGGCGAACTGCAGCGGAAGGTCGAGGTGAACAGCGCAAGGCCTTTCGCCTTGGCCGCCTTGTCGATCACCTTGTGCTCGGCAACGATGACGATGGTCGCCTTGCCGAGCAGGAATCGCGGGTCCTGATTGGGCGTGGTCTTGAGGCCGCGGCTGACCATCAGGCGAATGTGCACGCCGTCGGTCATGTCGTTCTTGGCCAGCGTCTCCTGGATCAGGCCTACCAGCTCGTCGCGGGTGACACCGATATCCAGCGAAATCGAGGCCGCCCCCTGATAGAGGCGCTTCATGTGCTGATCGAGTGCGACCAGCTTGCCGTTCACCAGGCGAATGCCTTCCCACACGCCGTCACCCAGCACGAAACCGCTGTCGAAGATCGACACCGTCGCCTGGCTCTTGGGTTTGAATTCGCCGTCGACGTAGACGATGACGTCTTCGTTGCGCGAGTCGGCGACGTAGGATTGCGAGCTGCCGTTGGTATGGGTCATTCGGGTGTCTCCAGAAAGTCGGGTGAATCAGCGAGCGGGTTCGGCGTCGGTCTGCGGGCGTTGCCACATGGCAAACCCGGTGAAGCCATAGAGCAGCGAGAACGCCATCACCAGCCAGTGGTACCAGAGGAAGGGCAGGTAGTCGGCGGTGGCGACACCGGTGGTGGTCGCCATGAAGACGGCGCCGCTGGTCCAGGGAATCATCGGCGTGGAGAGCGTGCCGCCGGCCTCGACGTTGCGTGACAGCACCGTGCGCTGCAGGCCGAGGCGGTCGTAGATGTTTCGAGTCATCGACGCCGCCGTGAAGATGGCCACGTACGCCGCGCCGCCGAAGATCGTGCCGAAGAAACCGCAGGCCATGGTCGCAAGCGTCAGTCGACCGGTGCTGCGGTGAACCATCTTCGTCAGCGCGTTGGCGATCGTCTCCAGCACGCCCAGGCGTTCCATCAGCCCGCCGAGACCCAGCGCGAAGATGACGATGGCGATCACCGGCAGCATCGACACCATGCCGCCGCGGTTGAGGATGCTGGCGAGGTAGCCGTCGCCGTAGTCGCCCTGATTGCCGGCATAGAGGGCAGTGACGGCCTGCAGCGGCGTACTGTCCTGAACCACCCAGGCGCAGGTGACGCCGAGTACGGCACCGATGGCAATGACCGGCAGCGCCGGCTTGCGCAGGGCCAGCAGCACCAGCGTGGCGAGGATGGGCAGCAGCAGCCAGAGCGAGATCGAGAAGTGTGTGTCGAGCTGGGCCATCACCGCATCGGCCTGCTGCATGTCGTAGTCGGCGCTGGAGAAGTGATTGCCAGCGATGGCGAAACCGATCGTCGCCAGGCTCACACAGGGCACGCCGGTGTAGAGCATGGAGCGCACGTGCTCGATCAGCGGCACTTCGCAGATGGAGGCCGTCAGCACGGTGGTATCGGAAAGCGGCGAGAGCTTGTCGCCTACGTAGGCGCCGGAGATGACCGCGCCGGCCACGACCGGCAGCGGCAGTTCGAAACCGTGGCCGATGCCCATCATGGCGATCCCGATGGTGCCGACCGCGCCGAAGGACGTACCCGTGACCAACCCGGTGAGACCGCAGATCAGAAACGCCGCCGGCAGGAACCAGGCGGGGTCGATCAGCGACACGCCGTAATAGATGACGCTGGGAACGATGCCACCGGCGATCCAGCCCCCGATCAGGGCACCGACGGTCACGATGATCAGAACGCCCTCGAGCCCGCTGCGGATTCCATCGAGCGCACCCTGCTGAAGCGAGTCGTAGGCGTGCCCCAATCCCTTGCCGATCGCGAACATGGCGAACCAGGCGGCAAAGAGCGCCAGCGCCACGGGAATCTTGAGGATCAGCACCGTCGACATGATGGCGGCGAAACTGGCGAGAATCAGACAGAGGGCACCGGGCCCCGGTGGTCGGGCGTTCCGTGAAGTCATTTCACACCTCGAGCGTTCTTGAGCTTGTTATGTCGTCGTGTCGCTCCAAATTGTATACAGCATACAAATAGCCGGGTTCAAGCGGTACTCGATGAGCGCACGCGCGTTTGGGCCGTCGAGATCGGTCAGCGTCGAGACGAAAAAAAGCGGCCGAGAGCGGCCGCTGGAGAGAGAAGCTGGGAGCGTGGGGAGAGCGGTCGTAACCGTCGAAACAGGCGTGACAGCAGGAGGGCCCGCTCCCACTATGGCGAGCGGACCTAGCCGATCGCTTTGACGCCGGCCTTGGCGACCTGCACGTCCTGGTCGGGTTTGACGCCGGAGACGCCAACGCTGGCGATGACCTGGCCGTCGTGAATCACCGGCACGCCGCCGGCGAGCAGGGCCTTCATCGGCGCGGTAACGAAGGCGGTGCGGCCGCTGTTGATCATCTCTTCGAAGACCTGGGTTTCCTTGCGGCCGATGGCGGCGTTGCGCGCTTTCTCGGTAGCGATGCTGGGGCTGTTCGGCGAGGCGCCGTCGAGGCGGCGCAGGGCCAGCAGATGGCCGCCGTCGTCGGCGACGGCGATGGTCACCGCCCAGCCCTGGGCTTGGGCTTCGGCCTGGGCCGCATCGAGAATCGCGTTGACGTCGGTGAGTTCGAGTGTGGCTTTGGTCTGCATGGAAACTCTCTTGGCTGCGTGTGGAGGGATCGGGGTGTCGTGCTCACGCCGAGGCGGCGGCGTTCTTGGTCCCGGTTTGGGGTGTCTGCGAGTGTAGCGGCTCACGGGGTGTCAACGCTTCGTCGACCAGCTCGATCCAGTGGCGAACCGGCGTACGGTGGGCGCCATTCAGATGGGTCTGGCAGCCGATATTGGCGGTGACGATGGTCTCCGGCCCGTGGGCTTCGAGCGCGTCCATCTTGTTATCGCGCAGGCGGTTGGCAAGCGTCGGCTGGGTGACCGAGTAGGTGCCGGCGGAGCCGCAGCAGAGATGGGCGTCCGCCACCGGGGCCAGATCGAACCCCAGCCGCGTGAGCACTTTCTCCACCGCGCCGCCGAGTTTCTGGGCGTGCTGCAGGGTGCAGGGGCAGTGGAACGCCAGCCGCGAGCCGGGCCGGTCCGAGCTGTCGGTCAGCGTCTCGAGATCCTCCTCGCGCAGCACCTCGACCAGATCCTTGGCGAGCGCGCTCACCCGCCTGGCCTTCCTGGCGTACTCGGGGTCGTCGGCGAGCATCTCGCCGTACTCCTTGACGAAAGCGCCGCAGCCGCTGGCGGTCTGGATGATCGCCTCGACTCCATCGCCGGTGGCGCCGGCCTCGCCGTTGCCCTCGATCCACGGCCACCAGGCGTCGATGTTGGCGCGCATCCGCGCCCGGCCGGCTTGCTGGGCGTTGAGGTGGAAATCGAGCGCGCCGCAGCAGCCGGCTTCTTCGACGCCGCGCACGCCGATTCCCAGACGATCGAGGACGCGCGCCGTGGCATCGTTGGTGTTGGGGGCGAGCCCCGGCTGGACGCACCCTTCGAGAATCAGCATCTGGCGCGGATGACGATCCGGCGCGGGGCGGCGATGCGCGTGGCTGCGTCGGGCGGGAATCTTGTCGCGAATGTCCACGGGGGCCAGCGGGCGGAAGGTCTGGCCCAGCGCCAGCAGCGCCTGGAAGCGGCGTGGCTCGGCGAGTGCGGTACGCAGCCCGAAGCGTAGCGCGCGGTCGCGCGGGGCGCGGCCGACGCGGCGCTCCACCTCGGCACGGCCGATGTCGAGCAGCTTGTGGTACTCGACGCCGGAAGGGCAGGTGGTCTCGCAGCTGCGACAGGTCAGGCAGCGGTCGAGATGGAGCTGCGTTTCGCGGGTGATCCGCTCGTCGTCGGGCTCGCTCTCCAGCAGCTCCTTCATCAGATAGATGCGTCCGCGCGGCCCGTCGCGCTCGTCACCGAGCAGCTGGTAGGTCGGGCAGGTGGCGTTGCAGAACCCGCAGTGAACGCAGGTCCGCAGGATGCGGTCCGCCTCGTGGATGTGCGGCTGCTCGCGGGCAGCGTCGGAAAATCGAGTCTGCATGAACCCTCCTGAGACGCGGCTACCGCCGACCGGTTCACCAGTCGGCGTAGAGCCTGCCGGGGTTGAAGATGCCGTCCGGGTCGAGGCGTGCCTTGAGCCGTCGGTGATACTTGTCGAGCACCGCGGGTAGCGGCGGGTGCGGCGAGACGTTGTCGGCCGTCGGCGTGTAGCGGATGGCGTGACCACCGACGGCGGCCGTCACTTCCTGAACGTGCGTGGGGCTCTCGTCGCTGCGAAGCCAGGGCTGGACGCCGCCCCAGTCGACCAGCCAGTCGCCGTCGAGTGCCGGCAGGCGCGCCCGGGCCGGTAGCGATAGCCGCCAGAGCGGGCGCGGGTCGTCGCCGCGAAAGAACGGCAAGCGGTGCTCGCGCAGATCGGCCCAGAAATCCGCCGCCTCCGCCTCGCCGCCGATGTGCCGGCGGGTGGATTCCACCGAGCCCTCGCCCCCTTCCAGGCGCACGTGCAGCGTGCCGGCCTCGAACGCCGCGCCGGTGATCGGCAGCGGCTGGCGGCCCCACTCGACCAGCCGCTGGCAGGCGTCTTCGAACGGGAGCGACAGCCGCAGCCGGGCGGCGGCGACCGGTTGCGGCAGTACCTTGAACGACACCTCGGTGATCACGCCGAGCGTGCCCTGAGCGCCGACCATCAGCCGCGACAGGTCGTAGCCCGCGACGTTCTTCATCACCTCGCCGCCAAAGCGCAGGTGCTTGCCTTCGGCGGTGATGACGCGCACGCCGAGAACGAAGTCGCGCACCGAGCCGGCCCACGGGCGGCGCGGGCCGGAGAGCCCGGCGGCGACCATGCCGCCGACCGTTGCCGCCCCGCCGAAGTGCGGCGGCTCGAAGGCGAGCCGCTGATGGCTCTCGTCGAGCACGCGTTCGAGGGTGGCAAGCGGTGTCCCCGCCCGCGCGGTGACGATCAGTTCGACCGGGTCGTAGTGGACGATGCCGGCGTGGTCTCGCAGCTCCACGGCTTGTGTGGCCTCGACTCGGCGCCCCAGGAATGCCTTGGTCCCACCGCCGACGATGCGCAGCGGCGTTCGCTCGCGCGCGGCGCGTGAGACCGTGTCGATCAGCGCCGCGCTAGCGTCCTGGCCGGTATCCTTCGTCGGCCCGGGTTCTCCCGGCTCGGTGAACGCCGGGCGTCGGTCCTGCAGATGTGCCATGAGTGGCTCCTGTATCCGCCTGGGCGCTATCGCCCGCGGCTCGGCCCAGGGCTGACGATGAAGACGCCGAGCGTCATCGGTTCACGTCAGAACCGCGGCAATTCCGGATGAGAAAGTTGGCCCTGATGAACGTGCATGGCGCCGTGCTCGGCGCAGCGCGCCAGGGTCGGCACGTTCTTGCCGGGGTTGAGCAGCCGGCGCTCGTCGAAGGCGTGCTTGACGCTATGGAAGTGCGTCAGCTCGTCGGGGGCGAACTGCGTGCACATTTGATTGAGCTTCTCGCGGCCGACGCCGTGCTCACCGGTGATGGTGCCGCCGGCTTCGACGCAGAGAGAGAGGATCTCGCCGCCGAGCGCCTCCGCCGTGTCGAGCTCGCCGGGGAGGTTGGCATCGAACAGGATCAGCGGATGCAGGTTGCCGTCGCCGGCGTGGAAGACGTTGGCGACACGCAGCCCGTAGTGCTCGGCGAGGTCATCGATGCCCTTGAGCACCCGCGGCAGCTCGCGCCGAGGAATGGTCCCGTCCATGCAGTAGTAGTCCGGCGACATGCGACCGACGGCAGGAAAGGCCGCCTTGCGTCCGGCCCAGAACAGCGCCCGCTCGGCGTCGTCGCGAGCGAGCTGAATGCCCGTCGCCCCGGCGTTTTCCAGCAGTGCGCGAACTCGCTCGCAGTCGGCGCGGACATCCGCCTCCACGCCGTCCAGCTCGCACAGTAGAATCGCCTGGGCCTCCACCGGGTAGCCGGCGTGGACGAAATCCTCGGCGGCGCGGATCGCCAGGTTGTCCATCATCTCGAGCCCGCCGGGAATGATGCCGGCTGCGATGATGTCGCCTACCGCCCGCCCGGCGCGCTCGACGTCGTCGAACGAGGCCATCAGCACCCGGGCGACCTCCGGCTTCGGCAGCAGCTTGACGGTGACCTCGGTGATCACGCCGAGCATCCCTTCGGAGCCGGTGAACAGCGCCAGCAGATCGAAGCCCGGGGTATCCAGCGTCTCGCCGCCGAGCGTCATCCGCTCGCCCTCGATGGTCACGATCTCCACGCCGATGACGTTGTGTACCGTCAAACCGTACTTGAGACAGTGCACGCCGCCGGCATTCTCGGCGACGTTGCCGCCGATGGAGCAGGCGATCTGCGAGGACGGATCCGGCGCGTAGTAGAGCCCGTGAGGGCCCGCGGCCTCGGAGATGGCAAGGTTGCGCACGCCGGGCTGGACCCGGGCGATGCGCGCATCGGCGTCGAGTTCGAGAATGCGGTTGAAGCGCGACATCACCAGCAGCACGCCCTTCGCAAGCGGCAGCGCCCCGCCGGAGAGGCCGGTGCCGGCGCCGCGGGTCACTACCGGCACGTGATGCTCGAAGCAGACCCGCATCAAGGACTCCACCTCGGCCAGCGTCGCCGGCATGGCGACCAGCATCGGCAGCGTGCGATAGGCCGAGAGACCGTCGCACTCGAAGGGGCGCAGATCCTCCTCCCGGTCGAGCAGCACGAGATCCGGTGCCACGGCGTGGACCGCCGCCATCAGGGCGGCGCGGTCGACGGTCGCGATTTCGCCGTCGATTCGCTCATCGAAGAGCAGCTCCATGATCGTCTCCTCGTCGGCCTCATCGCGGTCGACGCACTTTGTGGAAGCGATTTCCACGGTCGCTTCCATTCTGGGTAAGCGCCGCCGTGGGGACTATTAGCCAATAGGCCAAGAGCCGATCCGCGCGGCCCCAGAAGCCGCGTCGAAAGAGGCGAGCCGTCGAAGGGCCGAAAAAAACGCGCGGGAAGACACGCACCGGAAACGATGGGCCGACAAGTACGCGCCAAGCGCAACGAATGGCGCCCATGAAACGCCATCGGCCCGGCGGGGAGCCGGACCGATGGCGATGCAGCGTGATGGCGATGCAGCGTGATGGCGAGACGGGTACGGCTCAGCCGCCCATCAAGGGATCGGTGAAGCCGAAGACGTAGAACGCCAGCAGCCCGATGATGCCGGCGAACAGGCAGTAGTAGAGCGTCGGCAGAATGGTCTTGCGCAGCGTCGTGCCCTCCCGGCCGAGCAGGCCGACGGTGGCGGAGGCGGCCACCACGTTGTGGATGGCGATCATGTTGCCGGCGGCGGCGCCCACTGCCTGCAGCGCGACCATCATCGCGGTAGAGAAGCCCAGCACCTCGGCGACGTTGAACTGGAACGCGGCGAGCATCAGGTTGGAGACGGTGTTGGAGCCGGCGATGAAGGCGCCGAGCGCACCGACCGCCGGCGCGAAGAGCGGGTAGATTCCGCCCACACCGTCGGCCACGAGCTGGGCCATGGCCACCGGCATCGACACCAGGTCGGATTCGTTGACGCCGGAGTTGATCAGGATGCGCACCATCGGAATGGTGAACAGCAGCACGAAGCCGGCGCCGAAGATGACCTTGGAGGATTCGGCGAACGCCGCCTTGACCTGCGCGGCGCGCATGCGGTGCAGGAAGATGGTCGCGATGACCGCGATCAGGATGATGCCGCCCGGCAGGTAGAGCCACTCGATGCTGCCGGAGATGCCGGCTTCACCCAGAATGTCGCTCCAGCCGGTGCTGATCGAGGAGAGCCCGGCCTTGACCGCCGGCACCGTGCGCGAGATCACCAGCAGCGCGGCGACGATCACGTAGGGCACCCAGCCCATCAGGGTCGACATCGGCGCACGGCCTGCCACGTCTTCCACCTTGATCTCGAGCGTGCCGATCCACTCCTTGGGCCACAGCGAGCGCTCGGGAAAGTCCCAGGTGTCCTTGGGCAGCAGAAAGCCCTTGCGCGCGGCCGGCACGACGATGGCCAGACCGATCAGTCCGCCCAGCAGCGAGGGAAATTCCGGCCCCAGCAGAACCCCGACGAGCATCGAGGGGACCACGAAGCAGGCGCCGACGAACAGGGCGAACGGGGTGATCGAGAGTCCTTCGGTCCAGGAGCGGTTGGCGCCGAAGAAGCGCACCATGACAGTGACCAGAATCAGCGGCATGAACACGCCGATGATGCCGTGGGTGACGACGACCTCGGAGGTGATCAGGCGAAAGTAGGTCTCCCAGCTCGAACCGTCCGCGGCGAGCTGCTCGGCGATTCCCACCTGATTCACGCCGCCGGTGACGCCGACCACGATGGGCGTGCCCACGGCGCCGAAGGAGACCGGCGTCGACTGCAGCATCATGCCGACCACCACCGCCGCCAGCGCGGGGAAGCCCAGCGCCACCATCAGCGGCGCGGCGACCGCGGCGGGGGTACCGAACCCGGAGGCGCCCTCGATGAAGCAGCCGAACAGCCAGGCGACGATCAGCGCCTGGACGCGCCGGTCCGGGCTGATCCCGGAGAAGCCGTTGCGGATCGCCATGATGCCGCCGGAGTACTTGAGCGTATTGAGCAGCAGGATCGCGCCGAAGATGATCCACAGCAGCGCAATCGTCAGGATCAGCCCCTGGAGCGTCGAGGCCAGCACCCGCGTCGCGGTCATGTCCCAGGCCAGCAGCGCCACCAGTACCGCCACCACGAAGACGACCGGCATGGCGATACGTGCCGGCGTTCGAAAGCCGATCAGCAGTACCCCCGCCAGTACCAAGGGGAAAAAGGCCAGCAGTGACAGTAGCGTCGAGTTCATGTCGAAAGCCCTGAGTCGTTGTTGTGAGCACTCGTGCAAGGTGCCGGCACTCGGACGGTGTCGGTCGCGACGGTCGACGACTCGGCGACCGAATGCGACGACGGCCGAGCGAGGCGGCGTCGCTCGGAAGATAACCACAGGGGGCGCGGCTGCCAACGCGGAGACGTAGGGCAAACTTTTGGCTTAGAAGATCAATGGTGCGTCGCTAAGTGATTGTCTTGTCGACGCTTTAGGAGGGGGTCGATGGGGCGGGCGGGGGCTGCAGCGCGCCGTCGCTGCGACCAATGGACGACGCCGCCGAGGCGGGAAACCTCGGCGGCGTCGGGTCGATGAAGCGCAAGCGCGGCGCCGGACCGGTGAGGGGTCAGGCGGAGGCGAGCATGCCGGTGTCCGCCTCGACCTCCTCGGTGGACATCAACTCGAGTCTCACCGGAATCGACTTGCCGGCGATGGTGTTGCTCTGGGCGTCACGGTCATCCACCGAGATCAGATCGTTGACCTCCGGATAGTAGGCACCCAGGCAGTTCTCGGGCAGGTCGTAGGCGATGATCTTGAACCCGGAGACGTGGCGCTCGATGCCGTCGCTGGCCACCGCGCGCAGGGTGACCCGATTGCCGGCCTCGAAGCCGTGCTTCTCGATGTCCCTGGGGTTCATCATCAGCACCATGCGCGTGCCGTAGATGTCGCGGTAGCGATCGTCATAGGAGTACACGGTGGTGTTGAACTGGTCGTGGCCGCGGATCGAGAGCAGCTGAAAGTGGTCATCGCCCGGTTGGGACGCGTCCTCGGCCAGATGTCCCTCGGGAAACAGAAAGTGCGCCTTGCCGGACTCGGTGTTCCAGATGCGATCGCGGGCCGCGATGTCCAGATGAAACACGCCCTCGGCGGCGAGCCGGGCGTTGAAGTCGTAGAAGGTGTCCGGCTGCGTCGCTTCGATCTTGTCGCGAATGCGCGCGTAGTCCTCGGCGAGCCACTCCCAGTCGACCTTGGCGTTGGGGTCGAGCGTCGCCTTGCCGAGACGCGCGACGATGGCGATCTCCGAGAGCAGCTGCGGTGATGCCGGCTCGATCTGGCCCTTGGAGCCCTGCACGTTGCACATGCCGTCTTCGATGGTGATGGTCTGCTCGACGCCCGCCTGCACGTCCTTCTCCGTACGCGCCAGCGCCGGCAGCAGGTAGGCCGATTTGCCGTGAATGAGGTGGCTGCGGTTGAGCTTGGTCGCGATCTGCACCGTCAGCCCGATGTTCTCGACGTGCGGGGCGATGCGCGCCTGGTCGGCGATGGCGCGGAAGAAGTTGCCGCCCATGCCGAGAAAGGCGTCGACCTCGCCGCGCAGGATCGCCTCGCAGCAGAGCGCGACGTCGTGGCCGTGTTCGCGCTCGCATTCGATGCCGAAGACCTCGTCCATCTTCGACAGAAACGCCTCGCCGGACTTGTGGAAGATTCCCACGGTACGGTCGCCCTGCACGTTGGAGTGGCCGCGAACCGGGCAGGCGCCGGCGCCGCGACGGCCGATGTGGCCACCCATCAGCAGCAGGTTGAGAATCTGGTGGACGTTGTCGCCGCCGCGAATGTGCTGGGTGATGCCCATGCCCCAGCAGCAGATCACGCGCTCGGCGCGTATCCACGCCTGTGCCGCTTCCTCGAGCGCCACTCGGGTCAGACCGCTGTAGCTTTCGATGCGCTCCCACGAGAGCGCGCGGCAGTGGTCGGCGAAAGCGTCGAAGCCCTGGGTGTGCATCTGCACGAAGTCGTGATCGATGACCCGCTCGCCACCGTTGTCGCGGGCCTCGTCGTCGACGGCCAGGATGTGCTTGCACATGCCCTGGATCGCGGCGATGTCACCGCCGATGCGCACCTGGTGATACTGCGAGCTGATCGGCACGCCGTGATTGGTCAGCATGTCCTTGGGCGTCTGCGGGTTGGCGAACTTCACCAGCGCCCGTTCGCGCAGCGGGTTGAAGGTGATCACCTCGGCGCCGCGCAGCCGCGCTTCGTGCAGCAGTCCCATCATGCGCGGGCTGTTGGTGCCGGCGTTCTGGCCGAAGATGAAGATGCAGTCGGCGTGCTCGAAATCGTCGAGCGTGGTCGTCGCCTTGCCCACACCGATGCTCTGGGGTAGCGCCACGGTCGTGGTCTCGTGGCACATGTTGGAGCAGTCAGGGAAATTGTGCGTGCCGATCATGCGACCGTAGAGCTGCCACAGAAACGCCGCCTCGTTGGAGGTGCGCCCCGAGGTGTAGAGCTCGACCCGTTTGGGATCGAGGCCGGCCACCTCCTTGCCGATCTCGCGAAAGGCGGTCGCCCAGTCGACGGGGTCGTACTTGTCAGTGGTGGCGTTGTAGCGCATCGGGTGCGTCAGTCGGCCCTGTTTTTCCAGCTCGTGATCCGACCAGGCGAGCAGCTCCGTCAGCGTGTGCTTGGCGAAGAATTCCGGCGTGGTGCGTGCCTTGGTCGTCTCCCAGGCGACGGCCTTGGCGCCGTTTTCGCAGAACTCCGCGGGCCCGGGTTTCTGCGGGTTCGGCCAGGCGCAGCTGGGGCACTCGAAGCCGCCGTTGGGCGTGTTGATCTTCAGCATCAGGCTGTTGCCGACAAACGGCACCTTTTCGCGCAGAAAGTGCTGCTCCGTCGCGCGAACCGACTGCCAGCCGCCGCCGGGGGCGTCGTGCTCGCCCTGTTTGCCGTGCAGTTCGTCGTCCTTCAGTTCATGCGCCATGATCGTCTTCTCCCTGATTCTCTTGGCCGGCAGGCCCCCGGTGCCGGTGAGGTCGCGTAACCACGCAGGGCCCGCGTTCGAGACAAGTATGGCAACGCAATCGCAATCTCGCCGGGAGATCCGAAGTCGAATTCGACGACGAGGGCCGATACGAGAACGCCGCGCGGGTTTGACGTCGGGCGAGAACCTTGCACATGCTGATTCGACTTCAACCAGGGAGAAGCCGGATATGGCGCGCAAGATGTTCGATCTGTGCGGTCGCGACGAGCGGCTGCGTTTTTCGCCCTACTGCTGGCGGGTGAAGTTCGCCCTCGCCCACAAGGGGCTCGACTGCGACTTCCTGCCATGGAAGTTCACCGACAAGGAGGCGATCGCCTTCTCCGGGCAGTCCAAGGTGCCGGTGCTGGTGGACGGCGAGGAGACGGTCACCGACAGCTACGAGATTCTGCGCTATCTCGATCGCGTCTACCCCGAGCGGCCGCTGCTGGGTGACGAGACCGCCGAGGCGCGGGCGCGGTTCTTCAAGCACTACGCCGAGCGCTCGCTGGCGCCGGGTATCGTGCGCACCATCCTGATGGACGTTTTCAACGCGGTGCATCCGGACGATCGAGAGTACTTCCGCACCTCTCGGGAGAAGGCCTTCGGCTGCACGCTCGAAGAGATGCACTCACCCGAGCAGGGGCTTGCGATGCTCGATACGGCGCTCGCGCCGATGCGCGGACGTCTCGAGGAGTCGGCGTTTCTGGACGGCGACGAGGCGGGCGCTGCGGATTACCTGGTGGCCGGCGTGTTCATGTGGGCGCGAATCTGCTCGACCACTGAACTCGTTGCCCATACCGACCCCGTGCATGCGTGGTTCGAGCGCATCCTCGATCTTCACGGCGGGGTCGGTCGCGAGGCTACCCGTGTCGCCGACATCGAGAGCGGGCACGCCGGCTGATCGCCGCGCTTTTTCGGTGATGACGAAACCCCGGTTCGGCCGGGGTTTTTCGTATCCAGGTGTCGAGATGTCGAGCCTGGGAAGAGGGGAGACGAGAGGGCGCAAGCGACGCTTGCGGCGGGTCAGTGGTCCTCTCGCCGTTCGTGCGGGGCGAAGAACTCTCGAACCTGACGAAAGGCGGTGGCGAAGTAGTGCTCGAAGGTGTCGCGTTCGACGAAGCCGATGTGCGGGGTGGCGAGAACCCGCGGGTGGCCCTGGTAGGCTCGTGCGCCGTCGGGTTCGTTCTCGAAGACGTCGAGCGCCGCCGCCCCCGGGCGACCGGCGTCGAGGGCGTCGAGCAGGGCGCCGCTTCGGATCAGTTCGGCGCGGCTGGTGTTGACCAGCAGGGCATCGGCGCGCATCGAGGCGAGCTCCGCCGCACCGATCATGCCGCGGGTCGCGTCGTTGAGCTTGAGGTGCAGGCTGACCGCATCGCAGCGGGCCAGAAAGCGCTGACGGTCCGGCTCGTACTCGAGGCCCAGCTCGAAGGCGCGCCCGGCGCTGGACTCGCGGCCGTGGGCGATTACCTGCATGCCGAAGGCCTGCGCGTAGCCTGCGACCCGGCTGCCGATCCGTCCCAGCCCCCAGATGCCCAGCGTGCGACCGTGGACCACGTGCCCCAGCGATTCGGTCTCGAGCTGCGCGGTGGTGCGCTGCCACTCGCCCCGGCGCTGGCGGTCGAGATAGCCGCCGAGGCGGCGAGAGCCGGCCATGATCAGAAGCCAGGCGAGTTCGGCGGGGGCGACGGGCGAGCCCTCGCCGTCGCGAACGGCGATACCCCGCTCTTCGCACGCCTCGAGATCCACCGCGCCGGCGAGCCGCCCTGTCTGCACGACGAGCTTGAGTCGCGGCAGTTTGCCGATGAGGTCGCGGTCGAGCCGGGTGCGCTCGCGAATCAGGATGATCGCGTCGCTTTCGGCAAGCCTCGCGGCCAGTGCCGAGGCGGGGAGGTGCTCGTGCTCGATGTCGAGCCGGACACCGCTGCCGTCGAGTTCGCAGGCGGCATCCAGAAAGGCGCAGCAGCCCTGGTAGTCATCCAGCACGGTAACCGTTATCGACATGGCGGGCCCCTCGCGTGAATGCACCGGCAAGGCGTCGATGCAGCGCTTCATTGTTGGCACGTTGGCTCACGGCTGTCGAGCGCCCGGTGGCCCGTGGCTATCACACGCAGCGGCTCAACCGTGGCGTTCGAGAAAGCGCTGCACGCGCTCGGTGGCGGGCCGCTCGAAAAAGGTCTCCGGGTCCGCGCGCTCGACGATGATGCCCTTGTCGAGGAACACGACCTGATCGGAAACGGCGCGGGCGAAGCTCATCTCGTGGGTGACGATCACCATGGTGTAGCCCTCCGCGGAGAGATCCTTGATCACCGTCAGCACTTCGCCGACGAGCTCCGGGTCCAGCGCCGAAGTCGGCTCGTCGAACAGCATCACCTCTGGCTGCATGGCGAGCGCCCGAGCGATCGCCACGCGCTGTTTCTGGCCGCCGGAGAGCGTGCCGGGGTAGGCCACGGCCTTGTCCGAGAGCCCCACCTTCTCCAGCAGCTCGCGGGCGTGAGTCTGCGCCTCGCCCTTGGATTTGCCCATCACGTGGATCGGCGCCTCGGTGACGTTGTGCAGCACGTTGAGATGCGGCCAGAGATTGAAGCTCTGGAACACCATGCCGGTTTGCGCTCTCACGCGGGCGAGCGCCTTGGCACCCATGCGCTTGCCGGCGTCGTCGAGGCCGATGCGCTGCCCCGCGATGTGAATGCTGCCGCGATCGGGCTGCTCGAGCCAGTTGATGCAGCGCAAAAGCGTCGACTTGCCCGACCCCGAGGCGCCGAGAATCGTGACCACTTCCCCGGGGGTGACCTCCAGATTGACGTCGCGCAGCACCTCGACGTCGTCGAAGCTCTTGGAGAGCTGGCGGATCGAGACCGCGGTGGCTTCAGGCATGATCGAACCCTCGCTTGGCGCCGAAGCGCCCGCACTGTTTGACGATGATCTCCATTGCGACACTCACCGCCCAGTAGAAACCGATGACCACCAGAAACGCCTCGGTGGGAATGAAATAGGTGCCGGAGAGACTGTTGGCCGCCGCCGTCAGCTCGCGCACCGTGATGATGACCAGAAAGGCCGTGTCCTTGAGGGCGTAGATCAGCTGATTGCCGATCAGCGGCCGGGTCTGCATCACGATCTGCGGCAGAATCAGGCGCACGAACATCTTGCCGCGGGTGAAGCCGTGGGCCTGGGCCGCCTCGACCTGCCCCTGCGGGAAGACCAGCCGGCTGCCGCGAAAGATCTCGGCGAAGTAGCAGCCGTGGTAGACCGCCAGCGCCCCCACGCCCGCCCACCAGGCATCGAGGCGAATGCCGAAGGTCGGCAGGCCGTAATAGAGTAGGTAGGCGAGCATTAGAAACGGCAGCATGCGCATGCCGTCGATGAACACGCGCAGCGTCAGTTTGCTCGTGGAAGGTCGGCCCTCGAGCAGAAAGAGCATGAAACAGCCGATCGCGAAGGCGGCGGTGATCGACAGCCCGAAGATCTGCATCGTGTTCAGAAAGCCCGTCCAGAACTCGTCGCGGGCCTGCCACAGGATGTCCCAGTTGCTCATGCGCCTCTCCTTCAAGTGGCCAGACGGTTGGCGCGGCGCTCGGCGAGGCGCTGCAGCCACACGAGCACGCCGATGATCGCCATGTAGAGTGCACAGGCGACGAGAATCGGCGGCAGCGGCTCGTAGGTCACCGCCGAAATCCGATTGGTCACGCGGGTCAGGTCGACGACGCCGATGACGGCGATGGCGGGGCTGCCCTTGATCAGAAAGGACATCTCGTTGATCAGCCCCGGAAGGCTCGTGATCACCATCTGCGGCAGCATGATCCGCCGGAAGGTGATCCACGGCGTCATGCCGGTGGCCATGGCGGCTTCGCGCTGATCGCGGGAGAAGTTGCGAAAGCCGCTGCGCCAGATCTCGGCGTTGAACGCGGTGGTGTTGATGGTCAGCGCCAGGATGCCGGCGACGCTGCGATCCAGGCCGAAGCCGAGCGTCGGCGCGCTGAGAAAGATGAACAGCGCAAGCGTCACCAGCGGTGTGGCCCGCGCGAGACTGACGTAGAGCACGAGAATCTGATCGACGACGGGAATGCGGGCCAGGCGGATCAGCGCGACGATCAGTCCGGCGGCGACGCCGATGGCGATCGACACCGCGGAGATCCAGAGCGTGGTCCAGGCCCCGTCGAACAGCATCTGCCAGGCGCTGGCATTCATGGGCGACCCCTAGATGACCGGTGAAGAGCAGCGAACGACGAGGCGGGCGCCGGCCGGGCCGACCCCCGCGCATGGCGACGGCGGGGCGTCGCTCAGTCGTCCAGCCCGGCCAGCTCGTGGAACTGCTCGACGCTGGTCAATGGCTCGGTGGGCAGGTCGGGGAAGCTCTCGCCGAACCACTCCTCCTGCAGTTCGGCCAGTCGGCCGCTGTCGCGCAGGTGGGCGAGGAACTCGCTCATGTACTCGAGCAGCTCGGGGCTCGACTTGGGAATGGGCCAGGAGACGTAGCCGGCACCGGAGACCGCGGGCCCCTTGGCGAAGACTTCCGGCCGTGAGGCGACCAGCGTATTCGCCGGTACCGCCGAGTCGATCACGTAGTCGAGACGACCGTTGGCCAGATCGGCAAACGCCTCCGGGTAGGACTCGTACTGCACTACCTCGCCGAGTTCCTCGTCCGCCTCGTCCAGCATCGCCTCGAGCTCGGGCAGCCGCGAGAGCAGTACGCTGCCCGCCTGAACGCCCACGGTAAGCCCGCTGAGATCGTCGACGCTGTCGATATCCGAGTCCGCGCGGGTGATGGCGAAGTGCTGGGCGGAGGCGTAGGGCGGGGTGTAGTCGAACACGCGCAGGCGCTCGTCGGAGACCGAGGCCCCGGTCAGCGCCATGTCGTACTGGCCGGTGGAGACCGCCGCCAGCAGGCCCGTCCAGGGCAGAATCTCCTGCTTGATGTCGAAGTCGGCGTACTCCCGCAGTTCCTCGAGCACGTCGGCGTTGAAGCCCCTGGGATCGCCATCCTCGATGAAGTTGAACGGCGCGTAGTTGTCCTCCGTCGCCACGTTCAGGCTGCCGCGGCTCTCGATCTCCTCCAGGTCGGCGGCGACCGCGGGAAGGGCGATACTCATCAGCGACCCCGCGAGTGCGGCGGCGAACCACCGCTTGGGCGAGACGTTGACGGTCGACGAGTGGGTAGCGGATCGATTCATGAGACACCTCGATATTGTTGTTGGTCGTTGTCGTTGTCGTTGTCGTTGTCGTTGTAGTTGAGCGTTGCCGGTACGTGTTGTCGTTGAATGATGCCGCGGCGCGGTTTCGGGGTGGGGCGCGTCCGGGTACAGAGCGGCGCGCTTCACGCCGTTTCAACGCAGCCGCCCCTGGCATGAAACACCGGTGTGCGGCGCCTCACGGGACTGAATTCACCCTAAAGAAGATCGAGGAGGTCGCTGTAGAGCCAGTTCGGCGGTATCGGCTGGCCAGTTATGCCGTGCGCGCAGCCACGACGCCGCACGCTCAGCCTCCGCGGCGGCTCAGCGGTCTTCGCGGGGGCGTTCGTCCGGGGCGGACGTCGCGAGTTCGGCGAGGGCGTCGAGCAGGCTGTCGAGTTGGGCACCGGCGAAACCGATGCCCACCAGCTGTCCTGCCCCGGGGCGCGGTGCGGTCGGCGTCCAGCTGGCCCGCCCCCCGCTCCAGTGGAAGACGAAGTGGCGGTCGCCGACCTGAAGAAAGCCCTTGGCGCGAGCTACCGCCCCGGCGTGGCGCGCCAGGCAACCCTCCAGCGCGTCTCGCTCGGCCAGCGCGGGGAGCTGGCGGGTGAAGCGCTGCCAGTTCGGAGGGTCGAGCGGGGCCGGCTGGAGACCGTGGAGAGGCGGCGCGCGGGAGTCGACTTTGCCGGCGTCGACAGCCTCGATGTCGGTATCGCCGGGTTCGGCAGTCCGGCTGGCGTTCGCGCGGGGCTCATTCGGCGCTGAAGGCTCATTCGACGCTGAAGGCTCATTCGACGCTGAAGGCTCATTCGACGCTGAAGGCTCATTCGACGCTGAAGGCTCATTCGTCGCATGCGGGTTGATCGATTCAAGCCAGCGGTTTGCCGACGCCAGCTCGTCGGGGCCGAGGCTGTCTTCACGGTTGCACGAGAGGCGGTCCGCCGCGGCGATCTGCGTCTCCACCAAATCGGCGATACGCCCATCCCGACGATGGCGGGCCAGCGCGCCGAGATCGACCAGGGTCACGATCTCGGCCAGGTGAAACTGGCGTGCGACGCGGACCATGTCGGCGATGCGCCCCGGCAGCGCGACGCCGCTGGTCTCGATGATCAGCGCCGTCGGCGGCTCGGGCCAGCGGGCGATCCGCGAGAGCTGGGCACCGAGGGCGTCGCTCAGCGAGCAGCACAGACAGCCGTTGTCGAGCGACAGCAGCCGGTCGCCGCGGTAGTCGATCAGCTCGGCGTCGACGTTGATGGCGCCGAAATCGTTGACCAGCACCAGCGTCCCCGGGGTGACGCCCGCGCGCAGATGCCGGTTGAGCCAGGTCGTCTTGCCGGCCCCCAGATAGCCCGCGACCAGCGTCACGGGAATCGTCGCCGGTGATGACGCCGTCGCGGGTTCAGTCGTCGCGGGTTCAGTCGTCTCGGGCATCGTCAGTCGCGCGCTTTGTCATCGTAAGCTCCGTCGTCGATGTCGTTGGCGAACACCTTGCCGCCGACCATCGTCGCGGCGATGCGAATCCCGGGCAGCCGCTCCAGCGGCACCTCCATGGGGTCCTCGTCGAGCACGGCGATGTCGGCGAACTTGCCGACCTCCAGGCTGCCGATACGGTCGTCGAGCTTGAGGGTGTAGGCGGCATCGAGGGTGATCAGCTTCAGCGCCCGCTCCACCGTCAGCGCCTCGGCGGCACCCAGCACGCGACCGCTGGCGGTCCGGCGGGCGACGCTGCACCAGGCCGTGAACAGCGGTGACAGCGGCGTCACCGGGGCGTCGCAGTGGGCGGCGATGGGAATGCCCAGGCGGTCGGCGCTCGCCAGCGGCTCCAGGCGCTGGCTGCGCTCGAAACCGAGGGTGCGCTCGCGGTGAATGTCGCCCCAGTAGTAAAGGTGGTTGGCGAACATGTTGAGGCAGACGCCGAGCCGCGCGGCGCGCTTCATCTGGGCGTGATCGATGATCTGGCAGTGCTGCAGCGTATGGCGGTGATCGGGTCTCGGCGAGAGCTCGAGTGCTGACTCGATGGCATCGAGCATCAGCGCCACCGCCTCGTCGCCGTTGGTGTGAATGTGCAGCTGCAGCCCGGCCATGTGATAGCGGTGCACCAGCTCGACCAGGCGCTCGGGCTCGGCGTTCCAGAGCCCGTTGGGGGCGCCGTCGTGGTACCCGGGCCACCGCAGGCGAGCGCTGTAGCCCTGGATCGAGCCGTCGGTCATCAGCTTCACCGGGCCGAAGTGCAGCCGGTCCGTGGCTAGCTCACGACACGCCATGAGGCGCTCGATCCCCGCCTCGGCGCTGTAGGTCAGCGCGCTCATCGCCGGCACCAGGCGCATCGGCAATGTATCGTCGCCGAGGCACTCGCGCATGCTGGCCACGCCGGTCTCGCTGAGCGGATTGTAGAGATCGGTGAGCGTGGTGACGCCGTTGCGCTGGGCGATCCTGGCGTAGCGATTCAGCGTCTCCGGCGTGCTGCCGCGGTCGAAGAGATCGAGGGCCAGGGTGTCGAAGACGGCGTGCATGGCCGCCATCTCCCGCAGTTCGCCGTTCAATCTGCCGTCGTTAAAGGTCATGACGCCGTCGATGTCGGCATGTGCCTCGAGCCCCGCGAGTGCCAGCATCGCGGAGTTGACGGTCATCATGTGGAGACTGGCGTGGATCACCACGATCGGGCGACGGTCGTCGACGGCGTCGAGGTCGTCCCGGTCGAGCCGGCGCGTGGGGAAATAGATCGGATCGAACCCCCAGGCGATCAGCGGGGTCTCGGCCTCGAGCGCTGACGCATGGTCACTGAGCCGCGACTGAACCGAGGCGATATCGGTCAGCCCCGCCCAGACCCGGCCCTCCGGGTCGGTACGGGGAAAGAAACCGGCGTAGACGTAGGCCCACATCGCCCCTTCCAGCGCGTGGCTGTGCCCCTCGACGAACCCCGGCATGAGGATCTTGTCGGCGAAGCGTTCGTCGAGCACGTAGTCGCCGAATTCGGTCAGGGTCTCGAGCGGGCCGACGCCCAGAATACGGCCGTCGCGCACCGCGATATGGGTGGGGCGCTCCCCCTCGGCGGTGGGCTGCGAGGGGTTCATGGTGACGATGCGTTTGGCAGCGTAGATGCGACAGCTCATGCGGGACGCTCCGTGGTGTGACTCGCGGCGCCGGCGTCACGCCGACGCTGCCAGCGTAGCAGCAGCGGGATGCAGGCGAGCGTCACGAGGGCGTAGCCGCCGAAGATCAGCAGATAGGTCGCCGGGCTCAGACTCGGCGCGATGGGGGCGAAGAAGAACAGCGTGGGAATATTGACGATGAGGATGGCGATATTGAAAAACGCCAGCTCCTTGGGCACCGAGGTGCTGAAATCCGCATCCAGCATGCGCAGCAGCAACAGCCCCGTGCCAGTGGAACCGCAGCAGCAGCCGAAGGCGGTCACCGCTCGCTCGGCGCCGAGCGGGCCGCTGAGTCGCCCGATGATGAGCGCGCCGATGAAGGTGACCAGCGTGATGCAGGCCGCCACCAGCAGTATCGGCAGCAGCAGCGCGGCGAGCACCGCGATCTGAATGCTCATCAGGGTCGCCACCACCATGAAGTCCACCGAGGCGCTGGTGATGCGCTTGAAGGTGTCGTCGTCGACCCGGTGCGCCCAGCCCAGGCGGTCGATCGCCAGACGCATCAACACGCAGATGGTCAGGCCGTGGGCGAAGAAGAGGTTATAGCTGAAGAACACCGAGAGCAGCTGATTGCCGGCGACCAGCGGCTGCATCAGCGACAGCCACAGATAGGTGAGAACGTAGGCCACGCCCAGAAGCCCCAGGTGCCAGGCGAACGAGTCCACGGTGCCGGCGTGGGAGATCTGCCGGCCCGCACTGGGACGGGTGTCCGGACGGTGAAAGCCGCTGATGAAATCGTCGTCGAGGGTGGAGTGGCGATTGGCGTTGCGCCCGCGCTTGAGGAAGTAGCGCGCCATGGGGACACCGACCAGAAAGGCGGCGATGAAGCCCATCGAGGCGAAGATCACCCCGACCTGGGCGGCGTCGGCGATGCCGTAATCCTCCTGCCAGATCGTGCCGTAGGTGAGCGCCTGCCCCGGCCCCTGGGTGAAGCCGTGGGTGGCGATGGCGCCGAGCAGCGGGTCGAGATCGGCGCCGCTGATCAGATCGAATCCCGACATCACGGCGTAGCCGATCACCGCCTGCACGCCGAGACTCGCCGTCCACATCAGCGTCAGCCAGAGTCCACCACCGATGACGCTTTGACGCTCGCGACCGTCCGCCGCGGGCGGGCTGCCGGTCAGACACAGCGACATGAAACTCAGGGTGAAGAAGTGAAACGCCAGCGCGGTGAAATCCTGCGGCCCGTAGCCGGGAACCCAGCCCAGCGAGAGCGCGGCGAAGCCGAGGGCGCCGGCGACGATACTCCCCGGAATCAGACTCGCGCGCAGCCAGGGTAAACGTGAGCGCAAAAGGCTGCCGATGACCAGAAGGGCGGTCATCAGCGCGAAGGCGATGACGCCGTGAAACGTGCTGCCCATGGGGGAATCCTCGTGGTGGTCGTCGTTGTCGTTATCGTGATCGTTGTCGTGATCGTCGTGCTCTTCATCGCGTCGGTCGAGTCAGCGCGAGGGGGTGGAGACTAGCGCTTCATCGTAAGTAACGCCTTCCCGGGCGGATCGGGCCAGATCGACAGCGCGTCCGGGACAGGCCCGACCTTCGAGTATCGAGCCGACGGGTCGGCGACCCTGCACGTTATCGTCGCTGCGAGGGCGATCGACCTCGGCCGCGGGGCCACTGGCGCGTTAATTGCATCGAACTTGGACGTACCGGCCAGAGCATTCGCCGGATCGGCACTTTCCATCGGCAAGTCGCCATCGGCAAGTCGTCATCCAAGGAGTCATCCATGCTCGATCACTATTTTCATCTCGATTTCGACTGCCAGCGGGGGCTGCAGGAGCAGCTGCGCAAGGCGCTGCTGGACGCCATTCATACCGGCACCATTCCCGCCGAGGAGGCGCTGCCGTCGTGTCGCAAACTGTCGCTGCAGCTGGGAATCTCGCGCAACACCGTGGCACTCGTCTACGAAAAGCTGGTCGAGGACGGCTACCTGGTGAGCCGTCCGCGCAGCGGCTACTACCTCGATGACACCTACCAGCCGGGCGCTGCACCGGAATCGATGGAAGACGAGCGGGACGAGGTCGTCGATGCGCCATCCTGGGGCAGGCGCTTCACCCATCGGCCGAGCCACCTGCAGGGCGTACTGCGACCGAGCAACTGGATGCACTACGAGTTTCCCTTCGTCTACGGCCAGCTCGACGCCGGGCTCTTTCCACTTGAGCAGTGGCGGGAGGCGTCGCGCCGACTGCTGGGCGGCCACCGCGAGCGCCACTGGCTCAACGATCGCTACGATCAGGACGACCCCATGCTGGTCGAGCAGATCCGCACCCGGGTGCTGCCCAAGCGGGGCATCCACGCCCGCAGCGACGAGATCCTGATCACCCTTGGCTCCCAGAACGCGCTCTACCTGATCGCCCAGCTGCTGTTCGATGCGCGCACCCGGGTGGCGGTGGAGAATCCCGGCTACCGGGAGGCGGCCAATGTCTTCCGCCGCCAGGGCGCGACGCTGAGCTACCAGTCCCTCGATAGCGAGGGGATGCAGCTCGACGCCGAGGCCGCACGCTGCGACTACCTCTACGTGACGCCCAGCCATCAGGTGCCGACGGGCGTGACCATGAGCCGGGCGCGGCGCGAGGCGCTGATTGCCCAGATCCTCGAGCGGGATCAGGTGGTGCTGGAGGACGACTACGACGCCGAGGTCAATTTCGACCGCCACGCTCAGCCAGCCCTGAAGGCGAGTCGCGCCGGCGCCCGCGTGATCTACATGAGCTCGCTCTCCAAACCGCTCTCCGCCGGCCTGCGGCTGGGCTATCTGGTCGCGGACGCCGAGCTGATCGATGAGCTGAGAGCGCTGCGACGGCTGATGTACCGCCATCCGCCTTCGGGGCTGCAGCAGCAGCTGGCGGAGTTTCTCGCCCAGGGCCACTACGACCGCTATCTGCGCGTGTTCGCCGAGGAGATGCGACAGCGCTGGGAGACACTGGACGACGCCATCACCCGGGCGCTGCCGTCGTGCCGGCGCATCGGTGACGACCATGCCAGCGTGTTCTGGCTTCAGGCGCCCGCCGGGATCGATACCCAGCGCCTGGCCTGGCGCGCGTCCCAGCAGGGGGTGCTGATCGAGCCGGGGTTCCAGCACTTCTTCGACCGGGCGCCGCCGGGCAACTTCTTCCGGCTCGGTTTCGGCGTCATCGACAACGAGCGCATTCGTCCCGGTATCGAACGTCTGGCCGACGTCTTCTAGCAGAGACGCTGTCCAGCGACTGCACTTCGGGCGGGCGCCTCGCCAGCGCCCGCTCACCTTTCTCTTTATCTCAGCCGAGGCGAGCGCTGGCCTCGCCGAGCACTTTATCCAGCGCGGCGAGTCCTTCCGCTACCTCCGCTTCGCTGACGATGCACGGCGGTACCACGTGGATGCGGTTCTCGACCACGAACGGCAGCACGCCTTGCTCGATCAGCGCGCGTTTGATGGTCGCCATCTCGGCGGCGGGCAGCGGGGCGCGCGTCTCGGGGTCGCTGACGAGCTCGAGGGCGTGAAAGACGCCGAGCCCGCGCGTCTCGCCGACGACGGCGTGTCGTTCCGCCAGCCGCGAAAGCCCGCTCGCCAGCACGCCGTTGCCGATCCGATCGGCATTCTCCACCACGCCCTCTTCCGCCATCGCATCCAGCGTGGCGACGATCGCCGCCATCGCCAGCGGATGGCCCGAGTAGGTGAGGCCGCCGAAGAACATGCGCTCGTCGAAATGTCGGGAAACGGTCTCGGAAATGACGACGCCGCCGGCGGGTACGTAGCCCGAATTGACGCCCTTGGCGAAGACGATCAGATCGGGGCGGGCGGCGAAGTGTTCGAAGGCGAACCAGCGCCCGGTTCGGCCGAAGCCCGCCATCACCTCGTCGAAGATCAGCAGGATGCCGTGCTGATCGGCGAGGCGACGAACCCCCTCGAGATACGCCTTGGGTGGCACCAGCACGCCGGCGGTCCCCGGAATCGACTCCAGCAGGATGGCGGCGATCGACCCGGGCCCCTCGCATTCGATCACGCGCTTCAAGTGGGTAAGGGCGCGTTCGCACTCCTGGGCTTCGTTCTCCGCCCAGAAGTCGCTGCGATAGAGAAACGGATTGAAGAAGTGGGCATGGCCGCGGGCGAATTCGTTGGGTACCCGCCGCGGGTCGCCGGTGGCGGCGATGGCGGCGCCGGTGCTGCCGTGATACGAGCGATAGGCCGAGAGGATCTTGTCGCGCCCGGTGACCGCACGCGCCATGCGCATGGCGTTCTCGTTGGCATCCGCGCCGGCGTTGGTGAAAAAGACCTTCTCGAAGCCTACCGGGGCGTGCGACAACACGCGCTGGGCGGCCTCGCCCCGCGCCAGGTTGGCGTGCGCCGGAGCGACGGTGGCGAGCGTCTCCGCCTGGGCCTGAATGGCGGCGATCACCTTGGGGTGCTGATGGCCGATGTTGGTGTTGACCAGCTGGCTGGAGAAGTCCAGATACTCTTTTCCGGCGTAGTCCCACAGGCGACACCCCTTGCCACCGGCGATCACCAGCGGGTCGAGGCCGCCCTGAACCGACCACGAGTGAAAGACGTGCTGGCGGTCGAGCGCGAGGGTGAGGTCGTTGAGAGCGGCGTCGTTCATGGTCGAGTGTCCCGAGTGGCAAGGCGATTGGGGCCTGATGTATGAGCCGGACCAGGGGCCCGGCGGCGGCCGGACGAGCGACCGGCGAGCGTGACCTCAAGCCTAGGGCGGTCGAGTCACGCTGGCCTAGAGCCAGAATGCCGCCGGCTTCGGGACAGAGAGATGGGCGCTCACCGAGGGGCGAGCGCCGGGTAGCCGTATCGTCTTCGGGATGTCCCGGCGCCGCTCGACAACTGGCCCTACCGGGGATCGACATGGCTCGTTAACTTGCTGCCTCGATCGAGCGCGGGGGATGCCATGGCGATGGGCGGCAAACCGGTGATGGGCGGAAAGCCGAAGAAGGACGCGTCGGTGAGCGTCCGATGAGCGTTACCGGCTGGCTATTCGCGGTGGCGCTGACGCTGCTGGCGGGCACGATTCGCGGCTACTGCGGATTCGGCTTCGCGATGATCGTCGCCCTCGGCCTGGTGGGTTGGCTGTCACCGACCGAGGCGGTGCCGCTGGCGCTGCTGCTCGATCTGCTGGCAAGCGCGGGTCTCTGGCGACGGGCGGCACTTGCGGTGGCGTGGCCGCGGCTGCGTTATCTGCTCGCCGGCATGCTCGTCGCGACGCTGATGGGTGTGGGGCTCGTTTCCTCGCTGCCCACGGCGGCGCTGAGTATCGTCATCGCGCTGCTGTCGCTTGGCGGGGCGGTGGCGATCTTGCTGCGAGACGAGGAGAGGGCGAGCCCGACACCACCTCGCTCGGCCCGGTGGTCGGATACGGCCGCGGGGGCGGGCGCCGGGCTCTGCATGACGCTCGCCTCCGCCGGTGGCCCGCCGCTGATGCTCTATCTGCTGCATCGGCGCCTGGCGCCGGCGACGCTTCGGGCCACCGCCATCCTGTTCTTCGCCGCCAGCAGCGCGGTCTCGTTGATCGGTCTGGCGGGCATCGGTGTCGTCGGCGCTGATACGCTAGGGCGGGCGGCCGCGCTCATCGTACCGGCGCTCGCCGGCAACGCTCTGGGCCAGTGGCTATTCGAGCGATCTCGGCCAAGATCGCTCAAGATCACGGTGGCGCCACTGCTGGTGGCGCTGTCTCTCTGGGTGCTCGTGCGCGAGTGGCTGTCACTGTGAGCCGAGGTCGGCAAGGCGCAGCCACGCCGCGAGGGCCATCGCTAACGCAGTCGAGGAGTCGAGCATGACGAATACCGTTTTCATTACCGGTGCGACCTCAGGATTCGGTCGGGCGGCGGCCCGGCGCTTCGCCGAGGCGGGCTGGTCGCTGGTACTCACGGGGCGTCGCCAGGAGCGGCTCGATGCCATTGCCGAAGAGCTCGGCGAGAAGGCAAGGGTGCATACCATCGCGCTGGACGTGCGCGACGACCAGGCGGTGCAGCAGGCGGTCGAAGCGCTGCCGGCGGATTTTGCCCGCATCCACGCGCTGATCAACAACGCCGGCCTGGCGCTGGCGCCGCAGCCGGCGCAGAAGGTCGAGCTCAAGGATTGGCACACCATGATCGATACCAACGTCACGGGGCTGGTCAACGTGACCCACGCGCTGCTGCCGACGCTGATCGAGACGGGCGCCGGGGCGACGATCGTCAACGTGGGTTCCATTGCCGGCCAGTGGCCCTATCCCGGCAGCCACGTCTACGGCGCCTCGAAGGCCTTCGTCAAACAGTTCAGCTACAACCTGCGCTGCGATCTGCAGGGTACCGGCGTACGCGTGACCGATCTCGCCCCGGGCATCGCCGAAACCGAGTTCACCCTGGTACGCACCGGCGGCGACCAGAGCGCCTCCGACGCCCTCTATCGCGGCACCACCGCGCTCACCGCCGAGGACATCGCCGAGCAGATGTTCTACATCGCCACGCTCCCGGCGCACATCAACTTCAACCGTCTGGAAGTGATGCCGACGCGTCAGGCATGGTCGGCGTTTGCCATCGACCGCGACGACTGACCCCGGACGCTGGCGGCGCTCGCCACTGGGCGATTTTCCACCCTGCGCCGGCCTCCGGCCCCGAGCCGTTTTCGACACCCGCCCAGAAACGACATCGCCCCGGNNCCGGGGCGATGTCGTCTTGCGTTACCCAATGCGGGTGATCAGTCGTCGTCCTGCTCCGGCAGGGCGTAGGCGATCACGTAGTCGCCGGTAGGCGTCTCCATGAAGTGGTGGCCGGTGGCGACGATCACCAGATACTGGCGACCGTTGGCCTCGTACACCATCGGGTTGGCCTGACCGCCGGCCGGCAGCGGTGCCTGCCAGACGGTCTCGCCGCTCTCGATATCGATCGCGCGGATCAGATCGTCGGTCGCCGCAGCGATGAAGATCAGACCGCCCGCGGTGACCACGGAGCCGCCGTTGTTGGGCGTGCCGATATCGATCGGCAGACCCGAACGGATGCCCCACGGACCGTTGGCGCGGGCCGTGCCCAGCGGGCGGTCCCACAGCGTATCGCCGCTGGCGAGTTCGATGGCGCGGATGTGACCGTACGGCGGCTGCTTGCAGAGCATGCCGGTGTAGGGGACGCGCCAGCCGGCGTTGACGTTGATCGCATACGGCGTGTTCGCCTGCGGATCGCCTGCGCCTTCGGCGCCGCCGCTGTCTTCACCGGCTTCCTCACGCGGCACCCAGCCACGTTCGTTGGCGACGTCGCGCGGTACGAACTCGTTGTAGTTGGGCATGTCGTTGTAGTTGGCGATGATGACGCCGCGCTGCGGGTCGATCGCCACGCTGCCCCAGTCGGAGCCGCCGTTGTAGCCGGTGTACTGCACCCAGGGCTGCTCGGCGGTCGGCGGGGTGTACATGCCTTCCCAGCTCGCCTGCCGATACTGGATACGGCAGAAGAGCTGATCGAACGGCGACATGCCCCACATGTCCTTCTCGGTGATGTCCGGCTGGCGAAGCGTGGCGTAGAGCGAGAACGGCTGGGTCTCGCTGCGCTGCTCCGGCTCTGCGCCGCCCTGCGGCACCGGACGCTCTTCGGCACCGCCGCCGAGCAGTTCGCCGGTCTCGCGGTTGAAGACGTAGATCTCACCCTGCTTGGTCGGCATGATCAGCGCCGGCACGTCGCCGTCGCCGGTGGGGAAGTCGATCAGGCTCGGCTGCGAACCCGGGTCGTAGTCCCAGACGTCCTTGTGAGCGGTCTGAAAGTGCCAGACCGGCAGGCCGGTTTCGACGTCGATCGCGACCAGCGAACTCGCCCACTCGTTCTCTTCTTCGGTTCGCGAGCTGCTCCAGTAGTCGGCGGCGCTGTTGGCCATCGGCAGGTAGACCATGCCGAGCTGGCTGTCGCCGACGGCAGTCGTCCACATGTTGGGCGAGCCGCGGACGTAGGTCTCGTCGCCGGAGAGCGGTTCGCTGCGATCCGGACGGGCAGCATCCCACGCCCAGACCTGTTCGCCGGTGACCGCGTCATACGCCTGAATGACACCGGAGGGCGGATAGCGGCGCTGACCGTCGAGCACCTGGTGGCCGGTGACGATGACGTCGTTGACCACGACCGGCGCGGAGTTGATCGAGACGTAGCCTTCCGGCGTCTCACCCATGTTGCGCTTGATGTCGACCTGGCCGTTGTCGCCGAAATCGCGGCAGGGCTCGCCGGTCGCGGCATCGACCTGAATCAGACGGCCGTCGAGGGTGCCGGAGATGATGCGCGTGCGGCACGCCTGGGCGTCGTTGCTGGCGACGGCCGGCGCGGCGGGGGCGTCGTCGTTGGCATCGTTCGCCGCATCGTCCTGATCGTCGCGGGCGAGATCGACGCCTTCGCCGGTGTCCGCGGCCGACTGATCGTTGCCGCCCTCGGCGTCATCCGGCATTTCGTAATAGGTCACGCCACGGCACGCTGCCGTGTAGGGAATGGCGTCTTCGGAGACGACCGGATCGTAGCGCCAGTTCTCTTCGCCGCTGGCGGCATCGAGGGAGATCAGGATGTTGCGCGAGGTGCACAGGAAAACGTCGTCGCCGATCTTCAACGGCGTGGTCTCGGCGCCCCAGCGGTGGTCGAGCAGGTCGCCGGTGCGATACTGCCAGGCCACTTCGAGATCGCCGACGTTGTCGGGGTTGATCTGATCCAGCGGCGAGTAGCGCGTCGCCGCGGAGTCGCGCCCGTAGGCCGCCCAGTCGCCGTCTGCCGGCGTGTCGGCGGGCTGTGCGTCGCCCACGTCGGTCGCAAGGGAGGCGCTCGCCATCTCCGGGACGTCGGCGTTTTGCTGATAGCCGCGGCCGGGCAGGAACGCGAGGGCACCTGCAATCACCAGCCCCAGAAACAGCACGCCGGCGAGCGAAAAGCCGGTCTTGCGGCCGGGGCCGCTCTTGAAGCTGGGCAGGGCTAGCGCGACGAGAATCGCCAGGATCAGGACGACGTCGAGCCGTGGAATCCAGCGCCAGTAGTTGAGCCCCGATTCCCAGGCGGCCCAGAGGAATGTGCCGATGAAGACCAGGGCGTAGAGCCAGGCACCGGCGATGCGACCGCCGACCATGAGAAGGCCGGAAACCAGCATGACGACGCCGGCGATCAAGTAGTACCAGGACCCGCCCAGTGTGGCGAGATAGAGCCCGCCTGCGCCTAACGCGAGGCCGACGAGCGCGACGATGACACCCACGATTCTGGCGAATATGCCGCCAGAACCCCGGGTCGACGTGGATTGATTCACTGTTCTCTCCCTTGCATTCCCTGTGGCTCACTTCTCGCGAGTGATGCGATCCGTGCCGCGTGCGACAAATTGTCATAGTTGCACGATGTCAGGATAGAGCAAACGATCGATGAATTCAGCCCGCGTCATCGCGATGTCGGGCATCCCGTTGGGTCGCTACGATGCCGCCAACCACGCCCCGCGAGGCACACGATGAGGGGGCGGATCGGCGGCTTGGCGAGGCGAGCCCCCGGCACATCGGCGCTGTGGCGTCGGTTTAAGTTGCGTGACCCCTTTGTTACCGTTTCCGGCGCTTCGGAACATCGGGGCGACCGATGGCGGCAACGACCGTCAGTATCGAGAACACAATGACAAGGGAACAGCCACGTGACTTCACGTACCTTCAAGACCCTCGGGCTCTCCGTGGGCATGATGGCGTGCGCATCGCCGGCACTCGCCCAGAGCGATGCGGACGTTCAGCAGCGTCTCGACGCGCTCCAGGCCGAAGTCGAGCGCCTGCAGCAGAGGCTCAACGATCAGGAGTCAGCCCAGCAGACGTCCGCCCAGCAGACGTCCGCCCAGCAGGCATCGACACAGCAGGGAGCGTCGGGACAGCAGGAGGCCAGTCCCAAGACGCGCCAGATGGTCGAAGAGAACCGCTCGATGCTCGACGAGCTCGATGCGCCGCGCTTCACCGGCGCGCTCGAATACGGCTACGTCTTCAACGACTGGAACGAGTCGGACAAGGACAAGGCGGGAGACATCGACTTCGGCAAGTTCATCCTGGGCATGGAGGGCGGAGAAGGCCCGCTGACCTACTCCTTCCAGTATCGCTTCTACGACGGCTACCGCTTCCTGCAGCACGGCTGGGCCGGCTACAGCTTCGGCGACAACGACCAGGTCAAGCTGGGTCTGGTGCAGCTGCCGTTCGGCAACATGGACTATGGCTACCTCGGCTGGTACGGCACGCTCGCCTATCTGGGCGGTTTCAACGACAACCAGAACGTGGGGCTCAAGTGGGACCACAGCCAGGGCGCCTGGGACACCAGCCTTGCGTTCTTCAAGAGCGACCAGCTCGGCGAAGGCAACGAGCACTACGGTGCCAACGCGGTGGGCAATAGCGCCCAGGGCAACTCGGAAGAGAACCAGGTCGCCGGCCGCGTCGCCTATACCTTCAATGCCGGCAGCGACTACACCACCGAGCTCAACGCCTCGGCCAAGGGCGGGCAGCTCTACAATGAAAACACCCACGAAAGCGGCGACAACTGGCAGGTCGCGCTGGGGCTGAACGGCAACTACGGCAACTGGCAGACGCTGCTGCAGGCGACGCACTACGAGTACAACGCCGAGAACCCGAGCGAGGCCACCTCCGGCATCTCCGATGACGTCATCCAGATCGGGGCTTTCGGTTTCAACTACCTCATCCCGGCGGAAGCCGAGGTCTACACCGCGAGCGTCGGTTACAGCATGGACGTGGAGTGGGGCGCGCTGGAGAACCTCTATTTCTTCAACGATTTCAGCTATATCGACCCGCGTGAAGACTACTCGGCGGTCAATGGCGGCTACGGCGACATGGACGACCCCATGCTCAACGACCTGGGCGTGAAAGTGACGGCCGGACGCTACTATGCCTGGTTCGACGTGATCACCAACAAGAACGGTTTGAACTACTTCGGTTCGCCGGTCGACGATGGCTGGCACACCAGCTTTCAGTCCAACTTCGGTCTGACCTTCTAAGGCCGCTCTTCCGAGCCCGGCCTTGCCGAGCTGAAAGCATGCCCCGTCGACTTCGGTCGGCGGGGCATCGTCGTTTCTGGAAGGGCTATCGTCGTTTCTGGAAGGGGAATCGTGGTTTCTGAAAGGAGAGTCGTCGTTTTGAAAGAGGACTCGTCGCGCCGTGGCGTCAGGCCCTCGCCGGATCGCGGGATTCGGACTTGATCGGCGGGCGCTCGGCCATGATGCGAGCGAGCCGTTCGAGGGCGAGTTCGAGGCGCTCGACCAGCCCTTCGAGCAGGACGCGCCGGTCCGCGGGGACGTTGCCGTGTTCGGCGATGGCGGCGTCGAGTCGCTGTCCGGCCTCCTGAATGCCCTGCGGCTGACGGCCGTTGGCACTCGCTTCGAAGCCGTTGGCGAGGGCGCGCAGCAGCTGATGATGCGCGCGACGAATCACCGGATGCGGCGCATCGTCGAGCCGGGTGCGCAGTCGCAGCGTCGCCGCGCCGACGTCCAGCCCCGTCAAACCGAGAATGAAGAGATGGCGTTGATCGTCGGGCAGCATGTCGTCGTGCTGGGCGAGGTGCAGCATGCGATCGGCCATGTGCCCGCTGAAACGGGTCTCGGCGTCGCCGATCGAGCCGCGGCGCAGATGCTGGATGTCGCGGGAGATGGCGTTGATCAGGCGTCGCCGGCGAAGCCTGGCCCCCAAGCCCGGCAGCAGGCGAAAGCCCATCGCCACGCAGCTCAGGCCGATCACGACGGCGACGGCGCGGTTGGCGAAGCTGTCGAGGCCGAAGTCCATGTTGTTGCTCGGCATGGTCAGCAGGATGTTGAAGATCGCGAATCCCAGGCAGTAGCCCATGGTGGCCGGGTTGGTCGCGCCCAGCAGTCCGAGAAAGAGCGGGGTGCCGAAGATCATGGCCAGCATGGGAAAGCCCGTCGCCTGAGAGAGCAGCACGTGACCGAACAGGAAGGCGCTGGGAATCGCCGCGAGCATGCCCTTGTAGAACATCATGGTGATGCCGATCGGATTGTCGCGGCTGGCAAAGAACGCCGAGAAGAGCGTTCCCAGCAGCATGGCGACCATCGCGCTGTTCCAGGCGGTGAGGATCCAGAAGGTCGCGAGCGCCGACAGCACGAGTCCCGCGCGCACCGCATTGATGCCGGCAGCGAGGTGGTCACGATGCCAGGCGAGCGAGCTCGAACGCAGGTTGTGGCTGCTCGGTGAGGCGATCGCTTCGCGCGCATCGAGCATCACCATGGCGTTGCCGATCGTCTCGCGCAGACCGATTCGCACCCGCTGGTCGAGGGGAGCGAGATCCTCTTCCTTGTTCTCCTGGACCAGGCGGCGCAGGTCCTGGAGCTCGCGTCGGGCCTTGGGGACGCCCTCGACGTGCTCTGCTTCGCGAAATCCCTCGGCGACTCGGCGCGAGAGATCCAGGCTGCTCGGGTGAAGACGATCGGCATGATCGTGCATCAGCTGGTGCAATGCCTGCAGATTGGCGAGAAAGCGCAGCGTCCGTCGGGTGAGCACATGCGTGGCACGCACTCGGCCGGGACCTGCCGGGCCTTCGAATCGCGCGGCCTGACTGTCGGTCTCGAGCGTAGTGAGTGGCCCCAGGCTGCCGCGCAGCGCCTGCTGCATGGCCGCGATGTCGTCGCTTGCCTCGAGCCTGAGCGCGGCGTTCTCGAATGCCTGATTGATGACGCTGTCGGCCTGGGTGGAGAGGTGTTGGCCGACTCGGGTGGGCCACAGCAGCGAACTCACCAGCGTCGCGCAGATCGCCCCCAGGCCGAGCTCGGAGAGTCGCGCCACGGCGATATCGAAGATGCCGGCGGGGGAGCTGCCGTTGGAGATCACCACGATCAGCATCGCCGTCACCGCGGCCATGATGCAGCCGTAGGTGTAGTTGTTACGCCAGAGCGAGCCCACGTAGGTGCAGAACATCACCCAGATCACCAGCGTGCTGATGGCGGGAACCCGAGCCTGGGCGAACAACGCCATGATGACGATGCCTGCCAGCGCGCCGATCAGCGTGCCCCCGATCTGGCACACGCCTTTCTCGATCACCATGCCGCTCATCGGGCGTATCTGCAGAAACGCCGCCGAGATCAGCGCCCAGTAGGGTCGGTCGAGGTTGAACCAGAGTGCCAGATAGAGCGCGACCATCATCGCGAGCGTCGTCTTGATCGCGAACTTGACCGCCGTGGCATCGGGCATCAAATAGGTTCGGACGAGCGGTGGCATGTCGCTCAGCTCGAGGGCGCATCGGTGGCGCGTTCCGTGGGTATCGCATCCGGCAGCGGCGTCTGCGTCTGCGACTGCGCCTCGGGTGACGGCCGACGATCCTCTTTAAAGCCCCCGGGCGTGGCCGTATTGGCAGGTACCGCCGGGCGAGTCGTCTCATCGTCGTCGTCGGCATCGGGATGCACCCGGACCGTCGCCGTCATGCCCGCACTCAGCAGAACGTCGTCGGGCCGGTGGTCGAGAGTGATGCGCACCGGAATGCGCTGCGCCAGCCGTACCCAGTTGAACGTCGGCTGCACCTGCGGCAGCAGTCGGTTGTTGAGACTGGTGTTGGTATCGGCGATGCCGCGCCCGATCCCCGCTACGTGGCCGTCGAGGTGCTGGTCGCCGTTCATCAGGATCACCTCGGCCGGGTCGCCCACGTCGATCGAGGCCAGCTTGGTCTCCTCGAAGTAGCCGATCACGTAGTACGAATCCGACTGCACCAGCGCCATGACCGGCGTGCCCCGATTGACGAAGTTGCCCGCCGCCAGCTGTAGATTGAGCACGGAGCCGCTCACCGGCGCGACCACCTGGGTCCGCGAGAGATCGAGCTGGGCGCTCTCGAGGTCGGCCTGGGCCTGCTCGAGATTGGCCTGGGCGATGCGCGTATTGATCTGCGCGATCTGGCGATCCTCGGTGCTGATGGAACGATCGCTCAGGCTATTGCGTCGGCGCTCTTCGGCCCGGCGCAGATCCAGGGTCGCCCGGTTATTGGCGACCGTCGCTTCGGCGCGGTTGAGCGCTGCCTGATAGCGGGCGGGGTCGATCTCGAACAGCGTATCGCCCTTTTCGATGAAGTCGGTGTCGCGGACGTTGACCTCGCGCGCCCAGCCCGAGACGTCGGGCGCGATGGTGACCACCTCGGCATTGACGCGCGCATCGCGGGTCCAGGGCTGATAGAGGTAGTAGTTCCAGAGCCAGAGGCCGGCCAGTACGGCGATCGCCACGACGACCAGCGTCAATAGAATACGAAGCGAATTGCGCATCAGGAGCTCTCTAACAGAACGGTCAACACGAAGGTGATGCCGGCGGTGAAGATGACGAACAGGGAGACATCGACCCAGGCCTCGTACCAGAGCGCCCGCTGACCGGCGAGCCAGTGCAGCAGCGTGCGCGTGACGATCGTCGCCACGAAACCGAATAGCGCATAGAGCAGAAGCGGGCTGATGAAGATGCCGCCAATGGCGATTTCCTGAAGACCCATGGTGTCCCTGAATGATTCGGCCGTCGAAGCGGGCGGCGAATATTAGCACGCTCAGTATTTGCGTGTCAGAAGACGCCCCGTCGGGCTCGGCGTGCCAGCGGGGCGTTCGCTCCGAAGTCTAGTCGCTACCCGTGGCGAAAGGCGATCACCGGGCGAGGTTTTATTAGGCCGTGACGACACGCTTCGAAAGCGTCGGGCCGCGAACCGAGTGGCGCGGGTCTAGTGCGGGGTCTCGGGCGTCGAGGCGTCTTTCACCCGCTGCCAGGCGGCGGGCGTGCCGGCACGCAGCTGCTCGATCATCGCCCGGAGTCTTCCCGGCAGGTGACCATGCGGATAGAGCAGCGTGACCGGTAGCGGGGCGGCGTGCCACGGCTGGAGCACCGGCATCAGCGTACCGGGATGATGTTTCAGGCGCTGCTCCGCCATCCAGTGCGGCATCAGGCCGAGGCCCTGGCCGTTGGCGATGGCATCGGCGTGAATCGTGTGCTGATCGACCCGAAGCCGGGAGCGTCCGAGCGCCGTGTGGTACTCGCCGTGAACCGTATGCAAAAGCGTCACGCCAGCGTCGGTATCGCCGAGCAGATCGACCCAGGTGTGCTCGGCGATCTCGCTGGGGTGGGCCGGCATACCGTAGCGACGCAGGTAGTCCGGGTGGGCATAGACGCCGCGGGCAAGCGCGCCCAGCGACTCCTGACGCAGTCCGCAGGCACTGAGCTCGCCGAGCCAGACGTGCACGGCCTGCGCGTCCGGCCCCGCGGGGGCCGCCTGCAACAGGCGAAGCGAGACGCTCGTCTGCGGATGCTGGTCGAGAAAGGCCCTCGCCTGGGTGGCCATCCAGCCCCGGGAGAGCACGGGATGCACCTTGACCACGACCTCGCCGCTCACCGCCTCGCGCAGGTCGTCGAGCGCCAGACTGCTCTGCTCGGCGAGACGCAGCATGTCGCGAGCGTACTCGACGAACAGAAGGCCCGCCTCGGTGGGGAGCAGGCGATTGCCCTGGCGTCGCAGGACCGGCTGCCCGAGCTGGGTCTCGAGCTGCGACAGCCGCCGGCTCAACGTCGACTTGGTGATGCCCAGCCGCCGTCCACTCAGGGTGAGGCTGCCGGAATTCATCACGTCGACGAAGGCGGCGAGCGTTGCGTGATCGAAGGCAGGGGAGTTCATCGGTCTCTCTACGTCTTACCGTTGCATTTGCTGCAACACACTGTCACGGCACTTTAGCGCAAATCTATGGAAGAATCTAAATGATAAATATTCGTATTATTTTTTCCAAAAAGGGTGCGCGCCAACGTGACGCGCCCGGGCCAGTCAAGGGAACCCCGAATGACCCCGAAAGCCTCTTTTGCCGCTGCAGGCGCCCTGTCGCTCGCTGTCTTTCAACCGGCACTGGCGGAGACGTCGACCACCGCGGAAACGATGGTCGTCACCGCCGCCGGTTACGCCCAGCAGGTGGTCGATGCACCGGCCTCGATCAGCGTTCTCACGCGAGAGGAGCTCGAAGGTCACAAGTATCGCGACGTGACCGATGCGCTGCGCACCGTGCCGGGCGTCATCGTCACCGGCGGCGGGGCGGGTGACAACGGGGCCGATATCAGCATTCGCGGCATGCCCGCGGAGTACACGCTGATTCTCGTCGACGGGCGGCGCCAGTCGACCCGCGAAACGCGGCCCAACGGTAGCGCTGGCTTCGAGCAGGACTGGCTGCCGCCGCTGCAGGCGATCGAGCGCATCGAGGTGATTCGCGGGCCGATGTCGACGCTCTATGGCTCGGATGCCATCGGTGGGGTGATCAACGTCATTACGCGCAAGGTCACCGGCGACTGGCACGGCAACGTTCAGGTCGACGCCACGATTCAGGAAGACAGCGATTCGGGCAACGAGCAGCAGACTCAGTTCTACGTCGCCGGCCCGCTGAAAGAGGATCTCCTCGGCCTGCAGGTGAGCGGACGCTACAGCACGCGCGAAGAGGACGAATTCGCCAACGGTTATGAAGAGCGCGATCTCAAGAACGCCACCGCGCGACTGGCGCTGACGCCGGACGAGAATCACGACTTCACCTTCGAGGCCGGGCGCACCGAACAGAACCGGAGCAGTACGCTGGGCAAATCGGTCTCTCCCACCGGCTGTCGCGGCCCGTGCGACGCCACCGACGACGATTTCACCCGCGAGCACTTCGCGGTGACACACACCGGCCACGGGGACATCGGCACCAGCGACTCCTACGTCCAGCGCGAGAACGCCCGTAACGACTCCCGCGACATGGAGATCAGCAATACCGTGGCGGATACGCGGCTGACGATGCCGTTCGCCTCCAACATCCTGACCGTTGGCGCGACCTACGAGAAGGAAGCGCTGGAGGACAGTACCAGTAACCAGCTGCCGACCAATATTTCGAAGATCGACGCTTACCAGTGGGCGCTGTTCGTGGAGAGCGAGTGGTTCCTGACCACCGATTTCTCGCTGACCGGCGGGCTACGCGTGGATGACAACGAGAACTTCGGCAGCCACGTGAGCCCACGTCTCTACGGCGTGTGGAATCCTGCCTCGCGCTGGACGATAAAGGGTGGCGTCTCTTCCGGCTACCGCTCGCCGAGTCTGCGCGAGATCACGCCGGGCTGGGGGCAGGTGAGCCGCGGTGGCAATATCTACGGCAACCCGGACCTGGAGCCGGAGACCTCGCTCAACCAGGAACTCGGCGTGATCTATACCGCGCCGAGCGGCCTGACGGCGGGGGCGACGATCTTCCACAACGATTTCGACGACAAGATCACCCGCGTCGGCTGCCCCAGCGACGTCTGTACCGACGGCCCCAACCAGTTCGAGGCCGACCCGACCTATCGCATCAACGTCGATGAGGCGGTCACCCAAGGCGTGGAGCTTTCGCTCTCCTCGCCGCTGACCGAGACGCTCTCGCTCTCTTCGAGCTACACCTACACCGACTCCGAACAGAAGTCCGGCGAGTACGAGGGCAAGCCGCTGACCAAGCTGCCCAAGCATCAGGCGAACGCAACGCTCGACTGGGCGCCGGCCGGGCGACTGAGCGCCTGGTCACGCGTTACCTTCCGCGGCGAGGAGAGCCAACCTACCGGCGGGCGTTCGGCGAGTTCGCTGCAGGCGCCGTCGTACACCTTCCTCGACGCCGGCGGTGCCTGGGCGATCGCCTCGCAGGCCGATTTCCTCTTCGGCGTCTACAACCTCTTCGACAAGGACGTTGACTACGACGACTACGGTCTGGTCGAGGACGGGCGTCGTTACTGGGTCGGCGTCAATCTGGAGTTCTGATCGTTGACCGTGAGCAGCGGCGACGCGCCGCTACGAGGCTATTCGCATACACAACATGAGGTACGCATGATCGAGACAATCTTCTCAGGCCGGCGCCTCGCGCTGGCCGCCGCGGTGACCTGCGCACTGGGCACGTCACTTGCGCAGGCGCGCACCCTCGAGACCGCGTTTGGCGACGTCGAGATCGACGGCCAGCCAGAGCGGGTGGTCACGCTCTACGAGGGCGCGCTCGACGCCTCGCTCACCGCTGGCGTGAAACCGCTAGGGGCGGTCGCCACTCGCGGCGGTGACGGCGTTGCCGACTATCTCGGCGATGCCGCCGACGGCATCAGTATCGTCGGCACCGCCCGCGAGACCAACATGGAAGCCGTCGTCGCTCAGCGCCCCGACCTGATCCTCGCCTCGTCGCGACTGCCGCGCGAACAGTACGCGTTGCTGTCCCGCGTCGCGCCCACCATCGTGCCCCCGAGCGAGGGCTTTTCGCCGGAGGCCTGGAAGGAGGAAGCGCGTCTGTTCGGCGATGCGCTGGATCGCCGCGCGGCGATTGACGAAGCGCTGACGGCGATTGAAAATCGTTCTCAATCTCTTGCCGCGCGTCAGCGCGACGGCGACACTGGCGCAGCGACGCCGAGCACCTCGCCATCGAGCGGCACGCGGACGAGCACCACGCGGACGAGCGCTACGCGGACGAGCGCTACGCTGGCCCGCTGGATGCCTCAGGGGCCGCTGGTGATGTCCTCGCGGATCTTCTCCAGCGGGCTGCTCGCCGCCACCGGCTTCGAGGTCGACGACGGCGGCGTGGTCAAGGCCGGCCGACCGCACAGCGACCCGCTCAGCCTGGAGAATCTCTCGCGCATCGACAGTGACTGGCTCTTTCTGGCCACCCTGAATGCCGACGGTCAGGCAGCGCTCGACTCGGCCCGGCAGACGCCGGCCTTCGCGCGCCTGGAGGTGGTACACAACGACCACGTCGTGCCGGTCGACGGCCAGCTCTGGACCAGCGCGTCGGGGCCGATCGCCGCCGAGCGCATTCTCGATGACATCGAGGCCGTCCTGGATCGCGATGCAATGAATCGATAGACGCGTCCTACTCGTCAGGGTGACGAAGACGCGCGTGAACAACGCCACCGACACGACTCATGACGACAAGCGCGATCGAATTACAGCCCAAGGCGAGAGCGCCGCTCGCCACGCTGCTGCTCGCCCTGCTGACCGGCCTTGCGCTGGTCTGCCTGGCGAGCCTGCTGTTGGGGGCCGGCGAGGTCGGCCCCGCCGAGGCGTGGGCGGCGATCCGCGGCGACGGCACGGCGGATGCCCGTTTCGTGGTCGAGTCGCTGCGCCTGCCGCGAACCCTGATCGGGGTGGCGGTGGGGGCGGCGCTGGGCCTCGCCGGGGCCCTGATCCAGGCGGTGGCGCGCAACCCGCTGGCGGAGCCGGGCCTGCTCGGGGTCAGTGCCGGTAGTGCGCTGGCAGTGGCCGTCGCCCTGGTGCTGGGCGCCGATGCGGCGACGCTGCGGGTATCGGTGGCGCAGATCGGCGCGCTCGCCGGGTGTCTCTTCGTGCTCGCGGTGGCGCGAGTCAACGGCGTGGGTAACGATCCGGTGAGGCTGGTGCTCGCGGGGGCGATCCTCTCCGGGCTGCTCGGCGCGCTCACCTCGATGATCCTGCTGATCGACCAGCGCAGTGCCGACGACATTCGCTTCTGGATCGTCGGCAGCCTCGCCGGCCGACGTCTCGACGACCTGGGGGCGATCCTGCCGAGCCTGGTCGTGGCGCTGGCGCTGGTGATCGCCGTCGCCCGCCCGCTGGCCGCGCTGGCGCTGGGCGAGCGGGTCGCGGTGGGGCTCGGTCACCGGCCGCGCTGGACGCGATTGCTGACGGTGGTTGCCGCCGCGCTGCTGGTGGGCGCGGCGACCGCAGTGGCCGGTCCCATCGCCTTCGTCGGCCTGGTAGTGCCCTTTGCTGCCCGGGCGCTGGCAGGTCCGGACGTGCGCCGCACGCTCTGGCTCTCGCTGATACTGGGACCGATTCTCGTACTCGCGGCGGACATCGTCTCGCGGCGGCTGGTCGCCCCCTCGGAGATGCCGCTGGGGGTCGTCACCGCGCTGATCGGCGCACCGGTACTGGTGGCCGTGGTGCGTGCTCACCGGATGCCCGCGCTATGACGTCCCGCTCGCTCTCCTGCGCCAGCGCGCCGCCGCCGTCCGTCGGCGCGGCGACCACGATGACGACTTCGACGGTGTCGATGACGGCATCCCCCTGCGATTCGCCGTCTCCCGCGGCCAGACCGCCGGCCGGCACCTGGCAACTGACATGGCGCGTTCGCGACCGTCGCGGCAGCGTGCTGTTCGACCGGCGCGGAACCGCTGCCAACCTCGGCCTGGTCGTCGCGCTGGCGCTGGCCGCGATCGCGTCGCTCTGCGCCGGCAGCCTACCGCTGTCGCCACTCGCCGCGCTGCAGGGCCTCGCCGGGCTCGGCGACCCGATGAATGTCTTCGTGGTCCGCGAGCTGCGCCTCAGTCGGCTCATCGCGGGTTTGGCGACCGGCGCGGCGTTCGCGCTCGCCGGCTGTCTGATGCAGACGCTGGCGCGCAACCGCCTGGCCACGCCCGGCATCATCGGTATCGACAACGGCGCCACGGCGTTCGCGGTGGCCTCGGTGCTGGGTGTCGGGGTGGGGCTTGCGCCGCCGCCGATGGCGCTGGCGGGGGCAGTGACAGCGACGGTGATCACCTTTGCGCTGGCGAGCGACATCGGTACCCGCGGCTATCGCTTTCTGGTCGCGGGTATCGGGGTGGGAGCGATCTTCGGCGCGCTGACGCAGCTGCTGCTCGCCCGCGTGGCGATCGATGCCGCCAACGCGGCCTACCCGTGGACGGTGGGCAGCCTCAACGCTCGCGATGGCGCCTCCCTCGTCTGGCTCGAGATCGGCCTCGCGCTCGGCCTTGTCGCCGCGCTCTGGCTCAAGCGCGACCTGGCCTGTCTGCGCTTTGCCGATTCGGTCGCGACGGGCCTCGGCGTACGGGTGAAACGCAGCCGCTACGCGGCGCTCGGGGTGTCGATCGCGCTGACGGGGCTGGCCGTCGCTGTCGCCGGCCCGGTCGGCATGGTCGCCTTGATCGGCCCGGAAATCGCGCGCCAGCTCTCGTCGTCACGCGGCGTGCCGCTCGTCGGCGCGGCGCTGGCCGGGGCGCTGGTGATGGTGAGTGCGGATCTGGTGGGGCGGCTGCTGGTCGCGCCGATCGAAGTGCCGGTAGGTATCGTCACCGCCATCGTCGGCGCGCCGTTCTTGCTGTGGATTCTGCTGCGTCCGGCGGCGCGGTTCCGCCACTGACCGGCATCATCACGATGTCGGTTCGCATACAACGAGAGATCCCATGACCCCCGCTTCGAACGCCACCGCTTCCCCCCTCGACGCCGCGGATACCCACGCCGATCACACCGATGGCGCCGGCTCGCCGCTGGCGGCGCAATCGCTCCATGCAAGCTACGGGCGAGGACGCGGTCGGCGTCCGGTGATCGATGACCTGTCGCTGTCGCTGCCGGCGGGCAAGGTGACGGCGATCGTCGGCCCCAACGGCTGCGGCAAGTCGACGCTGCTGGCGAGTCTTTCGCGACTGCATCTGCCGGACGCCGGCGCGGTGCTGCTCGACGGCGACGACATTCAGCGGCTGCCGGCGCGGGAGGTGGCGCGCAAGCTTGCACTGCTGCCCCAGGAGACTCATGCGCCGGAGGGGCTTACCGTCGCCGAGCTGATCCAGTTCGGGCGTCAGCCGCACCAGGGCCTGATGCGTCAGTGGTCGGCCGAGGATCGCCGCATCGTCGACGAGGCGCTCACCGCCGCCAACCTGCATGCGCTCGCCGACCGCCCGCTGGACGCGATGTCCGGCGGCCAGCGTCAGCGCGCCTGGATCGCCATGGCAATCGCCCAGCAGACGCCGCTGCTGCTGCTCGACGAGCCCACCTCGGCGCTGGATCTCGGCCACCAGCTCGAGGTGTTCGAGCTGATCCGCGAGCTGGCCGCGGCGGGCAAGACCCTCGCCATGGTGGTTCACGATCTGGTCAGCGCCTGTCGCTACGCCGACCATCTCGTGGCGATGCTCGACGGCCGGATCATCGCCGCCGGCACGCCGAGCGAGGTGGTCACCCCCGAGCTGGTTCGCCGCCTTTACGGGGTGACCTGCGATCTACTGCTCGACCCGGCGACCAACAGCCCGATTCTCACCAACGTGCGTTCGATCCGCGCCGAATAGCCGGGTCGATCCTGTGACCCGCCTCCAATGCCGCGGCGTTCCAGCGTTCGGAGACGTTCACGCCTCGGGGTCGTCCACCAGCACCCGCGAGAACTTGACGATCTCGGCGTTGCGATTCGCCCAGCCCAGATGCTCCCAGAAGCGGTGGGCGTCCGCGTTCTCTGCCAGCGTATCCAGGTGCACCTTCTCGATGCCCGCGGCGAGCAGGGCGTCGAGGGAGCGCTTGACGAGGTCGCGGGCGATCCCCAAACCGCGAAACGCCGGCTCGACCATCACGTGCTGCAGATAGCCGCGGCGGCCGTCGTGGCCCGCCATGGCGCAGCCGACGATGCCGTCGTGCTCGGCGTGGCGAGCGACGAAGCTCATGCCCGGATTGCGGTCGAGATAGCGCGCGGTGGCGTCGAAGCCGTCGGCGTTACGAATCACCACGCCCGGCGTGCGGCGCATCATCGCCAGGAAGTCGGGGTGGTCGTCGAGGGTCATTTCGGCGATGCGCAGGGTGTCGGGGCTCATGGGCGGTCACTCTTGGTCGACGGAATCTGAAGCGAACGGTTGAAGCGTGGCGTCGCCGCGAGCGGGGGAGGCAGAGCCCTTGGATGACGCCGATGGACTGATCTGAAACCCGCCTTGGCGGCTCAGCGCAGCCGTGGCCGGCGAAGACGACGAAGCGGGATGTTGATCACCGCCAGGCCGACGATCACCGTCAGCCCGCCGAGCACCTTATGAATACCTAGCGAGTCGTCGAGCAGCCAAACCCCGAGGAGTACGGCGAACACCGGCATCAGCAGCGTCAGCGGCACCACTCGGCTCACCGGATGTTTCTGCAGCAGGCGATACCAGAGGCCGTAGGCGGCGATGGAGGACATCACTGCGGTATAGAAGACGGCGCCCCAGCCGGCCCAGCCGGCGTGGCGGATCGCCGCCCACTGGCCGCTTTCGAACAGCGCGCTGCCGAGCCCCACCAGCGGGATGGCGAACAGCGCGATCCAGCCGGTCATGGTCAGCGGCGCAATGGGCGGGGCGAACTTGATCAGCAGTGTGGAGACCGCCCAGAAGAAGGCGCTGGCGAGCAGCAGGGCGGTAGAGGCGGGCGGCGGCAGCGTCGGCCCGCCAGCGAGGATCACCACGCCGCCGAAGGCGAGCGCGAGCCCGGTGATGCGCCGCGGGCTCAGCCGCTCGCCGAGAAACAGCGCCGCCAGTATCGTCGCGAAGGGGGTGCCCATCTGAACCAGCAGCGCGCCGGTACCCGCCTCGGCGTGTGCAAGGCCCAGGAAGAGCAGCGGGAAGTGGAGCCCGCCGAAGGTCACCGCCAGCAGCAGGATCCACGGCAGCTGCACCCGGGTGATACGGGTAAAAGGGACGACCAGCAGCGCGACCAGAGCGAAACGCAAGAGCGTCACCAGCAGCGGCGGCAGATCCGCCACGCCGAGCTTGATGACGATGATGTTGAACGCCCAGATGACGATGATGCCGAGGCCGATCGCGAGATCCTTGGGGGGCACTGACGACACTCCTGGTCGGTGACGGCGCGTCGCGGTGGACGCCAGGCGAAGGGGGCGTCATTGTCTCAGGGTGCGATTCGATCGCAAGAGGATTTTGAACCGCCCGCGCCCGCGTCGTCGCGGTGCGATCCGTGAACCCGCCCCGAAGCGGTTTGATGAAAAGGCCGATTCCCTCATGAGTGTCACGTCACCTCGCCGCACTGCCCTGGCTGCCTTCGTCATCGTCGCGGCTTCTCTCTCCACGGCTGCCGGTGCAGCCCCGGCCGAAGACGGCGCGAGCCATCGTCTGACGTTGGACAACGGCACCCAGGCGTACACGCTCGATGTGGAAGTGGTCGACACGGCCCAGGGCCGCGCCCGCGGATTGATGGAGCGAGACTCCCTGGCCGCGGACGCGGGGATGCTCTTTCTCTACGACCGCGAGCAGGCCGGTGCCAATGCGTTCTGGATGTATCGCACGCGCATCCCGCTGGATATCGCCTTCCTCGGCGGTGACGGCCGAATTCGCGCGCTGAAGACGATGTCGCCGTGTCGGGCACAAAACGCCCAGGCGTGCCCGGTCTATCCCGCCGGCGAGCCGTTTCGCGCCGCGCTCGAGGTCAATGCGGGCTATTTCGAGGCGCACGATCTGGCGGTCGGCGATCGGATCGACCTCTCGGCCTGGCTCGGCGAGCGCTGAGCCAGGCGGCCTCGAAACCGCGCCCAAAGGGGAGTTTTGCCGGACCCGAAGTCGCTATATGATGACGCGGCGTCAGGCTACGCTATCCGATGGGAGCCGTGTTGCGTAAGGTAACCTGCACGGCGCGGCAGTCGCGATCGCGATGGCCTGCCGCCAGCCCGCTTCAACGGGGTCGCTCGGCGGCCGACACAATAAATGGGAATTTCGAGGTAAGCGCATGAAACGCCACGCTTTGACCGCTGCGGTCCTCTCTACCGCCGTCATGGGGGCAGCATCCTTTTCCGCCTCCGCCACGGCGCAGGAAACGCAGTACATCACCATCGGCACCGGCGGCCAGACCGGCGTCTACTACGTCGTCGGCCAGTCCGTCTGCCGCATGGTCAACCGCAGCGCCGAAGAGCTCGGCATTCGCTGCAACGCGCCCTCCACCGGTGGCTCGGTCGCCAACATCAACGGCATCAAGTCCGGCGAGCTGAACATGGGCGTGGCCCAGTCCGACGTTCAGTACAACGCCTACAACGGTGAAGCCCAGTTCGACCAGCCGATGGAGAACCTGCGCTCGGTGTTCGCCGTGCACGGCGAGCCGCTGACGATCCTGGCGCGCAAGGATTCCAACATCGAATCCCTCGAGGATCTGCAGGGCAAGCGCGTCAACATCGGCAACCCGGGCTCCGGCCAGCGCGCCACCATGGAAGTGCTGATGGACGCCGAAGGTTGGGATACCAGCGTCTTCTCGCTGGCCTCCGAGCTGGGTGCGGCGGAAATGGCCTCGGCGCTTGCCGACAACAACATCGACGCCATGGCCTACGTCGTGGGTCACCCCAACGGCGCGATCCAGGAAGCGACCACGACCGTCGATGCCAACCTGGTGCCGCTCAACGACGATGCGGTCAAAGGTCTGGTCGACGAGTATCCGTACTACAGCATGGCCACCATCCCCGGCGGCATGTACGAAGGCAACCCGGACGACGTCGAGACCTTCGGCGTGCGCGCGACCTTCGTGACCTCCGCCGACGTCGATGACGAAGTCGTCTATCAGACGGTCAAGGCCGTGTTCGACAACTTCGATCGCTTCAAGCGCCTGCACCCGGCCTTCGGCAACCTGGAGCCGGAAGACATGATCAGCCAGGGCCTTTCCGCCCCGCTGCATGAAGGCGCCAAGCGCTACTACAAAGAGCAGGGCTGGCTGTAATTCGGCCCGCGCCGGCTGCAAGGTCGGCGCGCCGCTGTCCTGAAGGCGCCTTCCGAGGCGCCGTACCGCGAGCGCGGTGGCTGTGAACCGGCCACCGCGTCTTTGCATCGGCCCGGCGACCCATGGCGCCGGCCGACTCGCAGGAGAGGCGTCGCATTCGATGCGTCTTCATTCCCGGTTTGTCACGTCAGGATCGACACATGACCGACAACACTTCCGGCCCCGATCAGGCCAAGCTCGACGAGCTCGCCGCCACCGATACCGGTGGGCGCAAGCTGACGGGCATTCCGAATCGCCTGTTTCTCGGCGTCGCCGCGCTCTGGTCGCTGTTCCAGCTCTGGATCGCCTCGCCGCTACCGTTCCTTTTCGGCTTCGGGGTGTTCAGCGCCACCGAGGCGCGCTCGATCCATCTTTCGCTGGCCGTGTTCCTGGCTTTCATGGCCTATCCGGCGCTCAAACGCTCGCCGCGTGAGCGCATGCCGAACACCGACTGGGTGATGGCTCTAGTAGGCGCCTTCTGCGCTTCCTATCTCTACTTCTTCTACGATCAGCTGGCGCAGCGGCCCGGTGCGCCGATCCTGCAGGACGTGATCATCGGCGTCATCGGCATCGTCCTGCTGCTCGAGGCGTGCCGGCGCTCGCTCGGCCCGCCGCTGACGATCATCGCGCTGATCTTTCTGATCTATTCGCTGGCCGGGCCCTATATGCCGGGCATTCTCGCCCACCGCGGGGTGAGCTTCTCCGGGCTGGTCAATCATCAGTGGCTCACCACCCAGGGTGTCTTCGGCATCGCGCTGGGGGTCTCGACCAGCTTCGTCTTTCTGTTCGTGCTGTTTGGGGCGCTGCTCGACAAGGCCGGCGCCGGCAACTACTTCATCAAGGTCGCCTTCTCGCTGCTCGGGCACTACCGCGGCGGCCCGGCCAAGGCGGCGGTGGTCGCCTCCGGACTGACGGGTCTGATCTCGGGCTCGTCGATCGCCAACACGGTGACCACCGGGACGTTCACCATCCCGATGATGAAACGCGTCGGCTTCAGCTCGACCAAGGCCGGGGCGATCGAGGTCTCCTCGTCGGTCAACGGCCAGATCATGCCGCCGGTCATGGGCGCGGCGGCCTTCCTGATGGTCGAGTATGTCGGCATTCCGTATATCGACGTCATCAAGCACGCCTTTCTACCGGCGGTGATCTCCTACATCGCGCTTCTCTACATCGTCCATCTGGAAGCGATGAAGGCGGGCATGCAGGGGCTGGAGAGCGGCAATCCGGTGCGCCCGTGGCTTGCCAAGATTCTCGGGTTCCTGACCGGGCTGGTCGGCCTGATGGCGCTCTCGGCGGCGGTCTATTACGGCATCGGCTGGCTGAAGCCGGCGCTCGGTGATGCCGCTTCCTGGGTGATCGCCGTCGGAGTGGCGGCCGTCTATGTCGGGCTATTGAAGCTCGGGTCGAACTATCCCGAGCTCGAGCACGACGATGCCTCGAAGGAGATCACGCAGCTCCCGCGTACCAAGCCCACGGTGATGGTGGGGCTCCACTATCTGCTGCCGGTGGTGGTGCTGGTCTGGTGCCTGATGGTCGAACGGCTCTCCCCGGGGCTCTCCGCCTTCTGGGCCACCGTCTTCATGATCTTCATCATTCTCACCCAGCGTCCGCTGGATGCGCTGTTTCGCGGCAAGAGCGAGCTTGTCGGTGACATCAAGCGCGGCGGCATCGATCTGTGGGAGGGGCTGGTCGACGGCGCCCGCAACATGATCGGCATCGGTATCGCCACGGCGACCGCCGGGATCATCGTGGGTGCGGTGGCGCAGACCGGTGTGGGGCTGGTGCTGGCGGATCTGGTCGAGCTACTGTCGATGGGCAATCTGCTGCTGATGCTGCTGCTCACCGGCGTGCTCAGCCTGATTCTCGGCATGGGGCTGCCGACCACCGCCAACTACATCGTGGTCTCGGCGCTACTGGCGCCGGTCATCGTGCAGCTGGGCGAGCAGCAGGGGCTGATCGTGCCGCTGATCGCGGTGCATCTGTTCGTGTTCTACTTCGGCATCATGGCCGACGTCACACCGCCGGTGGGGCTGGCGTCGTTCGCCGCGGCAGCGATCTCCGGGGCGGACCCGATCCGTACCGGCTTCCAAGCGTTCTACTACAGCCTGCGCACCGCGGCGCTGCCGTTCCTGTTCATCTTCAATACCGATCTGCTGCTGATCAACGTCGATCTCTGGCACGGCATCCTGATCTTCGTGGTGGCGACCTTTGCGATGCTGGTGTTCGCGGCGGCGACGCAGGGCTTCATGCTGGTCAGAAGCCGCTGGTACGAGAGCGTGCTGCTGCTGCTGGTCGCCTTCACCCTGTTCCGTCCCGGCTTCTGGATGGACCGGATCGACTCGCCGTACGAAGAGGTGCCGCCGGCCCAGTTCGAGCAGGCGCTGGGTGAGCTCGAGGGCAACGAGCATCTGCGCGTGCGCATCGACGGGCTGGATGCCTACGGCGCGCCGACGAGCTTCGTCGTTCAAGTGCCGGCGACCGAGGGTGACACCGGCGCCGAGCGTCTCGACAGCCTCGGCCTGCACCTGATGGAAGAGGATGGCAAGACGCTGGTCGACATGACCGACTTCGGCAGCGAAGCCGAAGAACTCGGCTTCGACTTCGACCAGGAGATCGTCGCCGTACAGCTACCGGTGGGCCAGCTACCCAAGGAGCTGATGTGGATTCCGGGGCTGATCCTGTTCGCCCTGATCGTGCTACTGCAGCGTCGGCGCCGCCGGATAGCGCCGAAAGAAGCGACACCCGCCACGGCGTGATCGACGGGCCGGGTTGGCCGGCCCTCGATCAGGCTTCGTGCGCGGATCACGACAGCGGTCGCCCTCGAGGCGGCCGCTTTTTCGTGCTCGGTCGCTTGGCAGGACACTCATACATTGCAGGAGATCGGCATGGCCTTTCCCGACAGCAGTATCGATTACCGCGAGCATCCCGAGGCGTACCGCATCGGCCACGGCGAGCGCGGCGTCTTCCACGTCCACCCCTACAAGGAAGAGCTGCTGCCGCTGTGGGCGATCCGCAACGAGGTGGACGCCACCGAGGCGATCACGGCCATCGAGGCGCGCTTTCGCGACTACCGCGAGCAGGACGACTTCGTCGGCATGGACATGGCGCGCAAGTACCTGCAGATGGGGTACACCCGCTCGCGGCGCTATGCCCGCTACCCCGGCGGGCGCAAGCGTGACAAGCGCGGCGAGGCGATTGAACCGCGCAACGCCGACGCCGAAAAGGCGCGGATCGCCCAGCGCTACCAGAAGGCGCTGGATGCGGTGCGCGACGACAAGACCTACTGTCGGGCGAAGCAAGCGCATCAGCGCAGGACGCGCCGCTGAGCCTGGCCCGCATTTCCGTTTCCGATCTCTCGCTTGTCACGCTGCAGGAGCCGACCGTGCCTACGTTGACCGCCATTCATCGCTACCCCGTCAAATCCACCGCCGGCCACTCGCTGGCACGCGCACGAGTGGAAGAGGAGGGGCTCGTCTTCGATCGACGCTTCATGGTCGTCAAGCCGGACGGCACCTTCCTCACCGCGCGGACCCATCCGCAGCTGCAGCGCATCCGGGCCCAGTTCGACGGCCGACGTCTGACCCTGACCCACGACACTCGGGCGCCGTTCGACGTCTCCTGTGAGGAGTTCGTCGACGAGACGCTCGCCACCCGGGTGTGGGACGACGGCTTTACCGCCCGGGCGACGCATCCGTCGGTGGATATCTGGCTCAGCGAGGCGCTCGACGAGCCGGCGCGGCTGCTGTGGCTGGGCGAGCGTTCGCCGCGCTACCGCGAGGCCCTCGGCGTGCGAGTGAATTTCGCCGACGGCTTTCCGCTACTGCTGATCTCGCAGGAGTCCCTCGACGACCTCAACCGCCGCACCGACGGCAGCCACGTGATGGCGCAGTTCCGGCCCAATCTGGTCGTGGACGGCGTCGACGCCTACGCGGAAGACACCTGGAAGCGCGTGCGGATCGGCGAGGTGACGCTGCGCGTCGATGCGCCGTGTGCGCGCTGCGCGATGGTCACGGTGGACCCGGCTCGCGGCGAGAAGCGCCGTGACAAGGAGCCGCTGAAGACGCTGGCCGGGTATCGTCGAGGGGAGGGCGGCAAGGTCTATTTCGGCCAGAACCTGGTGGCGGAGAACGGCGGCGAGATCGCCGTGGGTGACACCCTGGAGATACTCGACGGTCTCTGAGCCGATGCCACCAACGCCGCTGATGGGCCGCCCGGTGCTCAGCGCCGGCGCTTGAGACGACGCTCGATCACTTCGAGACCCGGGCGGTAGTCGCCGCGAACCGCGGCCAGCGCCAGTGCCAGCGAGCGCTCGGCCACTCGGTCGTGGTCCTGGGGCAGCGAGTTCACCCGGCACGGCAGGAAATCGAGCAGCCGATCGTCGCCGAAGGTGGCGAGCCTGAGCGCCTCGGGCAGCGGGCCGCGCTCGAGCAGCGCATCGAGCAGTCCCTCCATCAGCGTATAGGAGGCGGTGACCACCGCGTTCGGCAGACCCTCTTCGTCGATCAGCGTGCGCATCAGTGCCGCCCCGGCTTCTCGCTCATAGCGCTCGCCGCTCAGGCAGCGATGCCGCGAGCGCTCACCGCAGGCGTCGAGAAAGCCCCGGCGGCGCTCGGCGCTGATCGAAAGCGTCGGCACGGCGTCGAACCACACCAGGCGCTCGTCGGGCGTGCCCATGACCGAGCGGGTCAGCGCCTCGCCGGCGGCGCGGCCGTTGGTCACCACGCTGACGAAGCGTGCCGGGTCGAGCGGGCGGTCGACGGCGATCACCGGCACGCCCTCGCCGAGCAGGTCGGCGTAGAAGGTGTCGTCGGCGGGCAGGCTGCTGGCAACGATCAGCGCATCGCAGCGCTGGGCGCGCAGCGACAGTGCCACTTTGCGCTCGGTGGCGGGGTCGTCATCGGAGCCGGCGATCCAGAGCTGATAGCCCTGGCAGCGGGCGCCGTGCTCGAGCCGCTTGGCCAGCCGCGCGTAGCTGCCGTTCTCGAGATCCGGCACGATCAGCCCCAGCGTGCGGCTCTCGCCGCCGCGCAGTGCCGCCGCCTGAGCGTCGATGCGATAGTCGTGGGCGCGCGCCACCTCCAGCACCCGGGCGACCGTCGCCTCGCTGATTCGCCGCGCCCGCGCCTGGCCGTTGAGCACGTAGCTCGCCGTGGTGCGCGAGACGCCGGCGAGGCGGGCGATGTCGGCTAGTGTCATCCACAATCTCCGGCGCTGAAAACGGCGTGACCATACCCTGTCGCCGCGGGTCGGGACAGCCCAAGCGACAGCGATGCCGTTCCAGACTGGCGCTGCATCGAAGGTCTAGCTTGTCACGGCACCGCGAAACGACGAGCATATCGCGCATTCAGGTGACACGATTCAGCCTACGACGATTGGCCTAGGCTGCGATCATCATCGCGTACCGATTCACCCTTCGCGCCGTCCGCCAACGACGCGAGTGCCCTCGAGGGAAACGATCGATGGGAGAGATCGACATGTCCAACCGCCCGCCCCAGGCCAAGCTCGCCCTCCAGCCGGAGAACGTGACGCTCGACTGTCGCGCCTCGAGCTGGCAGGCGGCGCTCGATCAGGCCGCCGAGGCGCTGACCCGCGCCGAACTCGTCACCGCAAGCTATCGCGATGCGCTGCACGCCCGCGAGGCGCAGGGTTCGACCTACCTCGGCAGCGGCATCGCCATTCCGCACGGCACTCCCGAGAGCCGTGAGTTGATCCATCACACCGGCGTGGTCCTGCTGCAGTTCCCCGAGGGCGTCGAGTGGCACGACGGCAACCGCGTCCATCTGCTGGTGACCATCGCCGCCGCCGGCGACGAACACCTCGACGTGCTGCGCCGCCTGACCCAGGTGCTCGACGACGACGGTCTTGCCGAGCGGCTGCCCCGTGCCGAGAGCGCCGAGGCGATGATCGCACTGCTGAGCAAGACGCCGGTTCGGGCGCGGCTCGATGCCGATACGCTGTGCCTCGGTTTTCCCGCCCGCGACCGCTTCGAGCTGGCGCTTGCCGCGGCGGCGAGACTGCGTCAGGCGGAGTGCGTCGACGTCGACTTTGTGGCCGCCATCAATCAGCAGGAGCCGGTGGCGCTGGGTCAGGGGCTGTGGCTGGTGAGCGCGACCCAGGGCGTCAAGCAGCCGGCGCTGTCGCTGGCGACGCCGGAGCGCGCCTTCAGCGGTCCCAGGGGACCGGTCAACGGGGTCTTCTGTATCGCCGCTCAGGGCGAGGCACATCGCGATCTGCTCGCCCGCGTGGCCGACCTGCTCGACCGCAACGAGGGCACTGCGCTGGTCGACAGCGACCCCGAGGGCGTCCTGGCGCGGCTTTCCGGTGAGTCGAGCACGAGTGCCTCCGCCCGGGTGACGCTACTCAACGCCCACGGCCTGCACGCGCGTCCGGCAAAGGTACTGGTGCAGCGCGCCCGCGAACAGGCGCTGCCCGTGCGGGTGAGGCTACTCGAGGGCGACGCCGAAAGCGTGTCGGCGGCGAGTCTGACCAAGTTGATCGGTCTCGGCGCCCGCCGCGGTCAGACGCTGGTCTTCTCCGCCGATGCGGGTCATGGCGAGGCCGGCCAGCGGGATGCCGAGGCGGCGCTGGCGGCGATGGTCGCCGCCGTCGAGCAGGGCCTCGGCGAGTCCGTGCGGCCGCTGTCGGAGAGCGCGGCCCCCTCGACCCCGACTCGCGCCGTCGACGAGAGCGCCGCCCCCGAGCCGTTCGCCCCGGATAGCGCGCTGCCGGCGACTGCCGCCTCGCCGGGGCTTGCCATCGCCCCGGCCTACGTCATGCGCGCCCCGAGCTTCGACTACCCCGAGCGCGCCCGCGACCTGCCCGCCGACAAGCAGGGCGACGCCGCGCATCAGCGCGAGCGCCTCGACGCGAGCCTGGTCGAGGCGCGGGATCAGCTGAACGCGCTGATCGCCACCGCCAAGGGCGGCGACGTCGCCGAGATTCTCTCCATGCATGCCGAGATGCTCGACGACCCGGAGCTCCACGAAGCGGCGTTCGAGGGCATGCGCGACGGTTTGAGCGCCGAGGCCGCCTGGTGGCAGGCGATCGATACCGCCGCCCGCGCCCAGGAGGTGCTGGCGGATCGGCTGCTGGCCGAGCGCGCCGCCGATCTGCGCGACGTCGGCCGGCGCGTCCTTGGCGTGCTCTGCGGCGTGTCGATGCCGACGCCGCCGGATCGCCCCTACATTCTGGTCACCGACGACATCGGGCCGTCCGATGTGGCGCGGCTCGATACCGCCCAGGTGCGCGGGCTGCTCACCGCCCGCGGCGGGGCGACCTCGCACAGCGCGATCCTCGCCCGGGCGCTGGGCATCCCGGCGGTGGTCGGCGCCGGCGCGCGCATCCTGACCGTCGCCAATGACGAGGAGCTGATCCTCGACGGCGATCTCGGTCGGGTGATCGTCGCCCCGGCCGCCGAGCGCCGCGACCGTGCCGAGCTGCGCTTGAAAGAGCTCGAGCGGCTGCGCCGCGAGGCGTTCGGCTCGCGCTTCGAGCAGGGGCGCACGCTGGACGGCAAGCGCGTCGAGATCGCCGCCAACCTCGGCAACACCGCCCACGCCGAAGAGGCGGTGGAGCACGGCGCGGAGGGCGTGGGGCTGCTGCGCACCGAGTTTCTGTTCATGGCGCACCCCCAGGCCCCCGATCTCGATACCCAGATCGCCGAGTATCGCCGGGCCTTCGATGCGCTCGATGGCCGGCCGCTGGTGGCGCGCACGTTGGACGTCGGCGGCGACAAGCCGCTGCCGTACTGGCCGGTGGCCGCCGAGGACAACCCCTTTCTCGGCCTGCGTGGCATCCGTCTGGCGCTGACCCGGCCGGACATTCTCGAGACCCAGCTGCGGGCGCTGCTCACTGCCGCCGGTGACCGGCCGCTGCGGATCATGTTCCCGATGATCAAGGACGTCGACGAGTACCGCCGGGCGCGAGCGATCGTCGATGCGCTGCAGGCGGAGATCGGCGCGCCGGACGTGCAGGTCGGGGTGATGATCGAGATTCCCTCGGCGGCACTGCTGGCGCCGAGTCTCGCCGCCGAGGTCGACTTCTTCTCCGTGGGCACCAACGACCTCACCCAGTACACGCTGGCGATCGATCGCGGCCACCCGGAACTCTCGTCGCAGGCGGACGGCCTGCATCCGGCGGTGCTGCGACTGATCCAGATGACGGTCGACGCCGCCCATGCCCACGGCAAGTGGGTCGGGGTGTGCGGCGAGCTGGGTTCCGACGCCGCCGCCGTGCCGGTGCTGGTGGGCCTCGGCATCGACGAGCTGTCGGTCTCGGTGCGCCAGGTGCCGATGGTCAAGGCGCGGCTGCGCGGTATCACCCTCGCCAACGCCCGGCTGCACGCGGAGACCGCGCTCTCGCAGGCAACGAGTCAGGCGGTACGCGACGCCCTGGAGGCGCTGTAATGACGGCACGCGATTCGTCGGCAGACGATACGACACGTCCGCCACTGCTGGTGGTCGCGCTGAACCCGGCGCTGGATCTGACCATCGAGCTCGCCCGCCTCGAACCCGGAGCCGTGAACCGGGCCTCATCGACCCAGCTCGCCGCTGCCGGCAAGGGGCTCAACGTCGCCCGCGTGCTGGCTTCTCTCGGTCACCGCGTGGTGCTCTCGGGGTTTCTCGGCGCCGACAACGACTCAGCCTTCGTCGCCGCCTGTCAGGCGCACGACATCGAGGACGCCAGTCTGCGCCTGCCGGGCGAGACGCGGATCAACGCCAAGGTGGCCGAGGCCGACGGCCGGGTCACCGATATCAACGGCCCGGGCGTTGCGGTCTCCGAGGCTGACCTCGAGCGCCTCACCCACGAGCTGCTCTCGCGCTGTGACAGCCAGCGCCCGGGGGCGGTGGTGATCACCGGCAGCCTGCCGCCGGGCGTCACTCCCGAGGCGCTGGCGACGCTGATCGCCACGCTCAAGGCGAGCCACGTGCCGGTCTGGATCGATACCAGCGGGGCGGCGCTCGCCGCGGCGCTGGAGATGGCGCCCACCGCCGCCAAACCCAACGAGCACGAGCTGGCCGAATGGGCCGGCGGGGCGCTCGACGATTTCGCCAGCCAGCATGACGCGGCACGCCGGCTCCACGCCGCCGGGATCGAGGAGGCGCTGGTCTCCCTCGGCGGGGCCGGGGTGCTCTGGGTCAGCCGCCGCGGCGAATGGTTCGCCGCGGCGCCGACGGTCGAGGTGGCGAGCACCGTGGGCGCGGGGGATACCCTGGTCGCGGCGATGCTGCACGGCATCGTCGAGCAGGGTGAGCCGGCGGCGGTGCTCGGCTTCGCCGCGGCGCTGGCGGCGGAGTCGGTGCGCCATGTCGGCGTCGGTGATCCGACAGCCTCGGATCTTTCGCAACTGAATCAACGAACGCGTGTCAGCCGCCTCGATGCAGCGGGCCACGCCGGGGAGAGCGCATGAACGTCATCCTGATCACCGCCTGCCCGAGCGGCATGGCGACCACTTTTCTCGCCGCCCGACGGCTCGAGCAGGCCGCCGGCCATCTCGGCTGGCAGGCCCATACCGAAATGCACGGCGAGCTCTCGCCGGTCGAGCCGCTCAGCGCAGAGACCATCGCGGCGGCCGATCTCGTCGTCGTTGCCGCCGAGCAGGTGCCTTCGCCTGAGCGCTTCGCCGGCAAGGCGCTCTATCGCGCCCCGGTGGCGCAGGCGCTACCCGACCCGCAGGCGTTTCTCGAGCGGGCCCGTCGGGAAGCGGCGAGCTTCGACCCGGCCAGCGAGTCGGCTGGCGAGCCGGGCGCTACCGACCTCGCAGCGATGTCCGCCCAGAGCGGCGGTGCCGGCAAGCGGATCGTCGCGGTCACGGCGTGCCCCACCGGCGTCGCCCACACCTTCATGGCGGCAGAGGCCCTCACCCAGGCCGGCCGCAGCATGGGCCACACCATTCAGGTGGAGACGCAAGGGTCGGTAGGCGCGCAGAACGCCCTCGACGACGAGGCGATCGCCAACGCCGACGTGGTGGTCCTCGCCTGCGATATCGAGGTCGACGATACCCGTTTCGCCGGCAAGCCGATCTATCGCACCGGTACCGGCACCGCGCTCAAGCAGCCCCAACAGACCCTCGAGCGGGCACTGGCCGAGGGCGCGGTGGAGACCGCGGGTAGCGCCACCGCCAAGGGCGGCGGCGAGGCGAAGAGCTTCAAGGAGCGGGGGCTCTACAAGCATCTGCTCACCGGGGTCTCCTTCATGCTGCCGATGGTGGTCGCCGGCGGGCTCTGCATCGCGCTGTCGTTCGTCTTCGGCATCGATGCGTACGAGCAGGAAGGGAGTCTCGCCGCGGCACTGATGCAGATCGGCGGCGGTACCGCCTTCATGCTGATGGTGCCGGTGCTGGCAGGCTATATCGCCTACTCCATCGCCGACCGTCCCGGTATCGCGCCGGGGATGATCGGCGGGCTGCTCGCCTACAATCTGGGCGCGGGGTTCATCGGCGGGATTCTCGCCGGTTTTCTTGCCGGCTACTCGGCGAAGGCGGTGACGCGCTACGTCAAGCTGCCGGCGAGTGTGGAATCGCTCAAGCCGATCCTGATCATTCCGCTGCTGGCGAGCCTCGTTACCGGCCTGGTAATGATCTACGTGGTGGGCACGCCGGTGGCGGCGGTGCTCGAGGCGCTGACGACCTTCCTCAATGACATGGGCTCGACGAACGCCGTGCTGCTGGGGCTTCTGCTCGGAGCAATGATGTGCTTCGACATGGGCGGGCCGGTCAACAAGGCGGCGTACACCTTCGGCGTGGGCCTGCTCTCCACCGAGACCTACCTGCCGATGGCGGCGATCATGGCGGCGGGGATGGTGCCGGCGATCGGCATGGGCATCTCCACCTTCGTGGCGCGGCGCAAGTTCTCCCAGCCGGAGCGCGAGGCGGGCAAGGCGTCGTTCGTGCTGGGGCTCTGTTTCATCAGCGAGGGGGCGATTCCGTTCGCCGCCAAGGACCCGCTGCGGGTGATTCCGATCTCGATGATCGGCGGCGCGATCACCGGTGCGCTGTCGATGTGGTTTGGCGTGAAGCTGATGGCGCCCCACGGCGGGCTCTTCGTGCTGCTGATTCCCAATGCGGTCAACCTGGCGCTGCTCTACCTGCTCGCCATCGCTGTGGGCTCGCTGATCACCGGGCTCGGCTACGCCGCGATCAAGCGCGGGGCGGCCGCACTCGCCACGACCGCCACGAACAGTGACTCGCCGGCGGTATCGAACGCCTGATCTTAGACCGACACGGGGAGTCACCTCGACCCGCCGTCGCGCTTACCGCGGCGGCGGGTTTTTAGTTAGCGCCCGAGGCGATCTAGAGTGAGTGAACATCGACGAGACGAAAGGGGGTGAGCGATGAAGATTCACTGGCAGGGAGAGCGACTCAGCGTCGCCGAGGGCGATATTACCCGCTTCGACGGCGACGCCATCGTCAACGCCGCCAACCAGTCGCTGTTGGGCGGCGGCGGTGTCGACGGTGCCATCCACCGCGCCGCCGGCCCGGCGCTGCTCGAGGCGTGTAAAGAACTTCGCGATAAAGCGTGGCCGGACGGTCTGCCGGTGGGGCAGGTGGCGGTGACGCCGGGCTTTCGCCTGGCGGCGAACCACGTTATCCACACCGTGGGCCCGGTGCACGCCAAGTCGGAGGATCGCTCGCAACAGCTCGCCGACTGCTATCGCCACGCGCTCGACGTCGCCGCCGAGCGGGGTTTCTCCCGGCTGGCGTTCCCGGCGATCTCCACCGGTATCTACGGCTATCCGCCGGCGGCGGCCGCGGCAATCGTGTCCGACGTCATGCGAGAGCGGCTGCCCAACATACCCGGGCTCGAGGTGACGCTGGTGTTCTTCTCCGCCGCCGACGCCGAGACCTTCCTGCGCGCGGCTAACCTCTGAGCGGCAGCTGACGACGGGAGCGCTCGCGGCGGGCAGCGTTCTGCCACGACGTCACTCCTCGGGCTGGTACTTGTAGCCGACGCCGTAGACGGAGCGGATGATGTCGCGCTCCGGCCAGACGTCGGCCACCTTGCGCCGGAGCTTCTTGACGTGGCTGTCGACGGTGCGCTCCGAGACGATGCGATGATCGCGATACATGTGATCCATCAGCTGATCGCGGGAGAAGATCCGCCCCGGGCTCTGCATCATCACCTTGAGCAGCTGGAATTCGACCGCGGTGAGGCCCAGATCGGTGCCGCCGGCAAGCGCGCGCCAGCCGTCCTCGTCCAGGGTGAGGCCTGCCTGTGTCGCCGGCGTCTCACCGAGTACCGCGGCGCCATGGGTGCGTCGCAGCACCGCCTTGACCCGCGCTACTACCTCCCGCGGGCTGAACGGCTTGCAGATGTAGTCATCGGCGCCGAGCTCCAGCCCCAACAGCCGATCCACCTCTTCCACCCGGGCGGTGAGCATGATCACCGGCAGCGCCGGATAGCGCTCGCGAATCTGGCGGCAGAGGGTGAGGCCGTCGGTGCCCGGCAGCATCAGATCGAGCAGCACCAGCATCGGCGCGTGCTCTTCGAGCCACGGCATGACGGCGTCGCCGTGATCGAGATGGTCGGAGGCGTAGCCGCTCTTGGCGAGATAGTCGGCGATCAATCGCGCGATCTTGGGTTCGTCTTCGACGATGAGAAGCGGGTCGGTCATCGATTCGGCTCCTTGGCTCGGGCGTCGCTGGCGGCGGACGCGAGCGGGAAGGTGAGTGTCCAGCGCAGCCCGCCGAGCGGCGAGGCGGAGGGGACGAGGGTGCCGCCCTGAGCGCTGATCAGGGCGCTGGCGATGGAGAGCCCCAGCCCGCTGCCGCCGCTGCGCCGGTTGCGCGAGCCCTCGACGCGATAGAGCCGCTCGGTGAGACGCGGCAGCTCGGCGTCGGGCACGCCCGGCGCGGAGTCTTCCCAGATCACTTCGGCGTGATGTCGCCGGGCGCGCAGCGTTACGCGAAGCTCGCCGGGGCTGTCGGTGTAGGCGATGGTGTTGGAAAGCAGGTTGTTCCAGAGCTGGCGCAGACGCTGACTGTCGGCGCGCACCAGCACGGACTCGGTGTCGAGGACCAGGCGGAATCCCAGGCTCTCGAGCCGGGCGCGGCCATCCTCCAGACGCTGAACGAGGGAGTCCGCCAGATCCACCGGGATCAGGTGCATGTCGAGGGCACCGGCGTCGCTCTGGGCGAGCAGGCGCAGATCCTCGACCAGATGGCCGAGCTGGTCGACCTCCTGCTGTAGCGAACCCAGGCTCTCGACGCTGAGCGGGCGGACGCCGTCCTGCATCGCCTCGATCTCGCCGCGCAGCACTGCCAGGGGCGTACGCAGCTCGTGGGCGATGTCGGCGACCCAGCGCTGTCGCGCCCGGCGGTTGGCGTCCAGCGTCTCTGCGAGCAGGTTGAAGTCATGCGAGAGCCGGGAGAGCTCGTCGCGGCCGCGCTCGGAAAGCCGAACGCTGTAGTCGCCGAGGGTGAGCCGGCGGGTGGCCAGCGTCATCGTTCGCGCCCGACGACCCAGCCACCAGGAGAGGCCGCCGGCGAGCAGCAGCGAGGCGAGAAACAGCGAGCCGATGATGATCGTCAGACTGCGCTGCTGCCGGTCGAGAAAGATGCGGTCCATGCGCGCCATCAGCCGCTCCGGGGGGAGATAGCCGAGCTGCCCCACGGTGATCCCGTCGCTGCGGATCGGTACGAAGTGCGGCTCCGGGGCCGGGGGCAGGGCCGGGTCCTGCGCCGGGGCGTCGAGCAGCGGCTCGCCGATCACCGGGTTGCTCAGTTCATCGAGCAGCACGAAACCGCCGGCGTCGGTGAGTTCGCGGTCGATGCCGCTCGGTGGGCGCCGCTCGCTGGACCAGAGCTGGCTGCGCACCAGACTCTGCCAGGCGCTGGGGTCGTCGCGCAGCCACTGCCAGCTGCCGCGCTCCTGCCACTGCTCGCCGAGCGCACCGGCCAGCGTTTCCGCGCGGGTCGCCTGGCTGCGCTCCAGGTAGCTGATGAATCCCTGATCGAGGCTGCGGGAGACGAACAAGAAGACCAGCCCGCTGATCAGCACGTTGGTGAGCAGGATGACGACGAAGAGCTTGAGGCTCAGGCGAGAGGGCCGGAGGTCGTCCCGCGGGGAGTTGAGCGATGGGAGCATGGACTCGGAGTGCTTCACGGTGACCAGGAGTACGACAGAGTCTGCCAGCGCATCGCGCAGAGAGGCGGTAGCGAATGGTCAAGCATTGTGGAGATCGCCGTGTCGCGTCTCGGTCGGCCCGGTGGCAGGCGTCGTCGGCCAGGCGACCTCCACCGGCCAGTGCGGCTGTGCGCTGGCGTCGAAGCGCGACCAGAGTTCGGCGTAGGTGGTGCCAAGTACGGGGTGACGCTGCTCGGGCAGCAGCTCCGCTAGCGGATGCAGGACGAAGGCGAAACGCTCGATGTCGCACCGCGGCAGGGTGAGGGGCGGTGAGTCGAGGCGGGTATCGCCGAGCAGCAGCAGGTCGATGTCGAGGGTGCGGGCGCTCGGGCCGCGCTTGCCGCCGACCTCGTCTCCGACACCCTTCGCGTCGTCGCGACCGTTGTCGTGCTCGATCGCCTTGCAGTGGCCGTTGAGTTCGACCGCCAGGAGCGATGTCTCGAAGGCAACCACGAGGTTGTAGAAGTGTCGGGGGTCTTCGAAGCCCACCGGCGGGCTTTCGAAGACCCGCGAGCGTAGCAGCGGCTGGGGCGCGGCAAGGGACTCGAGGGCCTCGAGCGCGCGGCCGAGATGACGTTCGCGCGCGATATTGCTGCCGAGCCCCAGGACCGCGAGCGCCATCAGTCCGCCTCGCGCTCGATCCGCACGCCGACGGCGCGGGCGGCGGCGACGGCGCCGGGCTTTCTCACCGTCAGGCGCAGCCGCTTGACGCCGAACTCGGCGATCAGCAGTCGAGCGACGCCCTCGGCAAAGGTCTCGACCAAGGCGTGGGCGTTGTCCTCGGCGTAGCCGGTCAGTCGCTCGCAGATGGCGGCGTAGTCGAGCGTGTGGGAGAGATCGTCGTCCCGCGCGGCGAGGCGAATGTCGGTCGAGAGCTCGAGATCGAGCTCCAGGCGCTGGCGTATTTGGCGCTCCCAGTCGTAGACGCCGATGACGGTGTCGAGCGTCAGTCCCTCGATCAAAACCTGATCCACAACAATGGCCTCTCGCCGATGACTCGAAAACGGTAGCGCGGCGGTGCCGTGACGTTGGCAGCGCCGCCGCAGGATGCGAGTTCGATTGTACGTTAGCACGGTGGCAGAATCAGGGCCGCCGCGGGCGGTTTTGCGCGGGGCGCCAGTCAACGTCGAGAGGAGCCGCGGATGCTGTCACCCACTTTGACGCTCGGCCTGCTGGTCGGCGCGGGCTATCTGAGCGGCTCGTTCCTCGGCGCGATCTGGGTCTGCAGGCTGCTGGGACTCGAGGACCCGCGGCTGGCGGGCTCCGGCAATCCGGGGTTCTCCAACGTGCTGCGCGCCCACGGCTGGCAGCCGGCGGCGTTGACGCTCGCCATCGATGCGGCCAAGAGCGTACCGGTGATGTGGCTCGCCGGTAGCGCGTCGCTGACGATCTGGACCGAGGGGCTGGTGGGCTTGAGCGTGCTGGTGGGGCACAGCCTGCCGGTCTGGCATCGTGGTCGCGGCGGCAAGGCGGTGGCGAGCGCCTTCGGCGTGCTGTTGATGCTCGCCACCCCGGTGGCGCTGATCGCCGCGCTGGTCTGGTTCGCGCTGGCCTGGCGGCTCAGAACCGCGGCACTGGCCTCCCTGGCCGCCGCGCTCACCGCGCCGCTGGCGAGCTACTGGCTCGCCCCGGAGGCGACCGGCGTGATCTGTGTCTTCTCGCTGCTGGTGATGGCCCGCCACGCCTGGGACATTCGGCACTGGCGCGAGCGCGGTGCGCGCACGCTGACACCCGCGCTGGCGGATCCGTTCGACGAGGAAGATGCGCTCACCGATCGCCGCGAGCTGGCGGCCGACGAGCTGGTGGCGAGTGAGCTAGCGACGAGTGAGCTGGCAGCGGGCGATCACGCCGAGGATGCGATCGGCAGCGAGCCGGGAGGCGACGTGCCCTCGGCGCAGGCCCGGGCCGAGCGCCGCGACTAGGCGCCCGGGGCGCAGAGTTCGGCCAGCGGCCAGCGCGGCCGGGGCTGCAGGGTTTCGGTACGCTCACCGGCGAGCAGGCGCTGGGCGCCGGCATAGGCGATCATCGCGCCATTGTCGGTGCAGAAGCGGCCCCGCGGGTAGAAGGCGCGGGCGCCGAGCTTGGTCATCGCCGCGTCGAGCCCCTCGCGTAGCCGCCGGTTCGCGCTGACGCCGCCGGCGACCACCAGACGCTCGCGCCCGCTCGCCTTCAACGCCCGGCGACACTTGATCATCAGCGTATCCACGACGGCATCCTCGAAGGCGCGGGCAACGTCGGCGCGATCCTGCGCCGCCACCTCACCCTCCACCGTCAGCGCGCGCAGCGCGGTGAGCGTGTGGGTCTTGAGCCCCGAGAAGCTGAAGTCGAGACCGGGGCGGTCGGTCATCGGGCGGGGGAAACGAAAGCGTGTGCCGTCGCCGCGCTCTGCCAGCGCCGCTACCTGCGGGCCACCGGGGTAGGGCAGCCCGAGCATCTTGGCGACCTTGTCGAAGGCCTCGCCGGCGGCGTCGTCCACCGATTCGCCGAGCAGGACGTAGTCGCCGAGCCCGCGGACGTCGACCAGCTGAGTGTGCCCGCCAGAGACCAGTAGGGCGACGAACGGGAAGGCCGGGGCGTCCGCCTCGAGCATCGGCGCCAGCAGATGCCCTTCCATGTGATGGACGCCGAGTACCGGCACGTCGAGCGCGCGCGCCATGCCGTGGGCGGTGCAGGCACCCACCATCAGGGCGCCGACGAGTCCCGGGCCTGCGGTATAGGCGATGGCGTCGAGGTCGTGCTTGCCGAGGGCGGCGCTATCGAGCACCTCGTCGATCAGCGGCAGCAGCTTGCGGGTGTGATCGCGGGAGGCGAGCTCCGGCACCACGCCGCCGAATTCGGCATGCAGCGCGATCTGGCTGTAGAGCGTGTCGGCGAGCAGGCCGCGTTCGGTATCAAAGAGCGCGACGCCGGTTTCGTCGCAGGAGGTTTCGATGCCCAGCACGCGCATGATCGAGTCGTCCGTCACTGTTGAAGGGAGGCGGCCGGCGATCGTGGGGAAACGTCGTTCCGGTAGCCTTGAAAAGGGCGCCTAGTCTACCCGCGCACGGCGGTGATCGACACCGTCGCTTGTCCCTTGGCGGTCGCAATGGCCATGGCGCGTTCTCGATATCGGTGACATTGCAATGGCCTCGAGCGACGACTAGAATACGCTGCTCTGCAAGACTGGGTCGTGCGCCCATAACACGTTTTCCGAGTCCCGAAAAGCGCGTCTCGGAAAGATCCGTAGTGGCAGATCGTCGTGAAGCTCGCTTCGCTGCGTTTTGTGATTGTGGATCGTGTCACTCAAGGCGTACGTACAAACCGAACTCGATTCTCAAGGTAGGTGAGTGCTTAATGCCTTCTGTCAAAGTACGTGATAACGAGCCGTTCGACGTCGCGCTACGTCGCTTCAAGCGTTCCTGCGAAAAAGCCGGAGTGCTTTCCGAAGTCCGCCGTCGCGAAACTTACGAAAAGCCCACTTCCGTGCGCAAGCGTAAAGCTGCTGCGGCCGTGAAGCGTCACGCCAAGAAGCTTCAGCGTGAGCGTAAGCGTTTCGAACGCTTGTATTGATCCGTACTGGGGGCAGTTCTTGCCCCAGAGGGATATGCGAACGGCTGCCTTAACCGGCGGCCGTTTGTTTTTGTTCCTGACCGGTTCGCCAACGCGATTCGATAGCGCCCATTCGGTGGTCGACATCGGTGGCCGCGCGTTGCACGCCGATGACCGTGACCGGTGACGAACGTCTCGGACATCGCCCCCTCCCGGTTGGTTGGACGCCGTCTCGGCGCCGCTCGGCGATTCGCGTCGCTGGCGACCTTTCCCATCCGATTCTCGGACTCGTTTCACCAGAGCGTTTCGACGATATGGCCGGACAGATCTCACAGCGCTTCATCGACGATCTCTTGGCGCGCTCCGACATCGTCGATGTCGTCTCCGAGCGGGTGCAGCTGAAGAAGAGCGGGCGTAACCACAGCGGTCTGTGTCCGTTTCATCAAGAGAACTCCCCCTCCTTTACCGTCAGTCACGACAAGCAGTTCTATCACTGCTTCGGCTGCGGCGCCCACGGCAACGCGCTGCGCTTTCTGATGGAGTACGACAACCTGCGCTTTCCCGAGGCGGTGGAGCAGCTCGCTTCGCGCGCGGGGATGCAGGTGGAGCGCGAAGGAGGCGATGACCCGGGGGAGCGTCAGCGACGCCAAAAGCGGGACGAGGGAGTCAATCTGCTCGATCTCGCCTCGCAGTTCTTCCGCGAGCGGCTGGCGCTCGGCAAGGGACGTCAGGCGCGGGAGTATCTCGAGCGGCGCGGGCTGAGCGACGAGATCATCCGCGATTTCGGCGTCGGCTATGCCGAGGACGACTGGGAAGCGCTCAAGCGTCACCTGCTCGACCAGGGCGTCAGCGAAGCGGTGCAGGTCGAGTACGGCCTGCTGGTGCACCGCGAGGAGAGCGGGCGTACCTACGACCGTTTCCGCGACCGGGTGATCTTTCCGATTCGCGACTGGAAGGGGCGAACGATCGCCTTCGGCGGACGCGTGCTGGGCGACGCCAAGCCGAAGTACCTCAATTCGCCGGAAACGCCGGTGTTCCACAAGGGGCGCGAGCTCTATGGGCTCTTCGAGGCGCGCCAGGCCAATCGTCAGCTCTCGCGCGTGCTGGTGGTCGAAGGCTACATGGACGTCGTGGCGCTGGCGCAGTTCGGCATCCGCAACGCCTGTGCCACGCTCGGCACGGCGCTGACCTCGGACCACCTCCAGCGGCTGTTCCGTCTGGTCGATGAAGTGGTGTTCTGCTTCGACGGCGACAACGCCGGGCGTCAGGCGGCCAGACGCTCGTTGGCGACAGCGCTGCCGTCGATGATCGATGGGCGTCAGGTGCGCTTTCTCTTTCTGCCCGAAGGCGAGGATCCCGATACGCTGGTGCGACGCGAGGGGCAGGCCGCGTTCGAGGATCGGGTCACCTGCGCCAGCCCGCTGTCGGAGTTTCTGTTCGAGCAGGCGGCCGACGGGCGCGACCTGAAGCAGGTCGAGGGTCGCGAGCGATTCGTCACGGCGGTGCTCGAGTGGCTCAAGCTTTTGCCGGAAGGCATGCTCAAGCCCTTGATGCTCAAGGAGCTTTCGACGCGCAGCGGGATCGAACAAACGCAGTTCGACGATTGGCTGGCGAAGAAGGCCTCGACATCGCCGCGGCCCGGTTCGGCGCCGACGACGAGCGCCGACGAGAGCTTCGCCTCGTTGATGCCGCCCCCGGAGGCGGATGAGGCCTTCGACGTCGAATCGTCGTCGGGCATGCCGAATCCTGCGAGCGCGAATCAGCGTCAATCGCGCGGTTTCTCTGCGTCGCGGGCCACAACTGCTACGCTATCGTTGAGCCTGCCGGGACGTATCCTGCATCTGCTGCTGCATGAGCCGTCACTGGTCGAGCATTTGCCCAAAACGCCGGAGTGGTGTCCCGAGAGCGTGACGGACGGCCCGCTCTGCCGCGAAGTGGTGGCGCTGCTGCAGGCCGGACGCTACCGCAGTCCGCAGGTCTTGCTGGCGCATTTTCACGGTAGCGTCGAAGGCGAACGCCTCAATGAGCTCGCCAAGCGCGAGCTGGCGATTCCCCGGGAAGTCCGCGCCAGTGAGCTCGAAAGCTGGGTGCGCTATCTCGAACGCGAAAGCGAGCGGCTCACGCCGGCCGAAGAATACCGTCAGCTGCTCGACAAGAGTCGTCAGACCGGCGCATTGAGCAGCGACGAAAAGCAGCGGCTACGCACGCTTTTGACACAGCTCGCCGGCGGCGGTTGATACGTCGAGACAGCCGTCCGACCCGAGGGTCACGGTCCTTGCGATGCCGTATCGAGCACTTCGCATGGCGATGAAGGCAGACGATCGGGCGGAGTGCGGTCAAAGAGAAGAAAGGCGGTACAGGGACGAAAGAAGGGTCTGAAGGGATCTGAAGATCGGGGGGAGAGCGCCGAAACGCTTGAAATGGCGGCGTTCACCACCAAATAAGGTAACCAAACACACTAGCACACCTGGTGGGCCAGGCAAATACGCACTGGCGGCAAAAAGCCCGTACACGCTATACTGTTGGGCTTTCGGGGCATCGCGTTGTCACCCCAGGTGCTTCATTCTTCTTCGTCGAGTAGGGTTTCTATGGCTGGAAATGCACAGCAGTCACGTTTGAAGGAGTTGATCGCCCGCGGCAAAGAGCAGGGCTTCCTGACCTATGCCGAGGTCAACGATCACCTCCCCGAAGATATCGCCGATCCCGATCAGGTGGAAGACATCATCGCCATGATCAACGACATGGGGATCAAGGTCGTCGAGGAAGCACCTGACGAAGACACGCTGATGATGTCCGACAACTCCACCGACGAGTCGGCGGCGGAGGAAGCCGTCGCGGCGCTGGCAGCGGTCGAGAGCGATGTCGGACGGACGACCGACCCGGTGCGCATGTACATGCGCGAGATGGGGACGGTAGAGCTGCTGACGCGTGAAGGCGAGATCGAGATCGCCAAGCGCATCGAGGAGGGCCTGCGCGAAGTCATGTCGTCGCTGGCGTATCTGCCGGGCGCGGTCGACTCCGTGCTTGCCTTCTATGACCAGACTCAGGACGAAGAGGCGCCGGGCCGTCTGTCGGATCTGTTCTCCGGCTTCATCGATCCCGACGAAGGGATCCCCGGGGTCGCTGAGGTCGAGCTGCCCGAAGAGGTCGAGCCCGAGGTCGGCGACAAGGACGAAGACGACGAAGAGGGTGACGAAGAGGAAGACGATAGCTCGAGCGAGGGCGGTCCGGACCCGGAAGAGGCTCGGGTGCGTTTCGAACAGATTCGCGAGCAGAACGAGAGCGCCAAGGCGGCGATCGCCGAGCACGGTTTCGGCAGCAAGGAAGTCGAAGCCGAGCAGGCGCGTCTGGCAGTGCTGTTTTCGCCGATCAAGCTTTCGCCCAAGCATTTCGAGCGTCTGGTCGGTCAGGTGCGCATCAGCGTCGAGCAGGTGCGTGAGCAGGAAAAATCGATCATGCAGGTGTTCGTCAAGCAGGGCAAGGTGCCGCGCAAGACGTTCATCAGCGAGTTCCTGGGTAGCGAGACCACCGAGAGCTGGTTCGACGATTTCGTCGCCAAGCACACGAAGTATGCCGACCGCCTGGCGCCGTTCCGCGGTGACGTCCAGCGCGCTCAGCGTAAGATCGACTTCGAGCAGGAGATGGTTCAGCTCAACGTCGGTCAGCTCAAGGAAGTGAACCGTCGCCTCTCCATTGGCGAAGCGAAAGCGCGCCGGGCCAAGAAAGAGATGGTCGAGGCCAACCTGCGACTGGTCATCTCGATCGCCAAGAAGTACACCAACCGCGGCCTGCAGTTCCTGGATCTGATCCAGGAGGGCAACATCGGCCTGATGAAGGCCGTGGACAAGTTCGAGTATCGCCGCGGCTACAAGTTCTCGACCTACGCCACCTGGTGGATTCGTCAGGCGATTACCCGCTCCATCGCGGATCAGGCGCGCACCATCCGTATTCCGGTGCACATGATCGAGACGATCAACAAGCTCAACCGTGTCTCGCGCCAGATGCTTCAGGAGATGGGCCGCGAGCCGACGCCGGAGGAGCTCGGCGAGCGTCTGGAAATGCCCGAAGACAAGGTCCGCAAGGTACTGAAGATCGCCAAAGAGCCGATCTCGATGGAGACGCCGATCGGCGACGACGAGGATTCGCATCTCGGCGACTTCATCGAAGACAGCACCATGGTGCTGCCAATCGACTCCGCCACCGGCGAAGGCCTGATCGAAGCGACTCGCAACGTTCTCGGCGGCCTGACTGCGCGGGAAGCCAAGGTGCTACGCATGCGCTTCGGTATCGACATGAATACCGACCACACGCTGGAAGAGGTCGGCAAGCAGTTCGACGTCACCCGCGAGCGTATTCGTCAGATCGAAGCCAAGGCGCTGCGCAAGCTGCGCCATCCGTCGCGCTCCGAGCCGCTGCGCTCGTTCCTCGACGAGTAAGCGTACCGCGCCATTTCATCGGGCGCGCGCCATGCGCGGTATGAAAGAGGCCCCGACGATCGCTAGGTCGTCGGGGCCTTTTCGTGTCCGCTGATCGCGTGCGCCGGGGCGGCTGGCTCTCTTTTACGACGGCGAAAGCGCAGCTACGCTCGCGAAAGCACAGCTGCGACGACACTCTCATGCCGTGGGGCCGTCCGCCCCTCTGGCGGCGCGGCTCGCCTGAAGCGTGCGGGTCATCAGGGCGCGCAGGGCGGCGGGGCGCACCGGCTTGAGCAGGAGCTGATAGCCGCCGCGCTTGATCTCTTCGGCGACCTCTTCGGTGCGATCGGCGGTGATCACGATACCGGGCACGACCTGCTCGCAGAGCTCCTCCAACGCCTCCAGCGCCATCATCCCGGTCACCTCGTTGTCGAGGTGGTAGTCGGCGAGAATGGCGTCGGGATCGCCGCCCATGTTGCGAATCGCGGACTTGGCGCCGCCGATGGAGGTGGCGGTGAAGACCTCGCACTCCCACCCCTCGAGCATCGCCTTCATGCCCTCGAGAATCAGCCGCTCGTTGTCGATGCAGAGGATGCGCGTGCCCTTGAGCTTGTTGCCGGCGCGGCGTGGGGCGCTCTCCTCCGGCTTGACCTCGCCGCGACGTGCAGCGACCAGCGGTACCGATACCGAGAAGACCGTACCGGCACCGACCGTCGAACGCACGCGGATGGGATGTTCGAGCACGCGGCTCATGCGCTCGGCAATGGAGAGCCCGAGCCCCAGGCCGCGCTCGCTCTCCTTGTGCCGGGAGGCCTGATCGAGCCGTCGAAACTCCTGGAATATCTCGCTGAGCTTGGATTCGGGGATCCCCGGGCCGGTATCCCACACCTCGATGACCACCCGCTCGCCCTGACGCCGACAGCCGAGCAGCACGCGCCCCTGCTGGGTGTAGCGCAGGGCGTTGGAGAGGAAGTTCTGCACGATACGTCTGAGCATCTGCGGGTCGCTGTCGACCCAGTGACTCGAGGCGACCATGTCCAGATCGAGCCCGCGGTCGTCCGCCATCACCTCGAACTCGGCGCGCAGCGGTCGCAGGATGTCGCCAAGCGGGAACTCGCTGCGACGTGGCGTCAGCGCGCCGGCGTCGAGCTTGGAGATGTCGAGCAGCGTACCCAGCAACTCTTCGGCGGCCTGCAGCGAGTTGTCGATATGCCCGATGGTGCGTCGATGATCGCCGTCGGCCACCTGCTGGCCGAGCGCTGAGGTAAAGAGCCGGGCGGCGTTGAGCGGCTGGAGCAGATCGTGACTGGCGGCGGCGAGGAAGCGCGTCTTGGAGGTGTTGGCCTCCTCGGCGGTCTGCTTGGCCTGCAGCAGCGCCTGCTCCGCCTCGGCGCGCACCCGGTTCTCCTGGCGCAGGGCAGCGTTGGCCTTCGACAGCGCCTGGGTGCGCTCGCGCACGCGCTCCTCGAGATTCTCGTTGGTCTCGCGCAGGGCGATCTCCGCCAGCCGGCGTTCGGTGATGTCCTGGTACAGCGCGAAGAAGCCGAGAATGCGCCCGCCTTCGCCGAAGTGCGGCGTATAGGTCACCAGCATGTAGCGAACGCCGCCGTCGCCGTCGTCCAGCGAGATCTCGAAGTTGACCCGCTCGCCGCCGAGCGCCCGGCGCATCCAGGGTTCGCGCTGGCGCGCCGTGGCGGCGGACATCACGCTCTCGACTCGCTCGCCGATCACGGCGTTGCGATCGACGTTCATCGCCGCTTCGTAGGCGCGGTTGGTGAAGAGATAGCGGCACTCGGTGTCGAAGTAAGCGATCAGCGCCGGCACGTTGTCGGTGTAGATCCGGATGTTGCTCTCCGAGCGGATCAGCGCCTCTTCGGTGCGCTTCTGCTGGGTGATGTCCTGGTAGGTATAGACGAAGCCGCCACCCGGCATCGGGTTGCCGAGCACTTCCAGCACCGTACCGTCGGGCCGGTAGCGCTCGTAGCGATGGGGCTGGCCGCCGCGAATGTTCTCCAGGAGCTGCTCGACGTGCTCCTCCGGGTCGCCGGGGCCGTACTCGCCGTTATGGGCGTTGTAGCGGAACACCTTCTCCATCGGCGTGCCGACGCGGATCAGGTTGTCCGGAAAGCGAAAGATTTCCAGATAGCGCTGGTTCCAGACCACCAGGTTGAGGTTCTGGTCGACCACGCCGATGCCCTGGTTGATGTTTTCGATGGTCGCCTGCAGCAGGGCACGGTTGAACTCCAGCACCTGGGAAGCTTCGTCGACGATGGAGATGACGTCCGAGATACCGATACCGCGCCCCTGCAGCGCCGAGTTGACCACGATGCGCGCCGAGGAGGCGCCAAGCACCGAGGCGAGCAGCCGTTCGGTGAACTGGATCACGTCGATGGAGGCGCGGGCGTTGTTCTCCAGCGGCTTGGCATTGCGCCGGGCGTAGTCGTCGAAGGCGCGCTCGACCTGGGCGTGGCCCAGAAAGCGCTCGCACAGGACCTTGAGATCGTTGATCGTCGTCGCCCCGGTCCAGGGACGATTGACGGTGGTCTGGCGGGTTTCGATGCTGTCGACGAACAGCGATGCCTGAATCCGCTCGACCACGCGCTGGGGCGTGAGCTGAGAGATGAAGATGTAGAAGAAGAGGTTGAACGCCAGCGACAGCATCACGCCGTGGGCGAAACTGTCGGTGACGTTGAGCCCGAACAGCGACAGCGGCGAGAGCCACTCGACGCCGAGCGGCCCCCCGGCCAGCCACGCCGCCGGCAGCAGGCCCGCCCGGATCAGCGCCGGCATCAAGAGGGTATAGGCCCAGATCGCGAAGCCCACGTTGAGACCCGTCACCACGCCCAGGCGGTTACCGCGCTTCCAGTAGAGCCCGCCGAGCAGGGCGGGGGCGAACTGGGCGGCGGCGGAGAGCGAGAGCATGCCGGTCGCCGCCAGCGAGCTGTACTCCGCCACCAGCTGATAGAAGAGATAGGCGAGCACCAGGATCGCGCCGATGGTGATGCGTCGCGCCATCAGCACCACGCGGGCGTAGTCGCGGGACGTCTCCTCGAACCAGCGCAGTCGGAAGAGCGCCGGCATCACGATTTCGTTGGAGATCATGATCGAGTTGGCGACCGCCGCCATGATCACCATGCCGGTGGCCGCCGACAGCCCGCCGACGAAGGTCAACATGGCCAGCCACGGCTGGTCGGCGACGATGGGCAGCGCCAGCACGTAGCTGTCCGGGGAGAGATCGTCGCCGGCGAAGAGCGTCAGACCCGCCCCTGCCAGCGGCAGCACGAAAAAGCCGATCAGCAGTAGGTAGAGCGGAAAGAGCCAGCGCGCGCGCTTGGCGTCGTCGGTGTGGGTGTTCTCGACCACCGTGATGTGGAACTGGCGGGGCAGACAGAACACCGCCAGCATCGCTAGCAATGTCTGCGTCCAGAAGCCGGTGTCGAAGTTCTGCTCGGTGAGCTGCTGCTGAAGCTGCAGATAGGTGTCGGCGCGGGTCAGCAGCGAGCCCAGCCCGTCGAACATGCCCCAGGTGACGTAGGCGCCGAGCGCCAGGAACGCGCCGAGCTTGACCAGCGACTCGAAGGCGATCGCCTGGATCAGCCCCTCGTGGTGCTCGGTGGCGTTGGTGTCGCGGGTGCCGAAGAGGATCGCGAAGACCGCCATGACGATGGCGATATAGAAGGCGGTGTCGTCAACGATGGGAGTCCGGATCGCCTGGCCTTCGCTGGTCATGACCTGAAAGGCGCTGGAGACCGCTTTCAGCTGCAGGGCGATGTAGGGCAGCGTGCCGATCAGGGCGATGAGACTGGCGAACGCCGCCAGCGACTGCGACTTGCCGTAGCGCGAGGCGATGAAGTCGGCGATCGAGGTGACGTTCTGGCGCTTCGCCACCCGAATCATCTTGCCGATCACCGGCCAGAAGAGCAGGAAGGTGAGGATCGGCCCGACGAATATGCTGGCGAACGACCAGCCCGACGTCGCCGCCTGGCCGACGCTGCCGTAGAACGTCCACGAGGTGCAGTAGACCGCCAGCGCCAGGCTGTAGACGATCGGTCGGCGCTTGGCCGGGCCGTGGAGTCGCGCCTGACGATCGCCGCGCCAGGCAATGGCGAATAGCGTGGCCACGTAAATCAGCGCCACGATGATCAACAACCCGCCTTCGAACATGAACTCTCTCCCTTGCACTGCGGGCATTCTAGGCCAGCCCCGGCCCATCGAGCAGCCGCGGCCTCGGATCTCGTGACACGCCGCCGAGGCGGGGTATCAGCCTTCGGTGCACACCGCTTCGACTTGCGGATCGCCGTTTTGGAGGTGTTGCAGCCGGTCGAGTTCGGGCTGGCGCCCATCCTCGGTGAGCGGCACCCGCTCACGACTGCGGCAGTTCATCAGGTACGCCTGATGCGTCAGCACGTCACGATGCTGCCTTTCGAAACGGTAGAGGATGAACTCCACGAGACGCTCGCCGTCGACTTGCGATGTCAGCAGCTTGTCCCGGTCGACCACGCTGAACGCGGTGGTCAGCGGGTAGAGGTAAGTCCACGGGCGCCAGAACATGCGGCTCTTTTCGGTCGCCACCACCTCAGCCGAGGCGGGCAGCTGCTGGCGCTTGTAGGCATACCAGTCGTACTCGTAGTGAATCTGGTAGGCGAGCAGGCCGAGCCCCGCAAAGGCCGGAATGATCCAGCGTGGCAGCCGCTTGCCGCTGAGCGTGCGCAGCAGTAGCGCCAGGCCGGCAGCGCCCAGTCCCGCGGAAATCGCCGCGACCCAATGCCATATCATGGTGAATCCTTACTCAAAGAATCGGGCTTCCCGCTGGGAAGCCCGATTCGATTGACGCCGGTCAGCCTGGCGCTTCAAGAAAGCATGTCGTTTCAAGCCAGCATTGTCGCTTAGTGGTCGATCGCGACACCAGCCCCCTTGGGATAGCGCACGCTCTCCACCAGATCCTGAATGTGCTGCGGCGGCTTCTCGGTAGCGTTGGATACCAGATACGCGACCGCAAAGTTGAGGATGGCCCCCACGGCGCCAATCGAGAGCGGCGAGATGCCCAGCACCCAGTTGGCCTCGACGTCCTCCAGGTTGTTGGTACCGGGAATGAAGAACCACCCCTTGTAGACGAAGATGTACACCAGCGTAAAGATCAGCCCCGAGAGCATGCCGGCGATCGCGCCCTTGTTGTTGATCCGCTTGGAGAAGATTCCCATCATCAGCGCCGGGAACAGCGAGGCGGCGGCGATACCGAAGGCCAGTGCCACGACCTGGGCGGCGAATCCGGGCGGATTGACGCCGAGATAGGTGGCAACGACGATCGCCACCGACATCGAGATGCGCGCGGCGCGCAGCTCGCCCTTCTCGGTGATCCTCGGGTTGATCGCCCCTTTGATCAGGTCGTGACTGATCGCCGAAGAGATCGCCAGCAGCAGGCCCGCCGCGGTGGAGAGCGCGGCCGCCAGGCCGCCCGCGGCGATCAGGCCCACGACCCAGCCGGGCAGATTGGCGATCTCGGGGTTGGCCAGCACCAGAATGTCGTTGCTGACCTCCAGTTCGTTGCCCTGCCAGCCGCGGTCGGCGAAGTCTGCGGCGTCGTTGTAGAGCTGAATGTTGCCGTCGTTGTTCCTGTCGGTGAAGGTAATCAGCCCGGTCTCTTCCCAGGTTCGGATCCACTCGGGACGGTCCGCGTAGGCGATGGGGTTGGCCGTGGCATCTTCGTAGTTTTCCACCTGGGCGGCCATGTCCGGATAGATGGTGGTCACCAGGTTGAGGCGCGCCATCGAAGCCACGGCGGGGGCGGTCAAGTAGAGCAGACCGATGAACACCAGCGCCCAGCCGGCCGACCAGCGCGCGTCGGCGACCTTGGGGACCGTGAAAAAGCGCATGATGACGTGCGGCAGACCCGCGGTACCGATCATCAGCGACAGCGTGAACAGCACCATGTTCAGCTTGTTGTCGACCATTGCCGTGTATTCATTGAAGCCCAGCGCGGCGACCACCTCGTTGAGCTTGGCCAGCAGCGGCTCGCCGGAGGCGCTGTGATCGGAAAACAGGCCGAGCGGGGGAATCGGATTGTCGGTCAGCTCCAGCGAGATGAAGATCGCCGGAATGGTATAGGCGATGATCAGCACGACGTACTGCGCCACCTGGGTGTAGGTGATGCCCTTCATGCCGCCGAGGACCGAATAGAAGAACACCACGATGGCGGCGATGATCAGGCCGGTCGTCGCGTCGACCTCGAGAAAGCGCGAGAAGGCAACGCCGGCACCGGCCATCTGCCCGATGACGTAGGTGAGCGACGCCACGATCAGACAGATCACCGCGACCATGCGCGCCGACCGGCTGTAGAAACGGTCACCGATGAACTCGGGCACCGTGAACTTGCCGAACTTGCGCAAGTACGGCGCCAGCAGCAGCGCCAGCAGCACATAGCCACCGGTCCAGCCCATGAGGAAGGTGGATGCGCCGTAGCCCGCCGAGGCGATGATGCCCGCCATCGAGATGAACGAAGCGGCGGACATCCAGTCGGCGCCGATCGCCATGCCGTTGGTAATGGGATGCACGCCGCCGCCGGCGACGTAGAAGTCCTTGGTCGACCCGGCCTTGGCCCAGATCGCAATGCCGATATAGATGGCGAAGGAGCCGCCGACGAAGAGAACATTGATCGCGAATTGACTCATGCCGGATTACTCCCCGAGACCGAATTGTTTGTCCAGCCGGTTCATTTTCCAGGCATAAAAGAAGATCAATCCGATGAAGACCAGAATGGATCCCTGCTGTGCGAACCAGAAGCCCAGGTCCGTGCCGCCGATGGCGATGCCGGCAAGCAAGGGGCGCAGCAGAATGGCGCAGCCATAGGAGGCCAGCGCCCATACGATCAGACAGCCGGTTATCAGGCGAAGGTTCGCCTTCCAGTAGGCAGCAGCGTTGGATTTGTCATCTGCCATATTCTTGTTCTCCGCATCAGTCGAATGGGAACTGCTTGTTCGGTCGTGTCGAGACCAGACTCGCGATCGACCGGTCATTTCTCGCTTTTTATTGTCGAAAAACGGCTAGAACCGTTTCTCACCTCGTGAACCCATGGGCAGCGCTTGAGATCACGCTTGCCGGTTAAGATTCGGTAGCGACATTGAGAAGCAGAAACAAGAAGTTAAAAATCCTACCTTAGTATCGTGACGCGCATCCTGAATCACTCGGCGGCCTGCGGGGCGCATCGCCCGAGCGTTGATGCGAAAAAACGCCGCGCAGGGTTGGCTGAATCGATTGAGACAAACAAGATCGGGACGAGCATGCGACTGTGTGTCAATCCGCCATGAAAGGCGCTAGTCGGTAGTGTGCTTTTATTGAGTTATCGAATGATTCGATGGGGACAACGTCGCAGTAGCCATCGATCGATAGAGGCCGAATAGTCGGATTTAAGCGCCGACGATGACGTCGTTAATGCTCGTCACCCTTCCGGAGAACAGGTCCCTGGATGGGCATTGTCTTCAGCGAAAGAACGAAGGCGCAAGCCGACGTCGTTAGCGTCTGGTAGCGCGGGTGTGACCCTCGTCGCGCGCCGTCTTGCTGGCGTTTCCTCACGCTTCACGGCAGGGAAAGCGGGGCGCTCCGCCATTCGAAAGCAAGCGCGCCCGGTCAGAGGGACGCAGCGGGATGAGAGAAGCGGCAGTGGCGGGTGGAGCGCCCCTGCGCCGCCGCGGCATCGTAAGCCGTGGGACAGGGTGATAGCATAGGGCCGCCTTCATATCCCCTATGTGTCGTTCGACCATGCAAGCATCTACCGATACCCAGAAACTCGAATTCAACAAGCTGCAGAAGCGCCTGCGGCGCCAGGTCGGCAACGCGATCATCGACTACGGCATGATCCACGAAGGCGACAAAGTGATGGTCTGCCTCTCCGGCGGCAAGGACTCCTACACCATGCTGGAGATCCTGCTGAATCTGCAGCGCAACGCCCCGGTGAACTTCGAGCTCGTCGCCGTCAATCTCGACCAGAAGCAGCCCGGCTTCCCCGAGCACGTGCTACCCGAGTATCTCGACGCCAAGGGCGTGGCTTACCACATCCTCGAGCGCGACACCTACTCGGTGGTAAAAGAGAAGACCCCTGAAGGCAAGACGACCTGCGCGCTCTGCTCGCGGCTGCGACGCGGCTCGCTCTACGGCTATGCCGAGGAGATCGGCGCGACCAAGGTGGCGCTCGGTCACCATCGAGAGGACATTCTCGAGACGCTGTTTCTGAACATGTTCTTCGGGGGCTCGCTGAAGTCGATGCCGCCGAAGCTGCTCTCCGACGACGGCAAGAACATCGTCATCCGCCCGCTCGCCTACTGCCGCGAGGCGGACATCGCCGAGTTCTCTCAGCGCATGGCGTTCCCGATCATCCCCTGCAATCTGTGCGGCTCGCAGCCGAACATGCAGCGTCAGAACGTCAAGGCGATGCTTGCCGAGTGGGAGGCCAAGTTCCCGGGCAGGCTCGAGACGATGTTCAAGGCGGTCACTAACGTGGCCCCGTCGCAGCTCGCCGACCGCGAGCTCTTCGATTTCGAAGGGCTGGAGGCGAAGCAGCGTCAGATGCGTGAGACGCGCATCGATACCCTCGACCTGCTCGCCCGCGAAGCCTGACGCGCCGCCCTGCGCCGACTCGACAACCGCGAGCATGACGATGAACGGCCCCGGCCGGCGAAAGCCGACCGGGGCCGTTGGCATTGCGACTGACCGGGGCCGTTGGCGTTGCGATCGAGCCACCGCTCCCGCGATGGCCCAGCGGGTACGGCTACTCGGCCCCGCTCACGCTATCGGCGTCACGCGGCAGCGGTTCGAAGCCGCTCGTCACGGCGGCCACGTCGCTGACGTCGTCACCGGCATCGAAGCTCACGCTCAGCGGCGGCGACTGGCGAAGCGATTGCCAGGCGGCCTGAACCTCTTCCAGCGTCACCGCATCGACTCGCTCGGCAAGATGCCGACGGCGTTCGAAATCCGCATCGGGATAGGCAAGATTCTGCCACAGCCGCTCGGCGCGCCCCGACAGCGACTGGTCGCGCTGGAGTAGCGCCTGACGTACGGCCTGGCGGTAGGGCGCGAGATCGGCCTCGCTGAGCGAGGCGATGCGGGTGTCGAACTCATCGAGAAACGCATCGATTCGCTCACCGATCGTCCGGCTTGCGGTGTTCGGCGACTGCACCAGCATCATCAGCCCGGGACCGTCGAGCAGCGGCGCATAGCCGGCGCTGACGATGTAGCCGAGCTGCTCGTCGGTGCGCAGCTGCGCGAAGAACGGCGTGCCGATCAACTGACCGATGACGGCGAGCTTGGCCTGGGTGTCGCGACTCCGGTCCGAGCCCTGCAGGTAGCGCAGCAGCGCCGAGTCGCCGCGGGCACTCTCGGGATGCAGACGTGGCGGATTCGCGGGTACGGCCAGCGGCGTCAGTCTGGGGATATCGGCGGCAGTGAGGGTCGGGGCCAGGGCGTTGGCGACCGTCAGGCCCTCGCGCTTGGCAAGCGTGGCGTCGAGATCGCCGACGGCGAGCGCCTGCACGTAGAGCGCACCGAGAAAGGCGTCTCGATAGCGGCGTACGTCCTCGACGCCGAGGTCGTCGATCGCCTGGAGCATCGCTCGCCTGCTCGCCTGCGGGCGAATCAGCGCCTCGCTCAAGGTCTCACGCACTTGGCTGTAGAGGGCATCCTGCGGCGCGTTACGCCAGCTGCGCTCCAGGCCCTGCTTGACGCGTTCGACGCTCGCCTCGCTGATCGGTGCGTTCTTCATCTGGTCGACCACGGTCTCCATCAAACGTGACTGATGATCGCGCCAGCCGGAGAAGGCGAGCGTCATGCCCCGCCCATGGGCATAGGCCGTGAACTCCTGGCCTGCGAGCGTCGCCGGATAGAACCGCTCGTTGAGCCCGTCGTTGAGCCAGCCCGCGAGCAGGCGGGTCAGTGCCGCGTCGCGCGGCGTATCGGCCGCGTGCGGATTCTGCAGGCTGAAGCGCCACTCGACGCGGGGCGAGCCGAATTCGCTGGTGGGCTGATGCCAGATCTCGGTGGTGGGAGAGTCCACCAGCGCCGTGGGTCCGGTCGTCTCGAGCGACTCGAGGCTCAGATCTTCGGCGATGTAGGGATTGGGCTGGGGCAGGCCGAGTCCGTCGAGAGCATTGGCCGCAGGCCAGCCGTCGAGACGCGTCAGCGTGTAGGGCGCGTCGAAGTAGGTCGTCGTCTCGTCACCTTCGACGTCGGGGGCGCTGTAGACCCGCAGCAGATTGTTGGGCGTCAGCCGCGAGAGGATCGCCTCGATGGCATCCGGGTCGAAATCGTCCATGCGGTAGGGGGCGTACTGGACGTCGACGAGCGGGTAGTAGGCCATGTTCATGGCCAGCGCGCTGACGGTCTGCATCGGTTCGCTGCGCTGCTGGAATCGGAAGTTCTGTTCCGCCAACGCGGCCTGCTCGTCGAAACGCCATTTCGCGACGCCGTCGCGACGGATGCGCGCGACCTGATCGAACAGGCTCGCCTGGATCGCATCGAGATGCTGCGTGCCGGCGTCGGTGAGACTGATCGAGACGTCGAACAGCGCACTCTGGCCGTCGGCGCTGCGCGTGCCGGCCGACAGACCGTCCGCCCAGCCGGCTTGACGTAGCCGCGCCAGCAGACTGCCTTCCCCTTCGTGGCCCAGCAGGTTGGCAAGGTAGCTGGCAGGCTTGTCGGCGTAGTCATCGACCGGGTCGTCGATCGGGAACAAAAACTCGAGGGTGTGGCGATTCTCCAGGCTCTGGACGCGCAGCTCGGCCGGAAGGTCATCGTCGCGCGTCAGCGGCACTTCGACCCGCGGGGCCTCGAGATCACGATCCGGCACGGCGTCGAAGCGCTCGCGTACCTGGGCCTCGAGCGTGTCCAGCGGTTCGGGGGCGAGCACGGCCAGGTGCATGACGTTGGCGTCGTAGTGCTTCTGATAGAAGTCGAGCAGGGCCTGACGCAGCGGTCGTCGATCGCCGTTGAGCGTCTCCAGGCTGCCCACGGAGAAGTGATTGACGGGATGCGCGGGGTTGAACGCGCGGCCGAGGGCTTCGTTGATACGTCGGGCATCGTCGTCGCGGCGCGCCTGGTATTCGGAGTTCACCGCATGGCGTTCGCGATCGACGTAGTCGGCGTCGAACTGGGGTGAGACGAAGAACTGGGAGAAACGGTCCAGCGCTTCGGAAAAGGCGTCCGGCTCGACGTCGAAAAAATAGTTGGTGTCCTGGGCGGCAGTGAAGGCGTTGTGCGAGCCACCGTTCTGGCTGATGAAGCGCTGATAGCCATCGGGGTCGGGGTAGCCTTCGGTCCCAAGGAACAGCATGTGTTCGAGGAAGTGGGCGAGTCCCGGCATGTCTTCGGGGTCGTAGTCGCTGCCCACGGAGACGTCCATCGCCGCGGCGGCCTTGTCGGCCGCGGAGTCGCTGATCAGCAGTGCCTCGAGGCCGTTGTCGAGCGTCAGCGCGCGGTAGTCGCGGCTGTCGTTGGGGCTCTGGATCGGCGTTTTGCTCTCGGCGGACGTCGACGTCTCGGTGGCGCTGTCCGCACTCGCGGCAACCTGTGGGGTCTGTGCAAGGGCGCTCTGGTCGGCGGCGATCGCTACCAGCAGACAGGCAGGCGCCAGCCAGCGGCGCGCCCTGCGTGAATCGGTCTTCGGCTTGCCCATGAAAACTCCTGCAAAAAGTCGGATGACAAACGTCGCGATGAAAAGGAAACGATCGAAGTGGGGCTTGGCTCACGCATCCTGCGGGCAGACCTGCATCGCGCCGATCGGGTAGGCGCTCGCCCACGCCTGCTCGGCCGGGTCGTTGATCGCCTTGGAAACCGGAAATGCCCCCAGCAGCGATTCGGGCGCGCTGGCAATCAGCGCTTTCACGTCGGCCAGTGGGGTCGCCGGATCGAGCCAGCGCTTGAGCTGCTCGGGGTCGATCAGCGCCGGAAAGCGCTCGCTCAGCGGCGCGATGAAGGGCGACGCGGCGACCGTGATCAGCGCACAGGAGTCCCGTGAGGGGCCGGCATCGAGGGTATACCGCGTCCACAGTCCCGCCAACAGCATTGGCGCGCGGTCGGTATGGGTAACGAGATAGGGCTGCTTGCCTCGAACGCGCTGCTGCCACACATAGACGCCGGTGACCGGCACGACGCAGCGACGCGTGGCGAGGGCGTCGCGAAACATGCGTCGCTCGTCGAGGGATTCCGCTCGCGCCAGGTGCGGCGCATGATCCAGGACCTTGAGCCAGGAGGGGGTCAGGCCCCAGAAGGCGTCGCGCAACAGCACCCGGCCTGCATCGAAGCGCAGCAGGGTGAGCCAGCTTCTCGGGGCGACGTTGGGGCTGAGCGTCGGCACTTCGTCGCGTTCGATGCGAGGAAGCGCCGAATATCGCGTCCAATCGTCGATATGTAGCCGGCCGGGCATGGGCTCTCCTGGGTTGAGTCGGGTGGGGGCGGTAGCGTCGAGGCCGGACGAGCCAGGCATCGATCTCGTCGGTCATCGCCGATGAGAGCATCCGTCGGTCGACGAGCAACCGTCGTCGGTCTACGACCAAAGAGACGATCGCGCCGCCGAGCGCATGGCGAGGATACTTGCGTTTACACGTCGAGAAGATATGCTGGAAACACTGTTCGATTTTAATTCGATAACAAGATTCCTGCACCCCGGCAATCGGCGGCGCTGACTATTTTTCGAGCGAGGGATTCGATGGCTCGTCCACGACAGCACGCCCCCGAGGCGCTCCATGCTCAGGTCATGGAAGCCTGTGACGTTTGGCTGCGTGAAAACCCCGTACATACCCTGTCGCTGCGCTCTCTGGCGCGCGACGTGGGCTGCGCGCCCAGTACGCTACTCAAGCTCTACGGCAGCTTCAGTAACCTGTTGCAGTACGTCAACGTCGAGACGCTGGATCGCATGGGTGCGGCGGTCGCGGAACTCGAGGGTACCGAGCCCGAGCCTCAGCTCAAGGCCCTGGCGCGAGCGTACTGGCAGTTCGCCCGTCATGAGTCGCACCGCTGGCAGATGCTGTTCGAGTTCCCGCTGGCCGAAGAGGGCGAGCTCGACGCGCGCCAGAGTCATATCATCGAAGCGCTCTTCGTGCGCGTCGAGAGCGCGCTAAAGCGCCATCAGCCGGCGCTCGACGACGCCAGCGCTCGCCGCATGGCCCGTACCCTGTGGGGAAGCGTTCACGGTCTGGTCCAGCTCGGCCTCAACGATCGGCTCGGGTATTGGCAGGGGCAGCCGATGGAGGTCGAAGGGCTGATCGATCAGCTTCTCGGTACCACGCTGAATGGCCTGCGCCATCTGCCGGACGCGCCGTGACGGGCGGGCTGCTCGGCGAGCGCCGTTTCGCACCCTTTTTCTGGACTCAGGCGCTCGGCGCCTTCAACGACAATCTTTTCAAGCAGGTCCTGCTGCTGCTGCTGACGTTCGTCGCCGCCCCCCGTTACGGGTGGGACACGGGGCTGCTCAACAATCTCGCAGCGGGCCTTTTCATCCTGCCGTTCTTTCTCTTCTCTGCCTGGGGCGGGGCGCTTGCCGACCATCTCGACAAGCAGCGCCTGATCCGGCGACTCAAGCTGCTCGAACTCGCCACCATGCTCGCGGCAGCGGCGGCGATATGGTTCGAACTCTTCGGGCTGCTGCTGGCGTTGCTGTTCATGATGGGGACCCAGTCGGCACTGTTCGGCCCGGTAAAGTACGCCATCCTGCCGCAGCATCTGGCCGCGACCGAGCTGGTGCGGGGCAATGCCTGGGTCAATCTGGGCACCTTCGTGTCGATTCTGCTGGGGACGCTATTGGCGGGGGCGCTCACCGTGCTCCCGGGCTCGCTGGGACGAGGGACAGTGGCCCTGGCGCTGGTGGCGATCGCGCTTTTGGGGCTGGCGGCGAGCCTGGCCGTGCCATCGGCGCCGGCGGTCGAGCCGGGACGAGCGGCGTGGCGCCCCTTCTCCGGAACCGTTGGCGTGCTCCGCGACGGTCTGCGCCAGCCTCGACTACGGCTGGCGCTGCTCGGTATCAGTTTCTTCTGGTTCCTGGGGGCCTGCTATCTGACCCAGCTGCCGGCCTGGGTGCGCGACATCGTCAACGGCGACGAGGCCGCGGTCAGCTTCCTGCTCGGGGCTTTCGCCTTCGGTGTCGGCGGCGGTGCACTGCTCTGCGCCCGGCTCTCCGTGGGGCGCCTGGAAATCGGACTGGTGCCGATGGGGGCGCTGATCATCGGTGTATCGGGTATCGAGCTGGCGGCGCAGCCGGCGATACCCGGCGACCCGTTGGCGCTTTCCCAGCTTTTGACGATGACCGAGTTCTGGCAGATGAGTACCCTGCTGGCGCTGATCGGCATGGGCGGCGGGCTCTACAGCGTACCGCTCTATACGCTGATGCAGCTGGCGAGTCCGCCGGCCCGGCGTGCCCGCATGATTGCCGCTAACAACATCCTCAATGCACTGTTCATGATCGGCTCGGCCGTGACCGGCATCGTAGTGCTGAGCGTCTTCGCGCTCTCGCTGAAGGTGCTTTTCTATGGGCTTGGCTGGCTGTCGCTGCTGGTGGGAATCGGCGTGCTGATACGCAACCCGCGACCCGCGCTGCGTCTGGCGATCTTCGCGCTGATCCGCGTGCTCTATCGGCTACGCTTTCGCGGCCGCGAGCACGTGCCCGCTACCGGGGCGGCGCTGGTCGTCTGCAACCATGTCAGCTTCATGGACGCGCTGGTGCTCGGCGGCGGCTGCCCGCGACCGCTTCGCTTCATGATGGATCGGCCGATCTACGAAACGCCGTGGTTGAACTGGTTCTTTCGGATCGCGGGCGCCATTCCGGTGGATTCGGATCGCCGAGATCCGGGGGGCGTGCGCCGGGCGCTGGACGAGGTGAGCCGAGCGCTGCGCAACGGCGAAGTGGTGATGATATTTCCCGAAGGGCGGCTGAGTCCCGATGGTGAAGTTCACGCCTTCCGCCGCGGGCTCGACCTGGTGCTGGCGCGAGACCCGGTAACGGTAGTGCCGGCGTCTCTGTCGGGGCTTTGGGGGTCGTGGACCTCGAACAAGGACGGCAAGGCCCTGACCAAGCGTCCGAATCGTCTTCGGGCGCGGGTCGTGCTCTCCTTCGGCGAGCCGATTCCCCCGGGCGTAGCGAAGCGGGAGATGCTTTTGCAGCGCGTGTGCGAACTCAAGTCCCGCGCCGACGAACGGCTGTCGCAGCGACTGGGCGGGCCGATCTAGCCGCCGAGCCTGGGCGGGCCGATGGGATCGCCGAACCGGGGCGCTCCCATTGCGGACTACCGGTCATCGCATCGAAGCCGGCATCACGTCGCGCGACGAGGCTAGCGCCTCGCTCTCCTGGTTCTTTCTTTCTCCCTCTCGAGCCCTCTGCTCGGCCACTCTGGAGCTTCCGGTTCTCACGCCCGAATAGCCCGCTTCAGTCGCTATCGCGCCGATCACCTCGATCGCTATCGCTCGAATCGCCTGGAGGCGATGCGTCTGTCATGGGGTCGTCGAGCGTCAGGGCTGTGCGTCGACGTCACTCGCTGCTGAGACGACGAACGTTCTGATGCCAGCAGCGCACGGAGGTGATGAGATTGTCGCGCATCTCGAGAATCTCGAGGCGGGTAGCGCCGATCTGCAGACAGGCGGGCGCATCGGGAAAGGATTCGAGATGCTCGAGAATCAGGCCGTTGAGCGTCTTGGGGCCGTCGGTGGGCAGCTGCCAGCCGAGCGCCTTGTTGAGATCCCGAATGTTGGCGGTGCCGTCGATGATGTAGCCGCCATCGGTCTGGGGATGGATGTCGCGATGGGTGTCGGCGACATCGGTGGTGAATTCGCCGACGATCTCTTCGAGGATGTCCTCGAGCGTGGCCAGACCCAGCACGTCGCCGTACTCGTCGACCACGACGCCGATGCGGCGCTTTTGCTGCTGGAAATTCAGTAGCTGGGTGTGCAGTGGCGTCGACTCGGGGATGAAGTAGGGCTCGCGCGCTTCTTGCACGATGGCGGCCTTGTTGAGATCTGGCTTGGTCAGAAAGCGCGACGCATTGCGCAGGTGCAGGATGCCCAGGACGTTGTTGACGTCGCCTTTGTAGATCGGCAGCCGGTTGTGCTGGCTCTGACGAATCTGAGCGAGCAGCGTTTCGAGGTCGTCTTCGAGGTCGAGCCCGACGATCTCGTGGCGCGGCACCATGATGTCGTTCACCGTCACGTTCTCGAGATCGAGGATCGATAGCAGCATCGCCTGGTGACGCGAAGGAATCAGCGATCCCGCCTCGTGGACCACGCTTCGCAGCTCGTCGCGAGTGAGATTGTCCTTGCCCGCGTCGAGCTGCTTGACGCCGAGCGAGCGCAGCAGGGTGTTGGAGATGGCATTGACCAGCCACACCAGCGGATAGAAGACCTTGAGTAGCGGGGCAAGCACCAGCGAGGCCGGCATCGCGATGCGATCCGGTTTGATCGCCGCGTAGGTCTTGGGTGTGACCTCGCCGAAGATCAGCACCACGATGGTCAGCGCGAGCGTGGCGATCGCGGGGCCGGAGACATCGCCGAAGAAATGGATGGCGACGATGGTGGCGATGGAGGCGGCCAGGTTGTTGACCAGGTTGTTGCCGATGAGGATCACCCCGAGCAGGCGATCCGGACGCTTGAGCAGCGCCACCACGCGTCGCGCCGAACGACTGCCGCTGGTGGCCTGATGGTTCAGTCGATAGCGGTTGATCGACATCATGCCGGTTTCGGAACTCGAGAAGAAAGCCGACAGGCAGACCAGAACGAACAGCAGGCCGAGCATCAGGCCGAGTGGGAGATCGTCACTCAAGACGGAGGGTTCCTAATGGGGTGGTCGAATCGTTTTAGGGGGTCGAGGCCGAGCTGTCAACGCCGTCGAACCGGATCGCTAGGCGTTGTAGTGAAAGACGTATTCGAGCACGAATTTGGTACCGAAGAACGCCATGATCAGTACGGCGACGCCGGTCAGCGTCCATCGCACCGCTTTCAGTCCGCGCCAGCCGAGATAGTGGTGCCCGGCCAGCAGGCCGGCGAAGATCAACCAGGCGAGCAGCGATAGCACCGTCTTGTGCGCCAGGTGCTGGGCGAAGAGATTGTCGAGAAAGACGAAACCGCTGAGAATCGCTGCCGTCAGCAGCAGCATCCCGCACCAGATGAGTTCGAAGAGCAGCTGTTCCATGCGCGTCAACGGCGGCAGGACCTGAACGATGCCGCCAGTGTGGCGGCGCTTGAGCGCGTGATGCTGGAACGCCAGCAGCACCGCCTGCACCGAGGCGATGGCGAAGAACGAAAACGCGGCGATCGAGCTGAGGATGTGGAAGTAGAGCCCCGGCGAGACGCCGGATTCGATCATGGTGCTCGGCATGCCGATCGCCCCGACGATGGTCACGGCCGCCAGTGGGAAGACGCAGACGCCGGCGTTGAGCACGGGTTTGAACAGGCTCGCCGCCAGCAGCAGCGCGACGACCAGCCACCCCACAAGCGCCGCGCTCTGGGTTAGGCCCAGGTGTAGCCCCTGGGGGCCGACGACGACGAGCGCCAAAATGACGCCGTGACACGCGAGCGCGGCAAGGCCTGCGCCACGCACCCAGCTTGGCCGTTCGGCGACGCGGCGGGCGAGACTCAGGCTCTGCCAGAGTCCGGCGGCGAGATAGCAGACGATAGCGACAAGGGCGAAGGGGAGCGCCGGCATCGGTGTTGGGACCTCGTGGGCGATCGACCACGGCCGTGACGCAGGCCGTCGTGGCCGTGAAAACAGGTAAAGTGCGGGTTCGAACGCGCAAGCGGGCATGTCCTGTCCGAGGGCCTGCCTCACCGAATGATAAAGACTCGCGTTTCGTCGGCTACTATACCCAATTGCCGGAGCCTCGCCCAACCCCATCGCGAGTGTGCTTCGCCGCTGCATGGAGCCAGGGCGATTGCGCGCGTATAATGGCCGCCCACATTCTTTTCAGCGACGCCGCGCTCGCACCCTCGAACCCAGCGGCGTCCGGCATTGCTGCCCGGAGCGTTCCATGTTCGAAAGTCTCTCCAATCGCCTGTCGCAGACGCTCAAGTCGGTCACGGGCCAGGCGCGTCTGACCGAAGACAACATCAAGGATACTCTGCGCGAGGTTCGGCGAGCGCTGCTCGAGGCCGATGTCGCGCTCCCCGTGGTCAAGGATTTCGTCGACCGAGTCCGCGAGCGGGCCGTCGGGCAGGAAGTCTCCAAGAGCCTTTCGCCGGGTCAACAGTTCGTCAAGATCGTCCAGCAGGAGCTGGAGTCGATCATGGGCGAGGCCAACGAGGCGTTGAGCCTCAAGGGCAAACCGTCGGTGATGTTGATGGCGGGCCTGCAGGGGGCGGGTAAGACGACCTCGGTGGCCAAGCTCGCCAAGTACCTGCGTGAGCGCGAGAAGAAGAAGGTGCTGGTGGTTTCCGCCGACGTCTATCGGCCGGCCGCCATCGACCAGCTCGAGACGCTGGCGAAAGAGGTCTCCGTCGACTTCTTCCCCTCCAACAGCGGCCAGCAGCCGGTGGCAATCGCCGAAGCGGCGATCAAGCACGCCAAGATCCAGTTCCACGACGTGGTGCTGGTGGATACCGCCGGCCGTCTGGCGGTGGACGAGGCGATGATGGAGGAGATTCAGTCCCTGCATCGCGCGATCCAGCCCGAAGAGACGCTGTTCGTCGTCGATGCCATGACGGGGCAGGACGCCGCCAATACGGCGAAGGCCTTCCACGATGCGCTGCCGCTGACCGGCGTGATCCTCACCAAGGCGGACGGCGACGCCCGCGGCGGGGCGGCGCTGTCGGTACGTCACATCACCGGCAAGCCGATCAAGTTCATGGGTATGGGCGAGAAGGTCGATGCGCTCGAGCCGTTTCATCCGGATCGCGTCGCCTCGCGCATCCTCGGCATGGGCGACATGCTTTCGCTGATCGAGGAAGCCGAGCGTAGCGTCGACAAGGGCAAGGCCGAACGTCTCGCCAAGAAGGTCAAGAAGGGTCAGGGCTTCGATCTCGAGGATTTTCGCGATCAGCTCCAGCAGTTGAAGAAGATGGGCGGCATGGGCGGCATGATGTCCAAGATGCCGGGTATGGGTCAGATGGCCGAGATGGCGCAGAGCAAGGGCGCCGAGCAGGAATTCGGCAAGCTCGAAGCGCTGATCAACTCGATGACGCCGAAAGAGCGCCAGAAGCCGGAGATCATCAACGGTTCGCGCAAGCGCCGTATCTCCGCCGGCGCAGGTCTCCAGGTGCCGGACATCAACCGTCTGCTCAAGCAGCACAAGCAGATGCAGAAGATGATGAAGAAGGCCGGACAGAAAGGTGGCATGCAGAAAATGATGCGCGGTATGTCCGGCATGATGGGCGGCGGCTCCGGTGGCCCCGGCGGAATGGGGGGTCCCGGCGGCATGGGCGGCGGCGGTATGGGTGGCCCCGGCGGCATGGGCGGCGGCGGCTTTCCCAGGCGCTGAGCCGAGCGCTCGCCGCGAGTTAAAGGTTCCCTTGACGCGGCCTTTTCCGTAGAATGCTGCGTCTTCGTCTCGGGCGTATGCCCGGCAAGACTCGAATCCGTGGCGTAAAGATCAACTTAACCGAAGGATTATCAACGCAATGGTTACCATTCGTCTGGCACGTGGTGGCGCCAAGAAGCGTCCCTTCTACCACCTGGCGGTAAGCGATTCGCGCGTTTCTCGCGATGGTCGTTTCATCGAACGCGTAGGCTTTTTCAACCCGATCGCTCGCGGTCAGGAAGAGCGCCTTCGCGTCGACCTCGACCGTATCGCTCACTGGCAGTCTCATGGCGCGCAGATGTCCGAGCGCGTTGCTGAGCTGGTCAAGGAAGCACGCAAGGCCCAGGCCTGAAGCGATCCCATCATGACCGAAGCGGCTCAAGACAACGCCAGCGATACGCAGCACGTTCTGCTGGGTCGGTTGACCAGTCCGCACGGCGTGAAAGGTTGGCTGAAGGTCTATTCGTACACCAGCCCCGCCCAGAATCTCTTCGAGTATCCCGCGTGGAATCTCTCGTTGCGCGGGCAGCACGAGACGCGAAAGCTTCTCGATGCACGCGTTCAGGGCAAGGCGCTGGTGGTGCGACTGGAAGGCATCGACACGCGGGAGCTGGCCGAGCAGTGGGCCGGGGCCGACGTGCTGATGGACAAGACGGCGTTACCCGAACTCGACAGTGACGAGTACTACTGGTACCAGCTCGAGGGTCTCGAGGTTCACACCCGGGACGAGCTTCAGCTTGGCCGAATCGATCATCTGTTCGAGACCGGCGCCAATGACGTTCTGGTCGTGAAGCCGGTGACCGGCGGTTACGACGATCGCGAACGGCTGCTGCCGTTTTTGCCCGGCGACGTGATCGTCGCGGTCGATCTCGAATCCGGCGTCATGACGGTCGACTGGGATCCTGAATTCTAAGCGTCGCCTGAATGTTCGGCATCGGTCGAGACGTCGCGGCAACATGGCGTCGTCGTCAGCCCAAGGGTTAGGAGTCGCTTTACCGTGTGGATTGGTGTCGTCTCCCTGTTCCCGGAGATGTTCGAAGCCGTAACGCGACACGGCGTGACGGGACGTGCCGTGGATCGAGGTCTCCTCGACATGGCGTTCTGGAACCCGCGGGACTACGCCACGGACAGACATCGCACGGTGGACGACCGGCCCTATGGCGGTGGCCCCGGCATGCTGATGAAGGTAGACACGCTTCGTGCTGCCATCGCCGATGCCAAAAACGGCGCGCTCGAAGCCGGGCATCGACCCACGGTGATCTACCTGTCGCCGCAGGGTCGCCGGCTCGATCAGGCCGGCGCCCGGGAGCTCGCTTCACGGGATGGCTTGATCGTGGTGGCGGGACGGTACGAAGGCATCGACGAGCGCGTGGTCGAAGCCGACATCGACGAAGAGTGGTCGATCGGTGACTACGTGCTCAGCGGCGGTGAACTCCCTGCGATGGTGATGATCGACGCGCTGTCGCGAGAGGTTCCTGGGGTGCTGGGCCATCAGAATTCGGCGAGTGAAGACTCTTTCGCCGACGGCCTGCTGGATTGCCCGCACTACACGCGGCCCGAAGTGGTCGACGAGCGTCAGGTGCCGGATGTCCTGCTGAGCGGCAATCATGAGATGATTCGCCGCTGGCGCCTGAAACAGTCGCTCGGACGTACCTGGCTCAGACGTCCGGACATGCTTGAGAGCCGAACGCTGGATCGCGAGCAGCAGCGTCTGCTCGACGAATTCATCGATGAACACGTCGCACGCGACGGCGGTGCATGAGGCGAGACGACTCGCCTGCATGCGTCATCCACGAGTCCGATTCCGCGCCGGCCCGCCGAGCGCCGGGATCACGGAGTGCCTCCGGGCCCTCCCCAAACGAGGAGCAAGACATGAGCAGCAAGAACAAGGTGATCCAGGCGCTCGAGAACGAGCAGATGACCCAGGAGATTCCGGCGTTCGCCCCCGGCGACACCGTCATCGTCCAGGTCAAGGTCGTCGAAGGTAGCCGCGAGCGTCTGCAGGCGTTCGAAGGCGTGGTGATCGGCAAGCGTAGCCGTGGCCTCAACTCCGCTTTCACCGTGCGCAAGATCTCTCACGGTGTCGGCGTCGAGCGGACGTTCCAGACCTACAGCCCGATCGTTGCGGGTATCGAAGTCAAGCGTCGCGGTGACGTACGCCAGGCGAAGCTCTACTATCTCCGCGAGCGCAGCGGCAAATCCGCGCGTATCAAGGAAAAGCTGGGCTAAGTCGGCTTCTGCTCGGACGCCACGCCGAGCACTGCCGACAGGCCAGTTTCGAAGACCCCGCGTGCCGAGAGGCTCGCGGGGTCTTTGCGTTTTCGCTTTCGTGCTGCCTATCGTTATCGGCATCATCCACCGAGGGCCTCTATGTCGTGTCGTAATGATTAGACGGCGATACCCGCGGCAGATGTAATCGACGCTCGGCATTGTAAATGAAAGAATCGCTTTCCGTGCAAAGAGTTGCCGGCACATTTGCAGAATCGTCATTCAGTTTGATAAGGAATACTCAATGACCGTGGATGCCATATTTACGCAAACGTCCCGTGATGAAACGCTTCCCGAGAGCCGGATGCTGGGTCTTGCCTATTACGGTGACAACATCATCAGCGGCAGTTGCGGTCTTATCTCCTTTCTCAAAGACAATCCCGAGTTCGATATTGAGCGGTTGAGTGAGGGGCGGTTTCTAGTTGTTGCGAGCACGGCACGCAAGTCGATCATCAAGGTCGACGACCTCGCGCAGAACACTGTTTTCGTCTATCGCTCCAATGGCTACTGGGCCATCTCTAACTCTCTATTGACGCTAGTTTACCGGCTCAAAAAAGATGGTGTCCCCATCAAATTCTACCGGCCGGGCGTACTGTCGTTTTTTGCGGGCAATCAGTCCATGTGGGGTGGTCAACCGCTCTCGCTAAATACGTTGATCGAGGGGGTCTCGATTTTGCCGGCGGGATGCCATCTTGAGATCACTAAAAATCACGCTGGTACTCCCGTTTTAAAGCAGATCGAGCCGGCTCCCAAAGACCTTGACGAAAGTAATTACGCTGAACGGCTGGTGCAATGGGTCAGGCGGGCCCGGATGCGTCTCGAAGCGATGGCGGCTCATGGGGTTGAGTTCAACGTAGGCGTCTCAGGGGGAATGGATAGTCGACTTAACTTAGGGCTAGTCAACGCACTGCGTGATCCCACCCTGCCGGTTCGGTTGCGGTCGGACAAAAGCAAGTCTCAGGATTTACCCATCGCCGAGCAGCTTGCGGCTCATTACGGTCTAAAGCTAAAAGGTTTTCCTGACCGAGGCTGGGGCTCGAGTGATACCGAAGATGCCTATGCTTTATGGCAACGGGCCTATCTTGGCGTTTATTTGCCAGCTCAGACGCCACACGGGCTCTCGCCGGAGCAGTCGCGCTACATACTCCATGGTGGCAATTTTAAGGACCGTTCCTATCGGCGACACGGTGTTGACAAACGAGCACGCATACTCTCTCGCGCCTTCACATCCCAAGACGATGGCAAGCTGGTCGCTGATGAGTTTAAAGAATTTTTCCTCCAGCGCGACATCGATCCTTCCACATCGTTGGCGATGGACCAGCATTACGTTGACACGCGTTCGCGCTTTCACACAGGGGTACACTGGTTTGGCGAATACACTTCGCCGTTGATGACCCCGCATCTATCGAGTGAACTCTTCTCACTCTATCGAGGTCTCAGTAGTGAGGCGCAGAATGCTGAGCAACTTCTCTACGACATGCTCTACATTCTTGATCCCGATCTCACCAATATCCCTTTCGACACTCCTGATAAGTTCTTCAGTCACAGAGTAAGGGCATCCTGCCCGTTTTCCGGTAGAGTCGATTCTGTAGGTGATGTGCCGGAACCCAGGATCTATGGCGCCTTCGAACAGCCGGAAAGCCCCTCCGAACACAAAACGTTGCGCGAGTCAGTCTCGCAACGATTTCGTGATGATGCGCAATACTTTCTCCCCGAGCTCAAGAGGTTTGGTATTGCGAGTGAGCGGATTGGAGAGGTTCGAGCCCATTTGGAAGCGGGGGGACGTGTTCGCCAGATGCCCCTCGCTTCGCTCGCTGTCACTCTCGGCGTATATGCCGAGGCGGCATCTGAATCGTTGCCAGATATCTCGCTTTGCGGGTCGTCATGAGTCTGGCTTTGACGATCGAACGACGCCCGTCGACGTGCATCAAAAGCTAGGCAGCTGCGGCACGCTATCATGAGAAGTTTTAGGATCTCGACTGATTTTTCACGAATAGAGCGAGCCCTCGCATGACGGATGCCGATCGGCGCGATGCCTTTCTCGATGCCCTCTGGCTCGAGCGCGGTGCCAGCGAACACACGCTGAGCGCCTACCGCCACGACCTTTTGACCTGGATGCGCTATCTCGACGCGCGGGGCGAGCGACTGCTCGCGCCGGGAGATCAGACGCTCGTGACCTTCGTCGAAGCGCGTCGGGAGAGCCACCACGCCCGCTCCATCGCCCGTTCGCTCTCCTGTCTGCGTCGATTCTACCGCTGGGCGCTCGGCGAAGGTTTGATCGATTACGATCCGCTCGCCGAGATCGAGCCGCCGCGTGTTCATCCCTCGCTGCCCTCGACCCTCGAAGAGGCCGAGGTGGAGCGACTCTTGAACGCCCCCGACGTCGAGACGCCGCTCGGCCTGCGGGATCGCACCATGCTCGAAGTGCTCTACGCCTGCGGGCTGCGCGTCTCCGAGCTGGTCGGGCTCACGGTGAGCGCGGTCAATCCGCGCCAGGGTGTCGTGCTGATCCGCGGCAAGGGCGACAAGGAGCGGCTGGTGCCCCTCGGTGAGGAGGCGCTGGCGTGGCTCGAGCGCTATCTGCGTCAGGGGCGCAACGAGCTGATGAGCGACATCCGTCGCCCCCCGCTCTTTCCCGGTCGTAACGACGGATTCATGACGCGTCAGACCTTCTGGTATCGTCTCAAGCACTACGCCGAACTCGCCGCCATCGACAAGCCGCTGTCGCCGCATACGCTCAGACATGCTTTCGCCACCCATCTTTTGAATCATGGCGCCAATCTGCGTGTCGTACAGCTACTGCTGGGGCATAGCGATCTGTCGACCACCCAGATCTATACCCACGTGGCCCAGGCCCGGCTCGAAGCGCTGCATGCCCAACATCACCCCAGAGGTTGAAGATGATTCGTCGTTCCTTGTTTTCTGTACTCGCCTTCGCAGGCATGACGCTCTCCACCGGCGCCTTGGCCGAACCCCCGGCGGATCTCGCCGACAAGCTGAATGCGAAAGGCGGACAGCCGCTGCCGATCGAGGCGATCGAGGAGTCGCCAATGCCCGGGCTGTTTGAAGTGCGGTTGAAGGGGGGCAACACGCTCTACTCGGATGCGAACGGGGAGTATCTCGTCGTGGGTGATCTCTATCAGAACGCCGAATCGGGAATGGTCAATCTCACCGAGCAGGCGGCCAATGCGCGGCGCAAGGAGAAGGTAGCGGCGGTTCCCGACGACCAGCGGGTCATCTACAAGCCGGCCGGCGAGATCAAGGCGCGTCTGACCGTCTTCACCGACCCGACCTGTCCCTACTGCCACAAGCTCCACGAGGAGATGGCCGAGCTCAACGAGCGCGGGATCGAGGTCGACTATCTGGCGTTTCCGCGCATGGGGCCGAACTCCGAGATCGCCCGTCAGCTGGCCGGCGTCTGGTGCGCCGACAATCGTTCCGAGGCGATGAGCGCCGCGTTCCGCGGGGAGACGATCGAGGTGCCCGACGACTGCGATGCACCGATTGCCGAGCAGTATGGCCTGGGTGTCGAATCCGGCATTCAGGGCACGCCGGCGATCATCTTTCCCAGTGGCAAGATGGTGCCGGGGTATCTACCCGTCGAACGCCTGGCGGCAATGCTCGAGCTCGACGGTCGCAGCGACTGAAGCCGCCTCTCGACCCGCGCCACGCGGGCGCTTGACAAGCTCCTGGGGGCTTTCTACCGTGACCGACCCCTGAACGCCCGGGCAAGGCTCGGGGCGTTGTGAGAAGGGCGGTTCGGCCCGGTCGACACGGCGTGGTCGACCGGCCTGGAAAATCGATCGTCGACCGTTGCGAACCGGGTCACGACCCGCGTCGGTCTCGACGACGACAGATCAGTTTCAATCAATGCAAGGAGCGTCATCTTGAATCCGGTGAGAGTGGGACTCTGCGGCTTGGGCACCGTCGGCGGCGGCACCTTCAACGTGCTGACGCGTAACGCCGATGAAATTGCGCGTCGGGCCGGCCGCCCCATCGTCATCGAGCAGGTCGGGGCGCGGCGTGACAATCCCGACTGCGATACCGCCGGAATCAAGATCACCAGTGATATTTTCGAGGTCGCGCGCAACCCGAATATCGACGTGCTGGTCGAGCTGATCGGCGGCTACGATGTTGCGCGCGAGCTGGTGATGACCGCGATCGAGAACGGCAAGCACGTCGTCACCGCCAACAAAGCCCTGATCGCCGTCCATGGCAACGAGATCTTCCGCGCCGCCCACGAAAAGGGTGTCATCGTCGCCTTCGAAGCGGCGGTCGCGGGCGGTATCCCGGTGATCAAGTCGCTGCGTGAGGGGCTTGCCGGCAACCGTATCCAGTGGCTCGCGGGTATCATCAACGGCACCGGCAACTACATCCTCACGCACATGCGCGACGAGGGGCGGGCGTTCGAGGACGTGCTCGCCGAAGCGCAGGCGCTGGGCTATGCCGAGGCCGACCCGACCTTCGACGTCGAGGGCATCGACGCCGCGCACAAGCTCACCATTCTCGCTTCCATCGCCTTCGGCGTGCCGCTGCAGTTCGATCACGCCTACACTGAAGGCATCGCTCGCATCACCTTCGACGACGTCGAGCAGGCGGACAATCTTGGCTACACCATCAAGCATCTGGGGATCACCCGCCGCAGCGACAGCGGCGTCGAGCTGCGGGTTCACCCGACGCTGATCCCCAAGGAGCGCCTGCTCGCCAACGTCCACGGCGTGAAGAATGCCATCGCGGTGATGGGCGATGCCGTCGGCCCCACGCTCTACTATGGCGCTGGCGCCGGCGCCGAGCCCACCGCCTCGGCAGTGGTCGCGGATCTGCTCGACGTCGCTCGTAACATCGCCACCGATCACGACTACCGCGTACCCTATCTCGCCTTCAGCGGGATCCACGACGAGGCCAACGCCTTGCCGATCCTGCCGATGGAGGAGATCGTCACCGCCTACTATCTGCGTCTGCTGGCGGTCGACCGCCCCGGGGTGCTGGCGCGCGTGGCGACCATTCTCGCCGAGCAGGGCATCTCGATCGAAGCGATCATCCAGAAAGAGGCCACCGAAGGCGAGCTGGTGCCGATCATCCTGATGACCCACCGCACCCGCGAGAAGCACATGAACGAGGCGATTCGTCAGCTCGAGTCGCTGGCGGATGTCGCCGGCGCGGTGACGCGCATTCGCGTCGAGTCGCTGGACGAGCAGGAATAGGCTTTTAATCACGAGTTACGAGTTACGAGTCACGAGCGACGGACCACGAGTCAGGATGCAGGCCGGTCCGCGCTAGGGACGGGCATCGGCACGATGACACCCGCGAGCAGTGATACCGGCAGGACGGCGACTCGAAGCTCGCGGCTCGAGGTTCGCCACTCACGGAGTGAAACATGCGATACATCAGTACGCGCGGGCAGGCACCGGCGCTGAGCTTCGAGGAAGTCGTCCTCACCGGGATGGCCGTCGATGGCGGCCTCTACGTGCCGGAGACGGTACCTCAGTTCAGCCACGAGGAACTCGCCGAGATGGCGGGGCTGTCGTATGCCGAGATCGCCTTTCGGGTGATGAAGCCCTTCGTCGGCGGGGAAATCGACGACGACACCTTCCGCACGCTGGTGAACGAGGCCTACGCCACCTTCACCCACGATGCCGTGGTGCCGCTCAATCAGCTCGATGCCAACCACTTCCTGCTCGAGCTGTTCCACGGCCCGACGCTGGCGTTCAAGGACGTGGCGCTGCAGCTGCTCGGTCGCATTCTCGATCACTTCCTCGCCAAGCGCGGCGAGCGGGCGGTGATCATGGGCGCGACCTCCGGTGACACCGGCTCCGCGGCCATCGAGGGCTGCCGCCACTGCGACAATCTCGACATCTTCATCCTCCATCCGCACAACCGCGTCTCCGAAGTGCAGCGCCGGCAGATGACCACGGTGCTGGCGGACAACGTCTTCAACGTCGCCATCGAGGGCAATTTCGACGACGCCCAGGCGATGGTGAAGGCGAGCTTCGCCGACCAGGCGTTCTTGAACGGCGCCCGGCTGGTGGCGGTGAACTCGATCAACTGGGCACGCATCATGGCCCAGATCGTCTACTACGTCGCCGCCGGCGTGGCGCTGGGCGCGCCGCACCGCGAGGTGAGTTTCTGCGTACCGTCGGCCAACTTCGGCAATCTCTTCGCCGGCTACATGGCCTCCCGGATGGGCCTGCCGGTGAAGCAGTTCGTCATTGCCACCAACGCCAACGACATTCTCCACCGCACGCTCGCCGACAACGACTTCTCCAAGCGTGAACTGGCTGCGACGCTGGCGCCGTCGATGGACATCGTCGTGTCGTCGAACTTCGAGCGATTGCTGTTCGACGCCTACGGTCGCGACGGTGACTCGGTCCGCGAGCTGCTCGAGCGCTTCCAGCGCGAACCCGCGGTGCTCGCCGAGGCGCCGCTGGCGTCGTTGCGAGAGCGCTTCGCCAGTTTTAGCGTCAACGACGACGCGATTCTCGAGGCGATTCGCGACGCGCATCACCGCACCAAGGAGCTGCTCGATCCGCACACGGCGACCGGCTACCGCGCCGCCGAGCAGGCGCGAGCCGATGCAGTGACGCCGATGATTACCCTGGCAACGGCGCACCCGGCGAAGTTCGCCGAAGCGGTGGTCAAGGCCGGCTTTACCGGCGCGGCGCTGCCGGCGCACATGGCTGACCTGCTCGAGCGCGAGGAGCGCTATAGCGTATTGCCCGCCGAGCTCGGTGCGGTGCAGGCATTCGTCGCCGAGCACCGGCGCTGAGCCGCGGCATGGACGACGGCGGCTTCCCCCAACCGGACACGACGGCGGCGTCCAGCGACCCCGCCCGGCGACGCATCCTGGCCCGCCCGCGGGACGAGGCGCTCTATCGGCGCGGTCTCGACCTCGGACTCTCCGAACTGCAGGCGCGCATCCTCGCCGGGCGCCTGCACGGACACGACGGGCCGCTGGAGGCGCTGACCGCGCCGGCGCTTCGCTACCTCAGCCATCCAGAGAAACTCGCCGACGGCGTGAAAAGCGCCGAGCGCATCGCCCGCGCCGTCAGCGAGGGCGAGCACATCGGCGTGCTCACCGACTACGACGTCGACGGCATCACCTCCCACGTGGTGATGCTACGGGCGCTGACCGAACTTTTCGGCGTCCCGTCGTCGAGGATCCACAGTCTGATCGGTCACCGCATCAACGACGGCTACGGTATCAGCCTGCCGCTGGTCGAGCGCACGCTCGCGCTGTCGCCACGCCCGACCCTGGTGGTCACCGCCGACTGCGGCTCTTCCGACGAGCCACGCATTGCCCGCCTTCGCGAAGCGGGTATCGACGTCGTCGTCACCGATCACCACGCGCTGCCGCTGGAGGGGCCGCCGTCCTCGGCCTACGCCACCGTCAATCCGACGCGAAGCGACTGCCCGTACCCGGACAAGACCATCGCCGGCTGCATGGTCGCATGGCTCGTGATGTCACTGACCCGCTCGGTGCTGATCGAGCAGGGCGTGCTGGCCTCGTCGACGCCCAAGCTCTCGCCCTGGCTCTCCTATGTGGCGCTCGGCACCGTGGCCGACTGCGTTTCGCTGGGGGCGAGTGCCGCCAACCGCGCGGTGGTGGTCTATGGCCTCAAGCTGATCAACCGCATGGAAGCGCCCTGCTGGCGAGTGATGGCGGAGCGCCTCGGTGCCGACAGCACGCCGTTCGACGCCGAGACGCTGGCGTTCCAGATGGGGCCGCGCATCAACGCCCGCTCGCGCCTCGACGACCCTTATGCGGCGCTGCACTTCATGCTCGCCGCCGACGACGGCGTCGCGCGTCGCCAGCTCCAGGTGCTCGATGACGACAACCAGTCGCGCAAGGCGCTCGAGGCAGACATGGTCGAGCAGGCCCGACGTCAGGCCTCGGGCCAGCTGGAAGAGAATCGTTCGGCGCTGGTGATCCATCTGCCCGAAGGGCATCCCGGGGTGCAGGGCATCGTCGCCTCGCGGCTGGTGCAGTCCTTCGGCCGGCCGACGGTGGTGCTGACCCCGGCCACCGCGCCGGAGATGCTCACCGGCTCCGGACGCTCCATCGAGGCGCTGCACCTGCGCGACGCGCTGCAGCGCACCTTCGAGCTGGCCCCCGAGTGCCTGCCGCGCTTTGGCGGTCACCGCGGTGCGGCGGGTGTCGGCGTGCCGCTGATGGAGCTGGAGACGTTCTCCCGCACGTTCCGACAGGCGGTCGACGAGCAGCTCGGCGGGCGCGAGCTCTTCCCGGTGGTGTGGACGGACGGCGAACTCGACGCCGAGCAGCTGAAGCTTGGCACTCTCGACGAGCTCGAGACGCTGGCGCCCTACGGTCGCGAATTCGATGCGCCGCTGTTCGAGGCGACGTTTCTCGTCGAGCAGCTGCGCCCGGTGGGGGCCGAGGGCAACCACCTGATGCTCGAACTCTCCCTCGGCCGAGCGGTCAGTCGGGCGATCTGGTTCCGCGCCCTCAATCCCGGCGAGGCCGCCCCCATCGCGCTTGGCGATCGGGTGCGCTGCGCCTTCAAGCTCTCGCGCAACCGCTGGAAGGGGCGCGAGTCGCTGCAGCTGATGGTCGAGCACGCCGAGCGGCTCTAACCTCCGCCACGCGCCACCGGCACCTTGACCCTCGACAGCCAATCTCGGCTTGACTGTCATCGGGCGCCTGGCGCGCTCGATCATCCCGCCTCGATCGTTTCTCGTCGCGCTCACCGTTTTCGGGTCTCCGCGCGTACCGGCTTGCCGCTATAATCCTGCCCGAGGCGCCACAAGCGCCCACTGCGATAACGACCGCTTATCCAGCGGCACGACAATAAGGGTTGCTCCATGGAAACCACGCAGCGTCACCGCCCCTACGAGGACGGTCTGGCCATCATTCTGGGTTCGTCCTGCGCCGCGCTGGGTCTTGCGCTCTACCATCACGCCGAGATCCTCATCGGCAGTACCGCCGGCATGGCACTTCTGATCACCTATGCCACCGGCGCGAGCTTCGGCCCGGTCTTCTTCGTCATCAATCTGCCGTTCTACTGGCTGGCGTGGCGCCGTATCGGCCATCAGTTCACGTTGAAGACGTTTCTTGCGGTGAGCCTGCTCTCGTGGATCTCCTGGATGCTGCCGACATGGCTGAATATCGGCGAGGTCGAGCCGCTCTTCGCGGCGCTGGTGGGGGGCAGCCTGATCGGGCTGGGGGTGCTGTTTCTCTTTCGCCATCGAGGCAGCCTCGGCGGCTTCAACATTCTCGCCGTCTATCTGCAGGATCGCTACGGCTGGCCGGCAGGGAAGGTGCAGCTCACGTTGGACGGGCTGATCATGCTGGCGGCGTTCGCGGTGTTGCCGGTGGCCAACGTGATCTATTCGATCATCGGTGCCGTGGTGCTGGGGGTGATCCTGACGATCAATCACCGGCCCGGGCTCTATGCCGGTACCAGCCGTAGCTGAAGATGATCGCCGTCTTGCCATAGAGACTTCGAGAAAGCCAAGACGACGTCGAGAGCGTCGTCAAACGCTGACGGGCGAGCCGCACGGCTCGCCCTTCGTCTGCTGGAGATCGTCTTTTGATGCCGGTATCGGGGCGCTCAGCCCTCGAGCCAGAACCACCAGACGATGAACGCGATGACGGCGATTCCCAGGGTATTGAGTAACAGTGTCATGTCACGGCCGCCTTCCGGTCGGGGTTTGCTTGCGAACGAGCGGGGCTGGGCTCGAACCATCGCAGCCGGTTGGCGTTGCTCACCACCGTGACCGACGACAGCGACATCGCCAGCGCCGCGATCATCGGCGAGAGCAGCGCGCCGGTGAACGGGTAGAGCACGCCGGCGGCAACCGGGATGCCGAGCGCGTTGTAGCCGAACGCCCCCCACAGGTTCTGCTTGATGTTGGCAAGCGTCGCCCGGCTGATGGCGATGGCGTCCGCAACACCGTGGAGCGAGTTGCGCATCAGGGTGATGCCAGCGCTCTCGATCGCCACGTCGGTACCGTGTCCGATGGCAAAGCCTACCTCGGCCTGGGCGAGCGCCGGGGCGTCGTTGATACCGTCGCCGACCATGCCGACGCGCTCGCCGCGACGCTGTAGCGTCTCGACGATCCGCTGCTTGTCCGCCGGCAGCAGGCCGGCATGCACCTCGTCGATGCCCGCCTCGGCGGCAATGGCGCGGGCGGCGGCCTCACTGTCGCCGCTGAGCATGACCACCCGTAGCCCCTCGGCCCGGAGACGCGCGATGGCGTCGGTACTGTCGTCACGCAGTGCATCGCGCACCGCGAAGATGGCGGCGAGCGCCTCGCCCACGCCGAGATAGATCACGCTTGCCGCCTGCTGCTGCCACCGCGTCGCTGTCTGCTGAATGCCGGTCAGATCGATGCCCGCCTCGTCCATCAGCGCCTCGTTGCCGAGCCGGAGTGAACGGCCGTCGTCGAGGGTTGCGACGACACCGCGGCCGCTGCGGCTCTCGAAGTCGTGGATCGTCGCCGGTGTCGTCTCGCCGACGGCTTCGAGCAGCGCCGAGGCCAGCGGATGCTCGGAGCCGCGTTCGAGGGCGGCGACGAGGGCGTCGATCTCGGCGCGAGAGAGGACATCGCTCGCGTCGTGGCGCTCGACGACCCGCGGTTTGCCCTCGGTCAGGGTGCCGGTCTTGTCGACTACCAATGTGGTCAGGTGACTGGCCGACTGCAGCGCTTCGCCGTCGCGCACGAGGACGCCGTGCTCGGCGGCCTTGCCGATGCCGATCATGGTGGAGATCGGCGTGGCGAGTCCCAGCGCGCAGGGACAGGCGATGATCAGCACCGTGGTCGCCGCGACCAGCGTATGGACGAGCTGCGGCGCCGGGCCGACGTTGAACCAGGCCAGTGCCGTGAGCACCGCGGCGATCATCACGCTGGGTACGAACACCGCCGAGACCCGATCGGCGAGCGCGCCGATCGGCGGACGCGAGGCCTGGGCGCGGGCGACCTGGTCGACGATGCGCCCGAGCCGTGTGTCATCGCCGACCCGGGTCGCGCGATAGATCAGCGAGCCACGGCCGTTGAGCGTGCCGGCGCTGACGGGTTCGCCGACGCGTTTACGCACGGGCGCCGGTTCGCCGGTGAGCATCGACTCGTCGATGTAGCTCTCGCCGCCTTCGATCTCGCCGTCCACCGGCAGCCGTTCGCCGGGGCGCACGCGAAGGCGATCGCCGGCAACGACTTCGTCGATATCGACCTCGACCTCTTCGCCGTCACGAATGACCCGGGCGGTGTCGCTGCCGAGGTCGAGCAGGCGCGAAAGCGCTTGGCTGGTACGCCCGCGGGCGCGTAGCTCCAGCGCTTGGCCCAGTCCGATCAGCCCCACGATCATCAGCGACGCTTCGAAATAGAGATGGCGTGAGCCCTCGGGAATGGCGCCGGGGAAGAGCACCACCGCCATGGAGTAGAGCCAGGCCGCGGCGCTGCCGAGGGCGATCAGCGTATCCATGTTGGCCTGGTGGTGGCGAAACGCCTTGAAGGCACCGTCGAAGAAGCGCCGCCCGGCCGTCGCCAGCACGCCCAGTGTCGCCAGGCCCAGGGCGAACCAGAGCCAGCGCTCGCCGCCGGTGAGCACGGGGGTGTGAACGAACATCGCCACCATCATCGGTAGGCCGAGGGCGAGACTCACTGCCGATTCCACGGCGTGGCGGCGCATCCGACGTTCGGCGTCCTGCTGGCGGCGTTCGTTGGCCTCGCGCAGATCCTCGATCGGGGCGGCGTCGTAGCCCGCCGAGCGAACGGCGCCGATCAGCGTCTCGTCAGACGCGCTGCCGGTCACCAGTGCCGTCTCGCCGGCGAAATCGACCCGGGCTTGCTGAACGCCGGGCGTTTTGGAGAGCGCCCTCTGCACCGCGTTGACGCAGCCGGCACAGGTCATGCCGCCGATGGTGAAACGTCGCGGCGTACCGTCGGCGTTCTTCTCAACCGGGTCGGTGGGCGAGGCGCCGTTGGAGGACGCCTCGCCCACCGGCGCGTGGGCATTCGCTGCTGCGAGGGCATCGCCGCTCGGCGGATAGCCCGCCTGTCTCAGCAGCGTTTCGACGCGCCCGGCGTCGAGCCGTGTGATGACCTCCAGACGCTTTTCGGTGGGGATGCCGCTGACGTCGGCCTCGGCATCCTCGGTCTGGATCGCCTCGCGAATACGCCTGACGCAGCCCTGACAGTTCATGCCGGGGATCGCTAGAACGTGGTCGGAACGCTGCGACGTGGCGGTCTCTCTCCGGGGCGGGTAACCCGCTTCGGTGAGCAGCGCCTCGATGCGGTCGGCGTCGAGCCGTGTGGTGATCTCGAGACGCTTATCGGCGGGCTCACCGCTGACGTCGGTCTCGTCGTCCTCGGCCTGCACCGCCTCGCGCATACGCTTGACGCAGCCCTGACAGTGCATCGCCTCGATACGGTAGCGGTAGGCGTTCATGCGGGGTCTCCTCGCGCAGTGGCATCGTCTGCGGTGTGCTCGATCAGGCGGCAGATACTGTCGCCGTTCGGCGTGCCGTCCGGGAGCATCGACCACTCGTGGATCGCCTGTTCCATACGCGCCGCGAGCGCCTGCAGCTCCTCGATCTGATTGCGAATGCAGGGCAGGCGCGCTGCCAGCAGATCCCTGACCAGGGGGCAGGGGGAGTCGCCCTGGTCGGCCTGTTCGAGAATCTCGGCGACCTCCTTGAGACTGAAGCCGAGCGTGCGTGCGCGCTGGATGAAACGCAGTCGACTCAGCGCGCGCCGGTCAAAGAGCTGATAGCCATTGTTGGGGTCGCGCGTCGGCACGAGGAGCCCCTGACGCGTGTAGTGGCGTACCGTCTCAGGGGTGACACCGGCAGTGCGAGCGAGTTCTGTGACCTTCATGCGACCTCCTGACCTCGAGCGAATGACGCAAGCCTAAAACCTACGTGTTAGACAATGGTCAACCGTGAACGACGGAACGCGCAACGGCGGTTGGCTCGCGTCACGGATTCGAGCGCGGACGGCGCCGTGCCATCGGCAACCCTCTGGAACCTCCGGGATCAGCGGGTTCGAGTCCTGAAGACCGCCCCGGCTAAGACTAAAGAGAATCCCAAAAGTCGATTGAAACGACCGTTTGCCAATTGACGCTTCCTCACGCTTACGTCAAAACGGAAGACGATAAAACGATACGTCACGCGGCGTTCGAGCGCGTGTCGATCACCGACAACGGCAACAGAAACCCCTCAGCGATGGCGCGAGCGCCTCGCCTCAAAAGGGGTGAAAAGTGCAGGGGATACATCATGGATCAGCGCTATCGTCACCGCTTCGGCCATCGCTTCGGCCATCGCTTCGGGCGTCGCTTCGGACATCGCTACAACCGGCTATCGCTCGCCATCGCGCTGGCGGGGATCGCCGCGTCGGGTCAGGCTCTCGCCGGCGGGTATCAACTCAACGAGCAGAGTGTGAGCGGCCAGGGTTACGGCCATGCCGGCCGCAGTTCCAACGTCAACGATGCTAGCATCGTCTACGGCAATCCGGCGGGCATGTCGTTTCTCGACCGCGCGCAGATCACGGCGGGGGCGACCTATCTCAACGTCCAGAACGATATCGACAATGTCAGCGCGACCCGCAATCTCGACTCCGGTATCGCCACGGGCGGCGCGCCGTCCGGGGTGCAGGTGCCGGTCGGAGCGGTGCCCGGCGGCAATGACGGCGACATGGTCGGCAACAAGGTCATCCCGTTCGGGTTCTACGCCCAGCCGATCGACGACAACTGGTCCTTCGGCCTTGGCGTTTACGCGCCGTTCGGTTCCAAGACCGACTACGAGTCGGATTTTCAGGGGCGCTACTTCGGCGACTACACCGAGGTGGTGGTCGAGACCGTGCAGCCGACGCTGGCGTATCGCTTCAACGACAACCTCTCGGTCGGGGTCGGTGTCACCTATAACCGGATCGACGGCGAGCTGCGCCGGCAGTTGCCGAGCGAGCCCGGGTTCAACTCGGCGGCGGACGTCGACTCCCGGGTCGACGGCGACGACGAGGCGTGGGGTTACAACATTGGCGTGCTTTATCGGCCCTTCGAGGCAACGACGCTGGGGCTGACCTATCGCTCGAAGGTCGATTACACCCTGGATGGCGACTTCGAGGCGAAAGATCCGCTCGGCAACGTGGTGCGTGCGGACGACGCCGAACTCGATCTCACCACGCCGGAGACCATCAACTTCTCGATCACCCAGCAGATGACGCCGGATCTCAAGCTGATGTTCGGCGCCTCCTGGGTGCGCTGGGACCGCTTCGACGAGATTCGAGTCACCGGCACCGGCGGCGGCACCATCACCCAGGAGCAGCAGAGCTACCGCAACGCCTGGGCATTCGGGGTGGGCGGCGAGTACGCGCTCAATCCGCAGTGGGTGCTGCGCGCCGGCGTCACGCTCGACGAGACGCCGACCAACGACACCTACCGCAGCGTGCGCATTCCGTCGGACGACCGGCGCATCTTCTCGCTGGGTGCGGGCTGGACGCCGGTGCCCGATTTCACCATCGACCTTGCCTACTCCTACCTCACCGAGCGGCGCACCGAGATCTCCCAGGAGCGCAGTGACCTGCTCGAGGGAGCCGGCGGCGCCAGCTACGAAGCCGACTACAAGAACGAAGCTCACGGCTTCGGCGCGCAGGCGACGTATCGGTTCTGATCCACACGCACCTGCCTGCTCTCCAACCCCGGCTCGCCGGGGTTTTTGACGTTTGAGTCATGCGCCGGGTGAAACGCAACGAAAAAGCCCCGGCCGCAGGGCCGGGGCAAACACGTCGATGAATCAACTATCGCGAGTGCTCGTCTTGATAGCGCCCGCCTGGCCGAAACGAGGCGGGGCATGAAAGCGAGCGGTGGGCCGATCAGAAGTTGTAGCGCACCAGCAGATCGGTTTCGTCGTGGTAGGCGTCGTCGTTACCCAGGGTGTCGTTGGAGTCGTCGAACTTCTGCTCGAGCGCGAGGATGAGGTTGTCCTCGAACAGCAGCCAGGCGGCACCGGCTACGTAGTAGGCGCTTTCCGCGTCGGAGTCACGATCGCGCAGGCTGTTGTAACCGGTGTAGAGCTGAACGGTCCCCGGCGTCTGATCGACGACGTTGTAGAGCGCGACCGCTTCATAGCCGCGGGCGCGGTCGACGATGCCGTTGGTGTTGGCCCTGTCATCGTCCGCACCGCGGTTGAAGTCGCGGACCAGGTTCTTGTACTCACCGGCGGTGAGCGCGAAGTACCAGTTGCCCGGCGTCCAGCGCGCGGCAACGAGACCGGCGTCGACATCGATCTCGTCGGTATCGCCGTCGCGCTCGCCGTCGATCGAACTGTGGGTATAAGTCAGGCCGAACGCCCATTCGTCGGTCGGCTGGTAGACCGCCGCACCCTGGAAGGTCTTGTCGCGATGCAGGCCGTCGTCGTAGTAGCCGCTCTCGTCCGGGGCGTCTCGCGAGGTCTGATACATCGCGCCGAGCGTCCAGTCACCGACATTGTTCTTGTAGGTGATGGCGTTGTCCGGTCGGCCGTTACCCTCGAAGCCGCCGTCGCTCTGACGGCCGTTGAACGAGCCCTGAGCGCTGGCGCCGTTGTACCACATCCAGTCAGTCCAGTAGGCGACCATGTCGTACCACAGGCTGTACTGCTTGCCGATCAGCACGGTGCCGTATTCATCGTGACTGGCGCCGGCGTAGAGCATGCGCTTGTAGTGTGCGTCGTCGCCATCTTCGAAGAACGGATCGAAGCCCCATTCGGCACGGGCGATGGACGTCCAGCCGCCCTGAAAGTTGTGTTCGTGGATCAGACGTACACGCGAGCCGGCGTTGGTCGGATCGTGGTCGTCGCTGACATCGTCGACGAAGGTGCTGCCGGCGGCGATACGGCCGCTGAAGGTCAGCTTGTCTTCCACGGTTTCGTAGAGTGTGACGGCCGCTGCGGTTTGGCTGGCCAGAAGAGCACCGGTAGCGAGCATTCCCGCTACGAAAGTTTTTTGGGTCATGACTTCACTCTTTGTATCGCTGTTGTTGTAGTGCCAGTCGATAGTGCCAATCGACAGGGCGGATCGACCGCGTGATCAGTCGGCGGAGGACTGGCTGTCGATGAACTCTTCGAGCGAGAGCTGACGATCGCCGTCGAGATCGGCGGTACCGAACGCCCCCATCAGATCGGAGGACGAGCGCGCCTCGCTGACGTCGATGACGCCGTCGTCATTGGCATCGAGCTGGTGAAACCGCTCGACCAGTGCCGGCGGCGCATCCATCTCCATGCGGCCTCGCTCGAAACTGCCGGCACCGTCGCCCGCCGGCGTGTAGCCCTGGCATCCCGCCAATACCACCAGGGCGGTGGCGCCCATGAGTCCTTTTGTTATGGACATTATTTGCTCCCTTGAAGGAGTGAGTTTCGGGGTTTTCCCCATATGACGGCCGCAAGAATCCCAGGCGCGTGCCGGTGACACCCGCGGCCGAATCTTTTAATTCGTGTTATTCAGGGCCTTTTGCGCCCCGGTAGACGACGGTTGTGATTGTCCTGGTGATCGTCGTCGAGCCAGTTCTCGTCCGGCCGGCGCGGGACCGCGCCGGTGGCGAATCAGGCCGCTGCCCCCTCCTCGATGAACGCCGCTTTCAGAAGCGCCTGGGTGTAGGGCTCGCGGGGCTGCGTGAACAGCGCCTCCGACGGCCCCTGCTCGATCACCTGCCCCTCTTTCATCACGAGTACGTGGTCGGAAAGGGCGCGCACGACGGAGAGATCGTGGCTGATGAAGAGGTAGGTCAGGCCGTACTTCTTCTGCAGATCGCGCAGCAGGTCGATGACGCGAACCTGGACCGAGCGATCCAGCGCCGAGGTCGGCTCATCCAGCAGCAGCAGCTCCGGCTTGAGAATCAGCGCGCGGGCGATGGCGATACGCTGGCGCTGGCCACCGGAGAACTCGTGGGGATAGCGGTTGCGCATCGCCGGGTCGAGGGCGACCTCCTCGAGCGCCTTGACCACTTCGGCGTCGCGCTGGCGGCGGGTCATCTCCGGGTGGTGGACCTTGAGCCCTTCGCTGATCACCTCGCCGACCGTCATCCGCGGGGAGAGCGAACCGAACGGATCCTGGAAGACCACCTGAAGCCGCGAGCGCAGCGGGCGCATGCCGGACTTGTCGAGCGCCTGCAGGTCGGTCTGCTCGAAACGGATATCGCCAGTGGACTTGAGCAGGCGCAGCAGGGCGCGTCCCAGCGTGGACTTGCCGGAGCCGGACTCGCCGACGATGCCCAGCGTCTCGCCGCGGCGGATGCTAAGGTCGATGCCGCGCACCGCCTCGAAGTACTCGCTCTTGCCCAGCAGGCGCTTCTTCAGCGCGAAACGCACCTTGACGTCGCGCCCGCTCAGCAGCACCGGTGAATCCGCCGGAGCGGGCTCCTTACGCCCGCGGGGAATGGCGTCGAGCAGCATGCGGGTGTAGTCGTGCTTCGGCGCGTCGAACACCTCGCCGGTACGCCCGGTCTCCACCACTTCGCCGTAGCGCATCACGCAGACGGTATCGGCGAAGTGGCGCACGATGCTGAGATCGTGAGTGATGAACAGGATCGCCATGCCGTATTGCGCCTGCAGCGATTTGAGCAGATCGAGGATCTGCGCCTGCACCGTGACGTCGAGCGCCGTGGTCGGCTCATCGGCGATCAAGAGCTTGGGTTCGCAGGCCAGCGCCATGGCGATCATCACGCGCTGGCGTTGACCGCCGGAGAGCTCGTAGGGATAGCTGTCGATGCGTCGTTCCGGCTCGGGAATGCCGACCTGTTCGAGCAGGGCCAGAACGCGGTCGCGGTTGCGCTGCCCCTTGAGCTGCTTGTGCTTCTCCAGCACCTCGCCGATCTGCCGCCCGATCCGGTGCAGTGGATTGAGTGAGGTCATCGGCTCCTGAAAGATCATCGAGATGTCGTTGCCGCGTACCCGGCGCATGCGCTTGGGCGTCACCTCGAGCAGGTTCTCGCCGTTGAAGCGGATGGCGCCGGCCGTCTCGGCGAGTTCCGGCAGCAGCCGCATGGTAGCGGTGGAGGTCACCGACTTGCCGGAGCCGGACTCGCCGACCAGCGCCAGCGTCTCGCCTTCGGCGATGGAGAAACTCACGTTCTTGACCGCCGCCACCGGTCCGGTGGGCAACTGGAACGTCACGCTGAGCTTGTCGATTTCGAGTAACGATTGAGTCATCGAGGGTTCCTCAGCGGGTCTTGGGGTCGAGGGCGTCACGCAGCCCGTCGCCCAGGAAGTTGAGACAGAAGAGCGTGACGGCGAGAAAGGCCGAGGGCACCAGCAGCATCCAGGGCGAGCCTTCCATCATCGAGACCCCTTCGGAAATCAGCACGCCCCAGCTGGTCAGCGGCTCCTGTACCCCGAGACCGAGGAACGACAGGAAGCTCTCCAGCAGGATCACCTTGGGCACGGTGAGCGTGACGTAGACGATCACCGGGCCGATGGCGTTGGGTATGAGATGGCGGGTGACGATCTTCGAGTCGCGCACGCCGAGGGCGTGGGCGGCCTCGATGTATTCACGACGCTTCAACGCCAGGGTCTGACCGCGCACGATCCGCGCCATGTCGAGCCACTCGACGGCACCGATGGCGGCATAGATCAGAAAGATGTTCCGGCCGAAAACCACCATCAGCAGGATCACCAGGAACATGAACGGCAGCGAGTACATGATGTCGACGAAACGCATCATCAGGTTGTCGACGCGCCCGCCGAGATAGCCCGAGATGGCGCCGTAGAGCACACCGATCACCAGGCTCACGAAGGAGGCGACCAGCGCGACCGACAGCGAGACGCGGCCGCCGTAGAGTACGCGCGTCAACAGATCGCGGCCGTTGGCGTCGGTGCCGAGAAAGTGGGCGTTCTCGAGCGTCGGGCCGGTGCCGAAGGCGTTCCAGTCGACTTCGGCGAGCCCCCAGGGCAGACACGGGCCGACGATGCACATCACGATGATCGCGATCAGAAGCGCAAGGCTCGCCATGGCCGCGCGGTTCTGGGAGAGCCGGCGCCAGGCGTCTCGTGCCAGGCTCTCGCCGGCCGGTGCCGCTTCGGGCAGGGCATCCGGCTCGGGATCGGGCGAGCGCGGGGGATTGGGGCCGCCCGCCGGCAGCGGGGCAGCGTTGGACTGTTCGCCGCTATAGGGCTTGGAATCGGATGTCATTAGCGGCCTCCCCTGGATCGTTGTCTTGCATGGAATGTCGTGAATCGAGCGTTGTCATGGGTCAGTCGTCGTAGCGAATTTGCGGATCGAGCGCCGAATAGAGCAGATCGACGATCAGGTTCATGACGACGATGAGGATGCCGTAGAAGACCACGGTGCCCATCACCAGGGTGTAATCGCGGTTCAGCGCCCCTTGAACGAAGTAGCGGCCGATGCCGGGGATGCCGAAGATCTGCTCGATGACCACGGAGCCGGTGATGATCCCCGCGATGGCCGGGCCCAGGTAGGAGACGACCGGCAGCAAAGCAGGGCGGATGGCGTGACGCCAGATCACTTCGCCCTCGTTGAGCCCCTTGGCGCGGGCCGTGCGGATGAAGTGGCTGCCCAGCACCTCGATCATGCTGGCGCGCATCATGCGGGCGATGTAGGCGATCTGCTGAATGGAGAGCGCGACCACCGGCAGGATCAAGTTGGGCAGGGCGCCGCCGTTCCAGCCTCCCGCCGGCAGCCAGCCCAGCAGCACGCCGAAGACCAGCGCGAAGATCGGCGCGATGACGAAGTTGGGTACGGCGATACCGGTCAGCGCGGTGCCCATCACCAGGTAGTCCACAGTGGAGTTGCGCTTGAGTGCCGCGGCGATACCCAACGGCAGGCCGAGCAGCAGCGCCAGCAGGATTGCCAGTCCGCCGATCTCGAGACTCACCGGGAAGCCCTGGGCGATCAGCTCGGTGACCGAGAAATCCTTGTACTTGAACGACGGCCCGAAATCGCCCTGGATCAGGTTGCCCATGTAGCGCAGGTACTGCATTGGCAGCGGTTCGTCGAGATGATAGGCCGCCATCAGGTTGGCCTCGATCTCCGGCGGCAGCTGGCGCTCGCCGTCGAACGGACCACCCGGCGCCACGCGCATCAGGAAGAACGAGATCGTGATCACGATCAGCAGCGTGGGGATCGCCTGCAGCAGGCGTTTCAGGGTGTAGCTCAGCATGCCGGACCTCGAGGCATCGATAGGCGCAACATCAGTCGGTTTCCTTCAGGTAACGCAGCGGGTGGACGTCCATCGAGTTGCTCTCCCAGCCGGTGAGGTCGGGGGAAACGAGATGGGCGGAGACGTAATCGTAAAGCGGCAGCAGAGCGTAATCGTCGAGCAGACGCTGCTGGGCCTGGGTCATGAGATCGCGGCGTTTGTCGGCGTCGAGCTCGCGGGTGCTCTCGGCAACGAGTTCGTCGTAGGTCTCGTCGCGGTAGCCGCTGGCGCGACTGGCCGAACCGTTGTCGGCGTAGGCGTTGAGGAAGTCGTAGGGGTCGTCGATGGTCGCGACCATGCCGTAGCGGGCGACTTCGAAATTCCCCTCGCGAATGGTCGTGTAGTGCACGGCGGCTTCGGCGTTGACCAGATCGACTTCGACGCCCAGCGGCTTCCACATCGCGGCGACCGCCACGGCGACCTTCTTGTGATCCTCGAGGGTGTTGTAGTTGAGCGTCAGCTGCAGCGGGTTGTCGGGACCGTAGCCCGCCTCTTCCATCAGTGACTTGGCTCGCGCCATGCGCTCGTCCATCGACAGCTCGGCGAAGTCCATCTCGCCTTGCGGGGCATTGGCCGTGCCGCGAGGGACGTACCAGTAGGAGGAGGTCTGGCCCTGGCCCATGATCTGCTGGGTGATCACGTCGCGCCTGACCGCCAGATTGAGCGCCTCGCGGACCCGGGCATCGGCCAGCGGCTGGTCGTCGCGCAGATTGAACATGTAGAAGTACTCGGCGATCAGCGGCCCGACACGTAGCGCGTCGCTCAGATTCTCCTGGACCCAGTCGAAGCGCGAGGCGGGGACGCTATCGTAGGCGATGTCGATCTCGCCGGTACGAAAGCGGTTGAGTGAACTCTGCTTGTCGTCGATGGGATAGAAGACCGCCTCGTCGACGGCGACGTCGTCGGCATCGAAGTAGTGCGCGTTCTTGGTGACCACGATGCGCGACTGCGGCTGCCACTCGCTGAGAGTGAACGCGCCGCTGGAGACGGTACTGCCCGGCTGGACCCAGCCGTCGTCCGAGTCGGCCAGAACGTGCTCGGGTAGCGGCGCGGCTTCGGTCATCGCCAGTGCCTGCAAGAACCAGGCCGTGGGCTGGGTCAGGTGCACCACCAGCGTCCTGGCGTCGCTGGCTTCGACGCCGAGGCTTTCGGGCCCGGCGTCGCCGGTGTTCACCTCGTGCCCGCCCTCGATGGGGTAGTAGAGGTTGGCGTTGTGGTTGGCCGTTTCCGGCGCCAGCACGCGGCGCAGGGCGAAGACGGCGTCGTCGGCGGTGATCGGCTCGCCGTCGGACCACTCGGCATCGCGCAGATGAAAGGTATAGGTCCGGCCGTCGTCGCTGATCTCCCAGCTTTCGGCGAGCCCTGGCACCAGGCTGCCGTCGGCGGCGTAGCTGACCAGGCGTTCGAACAGCGAGCGCGTGATACGCGTCTCCCAGACGCCGCTGGTCTTCTGCGGGTCGAGAGTGCCGGGCTCCGAGCCGTTGGCGATGTTGACCGTGGTGGCCTGTGCCGGCAATGCCAGCGCGGTGAGTGCGAGACCACCGAAGGCGGCGAGCGTGGAGCGTGAGATCATTGTTGTGGGTTCCCCAGGCTTTGAATAGTTGATTGCTGCGTCGCGGATCAGTCGTCGTCGAACGACAGCCAGCGCGACAGGTGCCGATTGAGCGCGTTGTCCTCCCAGCCTTCGAGCGCCGGAGAGACCAGGTTGCGGGAGACGTCGACGTAGACCGGCATGACGGCGTAGTCGCCCAGCGCCTGGCGTTCGGCCCGCTCGAGAAGGTCTTGTCGGGCGTCGGGGTCGGTCTCGCGCGCGGCACGGTCCATCAGTGTGTCGAACTCGTCACTGGCGTAGCCGCCGTAGTTCTTGGGCGAGTCGCTCTGCAGGATGCCGAGGAAGTTGCTGGCGTCGTCGAAGTCGGCGACCCAGCTGCCCCGACCGATGTCGAAGTTGCCGTTGGCGAGCTCGGCGTAGTGCACCGCGCCTTCGGCGTTGACCATCTGCGTCTCGACACCCAGCGGCTGCCACATGGCGGCCAGCGCCACCGCGATACGCTTGTTGGCGTCGGTGGTGGAGTAGCGCAGCGTGAGTTCGAGCGGGTGATCGGGGCCGTAGCCGGCATCCGCCAGCAGCGATCTGGCTTCATCCAGTCGAGCGTCCATGGGCTGGTCGAGCCCCGGCATCGTCTGCGCGGCGTAGTGGCTGACCCCGTCGGGAACGAAGCCGCTGGCCGGGGCGACCACGCCGCCCATGATCTGCTCGGCGATCACCTCGCGGCGTGCGGCCAGATTGAGGGCTTCGCGCACGCGAACGTCGGCCGTGGGGTGGCCGTCGCGCTGGTTGAGCGCGAAGTAGTAGTTGGCCAGCTGCGGCGCGAGGTGGGCGGCGTCGGGCAGGTTCTCCTGTAGCCACTGATAACGATCCGGCGAGAAGTCGCGGACGATGTCCAGCCCGCCGGCGCGAAAGCGCTGCAGACCGCTGCTGCGATCCTCGACCGGGTAATAGTCGACACCGTCGAGTGCGACCTCGTCGGCGGCATGGAATTCGGGGTTCTTCACCGCCGCGATATGGTCATGGGAGACCCAGCTCGTCGGGGTGAAGGCGCCGTTGGTGACGATGTGCGCCATCTGGGTCCAGTCGTCGCCGTACTGATCGATCACATGCGAGGGCACCGGGGAGGCGGCGATGTGGGCGAGTAGCGTCGGGAAGTAGGGCGTCGCCTGATCGAGGGTGATGACGAGCGTCCTGTCGTCGACGGCTTCGAGGCCGAGGGCCGGGGCGTCGTCTTCGCCCCTGGTGTGGGCTTCGGCGCCGCGGATGGCGTAGAAGAGGTTGGCGTAGACGGCGCCGTTGGCCGGATCGAACAGGCGCTGGAACGCGAGCACGAAATCGTCGGCGACCACCGGTTCACCGTCGGACCAGTCGGCATCGTCACGTAAATGAAACGTGTAGCGAGTACCGTCCTCGCTCACCGACCAGTCGCGTGCCGCCCCGGGGACGTACTCGCCGGCCGGGTCGAGGGTGACCAGCCCTTCGAAAAGATCGCCGAGGACGTCGTTCTCCCAGGTCGTACCACCGATGCGGGCGGTGTCGAGCGACGCGGGTTCGCCCTGGGTACCGATACTCAGCGTGGCGGCGAGGCTCGGACCCGCGAGACCGAGCGCGGCGAGCGCGCCGGTGACGACGAGCCCCGGTAGCCGGCGCGACGCCGACGGGCGTCTACGACGAGAAATTCGTGATTCGAGCATGATCGAGTCATCCCTGGAGTTGTTATTGGCAGGGCCGTTGTCGATGGCAGCCCCGTCTCGATCCCATGTTATCCAAACCCGCCCAAACCCGTGTGGCCGGGCGGCTTCGCTTCGTTCCTCGCGTGACGACCGAGGAAGGTGGCGCTCCTGGCGTCAGCCGATATGTCGCCTCACGGCGCAGAGTTCGCGCTGGTAACGGCTGCCGCTGAGTCGGCGACACTCGATCCGCGCATTGTTGGTCGGGGCGTGCAGGATCCGATCGTCCCCCAGATAGAGCGCGACGTGATCGACTCGAACCTGCCCGCTGTCGTCTGGCTTCTCGAAGTAGAGCAGATCGCCGCTTCGGCGCGCCGAGAGATCCACGGCCTCGCCCGTCTCGACCTGATCACTCGCATCCCGCGGTAACGTCACGCCGATCGCGGCGAAGAGGCTGTGGACGAACCCGGAGCAGTCAAAGCCGAAACCGCTGTTGCCTGCCCATAGATAGCGCAGGCCGTCGAAGCGTCTTCCCAGCCTCTCCAGCGTGCTCGCCGCTTCCGCCGGCGTCTCGCCGGGACCGACTGTCCCCGCCAGCCGCACGCTCTCCCGCGGTAGCCAGCCAGGCCCTAACGCCGTGGCGACATCGACGCGGGCATCGCCATCGTTCACGGGACCGGCCAGCGCGAGTCGCGTGGCGAAGCTCAGCTTCACCGGCGTGCCGCTCATCCGCTGAAGCCAGACTGTCGGGTCCGTGACGAAGACGCTCTCGGCGGCCTGCCGTGAACAACCTGGTGCCTCGGCGAGCTGCGCGCTCGGCAGCCAGCCGGGATAGCCGCGCGAATCCAGCGACGAGGATTGGCTTGGCACGATCACACGACGCCAGGGCGTGCCGTTCGCGTCCACGGCGCTCTCGATCACGGTCACCGGCGTGTCCAGCAGCACCTGAGTCGCCAGGCGCTTCTCGCTGCAGAGCGCCAGTCGGGTGGCATCGTCGAGTCCGGCGAGCCAGTGCTCCATCTCGACCGGCGCGGTGAGCGCCGGCGCGTCGACGGCTCGCGGGGTGTCGATGCCGGTCCAGAGACCGGCGACCGCCACGCCGATGCAATTCACAGTGAGCCCCCGCGACGCTCAACCACGCCTCAGTCCTGGAATTCGACCCAGCGCGAGGGGTGATCGTCCTCGACGTTGTCTTCCCAGCCGGTGAGCTCAGGATTCACCAGGTTGCGGGTGACGTAGGTCAGCATCGGGGCGAAGGCGTTGTCGTCGAGAGCGAGGTTCTCGGCCTGCTCGAGCAGCGTCTGGCGCTCGTCGAGGTCCAGCGTCTGGGCGGCCTGATCCATCAGCGCATCGTATTCCTCGTTGGAGTAGGCGCCGTAGTTGTTGCCGACGCCGGTATGCAGCAGCGTCAGGAAGTTCTCGGCATCGTTGTAGTCGGCGATCCAGCCGGCGCGGGCGACGTCGAAGTCACCCTCGGCGATGGTCTGGTAGTGGACGGTGGCTTCCGAATTGATCATCTGCACGTTGACGCCCAGCGGCTTCCACATGGCGGCCACAGCGATGGCGATCTTCTTGTGCTCGTCACTCGTGTTGTAGCGCAGGCGCAGATTCAGCGGGTTGTCGGGGCTGTAGCCGGCTTCCTCGAGTAGCGCCTTGGCTTTCTCCATGCGGGCATCCATGTCGTCGCCGAGATCCATCTGCTGGGCGTCGTAGTGGCTCGTGCCCGGCGGCACCATCCCGGTGGAGGCCTTGAAGCTGCCCGCCATGATCTGCTGGGAGAGCACGTTGCGACGGATGACGAGATTGAGCGCTTCGCGCACGCGGGCGTCGGTGGTCGGATGGCCGTCGCGATGGTTGAAGACGTAGTAGTAGGAACCCAGCATCGGGCTCATGTGCGTGGCGTCGGGCAGGTTCTCGGTCAGCCACTGATAGCGGCTGGAGGGGTAGTCCGTCAGCACGTCGAGCTCACCGGCGCGAAAGCGCGAGATGCCGGCGTTGCGATCCTCGACGGTGTAGTAGTTGACGCCGTCCAGCGAGACGTCGTCGACATCGTAGTAGGTCGAGCTCTTCTCGGCCGAGATGCGCGACTGCGACACCCACTCGACCGGCTTGAAGGCGCCGTTGGTGGCGATGTTGTCGAGCTTGACCCAGTCTCGGCCGTACTCGTCGACCAGATGCTTGGGCACCGGGTAAGCGGTGTAGTGGGTCAGGAGCTGGAGAAAGTAGGGCGTCGGGTGGTCGAGGGTGACCGTGAAGGTCTTGCCGTCGTCGCTGGATGCCACGCCGAGGGCGTCGAGCGGCTTCTCACCGGTATTGACCGCCTCGGCATTCTTCACCGGGTAGAGCATGTAGGCGTACTTCGACGCGTTCTCCGGCTTCAGCAGGTGCTGCCAGCCGAACACGAAATCCTCGGCGGTGACGGGTTCACCATCCGACCACTCGGCGCCCTCGCGCATCTGGAAGGTGTAGGTCGTGCCGTCGTCGGAGATTTCCCAGTCGGTCGCCATCCCGGGCAGCAGTTCGCCGTCGGGGGACTGTTTTACCAGACCTTCATAGACATCCATCAGCACTTGGGATTCCCACACGCCGCCGGAAACCTGAGAGGTATCGAAGGAGGCGAGTTCGCCCTGAACGCCGATGTTGAGGGTTTCGGCGCTGGCCGGTGCACTGGCGGCACCGATGGCGATGGCCAGCGCGCTCAGCGGGAAAAGACGACGGGAGAAGGAAGACGATGACATGGAGGGAACTCCGATTTGTTGTTGTAGCGCTGCTATGTTCGAACGCTTCGGTGTCTCGACGATGCTACGTCGCGACGCTTCGCGATCGCGGCGGGTCCGCCTTTGGCAGCGCGTGATTCGATCGCGGGTATGACGCCGTACCTTCTCGCGAAGGCGTGAAAGCGTCTAATACAAATGCTCGATGAGCCGTTTCATTTTTTGCATGACCCCGGGTTCCGCGCGACTCGTCGACCATTCGGCAAGGCCGGCCGGAACTCCTGGTCACCCGGGAGCGGTGCCGCAGAGAGAAGAGGATGCGGATTGCGCCAAGTCAGTGCCGCGCCGTTCAGGAGCAAACGAACGCGGCGAGTTGCGACTAAAGTCTAATACTATCGAGCGTATTCCATCGGGTCACTCGCCGAGATGCACCCAGCGCGAGGCGTGCATGTCCAGCGCGTTGTCGGCCCAGCCCTCGATGCTTGGGTCGACCAGATTGCGTGAGCTGTAGGTGTAGATCGGCGTCAGCGGGTAGTCCGCGAGCGCCAACGCTTCCGCCTGCTGCATGAGCTCGGCGCGCTGGGCGGCATCCTGCTCGCCGTCGGCGCGTGTCAGCAGATCGTTGTAAGCGTCGTTCTGGTACGCCCCGTAGTTGTTGGTCTCCGCCGAGAGCAGTTGAAGGAAGTTCTGGGCATCGTCGTAGCTCGAGATCCAGGCGGCGCGCGCGACTTCGAAGTCCCCCTCCATCAGATCGGCGTAGTGCACGTTGGCTTCGGTGTTGCGCAGCTCGACGTCCACGCCCAGCGGTTTCCACATCGCCGCGACCGCCACGGCAATCTGGCGATGCTCGTCACCGCTGTTGAACCGTAGCGTCAGTTCGAGCGGCTTGTCGGGGCCGTAGCCGGCCTCTTCCATCAACGATTTGGCTCTGTCGAGTCGGCTGTCGATGTCGTCGTCGAGCCCAGGTTGCGTCTGGGCTTCATAGCCGCTGGTACCCGGCGGGACCAGCGTGGTGGCGGGCTCGACGCCACCCTTGAGCAGCTGCTCGGCGATCACGTCGCGGCGAATCGCCAGGCTCAGGGCTTCGCGGACGCGGGCATCCGCGACGGGAGAGTCGTCTTTCAGATTGAAGACGTAGTAATAGGTACCGAGAGACGAAAAGAGATGGGTCGCCTCGGCCATGTTTTCGGAGAGGCGGGGGTACTGTGCCGCGGGGTAGTCGCGGAGGATGTCCAGTTCGCCGGCGCGAAAACGCTGGATGCCGGCGTTCTTGTCTTCCAGCGGCGTGTAGTCGACGCCCTCCAGCGTCACCGCGTCGGCATCGTGAAAGCGGTCGTTCTTGACCGTGGAGAGCTCGGTATTGGAGACCCACTTCGTCGGCTTGAAGGCACCGTTGACGGCAATGTTGGCGGGATCGCTCCATTGGTCTCCGACCTCCTCGATCACATGCTGGGGGATCGGGTAGGCGAACGGCAGTACCAGCGTCTTGAGGAAGTAGACGGTGGGCTCTTTCAACGTGATACGAAGTGTCTGGCCGTCATCGAGGGATTCCACCCCGAGCGATTCGAGTGGCTCGTCACCGGCGTTGATCGCCTCGGCGTTGACGATCGGATAGAGCCTGTGGGCGTAGTTGGACGCGGTGGCCGGATCGACCTGATGCCGGTAGGCGAAGACGAAATCGTCCGCGGTGAGCGGCTCGCCGTCGGACCATTCGAGCCCGTCGCGCAGATGAAAGGTGTAGGTCTTGCCGTCGTCGGCGATCTCCCAGCTTGCCGCCGCGCCGGGAATGATCCGGCCCTCGGCGTCGATGGCGATCGGCCCTTCGAAGATGTCGCGCAGAACGTCCTCTTCCCAGACGCCGCCGGTGATCTTGGCCGGGCTCAGCGACGCGGGGTCGCCCGAGATGCCCACGTGCAGCGTGGCGGCCATCAGCGGCGAGGCGGCGAGCGAGCCGGCAAGACCAATGGCGACGGCGAGTCGAGTCGGTAGCATGAGCGGGGTCCCCTTGTTGTCAATGTTGTCGACGCCGCGAGGCGACATGAATCCACCTTAGTCCATCTCGATCGGGCACACAGCGTCGCCGGTCGCGGGATGACGCTATGCCGGGGTTTGGCTACAATGAGCGCCCTTTGGCGCGCCCCGACCCACCGAGCCGGTCAGTACGAGCCGAGCCGGTCATCACGGCGCGCCGACACCCTATCGGTAGGAATTCCATGCAAGAGATCAATCCGATCCACAACCTCATCAAGGACCTGTCCGAACGGACAGACGTCCTGAGGGGGTATCTTTGACTATGCCGAAAAGAAAGATCGGCTAGAAGAAGTCACCCGCGAGCTCGAAAATCCCGACGTCTGGAGCGATCCGGCCTATGCCCAGAAGCTCGGCAAGGAGCGGGCGTCGCTGGAAACGGTGGTCGAGACCATCGATACGCTGGATGCAGGTCTCGTCGACAATCGCGAGCTGCTCGAGCTGGCGGTGATGGAAGAGGACGACGCCACCGTCGACGAGGTCAAGCGCGAGCTCGAGAGCCTCCAGGCCCAGCTCGACAAGCTCGAGTTTCGACGGATGTTCTCCGGCGAGATGGACGCCAACAACGCCTATCTGGACATCCAGGCCGGCTCCGGCGGCACCGAGGCCCAGGACTGGGGCAACATGCTGCTGCGCATGTACCTGCGCTGGGCCGAGCATCACGGCTTCAAGGCCGATCTCACCGAGGTGTCGGCGGGTGACGTCGCCGGCATCAAGTCCGCGACCATTCACGTCCAGGGCGATCATGCCTTTGGCTGGCTGCGCACCGAGACCGGCGTTCACCGGCTGGTGCGCAAGAGCCCGTTCGACTCCGGCGGCCGTCGTCACACCTCTTTCGCCTCCGTGTTCCTCTCCCCGGAGGTCGACGACAGCTTCGAGGTCGAGATCAACCCGGCGGATCTGCGCACCGATACCTACCGCTCCTCGGGTGCCGGCGGTCAGCACGTCAACACCACGGACTCGGCGGTGCGTATCACCCACGAGCCGACGGGCATCGTGGTGGCATGTCAGAGCCAGCGTAGCCAGCATGCCAACCGCGACTTCGCCATGAAGCAGCTGAAGGCGAGGCTGTGGGAGCACGAGATGCAAAAGCGCAACGCGGCCAAGCAGGAAGCCGAGGAGAGCAAGGCGGACATCGGCTGGGGCAGTCAGATCCGCTCCTACGTGCTCGATGATCAGCGCATCAAGGATCTGCGTACCGGCGTGCAGTCGAGCAACTGCGAGAAGGTGCTGGACGGCGATCTGGATCAGTTCATCGAGGCGAGCCTGAAACAGGGACTCTGACGCGCGTGTCTGCGCTCGAATCACGCGCAGGTACGTCGCAAAAGGTTCAGCACGGCTCCAGCGACACTAAAAGGCGCGGCATTTTTCTTTCGCGTTAATTCGAATTTTCGACAGGCGACGACATGGCGAACCAGGACAATCCGCAATCTCCCTCGGATGCACCGACCGACGTGCAGGAAGAAAACCGGCTGATCGCGGAGCGTCGGGGTAAGCTCGCCGCGCGTCGCGAGCAGGCGGCCGGTGAAGGCGGCAGTGCCTTCCCCAACGACTTTCGCCGCGACAGCCTGGCCGCCGAGCTGCAGACGGCGCTGGGCGAGCAGGAGAAAGAGGCGCTGGAAACTCTCGACCGCCAGGCGGCGGTCGCCGGGCGCATCATGCGCAAGCGCGGGCCGTTCATCGTCATTCAGGACGTCTCCGGGCAGATCCAGCTCTACGTCGACAAGAAGGGTCTGCCCGCCGAACTGCTCGAGGAGATCCAGAGCTGGGACATCGGCGACATCGTCGGTGCGTGCGGGCCGGTGCACAAATCCGGCAAGGGCGACCTCTACGTGCTGATGCGCGAAGCGACGCTCTTGACCAAGAGCCTGCGCCCGCTTCCGGACAAGTTTCACGGTCTGACCGACCTGGAAGCGCGCTACCGCCAGCGCTACGTCGACCTGATCATGAACCCGCAGTCGCGTCGAGTATTCGAGGTCCGCTCCGGGGTGATTGCCGCGATTCGCGCCTTCATGGTCGAGCGCGGCTTCATGGAGGTCGAGACGCCGATGCTCCAGCCGATCCCCGGCGGGGCGACGGCGCGGCCGTTCACCACCCATCACAATGCGCTGGACATCGACATGTACCTGCGCATCGCGCCTGAGCTCTACCTCAAGCGGCTGGTGGTGGGCGGTTTCGAGCGCGTGTTCGAGATCAACCGCAACTTCCGTAACGAGGGGCTGTCCACGCGGCACAATCCCGAGTTCACCATGCTCGAGTTCTACTGGGCCTATGCCGACTATCGCGATCTGCTCGATCTGACCGAGGCGATGGTTCGTGACGTGGCGACCCGGGTACTGGGCTCGACCACGCTGACCTATCAGGGCACCGAGTACGACCTGGGCGAATCCTTCCGGCGGCTGACTATGCGCCAGTCGATTCTCGAGTACGGCGCCGAGCAAGGCATTGGCGAGACGGAAGTGGACAGCGTCGACGGCGCCAAGGCGGTCTGCGAACGGCTGGGCATCGCGGTCAAGCCGAGTTGGGGGCTGGGCAAGCTTCAGACCGAGATCTTCGAGGCCGTCGCGGAGCCGCACCTCGATCAGCCGACCTTCATCACCGAATATCCGGCAGAAGTCAGTCCGTTGGCGCGGCGCAACGACCTCAATCCGCACGTCACCGACCGTTTCGAGTTCTTCGTCGGCGGACGCGAGCTCGCCAACGGTTTCTCCGAGCTCAACGACGCCGAAGATCAGGCCGAGCGCTTCGCCGCCCAGGCGGCCGAAAAGGACGCTGGGGATCTGGAGGCGATGTATTTTGATGCCGACTACGTGCGCGCGCTGGAGTACGGCATGCCGCCGACGGCGGGCGAGGGGATCGGTATCGACCGCCTGGTGATGCTGCTCACCGATAGCGCCTCCATCAGAGACGTGCTGCTCTTCCCGGCCATGCGCCCTGAGTGATCGAAGGGGCTGCGCGTCGGCAGTGCGTTGTTGCGCGAAGGAACATCTTGCTCATGGACAACCACGTCCACTGCGCCGATGTTCCTTCGCGCGCCTAGCTCTGCGCTAGCTCGCCGCCTTCCTCGACGTTGCAATACGGCAGGCTCGCAGCTCCCAGCTTGAAGATTGGTCAGGGGCGCGGCGAGCGGCCATAATGACCGCGTTTCGAATCCAGCCGACATCAAGCCGGCTCCACGACAGGGGTGACACCGATGAAGCTGCTCAACCGTTCCGCGCTGAGCGTCAAGCCGACCCAGGCGTTCGTCGACTGGGTCAACTCGCTGGAGCCGACCGTCGGCGATGACGATCTCACGCTCGATGACATTGCCGGTGAGACCACGGTCTATCTGATTCCCGAGATGGACACGCCGGAAGCCCTCAGCGCTTACGTCGAGGAGCGCTGCGTCGATCTGCTCAAGAGCGAGCTGCGCGCCTGGGAAGAGGACGAGCGGCAGTGGCCGGAGACCGTCGATGCGGCGCTCTTTCGTGAGTTTCTCTACGTCGAGCACAGCTATCTTGTGGTGGACTTCGACGACGAAGCGGCGCTCGAGACCGCCGAGGTGGATGACGAGCTGCTCATGGAGACCGACGAGGAGTGAGCCGTACGCGGGGCGACAGCGCGAGCATGAAGCGGGCCGTCCCGGGTATGACGTGACCGCATGCTGAAAAGGTTGTTCGAAGAGCGCCCGGGGGACGACGGTCTGCCCGGGCGCGAGCGTAAGCTGGCGATGCTGGCGATGATCACCGGCACCCAGCTGGCAGTGCTTGACAACGGGATCGTCAACATCGCGCTGCCCACTCTCGCCGATGCGCTTGCGATCAGCGGCTCGCAGTCGATCTGGATCGCCAACGTCTATCAGCTGGTCACCGCGGCGCTGCTGCTCACCTTTGCGGCGCTGAGCCGGCGTATCGGTCGTCACCGGCTCTATATCGGCGGGCTTGCGATCTTCACGCTCGCCTCGCTGGGCTGTGCGCTGTCGCGCTCCTTCGAGTGGCTGCTCGCGGCGCGGGCGCTGCAGGCGGTGGGGGCGGCGGCCATGCTGAGTATTGGCCCCTCGCTCTACCGCATCATCTTCCCCAGCCGGCTGCTCGGCTCCGCCATCGGGCTGAGCGCGCTGACCGTCGCCTTCGGCATCGCCGCGGGGCCGTCGCTCGGCGGGCTGATTCTGCACGTGGCGGACTGGCCGTGGCTGTTCGCCATCAATGTACCGATCGGACTGCTGGCGCTAACGCTGGCGACACGTTCGCTGCCCAGAGAGGCGCCGATACGGGGGCGCATCGATCTCATCGGTGCGCTACTCTCGATCGTCATGCTCAGCGGTAGCGTTTTCGCACTGGATCAATTCGGTCACGGCGACGGTGGCGCCCCGGCGATCGCCACGCTCGCCGTCAGTCTGCTGTGTCTGATCGGGTTCGTGTGGCGCCAGCGCCATGTCACGCGTCCGCTGGTACCGCTGGCGCTCTTCGCCGAGCCGCGCTTCTCGTTTGCCGCCACGGTATCGATGTTCGCCTTTCTCGCCCAGGGCATCGCCTTCGTGGGTCTGCCTTTTCTGTATCAGACCACGCTCGGTGTTTCGCCATTGGACTCGGCGCTGCTGTTCACGCCCTGGCCGCTGGCGATCATGCTGATCGGCCCGCTGGCGGGGCGGTTGGCCGACAAGGCCAATCCGGCCGTGATCAGCTCGACCGGACTCGGAATCTTTCTCTGCGGCATGCTGGCGCTGGCCGGTATCGACGCGGAGACCCATGGCCTCGATATCGTCTGGCGCAGCGCGCTCTGCGGGATCGGCTACGGGCTCTTTCAGGCGCCCAACAATCGCGAGATGATCGGCAGTGTCTCGGTTGAGCTGAGCGCCAGTGCCTCCGGCGTGCTCGCCTCGGTGCGCACCTTCGGCCAGTCGCTGGGGACCGCATCGGTCGGCCTGATCCTGGGACTCTCCTTCGGTTCGCTGACGTTGTCGCTGTGGCTCGGCTGCGTTTCGGCGCTGGTCGCGCTGGGCTTGAGCCTCTACCGTGTGCCGCTGGCGAGAAACCCGCACCGTCGCTGACTCATGCGGTTGCGGCATCGAGCGAGCGTGTCGTCGGCGCCTCGCTGTGCGAGGCTCGAGTGCGACGGTACAATGACGCCACTGGCACAGGAGACGCTGACATGAGTGTTCAAGCCCGCATCGAAGAGAAGCTGCTCGCCGCACACGAGCCGCTTCACATGGCGGTAGAAAACGAAAGCCACATGCACAATGTCCCGCCGAATGCCGAGACGCATTTCAAGGTCACGCTGGTGTCGTCACAGTTCGAGGGATTGATGCCGGTCAAGCGCCACCAGCTGCTTTATTCGACGCTGGCCGACGAACTCGCCGGGCCAGTGCACGCACTGGCGCTGCACCTGTACACGCCAAGACAGTGGGACGCGCGCGGTGAGGACCGCCCCGATTCGCCCAGCTGTCGCGGGGGAGGCGGGCGTTGACCGCCGACCCGCAAAGGCTGCAGTACCTGGAAGCGATGGGCGTTCCCGCCTGGGTCTCGCGCTATCGCTTCACCAATGCCAAGGCGACCGAGCAGAGCGAATGGGTCGAACCGGCCAAGCGCGAAAAACCCGCGCCCGGGGAGCGTCTGCATGCGCTGCTCGACCGCACCGAGCCGGTCGAGGAGACCCGCCGTCGATCCGACGCGAGCGACGCGACGTCGACCGATCAAGCGAGCGCTTCTGAATCCACCGGTGCGGCGACAGCGCCGCATGGCGAGCGCACCGGTCGCGCCAGAGCACTGCTGGGTGCCGAGATTGGCCTCGACGAATCCCGCAAGCCGGTCGAGGAGGCTCCCGCAACGCCGGCACCGACCGACGAGCCTGCGACCGACGCGGGCGTCGCCGCCGAACCGCTGCGCTTCTCGCTGCACCTTGCCGTGCTCGACGGGCGCTGGTGGCTACTGCTGCCCGGCGAGCGGGCGCTGTCGAAGGCGGGAGAGGCGCTGCTCCAGCAGATGCTCGCAGCAGCAGGAATGCCGGCGCGCTGGCAGTCGCTCGCGCACCTTCGCTGGCCGCTGATGCCGACCCCCACCACCGACCCCGAAGGGGAAGCCCGGGAGGGCATCGAAGTCTTCTGTGCCGGCCAGGCGCGACGCAACGGTCTGACCATCGATGGCGCCATCGTCGTCGGTGACGAGAGCTGGACGGCCCTGGTTGGCGCGGCGTCGGCCAGTACGACCTTTCATCGCTGGCCTCATCCCGACGACCTTCTCGGCAGCGTTAGCGCCAAGCGCGACAGCTGGGTGCAGCTCGGCGCCGCCGGCAAGCGCTGGCGCACGACGTCCGACGACGCCGAGCGCTGACGACGGCGCCAGTCATGACTCTGCCACCCGAGCTTCCCCCGTTGCCCGCTAACGCCCGCATGCGCCAGTTAGGCGCCACCGATCTGGCCGCGATAACGGCGTTCGAGGCCCGCGCCAACCCCGACGCCTGGTCCTCGGTGCTGCTCGAAACTGCACTCATCGATAGCGATCAGGTGGTCTGGGGGCTCTCTGTCGACGGCGAGTTGGGCGCGGTGGCGATCGTCGCCTGGCTACCCTTCGACGCCGAGCTGCAGTCGATCAGCGTGTCACCGAACTACCGACGACAGGGTTTGGCGGCGGGGGTGCTGGCAGCCTTGAAAGCGCAGGCAGCGGCGCATGGCAGCGAAAGGATGCTGCTGGAAGTGAGGGCGGCCAATCATGCGGCGCAGGCGCTCTACCGGCGCTGCGGTTTCGAGGTCGATGGCCGACGGCGGGGCTATTATCGCCGTGAGGACGGCAGCGGCGAGGACGCCGTGCTGATGTCCTGTGATCTCACGCAATGAACGGCCGGCGGGGAGTGACCCGCCGGCCGTCTTGCCAAAGCGCGTGTCGGAAGCTCAGTAAGCGTTCTCGTGCGGGTTGCCGGTGGGGGCACCCGGGGCTGCCGGCTGGCTTGCGCCGCTGTCCGCCGTGTCCAGCGACTGCAGGGTGTTGAGCAGGCCGCTCAGGCGCTGTTCCCACTCTTCGCGTTCACTGCGAAAGCGGGCGTTCTCCGCTTTCAGCTCCTCGTTTTCCATCTTCAGCATCTCGATGCTATCGACGGCGTTCTGGATTTTCTGCTCTAGCTGGGCGAAGACTTCACCGTTCATGACGGGCTCCTTGATCGGGGATGACACGCCGCCGGCTCGTCCACGTCGACGTACCAGCGGCAGGATGAATGGGTATTGAATCCGACGCACGCTAGGCCGGATGGCGCTCCGCGACGGTTGGCGGCCAGATTACGTGGCGCCGCCCGGACGGACAAGCGTGGCGATGCGCCGTCGTGATCTGGCCGCGGTGCGGCACGGGGCTCATCGCGCCTCGTCGGCGTGCTCCCTGGCGAGTCGGCGAAAGAGCCTGCCGTGGCTGTCGCCGGCTCGCACGTCACGATAGAGCGACCAGTTCGCCGGTGGCGACCACTCAAGCGGCTGCTCGCTCTCGACGTAGATGAATGCCTCGTCGGCGAGCCAGCCATGACGTTCCAACTGCTCGCAGGTGCTCGCCGCGAGCTCCTGACGAAACGGCGGATCGAGAAAGACCAGATCGAAGGGCCGCATGGTCGCCGCGGGGGGCGCCGCCGAGAGATAGTCCGAGACGTCGGCGCGCTCGACGTGCGCTGAGAGGTGCAGCCGCGCCAGATTCTCCTCGATCGCCGCTGCCACCGGCGGCTGCGATTCGACGAAGACGACCTCCGCCACACCGCGGGACAGCGCTTCCAGCCCCAGTGCACCTGTTCCCGCGTAAAGATCCAGCGCGCGGCGACCGACCAGCTCGAAGGCCAGCCAGTTGAACAGCGTTTCCCGCACTCGATCCGGCGTCGGGCGCAGCCCAGGGCTCTGCAGCACCGGCAGCCGCCGGCTGCGGTGTTCCCCGCCGATGATACGAAGTTCGCCGCCACCGCGAGGCGCAGTCGTCTGGCGTGGGCCGGCAGTCGAGGACGGGGGGCGCGGTCTAGCGCGGTTTGAGCGGCGTCGATTCATGGCGCGCGATTGTACCCCCGCTCTCGTGCCGGTGATAGGATGAGCCCTCGATATCGATATTCTCCAAGGCCGCGGCGGCGGGCAGTTTCACTTGCCTGGTCCCGGCCCGCCAGTAGCGAAGTCATTCATGTTCGGACTATTCAAGAGCCGCAAGAAGCAGCAGGAAAAGGAGGAGGCGCGCCGCCGCGAGGAAGCGGAGGCGGCCGAACGCGCGGCGGCATCCGCCGGCGAATCGACGCCTGACGAAGACGCCGCCGACGCGACCGCGCAGCCTGGCGCGAATGAGCAAGCCGCGGTCGAGCATGACGCGAATGAGCGTGATGCCGTCGTGGCCGAAACGGGCGAGCCCGACACCTCGGCGGCGGTCGAGGAGATCGATCCCGCCAAAGCGTCGGTCGACGCCTTCGATCCGGAACGCTCGGCGGCAGTCGACTATACGCCCGAGGCGATCGAGCAGACGGCCGCCGAGCAGGCGCTGAGCGAGCCGCTGCCGCCGGAGTCCGCGGCGTCGGCGGTCGACGAGACGCCAGCGGGGCAGACTCGTGCCAGCGAACTCGCCACCGACGTGACTCCGCCACCCGAAGAGACCGGCGCTGCGGCGCGGGCGCCGGAAGACGCGGCGACTCGAGACGTGCCGCCGGTCCCCGCCGAGCCGGTCGATCGCGGCGAATCCGAGACGCGAATCGAGCCCGGGCCCGAGACCAAGCTCGAGCCAGCGCTAGAGCCAGAGCCTGACGTACGGACTGACGCGCCGGCGCCGGTCGATACCCCGCCGGCGGAGGTCGCGCCTACGCCGCCCGCGACGCAGGAGAAGCCCAAGAAGGGCGGCTGGATGGCACGCGTGAAGGCGGGGCTGGGCCGCACGCGTGCCAACCTCACCGACGGTATCGCCGAACTGCTGCTGGGCAAGAAGCAGATCGACGATGACATGATCGAGGAGCTCGAGACTCAGCTGCTGATGGCCGACGTGGGGATCGAGGCGACCACCGAGATCATCGGTCGTCTGACCGATCGCGTGTCGCGCAAGGAGCTCGCCGATGCCGATGCGCTGTATCGCGCGCTGCAGGAAGAGCTCGCCGCGCTGCTCGAGCCGGTCACCCAGCCGCTGACGCTGCCGCCCAAGGGCGAGGGACCCTTCGTGATCCTGATGGTCGGCGTCAACGGCGTGGGCAAGACCACCACCATCGGCAAGCTGACCCAGCGTTTCCAGAATGAAGGGCGCAGCGTGATGCTTGCCGCTGGCGACACTTTCCGTGCCGCTGCCGTCGAGCAGCTCAAGGTGTGGGGTGAGCGTAACCACGTACCGGTCATCGCCCAGCACACCGGCGCGGACAGCGCTTCGGTCATCTACGACGCCCTGGCCGCGGCGCGAGCTCGCAATGTCGACGTGCTGATCGCCGATACCGCGGGGCGGCTGCACAACAAGAGTCACCTCATGGAGGAGCTCAAGAAAGTGCAGCGCGTGATGGCCAAGCTCGATGCCGCTGCCCCTCACGAAGTGATGCTGGTGCTCGACGCGGGTACCGGTCAGAACGCCATCTCCCAGGCGACGACGTTCGACGAGGCGATCCCGGTCACCGGCATCACGCTGACCAAACTCGACGGTACCGCCAAGGGTGGCATCATCTTCGCGCTGGCGAAGAAGATGAACATTCCGATTCGCTTCATCGGCGTCGGCGAGACGCTCGACGACCTTCGACCGTTCGATTCGGACACCTTCGTTCGAGCGCTGTTCTCGCGGGACGACGACGCCGAGTCATGATCGCCTTCGAGCACGTCGGTAAACGCTACGGCGGGCGCTTCGAGGCGCTCGCCGATATCGATTTTCGTGTCGACCGCGGCGAGATGGTCTTCCTGACGGGGCATTCGGGCGCGGGCAAGAGCTCGCTGCTGCGCCTGATCATGCGCCTGGAAAAGCCATCCCGCGGTCGAGTGCTGGTCGCTGGACACGACCTCGACCGGCTCCACCTGAGTCAGGTGCCGTACTACCGGCGCCAGATCGGTGTGGTGTTCCAGGATCACCAGCTGCTCTTCGATCGCGACATCTTCGCCAACGTGGCACTGCCGCTGACCATCCAGGGCCTCGAGCCGCACGAGGCGGCGCGACGCGTGCGGGCGGCGCTGGACAAGGTGGGTCTGCTGCACCGTGAGCGAGCACTGCCGATCGAACTCTCCACCGGCGAGCAGCAGCGCGTGGGTATCGCCCGCGCGGTGGTCAACAAGCCGGCGCTGCTGCTGGCGGACGAGCCCACCGGTAACCTCGATCCACAGCTTTCTGCAGACATCATGCGCCTGTTCGAGGACTTCAATCGCATCGGCACCACGGTGCTGATCGCAAGCCACGATCTGGCATTGATCGCGCGTCTACGCCACCGCGTCATCAAGCTGAGCGAAGGCCGGCTGGTTAGAGACGGGAGTGCGGCATGAGCCAACGCGACAGCGCCAATCGCCGCGCCCCCAGTGGCGCGCGCAAAGCCCAGCGTAGCGGCAGCCAGAGCGGACGAGCGTGGTTGCGTCATCACCGCGCCATGCTCGGCGACAGCGCACTGCGGCTGGTTCGCCACCCGGTGGCGACCCTGCTGACGCTGCTTGCCATCGCCATCGCGCTGATTCTGCCCGCCGGGCTCTGGATCGCGCTGGACAGCGCGCGTCTGCTCGATGCCGAGCTGGATGAAAGCGCGACGCTCACGGTCTATTTCGCCGATGACGTCGACGAGTCGCGCGCAATGGCGCTCGCCGGCGAAATCGGCAGTACGCAAGGCGTCGGTGGCACGCGGCTGGTGACGGCGGCCGAGGGGCTGGCCGATTTTCAGCAGGCGCTCGGCGTCGACGATGCGCTCACCCAGCTCGATGCCAACCCGCTGCCGGCGAGCGTCGTCGTCACCCCGGTGTCACCGGCGCCAGCGGCAGTCGAGGCGCTGAGCGACCGACTCGAGAACGTGGCCGGCGTCGATGAGGTGAGACTCGATCTGGCCTGGCTCGACCGCCTGCAGCAGCTCGCCGAGGTTGGCAGGCGTGTCGCGATGGCGTTGGCGCTGCTGTTCGGTCTCGGCGTGCTGCTGGTCGTGGGCAATACGGTGAGGTTGGCGGTGGAGAGCCGACGTCAGGAGATCGAGGTGGTTACGCTGATCGGGGCGACGCACGCCTTCGTGCGCCGACCGTTTCTTTACAGCGGGGCCTGGTACGGTCTGGGCGGCGGAGTGCTGGCGCTGGGAATTCTAGCACTTGGCGGTCGCTGGCTCGCCTCGCCTGTGGCGGCCCTTGCCGAGAGCTACGGGGCGCATTTCACGCTACCGTCTCTGGGACTCGGACACTCGGCTTTACTGCTGGTTTTTAGTACAATTCTCGGTTGGTTGGGCGCCTGGCTGGCGGTGGGGCGTCATCTGGCGGACATCAGACCCCGCTAGGGTAGGTGCCGACCCATCGAGATCGGTCGCGCGCGGACTGGCTGCCAATAGCCCCGATCGATGGCAGCCATAGCCCGGTCGAACCAATCACCGGCTGGATAAAGGCTTGAACCTTTGTCTAGACTTAGGGTCCTATAAGGACTTTTCAAGAGTGACTTGCTACGAGAGTCACGGTCATCGACGGCAGTCGTCGTCACTCGAGGCGTGCCAAGCGCACGCCGAAGGTCGCGAAACGGGATGGAAGCTCTGCTCTCTCGAATCGACGGACCGATGTTTACGGAGACATTGCACATGAGCACCAGTCTTCAGGCCTTGGGGAATCTTTCGCCGGGGCACGATCTCAACGGCTATATTCAAGCGGTCAACGGTATCCCCGTATTGACGGCCGACGAAGAGCACGACTTGGGCGTACGGCTGCGCGAAGAGGACGATTTGGAAGCGGCACGCCGTTTGATCATGTCGCATCTGCGCTTCGTCGTTCACATCGCACGCAGCTACTCGGGCTACGGTCTGCCGCAGGCGGACCTGATCCAGGAAGGCAACGTCGGGCTGATGAAAGCGGTCAAGCGCTTCGACCCTTATCAAGGCGTGCGCCTGGTCTCCTTCGCGGTGCACTGGATCAAGGCCGAGATTCACGAGTACGTGCTGCGTAACTGGCGCATCGTGAAGATCGCTACCACCAAGGCGCAGCGTAAGCTCTTCTTCAATCTGCGTAGCGCCAAGAAGCGTCTGGCGTGGCTCAACAACGACGAAGTCGACGCCATCGCCAAGGATCTGGACGTCAAGCCCACCGTGGTTCGCGACATGGAAGGTCGACTTTCGGCCTTCGATGCCGGCTACGACGCCAGCCCCGGCGACGACGACGAGCAGGCCTACCAGGCGCCGGCGCAGTATCTCGAGGATCACAGCTTCGATCCTGCGGCACAGCTCGAAGCCGATGACTGGGAAGCGGACTATACGCGCCGTTTGCGCAACGCGCTCTCCACGCTCGACGAGCGCTCGCAGGATATCCTGCAGCGACGCTGGCTGGCCGAGACCAAGTCGACGCTTCACGAGCTCGCGGATGTCTACGGCGTCTCCGCCGAACGTATTCGCCAGCTCGAGAAGAACGCGATGAACAAGATCAAGCAGCAGCTCGGCGACACGATCGCCGCCTGATCTCGCATCACCTGCAAGAAGGCGGTTCAATCTCCATCGAACCGCCTCTTGCCGCATACAGAAAAGCCCGGCTTCGTGCCGGGCTTTTTTATGGCAGCAGGGTGGCGCCAGTCGTCAACGCGACCTCAACGATTCGCCGGTGCCGTCAGAAGGGCATCCGCGAGCAGCGACCACTGATCTTCCCAGTGTGCCGTGGGGGCATGACGAAAGTCGCTTCGCACGTACTGGCTGATCCGCCCTTCGACGAACGCCGCCAGCAGGTTGGCCGCCGCCGTGGGCGGCGCGCTGGGACGAAGCCCCTCCCGCGGTTCGGCCTCGCGGAGAATCTGCTTGAACTGCGTTTCGAGGCGTTCGAAGAGCTGCGACATGCGCTTTCTCAGGCGCTCGGTTTCACCCGTGAGAACGTCACCGTCCATCAGCCGGCTGAGGCCGGGATTCTTTTCGGCGAAGGTGAGCGTCAGTTGGACGATCGTCTGGCAGCGAGTCGCGGCGTCCGGCGCGTCGTCGAGGATGCGCCTAATGCGTTCGAACAGACTCGTCTCGATGAACTCGATCAGCGCCTCGAACATCCGTGCCTTGCTCGGAAAGTGGCGGTAGAGCGCCGCCTCGCTGACGCCGACCTGACGGGCCAGCGCGGCGGTGGTGATGCGTTTGCCGCTGTCTTCTTCGAGCATCATGGCGAGCGCCTGAAGAATCTGCTCGCGACGAGAGGGTGGGGGCGTTGCCTGCGTCATGGCGTCGTCTTTTTTGTCGGATCGTTTTGTTGTGAAGGGCGCGGGGATTGGCTTCAGGGCGCCTCATGCAAGGGTTGGTCGGTGATCTGGGTGCCGACCCCGGCATCGGTGAATATCTCGAGTAGCGTGGAGTGAACCACGCGGCCATCGACGATGACGGCGCTGCCGACGCCGCCCTTGACCGCTTCCAGTGCGCAGCGAATCTTCGGCAGCATGCCACCGTAGATGGTGCCGTCACTGATCAGCGCATCGACCTGTTCGGTGGTAAGGCCGGTCATCACGTTACCGTCGCCGTCTTGCAGTCCCGCGACATTGGTCAAGAGCATCAGCTTCTCCGCGGAGAGTGCCTCGGCGACCTTGCCGGCGACGAGATCAGCGTTGATGTTGTAGCTGTGGCCCTTGGCATCGACGCCGATCGGTGCGATCACCGGAATGAAGTCGCGCTCGGCGAGCATCTCGATCAGATCGGTGGAGATGTGCTCTACCTCGCCGACGTGGCCGATGTCGATGATCTCGGAGGCGGTCATCTCCGGCGTGCGCTGCTCCACCTTGAGCTGGCGGGCCCGGATCTGGGCGTTGTCCTTGCCGGTGAGGCCGATCGCCTTGCCGCCGCACTGGTTGATCTGGTTGACGATGCTCTTGTTGACCAGTCCGCCGAGCACCATCTCGACCACGTCCATCGTCTCGGCGTCGGTCACTCGCATGCCGTTGACGAAGCGCGACTCGATGTTGAGCCGCTCGAGCAGCTGACCGATCTGCGGTCCGCCGCCGTGGACGACCACCGGATTGATGCCGACCTCCTTCATCAACACCATGTCGCGGGCGAAAGAGTCGATCAGACGGTCCTCGGTCATGGCGTTGCCGCCATACTTGACCACCACCGTCTTGCCCGAATAGCGCTGAATGTAGGGCAGCGCTTCGGAGAGAATTTCCACTACCTGGCGTGGATCGCGGGGGCTTGCGCTCATGTCGTCGCGGCTCCGGTGATTGCGTGGTTGGGTCGGCGTCGCCTCGAGCCGATCGGGATTCAAAAGGGTAGATGGGCGTCCGGCAGCACGCCGAGCAGGGCGGTGCGAAAGCGCTGCTGCACCCGTTCGAGCGACGTGGCGTTCTTGCCCTCGAAGCGCAGTACCAGTGCCGGCGTAGTGTTGGAGGCGCGGCAGAGCCCCCAGCCGTCGGCATAGTCGACGCGGATGCCGTCGAGGGTGGTACGCACGCCCTCGCCGAAATCCCCCGTCTCGGCGAGGCGCTCGACGAGTCCGAACTTGGCGTCGTCGCTGACCTCGACGTTGAGCTCCGGGGTGCCCGGGTCCTGCGGGAAAGCGGCGAAATAGGTATCGGCGTCGTCGGGTTGGCGCGAGAGAATCTCAAGAAGCCGGGCGGCGGCGTAGAGTCCGTCGTCGAAGCCATACCAGCGCTCTTTGATGAAGATGTGGCCGCTCATCTCGCCGCCGAGCTGGGCGCCGGTCTCCTTCATGCGGGCCTTGATCAGCGAGTGCCCGGTACGCCACATCTCCGGCTCGCCGCCGGCGCGTTCGATGATCTGCGCGAGATTGCCGGTGCACTTGATGTCGAAGACCACCCGTGCGCCCGGGTCGCGCTCGAGCAGGTCGGTGGCGAACGCCATCAGCAACCGGTCGGGATAGACGATCTCGCCCGTCGACGTCACCACGCCGACGCGATCGCCGTCGCCGTCGAAAGCCAGGCCGATGTCGGCGCCGGTCGCTTTCACCTCGGCGATCAGGTCGACGAGGTTTTCGGGCTTGCCCGGGTCCGGATGATGGTTGGGGAAGTCGCCGTCGATCTCGGCAAACAGCGGGATCGTCTCCACGCCCAGCGCCTCGATCAGGCGCGGTCCGAGTTCGCCGGCGACACCGTTGCCGCAGTCGACCACCGCCTTGAGCGGGCGCGAGCGGTGGCGCGTGTCGAGAGTGACGTCCCCGAGGATGCGTTCGAGATAGGCTGGGCGAATGTCACGCGGCTCGAGCGTCCCCTCGCCGTGGCTGAAGTCGTCGTGACGGATGCGCTCGTAGAGTGCCGTGATCGCGTCACCCGAGATCGCAGCGCCGCCGAGCACGACCTTCAGGCCGTTGTAGTTCGGCGGATTGTGGCTGCCGGTGACCATGACCCCGCTGGCAGTGTCATCGAGCGTGGCGGTGGCGAAGTAGAGCACCGGCGTCGGTACGCGGCCGATATCGATCACGTCCCGCCCGGCGGCGCGCAGGCCGCGAATGAGTGCCGCGCTCAAGGCCGGTCCGGAGTGGCGGCCGTCCCGGGCCACTACCACGGCACGCTCGCCCCGCTCGGCGGCTTCGCTGCCGATGGCACGGCCGATCGCTTCGACCCCGCTCTCCGTCAGCGTCTCGTCGACGATGCCGCGTATGTCGTAGGCGCGGAAGATCGACGCGGGTGGCACCGAAGCGGGCGGTGTGGCAGACGTATCGGTCATCGATCGCTCCTAATAATCAGGAATCGGAAAGTCTCGTGGACCATGCGACCTTGCGTGGCCCGTCAGGTCCAGCGCTCGGGCGTGAGCGTCACGGATTCGCGGCCGTCGGTGATCAGCCATTCGCCCTCCATCAGCGTCGCGCCGAGACGCATGTGGCGCTCCATCAGGGCGGCAAGCGACTGGAGTGTCGTTTCCGGTAGATACCACACCGTCACCCGAGAGAGAGCGCGGACGTCGTCGCCCAGCTTTTTCCACCACTGCTCGGCACTGCGAGCCGTATAGGCATAGACGATGACGCGATCCGCCCGCGATAGTCCCTGCTTGATGCGCTTGAGCGAGGGTTCGCCGAGCTCGATCCAGCACGCGATATGGCCATCCGGGGCGTGGCGCCAGAGATCCGGCTCGTCGTCGCTGCTGAGTCCGCGCGTCATTGTCAGCGCTTCATCGGCGTTGGCCATGAAGGCCAGCAGCCGCGCGCTCAGGCGTAGATCGGTCTCCGACGGGTGGCAGGCGATGGTCAGCGCGTGCTCGGCATAGTAGTGGCGCTCGAGATCGCTGATGTCGAGCTTTGCCTTGTAGATGGTTGCGCCCAGCGCCACGTGACTCTCCTGAGTTATCGGCGGGCCGGAAGAGGCCCGTCCGCGATGCCGGCGCTCGCGCGTCGGGTCGATTGATTCATTGGCGTCCGGAGTGACCGAAACCGCCGCCCGCACGCGCGCTTTCGTCGAATGACTCGACGATCTCCAGTTCCGCCTGCACCACCGGCACCAGCACGTACTGCGCCAGGCGTTCGCCGGGCTCGAGGGTGAACGCCTCGCGCCCACGGTTCCACACCGAGATCATCAGCTCGCCCTGGTAGTCGGAGTCGATCAGCCCGACCAGATTGCCCAGCACGATGCCGTGCTTGTGCCCGAGCCCCGAGCGCGGCAGCACGACTCCGGCAAGCGTCGGGTCGGCAATGTGGATCGCAAGCCCCGTGCGCACCAGCTCGGTCTCGCCGGGGGCCAGCGTCAACGGCGCATCGAGCAGCGCCCGCAGATCCATGCCCGCACTGCCGTCGGTGGCATAGTGCGGCAGCGGGTAGTCATGAACGCGCTCGTCGAGAATCCTGACCGAGAGGCGACGCGGGACGGAGGACGCGGTGGTGGAAGGGCTGGAGGAAAGAGGCGATGACATGCACGTGATCCTGAAACTTGAGTTCACCGGCAGGAGAGCGCCGGGTCGGGAAGCGCCCTAGCTTATCACTGCTCGCAAGCCGGCGAGCTCAGTCGAGCCGCTCGATGATGCGATCGATGACGAGAGCGGCGAGCTCGGCCTTGCCGCGAAGCGATACCGTCTCGCGGTGGGTCTCCCCCTCGCCGGGCCAGAAGAGCGTGGCGGCATTGTCGTCGCTGCCGAAACCGGCACCGGCGAGAGTGACGTCGTTGGCGACGATCAGGTCGAGACGCTTGCGCGCGAGCTTGTCGGCGGCGTGGGTTTCCAGCGACTGCGTCTCCGCGGCGAAGCCGACGGTAAAGGGGCGCTCGGCGCGGGCGGCGACCGTGGCAACGATGTCCGGGTTGCGCGTCAGCGTGAGCGTCAGGCCCGTATCGCCGTCGCCTTTCTTGAGCTTCTGCGAGCTCACCTCGGCGGCGCGATAGTCCGCCACCGCGGCGCAGCCGATGAAGATGTCACAGGGCAGCGCCGACTCGACGGCCTCGAGCATTTCCACTGCCGAGAGCACATCGACGCGCTCGACGCCGGCGGGGGTGGCGAGCGCGACCGGTCCGCTCACCAGCGTGACCCGGGCGCCCCGAGCGGCGCAGACCGTGGCGAGGGCGTAGCCCATCTTCCCCGAGCTGTGATTGGAGAGATAGCGAACCGGGTCGAGCGCTTCCCGCGTCGGCCCGGCGGTGATCACCACTCGCTTGCCGGCGAGGTCGCGGGGCTCGGTCGCCGGTGTCGGTGAGAGAGGTTCGGTCGCCGGTGTCGTTGGGATAGGTTCGGTGGGGAAAGAGCCGCCATGAAGCGCATCGGGGCCTGATGCCTGGGTCTCTTCGAGCCCTGAGAGAATCGCTTCCGGTTCGAGCATGCGCCCCGGGCCGACGTCGCCGCAGGCCTGGTCGCCGGCGTCCGGGCCCAGCAGCGTCCATCCGAAGGACTCGAGCCTTTCGGCGTTGGCAAGGGTCGCTGGATGGCGCCACATCGCCTGATTCATTGCTGGCGCCATGATGCAGCGCGCCTCGGTGGCGAGGCAGAGCGTGGTGAGCAGGTCGTCGGCGTGACCGTGGGCGAGTCGCGCCATCAGATCGGCGGTGGCCGGGGCGATCAGGATGACATCCGCCCACTTGGCCAGCTCGATGTGACCCATGCCGGCTTCCGCCTCGGTGTCGAGCAGTGAGGTGCGCACCGGCTCGCCGGTCAGCGCCTGCAGGGTCAGCGGCGTAATGAAGGCCTGGGCACCCTCGGTCATGACCACACGCACCTCGCAGCCCGTCTTTTTCAGCAGGCGTGCGAGGTGAGCACTCTTGTAGGCGGCGATGCCCGCGCTGATACCGAGCAGCACGCGCTTTCCGAACAGTGAGGTCGACATGATCGCGGGTCCTGAAAAACGGGCCCCAACCTTATCACCCGCACTGACGGTTGCGTAGCGCGTGCCGGGTCGCGATCAGTCGCTGTCGAGCTTGCCGTGCTTCATCAGCGTCTGGACCTCGGGCATGAGCTGGTTGTTGGCGCCGAGCTTGCCGATCAGCTGTGCCGGGCGGCTGCCGCGAAGGCCGGCCAGCGTCATCTGCCGGTCGCGAACGTAGACGTAAGTGCCGCTGACGGCGAAGGCGGTCGCATGGGCGACGTGCGTCTTCAACCCGTTCTCGAGCCGCTTGAACGCCTCGGACTCGAAGAAGGCGCGACGCTCGAGAGGCGATTCGAATGCCAGCTCCAGCACGGCGACCAGCTTGCGCTCGTCGGGCACCTGGTGATTGACGTCCGGCGCCGGCGGGGCCGGGTTGTCGTTGTCGTAGCGCTCTGGCGTATGCACCCGCACTTTCAGCAGCGCCGACTCCTGCGCCAGCGCCGATCCCAGCTCGTCGCGAATGTAGCTTGCGAAGGTGTCGACGTCGCCATGGGCGGCACCCAGATGCACGTGCATGCGGTCCAGGCCGTCGTCGCCGTTCGGCGTGGCATCGGCGACGCGATCGACCAGCGTGGTCGAACCGTTGGGCAGCGAGTAGGCGATCGTCTCCTCGAACATGTTCTGTTCGTCGGCGAACAGCAGGTGGCAGGCGTCCATGAAGGTCTGCTGGTCCTGCTCGGAGGCGAAGCCGATCTCCACGCCGCCATCCAGCACGTAGTCCGGGAAGGCGGTGATGCCCTCGACGGCGGGCCAGAGGTGGTCGTCCTGCTCTCGGTCGAGGTGCGTCTGGACGTACCAGGCCAACCCCGGCAGGCGAGAGCAGAGCGGGCCGTGAACGTCGCGCCAGTAGGTCGCGAACAGCTCGTGCGGCACCCGCGTGCGTCGCAGCACGGTGGTATAGGTGTTGATGGCGATGTTGGCGTCGCGCTCGGAAAAGTCGCGCTGATCGGATGCTGTCGTCATTCCTTCGACTCCGTCATTCATGAAATAGCGTGCACGCGAACGTGCGATTGAGATCGAGACCGGCAGCGCCGGTCTCGATTTCCCGGCCGTCGCCGGGTCACGCCTGGCGACCCAAGCGGCGGATGAACGGGATGGCCACGGCCGCGAGCAGGGCGATCGCCGCGGCGACCATGCCGAGGCTTACCATGCCGAAACGCTCGATGACCGCCCCACCAATGATAGCCCCCAGGCCGATGCCTGCATTGGCCATGGAGACGTTCAGCGTGCCGGCCAGCGCCTGGGCATGCGTGGCGGCCTGCATGACGCGAACCTGGCAGATGGGATAGAGCGCGGTATTGGCGATGCCCCAGAAGACGATGGCGATGGCCAGCAGCAGCGGGTGGTCGGCCACCGATACGGTCGCCGCGATGGCGATCGCCAGCGCCACCACGCCGATGAAGGTCACCCGCAGGGGCGCGCGCTCGACGAACTGTCCGCCCAGCCAGTTACCGAACAGTCCGGTGACGCCGAAGCCCATCAGCCACCAGCCCACCTGGTCCGACGGAATGCCCGCCAGTCGCTCGAGTAGATCGGCGAGATAGGTGTAGGCGGTGAACATGGCGGTGAAGACGACGACGGAAAGGGCGAGATTGGCGAGAAAGAACGGGCTCTTGAGGATGCTGGCCTGCTCTTTCAGGCGCAGTCGCGAAGGACGCTCCAGCGTCGGCATGACGATCTGCAGCAGGACAGCCATCAGCAAGGAGAGCAAAGCCAGGGCGAAGAAGGTGCCGCGCCAGCCGATGACGCCCGTGGCCAGCGTACCCAGCGGGATTCCCAGCACCATCGCGCCGGCGATACCCAGATAGACATTGGAGACCGCCTTGCCGGCGCGATCGGGGCCGGCGATGCTGGCCGCGGTCTCGCTGGCGGTGCCCCAGAACACGGGTAGCGCCAGAGCAGGGATGATACGCGCGATCGCCAGTACCCACAGGTTGCTGGAGAGCGCCGCCAGGGTGTTGGCCGCGGCGAACAGTACCAGGATGGCCACGAATAGCCGTTTACGATCGAAGTGCGACACCAGGCTCGTGAGTATCGGCCCGAAGAGCATGACCGTGAACGCGAAGAGCGTGACGAGCTGACCCGCCGTCGAGATCGACACGTCGAGGTCGCGAGCCAGTGACGGCAGCAGGCCGACGATGACGAACTCGGTAGTCACGATCACGAACGCCGAGATCGCGAGCAGCAGGATCGACAGTCCGCGGCCGGCGGGGGCGTCCGCCCGGTCGGCGGGAGAAGAAGAGGTCGAGGACACGAGAGACTCCAGCGAATGGCTAGGGGAGATTGGATGGCGCCTAGCCTAACGCTGGAAATAGAATCTGTACTGCGGAGTTTTTTCACAGGATAGTGGAATCTGAGTCCACAATCGGAGGCGTGTCATGGTGTCGTCGGAGCGTTTGAAAGGAATCGAGACGTTCGTTACGGCCGCCGACCTGGGTAGCTTCACGGCGGCGGCGGCGCGTCTGAATCTGACCACCTCGGCGATCAGCAAGAGCGTGGGGCGGCTGGAAGCGCGACTGGAGACGCGTCTGTTCGCGCGTACCACCCGCCGGCTGGTGCTGACCGATGCCGGGGCGGGGTTCTACGCGACCTGCACTCGGGTGCTGGCAGAGCTTGCCGATGCCGAGTCGATCCTCGCCGCGGACGGTTCCGATCCGGTGGGTCGCCTGACGATCAATCTGCCCGCGACGTTCGGCCGGATGCAGGTGATGCCGTCACTGCTGGCATTCTGCGATCACCACCCGGGCATCGAGCCGCAGGTCGTCTTCTCGGACCGCTTCGTCGATCTGGTGGAAGAGGGCGTGGACATCGCCGTGCGCATCGGCACCTTCCGACAGCCGTCGGAGGCGCTGGGGTTTCGTCATCTGGGAACGGAGTCGTTGATACTCTGCGCCGCTCCGAGCTACGTCGAGCGGCATCGGGGCGTCGAAAGCATTGACGATCTGCCGGCTCGAGACGCCATTCTCTACGGCAGGGCGGACGGGGCGACCACGCCGTGGCGGTTGAAAACCGGCGACGGGGGGATCGAACACCGGGTGATGCGAGGACGGATGGTGCTCGGCAGTGCCGAAGCGCAGGTGAGCACGGTCAAGGCGGGATTCGGCGTGGCCCAGCTCGCGACCTGGCTGATCGAGCGCGAGCTGGAAAGCGGTGAGCTGGTCGAGATCCTGCCCGCGTACCGTTCGCCCGGCCTCGACCTGCATCTGCTGTGGCAGCGCGGTCGACAGTTGAACCCCAAGATCAACGCCGGCATTCGCTGGCTGGGCGAACGGCTGCGAATCGACTGAACGAGGTTGGCGGCGGGCGCTGTCCCGGCCTCTCGCCGTCAGTCGGCGTCGCTGAGTTCGCCCTCGCCGACGACCTCGTCACCGTCGAGCCACTCGATGCTCGCCTCGCCGTCCCGGCGCACGCCGTAGCAGGTCGGCTCGCCGTCGCCATAGTCGAAGCACATGCGGTCATCGACGACGGTGGCCTGGCCGGTATAGCCGTCACCCTCGATGGTGCCGTCTTCGCGGTAGACCTCGTCGTAGCGCTGGCCGCTGGCCATCGCCCCTTGAACCCGATTCCCCCACACCTCCTGGCGGATGTCGGCGCCGCTGAGGCGTTCGCCCTCCGCTGCGGCGGCGGTCGTGGCGGTGGCGCCGGTCAGAGCGGCGAGGCTCGCCGCCAGGCAGAAGCCCAGCAGGGCGCGGTTATTGGCGGTTTTCGGTGATGTCGCGGTCGGCATGTGGCGCACTCCCGGAGAGGTTGGCAACAAATCGCGTGACGGCCGTCAAAGACGACCCTCACGGGCAGGGCGAATCCCTTCACTGAGCGTAGACCGCCGACCGCAATTCGGATGCGCGTCGGCGTCACACTTTTCTGGCAGAGCGCTCAGGCCAGCAGACGCGCCACGGCGTGCTCGACCCCGCGCAGCTCTGCCAGCCCCTTGAGTCGGCCAATCAGCGGATAGCCCGGGCGGCTCTCCCGCTTGAGATCGTCGAGCAGGTGATGACCGTGGTCCGGACGCATCGGCAGGCGATGCGCCTCCCGGCCGTCGGCTCGGCGTCGGCGCTCCTCGTGGATCAGCGCGGCGATCACGCCGACCATGTCGACGTCGCCGTCGAGATGCTCGGCCTCGTGGAAACTCATCGGATCGGCCTCGCGCCGCGTCGCCCGCAGGTGGACGAAGTGCACCCGCGAAGCGAAGCGCTCGGCCATTGCCACCAGGTCGTTGTCGGCGCGAACGCCGAAGGAGCCGGTGCAGAAGGTGAGGCCGTTGGCAGGGCTCGGTACGGCGTCGAAGATTCTCTGCACGTCCGCCGCCGTGGAGACGACGCGAGGCAGACCGAGCAGCGCCCGCGGCGGATCGTCGGGGTGGATCGCCAGGCGCACGCCGGCCGCTTCGGCGGCGGGCACCACCGCACGCAGAAAACCCGCCAGGTTGGCGTGTAGCCGCTCGGCGTCGATATCGCGATACGCCGTCAGCGCCTGGCGAAAGTCCGCCAGGGTGTAGTGCTCCTCGGTACCGGGGAGACCGGCGATGAGCGTGTCGATCAGGCGCTGGCGGGCACCGGCATCGAGGGTCTCGAGATAGCGCGCGGCCGCCTCTCGCTCGGCATCGCTGTAGTCGGCCTCGGCGCCGTCGCGTTCGAGCAGATGGAGATCAAAGGCGGCAAGCGCCGTCTGATCGAAGCGCAGCGCCGTGCCGCCGCCGGGAAGCGGCCAGGCCAGATCGGTGCGCGTCCAGTCGAGGATCGGCATGAAGTTGTAGCAGACCACCGTCAGCCCGCAGGCGCCGAGGTTGGCGAGCGTCTGGCGGTAGTTCTCGAGGTGGCGTTCGGCTTCCGGCACTCCCTGTTTGATCGATTCAGCCACCGGCACGCTCTCGACCACCGACCAGCGCAGACCGGCCGCCTCGATCTGGCGTTTACGCTCGAGGATTGCCTCGGTCGGCCAGACCACGCCGTTGGGAATGTCGTGCAGCGCGGTGACGATGCCGGTCGCCCCGGCCTGACGAATCTCGGCGAGGGTGATCGGGTCGGCGGGGCCGAACCAGCGCCAGGTCGCTTCCATACTCAAGACTCCCGCGGGTCGTGGACGATGGCATCGATCGTCGTCGCGACGCCGTGTTGCTCGAGGTGTTCCAGGCAGAATGTGACGCGTTCGCGGAAACGGGCATCGCGCGCCAGCCCCGCGGGAAAGACCTCGTCGAGTGCCAGAAACGCCTGCGTCAGCGCCGCTGGGTCGTCGGTGTGGCGGTTATGCAGCGCGGCGAAAGTCTCGCTCAAGGGATCGCTGATCGTGTGCGGCGTGCCGGCGAGGTTGGTCCCTTGGGTGAAGCGAATCCAGGCGGCGACGCCGAAGGCCGTCAGCGGCGCTTCTTCGCCCGCGGCTAGGCGCGCCTCTGCGCCGGCGAGCCAGCGCTGGGGCAGCTTCTGCGAGCCGTCCATGGCGATCTGGATCAGCCGATGGCGCAGGCTGTCGTTGCGAAAGCGCGCCAGCAGCCGCTGGGTGTAGGCCTCCACGTCGGTGCCCGCGGGCAACTCGAGGGTCGGGGCCGCCTCGCGCTGCCAGTAGCGCTCGAGCAGCGTGCGAAACGCCGGGTGCGCCATCGTCTCGTCGACCGTCTCGAGGCCGGCCAGGGTGCCGACGTAGGCGAGCAGCGAGTGGGCGCCGTTGAGCAGGCGAAGCTTCATCGTCTCGAACGGGGTGACGTCGTCGACTATCTCCACGCCGTCCGCGGCCCAGTCGGGGCGGCCCTGGGGGAAGTTCTCCTCGATCACCCACTGGCGAAACGCTTCGCCCACCACGGCGGCGGGCTCATCGACGCCGATCTGCGCCAGGCGCTCACGGTCGGCATCGGTCATCGCGGGGACGATGCGATCGACCATGCTCGAGGGGAACGCCACCTTGGCTTCGATCCACTCGGCCAGCGCCGGGTCACGGTGGCGTGCCAGCGACACCACGGCGTGGCGCGTGCGCCGACCGTTCTCCGGCATGTTGTCGCAGCAGAGCACGGTGAACGCCGGCGTGCCGGCCTCGCGGCGGCGGGCGAGCGCTTCCACCAGCATGCCCGGCGCGGTATGCGGCGCGTGCGGCGCGGTGATGTCGTGGCGGACCGGTTCGGCGTCGGTCAAAAGCTCGCCGCTGGCCGGGTTGAGGAAGTAGCCCTTCTCGGTGACGGTGAGCGTGACGATGCGCACATTGGCTTCGCTCATGCGGGCAAGCAGCGTCTCGCGGTCGTCGCCGTCCGGACCGGCGTAGAGGGCCTCGCGAATGGCGGTGATCTCTCTGAGCGTGACGTGATCGCTGTCGCGGAACTCGGCCACGCGGTAACGGCAGTCGCTCGCGCGCAGCTGATCGACCAGCGCGCGGTTGGAACGGAGGTTGGCGCTCGAAATCCCCCAGGCGTCGCCGTGCCCGCCGCCCAGGCGGTTGAGGCATGCCTGTAGGTAGACCGCCTGGTGGGCGCGGTGAAAGGCGCCGAGGCCGAGATGCACGATACCGATGCCGGACGGCGTGACGAGCGCGGGTTCGGGTGTGACGTGAGGGGGCCGTTGGGTCGACATGGTTCAGCTTCCCATCAAGAGGTTGGGCAGCCAGAGCGAGAGCGCCGGCACGAAGGCGACCAGCATCAGCACGATCAGGTTGCAGATCAGAAACGGCACGATCGCTTTCGCCACCCGCAGCATGGGCAGCTTGCCGATGCTCGACACGACGAACAGGCAGACGCCGACCGGCGGCGTGGTCAGGCCGATCATCAGGTTGAGCACCGCCATCACGCCGAAATGGATCGGATCCATGCCGATGCCGGTGGCGACACCCAGCAGCGCCGGGAAGAGGATGATCAGCGCGGCGATGGTCTCCATGAACGCCCCGACGCAGAGCAGGATGACGTTGAGAATCAGGATCACCACGATGGGGTTGTCGCTGAAGCCCAGAATGGCGTCGGCGATCAGCTGCGGAATCTGCTGGCTGGTGAGAATCCAGCCGAACAGGTTGGCCAGCCCCACCAGCAGCATCAGCGCCGCCGAGGTGACGACGGTATCGGAGAAGATGCCGCCGAGATTGCGCCAGTTGATCCCCTTGTAGACGAAGGTGCCGACCAGCAGGGCGTAGAGACTGGCGACGATGGAGGCTTCCGTCGGCGTGAAGAGCCCGCCGATGATCCCGTAGAGGATGATGAAGGTCATCATCAGCGCCCAGAACGCGCTGCGGCCTTCGGTGAGCAGTTCCTTGAAGGTGGCCCGCTTCTCCTTGGGATAGCCGCGCTTCACCGCCAGCCAGTAGGCGGTGACCATCATCGCCACGCCCAGGAGCAGCCCCGGCAGGGCGCCGGCGAGGAACATCCGGCCCACCGAGATACCCGACAGCGAGCCGACGATGATCATCGGTACGCTCGGCGGAATGATCGGGCCGATGGTGGAAGAAGCGGCGGTGACGGCGGCGGCGAACGGCTTGTCGTAGCCCGCCTTCGACATGCCCGGGATCATCACCGAGCCGATGCTGGCGGCGTCCGCCACGGCGGTACCGGAAATGCCGCTGAAGATCATCGAGCCGCCGACGTTGGCAAGCCCGAGCCCGCCGCGGATGTGTCCCACCAGGGCGTTGGAGAAGCGCACGATGTGCTGGGTGATGTTGCCCACGTTCATCAGGTTGCCGGCCATCACGAAGCCGGGGATGCAGAGCAGCACGAAGGAGTCGATGCCGGAGAACATGCGCTGGGGCACGATGGTCAGCGAGATGTCGCTGAGCAGCAGATAGGCCACCGACGATACGCCCAGGCAGAAGGCGATCGGCAGTCCGATCAGCAGCAGCACCAGAAAGGTGACGAAGAGAACGGCGATTTCCATTAGCTCTCACTCCGGGCGTGGGGAGCCGGACGAACCAGGGCCAGAACCCCTTCGAGCGTGCAGATCGCGGCGTAGAAGGCCAGCGAGGCGAACAGCAGCACCGAGGAGTAGAAGATGTAGACCATGGGGATGCGCAGCGTCGGCGAGGTCTGGAAAGCGCCGATCTGGGCGAACTGCCAGGCGTTGGGCAGCACCATGAGGACGAAACCGAGGGTGATCAGCGAGATCACGATCAGATAGAGCGCCCGCCCGCGATGCGTGAGGCGCCCATGGAAGAGCTCGACGTTGACGTTGCGATGCCGGTGCAGGACCACGCCGGCGCCCAGCGACACCATGTAGATGAAGCAGTAGCGGGTGAGCTCTTCGGTCCAGGAGATCGTGATGGGCAGGAACAGGCGCGAGGCGACCTGCAGCAGCACCGTCAGCGACAGCGCGATGAGGGCGACGATTCCCAGTACCAGCAGCAGCCGGTCGAGCGCATCGGCGAGCTTGCCGAGCGGCCCGCCGAGCCGCGGTATCCGCGTCAGCACCTCGAGGGACTCTTCGATGTCCGTCGAGACATCGGCAGGCGGCGAGGCAGCGTCGGTCGCCTTGACCGTGCCGCTCGAGGCGACATCCACTTTGGGATTCGACATGGCAAGCTCCGAACGAAAGTGAGGGAGGAGCCGGAGGCGGGTCGCCCCCGGTGCCGGATCAGAGCGCCTTGATACGCTCGTAGAGTGCGCTCTGCTCGTCGTCGAGCGCGTCGAGAACCGCAGGCTCGGCCTTCTCGGCGAAAGCCGCCTGGTCCACTTCGACGAACTCCATGCCCTTGTCCTGCAGCGACTGCTTCAGGCGCTGCTGGTCTTCGGTGAAGAGCTCGGCCTCGTAGGTCTGCATCTCGGCGGCGGCGTCGCGCACCACGCTCTGCAGGTCGTCCGGCATCGACTCGAGCTTCTGTTTGCCGATCACCACGTAGATCCAGCTGCGCACGTGGTCGGTCATGTTCACGTACTGCTGCACTTCGCTGAGGCTGGCGCTCTCGATCAGGCTGAGCGGGTTCTCCTGGGCTTCGATGGTGTTCTGCTGCAGTGAAGTGAACACTTCGCTGAAGGCCATCGGCGTCGGGCGGGCGCCGAGCGCTTCCCAGGTGTCGACGAACAGCGGCACGTTGGGGACACGCAGGCGAATGCCGTCGAGATCCTCCGGCGTCTTGATCGACCGGTTGGAGGTGAGCTCGCGGGGACCACGCTCGAACCAGGTCAGCGGTACCAGCCCGGTGCGCTCGGTGATCTGCTGTTCGATCTCGTCGCCGATATCGCCCTCCACCGCCTGGCGCAGGTGATCCTCGTCGCGGAACAGATAGGGTACGGCCATCATCGCCGCCTTGGGCGCCCAGTTCTGCAGGCTCTCGCCGGTGATCGTCATATCGGCGGTGCCGAGCTGGATACTGTTGATGACGTCCATCTCGTTGCCGAGCTGCTCATTGGGAAAGACCTGGACCTCGATCTGACCGTCGGAGTCGGCCTCGACGAGCTCCTTGAACTTGAGCGCGGCCTTGTTCCAGATGTTCTGCTCGTTGGCCAGGTGGCCGAACTTGAGTGTGTAGTCGGCGGCGAACACGGCCTGGCTGCCGGCGAGGGCGACACCGATGGCAGCGCCCGTCAGTAGCTGCTTGAGAGTCGGGGTGGAGAACATGGCGTAAGACTCCTGTCGTTGAAATAACGCGGCGTTTTACGTCTTGTGCCGCGCGGGTGGCGAGAGATGTCGGGACGTCGGAATCAACCGACCTGCACCAGCACCTTGCGCGCCTTTTCCGGGTGGTTGTCGAGCAGTTCGATCGCGGACGGCATCTCTCCCAGCGCGACGCGATGGCTGATCAGCGCCTTGGGGTCGAGCCGGCCGGCGGCGATGTGCTCGATCACCTCCGGAAATTTGCGGTTATTGAGTCGCGAGCCGATCAGCGTCAGCTCCTTCTTGATCACTTCGAGCTGGATCAGGTCGCTCGGCGTCGGGCTGAAGCCGAGCAGGCCGATGCGCCCGGCGGGGCACGCCATGCGAAGCATCGCGGGCAGCATGGCGGGAATGCAGGCGGCATCGGCGATCAGCGGGATACCCTCGCCAGCGGTCGCTTCCTGCACTGCCGTTTCCAGATCCGTCTCGCGGCCGTTGATGACGTGGCTAGCGCCGAGCTCGCGGGCGGTGGCCAGACGTTCGTCGATGATGTCGGTGACGATGACCTCTTCGATGCCGATGGCGCGAGCCATCTGCAGCACGGTCAACCCGATGACCCCGGCGCCGATCACCAGCAGGCGGTCGCCCGGCTGCGGCTCCATGCGCGAGAGCACGTTGGCGGCGATGGAGTAGGGCTCGACCAGGGCGGCGGCGTCGAGATCCAGCGAATCCGGAATCCGGTGGGCGTTGCCGGCGGGCACGTTGACCTGCTCGGCGAAGCCGCCGCTGCGATGAACGCCGATCACTTGCATCGCGCTGCAGACGTTGGGTCGGCCGATGCGGCAGGGGTAGCACTTGCCGCAGGCGACCACCGGGTCGACGCAGACCCGTTCGCCGATGCGACCGCCATCCACGCCGGCGCCGACCGCGCTGATGACGCCGGCGAACTCGTGACCGGTGATGCGCGGGAACTGCACGAAGGCGTTGTCGCCGTGAATGATGTGCATGTCCGAGCCGCAGATGCCGGCGAAGGCGACGTCGACCACCACTTCGCCTGGAGCGGCGCTCGGCGCGGGCCGATCCTCGACCGCGAAGGCGTGCGGGGCGCTGACTTGAAAGGCTTGCATCGATCTCTCTCCTGAAAGTGTCGCCGTCACCGGCGCTTCGCTTCATCGCGCGCCGGTGGGCGCGTCTCGCGGTCTCTTCGGTTCCACATCACCAGTGCGATATCACCAGTGCCAGAGCGTGCCGTCCTCGAGCCGGTTGACCGGCAGGCTGGCGCGCTTGAACGGGTAGCGAGCGGCGGCTTCCTCGTCGATATCGACGCCGTGCCCGGGGGATTCGCCGACCAGGAAGTGGCCGTCCTCGAAGCGATAGTCGTGGGGGAAGACCGAGTCGGTCAGCGCGTCATGGGGCATGTGCTCCTGAATGCCGAAGTTGGGCACCCAGGTGTCGAAATGGATCGCCGCGCCGAGACATACCGGCGAGAGATCCGTCGGCCCGTGGAAGCCGGTGCGCACGTGGTAGAGCGAGGCGAAATCGGCGATCCGGCGCACGTGGGTGATGCCGCCGCCGTGGGTGAGCGGGGTGCGGATGTAGTCGATCCACTGGTTCTGGATCATCTCGCGGCAGTCGTGGATCGAGTTGAACACCTCGCCGATGGCCAGCGGCGTCGTGGTGTGCTCGCGGATCAGCCGCAGGCTCTCTTGGTTCTCGGCGGGGACGCAGTCCTCCAGCCAGAAGAGGTGATAAGGCTCCACGGCCTTGCCGAGACGTGCCGCCTCGATCGGCGTGAGTCGATGGTGGACGTCATGAAGCAGGTGCAGGTCATGGCCGAAACGCTCACGCACGGCGGCGAAGAGCTTGGGCACGTGGTTGAGATACTTCTCCGTGCTCCAGACGTGTTCGGCGGGCAGCTCGGCATCTGCCGGTTCGTAGCGCTCGCCCTCGCGCTTGGCGACACCGTAGATTGTTTCGATACCCGGTACGCCGGCCTGTACGCGTACCGCCTTGTAGCCCATCTCGACGTGGCGGCCGACCTCTTCCAGGCAGCTCTCGATGTCCTTGCCGGTGCAGTGGGCGTAGGTCATCACGCGCTCCCGGCTCTTGCCGCCTAGCAGCTGATACAGCGGCATGTTGGCGGCCTTGGCCTTGATGTCCCAAAGCGCCATGTCGACCGCGCTGATCGCGCTCATGGTCACCGGGCCGCGGCGCCAGTAGGCCCCGCGGTAGAGGTACTGCCAGGTGTCCTCGATACGGCTGGCGTCACGGCCGATCAGTGCCGGTACGACGTGTTCCTCGAGATAGCTCGAGACGGCCAGTTCGCGCCCATTGAGAGTGGCGTCGCCGATACCGTGAATGCCGGACTCGGTGACGATCTTCAGGGTGACGAAATTGCGCCCCGGGGAGGTGACGATGACGCGGGCATCGGTGATCTTCATGGCAGTTTCCAGCCCTCCAGGCTTGAGTGGTACGTCGATTCGGCCGCCCGGTTTCAGCGGCGATCGAACAGGTCGGGGTGGCGCTCGATCAGGCGCGGTAGCGCGGTGAGTAGTTCGCGCAGATGCGTCTTGACTGCGCGCTCGGCTCGTTCGGGGTCGCGCGCGGCGATCGCCTCGACGATCTCGTGGTGCTGCTCGGTCAGCGTCTGCAGGGGTGTGCCGTCGGGCACGCTGATATAGCGGACGCGGTCGAAGTGCGCCTTGACCTCCTCGGTGAAGCGCCAGGCGGCGTCGTGCCCGGCTTCCCGTGACAGCGTCTGGTGAAACGCCTCGTCGAGCACGTAGAAGCGGTCGTAGTCACCGCTGGCAATGGTGCGTCGCTGGCGCTCGACCAGCTCGGTGAGGGCATCGAGGCCGCGCTCGGAGAGCCCTACCTCGGCGGCCGACTTGGCCACGGCGACTTCGATCGACTCGCGGACGAAGCGCGCGCTGTAGACCGCCTGGGGCGAAATCTTGACCACGAAGGTGCCGCGCTGCGGTCGCACTTCGACCAGCCCCGCTTCCGACAGACGAATGAATGCCTCGCGCACCGGCTGGCGACTGACGTCGAAGGCATCGGCGACCTCCTTCTCCGAGAGCGCCTGACCGGGGGCGAGCATCAGTCGAATGATGGCCTGGCGCAGGGTCACGTAGAGGCGATGGCGCACGGGGCCGTCATCCGCGGCTTGCCAGAGGCTCTGTAGGGTTTCGGTCAACTCGAGCTCCCGCTTCTTGTCTGGCTAGTATGGTAGTGATCTCGGCGAGCTTGGCGATTCGACTTTGGGCCTAGATCGTGTAACAGATCGACAGCCATCCGCCGATGTCTCGGGGAAGGAGTAGTGCGTGCCGTCATGGGGCATGACGGGCGGGCGCGACGAAAGTCCAGCGACGAGGCAGACGATCATGGGAATACGTGACTGGCCGGAGGGGGAGCGGCCACGAGAAAAACTGATGACGCTGGGGTCCTCGGCACTCTCGGACGCCGAGCTGCTGGCGATCTTTCTGCGCGTGGGCGTGAAGGGGCGCTCCGCGGTGGATCTGGCACGCGATCTGCTGACGAGCTTCGGTGGCCTGCGGCCACTGCTCGAGGCCGACCGTCAGCGCTTCTGTGCCGAACACGGCCTGGGCGAGGCGACTTACGTGCAGCTGCAGGCAACGCTGGAACTCTCCCGGCGTCATCTAGGGAGCCTGCTCGAACGCGACGCCCCGATGACCTCACCGGCGCTGGTACGCCAGTTCCTGAGCGCGCAGCTTCGCCATCTACAGCACGAGGTCTTCGCGGTACTCTTCCTCGATAGCCAGCACCGGGTGATTCGCTTCGAGATCCTCTTCGAGGGCACGCTCGACAGCGCGTCGGTCTACCCCCGCGAGGTGGCGAGAAAGGCGCTCGCCCGCAACGCCGGCGCCGTCATCTTCGCGCACAACCACCCTTCGGGGGTGGCCGAGCCGAGCGACGCCGATCGTCGGATCACCGAGCGGCTGCGCGAAGCCCTCGGCCTGTTCGACATTCGGGTGCTGGATCATTTCGTCATCGGTGACGGCGAGGTATCCTCTTTCGCCGAACGCGGCTGGCTTTGAGAAAGGCTGCGTGGCAATCTCGGCGAATTCTGCCGATTTCAGGGCAAAAATCGGGCTGAAACTTGCGGGGGTACGACCCCTCTGGTATAAAGTACGCCCTTTGAATCAGGGCAGAAGGCGGATGCCGGCCCGCGCGACGATCTAGACGCTAGCAACGAGCGGCTACATCAGAGACAAGTCGCCGCGTGGTTTGCCCGATCTGATGCACAACCCGCCAGTGGTCGGAGGCTTCCATGTCCCAAGTTTGTCAGGTTACCGGTAAGCGTCCGGTGACTGGTAATAACGTCTCGCACTCTCAGCGCAAGACGCGTCGTCGTTTCGTTCCCAACCTGCATACGCATCGTTTCTGGGTCGAGTCCGAAAAACGTTTCGTCAAGCTGCGTATCTCCTCCAAGGGCATGCGCATCATCGACAAGAAGGGCATCGAAGCGGTGCTCGGCGACATTCGCAAGCGCGACGCCAAGTAATCAAGGAGTCTAGAGATGCGTGACAAGATCAAGATGGTGTCGAGCGCCGGTACGGGCCACTTCTACACCACGGCAAAGAACAAGCGTAATACCCCGGACAAGCTGGAATTCAAGAAGTACGATCCGGTCGTTCGCAAGCACGTCATGTACAAGGAATCCAAGATCAAGTGATCTGGTGATTGCCTCTAGCGCATGTCGAAAAACCCGGTCCTGGCCGGGTTTTTGCGTTTCTGACCGTTCGAACGTCGAAGGCCGTCATGCCGACGATGCGAAATATCGATAGCCCGCCCGTCGAGAACCAGTGATGCCCGAGCTCCCCGAAGTCGAAACCACTCGCCGCGGCATCGCGCCCCATATCGAGGGCCGCGAGATCGTCGAGGTGATCGTGCGCCAGCGCCGTTTTCGCGTGCCGGTGCCGGCGGACGTAGAGGAGACGCTGGTCGGGGCGCGCTTCGGTGAGCTGAGGCGCCGGGCCAAGTATCTGCTGCTTCCGGTCGGCGAGCGAACGCTGCTCTGGCATCTCGGCATGTCGGGGAGTCTGCGCCTCGCCCGGGTCGGCGATCAGCCGCGCAAGCACGATCATCTCGACGTGGTGTTCGAGGATGGCGCCATTCTGCGCTATCACGATCCGCGGCGTTTCGGTTTCGTCGACTGGCTGGCCGGCAGTTCCGCAACCGATACCCGACTGTCGCGACTCGGCCCCGAGCCGCTGTTACCCGACTTCGATGGCGATCGCCTCTATCAGCTGTCGCGAGGGCGACGGGCGGCGGTCAAGCCGTTCATCATGGACAATGCCATCGTCGTCGGCGTGGGGAACATCTACGCCGCCGAGGCGCTGTTTCTCGCGGGAATCGACCCGCGCCGTGCGGCCGGGCGAATCTCTCGTGAGCGCTACGACCGGCTGGCAGCGGCGATCAAGGAGGTGCTGGCCGCGGCGATCACGCAGGGTGGCACTACGCTTCGCGATTTCGTCAGCGGCACCGGCGAGCCGGGCTATTTCGCCCAGCGCCTCAACGTCTACGGCCGCGCCGGGCAGCCGTGTCGCCGCTGCGGCGTCGAGCTTCGTCAGATGGTGCTCGGCCAGCGCGCCAGCGTCTTTTGCCCGGTCTGCCAGACTTGAGCCACGAGCCACGGTTGGCGTAGGCATTCCGCCGCGCTTTCCTTAAAATGCGCACCGCGCGTCCTCATCTGTCAACGCCTGCCATATGGAGTCCCCCGTGACCCAAGCTTTGCGCCTCAAGAAGAATGCCGATCGCCGCCTCAAGGCGGGGCATCTCTGGCTCTACTCCAACGAGATCGATATCCAGGCGACACCGCTCAAAGGGTTCGAACCCGGCGCCCAGGTCATCATCGAGGCGGCCAACGGCAAGGCGCTGGGCGTGGCCTACGTCAATCCGCACTCGCTGATCTGCGCCCGTGTCGTTTCCCGCGACGCCGAGGTAAGGCTCGATCGCTCGCTGCTGGTCCACCGCTTCAACCAGGCGCTGGCGCTGCGCGAGGCGCTCTACGACAAGCCCTTCTATCGCCTGATCCACGGCGAGGGGGATCTGCTGCCCGGGCTGATCGTCGACCGTTTCGGCGACATCGTCGTCGTGCAGCTCAATACGCTGGGCATGGAAGCGGTTCGCGACGAAGTGATCGCGGCGCTGGACAAGGTGCTCTCGCCGCAGGCGATCGTGTTCAAGAACGACTCCAGCGGGCGCCGTCTGGAGAAGCTCGAGTCCGAAGTCTCGGTCGTCCACGGTGAGCTGCCCGACGAGGTGCTGATCGAGGAGAACGGGGTGCGCTTCGCGGTGCCCGTCATCGACGGCCAGAAGACCGGCTGGTTCTTCGACCACCGCGCCAATCGCGCCTGGCTCAACGGCCTGGTCGCCGGCAAGCGCGTACTCGACCTGTTCAGCTACGTCGGTGGCTGGGGCGTGCAGGCCGCGGCCCATGGCGCCTCTGAGGTGCTCTGTGTCGACTCCTCCCAGGCCGCGCTCGATCGCGTCGCCGAGAATGCCGCGCTCAATGGCCTTCACGAGCAGGTCGCCGTGGGTCATGGCGATGTCTTCGAGGCGCTGACGGCACTGCGAGCCGAGGGGGAGCGCTTCGACGTCGTCGTGCTCGATCCGCCGGCGTTCATCAAGAAACGCAAGGACATCACCAACGGCGAACGCGCCTACGCGCGTCTCAACCGCGAGGCGATGCGCCTGCTCGGCCGCGACGGACTATTGATGACGGCTTCCTGCTCGATGCACCTGGCCGAAGAGCGGCTGGTCGAGAGCGTGCGCGGGGCGGTGCGCCACCAGGATCGCCACGGCCAGATCCTGTATCGCGGCGGACAGTCCGGCGACCACCCCATCCATCCCGCGATCCCCGAAACCGCTTATCTCAAGGCACTCGGTGTTCGGGTCTTCCGTAACTGACGCGATGACGACGTTCGCCGACAAGACCTGTGTCTTTCGTCATCCCAACACGATGCTGGTCAGCCATGTGCGCAACGTGCTCGACAGCGCAGGGATCGAGGCGACGCTTCGCAACATGACCCTGGCCGGCGGGGCCGGGGAGCTGCCGCTCGACCAGTGTGAGGCGGAAGTCTGGGTGGCGAGTACCGCCGCTGCCCGGGCCGAGCCTCTGGTGCGCGAAGCGCTCGACGGCCCCGCGACCCGCACGCCGGGTTGGCGCTGCTTTCACTGCGGTGAGTGGCTCGAGGGCGTCTTCGACACCTGCTGGCAGTGCGGGGCTTCGCGGCCGGCTTGAGCGTTCACTCGGCGGGCGCCATCGCCGCGTCGCCGTCGCGTCTGGGAGCAGCGTATGCAGTGGGATCATCCCGAACCATTCGTCCTCGATCTCTTGGTCGAGGCCTCTGCTATCGACCACTACGGTCACGTCAACAACGCCGAGTATCTGCGCTGGATCGAGCGGGCGAGCTGGGCGCACTCACAGGCCCTCGGCCTGGGCCTCGACGACTATCGCGCGCTCGACCGCGCGATGGTGGTCCACCGCCACGAGCTCGACTATCTCGCGCCGGCGTTCGAGAACGATCGTCTGGCGCTCGCCACCTGGATCGTCGCCTGCGACGGTCGTCTCACCCTCGAGCGCCGCTTTCAGCTTCTCAACGTCGACACCGGACGGACGCTGCTGCGCGCTCAGACCCGTTTCGCCTGCATCGAACTCTCCAGTGGCCGCCCCAAACGAATGCCGGCACGCTTCGTCGAGGCCTACACCGGCGCTCGCATGCCCCTTTCGGAATAAGCTTCCTCTTCCTCTGACGGAGAGAGGGTGTCGCCGTGGAATAGCAAGATCAGCTGCTGATTCGTCGATATCAGGATTTTATTTCGCGGATGGGGTCGGTTTCGCGACGATTTCGTCTTTTGTGTTGACCTGTTCCAGCGGTAGGAATCGGCGTGCTGTAATCCGTCGATGCGCTTTGTCGCGCGTCATTCGCCCGCCATCATCAGGAGTCGATCATGCGTATCGGTGTACCCAAAGAGATCAAGAATCATGAGTACCGTGTCGCGCTGACACCGGGTGGCGTGCGCGAGCTGGTCGGGCGCGGTCATACCGTCACGGTGCAGCAAGACGCCGGTAGCGGCGCCGGCTACGCCGACGAGGCCTACCGCGATGCCGGCGCCGAGATCGCCGATGACGTCGATGCGCTCTGGGCCGGCGCGGAGACGATCCTCAAGGTGAAGGAACCGCAGGCGGAGGAGGTGGCACGGCTGCGCCCCGAGCAGGTGCTCTTCACCTACCTGCACCTTGCCGCCGAAGAGCGTCTGACCCGCGGACTGATCGAGAGCGGGGCGACCTGTATCGCCTACGAAACGATGACCGATGAGCAGGGCGGGCTGCCGCTGCTGGCCCCCATGAGCCGCGTCGCCGGGCGCATGGCGGTGCAGGCCGGCGCGCATAGCCTGGAGAAGGCCCAGGGCGGCGCCGGCATTCTACTGCCGGGCGTGCCGGGTGTCGCCCCGGCGAAGGTCACCGTGATCGGCGGCGGCGTGGTCGGCGAGAACGCCGCACGCATGGCCCTCGGGCTCGGCGCGGAGGTCACGATCCTGGATCGTTCACTGCCGCGCCTCGAGGTGCTCGATCATCGCTACCAGGGCCAGATCCGCACCGTCTACTCTACCGCCGAGACGCTCGACATCGCGGTGCGCGAATCCGACCTGATCATCGGCGCGGTGCTGGTGCCCGGCGCCGCAGCGCCCAAGCTGATCACCCGCGCGATGCTGGCGGACATGAAGCCCGGCAGCGTGCTGGTCGACGTCGCCATCGATCAGGGCGGCTGCTTCGAGACCAGCCGGCCCACGACTCATGCCGACCCGAGTTACATCGTCGACGGCATCGTGCACTACTGCGTAGCCAACATGCCGGGGGCGGTGGCACGCACCTCGACCCAGGCGCTGACCAATGCCACGCTGCCCTTCGTGCTGGCGCTCGCGGACAAGGGCGTCAAGCAGGCTCTCGCCGACGACCCGCACTTTCTCGCCGGGCTCAATGTCCACGCCGGGCGAGTGACCTATGCCGCGGTAGGTGAAGCGTTCGGGCTTGATGTCGTGTCGGCCGAAAGCTGCATCGAGGTCTGACCGCATTCCCCATCCCTGGGCGCGTAGGCACGATCGATAGCGGCGAGAGCCGTGGACCTGGTCGCTCTGCCCCGTTGTGTTCTGAAAACGACGGGGCGTGAAGAAAGCCTCTAAGTCTCGTTATGTGAGACGAACTCGGCAAAACGTCTCGGTATGCTCGGAAACGATCCCCGTTTTCGAGTCGCTATCTTGTCCTCCCACTCTCGCGATCCTTCACAGACGCCCTCCACCCTGCGCCACGTCATGGCGCTGCTACGCGTCACGGCCGCCTGCGGCGCACGCGGCGCTAGCATCGATGACTATCTCGACGCCACCGAGCTCAGTCGGCCGACGATCTATCGGCTGCTCAAGGGGCTGCGTGAAGAGGGTTTTCTGCGACCGTCGCCGGTCCGTCACCGCTATCTCCTCGGTTACGAGCTGCTGGTGCTTGGCGCCGAGGCGGGCAACGGCGCGAGCCTTCGCGATCTGTCCCGACCGCGGCTGCTGAAACTGGCGCAGAGCCTGGGCGACAGCTTCTATCTGTTTGCCCATGACGGACGCCATGCCGTCTGTCTCGAGGTGCAGAACGGCGCCTATCCCGTGGGCAGTTTCGTCGCCTCCATCGGCGGACGGGTGCTGCTGGGGGCCGGGCAAGCATCGATCGCTCTGCTGGCCTCGCTCGAACCCGATGAGCGCGACTGGATTCTCGCTGCCAATCGGGACGAACTCGCCGACCGCTACGACATTGCCATTGACGCCGTCGAAGCGGAAATCGAACGCTGCCGGGAGCACGGGTACGCGCGAGGTGTGGAGGGGTCGAGCCTGCCAGAGTTCACCGGGCTCGCGCTGCCGCTGCTCGATCACAGCAGGCGTTGTCTCGGGGCGATGAGCTGCTCGATGCTCAAGTCGCGCATGACACCCACTCACCGTGAGGCCGTCCTCACTGCGATGAGCGAGCAGATCGACGAGCTGGTGAGTCAGGCCCACGGCCTGCTGAGGACAGAGCCATGAGCGCGAGCGACACCCTCATGCATGCCCCCGCGCACCGTCGTCCCTGTGGCTGGCAAGCGCTGCTACCGCCTCGCGACAGCGCGCCCTCGCTCAAGGGCGATCACGTCGCCGACGTGGTGATCGTGGGGGCCGGTTACACGGGTATCGCGGTCGCACGCACCTATCATGCCCTGGCACCCGAGGCCCGTATCCTCATGCTCGATGCGGAGACGGCGGGAGAGGGCAGCCCCGGACGCAACTCGGGTTTCATGCTCGAGATCGCGCTTGCCGGCGATGCCTCGACTCGCGAGCTCGAGCGGATGTCGGCGCTGAATGCGCTGAGCCGGCGTGCCATGGCGTCGCTGAAGACGCAGGTCGAAACGCAGGGGATCGACTGTCAGCTGCAGCGCACGGGCACCTACCGCGCCGCTCGCGGCAAAGAGGGACGCGCCTCGCTGTCGCGCTATCGTACCTTTCTCGCGGCCGCCGGGCTCGACTTCCAAACCCTGGGGCGTCGCGAGCTGGCAGTGGCCCTCGGTACCGATTACTACGCCGAAGGTCTCTACTCGCCCGACTGCTATCTGGTGCAGCCGGCGGCGCTCATCCGCGGTTTGATTTCGGCGCTGCCACCGGCGGTCACGCTCCACGAGCGCTCGCCGGTGGTCGACCTCGCTCGGGACGGCGACGCCTGGCGCGTCGCGACGGCAGAGGGGACCGTACGCGCCCGCCAAGTGGTGCTGGCCAATAACGCTTTTTCTCGCGTACTGGGGGCGGATCGGTCGCGGCTCACTGCGATCTACACCTACGCCGCACTGACGCCACCGCTGACCCCGAAGATCACCACGGCCGTCGCCGGTTCGCCCTGGGGGCTCCTGCCCACCCATCGGCTGGGGTGCACGCTGCGCACCACGGCGGACTCGCGTCTGATGATCCGGGCGCAATACAGCTACGAACGCGAACGCGACAACGCGGCGGTCGAAGCCGATCTCGCGGCCAGCCTCGCGTTGCGATACCCGACGCTCGAATCGGTCGGTTTCGACAAGGTCTGGGGCGGCACCACGGGCCTTACCTACAACGGCGCGCCGCTTTGGGGGGAAATGGACAAAGGCCTGTTCGTCTCTGCCGGCTGCAACGGTGGCGGCATCGTCAAGGGGACGACGCTCGGCGAGGCGCTCGCCCAGGACATGCTGGGACAGCCGCGCGCCGACATTGCCGCGCTCTTCGGCAAGCCGAGCTGGATGCCGCCGGAGCCGGTTCGCCGTCTGGCGTTCGAGGCGATCCGCCGAGTCGAGCAGCACAAAGGCCGCGACGAAGCCTGACACGCCAAGCGCGAGTGACACCGTTTCGAAACGGTTCGAGTCCATCGCATGGATCGAGGCGCAACGATCGGTCAATCGCATCCCGATATCTACAACGCCAATAAGGAGTCGACATGGATCCCCAGACCCACTTCGGGTTGCTCTCGCTGTTACCCGCAGCGCTCGCCATTGCTCTGGCCTTCGCCACCCGCAACACGATCTTTTCGCTGACCGTCGCCTGTATCGTGGGCGTCTCGATCATGGGGCGGGGCGTTTTCGGATTTCCCGATCTGCTCAAGACGTCGCTGGGTACCACGGACTTCTCCTGGATCCTGCTGCTGGAGCTCTTCATCGGGACCGTGATCGCCTTCTTCCAGCGCACCGGTGCGATTCGCAACTTCACGCTCTGGGTCGAGGCGAGGGCACTCTCCCGTGTCCGGGTTCAGCTGGTCGGCTGGGTAATGGGAATGTTCGTCTTCTTCAGTGACTACTTCAGTCCGCTCTTCGTCGGATCGACCATTCGCGGATTGACCGACCGATACCGCGTCTCCCGCGAGAAGCTCGCCTACATTGCCGACTCCACGTCCGCTCCGGTCAGCGTGCTGGTACCGATTACCGGCTGGGCGGTCTTCATCTCCGGGCTACTCATCGGGATGGGACCAATCGAGACCGCGGGAGATGCGATCCAGGCATTCGTCTACGCCGTGCCGTTCAACCTCTACGCTTGGCTATCGGTGCTGATGGTGGGGCTAGTGATCGTGGGAGTCGTTCCGCTCTTCGGCCCCATGAAACGCGCCGAAGCGCGGGCACAGGAGCAGGGAAAGGTGTTCCGCGACGGTGCCGATCCGCTGCTGGGGGAGGAATTGACCGATCTTCAGCCGTTCGAGGGAATCAAGACGAGTCTCTTTCTGAACTTCGTGCTGCCTGTGCTGGTGGTGATCGGCATCGCGGTGGGGACCTTCGTTTTCGTCGGCTCGGCAAAGACCATGGAGGCGTTTCTGGCAGCGGCGATCGTGCTAGGCGTGATCATGCGACTGCAGGGCATTCCGCTCAACGACATCATGAAGACCGCGACCGCCGGGATGAAAGGTGTCATGCCGGCCATTCTCATCCTTGCGCTCGCCTACTCGCTCAATCAGCTCTCCAAGGAGATGGGTACCGCGGCTTACATCGTCGAGGTCAGCCGGGACTGGCTCTCGCCCATGCTACTGCCGGCCATCACCTTTCTACTGGCGGCGCTAATCGCCTTCGCCACCGGCTCCTCCTGGGGAACGTTCGCGATCATGATGCCGATCTCGGTGCCGGTGGCGTTCGTCTTCACCGGCGATACGCTGACGCCGCTGGTCTACGCGACGATCGCGGCGGTTGCCGGCGGCGGCGTCTTCGGCGATCACTGCTCGCCGCTGTCGGACACGACCGTACTGGCCTCGACCGGCGCGGCCTGCGATCACATGGATCACGTACGAACGCAGATCCCGTTCGCACTGGCTGTTGCGGGCGTATCGCTGTTGGTCTATCTGCTGATCGGCATCACGCTATAGGCGAAAAGCGATACAGGGAGGTGGTTCGCTAAGGAGAAAGTGGCAGGGTAGACTCTCGGTCTGCCGCTTTCCGCGAAATCCTCTCCAACTGATTCGAAGAGTCCATGAGCCAGCGACGCGTTCTTACCGGTATCACCACCACGGGTACGCCCCATCTGGGCAACTACGTCGGCGCGATCAAGCCGGCGATCGCCGAGAGCCAGAATCCCGACGTTCAGTCCTACTACTTCCTCGCCGACCTGCATGCGCTGATCAAGGCGCAGGATCCGCAGCGAGTGCAGCAGTCGCGGCTCGAGATCGCGGCGACCTGGCTGGCGCTGGGGCTCGATACCGATAACGCGATCTTCTACCGCCAGTCGGACATCCACGAGATCCCCGAACTCGCCTGGCTGCTCTCCTGCGTCTGCGCCAAGGGGCTGATGAACCGCTCTCACGCCTACAAGGCAGCCGTGGGTGAGAACGAGGCGGCGGGGCAGAGTGATCCGGATCGCGGCATCAGCATGGGGCTGTTCGGCTATCCGGTGCTGATGGCCGCCGACATCCTGATGTTCAACGCCCACAAGGTGCCGGTGGGGCGCGATCAGATTCAGCACATCGAAATGGCCCGCGACATGGCGGGGCGTTTCAATCACATCTACAAGGGCGACTACTTCACGCTGCCCGAGGCGATCGTCGACGAGCAGTCCGAAGTGCTCAGAGGGCTCGACGGCCGCAAGATGTCCAAGAGCTACGACAACACCATCCCGCTGTTCGTCAGCGAGAAGAAACTCCAGAAGCTGGTGCGCAAGATCAAGACCAACTCGCTGGAACCCGGCGAGCCGAAGGACCCCGACACCTGTACGCTGTTCCAGATCTATGCCGCCTTCGCCACGCCGGATGAGAGCGCCGACATGCGTCGACGCTACGTCGAGGGCATCGGCTGGGGCGACGCCAAGAACGAGGTGTTTGAGTACCTCAACGCCCATCTGCGCGAACCGCGCGCGCGCTACGAAGCGCTGATGAACGATCCGGCGTACATCGAGCAGGTGCTGGTAAAGGGGGCCGAGCGCGCACGCGAAGAGACCCAGGCGCTGATGGATAAGCTCCGGCCCGCCGTCGGCCTAGGTCGCTTTCAGTAACCGCTTGCCGGCCGCGCGCTACATCTACGGCTGAAAGCCGAAAGACGGAATTCGCAGCGCAGTTTTCCAGAGCCGATACGGTTCTTGTTCTCAAGCCGAACACGACCCGGGTCAGCGCTACGGCGCTGGCCCGGGTCGATGCGTTATAACGCCGCTGTCTATCGTCAGATCGGATCGAGTTTTGTAAAACCCGACCAAAAGACTAAAGTATTCGCCATTCGATTTTGGTCTAACGAAGGGGTTTTCTTATGTCGACTCTGACACAACCGTCACCGCCAGGTATCGGCCGCTTCTCGCCCAGGGCGTGGATCGCCGCAATCCTGCTGGTCATGGGCTCGCTCGCCATCGGTACGCTCTTCGAGTCGCGGCAGGGCTGGCTGATGCTGGTCGGCGGCGCGCTGGGTATCGTGCTCTATCACGCCTCCTTCGGCTTCACCTCGGCGTGGCGAGTGTTCATCACCGAACGTCGCGGGCGGGGGCTGCGTGCGCAGATGGTGATGCTAGCGCTGACGGTGGTGCTGTTCTTTCCGGTGCTTGCCTCCGAGACGCTGTTCGGGCATCCGGTGAGAGGCTTCATCTCGCCAATCGGCGTGTCGGTGATCGCCGGCGCCTTTCTCTTCGGCATCGGCATGCAGCTCGGCGGCGGCTGCGCCTCGGGGACGCTATTCACCGTCGGCGGCGGCAACGCCCGCATGCTGATCACGCTGGCGTTCTTCATCGTCGGCTCGGTCATCGGTACGGCGCATTTCGCCTGGTGGCAGAGCCTGCCGGCCTTTCAGCCGACGTCGATGCGAGACCTCTTCGGTACCGGCGGCGGCATTGTCGCGAGTCTCGTGCTGTTCGCGGCGATCGCGGCGTTCACCGTGGTAATGGAGAAGCGCCGTCATGGTCAGCTCGAGGCCGCCCCTGCGGCGACGCCCAGCGGTCGGCGCTGGCTGGTCGGTCCCTGGCCGATTCTCGCCGGTGCCATCGGCCTGGCGCTGCTCAACTTCCTGACGCTGGCGCTGGCCGGGCGTCCCTGGGGAATCACCTCGGCATTTGCGCTGTGGGGCGCCAAGGTTTTTCAGGCCGTGGGTGGCGACGTGACGAGCTGGGGCTACTGGCAGAGCCCGGGTCGGGCCGCCTCCCTGGATGCCAGCATATTCAGTGACGTCACCACGGTGATGAATATCGGCATCATTCTGGGGGCCGGCTTCGCGGCGATGCTCGCGGGTCGCTTCGCACCGAGCTTTCGCATTCCGCTGCGCTCGGTGCTGGCGGCGGTAATCGGCGGGCTCTTTCTTGGCTATGGCGCGCGGCTGGCGTTCGGCTGCAACATCGGCGCCTACTTCAGCGGTATCGCCTCTGGCAGTCTTCACGGCTGGCTATGGCTGGTAGCGGCGTTCGCCGGCAACATGTTCGGTGTCAAGCTGCGGCCGCTGTTCTTCCCTGGGCCGGAAAAACCGGTCGCGGCGAGTTGCTGAAACGCGTGCGAGGGCGTGATTTCCGACGCCCTGCGTGCTTGAAAGCCCCGCCTCGGCGGGGCTTTTTCGTTTCCGCGGGCGCCAGGTTCGTGGGACGACTTGCGTCGCAATGCCATCCTCGATGCGAAATGGCATACTAGCGCCCCTCGACCTTCCGACGAGTCGGTCGATCGCTCCTCTCGGTTCGATTGCGCCGGGCGGGTGCTCACGACAGCGCCACTGCGAGCCGACACCGCCGAGCGATGGTGCCCCGGTTCGGCCGGCGCCATCCATTCGTAGGTTATCGCGAGAGTCGACCATGACAGATCACGCCAAGCGCGCCCTCTACATTCCCTATGCGGGCCCTACGCTGCTGGAGATGCCGCTGCTCAACAAGGGCAGTGCCTTCACCAGCGAAGAACGTATCGAGTTCAACCTGGTGGGTCTGCTGCCGCAGAACGTCGAAAGCATCGAAGAGCAGGTCGAGCGCGCCTATCACCAGTACACGCTGTGTCAGAACAATCTCGACAAGCACATCTATCTGCGCGCCATCCAGGACGACAACGAGACGCTGTTCTTCCGTCTGCTCGAAGAGCACCTCGAAGAGATGCTGCCGATCATCTACACGCCGACGGTCGGCGAGGCGTGCGAAGAGTTCTCCAATATCTACCGCAATCATCGCGGGCTCTTCATCTCCTATCCCGATCGTCACCGCATGGACGACATCCTGCGTAGCGCGACCAAGGACAAGGTGCGGGTGATCGTGGTCACCGACGGTGAGCGCATTCTCGGCCTCGGCGATCAGGGCATTGGCGGCATGGGCATCCCCATCGGCAAGCTCTCGCTGTATACCGCCTGCGGCGGCATCAGCCCGGCCTACACGCTGCCGATCACGCTCGATGTTGGCACCAACAATCAGAAGCTGCTCGACGACCCGATGTACATGGGCTGGCGACACGAGCGCGTCTCGCCGGACGAGTACGCCGAGTTCATCACGCTGTTCATGGAGGCGCTCAAGCGCCGCTGGCCGGATGCCCTGCTGCAGTTCGAGGACTTCGCGCTGACCAACGCCATGCCGCTGCTCGAGCGCTACCGGGACGAGGTCTGCTGCTTCAACGACGACATCCAGGGCACGGCATCGGTCGTGGTGGCGACGCTGCTCGCCTCGTGCAAGGCGAAGAACGCCAGGATCAGCGAGCAGGTCATCACGTTTGCCGGTGCCGGCTCTGCCGGCTGCGGTATCGCCGAGCAGATCGTGATCGCCATGACCCGGGAAGGGCTCTCCGAGACCGAAGCGCGCCGGCGCATCTACATGGTCGACAAGGACGGGCTGCTGACCAGCGATACCCAGAATCTCTACCCGTTCCAGCAGCGTTTGGCGCATCAGGCGGGCGATCTCGGCTTCGACGGCGACGCCAAGGCGCTGATCGACGTGGTTCGCAACGCCAAGCCGACCATCCTGATCGGCGTCTCCGGCCAGCGCGGTCTCTTCACCGAAGAGGTGATCACCACGCTCAACGCCAACTGCGACAATCCGCTGGTGATGCCGCTGTCCAACCCGACCTCCAAGGTCGAAGCGACGCCGGAAGAGGTGCTCGGCTGGACCAACGGCCAGGCGATGGTCGCCACCGGCAGCCCCTTCGCGCCGGTGGAAGTCAACGGTCGCAGCGTGCCGATCGCCCAGTGCAACAACTCCTACATCTTCCCGGGTATCGGCCTTGGCGTTATCGCCGCCAACGCCAATCGGGTCACCGACAACATGCTGATGGCGGCGTCCAACGCGCTCGCCGACAGCGCGCCGATCGTTCAGACCGGTGAGGGCGCGCTGCTGCCGGCGCTCGGCGACATTCGCGAGATCAGCCAGCAGATCGCCTTTGCTGTCGGCAAGCAGGCGCAGGCCGACGGCGTCGCGCTCTCCTCGAGTGACGAGGTGCTGTGGGAGTCGATTCACGGCCACTTCTGGTATCCGCGCTACCGCCAGTACCGTCGCCGTTCGATCTGATCGCGCGAGCTACGATCAGTCCCGTCAGGAGCCCCGCCCAGTGCGGGGCTTTTGCGTTGGCAAAAGAGTGGCTTTTCGATGCGACCGGACGTGGCCGACGTAGCTGGATGGCGCCAACGCAAAAGCCCCACCAATCGGTGGGGCTTCGATGACGCCTGCTGGGGAGCAGACTGAATGCGTCCGGCGCTTACAGCATGCTGCGCAGCACGTAGTGGAGGATGCCGCCGTGGCGGTAGTACTCCAGCTCGTTGGCGGTGTCGATGCGGCAGAGGGCGTCGAGTTTCTTCTCGCCCTTGTCGGAATGGATCGTCACCTTGACCGTGCCACCGGGGGAGAGCGCTTTCAGGCCTTCGACGGAGACGGTCTCGTCGCCGGTCAGCCCCAGCGTTTCGCGGGTCTCGCCTTCCGGGAACTGCAGCGGCAGCACACCCATGCCGATCAGGTTGGAGCGGTGGATGCGCTCGTAGGACTCGGTGATGACGGCGCGCACGCCGAGCAGACGCGTGCCCTTGGCGGCCCAGTCCCGCGAGGAGCCGGTGCCGTACTCCTTGCCGGCGATGACCACCAGCGGGGTGTCCTCTTCGGCGTATTTCATCGCGGCGTCGTAGATCGACATCTGCTCGCCGGTGGGGACGTAGCGCGTGTAGCCGCCCTCGACGTTCTCCAGCATCTCGTTGCGAATGCGCACGTTGGCGAAGGTGCCGCGCATCATGACTTCATGGTTACCCCGGCGCGAGCCGTAGGAGTTGAAGTCCTTCACCGCAACGCCATGCTCCTGCAGGTACTTGCCGGCGGGACTGTCGGGCTTGATCGCACCGGCCGGGGAGATGTGGTCGGTCGTGACCGAGTCGCCGAGCTTCGCGAGTACGCGGGCCTGGTGGATGTCCTCGATCGCTGCCGGCTCTTTCTCCATGCCTTCGAAGAACGGCGGATGCTGGATGTAGGTGGAGTCGTTCGACCAGGCGTAGACCTCGCTCTCGGGGAACTCGATGGACTGCCAGATTTCGTCGCCGTCGAAGACTTCGGCGTACTCCTTGCGGTACATCTCGGTCTTGACCTTCTCGACCGCTTCGGCGATCTCGGCCTGCGAGGGCCAGACGTCCTGCAGGTAGACCGGGTTGCCGTCGCTGTCGTTGCCCAGCGGCTCCTTGGAGAGATCCTTGCGCACGTTGCCGGCTAGCGCATAGGCGACGACCAGGGGCGGCGACGCGAGCCAGTTGGTACGTACCAGCGGATGCACGCGCCCCTCGAAGTTACGGTTGCCCGAGAGCACCGAAGCCACAGTAAGGTCGCCGTCGTTGATGGCCTTCTCGATCGGCTCCGGCAGAGGCCCAGAGTTACCGATGCAGGTGGTGCAGCCGTAGCCGACCAGGTTGAAGCCGAGCGCGTCGAGGTCGTCCTGTACACCGCCGGCCGCGAGGTAGTCCGTCACGACCTTGGAGCCGGGGGCGAGCGACGTCTTGACCCAGGGCTTGGTGGTCAGGCCTTTCTCGTGCGCTTTGCGCGCCAGCAGGCCGGCAGCCATCATCACGCTCGGGTTCGAGGTGTTGGTGCAGGAGGTGATGGCGGCGATGACCACGGCGCCATGATTCAGCGAGAAGGCTTCGTCGTCGTACTCGACCTCCTGGCTGTCATCGGTGCGGTAGTCGCTGCCACTGCGATGACCCTGAGCCGTGCGGGTATCTTCTTCGGCACTGTAGCTTTCGCCGTCGGCCGGCGGCGCACCCACGGCGGTATCGCCACCCTCGGAGAGCCACTTGCCCTGCTCTTCGGCGGGGACGTCGGGCTTGCCGGTGCTCATCAGCGACTCGAAGGTGGACTTGAGATCGCTCAGGGCGACGCGGTCCTGCGGACGCTTGGGACCGGCGAGGCTCGCTTCCACCTCGTTCATGTCGAGATGCAGCGTGTCGGTGAAGGTGGGCTCGGCACCCGCTTCGCGCCACAGACCCTGGGCCTGGGAGTAGGCCTTGACCAGCTCGATCTGCTCTTCATCGCGCCCGGTGAGTCGCAGATAGTTGAGCGTCTCGTCGTCGACCGGGAAGAAGCCGCAGGTCGCGCCGTATTCCGGCGCCATGTTGGCGATGGTGGCGCGGTCGGCCAGCGGCAGATCCTCGAGACCGTCGCCGTAGAATTCGACGAATTTACCCACGACACCTTTCTTGCGCAGCATCTGGGTGACGGTGAGCACCAGATCGGTGGCGGTGATGCCTTCGTTGAGCTTGCCGGTGAGCTTGAAGCCGATGACTTCGGGAATCAGCATCGAGACCGGCTGGCCGAGCATGGCCGCCTCGGCTTCGATGCCGCCCACGCCCCAGCCGAGAACGCCGAGGCCGTTGATCATGGTGGTGTGGGAGTCGGTGCCGACGAGGGTGTCGGGGAAGGCGTAGGTCTTGCCGTCGACTTCCTTGGTCCAGACCGTCTTGCCGAGATACTCGAGGTTGACCTGGTGGCAGATGCCGGTGCCCGGCGGGACGACGCGGAAGTTGTCGAAGGCGTTCTGCCCCCAGCGCAGGAACTCGTAGCGCTCCTGGTTACGCTCCATCTCGATGGCGACGTTGTCCTTGAAGGCGGACTGATCGCCGAAGTGATCGACCATGACCGAGTGATCGATCACCAGGTCCACCGGCGAGAGCGGGTTGATCCGCTCGGCCTTGGCGCCTAGCTTCTTGACCGCATCGCGCATCGCCGCCAGATCCACGACGCCGGGCACACCGGTGAAATCCTGCATCAGCACGCGGGCCGGGCGATAGCCGATCTCGCGAGTGGATTTGCCTTCCTCGAGCCACTGGGCCAGCGCCTGCATGTCCTCGTCGGCGACGGTGGGGTCGTCGGCGTAGCGAAGCTGATTCTCCAGCAGCACCTTGAGCGTCATCGGCAGCTTGTCGATGTTGCCCAGGCTCTCGGCGGCCTTGGGTAAGCTGTAGTAATGGAACGTCTTGCCCGCGACGTCCAGCGACGACAGCGTGTGACTGGGTGATGTAGACATAGAGTCGTCCTCCTCATGATGGCAGCGTCGACCTCGGCTCACGGGCGTCGGCGTACCGGTCCGGTTGTTTAGCGACGCGCGACGACAAGGGCCGTCGGCGTACTGTGGCGATTCTGATGCCGCCACTCGGTTGTTCACGCCGTCATGGTCCCACGGCAGTTGTCGACAATAAAGATGGGCGTGGCGTCAGGTCTTTTCAATCGTTTCTTCGTCGACGATGCGTTCGTCTCAAATCCTTGCCCGTCCGGATCGGCGGTGTCTTTGCGGGCAACGTATCGATATGCCGTGTGTCGGCCGAAAGGTCGACAAGGCTTGAAACGGGGTAGTGCCGACTCCATTTCAGCGTAGTTCACACAGGTGACGGTGCGGGTTCGATCGCAAGGAGACGGCAATGACGGACGAAGGTGTGGTCGAGTGGCCCGTGAACTGCCCCTACTGCGATGCGCCATTCACGGTGATGCTGGATATCAGCGCGGGTAGCTATACCACTTGGGAAGACTGCGCCGTCTGCTGTCAGCCGATCCAGATGGGCGTGACCGTCTCGATTGCCGGCGAGCTGGAAAGCGTCGCGCTCGCCAGCGACGATGAAATTCTTTGAGATGCCGTCAGCGCACTGGCAATAGCAACGTACTATCCCTCCTATTGCCGTAATCCAATGGGACTATCAAACATTCGCCTTTAGTCTAGAGCGCGAATTCATCGCCACTATCTACCTCAACTCTCGAAGGAGAACTCATGAGTGTACTCGTAGGTCGCCAAGCCCCTGATTTCGAAGCTGCAGCCGCGCTGCCCGACGGTTCCATCAAGGACGACTTCCGTCTGTCCGATTCCCACGGCAAGATGCGCGTTCTGTTCTTCTGGCCGCTCGACTTCACCTTCGTCTGCCCCTCCGAGATCATCGCCCACGACAATCGTCTGGCGCAGTTCAAGGAACTCGGCGTCGAAGTGATCGGGGCCTCAATCGACTCTCAGTACACGCACCACGCGTGGCGCAAGACCTCCCCGGATGCCGGCGGCATCGGTGAAGTCGGCTTCCCCATCGTCGCCGACGTCAAGCACGAGATCTGCCAGGCCTACGGTATCGAGCATCCGGAAGCCGGCGTTGCCCTGCGCGCCTCCTTCCTCATCGACGAAGACGGTATCGTCCAGCACCAGACGGTCAACAACCTGCCGCTGGGCCGCAACGTCGACGAGATGCTGCGCATGGTCAAGGCGCTCAAGTATCACCAGACTCACGGTGAAGTCTGCCCGGCAGGCTGGGAAGAGGGCCAGGAAGGTATGAAGGACACCGCCGAAGGCGTGGCCAAGTACCTCGGCACGTACTCGACCAACCTGTAAGCGTCGGGATCGAGAAGGCGGCCTGCGGGCCGCCTTCCGTGTTTCTGGTATCATGCGCGCTTTTCAGCGCTCTGCGGCATGGCTCGAGGCTCGGGCCATGCCGCAGAACGTTACCTGTCTCGCCTCGAGCCGGATCGGCGCGAGACAGCGAAACCGCCATCCGAATCGTTGATTGAATCGAGGTAGCCATGAGCGACGTGCGCCACGAACGTTTGATAATCCTGGGCTCCGGGCCGGCGGGCTATAGTGCGGCGGTCTACGCGGCACGCGCCAACCTCAAGCCGCTGCTGATCACCGGTATGCAGGCCGGCGGCCAGCTGACGACCACCACCGACGTCGATAACTGGCCCGGCGACGACGAAGGCGTTCAGGGGCCGGAGCTCATGGAGCGCATGCGCAAGCATGCCGAGCGGTTCCAGACGGAGGTGCTGTTCGACCACATCAATGAGGTCGAGCTTCGCGAAAAGCCTTTCACGCTCAAGGGCGACAACGGCACCTACACCTGCGATGCGCTGATCGTCTCTACCGGTGCCAGCGCCCGCTATCTCGGCCTGCCGTCGGAGCAGCAGTTCATGGGGCAGGGCGTGTCCGCCTGCGCCACCTGTGACGGTTTCTTCTACCGCAATCAAGAAGTGGTCGTCGTCGGCGGTGGCAATACCGCGATGGAAGAGGCGCTCTATCTCTCCAACATCGCTTCCAAGGTGACGCTGGTGCACCGTCGCGATTCGCTGCGTGGCGAGAAGATCCTGCAGGACCGGCTCATGGAGAAGGTCGAGAACGGCAACATGGCGATCGAGTGGAACCATACCCTCGACGAAGTGCTCGGCGACGGCAGCGGTGTCACCGGTGCCAGGCTGCGTTCCACTCTCACCGGCGAGACGAAGGATCTCGACGTCATGGGCGTATTCATCGCCATCGGTCATACCCCGAACACCGGCATCTTCGAAGGCCAGCTCGAGATGGCGAACGGCTACATTCGCGTCCAGTCCGGCCTCGAAGGTAACGCCACGGCGACCAGCGTGCCCGGCGTTTTCGCCGCCGGCGACGTCATGGATCATGTCTATCGCCAGGCGATTACCTCCGCCGGCAGCGGTTGCATGGCGGCACTGGACGCCGAGCGCTTTCTCGACGGTCTCGAATGAGGCGAAGGCGCCGCAGGTCTCGCGGATCGGTCTGGCGGTAGAAGGCCGACGAAACGCGCGCCTGAGGAATCTCCGAAAAGGCCCGGCAATCGCCGGGCCTTTTTGTATCCAGAGCGAGCCTCTCGGACACTCGATTCGAGGCTCAATAGTGGGGTGGCAGCTCGTCGTGCGTGGCGTGGTCGCCGCCAAGGTCGGCGAGGGTCTGTCCCTGTTCGCGAAGACGCTCACGCATCAGGGACGTCAAACGGGTGAGGCGTTCGATCTCGGCGTCCTGCTCGCGAAGGCGTCGGTCGAGCGTTTCCAGCCAGTCCTCCTGAAAGGCCAGCCGGCTCTCGAGAGACTCGACGCGTCCCTCCAGCGGCGTGCGCTGTGCTTCGATTGCCGTGTTAGACTTTTCTGGCTGCGTGTCATAGGTCATTGACGGCACCTTTATGTACGTAAATCACTGAGCGTACGTAAATTACGGGATGTACGTAAATCACTGGATATAGGCGAATTACTGGATACCAGTAAGCCATTTGGTTTCAACGCAAGCGTTTCGACGTCAGTGCCAACCGCGCATCGAACCGTGATCTCCACGGCGTTGCGCGCTCCATCGATTCGACCTTTAGAGATTTGAGACTCCATGAATAGTAAGACGCTTCTACGCTGTACGCTGATCAGTTTACTGCTGTCGATACCCTCCCCGCTGCTCATCGGGCTGTTGATTACCCTGATCAGCAGCATGCTGGCCCACGATCTCACCTGGTTTCTGGACTTCGAGGGCGTCTCGGCGCTCTACGCGGCGACCGTGCTGGCGGTGTTCATCATTCTGCTGCTCGGTACCCTCGCCGTGACGGCGCTCGCGCCCCAGAGGACCCACGCCGTGACTGCCGCCATGATGGCGGACGTCGAAAACGACGATCGCGAGCTGGGAGAGGTGAAGTGGTTCAACGTCAACAAGGGCTACGGATTCATCACCCGCGCCAGTGGTGAGGACGTGTTCGTGCATTTCCGCGCCATTCGCGGCAAGGGCCACCGCACGCTCGCCGAAGGGCAGAAGGTGCGCTACCACGTGGTGGAGAACGACCGCGGTCTGCAGGCCGACGACGTCACCGTCATTACCTGATCCCGCACATGCGATAGCCGTCGCCCGACGGTGAATGACGAACGCCCCCGCTGCGCGAGCAGCGGGGGCGTTGCGTTGGGGAGCCCGGCATGAGGCTCGGGCCGAATGACGGCGCGGTTCAGCGCTGTCAGTTCGCTGTCACGGTTGAGGGCTCGTCATCGACACCTGCCCGGGCCTCGGCTTCGACGAAGACGCGTTTGACGCTCTCGTGCTCCTGCTTGATGCGCTTGTCGAGCTCGGCGATGGCTCGCTCGATACGCTCGGCGGTCGTCCCACGCTCGAAGCGCACGCTCAGATTGACCAGTACGAACTCCGGGCCCATGTGCATGGTGAGTACCTCGTTGACCGCGACGATGTCATCGGACTCCCGCGCCAGTCGGCGGATGTCCTCCACTACGTGGCGGTTGGCGCTCTCGCCGATCAGTAGTCCCTTGGTCTCGGCGGCCAGCCAGATCGCGGTGCCCCCCAGAATCAGCCCGATGATCACCGAGGCGATGCCGTCGAAGATCGCCAGCCCCGTCCACTGACTCAGCCCCACGCCGGCCATCGCCACGACCAGCCCCAGCAGCGCGGCGGAGTCTTCGAAAACGACCACGAACAGCGACGGGTCCTTGCCGCGGTGAACCGCTTCCAGATAGCTCCACTTGCCCTTGGTCTTGCGAAAAGAGTTGAGCGCGAAGGCCCAGGAGGCGCCTTCGAACAGAATGCCCAGGCCGAGCACGATGTAGTTGATCAGCGGCGACTCGATCGGCTCCGGGTTCATGATGTGGATGACGCCCTCGTAGAGCGAGACCCCGGAGCCGATGGCAAAGATCAACAGCGCGACCACGAAGCTCCAGAAGTAGACCTCCTTGCCGTGGCCGAAAGGGAACGCTGGACTCGCCGGGCGCTGGGCGCGCTTCATCCCCAGCAACAGCAGGATCTGATTACCCGTATCCACGACGGAGTGGATGCCCTCGGAGAGCATCGCCGAACTACCGGTGATCGTGGCGGCGACGAACTTGGTAACGGCGATGGCGAGGTTGCCACCCATTGCCGCATAGATGACCGCTTTGGATTCCGCCATCGTTAGACTCCCTGTCTTGGCCGCGGTGCGCGGCATTGGCGTGATTGACTTCGTCGATGCTGACTCGACGTCAGCGGCCGGAGTCCGGCCAGCTGATGGCGTTCTCCGTCCCGTCCGGCAGCACCTGCCAGAAACGGTCCGGATCGTCGCCAGGCTGCCAGCCACCGAGCGAGCAGCGCGTCTCGCAGCCGAGGCTTCTGGCGGCTTCGCGGGCGCAGTCCGTGTCTCGCGGCCAGGGCGTGGCGTCGCAGTCGAACCACAGGCTCGCGAAGCGATCCGCGGCGCGCTCGACCAGCATGATGCCGATGCTCGCGGCAGTCGTGCTGGCACGGGCGTGCCAGATGCCGCGCTTGCCCCGTGACAGCTCGAGCCCTTCGTCGCCCAGCGTTTCTCTCAGCCAGGCAGTGATGGCGTCGGTGTCGACGTCGGCGAGATAGATTTCGATATCGGGAAAACGCTCCATGACTTCCTCAGGTAAGCAGCCGGACGAGAATCGTTTCGTAGATGCGGCTCAGCGTGTCGAGATCGCTGGCACGGATGCGTTCGTCGATTTGATGAATGGTCGCGTTGACCGGCCCGAGTTCGATCACTTGGGTGCCGAGCGTGGCGATGAAGCGACCGTCGGAGGTGCCGCCGGAGGTCGAGAGCATCGGCTGCTCGTCGACGACCTCGCGGCAGGCGTGTCGGGCGGCGTCCAGCAGCGCGCCGCCCGGAGTCAAGAACGGCTCGCCGTTGAGGGTCCAGTCCAGGCGGTAGTCGAGACCGTGAGCGTCCAGCAGCGCTTCGACGCGCTGCTCCAGCGCCTTGGCGGTGACCTCGGTGGAGTAGCGAAAGTTGAACGTGACCTCGAGCTCGCCCGGCACCACGTTGGTCGCGCCGGTACCGCCGTGGACGTTGGAGATCTGAAAGCTGGTCGCCGGGAAGAAATCGTTGCCCTCGTCCCAGTGCTCATCGATCAGTGCCTGCAGGGCGGCGAGCGCCTGATGGATCGGATTGCGCGCGAGGTGCGGGTAGGCGACGTGTCCCTGGATGCCGCGAACCTTGAGCACGCCGCCGAGCGAGCCGCGCCGACCGTTCTTGATGACGTCTCCCACGTGGCTGGTGGAGGAGGGCTCTCCGACGATGCAGTACTCGAGCGGCTCATGGCGCTCGCGCAGGCGTTCGACCACGGCGCGGGTGCCGTGAATCGCTGGCCCCTCTTCGTCGGCGGTGATCAGAAACGCCAGGCGTCCGTCGTGGTCGGGATGGTCGACGACGAAACGTTCGACCGCGGTCACCATCGCCGCGAGGCTGCCCTTCATGTCGGCCGCACCGCGGCCGCGCAAAAAGCCGCTGTCGTCGATCATCGGCGAGAAGGGCGGCGTGGTCCATTCGCTCTCGGGGCCGCTCGGCACCACGTCGGTATGGCCGGCGAAGGCCAGCGTCGGACCGTGCTGGCCGCGGGTTGCCCAGAAATTGTCGATGCCGCTGATCGTCATTCGCTCGACGCTGAAGCCCAGCCGCTCGAGCCGCTCGATCATGAGGGCCTGGCAGCCGTGGTCGTCAGGGGTCACCGACGGTCGCTCGAGCAGTTCGAGGGCGAGTGCCAGCGTGGCCGAAGGGGTCGTCGGCGACGATGCGGGCGTCGGGGACGCTTGAGTCATGGAGGGCTTCCGTTCGGCGCGGATCAATTGTGGGCGTGGAGCGCTTCGTTCAGGGCGATTGCACTCTTGTTGGTCAGACACTCGATGCGCCCGCTGGTCGAATTGCGACGCAGCAGCAGGTCGCTCTGACCCGCCAGGTCGCGGCCGGCCAGCGTCTCGACAAGCGCCCCGTCGGCATCGAGCACGGCGATCTTGGCGCCAGCGGTGACGTAGAGACCCGCCTCGACGGTGCAGCGATCGCCCAGCGGAATACCGACGCCGGCATTCGCACCGATCAGGCAGTTCTCGCCGAGGCTGATAATGACGTTGTTGCCACCGGAAAGCGTCCCCATCGTGGAGCAACCGCCGCCGAGATCGGATCCCTTACCCACGAACACGCCCGCCGAGATGCGACCCTCGACCATGCCGGGGCCTTCGGTGCCGGCGTTGAAGTTGCAGAAGCCTTCGTGCATGACCGTGGTGCCTTCGCCCAGATAGGCGCCCAGGCGCACGCGTGCGGTGTCGGCGATGCGAATACCCTTGGGAACGACGTAGTCGACCATTTTGGGAAACTTGTCGACGCAGTCGACGGAGAGCGTGCGGCCGGCGAGGCGCGCCTGGAGCTGGCGCCCGGGTAGCTCTTCGACGTCGATGGCGCCTTCGCTGGTCCAGGCGATGTTCTTCAAAAGGCCGAACATGCCGTCGAGCTTGATGCCGTGGGGCTTGACCAGTCGATGCGAGAGCAGCTGCAGCTTGAGGTAGACCTCCGGTACGCTCGCCGGCGCGTGATCCTCGGCCAGAAAGACCGCGACCAGCGGACGGTGGGCATCGGCGAGGCTCTCGGCGAGTTCCGCCTGCTCGGTGAAGCCGCCGTCGCGCAGCGCCTTCGCCAGGCCCGCGCAGTGCTCCGGCAGAAAGCTCACCACCTCCCCGTCGCGGTCTGCTCCGAGCGCCTCGCGGACGGTCTCGGCAAGCGTGGCGTCGGGGCCGTACTGCGGTGCCGGGTAGTAGACCTCGAGCCAGTCGCCCTGGCCGTTCTGGGTGCCGATTCCTAGCGCGAAGCTCAGCATGCCTAACTCCTATTCGTGCTCATTGAAGATGATGCAGTCTGACGTGTTCGTGTCTTACGTATGGGTAGCCGTCGCGTTCGAGCCCGATGGGGAGAGCCCCTGAGACGATTCTTCGTCGACGCGTGTGAGGTTCGTGAGCGTGGAAGTCGAGCCGGGGAGAGCATCGACGCTACGCCCGGCAACGCTTGCCAGCGTGTTATCAGCCGCCAAGACCCTCGTAGGCGCTGCGATTCAGCCCCACCACCAGCGTGTCGCCGCGGACGAGCAGCGGTCGCTTGATCAGCGTGGGGTGGGCGAGCATCAGCTCGCGAGCCCGGTCGCGGTCGAGCGCTTCCTTGTCGGCGGCACCGAGGCCCCGCCAGGTCGTGCTGCGGGTGTTGAGCAGCGTCTGCCAGTCGGTGCGGGCGAGAAAGGCGTCGAGCGTTGCGGCGTCGAGACCGTCGTCACGCAGATCGTGAAAGCGAAAGTCGATACCGCGCTCATCGAGAAGACGGCGCGCCTTGCGACACGTATCGCAGTTTTTGATGCCGTAAAGCGTGGAGGTCATGACAGCCGGCCGTCGCGAGTTTCGAGGGCGACGATTATAGGCGCGCGTCGGCGGGGGCTCAAACCGGCGCCGGGCGCCCACGGCCGACCGTCATGCGGCGTCACACGTCGAGCACCTCGCAGAGACGTTCGCGCAGGCGCGTCTGCGCGGCGAGGTCGGTCAGCGGGCGGCCTCGCTTGTCGGTGATGAAGAAGACGTCCTCTACACGCTCGCCGAGGGTGGCGATCTTGGCGGCGGAGAGCGCGATGTCCTGCTCCATGAAGACGCGGCCGACGCGCGCCAGCAGCCCCGGTCGGTCCGGTGCGACGAGTTCGAGGGCGGTACGCGCGTTGGCCGGGTCCTGCTCGATGGTGACCTCGATCGGCACCTTGAAGTGCTTGAGCTGACGCGGCGTGTGACGCGTGACGATCTGCGGATAGTCGTCCGGATCGTCGAGCTCTTCCACCAGATGGCGACGGATGTCCTCGAGGTTGGCGGGGTCACGAATGGCCTCACCGTGATCGTCGAGCAGGATGAAGGTATTGAGCGTCCAGTCGTCGCTGGAGGTAGCGATCCGCGCGTCGTGGATCGAGAGTCCGAGCTGTTCGATCGCCGCAGCGGTGGCGGCGAACAGGTCGTCCACCGAGCGAGTGTGGATGAAGGTCTTGGTGCCCCCTTCGCTCATGTCCTCGCTGGGCGCGCTGACCAGCACCAGCGGCAGCCCGGTATCGCGATGGTCGAGGATGCCTTGCGTCTGCCAGGCGATCTCGCTCGGCGTGTACTGCAGGAAGTAGTCCTCGCCGAAGGTCTGCCAGAGCGTCTCGATTCGCTCGGCGTCGGCGCCGATCGTTCTGAGCAGGGCCTGTGCCTCCTGTCGCGTCTCCACGGCCCAGCCATGGCGGTCGACGGTATTGTCGAGCCCTCGACGCAGGACGCGGCGCGTTTCGGTATAGAGCTGGCGCATCAGGGAGGCGCGCCAGCCGTTCCACAGCGACGGATTGGTGGCGCTGATGTCGGCGACGGTCAGGGCGTAGAGGTAGTTCAGATGGACTTCGTCGCCCACCGTACGCGCGAAGGCGTGGATGACGTCGGGGTCGGAGATGTCACGTTTCTGGGCGGTCTTCGACATCAGGAGGTGCTGCTCCACCAGCCACGCCACCAGACGGGTATCCCAGGCGGAGAGATCGTGACGACGGCAGAACTCGGCGGCGTCGACGGCGCCGAGCTGCGAGTGGTCACCGCCGCGCCCCTTGCCGATGTCGTGATAGAGCCCGGCGATCCACAGCAGCTCGAGCTTGGGCAGCTTGTGGATCACTTCGCTGGCGACGGCGTACTCGTCGCTGTCACGCTGGGTGCGAAAGCGCTGCAGAAAGCTGAGCAGGCGCAGGGTGTGGGCGTCGACGGTGTAAACGTGGAAGAGGTCGTGCTGCATCAGACCGACCGCCTCGCCGAATTCCGGCAGGTACTTGCCGAGCACGCCGTAGCGGTTCATCCGCGAGAGCTGCATGGGGACGTCGCCGCCGCTGCGCAGCAGCTCCATGAAGAGGCTCTGATGGCGGAGATCGTCGCGGAAGCTGGCATCGATCAGATGGCGGTGATCGCGGATCTGGCGAATGGTGTCGGCACGCACGCCTTCGATCTCCGGATGCTGGGCCATCAGCAGAAAGAGTTCGAGCAGCGCGCCGGGACGGCGCACGAAGACGCTGGCGTGGTGCAGCTGAATGTAGCCGCCCTTGATCTCGAAACGCGGATTGATGGGGTGCACCTGAAGCGCTTCGCCGCCGCGCAGAATCACTTCATCGAAGTGCTGCAGCAGCATGTCATTGAGCCCGGCCAGCGCCGTGACGTGCCGATAATAGGCCTTCATGAACTGCTCGACGGCGAGTCGTCCCTGGATGTCGCGGTAGCCGAAGAGTGTGGCCAGCGCTCGCTGATGATCGAACAGCAGTCGATCCTCGGCGCGGCCGGTCAGCATGTGCAGGGCGTAGCGGATCTGCCACAGGAACGCCTGGCCCTGACTCAGGATGCGCAGCTCGGCGTCGTTCATGAAGCCCTGGGCGACCACGTCCTCGTAGCGCAGCGGACCGAAGTGGCGCTTGGCGACCCAGCCGATCATCTGGATGTCGCGAAGCCCGCCCGGTGCGCTCTTGATGTTGGGTTCGAGGTGATACTCGGAGTTGTCGTGCTTGTGGTGACGGGTTATCTGCTCTTGCCACTTGGCCTCGAAGAAGGCGGCGGACGACCACATCCGATCGCTGGCCAGCCGCTTTCGCATTGCGTCACGAAGGCGTTCGGGGCCGGCAAGGGTGCGCGTCTCCAGCAGATTGGTGATCACCGTGATGTCGTTGTTCGCTTCGCGCTCGCAGTCGTCGAGCGAGCGCACGCTCTGGCCGATCTCGAGACCGATGTCCCACAGAAAGGTGATGAACCCCGTGAGCGACTCGCGAAACGGCGTGTCATCGTCGGCCTCGAGTAGCAGCAGCAGATCGATGTCGGAGCGGGGGTGAAGTTCCCCCCGGCCGTAGCCGCCCACCGCGAGCAGGGCGATCCCCTCGGCCCAGTCGAAGCGCTCCCAGGCGACCTGCAGCAGCCCGTCCAGGCACCACGCCCGGCCGTAGACGAGATCGCGAATGTCGGCACCGTCGTGAAAGCGGGTGTCGAGGCGCTGGCGAATGGTGTCGAGGGCCTGCTTGAACAGCGCGATGGGCTCGCGGCTGTGTACCGATGCGTCTCGAAACGCCGCGACGTCGAACAGCGAGTCGTCGGGCTGGAATCGGTAGTGGTGCAGCAGCATGGAGACGAGCGCTCCCGATGGCGAGGCGTTGGACAGTGGCCGACGGTCGTGTCGGCCGGGACGTGACGGCGCTCACCGTGCCGACGGCGAGCGCCGACGAATCAACTGGCGAGGAAGGAGAGATCCTCGTCGCTACGTGCCGTCAGGACTTCGACGCCGCTGTCGGTCACCAGCAGCGTGTGCTCCCACTGGGCGGAGAGGCTCTTGTCCTTGGTCACGGCGGTCCAGCCGTCCTTGAGCACCTTGGTGCGGTAACCGCCAGCGTTGACCATCGGCTCGATGGTCAGGCACATGCCCGCGGCGAGCTCGGCATCGGCCTCCGCGGCGTAGCCGTCGTAGTGCAGTACCTGGGGCTCCTCGTGGAAACCGGCGCCGATACCGTGACCGCAGAAGTCGCGGACCACGGAGTAGCCAAAGCCTTCCGCGTGAGCCTGGATGGCACGCGCGATGGTCGAGAGCTTCACCCCGGGGCGAACTTCGGCGATACCTTTATACAGGCACGTCTGGGTGATTCGGCAGAGGCGGTCGCCCTGAATGCTGTCACCGACGACGAACATCATGCTGCTGTCACCGTGGTAGCCGTCCGGCGTCTTCACGGTAATGTCGATGTTCATGATGTCGCCATTCTTGAGCTTCTTGTCGAAGTCTGGAATGCCGTGGCAGACGACGTGGTTGATGGACGTGCAGATCGACTTGGGAAAGCCGTGATAGTCCAGGCACGCCGAGACGGAACCGAGTTCGTTGACGATGAAGTCGTCACACAGCTTGTCGAGCTCGCCGGTCGTGACGCCAGCGCGAACGTGAGGGGTGATCATCTCCAGAACGGCTGCGGCCTGACGGCCGGCTTCGCGCATCTTCTCGATTTCGTCGGGGGTCTTGCGGGGAATGTTCATGCGTTCTCGCAGCGGGGTTCGGAGGGTGTCGCGCGGTGTCTCGAGTGCCGACACGACGAGCCATCCGAGTCTAGGCTCGGACGGCCGGCGACTTCATCTTGCATGAGTTGTATGGTATAAAGCCGCGCGCTCGACTGCAATTCCCGTCCCAAAACGTGTACCGCCCGCTCGAAATGGCGTGGTCAGACACGACGGGGCGATCGAGCCGACAGCGGCGACCATCGCTCAGGCGGTAGACGTCATCAAAAACACACACGCACCGACACATGGTCCCGGGTGCCGTAGCGGTTTGGCCGCGCGGTCGGATCCATGGGGTGTGTGGAGGCCTAACCCGATTCTCCAGGAGTCATCATGGCACAGGTAAACATGCGCGATCTGCTCAAGGCAGGCGCACACTTCGGTCACCAGACCCGTTACTGGAACCCGAAGATGGGTCAGTACATCTTCGGCTCGCGTAACAAGATTCACATCATCAACCTCGAACATACGCTGCCGGCACTGCTCGAAGCCACCGGCGTCGTCGAGCGTATGGCCTCTTCCAACAACAAGATCCTGTTCGTCGGCACCAAGCGCAGCGCGAGCAAGATCATCAAGGAAGAAGCGAACCGTGTGGGTCAGCCGTTCGTCAATCATCGCTGGCTGGGCGGCATGCTCACCAACTTCAAGACGATTCGTCAGTCGATCAAGCGTCTGCGCGAGCTCGAGACGATGCGCGAAGACGGCACGTTCGAGAAGCTGACCAAGAAAGAAGTCCTGATGGCGACTCGCGAGCAAGACAAGCTCGAGCGCTCCATCGGCGGTATCAAGGAGATGGGCGGCCTGCCGGACGCGCTGTTCGTGATCGACGTCGACCACGAGCGCATTGCCATCAACGAAGCCAACAAGCTGGGCATCCCGGTCATCGGTGTCGTCGATACCAACTCCAACCCCGATGGCGTCGACTACGTCATTCCGGGTAACGACGACTCCATCCGCGCCATCCAGATCTACGTGCAGGCGATCGCCAATGCCTGCGGCAAGGCGAAGGAAGGCCGGCCCGACGAGTTCGTCGAAGTCGACGAGCCGAGCGAAGTCGCCGAGTAAGCCGGACGGCAATTCGAGCGAGTCTGCACCGATCGCGCGCCTGGCGGGCGACCTGCGCCGCCGGGACTACCAGCATCGGTGCAGACGAAGGGGGCTCAAGAGCCCCTTTTTGCTACCTGGGGCGACGCTTCGGCGTCGCCGCGAGACGAAACAGCGATCCTCAGAGGGACAAACATGGCAGCTATCAGCGCTTCTCAAGTCAAAGAACTGCGCGAGCGTACCGGTCTCGGCATGATGGAGTGCAAGAAGGCACTCACCGAAGCCGACGGCGATATCGAGCGTGCGATCGAAGACCTGCGCAAGAACTCCGGTCTGAAGGCGGCCAAGAAGGCCGGCCGTACCGCCGCAGAGGGTGCGATCCTGACCCGCGTCGCCGATGACGGCAGCTACGGCGCGATGCTCGAAGTCAATTCCGAGACCGACTTCGTCGCCCGTGACGAGAATTTCACCCGCTTCGCCAAGACGGTGCTGGACAAGGTCTTCGAGACGAAGTCCGAAGACATGACCGAGATCATGGATGCCGAGCTCGAAGACGCTCGCAACCAGCTGGTCCAAAAGATCGGCGAGAACATCTCCGTGCGTCGTGCGGTCGTGGTCGATGCCCCGGAAGGCGGCGTCGTCGGCGCCTACGTCCATGGTGATCGCATCGGTGTGTTGACGCGTCTGACCGCCGGCAGTGCCGATGTCGCCAAGGACATCGCCATGCACGTGGCCGCGATCAACCCGGTCGTTGCGCGTCCGGAAGAGATGCCGCAAGAGCAGCTCGACCAGGAAAAAGCCGTCATCCTGGCGCAGCCGGACATGGCCGGCAAGCCGGAGCAGATCGCCGAGAAGATGGTCCAGGGCCGCCTCAAGAAGTATCTCGCCGAGAACAGCCTGACCGAGCAGCCCTTCGTCAAGGATCCGAACCAGACCGTCGCCGAATACGCCAAGTCGGCCGGTGGCGAAGTGCTCGGATTTACCCGCTTCGAAGTGGGTGAGGGCATCGAGAAGGAAGAAGTCGACTTCGCCAAGGAAGTCATGGAACAGGCCCGCCGCAGCTAAGCAGTGCCAGTTCCTTCTAGTGCCGGGGCGGTGGCCGATGTCGTCGGCCACCCCAACCGCCAATGGCGTGCGCGAAAGCGCACGCCATTGCGTATCCGGCGGATGAGAAGCGTCTTCGCCCGTTCCCACCGACACGATCCGTCAAATCAGGAGAAATCGTCATGTCCGACGTCATCGACCGTCCGAACAAGCCTGCCGAAAAGTCGAAGTTCAAGCGCGTGCTGCTCAAGCTCTCGGGCGAAGCGCTGACCGGCGAGCAGGAGTTCGGTATCGATCCCAAAGTGCTGGATCGCATGGCACTCGAGATCGGGCAACTGGTGGGGATCGGCGTCCAGGTCGGTATCGTGATCGGCGGTGGTAACCTGTTTCGCGGGGCCGCACTGCACGCCGCGGGCATGGAGCGTGTCACCGGCGATCACATGGGCATGTTGGCAACGGTAATGAATGCGCTGGCGATGCGCGATGCGCTCGAGCGCTCCAATATACGCTCGCGCGTGATGTCGGCCATTCCGATGAGCGGGGTGGTCGAGCACTACGATCGCCGCACCGCCATTCGCTATCTCACCTCCGGCGACGTGGTGATCTTCTCCGCGGGCACCGGCAACCCCTTCTTTACCACCGACTCCGCGGCCTGTCTGCGAGGGATCGAGATCGACGCCGACGTCGTGGTCAAGGCCACCAAGGTCGACGGCGTCTACGACAAAGACCCGGTCACCCACGCCGATGCCACCAAGTACGAGCGCCTGAGCTACGACGACGTGCTGGATCAGAAGCTCGGTGTCATGGATTTGACCGCTATCTGTCTGGTGCGTGACCATGACATGCCGGTGCGCGTATTCGACATGACCAAGCCCGGGGCGCTGTTGAATCTGGTGGTCGGTGGGCGAGAAGGCACGCTGATTGATTGAGGTTTAGGACATGATCGACGACATCAAGAAAGACGCCGAAGGGCGTATGAAAAAGACCCTGGAAACGCTTCAGGCGAACTTTCACAAGATTCGTACCGGCAGGGCGCATCCCAGCATTCTGGATGCGGTTACCGTCGAGTATTACGGCAGCGAAATGCCGCTCAACCAGGTCGCCAACGTCAACGTTGAAGACGCGCGTACCCTGAGCATCATGCCGTGGGAGCAGTCCATGGTCGGCAAGATCGAGAAAGCGATCATGACGTCCGATCTGGGTCTCAACCCGGCCACCAACGGCAACGTCATTCGTGTTCCCATGCCGCCGCTGACCGAAGAGACGCGCCGCAATTACATCAAGCAGGCTCGCGCCGAGGCGGAAAACGCCCGCGTCGCCGTGCGTAACGTGCGTCGTGATGCCAACGGTGATCTCAAGTCGCTGCTCAAGGACAAGGACATCACCGAGGACGATCAGCGTCGCGGTGAGGAGATGATCCAGAAGCTGACCGACAAGCATGTCGCCGAAGTCGACAAGCTGCTGGAATCCAAGGAACACGACCTGATGCAGGTGTAACCCGGACGCGTTCCGGATCGGCGTAAGCGCCGTCTCACACCTGGCTTGCGAGATACCATGACAGACATGCAGTCGCGCGGTGCGCAAGCGATGCCGTCGATGCCGCGACACGTGGCGATCATCATGGACGGTAACAATCGCTGGGCACGCGCTCGGGGCCTCTCCAGCGCGCAGGGGCATCGCGCGGGGGTCGAGTCGTTGCGCGCCGTCATCAGGCGAGCCGCGCAGCGGCGCATAGAGGCCCTGACCCTTTTCGCTTTCTCCAGCGAGAACTGGCGCCGGCCGAGTGCCGAAGTCAGCGCGCTGATGGAGCTTTTCATGCTCGTGCTCAAGCGCGAAGTGAAAAAGCTCCATGACAACGACATCCGCTTGAGTATCATCGGTGATCGTCAGCGGTTCTCGCTATCGCTGCAGCGCCAGATGGCGCGGGCGGAAGATCTGACGCAACACAACGCGGGACTCCATCTCATCGTGGCCGCCAACTACGGCGGCCGGTGGGACATCGCCGGTGCGGCGCGGCGATTGGCGCAGCGCGTCGCCGACGGCGAGCTCGCCCCGGCGGCGATCGACGAAGCCGCACTGAACGACGAAATCTGTCTCCACGACGAGCCTCCCGTCGATCTTTGCATTCGCACCAGCGGTGAACAGCGCATTTCGAACTTCCTGCTGTGGCAGCTCGCCTATGCCGAGTTCGTGTTCGCGCCGGAGCTCTGGCCCGACTTCGATGCCGCGGCCTTCGATGCCGCCATGGATGCCTTCCACCGACGTCAGCGCCGCTTCGGCATGACGCAACAACAGATCGAGGTGAGCGGTGCTTAGACAGCGTGTCCTGACGGCGCTGGTATTGGCGCCGCTGGTGTTGTTGGGGCTTTTCGGCCTGACGGGAGCGAGCTTTGCGCTGTTCACTGCCGTCGTGCTGCTGCTCGGTGCCTGGGAGTGGGCTCGCCTGGCGGGCTTCGATGCGGCGCTACCGCGCCTGGTCTATGCGACGGGTATGGCGGCGCTGCTGCTCGCTGCCTGGTTTGCCGGCTGGGTGGACGATCAGTGGCCGCTCTGGCTCGGCGCGGCGGGCTGGCTCGTCAACGCTTGGTGGGTCTCTCGCTATCCCGCGGCGACGACGCAGTGGCAGCAACCCGCGATAAGACTGGCGATGGGCGGATGGGTGCTCTTCCCGTGCTGGGTCGGCTTCTCTCAACTTCGTCAAGACGGCAGCGAATGGCTGCTGTTCGTGCTGCTGCTGGTCTGGGTCGCCGATATCGGTGCCTATTTCGCCGGTCGGCGGTTCGGGCGACGCAAGCTCGCACCTCGGGTGAGTCCGGGCAAATCCTGGGAGGGTGTCTACGGTGGCTGGGTCGCCGTGGCGCTACTCGTGCTCGCCTACGCCATCTGGTTGGATCTGAGCACGTCGCGAACGCTGGGCCTGCTGGTCGTCGCAGTATTCGTCGCCTATGTGTCGGTCGTCGGCGATCTGCTCGAGAGCATGCTCAAGCGTTTTCGCGGAATCAAGGACTCCAGCCACCTGCTACCCGGCCATGGCGGGATTCTCGACCGCGTCGACAGCCTCACCGCCGCCATCCCCATTTTCGCCCTGATCCGCCCCTGGCTCGGCTGATTTCCCGCGCGCCGTCGTGCTGACAACAAGGCTTCTATGACCTCCACCGCTGTTCACAACGTCGCCATTCTCGGTGCGACCGGCTCGATCGGTCGCAGCACCCTCGACGTCATCGCGCGACACCCCGAGCGCTATCGCTTGCAGGCGGTGACGGCCTGGCGCTCCAAAGAGGCGCTGTTCGACGTCTGTCGGCGCTTCTCGCCGGCCGTTGCCGTCCTCGAGACCGAAGCCGACGCTGCCTGGTTGCGGGCGGCACTGCGTGACGTGTCGCTTTCGCACATCGAGGTGCGCGCCGGCGAGTCGGCGCTGTGCGAAATGGCCGCGGCCAACGAGGTCGATGTCGTGATGTCGGCGATCATCGGCGCGGCGGCGCTGTTGCCGACCCTGGCGGCGGTCAAAGCGGGTAAACGGGTGTTGCTGGCGAACAAGGAAGCGCTGGTGATGTCCGGGGCACTCTTCATGGATGCGGTGGCACAGCACGACGCCTGTCTGCTGCCGATCGATTCGGAGCACAACGCCATCTACCAGTGTCTGCCGCCGGCGCGCCACGGCGGTTTGGCCTCGCTCGGGGTCTCGAGGCTGTTGCTGACCGCCTCCGGCGGACCGTTCAGGGAGCGGCCGATCGGCGACATGCGCCACGTGACACCGAGCGAGGCCTGTGCCCACCCGAACTGGTCGATGGGGCGCAAGATCTCGGTCGACAGCGCCTCGATGATGAACAAGGGCCTCGAACTCATCGAGGCATGCTGGCTCTTCGATGCGCGTCCCGAGCAGGTCGAGGTAGTGATTCACCCGCAGAGTATCGTGCACTCGATGGTCGGCTACACCGATGGGTCGGTCATCGCGCAGATGGGCAATACCGACATGCGCACGGCCATCGCCTATGGACTCTCTTGGCCTGCGCGCATCGACGCCGGTGTCGAGCCACTGGATCTCTTCGCGATAGGGCGACTCGACTTTCAGGCGCCGGACGAGACGCGGTTTCCTTGTCTGCGTCTGGCGCGGGAAGCGATGCAGGCAGGCGGTACGGCGCCCGCCTGCCTCAATGCCGCCAACGAGATAGCCGTGGCCGCCTTTCTCGATGAGCGGCTGGGGTTTTTGGACATCGCCGGGCTGGTGGCCGAGACGCTCGAGCGTGTCGAGTCGCACGCGGCGGACTCGCTCGATGCGATACTGCACGACGATGCCCGCGCACGCCGAGTCGCCGAAGGCATTCTCGCTGAGCGCTACGCCGGCGGAGCTCGCGCCTGATTCGAGCGCGGCGGTCGGGATCAATCATACGGTGAGAGGAGGTCGCGCATGATGGATGCACTTCAGAACGTGCTGGCGGTCATCGTCGTGCTCGGCCTGCTGATCACGTTTCATGAGTTCGGGCATTTCTGGGTCGCCCGCCGCTGCGGGGTCAAGGTACTGCGGTTCTCGGTCGGCTTCGGCAAGCCGCTGTGGTCGCGCTTCGACCGCCACGGCACCGAGTTTGCCATTGCGGCCATCCCGCTCGGTGGCTACGTCAAGATGCTCGACGAGCGCGAGGGGCCGGTCGACCCGGCCGAGCAGCACCGCGCATTCAATCGCAAGAACGTATGGGCACGTATCGCCATCGTTGCCGCCGGGCCGATCGCCAACTTTCTCCTGGCGCTGTTGGCCTACTGGGCACTGTTCGTCTATGGCACGACGACGGTGGCGCCGGTCATCGGTGATGTGGCGCCGAATTCGCCGGCGGCACAGGCCGGCCTGGAAAGTGGCATGGAGATCGTCAGTGTCCAGGGCGAGCGCACGCCCTCGTGGAACGACGTCAACCTGCAACTGATCGGTGCCATCGGTGCAAACGGTGAGTTGAGCGTGGCCACGCAGGAGACGTCCACCTCCGGCGCCAGCGGGAGCGAACAGCTCCACGCGGTGCCGGTCGAGCGCTGGCTGGTACGCCAAGACCCCCCGCAGCCGATGCCGTCGCTCGGCATCACGCCCTGGCGACCGGACGTACCGGCGGTGCTCGACCGGGTACTGCCGGAGAGTCCGGCAGCACGGGCGGGGCTGCAAGCGGGCGACCGCATCCTCAGCGTCGATGGCGCCTCAGTCGCGGACTGGGCGGCTTTCGTCGCCGTGGTGCGCGAGCATCCCGAACGAACGCTCGACCTCGTGGTCGAACGCGGCGGTGAACGTCGTGAACTGTCTCTCACACCGGCGCTGCGCGGGAGCGGCGAATCGCCGATCGGCTACGTCGGGGCGGCCTCACAGGCGCCGACGTGGCCAGCGCAATTCCAGCGCGAGATTCGCTACGGGCCGATCGCGGCGATCGGCGAGGCGGTAGCCAAGACCGGCGAGATGACCTGGCTGACGGCGGACTCGATTCGCAAGATGATCGTGGGCTGGATCTCGCCGTCGAATCTCTCGGGGCCGATCACGATCGCGAGGATCGCTGGCGATTCGGCTCGTAGCGGCGTGGAGACTTTCATCGGTTTCCTCGCCTACCTCTCGATCAGCCTCGGCGTGCTCAACCTGCTGCCGATTCCCGTGCTCGACGGGGGGCATCTGGTCTATTACGTCATCGAACTGCTGCGGGGGCGCCCCGTTTCCGAAACGGCGCAGGCGATGGGACTGCGCGTCGGCGTGGCACTCGTGGCCACGCTGATGATCGCGGCACTCTACTTCGATTTGATGCGACTTTAGGCCTGACCTAGGCGGCGCGGCGTCGCTGCCGACGACCATTCAGTACCCGGGGCCGACGAGGGAACCTTGTCAGTCACTAGGGGAAATGTATAAGGTGCCTGTTCCATACGCGGGCGGGCCCCCAGAGAAGCGATTGATTGCATGAAACTCAAGACCATCGGATTGGCAGGACTGCTGCTGACCAGCTCCCCCTTGGCGTTGGCGGCACCTTTCGAGATTTCGGACATTCGCGTGGAGGGACTGCAGCGCGTCTCGGCAGCCTCCGTGTTCAACGCTTTTCCCGTCAGCGCAGACGAGACGGTCAACGATCAGGAGCTGGGCGACGCGGCTCGGACGCTGTTCGACACGGGGCTCTTCGACGACATTCGCCTTTCTCGCGATGGCGATGTACTAATCGTCAACGTGGTCGAGCGTCCGTCGATTGCGGAGATCAACATCGAGGGCAACTCGCAGATCTCCGAGGACGATCTTCGGGACGGCCTGCGGGACGCCGGTCTTGCCGAGGGGCAGGTGCTGCAGCGCTCCACCCTCGAGGAGATGCAGCGCGAACTCGAGCGTCTCTATCAGTCCCAGGGCCGCTACAGTTCGAGTATCGACTCCTCTGTCGAACAGCTCGAGCGCAACCGCGTTCGCGTCAACATCGACATCAACGAGGGCGCCGTCGCCAAGATTCGACAGATCAACGTCGTCGGTAACGACGCTTTCGACGACGACACGCTGCGCGATCTGTTTCAGCTCGAGGACAAGCCCAGCTGGTTCTTCGGCTGGTTCTCCGACGACGAATACTCGCGTGAGGCGCTCTCCGGAGACCTGGAGACATTGCGCTCCTGGTATCTCGATCGCGGCTACGCCAACTTCTCCATCTCGTCGACTCAGGTCTCGATCAGCCCCGACAAGTCGCGCATCTTCGTCACGATCAACGTCGACGAAGGCAAGCGCTACAAGTTCGACCAGATCGACTTCGACGGCGATCTGAAGATGGACGACGCCAGAGCACGCGAGCTGGTCACTGCCGAGCCCGGCGACTACTTCTCTCAGAGTGCGCTCACCGCGTCGTCGGAGGCGCTGCGCCAGAAGCTTGGCGCGGACGGGTTTGCCTTCGCCGACATCAACGCGGTGCCCACGCTCAACGACGCCGACAATACGGCGAACATCACCTTCCGCGTCGATCCCGGCCGACGCGCCTATGTGCGGCGAATCAATTTCGAAGGCAATACCACGACCCAGGACGAAGTGCTGCGTCGTGAAATGATCCAGATGGAGGGCGCACCCGCCTCGACCGATCAGATCAGCCAGTCGCGCCAGCGTCTGGAGCGGCTGGGCTTCTTCCGGCAGGTCGACGTCGACACGCGTCCGGTCGCCGGCGAGCCGGATCAGCTCGACGTCACATACAGCGTGCAGGAGCAGCCTTCCGGGTCGATCTCGGCAAGCGTCGGTTTCTCCCAGTCGGCAGGCGTCATCTACGGGGCGGCGCTTTCGCAGAACAACTTCCTGGGTACGGGCAACCGGGTGAACATCGGGGCTCAGCGCAGCGATACGTTCACCAACATCAATTTCGGTTTCACCGACCCTTACTGGACGCTCGACGGTATCTCGCGGGGCTACAACCTGTTCTACCGCGAGACCGACTACGAAGATTCGGACATCTCGACCTACTCGACCGATTCCTACGGCGGTAACATCAATTTCGGTTACCCGATCAACGATCTGTCGCGACTGAACTTCGGCGTCGGTCTGGAACAGCTGTCGATCGACACCTATGACGACACCCCCTCCGAGATCGTCAAGTACACCGAGGATGAGGGCGAGGATTTCCTCAACTACAAGTTGACCGCGAGCTGGACACGCAACAATCTCAACCGCGGCATCATGCCCACCGCCGGCAGCTACCAGCGTGTGTCGCTCGAGACGGCGGCACCCGGATCGGATGCCGAGTACTACAAGATGCGCTATCGCGGCCAGCGGCTGTTCGAACTCAATCCCGACTGGTCGGTCAAGTTCAGCAGCAATCTGGGCTACGCCGATACGCTGGGTTCCGGTGATCCCTACCCGTTCTACGAGAACTTCTATTCCGGCGGTCTGGGTTCGGTGCGCGGCTATACCAGCAACACGCTGGGTCCGCGTACCACCGAACGCGGCGACGGCGACGACGACACCCTTGGCGGCAACGTGCTGGTGGAAGGCTCTGCAGAGCTCATCTATCCCTTCCCGTGGGTCGAGGATCGCCGCTCGCTGCAGACCAGTATCTTTCTGGATGCCGGTAATACCTATTTGACCGACTGCTACGATGTCGTCGACGGTGACGGCCCGTCGAGTTGTGAAAGCGGCGTCAATCTCGACGATCTGCGCTACAGCTTGGGCCTCGGGCTCTCCTGGTTGACGCCGGTCGGCCCGCTCACGTTCAGCGTGGCCAAGCCGCTCAACGAGAAGGACGGTGACGATCCGCAGGTGTTCCAGTTCTCGCTTGGCCAGACGTTCTGATCGCAACGAACGTCGGTAATACGAAGAACATCGATAAAAGAGTCACAGCACCCCGTGGCAGCTTGTTGCCGCGGGGTGATCGGCTCCACGGTCGTGGCGCGGGGACGTCGGTTTCGACGCGTTCGCTACGATTCATCCCGCTCTCTTAGTCGTCGTCGAGATCGACGGCCTTCGAGAGCCGCTATCAAGGAGGCGTTGCATGCGCAAAGTAGTAGGAGCCCTCGGGCTTGGACTGTTGTCGGTCGTATCGCTGCCCGCCATGGCGACCGAAGTCGGCGTGCTGGACTGGCGTGAAGCGTTGATGTCGTCCGATTCGGCGCAGGCATCGATGAATCAGCTCAAGAACCGAATCAGTGCGCAGCAGCAGCAGGCGCAGTCACTGAGCCAGGAGTTGCAGCAGCTTCAGCAGCGTCTGCAGCAGGACGGCGACGTGATGTCGGAATCCGAGCGTAATTCGGTGACCCAGCAGCTGCGCCAGAAGGGCGGCCAGTTCCAGCAGCTTCGCGGCCAGATCTCGCAGGCGCAGCAGCAGGCCGAACAGCAGTATCTGCAGAGCGCCAAGCCCAAGCTCGACCAGGCGATTCAGCGTGTGGTCGATCAGCACGATCTGGACATGGTCGTCGACCGTGACGCGGTGGTGTACTCCGGCGATAGCCTGGACGTGACCAACGAAGTGACCCAGATATTCAACTCGCTCAACTGATGCTCTGAGACCGGCGCCCATTCATGAAGAGTGCTGCTAACGCCTCCTATACGCTCGGTGAACTCGCCGAACGTATCGATGCCCGTCTGATCGGCGATCCCGAGATTCGTATCGAGGGTCTGTCGACGCTGACCGACGCCGGCCCCAGTGAACTGGCCTTTCTGGCCAACCGGGCCTACTTGAAATACCTGGACGAGACCCGCGCCGGCGCGGTGCTGGTGCACCCGGCTCATGGCGAAGGGTGTCCCGGGGCGCGGCTCGAACTGGACAACCCGTATCTCGGCTATGCCCGCCTGTCGCGGCTCTTCGATCCGCTCTACCAGCGCAGTCATCAGGGGATCCACCCCACGGCCGTGGTCTCCTCCGAGGCTCGCGTCGGCACCAATGTGGAGATCGGTGCCAACAGCGTCATCGAGGCCGGCGTCGAGATCGCCGACGATTGTGCCATTGGCGCAGGCTGCAGTATCGGCGCGGACTGTATCATCGGGGCAGGGTCTCGGCTGCACGCCAACGTCACGCTCTACCATGGCGTCATCGTCGGCGCACGGGCGATTCTGCACGCCGGCTGCGTCATCGGTGGCGACGGTTTCGGCTTCGCTCACGATGGCAAGCAGTGGGAGAAGATAGCGCAGCTCGGTGGCGTCACCCTGGGTGACGATGTCGAAGTGGGGAGCTGCTCGAGTATCGACCGCGGTGCCCTCGGCGACACGCTGATCGGCCACGGCGTCAAGATCGACTCCCAGGTCCAGATCGCTCACAACGTGCAGATCGGCGACCACAGTGCGCTGGCCGGGTGTGTGGGGATCGCCGGCTCGACCAAGGTGGGGCGGCACTGCCTGCTCGGCGGTGGGGTAGGACTCTCGGGCCACCTCACCCTTGCCGACGGCGTGCAGGTCACGGGGATGAGCCTGGTCACCAACTCGATCCATGAAGCCGGCGTCTACTCATCGGGGACCGGGTCGATGTCGAACAGCCAATGGCGCAAGAACGCGGTTCGCTTCAAGCAGTTGGATGACATCGCCAAGCGCCTCACCCGGCTCGAACGTCATGCGCGTGATGGCTGAGAAGTCATCTGTGACGGATCGGTACAGGGGAAGACTGGCGGCCGATGACCTCGCCTGTATAATGCCGGCCCACACGGGTGAACGCCGCTTTGCCGCCCTGTGCCCGCCCCTAGCGGCGGGCATTTCGTTATATTCGAGGTCGTATTGATGATAATGGACATCAACCAGATTCGTGAGTATCTACCGCATCGTTACCCGTTTTTACTGGTGGATCGCGTGACCGAGATCACGCTCGGCGAATCGATCGTGGCGTACAAGAACGTCAGCATCAACGAACCCTTTTTCAACGGCCACTTTCCGCATCATCCCATCATGCCGGGGGTTCTGATCATCGAAGCGATGGCCCAGGCCTGCGGCATTCTGGGATTCAAGACCGTCAACAAGCTGCCCGCTGACGGCTATGTCTACTACCTCGTCGGCAGTGACAACGTTCGCTTCAAGCGCCCCGTCATGCCGGGTGATCAGCTGCGCCTCGAAGCCGTGGTCATCAAAGGCAAGCGCGGTATCTGGAAATTCAACTGTCGGGCCACCGTCGGCGACGAGCTCGCCTGTGAAGCCGAAGTCATCTGTGCCGAGAGGAAAATCGCTTGATTCATCCCACCGCCATCGTCGATCCCGCCGCGACCCTGGCCGACGATGTCGAAGTCGGCCCGTTCAGCGTCATCGGTCCCGATGTCGAGATCGATGCGGGCTGCGTGATCGGGCCGCACGTGGTGATCAAGGGTCCGACCTCGCTTGGCAAGCGCAACCGCATCTTTCAGTTCGCCTCCGTCGGCGAGGACTGCCAGGACAAGAAGTACGCCGGTGAACCCACGCGCCTCGACGTGGGCGACGACAACGTCGTACGCGAGAGCGTGACGCTGCATCGGGGAACCGCGCAGGATCGTGGCGCGACCACCATCGGTAGTCGCAACCTGTTCATGGCCTATTCCCACGTGGGGCACGACTGTGTCATCGGCGACGATTGCATCCTCGCCAACCAGGCGACACTGGCCGGCCACGTCCGACTCGGCGATTTCGCCATTCTCGGCGGTCTCTCGGCGATTCATCAGTTCTGCCACATGGGCGAGCACGCCATGGTCGGCGGCTGCTCGGCGATCACCAAGGACGTTCCCGCTTTCGTGATGGCCAGCGGTAACCCTGCTGCGCCGCACGGCCTGAATTCGATCGGTCTCAAGCGTCGTGGCTTCTCCAGCGAGAGCGTGCGCGCGCTGAATGAGGCCTATCGACTGGTCTACCGTAAAGGACTCACTCTCGAGCAGGCGGTCAGCGAGATCGAAAGCCGCTTCTCGTTCGACGAGACGCGGCGCTTCGTCGACTCGCTCAAGAGTTCCCAGCGCGGCATTCTCCGCTAGGCGAGGCCATGCGCGTCTACCTGGTCGCGGGCGAGCTCTCCGGGGATATTCTCGGCGCGGGTCTCATGCGTGCGCTCAAGCGTCGCCATCCCGACATCGTGTTTCGGGGTATCGGCGGGCCACGCATGCAGGCCGAGGGGCTCGACTCTCTCTACCCGCTGGAAACGCTCTCCGTGATGGGGCTGGTGGAGGTGCTCAAGCATCTGCCGGGCCTGGTCAAGGTACGTCGTCATCTCAAGCGAGACGCGCTTGCCTGGCAGCCGGACGTGATGATCGGCATCGATGCGCCGGACTTCAACATCGGGCTCGAGCGAGCGCTGCGCGAGCGCGGTATCCGTACCGCCCATTACGTCAGTCCCTCGGTCTGGGCCTGGCGACAGGGGCGTGTGAAGACGATCGCCCGTGCCGTCGATGCCATGCTGACCTTTCTGCCGTTCGAGGCGGACTTCTATGCCGAGCATCGCGTGCCGGTGGCCTACGTCGGTCACCCGCTGGCGGACGAGCTGCCACTGGTCAACGACCGCCGTGCCGCGCGAGCGGCGTTGGGTCTCGATGCCGAGCGGCCGACGCTCACGCTGCTGCCCGGCTCGCGCAGCAGCGAAATCCAGTTCCAGGGTGAAATATTCCTGCGCGCTGCGGTCAGGCTCCGGGAGCGTCTCGGGGCGCTGCAGGTCATCGTGCCGGCGGCTTCCCCCGAGCGACGTCGCGAGCTCGATGCGCTCATGGCTCGTGCCCCCGAGCTTGCCGAGGACGTCACGCTGATCGAAGCGCAGTCGCGGGAGGCGATGGTCGCCGCGGATGCGGTGCTGCTGACATCGGGGACAGCGGCACTGGAAACCCTGCTTTGTCACCGAGCGATGGTCGTCGCCTATCGTATGGCGCCGGTGACCTACTGGCTCGCGAAGCGGCTGGTCAAGACGCGCTGGATTTCGCTGCCTAACCTCATTGCCCAGGAGACCGTGGTGCCGGAGCTGATCCAGGACGCGGTCAGTGCCGACTCGCTGGTCGACACGCTGCTGCCGTGGTTCGAGAACGAGGCGCAGCGTCATGCGCTCGAGACACGCTTTGCCGAGATGCACGCCGCCTTGCAGCGAGGCGCCAGCGAGCGTGCCGCGGACGCGATCGACTCTCTCGTCCAGCGCGGTTGTCTCGACGACGTCGACACCTCCGCCTGAGCGACACCCCACCGTCTAACACGAGGACGACGATGCCGAGCCGAGCGCGAAGCGACGACTGGCCCCCGCTGATCATCGATTATGCCGGCGATCGGCTGGCCGGCGTCGACGAAGTCGGGCGGGGGCCGCTCGCCGGTGCCGTGGTCGCCGCGGCGGTGATTCTCGATCCTGATCGACCGATCGCCGGGCTGACCGACTCCAAATGCCTGAGTGCGCCACGCCGGGAAGCTTTCGATCGGCAGATTCGTGAAGAGGCGCTGGCGTTCGCCGTCGCGGAGGCGACGCCGGCGGAGATCGATACGCTCAACATCTATCACGCCACCCATCTGGCGATGCGGCGAGCGATCGACGCCTTGCCAGTGGCGGCAGAATATCTACTGGTCGACGGCAACCGACTGCCGGGACATGCGTGTCCCGGGCAGGCGGTGGTCAAGGGGGATCTGCGCCACGCCGCCATCAGCGCGGCGTCGATCCTCGCCAAGGTGGCGCGAGACGCGCAGATGGTAGCGCTGGACGCGTGTCACCCGGAGTACGGTTTCGCCCAGCACAAGGGCTATCCCACCGGGGCGCATCTCGAGGCGCTGCGCCGACTGGGACCGCTCGAGGCGCATCGCCGCTCTTTCGCTCCGGTGCGAAAGCAGCTCGAAACGTTCACCTGAGCGGTTCGCGATTTCGGCACCGAATCGCGTGCGCCGACGGCTGGCGCGCCGGCGAATCACCACCGACCGAACCGAGCCCGGCCCGCGCGGGCCAGCTCACTGAACCATTGTGACCCCCTCCGGCTTTGGGCATGCTGAGATGGCGCTATCTCGCCCGCGCCGCCGCCGGAATCCATTCGTCGTTTCGAACCGAGCTCGCCATGACAACTCCCTTCGTTCATCTTCGTGTCCACAGCGAATACTCACTCGTCGACGGCCTGGTCCGCCTCAAGCCGCTGATCAAGGCCACCGCCGAAGCGGGCATGCCCGCGGTCGCGGTGACCGACGACACCAATCTCTTCGGCCTGGTCAAGGTCTACAAGGCGGCGCAGGGCGGGGGACTCAAACCCGTCATCGGCGCCGACTTCTGGCTGCACAATCCCTTCGACGAGAGTCATCCGTACCGGATCACGCTGCTGGCGATGAACGATACCGGCTATCGCAACCTCACCGAGCTGATCTCGCGGGCCTGGACCGACGGTCAGCGTCAGAATCTGGCGATCCTCGACCGCGAATGGGTGTTTGCCCAGAACGAGGGACTGATCTGCCTCTCCGGCGCCCGTGAAGGGGAGATCGGTCGGTTCTTGATCGCCGAGCACGTCGATACCGCACGCACGCTGCTGGCGGAGTGGAATCAGCATTTTCCCGGCCGCTTCTACCTCGAGCTGCAGCGCACCGGTCGCCAGTACGACGAGGAGTGTGTCCACGCCAGCGTACACTTGGCTTCCGAGACCGGTACGCCAGTGGTGGCGACCAACGATGTGCGCTTTCTGCAGCGCGAGGACTACTGGGCGCACGAGACGCGGGTATCGATCGGCGAGGGGAAGGCGCTGGAGGATCCGCGGCGCGAGAAAAAATACAGCGAAGAGCAGTATCTGAAATCGCCCGAGGAGATGGCCGAGCTCTTCGCCGACATTCCCGAAGCGCTGGAGAACAGCGTGATGATCGCGGCCCGCTGCAACGCCAGCGTGCGCCTCGGCGAGATCTTCCTGCCGGAATATCCGATCCCCGAGGGCATGACCCAGGACGAGTTCTTTCGCAAGATCTCCCACGATGGCCTGACCGCGCGTCTCGAGCAGCTCTTCGGGGGCGACACGCCGATCTATCCCGGGCGCGATCTGGCCGAGCACGAGCCGGCCTACCGCGAGCGACTCGACTTCGAGCTGAATATCGTCCTCGAGATGGGGTTCCCCGGCTACTTCCTCATCGTCATGGACTTCATCCAGTGGGCCAAGGACAACGACATTCCGGTGGGGCCGGGCCGCGGCTCCGGTGCCGGCTCGCTGGTCGCCTACGCGCTCAAGATCACCGATCTCGATCCGCTGGAGTACGACCTGCTGTTCGAGCGTTTCCTCAACCCGGAACGTGTCTCCATGCCCGACTTCGACGTCGACTTCTGCATGGAGAAGCGCGACCGGGTAATCGACTATGTCGCCGACCGCTACGGGCGTAACGCGGTCTCGCAGATCGTCACCTTCGGCACCATGGCCGCGAAGGCGGTCGTGCGCGACGTCGCCCGCGCCCAGGGCAAGCCCTACTCGATGGGCGACAAGCTCTCCAAGCTGATCCCGTTCGAGGTCGGCATGACGCTGGGCAAGGCGATCGAGCAGGAGCCGCAGCTCAAGGAGTATCTCGAGTACGACGAAGAGGCCGCCGAGATCTGGGAGATGGCGCTCAAGCTCGAGGGCATCACCCGCGGTACCGGCAAGCACGCCGGTGGCGTGGTGATTGCTCCCACCAAGCTGACCGACTTCTCGCCGCTGCTCTGCGAACCGGACGGTTCCGGACTGGTGGTGCAATACGACAAGAACGACGTCGAAGAGGCGGGGCTGGTGAAGTTCGACTTTCTCGGCCTGCGCACGCTCACCATCATCGACTGGGCGCTGGAGATGGTCGACACGGTGCGCGCCCGCGATGGGGCAGGGCCGCTGGACATCAGCACCATCCCGCTCGACGACAAGCCGACCTTCGACATGCTCAAGAAGGCCGACACCACCGCGGTCTTCCAGCTCGAATCCCGCGGCATGAAAGAGCTGATCAAGCGGCTGCAGCCAGACTCTCTCGAGGACATGATCGCCCTGGTCGCCCTGTTCCGCCCGGGGCCGCTGCAGTCGGGCATGGTGGATGACTTCATCAACCGTAAGCATGGTCGTGCGGCGATCGCCTACCCCAGTGCGGACTACCAGCACGAAGCGCTCAAACCGGTGCTCGGACCGACCTACGGCATCATCCTCTACCAGGAGCAGGTGATGCAGATCGCCCAGGTCCTGGCGGGCTACACCCTGGGGCAGGCGGACATGCTGCGCCGCGCCATGGGTAAGAAGAAGCCCGAGGAGATGGCCAAGCAGCGCGCCGGCTTCATGGAAGGCTGTGCCAATAACGGTATCGACAAGGATCTGGCGGGCAACCTCTTCGACCTGGTGGAAAAATTTGCCGGCTACGGCTTCAACAAGTCTCACTCGGCGGCCTATGGACTGGTCTCCTATCAGACCGCATGGCTCAAGGCGCACTACCCCGGGCCATTCATGGCGGCGGTGCTCTCCACCGAGATGGACAACCTCGACAAGGTGGTACCGCTGATCGAGGAGTGCCGCCATCTGGGGCTGACGGTGACACCGCCGGACGTCAACATCGGCGCCTACAAGTTCACCGTTGACGAGAGCGGACAGGTGGTCTACGGTCTCGGCGCGATTCGCGGCGTCGGGGAAGGCCCGATCGGGGCGATCGTCGAAGCGCGTCAGGCGGGCGGCGCGTTCAGCGATCTGTTCGATTTCTGCCGCCGCATCGACTCCAAGCGGATGAACAAGCGCACCATCGAGGCGCTGATTCGCTCCGGGGCGCTGGACCATCTGGGGCCATCGCGGGCGGTGCTCGCCGCGTCGCTGGAGTCCGCGCTCAAGGCCGCCTCGCAGAATCAGGCCAACCAGAACATCGGCATGATGGACATGTTCGGCGAGGCATTCGTCGAGCCCGAGGCCGACGTGTTCGCCGACTTTCGTCACGTGCGAAACTGGAGCGACAAGGAGCGCCTGGCCGGCGAGAAGGACACCCTCGGGCTCTATCTCACCGGCCACCCGATCGACGAGTACGAGCACGAGCTCAAGCGCTTCGTCGCCACCCGCATCGTCGATCTCAAACCGTCCCGCGAGCCGCAGCGGGTGGCGGGGTTGGTCATCGCCATGCGCACCATGAAGTCCAAGCGGGGCGACACCATGGCGTTCGTCACGCTCGACGACCGCACCGGACGCATCGAGGCGTCCTTGTTCGGTGAGCTCTTCGATCAGGTGCGCGGTCAGCTCGCCGCCGATCAGGTGCTGATCATCGAAGGCGAGGTTTCCAGCGATGACTACTCCGGCGGCCTGCGCCTGCGCAGCAAGGAGGTCACGATGATGGCAGACGCCCGCGCCCGCTTCGGGGAGGCGGTGGAACTCTCGGTGGATGGCGCGCGACTCAACGGGCGTTTTTCGCGCTCGCTGCACGACAGCCTCACGCCCTGGGTCAACGCGGAAGGGCTTCCGGTGCGGGTACGCTATCGCAACGACAGCGCCAGCGGCTGCTTCGAGCTCGGCGATACCTGGCGGGTCTCTCCGAGCGACGAGCTGCTGACGGCGCTGCGCGACGTCGAGGGGCACGAATCGGTAGCACTTCGCTACCGTGGCGGCTGAGCGGTTGCCAAGACTCGTGAGGGTGCGATAATGGCGCATTTCGCCGCAAGCCAGACGCCACCGGTTGCCAGGATCACACAGTAGAAGCTCTATGAATCCCAATTATCTGGACTTTGAACAGCCGATCGCCGAACTCCAGGCCAAGATCGAAGAGTTGCGCCTGGTCGGTAACGACAGTCGCATCAGCTTGAGCGACGAGATCGGTAAGCTCGAGGAGAAGAGCCGTAAACTCACCGAGCAGATCTTTCGCGACCTGAGCGCCTGGCAGGTGACCCAGCTCTCGCGTCACCCGCAGCGCCCTTACACGCTGGACTACCTCGATCGCATCTTTACCGAGTTCGAGGAGTTTCATGGCGACCGCCACTTCGCCGACGATGCCGCGCTCGTCGGCGGCGTCGCCCGCCTCGACGATCGTCCGGTCATGGTCATCGGTCATCAGAAGGGGCGCACGGTCAAAGACAAGGTGCGTCGCAACTTCGGCATGCCGCGCCCCGAGGGATATCGCAAGGCGTGCCGCCTGATGGAGATGGCCGAGCGCTTCAAGATGCCGGTGCTCACCTTCATCGACACCCCGGGCGCCTATCCCGGCATCGACGCCGAAGAGCGAGGCCAAAGCGAGGCGATCGCCTACAACCTCGCAGTGATGTCGCGCCTGAAGACGCCGATCGTCGCCACCGTGGTCGGCGAGGGCGGCTCCGGCGGGGCGCTGGCCATCGGCGTCTGTGACGAGCTGCAGATGCTGCAGTATTCCACCTACTCGGTGATCTCGCCGGAAGGCTGCGCCTCGATTCTCTGGAAGAGCGCCGAGAAGGCCTCCGAAGCCGCCCAGGCGATGGGTATCACCGCTGGTCGCCTCAAGGAGCTCGGCTTCGTCGATACGCTGATCGACGAGCCGCTCGGCGGCGCCCACCGCCAGCCTCAGAGAGCCGCGGATCGCGTGCGCGACTCGCTGCTCGGGAGTCTCGATCGCCTGCAGTCGATGGATACCGACACGCTGCTCGAGAAGCGGTATGCGCGGCTGATGTCCTACGGCGCGCCTCAGTAGACGAGGACCGGCTGCGCTCACCCACACGGCGTTGAGCGCTCGCTCGGGCTGCTCGTGTCGCGCGCCACACTGCGCGCCCTCGCTCGCGTTCGGCTTGTCTGAGCGCCGCTCGCGCGGTCAGCCGAGATGAGACGAAAGCGATCGTCGCTCGAGGCGTCTCCTCCAGGCGCCTGAGCGATCCGCCCTCGCGCCCGGGGTCACGCTAAGCAAGTAGTGAAGTATCGCAGGCTCAGGAGGTCGATTCGTTGTCGGACGCTCTCTTACGCTCTCTGCTCGACGACGCCCTGGCGCAGACCGCGCCGGGGCGTTGTGTTTGGGTGGGGCTCTCCGGTGGCGTCGACTCCACGCTGATGCTGCATCTCGCCGCACCGCTCGCCGCGGCGCGGGGTGTCACTCTGCGGGCGGTCCACGTCAATCACGGTCTGCAAACGGCCGCCGCCACCTTCGAAGCGCACTGTCGTCGCTGCTGCGAGGCGCTAGACGTTTCGCTCACCGTGGTGCCGATGACGGTCGTGCCGAACGGCCACGGCATCGAGGCGGCGGCGCGGGACGCGCGCTATCGGGCCTTCACCGACACGCTCGGGCAGAACGATCGCCTCTGGCTCGCCCAGCATGCCGACGATCAGGCGGAGACGTTTCTGCTGGCGGCCCTTCGCGGCAGCGGCGTGCGCGGTCTCGGCGGCATGCCGATGAAGCGCCAAGCGGGAGGCGTCGTCATCGAGCGGCCCTGGCTCGCCGTGCGACGCGAGACACTGCTCGCCGAGGCCGAGCGGCGCGGTGTCACTTGGTGTGACGACCCCAGCAACGACGATCTCGATTTCGATCGCAACTACCTGCGGGCACGGGTCACGCCGGCGCTGCGCGATCGCTGGCCGGGAGCCGTAGAGGCGCTCTCTCGCGCGACCAAACAGGCGCAGGAGGCGGACGCGCTGCTCGAGGAGCTGGCGGCGATCGACCTGGCGGCGGCGGGTGGCGACCCGGCCCGGCTGCCGCTCGAGGTCCTGCGCCGACTGAGCGAGGCGCGCCGACGCCTGCTGATTCGCCATGCGGCGAGACGGCTGGCGCTGGCGACGCCGCCGGCGGCGAGACTCGACGAACTGATCCGCCAGTGCGTCGATGCCGAAGTCGATCGCGCCCCCCGTATCGTCTGGCCGGGTGCCGAAGCGAGGCGCTGGCGGGAAGTGCTCTATCTGATGCGGTCCGTCGAATCGCCGCCGGCGGGGTGGTCGATGGTGTGGGACGGCACCTCGCCGCTGGTCACGCCCTGGCGCTGCTACCCTTGGCGGCTCGAGCCGATCTCCGGTTGCGCCTCGCCGCCGCTGACGGTGACGCTGCGCCAAGGGGGCGAAGTGCTGGTGCAGGCCGGTCGGGGGCGTCGCGATGTCAAACGGCTGCTGCAGGAGGCGGACGTTCCCCCCTGGGAGCGACGGAAGACGCCGCTGGTCTGGCATGGTGAATCGCTAGTGGCGGTGATGGGCGTGGCGGCAGCGATCGATTGGCGATTCCAGCCAGCCGATGATCCGTGACGTCGAGCCGCCGATGATCCGTGACGTCGAGCCGCCGATGATCTCCGAGTTCGAGGTGCCGCTTCGAAAAGCGCCAATCAGACGTCGAAGGTCAGCTTGAGTCCCACGGCTCGCTGATACGCCGCTTCCTGTTCGAGGTCGTTGAACAGCAGTGGATGGCGTCTGGCGGCGGGGATTTCGACGTGGAGTGCGTCGCCGTCGGCGTGGAACACGGCGTCGTCGAGCGCTCGCTCCGAGCGTGAATGGTGCAGGCAGACAGCGACACGCAGCAGGCGGATCAGCCGCCAGTCTTCGCAGTGCTTGGAATTAGCGGGCGTTTCGCTCTCTTTCTGCGGGAACTTGCGCCGGTGAGCGCGCACCAGGAAGGCGAGCGACTGCTGCTCGGGTCGCGAGAAACCGGTGAGATCCGAGTGCTCGATCAGATAGGCGCCGTGGCGATGGAACTGGCTGTGGGAGATCGCCAGGCCGATCTCGTGAAGCTGCGCGGCCCAGTAGAGGAAGAGTCGCTGTTCATCGCTCATCTGCCAGGCCGTCTGCAGCTGGTCGAATGCCGCCAACGCGCATCGGGCGACGTTGTCGGCGTGTCCGACATCGACGCTGTAGCGATGCATCATCGACTCGACGCTGTGCCGACGGGAGTCCTCCGGCGTATCGCGACCGACCAGATCGAACAGCACTCCCTCGCGCAGCGCACCGTCGGAGTAGCGCATTCGCTCCAGATCGAAGGCCTCGAAAACAGCGCACAGAATCGCCACGCCTGCCGGAAAGACGCGGGCGCGATCCTCCTTGAGTCCCTCCATCGCGACTTTGTCGAGCTGGCCGAACCCGATCAGTCGCTTGCGCAGCTTGAGCAGGGCGTTCCGCTCGATCACCGAAGCGTCGCCGTCACCGCTAGCGGCGATGACGGCAGCGGCGGCCTTGATCGTGCCGCTGGAGCCGATGGGGTCCTGCCAGCCGAGACGACGATACTGGCGCTGGATGTTGGCGATCTCCGACAGCGCCGCCATCTCGGCACGGCGAAACCGCTTCTCGGTGATGTTGCTATCGGCGAAGAACGTGCCGGTATAGGCCACGCAGCCCATGTGCAGGCTCTCCAGCGCCTGGGGCTCGAAATCCTCGCCGATGATCAGTTCGGTCGAGCCGCCCCCGATATCGACGATCAGCCGACGCCCGTGCACCTCGGCGAGCGCGTGGGCCGTGCCCAAGTAGATCAGTCGTGCCTCCTCGCGGCCGCCGATGATTTCGATGGCGTGACCGATCGACGCCTGTGCGCGACGGATCAGTTCGTCGGCATTGCGGGCGGCACGGAGTGCATTGGTGCCGACGATTCGCATGTCGTCGGCGTCCACGTCTTCGAGAAAAGGGGCGAAACGCTCGAGACAGGCGAGCGCTCGCGCCATGGCGTCGGGCGTGAAGTTCTCATCGGCATCGAGGCCCGCGGCGAGCTGGACCTTCTCGCCCATCTTGGCGACGACCTGAAGCCGTCCATCCTGGTAGTTGGCGACGAGCAGATGGAAGCTATTGGAGCCGAGATCGATGGCAGCCAGGCGGCGGGTCGCCTCCTTGGCGGTCGACTTCCCGTGCATGGCGTGACGTCCTCGAAAGCGTGTCTTGATACACAGTGAAGGGGGTTGCGTGTCGGCGCCGGTGGGCGTCGCCAATCGCGCATTCGCGCAAGGTTGCTGTGCCCCCGGTGGCTTGTCAATTGCGTAGCGTCTGGGCACTCTGCGGCCATTGAGTCATTACGGGATTATCGAGACATGGCAAAACGTGTCGTACTCGACGGTGACGCCTTCGAACGTCGTCGCCGCGAGAATCCGACGCCCTGGGTCGGCGTTTTCGTTGCCCCCTGGTGTCAGCCCTGCGAGCGGCTGCTCGCACGGCTTTCCAGTACCGTGAGTGGCGATGTCGATATCGCCGTGGTCGACGTCGACCGCGAACCGCAGCTTGCCGAGCGCTACGGCGTGCGCGGTATGCCGACACTTTGTCTGTTCGTCGACGGCGAGATGAAAGCGATGCGTGTCGGCATGCTTTCCGAGCCTCAGCTGGCGGCGTTTTATGCCGAGATGGAGAAGAGTTGACCCCCGCCGATGGCGTCGGGTTTATTGCTTGCGTTCGCCCGACGGCTTGTCTACCATCGGGTCGTTCGCCTGTTTCGAATAGCTTCCTGACCGCCTCGCGGTCCCCCAAGTCGTCAGTCTGCCCTAGTTTTATTTTGATCATCAGATCTTGCGCTGTTGCATGAATCGCTTCATGGACCGTTTCATGAACAGCCGTTTCACGAACGTCTCAGTCGTGAAATAACAGGCGAATCGAACCGCTCTCCCACTATCCAGGCCTTTCGGCGCGCAACAGTGCGTATTCCGAATGCTTCAAGGAAAGCCAAGTTTCTGGGAAGACTGAACGCACCGCGCGGCGTTTGAATCTATCGCCTCTTGTCCTTCTTTCTCCTCGGCAATCTCCATTGCCTGCGACACGAGCCATTTCTGATCGAACTCATGAATCTAACCGAACTCAAGCAAAAATCCGTCCCTGAGCTGCTCGAAACCGCCCGGGAAATGGGCATCGACAATCTGGCCCGCTCTCGCAAGCAGGACATCATCTTCGCCATCCTCAAAAAGCACGCCAAGAGCGGCGAGGATATCTATGGCGACGGGGTGCTGGAAATTCTGCAGGACGGTTTCGGGTTTCTCCGCAGCGCTGACTCTTCTTATCTGGCCGGACCGGACGACATTTACGTCTCGCCGTCGCAGATTCGTCGTTTCAATCTGCGCAAGGGCGACTCCATCTCCGGCAAGATTCGTCCGCCGAAAGAGGGCGAACGTTATTTCGCGCTGCTCAAAGTCAATGAAATCAACTTCGACAAGCCCGAGAACGCCAAGCACAAGATCCTGTTCGAGAACCTGACGCCGCTGTTCCCCCAGGAGCGGTTGCACATGGAGATCGGCAACGGCTCGACCGAGGACATCACCGCTCGCGTGATCGACCTCACCGCGCCGATCGGCAAGGGCCAGCGTGGTCTGGTCGTGTCACCGCCCAAGGCGGGCAAGACGCTGATGTTGCAGAACATCGCGACGTCGATCACGCGCAACAATCCCGAATGCCACATGATCGTGCTGCTGATCGACGAGCGTCCGGAAGAGGTCACCGAGATGTCGCGCACGGTGCGCGGTGAAGTGGTGGCCTCGACCTTCGACGAGCCGCCGGCACGTCACGTTCAGGTCGCCGAGATGGTCATCGAAAAGGCCAAGCGTCTGGTCGAGCACAAAAAGGACGTCGTCATCCTGCTCGACTCGATCACGCGCCTGGCCCGAGCCTACAACACCGTGGTGCCGTCCTCCGGCAAGGTACTCACCGGCGGTGTCGATGCCCACGCACTCGAAAAGCCCAAGCGCTTCTTCGGGGCGGCACGTAACATCGAAGAGGGCGGCAGCCTTACGATCATCGCTACCGCACTGGTCGATACCGGCTCCAAGATGGACGAGGTGATCTTCGAGGAGTTCAAGGGTACCGGCAACATGGAAGCCCACCTCGATCGCAAGCTCGCCGAGCGCCGCGTCTATCCGGCATTCAACATCCGCCGTTCCGGCACCCGTCGCGAAGATCTCATCGCCTCCGAGGACGAAATGCAGCGCATGTGGATCCTGCGCAAGCTGCTCAATCCGATGGACGACGTGGCGGCGACCGAGTTCCTCATCGACCGGCTCAAGGATACCAAGACCAACTTGGAATTCTTCGAAGCCATGAAGCGTAGATAACATCGGCCTGCGCTCGGCAGTACCGCGTCGAACGCCGGATCGCCATGCTCATGTACTACCGTACACTCTGCTGGCTCACCGGCGTTCGCCTCGTGCTGCCATCCCTCGCCTCGATGTTCTGCATGAGTGAGCTTGGCATGTCATCGCAGCGGTGGCGCAAGCCAACAGTGAAAGGGCGGCATGCTATGCTGCCCTTTTTGCGTTCTTGAATACCCGGTGCGGGAAACGGTATGAAATATCACGACTTGCGGGATTTCATCACAGCGCTCGAGCAGCGTGGCGAGCTAAAGCGCGTCACCGCCGAGGTGGATCCCTATCTCGAGATCACCGAGATCTGCGACCGCACCCTGCGCGCCGGCGGGCCGGCCCTGCTGTTCGAGAACGTCAAGGGCAGCGATATGCCGGTGCTCGGCAATCTCTTCGGCACGCCTGAGCGTGTGGCGTTCGGCATGGGCCAGGAGAACACCGCCGCGCTGCGTGAAGTGGGCAAGCTGCTCGCCTTTCTCAAGGAGCCGGATCCGCCCAAGGGGCTCCGCGATGCCTGGGAGAAGCTGCCGATCTTCAAGCAGGTCATGAGCATGGGGCCGAAGACCTTGCGCCGCGCCCCTTGCCAAGAGGTCGTATGGAAGGGAGACGAGGTCGACCTCGATCGCCTGCCGATCCAGCACTGCTGGCCGGGCGATGCCGCGCCGCTAGTGACCTGGTCGCTGGTCGTGACCAAGGGGCCGCACAAGTCGCGCCAGAATCTGGGGATCTATCGCCAGCAGAAGCTCGGCAAGAACCGGTTGATCATGCGCTGGCTCTCGCACCGTGGAGGGGCGCTGGATTTCCGTGAATGGCAGCAGGAACATCCCGGCGAGCCGTTTCCCGTGGCCGTCGCGCTGGGGGCAGACCCGGCGACCATTCTGGGCGCCGTCACGCCGGTGCCGGACACGCTTTCCGAGTATGCCTTCGCCGGGCTGCTGCGCGGCTCGCGCACCGAACTGGTCAAGTGCGGTCATGCCGATCTGGAAGTGCCGGCTTCCAGCGAGATCGTGCTGGAGGGTTACATCTACCCCGACGACATGGCACCGGAAGGGCCTTTCGGCGATCACACCGGTTACTACAACGAAGTGGAGACGTTTCCCGTCTTCACCGTCGAGCGGCTGACGCATCGCCGTGACCCGATCTATCACTCGACCTATACCGGCCGTCCGCCGGACGAGCCGGCGGTGTTGGGGCTCGCGCTCAACGAAGTGTTCGTGCCGATCCTGCGCAAGCAGTTTCCCGAGATCGTCGACTTCTATCTGCCGCCGGAAGGGTGCTCCTACCGTATGGCGGTGGTGACCATGAAAAAGCAGTACCCCGGCCACGCCAAGCGCGTGATGATGGGGGTCTGGAGTTTCCTACGCCAGTTCATGTACACCAAGTTCGTGATCGTGCTCGACGACGACGTCGACGCGCGCAACTGGGAGGATGTGATCTGGGCGATCACGACGCGTATGGACCCGGCTCGCGACACGGTGATCGTGGAAAATACGCCTATCGACTATCTCGACTTCGCCTCGCCGACGGCCGGGCTCGGGTCCAAGATGGGGCTCGATGCCACCAACAAGTGGCCCGGCGAGACCAGCCGCGAATGGGGCGAGCCGATCGCCATGGATCCGACGATCAAGCGTCGCGTCGACGAGCGCTGGGCCGAATACGGTATCGATATCGCGCCGCCCGCACCGCGTACCGGCACGCCGCTCGCCGACGACGAATCGGGCCTGACGTGACGGCTGTCACCGTCTCGACGCCAGAGAAGGCGGGTATTCAAAGCAAAGAGGTGAACATGACGGTCAGAACGTTGACCTGCCAGGTGGAATCGGTCGAGGACCTGACGCCGGACGTCTTTCGAGTGATGCTCGAGGGTCGCGCCCAAGCGATTGCCCATGCCCCGGGCCAGTATCTCGAACTGGGAATCGACGACGAGACCTGGGTGCCGTTCTCGATCGCCTGCGCCGATGGTGGCGACGGTCGGCTGGAACTGCACATTCAGCACTGGCCGGAGCGCACGCACTCGGCGCGTCTGCGTGAGATGCTCACCCATCCCGCCAGGTTGTCGGTGCGTCTACCGAACGGCAACTGCTACTTGCCGCCGGGGGGGAGCGCGCCGCTGATGCTGATCGGCGCGGGAACGGGATTCGCCCAGATGAAAGCGATCGTCGAGGCCGCACTCGCGGAGAATCCGAAGCGCGATATCGCCATCTGGTGGGCAGTCAAGGAACGCCGGGATCTCTACGCCGAGGATCTCGCTCGCGGCTGGGCGTTGGATCACGCAGGCGTCGTCTTTCATGCCATCGTCGAGTCCCCCGACGCCGAGCTCGAACCCCGCGACGGTATTCATTGGCACCGAGGGCGGATCGACGCCGTACTCGCCGATGAGGTCGAATCGCTCGACGAGCGGGAAATCTATTTCGCCGGCTCTCCGGGCATGGTCTACGCCTGTGTCGATACCCTGGCCCCCAAGGGGCTGGTCGAGGCGCGGTCGCATTCGGATGTCTTCGACTATGCACCGCGAGTGCCGTTCCTCCCCCTGCCCGATGCAGAGCCCGCAAGAGAAGCGCTCTCGCCCGGGGAGGCGCTGGAACTGGACAGCAACGACACGCAAGCGAGTGTCCGAGACGACTCATGAGCCAGTCGCCGATTCTCATCACGGGTGGCGCCCGACGTCTCGGGCTTCACTGCGCCCAACGCCTGCTCGATGACGGCCACCCGGTAATCGTCACCTACCGCACCGAACGCGACGATCTCGTCGCGCTACGCCAGCGTGGAGCCACCACACTTGCCGCCGATTTCTCGTCGCCGGCCGGTATCGAGGATTTCATCCATCGGCTCAAGCAGACCACGCAGAGTCTGCGAGCGATCGTGCACAACGCCAGCGAATTCCATGCCGACCCGGAGCCGAGTGCCGCCAGCGATACGCTGGAGCGCCTCTTTCGGGTGCACATGCAGGCCCCTTACACGATCAATCTTCACGCGCGAGCGCTGCTGGAAGCGTGCCCGGAGCCGCAGCGGGACATCGTGCATATCACCGATAGCCTGGTGCCCCGTGGGGCAGCAGGGCAGGCGGCTTATCTCGCTACCAAGGCGGGGTTGGAGAGTCTGACGCGCTCGTTGGCCATGAGCTTGGGGCCGACCATTCAGGTCAATGCGATCGCGCCGGGTACCCTCATGCAGCAGGACGACGGCGCGCCGGGGCGGCGAGTGCCGGGCCCCGGGGTTCTGTATCAGACGCTTCGCTACCTGCTCGACAATGACTACGTCACCGGTGCCGTAATGACGCTCGACCGAGACGCATCGGCCAATGACGACGCCACGGGTCGCTGAGCCTTCGAGAGTTCATCGACCGCTTTGACCGCCGCGCGTCATCGGTCATCAGAGCAGTACCGTCTTGCCCTGCTTCGGTGTGAGCTTGCCTCGATCCATGACCGCGCCGGTCGGCTTGCCGTCCGGTGAGCCGGCGCTCGGTTCCATGGTGATCATCAAGTCCGCGCCATCGATCTTGGCCATCAGCCGCTCGGGAAGCTGCATCACGACTTCCCCTTTCAGCGGCAGCATGCCCAACGACACCGGTTCGCCGTCATCCATCATCCACAGTTCGCACCCCTTGCCATCCGGCATACCGCCGGGGGCGAGAGCGAGCATCTCCACGCGGCCGTCGCTCGAGGCATTGACGACCCAGCCCATCTGCTGATTTGGCGACGTGGCGGCGAAGACATAGTTACCGACGGTGGAGGGGGCATCGTCCGGCGAGAAAACGAGCACGGCGAGCGCCAGTGCCGCGGCGCTGGCAAGTGCCGTCGCGCTGCGCCATACCCCCGCGCGCTGCCACCAGTAGGAGCGACGTACGGAAAGATTCTGCGACGGTGACGCCAGTCGCGCGCGTACTCGTGTCCAGACGTGGTCAGGCGGGGTAACGGGCTCCAGCTCATCGTTGAATAGCTGGAGTCGCTCGCGCCAGGCATCGACCTGGAATTGAAGCTCGGGACTCACCGCCAGTACCGCTTCGAACGCGGCACGATCGGCAGTGGAAAGGGTGCCAAGAACGTACTCGCCGGCGGCCAGATCGCGCGCTTCGGGGTCGCTCAAGCCAGACGTGTCATGCATGCTTTCAATCTCTCCAGGCCGCGTCTCACCCAGCTCTTGACGGTACCTAGTGGTGTCACTAGACGGGCTGCTAAATCGTGGTGGGTCAGGCCTTCGAAGAAAGCCAGCTCGAGCGTTTGTCGCTGCTGAGGTGTCAGCTCGCTCAGACACTGCTGAAGCACCTCGGCCTGCTGACCGACATGGCTTTCGTGTTCGATGTCGCCCTCGCCGGGCAGCGCTTCGATGATCGATTCGCTGTCCGCCTCTTGCGGACGTTGCCGGCGAATCCAGTCGATCGCCATGTTGCGCGTCATGGTGGAAAGCCAGGTCATCGGTCGCGCGCGTGCGACATCGTATTGACCGGCGGCCTGCCAGACACGTAGATAGACCTGCTGCAGGCAGTCCTGCGCGGCCGCTTCCTGGCGAACGATACGTAGAAGCTGGGCATAGAGATGCGGGCTCGTTGCACGATAGAGCGACTCGAAGGCGTGTTCATCGCCGCGAGCGATCGCCTCGAGCTGCTCGACCAGTGCCTCGGATGGCGGATAGGCCATGAATGTCCTTGGTTTTTCTAGTGTCCCGGGTTCCTCTAGGGTGTAACACAACTGCGGCCCCTTGTCTTTGTTCACACCTGGCTGGCGCGGGCCAGAGGGCGTCCGCTCGCCAGCGATGCAAGGCTTGCGAAACCCCGCCAACCCGTTAGGATGGAGTCATTACGACGCGAGTACGCCCCATGACCCGACGCCACCCGACACGTTCACCGATCACTGCCGCCATGCTGGACGGCGGTGATGTCGTGACGTTCGGCTATGGCTATTGGTTTAGGTCTGGCGTGCCCGCTGGCCGGTCGACATGACCTGAACCGCGAGGCACGCCCCCAAGGGCTGCCACCGCGTCGAGAGGACCCCCGGATGGCAGCCCACCGGGGGTCCTCGCGTTTCGGGCCCAACCTGAAACGAGACGAGCAATGAACGCGCCGACTATCGCTGCAAGATCCCCCTCCGACGCCCCTACGCTGTCATCCGCCGGAGATCGCGCTGCGCCTAGCCGTACGACGCGAACCCGCCCGCTACCGACCGCCAATACGCTCAAGACGCAGCTGCCCGTCAGCGATGCGCTCGCCGAGCGAATCGCCCAGCATCGCGGCGCCATCCAGAACGTGCTCGACGGCCACGACGATCGCATGCTGGTGGTGATCGGACCGTGCTCGATTCACGATCCCGAGGCGGCACTGGAGTACGCCCGGCGCCTCGCCGCGCTCGCCGAGCGGGTGAGCGATCGGCTACTGCTGGTGATGCGGGTCTACGTCGAGAAACCGCGAACCACGGTGGGCTGGAAGGGGCTCGCCTACGACCCGGGGTTGGACGGCAGCGACGACATCGCCGCCGGGCTCGAGACCGCTCGACGGCTGATGCGTGACATCGCCGAGCTGGGCCTGCCCGTCGCGACCGAACTGCTGCAGCCGATGGCGGCGGCCTACTTCGAGGGCCTGCTGAGTTGGGTGGCGATCGGTGCGCGCACCACCGAATCCCAGATCCATCGCGAGATGGCCAGCGGCCTTGAGGCCAGCGTCGGCTTCAAGAACGGCACCCAGGGTAATGTCGACGTGGCGATCGCGGCGATGCAGTCCGCGGCACACCCGCACCGCTTCGTCGGTGTGGACGAGGCGGGCGGCCCGGCAGTCATCGAGACTGCCGGCAACGCCTCGACCCACCTCGTGCTGCGGGGCGGCGTCGACGGGCCCAATCACGACGCGTCGAGCGTCGCCACCGCCCGGCGCGCGCTGCAGTCCGCGGGCTTGCCTTCGCGCATGATGGTGGACTGTAGCCATGCCAACTCGCAGAAAGATCATCGCCGCCAGACCCAGGTGCTCCATGACGTGGTGGACCAGCGTCTGGCGGAAGGCTCGGGTCTGATCGGCGTGATGCTCGAAAGCCATCTGTTCGAGGGCAAGCAGCCGCTGAATCCCGCCGCGCTTCGCTACGGTGTCTCGGTGACCGATGCGTGTCTCGGCTGGGAGACCACCGAGCAGCAGCTACTGCTGGCAGCCGCAAAGCTGCGCTGAGCTAATCGATCGAGCCCTTGCCTTGCGCGCGTGACGGCGGGTATCGACGAAAACGCCCACGACGGCGAACCGTCGTGGGCGCTGTTGGCTCAGGCGAGCCTGGGATGCGTCACGGTATCACTGCACGATGGCGGTGACGCTGCCGTTGTCGTATCGCAGTTCGACCGCCACGCCCTCGGCATCGACCTCGGCGAACTCGCCGTGCAGCGAGCCCGCCTTGATCACTGCGACCTCCGTGCCGGTTTCGGGCTTTTCGCCGTCGAACTCGAGCTGCAGTTTCCCACCCGACAGATAGACCAAGCCGTCGACGACGATCTGGTTGCCATCGGCAACGGCCAGTGTGCCGTCGTCCATCGTGAAGTCGCCGGCGATCTGCAGCGCATCGGCGTCGGCCGTATCCACGCGAAGCGTGCCGTTCTCGACGTAAAGGTCGCCGCTACCGAATGCTGACGTCGACGTCGCCTCGAGCGTTCCTTCCTGCAGCAGCGTGCCGCCGCCGTAGCGGTTGTCGCCGGTGAGTACCAGATGCCCCGAGCCCGACTTGGTCAGCATCCCGTCGCCGGTGATGTCATTACGCCACCAGTCCTTGGCGTTGAAGCCATCCTCGCTCGCGTCCATCGTCACGCTGACGTCGCCGTCGAACGCGCCGTAGCCGTCGGCTGCCGTCACGAGGTCGAGCCGTCCCCAACCGTTGGTATCGTCCAGAATCGGGTAGCCGGAGTCGATCGCGGTGGTGTAGAGCACCGCGCGGCGCTGGTCGTCGCTGAGGTAAGGCTGGCGGGATTTCAGCAGGGCTTGGGCACCGGCGGGTACGACCGGGTCTTGACCCGCCTGGCTCGCATCCTGACTCAGCCCGTAGGTCAGGCGTTCGCGGTAGATTCGCTTGTTGGCGTCATGATCGTCGTAGTCGTCGTTGTCGTAGACCTCGACATTGACCTTGTCCCCGTCGATCAGGCCGGCTTCGTTCTCGACGTCCCGGTGGGCGAAGTCGTAGAGGCTCATGTCCTCGGCTTCGGCCATGTCGCCGAAATACTGCTGGGCGCGGTCGTAGGCCGCTTGCGCTTCGCTGGCGATGTCCGGCTGGTTGAGGGCATAGCTTGCGACGTTGAGCGCGTGGACACGACCGCCGATCACGTCGACCGGGGAGTGCATGCCCGCGACGATGCGATCGTCGCCCAGCAGCGAGCCGCGGGTCAGCATTTCCGAATAGCGCTGCGGCAGGGCGTAGGCCATTGCCATGGAGGCGAGATAGCCGGCGTTGGTGTGGCCGCTCGGGTAACCGCCATCCTTGCGCCGGTTTTCGGTGTCGTTCGAGTAGAGCCCGGCGGCCTCTTTGTCCGGGTTATGCGCGCGACGCGAGCACATCAGACCCGGCACCACCGATACGCTGCTTTCATAGACGTCGTAGGTCGTGGAAGCGTCGACGCCGTCTTGCTGGATACACTCGTAGTCCTTCTCGGTGCCCTGGAAGGCGACTTCGCCTTCATCGTTCATGCGCCACGGGCGCGGCGTCGAGAAGATGTATTTCGAGGCGCTGGTCGAGGCGGGCGCTCGCTGTCGAAACGCATCGACCAGCGTCACCACTTCGCCCAGCTCGGAAGTCATGTCGCCGGCGAAGGAGATGTTGTCGTTGTGCACGCTCTGGTAGTGCGGATCGTTCAGTACCTGATCGACGGTAGGCACAGGGATGGTGACATTGGCACCCGAGCCTTCGACGTACGCTTCGGTCAGCGGCCCGTAGCCATCGATGATGCTGTAGTTCTTGCTGCGCTGATCGTCGAGAAAGGCCAGGATCGCCTGCTCGTCGGAGCGGTTCTGCGTCACGTCGATCACGTACTGGATGTTCTCTTTCCAGATTTTGGCATCGACGATCGGGTCGGTCAGGTAACGGTCAGGGCCGTCACCGTTGGCGCCGCTCTGCCAGAGATCCGAAGTCCCCTTCCAGATATCGTTGATCCCGCGCAGGACGTAGGCGATGGCGTTCTGGTTGAGATCGTAGCGCAGGTCGCCATCGGCGTTGTTGGCGGCATAGTCCAGTGTCGGAAGCGGAAAGGCGACCGCGGGCTCTGCGACGTCCAACGACGATCCCACGCCGGTGGGCTTGGCGGGTTTGCTGACGCTGACCGAGTCGCCGTCGTCATCGTCGTCGCTCGAGCTGTCACTGCAGCCAGCGATTGCCAGCGCCATGGCCGTGGCGATGGCAAGGAAAAGTGGGCGTTTCTTGAATGATGTCGTATCGCACATATTGTCACTATGAGTCGAGAGAGTCGGCGTCGGTTCGGTATGAATTCATGCCAAGGACCAACGAAAGGGGCAAGCACCGGCACCATAAAGGGACAATGTGTTGTCTTGATGACAGTTCGACGTCGAAAGGATTTTGAGCAATGGCGGGGAACGTTTCATTGCATTTCAGTGGGGTAGGGTGATGCTGGGCACGAGGAGAGCCAAATTATTCGCTGAAATGACATTCGGGCGATGTGATGACGATAGCGATATACCGACAGGAATATCGCCAACTAAATGAATGATATCGTCCGATTTTCGAATTTTAATGAAGTTGGGTTTGATGGGACATTTCCCGGCGTCTACCGATCGAATGATCGGTGGATATCGGGAAATTCTGCCTGGCGATCGACTAGTCGCCACCAGTCGGCGAGCGGGTGATTCGCATCGAGATGACCGCGCAGCTCTCCTCGAACGTCGCTCGGCCTCAATTCGAGCGTGGCTGTCATGTCCAGCTTCGGTTTGTCCTCGATCTTGAGATCGAGCCGGGGCGCTGCGCCCCCATCGCAGCCGAAGTTCAAGCGTCCTCGCCCGAGCGCCACCGGGGCAGGGGTAACCAGCCGGATGTCCCTGGAGACGAGGGAGCCCTGCGCCGCTTTGCAGCTCATCCCCTCGAAATCGGCCACTAACTCACCCTGCCACGTCCCCGCCAGCGAGGCGGGCCACTGCCGGAGCGCGAAGGCGTCGAGACTGCCGCCGGTCAAACGCCAGTGACTGTCGATACCTCGCCACTTCCCGGTCAGCTGCCATGACTGCCGGTCGCCGAGCGTCATCCGTATCGATGCCGGCCACGTCCACGCCCAGTGCAACGGACCGAGCCCGATGGGCCAGCCCTGAGATGGGACGGTACGAAGCTCGGTGATACTGCCCGAGAGCAGCGTGCCGTGGGCGGGCGCGATCGATACCTCCGAAGGGAGACGATTCGATAACGCGGCCAATAGGGTGCCGACGGGCCAATTCAGCAGCAGCGTCACCAGAAAGAGGGTGGCGACGACAACGATACTCAGCGCTCGGCGAACCCGGGTCACGGCGTCACCTCCCCGTCGCCTTCGAGCGTTGCGCTGAAACGTGTCTCGAACACGACGCTGTCATCGGTCTCTCGGGCCAATCGCCATTCGGTTGCCCACCAGCCGCGCTCGGCGGCCCAGGTCGTCAGCGCACGCCAGTCGTCGCGGGTGGCGACCTGGCCCTGCAGTCGCCAGCCTTGCCCGCTCCGGCGGATCTCGTCCAGCGCGATGCCGCTCGCGTCGCCCGCCTGTTGCCAGCGCGCCTCGCTCATGGGTGCGATGGCGGGTAGCTGCGATACCAGGCGCGCGGTTGCCGGTGGCGTCTCGCCAGGCGGGGAGACGGTCGATCGATCGTGATCGTCGGCGAAGGACTGGATGAACCAGTAGGCCAGGAGCATCACGACGATCGGCAGCAGAACGGCGAGTCGACGACGCTCGGCGGCCGAGCGGTCGTTCCATGCGCTTCTCAGAGCGTCCAGTGCCGTCATGACGTCTCCTCGGCGTTTGCACGCTCGGCGGCCGCGGTTGCGGCTTCCGCCTCGAGCGGGAGATGAACGATGAGTCGCTTCGACGTCGACCAATCGAATCGTGCCTGCGGGATCGACGGCGGGGAGATCGGCTCACGACCGAGTCGCTCCCACTCGCTGGTCAGCTCGCCGTCTTCGACGGAAAGTGCGATGAGCCGCCAGTCGTCCGGCCCGAAGCGCTCGGCAAGCTCGGTCTGCCAGGTGTCGAGACGCTGATTGCGCGCTCTCAGACGGTCGAGGGCTTCACGACGCTGGAGGAGACGTGCGCCGGCGTCGCGGGGGATCGCGCCGTCGACAAAGCGGGATGCGAGGCGAGCCCTCGCCTCCTCGATGTGAGCTCGCCGGTCGAGCTGCCACTGAGTCAGCGTGATCCCGCCCAGGATCAGGCCCAGCAGGACGGCGGCAATGCCCAGCCGCCGTGTCGAGCGGCCCGGCGAGACACCACGCAAGCCGCGCGGTCGCGATCGCTCGGCGCCGGGGAGCCTGGGGAGCGTCGCCGGGAGCCGTTCGAGCCAAAGGCCGGGTTGCCGATGAACATCCTCGACGTCATCGGCCTCGAGCGCGGCAGGCTCGACGAGTCGGCCTTCCGGCGCCAGGTGCCATTGGCGCGTCAGCCAGGCCGGCGGCAGTTGGGAAAGCGGCCAGCCGCGGGGCCACGCAAGCCACTGGCGTTGGCGCGACGACCGGCCGGCCAGCGGCTCGCCCAGCGCCTTGAGCAGCCAGTGATCCGAGGTGGCCATCACGCTGAGCCGATCGGGGTCGTCGGCCTCCGGCTGCATCATGAACGCCGTGGACCAGCTATCGATCGTTAAATCCAGCCGGTCGGCCCAGTCACGCCAGGCGAGAAGCCGAGCGGTATCGATCGCCAGGATCTCGAGTTCACCGCGCTGATGGGAGAGCGGGTGCAGCGTGAGCGCAGTGACGTCACCACACAGCGATTCTTCCAGAAGCGTCGGCCACTCTCGGCGTCGCAGCCCCGGCGGCGTCGCCAGATGGAAGTGGCTCGTCGCTGCAGGATCCAGCAGCAGTACGCCTTGCCGGCGCTGCAGACGCTGACGCAGCGTTGCGAGTTCATCGGTCATGTCCGGAGTCAGATGCCGCCAGCGGGGTTCTGGCTCGCCGCCGTCGGCCCACCACAGCGCTCGCCATTCGACACGGCTATCGGGCGTGCCACGGTCGGCCGCCGACGGACACGCCACCTGAAGTAGCAGGCGAGGGCGGCTGGCGCGGGTCGGCAGCCTGCACCGCGCGCGCTTCGAAAAACGGCTCATGAAGCGTCCTCTTGGAAAACGTTGGCGGGTTCGGTGCCGGCGTCGGGCGCGCTGGAAACGTAGCCATCGCGGCGTTGGAGAACCCGAACCCGGGCGGCGGCGGAGAGCGGCGACCAGCTACTGATGCCCTCGGCTTTCAGCAGCCGCCAGTAGTGGAAGCGCTCGCCACCCAGGGTCAGGGCGAGGTCCAGCGCGACGTAGTCGGGGGTCAACGTCAGCCGGTCGCCGTCGGTATCGAACCAGTCGGCGTTATCGCCGAGCTGCGCCCGCACCGCCTCCGCGCTGTGATAGCCGGTGGCCGGGCGGGCGTTGATCAGGCGAATCAACGTACCGCGCCCGGCCCGACCCTCGAAGAGCGCCTCGAGCAGGGGGAGCTCGGTGAGAGACAACGTGTTGAGATTGAGCCGCCAGGGCCCGGTCTCGGGTAGCGCGCAGAGCTCGGGCAATCGCTGGAAGCGCTGCGGGTTCAGCGGTTCTATCCAGTTGATCTCGCTCGTGTCCTGCATGAGCGTATCGGCGCTGACACGCGGCGGATCGCCTCGGGCGTAGTCGGCGCCGTCGAAGCCGTTCGGACGAGCCTGGGTATCGTCGTCGACCCAGTCCGCCAGGCGCGCCGCGAGCGTAGTCGGCGTCAGCCCGTCCAGCCGGCTTGCCGGCAGCCGGGAAAGAAAATCGCGCAGCTGCCGCTCGGCGAGTCCCGAGTCGTCGCCCGCCAGGGCGTTGACGTTGAAGCAGGTGCGCAGATCGCGAACGCGCAGGCGCAGGTCGCCCTCGTCGGTGGGGTAGTCCAGCGGCCGTCCCGCCAGCGTCTGCCACCACAGGCTCGCCTGACGCACGTTGCTGTCGGTCAGCGCACGGATGGCGATGGTTTCGGCGCCGGCGGCGTAGAAGTCGGCCTGGGTCTCGTTCTGCAGCAGCCGCATGCGCGTGAGCTGATCGCCTCCCTCTTCGGCGAGCTGGGTGAGCAGCAGCGCGCAGAGTGCCAGGCACATCAGCACCATCAGCAGCGCCGCGCCGTCCTGTCGGTGGTGGCTCACGACGTCGCCTCCGGCAACCGGACAGTGAGCGTCACCGGGTTTCCGTCTCGCCACCAGGTGAGGCGCGCGCCGAGTGTCAGGGGCGTCGCGGGTACTGGATTCCAGCGGCTGCCGTCGAAGAAGGCCCAGTCGATCCGGGAAACGTCGTCGAGCACGGCGACGACTTGCCAGTCCGGCGTCGTCGCCGCGTCGAGCAGGCCGGCGCTTGCCAGAACCAGTCGTCGCTGGTCGGGTAGCCAGGTCAGCCGCTGGCGGCGCAGGCGCGTGTAGTGGTCGCCCAGCGGTACCGGCGTATCGGCGAGAGCGACCCATTCCAGCGACCGGGAGTCGGGGGCGTAGTCGAGCCGCGCGTTGAGCTGCGGCTGGCCGCTTTCGTGAACCGGCCGCGTGACCACGGCTTTCAAGCGGCGATCGACCCGTCGCAGCCAACGGAGATCGTCACTGAGCGCGAGCGGCTCGTCGAAACGCTCCCGCGCGGTGGTAAGACCGTTGACCAGCGCGGCGACGCCCAGTCCGACCAGCGCGGTCAGGGCGATGGCGATGAGTACCTCCAGCAGCGTGAATCCTCGCTCGGCGCCGTGCGCGACCGCATTGGGTGAATGGGGCGCAGGTGAATGGGGCGCGGGTGAATGGGGCGCAGGTGAATAGGGCGCGGGTGAATGGGGCGCAGGTGAATAGGGCTTGGAGATCATCGCGGCGAAAAGAACAGCGTGAAGGTGATGTCGGCTCGCTCTCGAGCGTCGTCGTGAAACAGCGTGAGGTCGCCGCGGCGCATGGCGCGAATGGCGGTCGACTGAACGTCGAGTCGCCAGTAGCAGGGCGTACCTGCCTGGGTCGTTTCCCCTTCGCTCGAGCCCACTGGTGGCCAGTAGTGGGTGAGACGAAACTCCGCTGCCAGCGAGCGGGCGCAGAGCACCATGGGGAGTCGGTCCCGTTCGGCGACGGCGATACGCGTGCGCTGATTGATCCCTTGGGAGACCCCGACGGCGATGACTGCCAGCAGAAAGAGCGCCACCATGACTTCGAGCAGCGTGAAACCGCGCTCGGTGGCAAGCGTTGCTTGACCGAGATTCATGGTGCCGTCAGCTCGCGAACGCCCAGCGCGTCGACGGTCAGGGTGCGTGTCTCGCCTCGGCTCGACAGGGTCAGGGTGCCGCCGATGACTTCTCCCGGCGGCCACCAGGCCACCCACGGCGCGAGACCGTCCGCCTCATCGGGTGCGCTCGCCATCTCGAGTGCGACGGGCCGTGACCACTGGCGCGCCGCCAGCGCGGTGGCGTCGGGAGAGAGCGCGACCCAGGCGCCGCCATCGCGCGCCGGCTCCCAGGCGACGAATCGATAACCCCCTTCGACGGGGCGCCAGCCGATGACCCGCTGCTGACCCAGCGCCACCGCGGCGGCCAGCTGCCAGTCGCGGGCCAGCCGATCCGTCAGCGTCTGCAGACGATCGCGCTCACCGCCGCCGAGCCAGGCGACGCCGAGCCCCGCCGCCAGGGCGATGATCACGATGACCACCAGCAGCTCGATCAGCGTCATACCGCGCTGGCGGCGGCCGAGTGCTGCGCGGATGTCCGACCTCGACGTCATAGCATCCAGTTGCCGATATCGGCGTCGTTGCCGTCGCCACCGGGGGCGGCATCGGCGCCCAGCGAGAGGATATCGACGCTGCCGTGCTCCCCCGGGCTGCGGTACTGGTAGGCGTTGCCCCAGGGGTCTTCCGGCAGGCGTCGGATGTAACCGTCGTCCCGATAGTTCTTGGGTTCGGGGGCTTGCGTCGGCTTCTCGGTCAGGGCTGCCAGACTCTGCTGCGTCGTCGGGTAGCGGTAGTTGTCCATCCGATACATGTCGAGGGCCTGCTCCAGGGTCGAGATGTCGGCGCGCGCCTTCTGCTGCATCGCCTCGTCCTGATTGCTCAGCACGTTCGGGGCGACGATCGCCACCAGCAGGCCGATGATGAAGATGACGACCATGATCTCCAGCAGGGTGAAACCCGCCTGGCGGTGGGTATCGGTCGTCTTGCCACGTTGAGCGTGTGGGGCTGGCCGGCGGTCGTGCATGGTGATCTCCTGAGGGTCGGGAAGTGAGTGAAACGCCGCGTCTTTCGCCAAGGGTGAACCCGGCGCGTCTCACAAAGATGACGTGAGTCCGGGCATCAGATGGCCATCGCGCCGTTGAGTCGCATGATCGGCAGCAGAATGGAGAGCACGATGGCGAGCACCACGCCGCCCATGGCGAGAATGATCAGCGGTTCGAACAGGGCGAGCGCCATGTCCACCCGGCGGTTGAAGGTCGTCTCCTGGTTGTCGGCGATGCGCTCGAGCATGTTCTCCAGCCTCCCGCTGGCTTCGCCGCTGGCCACCATGTGCAGCATCGTCGGCGAGAAGCGGCCGACTTCCGCCATCGCCTTGTGCAGGCTGACGCCCGTGGTGACACGCTCGGCGATGTGATCGACGCTTTCCCGCAGTAGGCAATTGCCGAGCGTGTCCCGGCTGACCCGTAGCGCGTCCAGCAGAGGAATGCCGCTCTGCGTCAGGATGGCGAGGGTCCGCGTGAGGCGGGCGGTATCGAGCAGCGACACCAGCTCGCCGATCCGCGGCAGCCGCAGCAGGCCGGCGTCCCAGCGCCGCCGGAAGGCCGCTCGGCGCAGCGCACGGTTGATCGCGACGATCACCAGCGGCACGACGATCGCGAGCCATAACCCGCTGCTCTGGAGCCCTTCGGAGAGGGCGATCATGAACCGAGTGATCCAGGGCAGCGTCATGTCGGCGTTGGCGAACTGATCCGCCAGACGCGGCACGACATAGGTCATCAGGCCGATCACGACCCCGACTGAGACGACGATCAGCACGGTGGGGTAGACCAGTGCGGTACGCGCTTTCTGACGCTGAGCCTGAACGCGTTCCAGATAGTCGGCGAGGCGTTCGAGGACCACGGCGAGACGTCCGGCGCGTTCGCCGGCGGCGACCAGCGCACAGTAGAGCGTGGAGAACGTCGTCGGATGCGCGCGTAGACTGTCGGCGAGGCTGTACCCTTCGCGTACGCGATCGAGCACCGCGAGCAGTAGCGCGCGCGCGCGCGGCTTCTCCGCCTGGTCGGTCAGCGCCTGCAGCGCGTCGCCGATCGGGATGCCCGCCTCGATCAGCGTCGCCAGCTGACGCGTCACCAGCGTCAGCTGGGTGGCGTCCATCCGCGCTCCTCGCGTACCGGTGTGGGCGGCACGTGCCTGGTGGTCGGTCTCCACTCGCTGCAGCTTGCGAGGAAACAGGCCCTGATCGCGCAAGCGCTGACGTGCCTGGCGTTCGCTGTCAGCCTGGACGACATCGCGCCGCCGTGTGCCGTTCGCCGCCAGTGCGACGTAGCGATAGGTCGGCACGTCAGCGCGCCTTGCCGGTGCGGTCGGACTCAATCGTTACCGAGCTGAATCGCACGGATCACCTCCTCGAGACTGGTATCGCCGGCTTCCAGGCGCCGATGGGCGGCTTCGGCGAGAGACTGCTGGTGCGTGAAGGCGTAACGCGCGAGCTGATTTTCGGCCGCACCGTCGTGAATCATTTCGCGCAGGGTGTCGTCGATGGCGATAAATTCGTAGAGACCCAGGCGGCCGCGATAGCCGGTCTGGTCGCACGAATCGCAGCCGACCGGCGCGGCAAGACGCACCAGCGCCGGCAGTTCCGCGAAGGGCCTGGCCTCGACGCCGTTGGGATCGTGCCACTGTCGGCAGTGGGGGCAGAGCCGGCGCACCAGTCGCTGTGCCATGACGCCCTTGAGACTGGTCGACAGCAGGTAGGATTCGATGCCCATGTCGCGCAGCCGGGCGATGGCGCCAAGCGCGCTGTTGGTGTGCAGCGTGGAGAGCACGAGGTGGCCGGTCAGGCTCGACTGCACCGCGATGGCCGCGGTCTCCAGATCGCGGATCTCGCCGATCATGATCACGTCCGGGTCCTGGCGCAGAATGGCGCGAAGCCCCCGAGCGAAGGTCAACCCGGCGTGGTGGTTGACCGGTGTCTGGCCGATGCCGGGAATGGCGTACTCCACCGGGTCCTCGACGGTGAGAATGTTGCGCTCGCGGTCGTTGAGGCGGTTGAGACTGGCGTAGAGCGTGGTCGTCTTGCCGGAGCCGGTGGGGCCGGTATTGAGCAGGATCCCATTGGGCTGGCGGAGCACCTGCCGGTAGCGCTCGAGCACCGCCGGCGGCATGCCGAGACTGTCGAGTTCGAGCAGTTCGGCGCGCTTGTCGAGCAGGCGCATGACCACGCGCTCGCCGTGAATGCCGGGCAGCGTCGAGACACGAATGTCGACCTGTCGGCCCGCGGTGCGAACGGCGATGCGTCCGTCCTGGGGCTGGCGCTTCTCGGCGATGTCGAGCTTGGCCATGATCTTGATACGCGAAATCAGCATCGGCGCCAGCGCTCGGGGCGGCGTCAGCGCCAGTCGAAGCGCGCCGTCCACCCGAAGCCGTACGTTGAGCGTCTTCTCGAACGGTTCGACGTGAATGTCGGAAGCGCCGAGTCTCAACGCCTCGGAGAAGACCCCGTTGATCAGCCGGATCACCGGCGCGTCGTTCTCGGCGTCGAGCAGATCTTCGGCGCGCGGCAGCTCCTGCATCAGGCTGTCGAGATCGACGTGCTCGGCGATCCCCTCGAGAAGCGCGGCCGTACTGGCGCGGTCGCTGTCGTAGAGGGCCGCCAGACGCGCCTCGAAGCGTTCGTCGTCGAGCCACTCGCAGCCGAGGGCCGTGCCGTGCACTCGCTGCAGCTCCTGAAGCGTGTCGACCTGTGTCGCCGCGCCACCCTCGCGGCAGTAGAGCCGGTACCCCTCGGATTCCGCGATGGCGGCAATGCCGGCACGCTGCGCGCTGCGATAGCTCAGAAGCGGTCCCGCCTCATGCGCCCGCGAGGCGACACCGCCGGCGTCTGTCCCCTCGACAAGGGTATCGCTGGCCGGCTGGCGGGTTGCGCTCGGATTCATGGTGCAAGGCTCCCCAGCCGGTCGCGGGCGGAGGGGTAGAGCTGCTGCCAGGATGCGCTCGCCGTCGAGGCGCCTTGGGGGGCGTTCGAAAGGTTGCCTGCGCCGGTGTTGCCCTCGACCATCGTCTCCAGCGGCGGCAGCTGCTGATCGGCGTCGAGCTTCTGAAGTACCTGCTGGGCGCGCATGTACTGATACTTTTCCGCGGTGGCGGCATCCAGCGGCTGGCCGTCGCGGAGTACCCGTGCGCGGATGAAGACCATCAGGTTCTGACGCTCGTTCTCGTTGCTGGTATAGCGAAACAGATTGCCGACCAGGGGAATGTCGCCGAGCAGCGGTACGCTTTGCTGCGTGCTGCTGGTGTTGTTGCTGATCAGCCCACCGAGTACGACCATGCCGCCATCCTGGGTCACCACGGTGGTCTCGATCTCGCGCTTGTTGGTGACCACGTCGCTGGCATCGACGTTATTGGCGATCGACGACACTTCCTGACCGATCTCCATGCGGATGGTGTTGTCGGCACTGATGCTGGGGCGAATGTTGAGCTTGATGCCCACGTCTTCGCGCTGGATCGTCTGGTAGGGATTGGCGTTGTCCAGCGTGGTGGAGCCGGTGACGAAGGGAACTTCCTGACCCACCAGGATGTAGGCCTCGGCGTTGTCGAGCGTCATCAATGATGGCGTCGAGAGCAGATTGGTACTGGTATCGCTGCGCAGGGCGTTGAGCAGCGCGGCAAAACTGATACCGCTGTCGCTGAGTCGACCGACTCCGGCGGTGATGCCGTCTAGACCGCTGAGCAGGCTGCCGAGTGCGGAGGTGTCGTCGTTGATCGCCGCCGCCGCGATGTCATTGATGCCGGGATTGCCCGACACCGGGAAGTTGACGCTGCCGATCGGTACGGAACCGCTGCCACTGGTGTCGGCGAAGAGCCACTGCAGGCCCAGCTCGCGGGCGCGACTCTCGCTGATCTCGGCGATGATCGCCTCGACGGCGACCTGGGCGCGCCGCACGTCGAGCCGTTTGACGATCGCCTCGACGGCGTCGAGGCGACTCGATGGCCCCGTCAGTACCAGCGCGTTGGTTTCGGGATAGACGGCGAAGCTGACCTCACCGCCGCCCCCGCCACTGGCAGTACCGCTCGGCGAACGCAGGCGCGCCTGCTCGACCGGATCGTCGCCGACGAGCGCGGGACGCGCTTCATAGGCTCCAAGTGCGGCGCGGGAGACGCCTGTATCGAAGTCGCCGCCGTCGCGCAGACTGCGCAGGACGTTGACCACCGCTTCGGCACTGCCGTGGTTGAGGTAGACGACGCGGGTATTGGTCTGGGTGCTGGTCGGAGTGTCCAGCGAGGTGACGAGTCGTCGCAGCCGCGCCCGCTCGCGTGCCGGTCCGTAGGCGACCAGTCCCTGGCCGCTGGGGCTGGCGACGATGCGTGTCGCGCTGCCGTTCTCCTGCATCACCCCGTCGAGCGTTTCCGCCAGCTCGTCGGCGGCGGCGTAGTTCACCGGAATGACCTCGGCTGCGGTGTCGCGGCGGCTGTCGAGCCGGGCCGCCAGCTGGGTCAATCGATCCAGGTTGTCCTGCCAGTCGGTGACGACCAGCAGGTTGCTGTTGGGATAGGCGGTAACGGCGCCCACGCGGGCGTCGACGAGCGGCTCGATGATCGTCGATAGCGTCGCCGCGTCGAGAGACTGGGTCTCGATCACGCGCGTCGCGATGGACTGGCCGTCACCGCCGCCGATCGGCAACGGCTGGGTCCGGGCGACCTGGTCGGGAACGACGCGCACACTGCCGTCGGCGAGCGCGACCGTGGCGAAGCCGTTGACCTGGAGCTCGTTCTGGAACACGCGGTAGAGCTCATCGGCGGTGAGTGCGCGCTGGCTGGTCAGGCTGATTTCGCCGCGAACCCGCGGGTCGATGACGAAATCGCGCCCGGTGATACGGCCGATGCTCTGGATGAAGTCGGGCAGACTGACGTCGTCGAAGTCCACCGTATAGCGCGCGTCCGATGCCTCCGCCGACGTCTGCGCCTGAACGGGGGCGGCGAGCGTGGCGAATAGCGCCGCTAGAAGAATGCGGCCGATCAGCGGGCGCAGTGTCATGAGGAAGGCTCCAGAACCAGAATGAGGGGCGCGCCGTTGCGAACCAGCTGCAGCGAGACGGGGAGGTCGCCGACGGCGCCGGCGACGTCGGCCGGCGAGAACTCGGCGATCGGGCGCTCGCCGATGGCGGTGATCAGGTCGCCGCGCTCGAACGGGAGAGCGTCGAAGAGCGTCGCGTCATCGCCCGGTGCCAGGCGATAGCCCTGCAGGCGCCCGTTCTCTACCACGGGCACCACGGCAAGGTGCGGTGAGAAGCGCTGGGGTTCAGCCAGCAGCCGTGTTCGATAGTCCTCGCCGAAGGCCTGATGCAGCGCGACCTCCGGCCATCTCGCCTCGATCCGGCGCGAGGGCGACGCGACCCGCTGCTCCACGATGAAGATGCCGTCGTGAGCGGCTTCAGACTGCGGCCACGGGAGGCGTTCCCGCGTTCCTCGGTTGTCGAGGATCAGCCCCGTCTCGGTGATGCGCTCGAGCACCACGTCCGAAAAGATCTCCTCGCCGGCCATACGCACGCGCTGTCCCTCGGGGGTGTCCAGAATGACCAGCGAACGCGATACCGGTGTCGCGCGCACGATGCCCAGAAAGCTCAGCGGTAGCTGCGTCAGGGCCAGATCGGTCGTGGTCGTTTCCGCCGGCGAGCTCGACCAGGCGCGATCCGCCGTGGGCGGTAGACTGTGCGGCGGTGGCGAGGCGACCTGATGGCCGGCGGTGACCGGCGGGTGCGCCAACTGCCAGATCAGCTGCGCCGAGCCTGCGATGACGCGCGCTGCGAGCCAGGCGACGAGGCACCAGAGCAGCCAGCGCCCCAGCGTTGTCGGCCAGGAAGATGAAAGGGGCATGAACCGCAGCATCAGCTTTCCAGGCGCAGTTCGGGGTGCCAGCCGGGATGCCCTTCGACGAACGGCATGCGCGGACGATTCGGCGATGCCAGGGGGCGGGTGTCGCGCTGCTGTAGATGGCGCTCCATGAGCTGCCAGAGCGGTTCGCCACTCGAGGGGTGGGCCCGGGCGCTCCACGTGACGAAGTCGGTGCGGGGGGCGTCGGCCAGCTGGATGCGTTGACCGGTCTCGGCGCCGTAGCGACAGGTCCAGTCGACGCCGGTTAGGCGCGGCAGGTCCTCGCTGTTGTCGAGCAGGATCGGCGTGCCGAAGCACTGATCGGCGGCGCGTTCGAGTAGCCCGGTCAATGCGGCGTGATCGAGCGAGACCGGGAAGACGAGGGCCGCGTGGCCGCCGCTGAGAGCCAAAAGGTGGTCTCGGGTGAGCGTCGCGTCGGGGGGCAGGACCACGTCGTGGCGCAGGCCCGGCGAGAGAGTGGGGGTGCCCGGGTCGCCGCCGGAGAGCGCCTCGGCAATGAGGGCGTCCCAGCTGCCGCCGGTGGCATCACGACGCCAGAGCCACTCGGGCGCTCGTCCCACCGGGCGGTCGAGCCAGTCGGCATAGGGCGCCCGCCATCGGCCCACCTCGGTTGCCATCGTCTGCCGCTGGGTCTGTGCCGCGGAGGATAGCTGTTTGGCCTCCGCCGGCAGGAAGGTGGCCTCGAACTGCCATCGCCCCGCCTGCGAGCGCGCCTGAATACGATAGGCGCCCATCCCGCGGGAACCGGGAAAGCAGACCGGCAGACGCCCGCCGTGCGCCTGATCGACTTCCACCAGGGTGGGCCAGAAATCCTGGCCGCGGGCGCAGAGCAGCAGGTCCGCCTGGTCGAGACGCTGCGCCAGCCACAGTCCCGGACCGGTCCCGGTATCCGCCAGGACGATGACCAGATCGGCACTCGCGCGCGCTTTGGCGACGCCGGACTCGATGGCGAGATACCACGCATCCAGCGGCCGCGACTCGTCCGCCGCGTAGGGATCGGTCGCGCCGACCACCCCGATACGCGCCCCGCCGCGCTCGAAGTAGCTGACGGGCACGACGCCAGCCGCGGTGGCGCTCTCGTTGGATCGACCCAGGACGGGGCGCGCATAGCGCCGATAGAGCGCCTCGACACGCTCCGGCCACAGCACGCGCTCCTCGCTGCTGACGCGAACATCGCTGCCGAAAAGCTGACTGCTGGCGACGCCTCCATCGCCCTGGGAGAGATGCCCCAGGCCGGCACCGTTCCAGCACTGGCCGTTCTCGAGCGTCAGGCAGCGCTGCTCACCCAGGCGCTGGCGCCAATCCGCCAGCAGCGCGGCCAGGGTCGCGTAACCGCCGAGCGGCCGGGTCGTCGCCGCTCGGGGCGTGGTCGAGAAATCCGGCGGCGTGACGCCGGCGATTGCCGAGATCCCGGCACCGGTAGCCCAGGGCGCGCGACCCATGCGGCTCGAGGGCCCGATTCGGGTCGCGGCGACGGGCGGAATCGACGGCGCGAGCGCATCCAGCGTGTCGGCGTAATACAGCAGCTCGACGCTGGCGCCCTGGGGCGCCGATCGGCCGGGACCCGGTGCGGTCATTCCCGCGCATCCCGCCATGGAGAGCGGCAAGGTGAGCCCGATGCCCTGGAGCAGGCGGCGGCGCAGGAGATCGATCTTCGAATGGCTCGGTGTCGCGGGACGGTGGGTCAAAACGGGGCCTAATCAAACGATCGTGAAGGTGTCGTTGCCGGTGAGGAACACCGTGCTCTTGTCGGTATGGCTGGGCATCTTAATGACGACTTCATGACATTTTGATGATGGTGAGAGCGAGCGCTTCCCTTTGGTCACCATCCTGTCACCGATGGCGTCTACCGTTGCCACGTTCGCCGCAGGGCAATGCAGCGCGAAGGGGAGACGGCAAGCGATGTACCGGCTCTGGGCACCTGGGCGTTGATGGCGAATGCCGGGGCCAGCGGGTGAAGACGTTCGGGACTGACCCAACGCACTCCGCCCGCTGGCCAAAAGACCGCTGACGACAGGATGAGCGAGGAACCATGAGCAAAGAGATCGAAGATCATCGCCTGCTGAACCCGAGCCGCAACGAACCGTTCTCCTCGGTGCTGGAGCGACACGTTTCACGCCGGAGCATCATGCGAGGGGGCGCCGGGCTGGCGGCCATGGGGCTACTGAGTGGATTCGGCCTGGCGGGGTGCAGCGACAGCGACGGCGATGACGACGTCGATCGCGACAATGATACGGCACCGGAAAAAACGCCCCTGGCACTGGCGTTCGAGTCCATTGCCGGCTCGCGCACCGACGCCATCGTCGTGCCGGAAGGCTATACCGCCCAGGTGCTCGTTCCGTGGGGAACGCCGCTCAACGCCAGCGCCCGCGACTGGCGTTCGGACCTGCGGATGACCCCCGAGCAGCAGGCCGCAAGCCTCGGCATGCATCACGACGGCATGCACAATTTCGCCCTGAGTGAATCATCCGCCTCGCGGGATTTCCTGCTGGCGCTCAACAACGAATACATCGACCAAGATGCACTCTGGGCGCCCCAGGGCGGTCCGACCAACGCCGACGACGGCAACCGTCCGGCCGACGAAGTCCGTACCGAGGTCAACGCTCACGGCGTCACGGTGGTTCGGGTTCAGAAAGGAGACGACGGTAGCTGGCGTCACGTCGCCGATTCACCCTACAACCGTCGCTTTACCACGGCAACGCCGATGACGCTCGCCGGTCCCGTCGCCGGCACCGACTACGTGATCACCGCCTATTCGAGAGACGGGACACAGACGCGCGGCACCAACAACAACTGCGCCAACGGCTACACGCCCTGGGGCACCTACCTTACCTGCGAAGAGAACTGGCCCTCCGTCTTCATCAAGAATACGGGGCGTGAAGCGGACGACGATCGCCTGGGGATCGAGACCGGTCGCGGTCGCTACGGCTGGGAGACCGCCGCGGGTAGCGCCGACGAGGTCGATGGCGAGTTCGCCCGCTTCGACGCCACGCCGCGCGGCGCCTCGGCCGCCGACGACTACCGTAACGAGCCGCGCACCTACGGCTATATCGTCGAGATCGACCCCTACACGCAGGCGCGAGCCGTCAAGCGCACGCATCTCGGGCGCTTCCGCCACGAGGGCTGCTGGCCCGGCAAGCTGATCGAGGGCGAGCCGGTCGTCTTCTACTCGGGGCACGACTCGCGCAATGAGTACATTTACAAGTTCGTCTCGCGCGAGCCGTGGGACGCCGCCGATGCGAGTCGAATCGGCAGCGACTACGACCGCCTGGCGATCGGCGACAAGTACCTCGACGAAGGGACGCTCTACGCGGCGCGCTTCGATGCCGATGGCGCCGGGGAGTGGCTGCCGCTGACGCCGGAGGCCACCACACAGGATGGCCGTCGTCTGTCGCAGGCGCTGCAGCTGGCGGACGACGATCTGGCAGGCGTCATCATCCACACCGCGGATGCGGCCGACCTGATGGGCGCGACCCCGATGGACCGTCCGGAGTGGGGAGCCGTCGATCCGGTGAGCGGCGAGGTCTACATGACGCTGACCAACAACAGCGACCGCACACCGGAAGGCACGCGGGCGACGTTCACCCGCGGCGACGATATCGATGCCCTGGGCGCCGGCTATGCCACCGCCCCGACCAACGCGGCCAATCCCCGCGCCGACAACGAGAGCGGTCAGATCATCCGCTGGCGGGAGCCAATGCCCGCCGAGACGACCTTTGAGTGGGAGGTCTTCGTCTTCGGTGCCGCTGCCAGCGCCACGGACAACTTCTCCGGCCTCACCGAACTCAATCAGTTCGCGAGTCCGGACGGCCTGTGGTACGACGATCGAGGCGACGGCCAGGGCATTCTCTGGATCGAGACCGACAACAGCGGCAACGACGTGGCCGACTACACCAACGATCAGGTGCTCGCCGTGGTGCCGGGAGGGGTATCGCTGGCCGACGGGGATCGCGCGGTGATCGACAGTGCCGATCAGCAGTATTTGAAGCGCTTCGCGGTCGGGCCCAACGGCTGTGAAATCACCGGTATCTTCGCCACGCCGGACAAGACGGCGCTGTTCATCAACGTCCAGCATCCGGGCAACTGGCCGGCCGACGCCGACGACCTGACTCAGGACGCCACGCGACAGACGAGCGGGCAGGTACGCCCGCGGGCGGCAACGGTCGTCATCCAGAAAGAAGACGGCGGCGAGATCGGGCTCTGAGGAGCGAGCCTCGCACCACGCCGGCGTGACACGCGACGGGCGCCGCATCAGCGGCGCCCGTCGTCGTAAGGGCCTGTGTCGTGAGGGCCGGTCTCGAGCGGTCGTCAGGCCTGATTGGCGTAGGCGTAGAGCAGGGTCTCCTGCGCGCTGATCGGCTCGGCGTCGCCGCTCTCCTGCAGGTGGTAGAGACCCTCGGCATCGAGAATCCAGCTCTGACAGTTGTCGAGCAGGTAGGTATCGAGATCCTTGCGCACCTGCTGGGCGATCTTCTTGTCGAGCAGCGGGAAACAGGTCTCGACCCGGTGGAACATGTTGCGCTCCATGGCGTCGGCGCTCGAACACCACACCTCGTGCGCGCCGCCGTTATGGAAGTAGTAGACCCGGGTGTGCTCGAGAAAGCGGCCGATGATCGAGCGGACGTGGATGTTCTCGGAGATACCGGGTACCCCGGGGCGCAAGCAGCACATGCCGCGAATGATCAGGTCGCAGCGCACCCCGGCCTGAGAGGCGCGGTAGAGCGCGCGAATCAGCTTGGGTTCGGTGATGGCGTTGCACTTGATGATCAGGCGCGCCTTCTTGCCCTCCTCGGCGAGCTTCGCTTCGCGGTCGATCATCGCCACGAGCCGGTCGTGCAGCGTGAAGGGCGCATGCAGCAGGGTGTTGATCTTGCGTGGCTTGCCCATGCCGGAGAGCTGCTGGAAGACACGATGGACGTCTTCGCAGAGCGTCTCGTTGGCCGTCATCAGGCTGTAGTCGGTGTAGAGCTTGGCGGTCTTGGCGTGATAGTTGCCGGTGCCGAGATGGGCGTAGTGGCGAAGCGTGCCTCCCTCGCGACGTACGATATGGATCAGCTTGGCGTGAGTCTTGTACGCCATCACGCCGTAGATCACGATCGCTCCCGCCTCCTGTAGCCGAGAAGCGAGCGCCAGGTTGTCCGCTTCGTCGAAGCGCGCACGCAGCTCGACGACGACGGTGACCTCCTTGCCGGCGCGGGCAGCCTCCACGAGGGCGCCGACCAGGGCGGAGTCGGGGCTGGTGCGATAAAGCGTCTGCTTGATCGCCATGACGTCCGGGTCTCTCGCCGCTTGGCGCACCAGGTCCTCGACCGGAGCAAAGGACTGGAACGGATGGTGCAACAGCACGTCGCCATCGGCGATGACGCCGAAGAGGTCGACCTCCCCGCGCAGCGACTTCGGCAGGCCGGGCGAGAAGCGCCGGTAGCGCAGTTCGGGACGATCCACGTCGCCAAGCACCGCCATCATGCGCGTCAGGTTGACCGGGCCGTTGACGCGGTAGAGATCGGCTTCGCCGAGCTCGAACTGGCGTCGCAGGAACTCGATCAGGTGATCGGGACAGTTGTCGGCGACCTCCAGGCGCACGCCGCTGCCGTAACGTCGGGCTAGCAGCTCGCCGCGAAGCGCCGAGGCGAGATCGGAGACTTCTTCCGGGTCCACCGAGAGATCGGCGTTGCGGGTCAGCCGGAACTGATAGCAGCCCTCGACCTCCATGCCCGGAAACACCTCGTGCGCGTGAGCGTGGATCATCGACGACAGGAAGACGTAGTCGGTGAAGCCCTCTTCGCTGAGCCAGTCGGGGAGTCGGATCACCCGCGGCAGCGAACGCGGCGCCGGCAGGATCGCCATGCCGCCTTCACGGCCGAAGGCGTCGACGCCGTCGAGTTCGACGATGAAGTTGAGGCTCTTGTTCACCAGCCGTGGAAAGGGGTGGGACGGATCGAGACCGATGGGGCTGATGACCGGGGCGATCTCGGTCGCGAAGTACTCGGCGACCCAGCTCGCCTGTTCCGGGGTCCACTGGGCACGGCGACGAAACCGAATGCTGTACTCTTCCAGCGCCGGCACCAGGGTGTCGTTGAGGACACGGTACTGGCGCTCGACCTGCTCGTGGGCGATACGCGAAATGGCGTCCAGCGCCCGCGCCGGGCTCAACCCGTCGACGCCGACGTCATTGTGGCCGAGAGCGAGCTGTCGCTTGAGACCCGCCACGCGAATCTCGAAGAACTCGTCGAGGTTCGACGAGAAGATCAGCAGGAACATCAGGCGGTCGAGCAGCGGATGCGAGGCATCCAGCGCCTGCTCGAGGACCCGGATGTTGAACTGCAGGTGCGACAGTTCGCGGTTGAAGTAGAGCGAGGGGTCGGCCGGGTCCGCATGGGGCGAGGGGGGCGCCTTGGCGTGAATACCCTTGCGGGTACGGTTCACGCGAAGCGGCGGGCTGCTCTCCTCGGGTATCTCGGTATCGCGGCGATCGTCGATCGCCGCGTCGGTACGCTCGGTCTTTGAGGAAGAGGGCTTGTCGGGCGCGTCCGAATCGGTCATGCAAGTATCTCCTGCCTCGCGAGCGGACACGCCCGCGGGCTTAAGCGTTGTTGAGCAGCCGGGCGGCGCGTTTGGCAAAGTAGGTGAGAATGCCGTCGGCACCGGCGCGCTTGAAACAGGTGAGGGATTCGAGAATGACGCTGTCGGCATCGAGCCAGCCTTTCTCGAAGGCAGCCATGTGCATCGCGTACTCGCCGCTCACCTGATAGGCGAACGTGGGAACACCGAACGACTCTTTGACCCGCTGTACGACATCGAGGTAGGGCATGCCGGGCTTGACCATTACCATGTCGGCACCCTCCTGGATGTCGAGGGCGGTCTCGTGCAGCGCCTCGTTGGTGTTGGCCGGGTCCATCTGATAGCTGAACTTGTCCGCCTGGCCGAGATTGGCACTCGAGCCGATCGCGTCGCGAAACGGCCCGTAATATTTCGACGCATACTTGGCCGAGTACGCCATGATCTGCGTCTCGTGAAGCCCCTCGCGTTCGAAGGTCCGACGAATTTCGCCGATACGACCGTCCATCATGTCCGACGGCGAAATGACGTGGGCGCCGGCCTCGGCGTGGGAAAGCGCCTGCTTGATCAACGCCTCGATGGTGCGGTCGTTGACCAGATAGCCGTTCTCGTCGGGGACGCCGTCCTGACCGTGCGTGGTGTAGGGGTCGAGGGCCACGTCGGTGATGATGCCGAGTTCGGGGAAGCGTTCGCGGAGTGCGCGAATCGCTCGCTGGATCGTACCGTCCGGGTTCCACGCCTCTGCCCCGTCGGCGGTCTTTTTCTCGGCGGGCGTGTAGGGGAAGAGGTCGATCGCCGGAATGCCCAGCTCGCAGATCTCTTCGGCTTCCCGCAGCAGCTCGTCGATGGAGAGGCGCTCGACGCCGGGCATCGAGGCGATCGGCTCCCGGCGCTTCTCGCCGTCGAGCACGAATACCGGCAGGATCAGATCGTCCGTCGTCAGCGCCGATTCCCGAGCCAGGCGGCGCGAGAAATCGCTCTTGCGCAGTCGGCGCAGGCGAGTGGCAGGATACTGACGAGAGAGAGAATGACGCATGAGAATCTCCACGAAGCGACGGGGCGGTTTGAGCGCGCCCGAAACGCCGACGGCAAAGCTATCAGCGTGGTATGACAATGGGGTGACAGTGACGACGACCCAGTATAGCAACGCTATCGTCACGGGGCCTGAGGGGGAGGGTCGCAGGTAGACGGTTCGGCCCGCGGCGAATGGCGATTCGGCCGAGCGACGGTCGCTGCGTGACGCCGATCGGCTCGCGGGGCCGCGCCCGGGCCGACGCAAGCGTCGGCCCGGGCGCGTTTCAGTCCGCCTCTCGTAGCTCGGGGCGGCGACGCACCAGGCGCCCGAAGATGATGCCGACCTCGAACAGCAGCCACATGGGTACTGCCAGCAGGCTCTGCGAAATGACGTCCGGCGGTGTCAGCACCATGCCGATGATGAAGCAGACCAGAATGACGTAGGGCCGCTTCTTGCCGAGACTCTTGACGTCCGTGATGCCGGTCCATATCACCAGAAACGTCGCGATGGGGATCTCGAACGCCACGCCGAAGGCGAAGAACATCTTGAGGACGAAATTGAGATAGGCGTTGATGTCCGTCATCACCGTCACGTCCTGCGGCCCGGTGTGGACGAAAAAGCTGAACAGTAGCGGGAAGACCACGTAGTAGGCGAACGCCGCACCGCCGTAGAAGAGCAGGATGCTCGAGGCGAGCAGCGGAAACGCGATGGCTTTCTCGTGCTTGTAGAGCCCAGGGGCGATGAACGCCCACGCCTGGTACAGAATCATGGGAATTGCGGCAAAGACCGCCACCACCATGGTCAGCTTGAACGGCGCCAGAAACGGCGACGTCACTTCGGTGGCGATCATCTGCGAGCCCGGCGGCAGCAGGGCCACCAGCGGGTCGGCGACGAAGCGATAGATCTCGTTGGAGAAGACGTAGAGTCCGGCGAAGATCACGACGACCACGATCACCGCCTTCAACAGCCGCGAACGCAGTTCGATCAGATGCTCGATCAGCGGCGCCTGCGCCTGCTCTTCTTCCGGCTGGCGGGGTGCGTCACTCATCGGTCACGGGGTTCCTTGTCCTCGGTCGGTGATTCGGCATCCGATGCGTGACGGTCGGTGCCACTGGTCGGTTGAGGGATCGACGACCCGGTGGATGCCGCGTCGATGGCAGCGTCTCTCTCCACCCTCTCCTGGAGCGTCAAGGTTTCAGTCGACGATGCTTCGCGCGGCGGTGCTTCGCGCGGCGGTGCTTCGCTCGTCGGCGTTTCGCTCGTCGGCGTTTCGCTCGTCGGCGTCTCTTCGCTGCGTCGGCTTCCGGATGCGGGCGAGGAGAGCGTGCTCTCGACACCGCGGCGCACCTGATTCACGCCGTCATCGAGTTTCTTCTGCTGTTCGGCGACCTTCTGGCGCAGCTCCTCGGCCTCGAGCTGAGCCGTGATCTCCCGCTGCACGTTGTTGACGCTGCGCCGGATCTTGCCGATCCAGAGCCCCGCCGTACGCGCCGCCACGGGCAGCCGCTCGGGGCCGAGTATCAGCAGGCCGACGATGCCGATGAGCAGCAGCTCGAAAAAGCCGATATCGAACATTGCCGGTTACTGTCGTCCGGTCTTGTCGTCGGACGTCGACTTGGCGTCGTCGTGCGCGTCGAACTGGCTGTCCGTCGACTCGTTACGCGACTGATCGATTCGACCCTGCGGGGTGTCGTCGTGTTTGTCCTTGTCGTCGTCATCCATGGCCTTCTTGAAGCCCTTGACCGCGCCACCCAGGTCGCCGCCGACGTTGCGCAGCTTCTTGGTGCCGAAGATCAGGATGATGATTCCGAGGACGATGAGTAGCTGCCAAATACTGATACCACCCAGCATGACGTTCTCCTTGCGCTAGCGTCGTGACGCGATGTTTGGCTTAAACGGGTTGATGTCGATTCAAGAGGACTGTGGGCGAGACGCTTTTTCGTCGAGACCGGAGACACCGAAGCGGCGTGCCAGCTCGTCGAGAATCTCGCGATGGTCGATGTCGAGATGCGACAGCATGACCAGGCTGTGGAACCAGAGGTCGGCGACCTCGCCGATCAGAGCCTGACGGCTTTCGGCATCATCCGCCTTGACGTCCTTGGCGGCAAGCAGCGTCTCGGTCGCCTCTTCTCCCACCTTCTCCAGAATCTTGTTGAGTCCGCGGTGGTGGAGCCCGGCAACGTAGGAGCTGTCGGGGTCGGCCGAGCGCCGGGATTCGAGGATGTCGGTCAGTCGCTCGAGCGTATCACTCATGACGGAAATTCCTGTAGCTCGCGGGTCGTCGTTGAACGTTGAAAGAGGCCGAGTGCATCGGGCGGTGACGCTCGCGGGCCATCATACACTCAGCGCCAGGCAAGGAGCAGTATGCCGAGGCCGGCGGCGACGAGAACCGGCCAGGGTTGCTGCTGCGCCCACGCCAGCAGTGGCTGCCAGGCCAGCGCCAGTGCCAGCACGACCGCACCGACACGCAGGCGCCGCGCCCGGCCGCTGGCGTTCTCGACCCGCGACTGCAGGCTGGCGAGCGCGTCGGTCTGACGTCGCTGCTGGCGCTGACGATCCTTGTGGCCGGCCAGCATCTGGTGCGCCAGCACGGGCAGCTCCGGCAGCTGATGAGAGAGCTCCGGGGCGTGCTTCTTGAGCGAGCGCCAGAACCCCTGCGGCCCGGCGCGCTCGCGCATCCAGGTTTCGAGATAGGGACGCGCGGTGCTCCAGAGGTCCAGGTCGGGGTAGAGCTGACGCCCCAGGCCTTCGATGTTGAGCAGCGTTTTCTGCAAGAGCACCAGCTGCGGCTGCACTTCCATGTTGAAACGCCGTGCGGTCTGGAACAGCCCCAGCAGTACCTGACCGAAGGAGATATCCTTCAGCGGCTTTTCCAGAATGGGCTCACACACGGCGCGAATCGCCGAGGCGAATTCGTTGGCTCGCGTCCCTTCGCCCACCCAGCCGGACTCGATGTGCAGCACCGCCACTTCGTAATAGTCCTGATGAAAGAAGGCGAGCAGGTTACGCGCCAGATAGTCCTGATCCTCTCGCGTGAGGCTGCCGACGATACCGCAGTCGATGGCGATGTACTGCGGATCTTCCGGGTTGTCACGAGAGACGAAGATGTTGCCCGGGTGCATGTCGGCGTGGAAGAAGTTGTCGCGGAACACCTGGGTGAAGAATATCTCCACACCGCGCTCGGCGAGTTTCTTCAGGTTGATGCCGTGGGCCTTGAGCGCCTCGATATCGGCGACCGGAATGCCGTCGATGCGCTCCTGCGCCATCACCTGGCGGTGCGTCAGGGACCAGTCGATGCTCGGCACGTAGAGCAGCGGCGAGTCCTTGAAATTGCGCTTGAGCTGGGAGGTGTTGGCCGCCTCCTTGTTGAGGTCGAGCTCATCGAAAAGCGTCGCTTCGTAGTCCTGAACCACCTCGACCGGGCGCAGTCGGCGCGCCTCCGGTACCCGGCGCATCAGCCGAGCGACGGTATAGAGCAGCCCGATGTCCTCGCGCATGGTGCGCTCGATACCCGGACGAATGATCTTGACCACGACCTGCTCGCCGCTGTGAAGCTCGGCGGCATGCACCTGCGCGATCGACGCCGAGGCCAGCGGCTCGGCTTCGAAATGGGCGAACGCCTGCTCGACGCTCATGCCTAGCTCGCGTTCCACCGTGGCCTTGGCGATATCGCTGGGGAAGGGTGGCACCTGATCCTGCAGGCGCTTGAGCTCGTCGGCGATGTCGGGCGGTAGCAGATCGCGCCGCGTCGAGAGCATCTGTCCGAACTTGACGAAGATCGGGCCCAGGGATTCCAGCGCGATACGAAGCCGCTCGCCGCGGGAGTGGCTGCCGGTGGGAATGAGCCTGACCGGGGAGAAGCGCCAGAGCCAGCGCAGGACGGGCGGCAGACGTTCGAGCGGTACCAGGCTGTCGAGCCGGTAACGGGCGACCGTCCAGCCGATACGCAACAGGCGCAGGCTCATGAGCGCGGCTCCTGCGTTCGATCGCTCGGGCGGCTAGCGCGCGCGAGCCGGTTGACCCGGGCTTCCACACGATCGAGGCGCTGCCGGAGCTCGCCGAGCTGATCGCGAGCGACCTCGAGCTGATCCTGCCCCGGCAGCCAGCGGCTCTCCTCGAAGAGGTATTCACGCACGTCGTGCTGGAACGAATCCCCCAGCGTACGGGCCTGGCGCGTCAGGTTGCGTACGGTAAGCGTGGCGGCGTGGGCGCCATCGTTACCGATACCGCCGGCCAGCGCGCCTTCCCAGTCGAGATCGAGATCCAGGAAGAGCGCCTGGACGGCCGGAAGCAGGCCGGTGTCGCCGGCAACCGGCAGCGTGCCGCTGAACAGCAGTCGCTCGAGAGAGTCGCCGGCGACGAGTCGCTCTACGGCCGTCTGGGTCAGCGTGACGCGAAGGTCGTCTTCGCCTTGCCAATCGCGAATCCGCATCAGCGTGAGACCCGTCTCGTGGAAGGCAACGCGCACCGCGATGTCGGTCGGCTCGATCTCGACGCGCAGCGTCTTGCCGGCGAGCTTGTCGAGCCGTGCCGGCGTGGCAGGATCGCGTGCGAGCAGGCGGGTCAACGCGCGCTCGAGCGCGACCAGAGCGAAGGTATCCAGCACGCCGGCCACCCTAGAGTTTGATGCCGCGATGAAGCGCGACGATACCACCGGTCATGTTGGTGTACTCCACCCGTTCCAGACCGGCTGCCTGCATCATGCCCTTGAGCGTTTCCTGGTCGGGATGCATACGGATCGACTCGGCCAGGTAGCGATAGCTGTCGGCATCGCCGGCGACGAACTGACCGACCCGCGGCAGGACGCGGAAGGAGTATTCGTCATACGCCTTGGAGAGTACGACGTTGTTGGGTTTGGAGAACTCGAGCACCAGCAGGCGCCCGCCGGGCTTGAGCACGCGAGCCATCGAACGAAGCGCCGCGTTCTTGTCGGTGACGTTGCGCAGGCCGAAGGCGATGGTGATGCAGTTGAAACTGTTGTCCGGGAAGGGCAGGGCTTCGGCGTTGGCCTGGACGTAGCGCACGTTGTCGCCGACGCCGTTGTCGATCAGCTTGTCGCGGCCCACGCGGAGCATCGACTCGTTGATGTCGGCGAGGATCACCTGCCCCTTGGGGCCGACGCGTTTGGCGAACTGTCGGGTCAGATCGCCGGTGCCGCCGGCAATATCGAGGACGCGATGACCGGCGCGTACGCCACTGCGCTCGAGGGTGATCTGCTTCCAGACCCGATGAATGCCGAACGACATCAGATCGTTCATCACGTCGTAACGAGCTGCCACCGAGTGAAAGACATCGGCCACGCGGGCGGCCTTTTCTTCGACCGCGACCTGCTCGTAGCCGAAGTCGGTCGTGCGCTTATCCATGTGCTGCTCTCCCGGGTGACGCTGTCGACGGATTGATCGATCGGTTCGCGAACGCGAATCGCGCTGGCATTGTAGCGTTTGGCCGTGACCTTGTCTGCGCGCGCCGGGCCGGCGACGGCGCGTCCGGCACAAGCGCCGGCGAGGATCAGACCTCGTGAATCTGAATGCCGCTCGGCTCGCGGGAGGCGCCGGCACGTTCGAGCCGTGCCAGATAGTCCGCCCACCAGGTTTCCTGGTGGCACGCCATGTCGTAGAGATACTCCCAGGTATACAGGCCGGTGTCGTGACCGTCGTCGAAGTGGAGCTTCAGCGCATAGCGTCCGGTCTGGGAGATGTCGAGCAGGCCCACGTGACGCTTGCCGGTTTGCAGCACCTCGTCGCCGGGGCGGTGGCCGCGAACCTCGGCGGAGGGGGAGTAGACGCGCAAGAGCTCGATCGGCAGCTGGAACGTCTCGCCGCCGGGGTAGCCGAGCTCGAGCGTTCGCTGCTGCTTGTGGTAATGGACGCGGTTGGGGACGGGGGCGCTCATGTCGGACTCCTGCTGTCGAGCCAATGGAGAAGGGGCGACGTTCGAGAGTAGCGATCATGCAGGGTCGCCACAAAAGAAAACAGCGGCCGGGGCCGCTGTTTTCACTCGAGACGATGGATGAACCTTTCGGCTTACAGGATGTAGCGCGAGAGATCCTCGTCGACCGCTAGTTCACCGAGCTGCGAGTTGACGTAGTCGGCGTCGACGACCAGCGGGCTCTCGAAATCGCCGCCCTGGTAGGAGGCCTCCTCGAGCAGACGCTCCATCACCGTGTGCAGGCGGCGTGCGCCGATGTTCTCGGTGCCGTCGTTCACCTGCCAGGCGATCTGGGCGATGCGCGAGATCCCTTCTTCGGTGAACTGCACGTCGAGCCCCTCGGTCGCCAGTAGCGCCTGATACTGCTTGGTCAGTGCCGCCGACGGCTCGGTCAGGATGCGCTCGAAATCGTTCGGTGAAAGCGCGGTGAGTTCGACGCGAATCGGTAGACGGCCCTGCAGCTCCGGAATCAGATCCGACGGCTTGGAGACGTGGAACGCGCCGGAAGCGACGAACAGGATGTGATCGGTACGCACCATGCCGTGCTTGGTGGAGACGGTGGAGCCCTCGATCAGCGGCAACAGATCGCGCTGCACGCCCTCGCGGGACACGTCGCCGCCGCCGCTGCCGCCGGATTCGCCGCGCTTGGCGACCTTGTCGATCTCGTCGATGAAGACGATGCCGTTCTGCTCGACCGACTCCAGCGCGCGCTGCTTGATCTCCTCTTCATTGACCAGCTTGGCGGCTTCCTCGTCCTGCAGCAGCTTCCAGGCGTCCTTGACCGTGACGCGACGGCTCTCGGACTTCTGCTTGCCCATGTTGGCGAACATGCTCTGGAGCTGGTTGGTCATCTCCTCCATGCCCGGCGGGGTCATGATGTCCATGCCCTGGCTCGCCGGCGTCACCTCGATGTCGATCTCCTTGTCATCGAGCTGGCCTTCGCGAAGCTTCTTGCGGAAGGTCTGACGCGTGGTGGAGTCGTCACGACCGGCGTCGTACTCGCTGCCGCGAGGGCGAGGAAGCAGCGCGTCGAGAATCCGCTCCTCGGCGGCATCTTCGGCCTTTACGCGGACTTCCGCCTTGGCCTGCTCGCGCACCATCTTGATCGCCATCTCCATCAGATCGCGCACGATGGATTCGACGTCACGACCGACGTAGCCCACCTCGGTGAACTTGGTCGCCTCGATCTTGAGGAACGGCGCCCCGGCGAGCTTCGCCAGACGGCGGGCGATTTCGGTCTTGCCGACGCCGGTGGGGCCGATCATCAGGATGTTCTTGGGCACGATCTCACTGCGCAGCTCCTCGTCGAGGCGCATGCGGCGCCAACGGTTGCGCAGGGCGACCGCCACGGCGCGTTTGGCGTCGTGCTGGCCGATGATGTACTGATCCAGCGAGTGAACGATCTCGCGCGGCGTCATGGCGGTCTGATTCTGGCTCGACGGCAGTGCCGGCTGGGCGTTGGAGGTTTCCTGAGACATGGCTCTCGCTCTCGTCACAGCTCTTCGAGCGTGATCTGGTGATTGGTGAAGACGCAGATGTCGGCGGCGATGTTGAGGGACTTCTCGGTGATCTCGCGCGGGCCGAGTTCGGTATTCTCGAGCAGCGCCCGGGCGGAGGCCTGGGCGAAGTGACCGCCGGAGCCGATGGCGATGATGCCACGCTCGGGTTCGACGACATCGCCGTTGCCGGTGATGATCAGCGACGCCGTCTTGTCGGCGACGGCGAGCATCGCCTCGAGGCGGCGCAGGGCGCGGTCGGTACGCCACTCTTTCGCCAGCTCCACGGCGGCCTTGGTCAGATGGCCCTGGTATTTCTCGAGCTGCGCTTCGAAGCGTTCGAACAGGGTGAAGGCGTCGGCGGTGCCGCCTGCGAAGCCGGCCAGAACCTGGCCGCGATAAAGCCGCCGTACCTTGCTGGCGTTGCCCTTCATTACCGTGTTGCCCAGAGACACCTGGCCGTCTCCCGCCAGCGCGACCTGCTCGCCGCGGCGCACGGATACGATAGTGGTCATGCAGTCACTCCCAATGACTCGTCGCCTGGAAACCGACGACGACTGTAGAAACGGGTACGATCGCGACGGGCTCGGCGAGCGCCGCGATGCGACATGACTTTGCATATGCGGGCGGCAAGCCGGAAATCAAGCCGTCGTCTGCGGCGAGGGGGATGCGGGTATCGGCGTGCGGCGAGAGCGCGCACGGCAAGCGAGCGCGTCGATCGTCGGCGTCGCGGGCGGTCAGCGGGTGGCAGAACCGCTAGCGGAACGGGCAGGCGCGAGAGAGGGGGAAGGGTAAGGGCCGCCCGGGCGGGCGGCCCCGTGGCTAGCTTTCAGTTCTGCAGGCGGATCATCAGCGGTTCGATGCCCTGGGTCATCATCAGATCCTGGGCGCGAGAGAGCTCGCGGGTGTCCTCGTAGGGACCGACCTGAACGCGGTGCCAGAGCTGATTGCCGTTGGCGCGCACGTCGGTGATCTTGGCCAGCAGGCCGAAGTCCTTGAGTCGGTTGGCGAGGCGCTCGGCGTCGTCGATCTCGCGAAACGACGCGGCCTGGAGCATGTAGCGCCCGGTCGCCTTGGGCTGCTGGGTCTGGTTGGCCGCATCGTCGGCAGCCGTTTCCGGGGCGGGAGGCGTTTCGGGTTCGGAAACGCCCTCGCCGCCGGGGGCGATCACTTCGGTCTCCGGCAGCAGGGTGTAGAACTCGAAGGTCGGCGTTGCCGGCTGCGCGGGCGCCGATTCGCGAGGGCTGTCATCGGTTGCGTCATCCCCGCTAGTGGCCGGGCTCGACTCGCTGGACGCCGGCTGGCTGGCGGTCGGTTTGGGGACCACCGCCGCCACCGGCTCCGGCGACGAGCGGTCGAGGTACTGCGACAGGAAGAAGCCGCCGATCAGGCCGGCGATCGCCCAGAGCCAGCCCGGAATGCCGGCGAAACCGCCCCCGCCGCCGCCATCGCGTTTGGCAGTGCTGCGCTGGCGTGGCTTGGTGGTCGCCCCCTTCTGGGGCGGGCGTTGACTCTGAGCGGGACGGCGTGCCATCGATTACATCTCCTCCGGGGCGCTGACGCCGAGAAGCGACAGTCCATTGCTGATGACCTGGCGAGTCGCCAGACCCAGTGCCAGGCGCGCGTTGCGCAGCTCGGCATCGTCGACCATGACCTTCTGGGCGTTGTAACAGGTGTGGAAATCGCTCGCCAGATCGATCAGATACTGTGCGATCTGGTGAACTTCCCGCGCACGGGCGGCGCGGGCGACCGTTTCCGGATAGCGGGCGAGACGGTTCATCAACGCCTTCTCCTGCTCGGCGTCGAGACGCGAGAGATTGGCCATCGCCACGGTGTGGTCGAAGGGCCGCTCTTCGCTCTCGGCCTTGCGCAGCACGCTGCAGACCCGGGCGTGGGCGTACTGGATGTAGTAGACCGGGTTCTCGTTGGTCTGGGCGCGCGCGAGGTCGATGTCGAAGGTGAGCTGCGAGTCAGCGCGGCGGGCGGCGAGGAAGTAGCGCGTGGCGTCGCGGCCCACTTCGTCGATCAGGTCGCGCAGGGTGACGTAGCTGCCGGCCCGCTTGGAGAGCTTGATCTCCACGCCGGAGCGGGTGACCAGCACCATCTGGTGGAGCACATAGTCCGGCCAGCCCTGGGGAATGCCGGTCTCCAGCGCCTGCAGGCCGGCGCGCACGCGGGTGACGGTCGAGTGATGATCCGCTCCCTGCTCGTCGATCACCGTGGTGAAGCCGCGCTGCCACTTGTTGTAGTGATAGGCGACGTCGGGCACGAAGTAGGTGTAGTCGCCATCCGTCTTGCGCATGACGCGGTCCTTGTCGTCCCCGAAGTCGGTCGTGCGCAGCCAGAGCGCGCCGTCGGCCTCGTAGGTGTGGCCCTTCTTGATCAGTTCGGCCACGGTCTCTTCGACTCGGCCCTCGGCGTAGAGGGAGGATTCGAGGAAATAGACGTCGAACTCGACCCCGAACGCCTTGAGATCGAGATCCTGTTCGCGGCGCAGATAGGCCACGGCGAAGTCGCGGATCGCCTCGTCGTTCTCCGGGTCCGCCTCGGCGATGACTTCGCGGTCGTCGGCGGTCACCTTTTCGCCGGCGAGATAGGCGTCGGCGACGTCCTTGATGTAGTCGCCGCGGTAGCCGTCTTCCGGCCACTCGGCATCGTCGGGGGTGAGGCCGTGGGCACGCGCCTTCACCGAGCGCATCAGGTTGTTGATCTGCGCGCCGGCGTCGTTGTAGTAGAACTCCGCGGTGACATCGAAGCCGGTCGCCTCGAGCAGTCGGCAGAGGCAGTCGCCGATGGCCGCACCGCGTCCGTGGCCCACGTGCAGCGGGCCGGTGGGGTTGGCAGAGACGAACTCGACCTGCACCTTCTCACCGCCGCCGATCATGCTGCGACCGAAGACGTCGCCGGAGTCGATGATGTCGCCGACGATGCTGGCAATGGCGTCGGTGGCGGCGAAGAAGTTGATGAAGCCGGGGCCGGCGATTTCGGTGCGACTCACGGCGGCACTTTCCGGCAGGGCGGCAATGAGTCGCTCGGCCAGGTCGCGCGGCTTGGCGCCGGCGGGCTTGGCCAGCATCAGCGCCAGATTGCTCGCGTAGTCGCCGTGGGCCTTGTCGCGGGTCGGTTCGACCTTGATCGCGGGGTCGACGTCGGCCGGCAGTTCGCCCGAGCTCTTGAGCTCGGCGACGGCGGCGTGCAGCAGTTCGGTGATCGTCTCTTTCATTGCCTGATTGGGTCTCAAGGGCCGGGAGTGGACGGGCGCTCGCCCGCGATCGGCGCGGTGATTCATGGGAGTGGGACGCCGTCGAACGGATATCTCGGCACCGCAGAAGGCGCTCATTATCAGTGATTGGCGCATGGCTTTAAACCCTGTCGCGACGCGTGCGTCAGCGCCGAGTTTCGGCGGGGGCCACGCGCCCCGAGCGAAGCCGCTCGAACCGGGGCGCTCAGATCAGCGTCACCGGGTCCACGTCCAGCGACCAGCGAACTCGACGCGAGGCGTGCTGTTCCAGGTAGGCCACCAGCCAGGCGCTCGCCTCGTGAAGCTCGCTGCGTTTGTCGGCGGAGAGCAGTAGCTGCAGATGGTAGCGATTCTGGCGCCGTTCCATGGGGGCGGGGACCGGGCCGAGACAGTGGACGTCGAGCGCTTGCCCGCTCTCCCGGCGTTCTTCGAGCCAGGCCCGCAGCGCGTCGCCGGCGGCCTCCGCCTCGGCGGTGGCGTCACCCTCACGCGGGGCTTCGAAGCGGACCAGGGCCAGGCGGCGAAACGGCGGCAGCATCGCCAGCCGGCGCTCCTCGAGCAGCTGATAGGCGAGCGCGTCAAAGCCGCTATCCGCCAGCAGTCGCAGGTTGGGGTCGTCCGGGTGCAGCGTCTGCACCAGTACGCGGCCGGCGCGATCGGCGCGGCCGGCGCGCCCGGCGACCTGCACCAGCAGCTGGGCGCTGTGCTCGAGTGCGCGGAAGTCGCTGGCGTAGAGACCGGCATCGGCGTTGACCACGACGACCAGCGTGACGTGGGGCAGGTGGTGGCCCTTGGCGAGCATCTGGGTGCCCACCAGCAGGCTCGGTTCGCCACGACGAATCTCGCCGAGTACCTGATCGAACGCCTCCTTGCGCCGGGTGCTGTCGCGATCCACACGATGAATCGGCACGTCGGGAAATAGTGTCGAGAGTGTCTCTTCGGTGCGCTCGGTGCCGGCGCCGAGCGGGCGCAGATCGGCGCTGTCGCAGGTGGGGCAGGCGTCGGGCTGCAGCGTCTGATGTTCGCAGTGATGACAGACCAGGCGCGGTGGTTGACGGTGGAGCGTCATGCGGGCGTCGCAGTGGCGGCACTCGGCGATCCAGCCACACTGGTGGCAGGCGAGGGTGGGGGCGAAACCTCGACGATTGATGAACACCAGCACCTGCCCGCCGGCGGCGAGCGCCTGGCGGATGCCGTCGATTACCGGCGGGATCAGACCGCCCTGGCGCATTCGTCCGCGCAGGTCGACGAGTTCGAGCTTGGCCGGGGCGTGGCGACTGGGTCGCTGGGTCAGGCGCAGATGGCGGTAGCGACCGCTGCGGGCCTGGGCGAGGCTTTCCAGTGACGGGGTGGCGCTGCCCAGCAGGATGGGAATCCCTTCGCGATGAGCGCGGGCGATGGCCAGGTCCCGGGCGTGATAGCGAAGCCCGTCCTGCTGCTTGAAGGAGCCGTCGTGCTCCTCGTCGACGATGATCACCCCGGGGCGGGCCAGAGGCGTGAAGATCGCCGAGCGAGTGCCGATGACGATGGGAGCGCGGCCGCTACGCGCCGCTTCCCAGGCGTCCAGGCGCTCGAGGTCGGTGAGCCCCGAGTGCAGCGCGACCACCGGGGCGCGAAAGCGTTTGCGAAAGCGCGACAGCGTCTGCGGCGTCAGACCGATCTCCGGCACCAGGACCAGCGCCTGCCGGCCCTGGCTCAAGACGCTCTCGATCAGCTGCAGGTAAACCTCGGTCTTGCCACTGCCGGTGACGCCATGGAGCAGGCAGGGATGGAAACGATCCAGTCCCTCGTGCAGGACCGCCAGCGCCTGTGCCTGCTCGCGGTTGAGCGATAGCGACGGCTCGGCGAGCAGCGGTCCTGCCGAGGCAGGGGCGGCGGTGAGCGGCTCCTCGCTGCGGCGAATCAGGGCCTTGTCGAGCAGGCTCTGCAGCTGGGCTCGGGTGAAACCCTGGGCCGTGATCGCCGAGGTCACCAACCCGTGACGGTGCTGCGCGAGCAGCTCGATCAGCGCCTGCTGTTTCGGCGCCCGCCCGAGCGTCGAAATCGCCTGCGCCGAGTCGGTCGCGAGATGCCAGCGCTCGCGGGTACGTGCCTCCAGTGGCCGACCCTGGCGCAGGGGGCCGGGCATGGCGTGCTGGAAGGTGTCCCCCGGCGAGTGCTGGTAGTAGCGGGCAGTGAAGGTGCATAGCCAGAGCCAGTCTGCCGGCAAGGGCTCGTCATCCAGGCAGGCGACGATCGGCTTGAGCTGCGCCACGGGGAGTTCGCTTTGCGTCACGCACTCGACCACGATGCCGACCAGTTCGCGGCGACCGAACGGCACCTTGACGCGCAGGCCGGGTCGCCAGCCGCCGGCGGGACGGCCCGAGCCGGTGCGGTAGTCGAAGAGCCGGCGCAGCGGCGTGGGAACGGCGACACGCAAGACACGCGGTTCGGTCTGCGTGGCGCCCGTGGGGGCCTGAGTATCAGCCAATTGGCCTCCATGGAGAATGCTGCTAAAATATCGCGCCTTCCGACGTAGGATGCGTCTTTTATCCGGGGTTTTCAGCGATCGCGATGATCGGTATCGCTGACGGCGCGAGCGAATTATACGCTCATGACGACGACTTCGGGATTCTAGGCGTGCCGGTCCCGCGGGAGTTAACCGCTACTTCCTAATCCGTGTACGGTGCCTGGCAGACGATCAGGTGGCGGTACACCGCAAAGCGAGGCTTCACGATGAAACAGGCTATCCATCCTGAGTACAACAAAGTCACGGCGACCTGTTCCTGTGGCGCGACCCACTCGGTCGGCACCACGGCGAACCACGGCTTCGATCTCGACGTCTGCTCGCAGTGCCACCCGTTCTACACCGGCAAGCAGAAGCAGGCGACCACTGGTGGCCGCGTCGAGCGCTTCAACAAGCGCTTCGGTGCCGTTCGCAGCAACTGAGCCTGACTATCGACGCCATCGAGCGTCGATCGGAAAGCCCGCCATCATGGCGGGCTTTTTTGTGCCCGTCGTTCGGCGTGGCATCTCTAGCGAGCGGCAGCGATAAGCAAAGCGTTATGCTCGAGAAGACATGTATAAGTGTTGCCAAATGGCTCCAAAAGTTTCAAACGGGCGATTAAAAATCGTTAAAAGCGAACAAGTCGTAAGATTGTGAGGGTAGGGGTTTTTCTATAGGCTTGGTCGCACTTCTGCCCAATACGGACATCATCAAATGAGTGACGACAAGCGACAGGCGGCGCTCGACTACCACGCCAAGCCGATCCCCGGAAAACTCTCGGTGGAGATCACCAAGCCCACGGAAACCGCCAAGCACCTCGCCCTGGCCTACAGCCCGGGCGTGGCCGAACCGTGCCGCGAAATCGCCGCCGATCCGGAAAACGCCTATCGCTACACCGGCAAGGGCAATCTCGTCGCCGTCGTATCCGACGGCAGCGCCATTCTGGGGCTGGGTAATCTCGGGCCGCTGGCGAGCAAGCCGGTAATGGAAGGCAAGGGGGTGTTGTTCAAGCGTTTCGCCGGCATCAACGCCGTCGACATCGAAGTCGAAGCAGACTCCCCGCAGGCCTTCATCGATACCGTGGCGAACATCGCCAACACCTGGGGCGGTATCAATCTCGAGGACATCAAGGCGCCGGAGTGCTTCGAGATCGAAGCCGCGTTGAAGTCGCGCTGCAATATCCCGGTCTTTCACGACGATCAGCACGGCACGGCGATCGTCACCGCCGCGGGGCTGCTCAACGCGCTGGACATTGCCGGTAAACGGCTGGAGTCGGCGCGCATCGTCTGCCTGGGGGCGGGCTCGGCGGCGATCGCCTGCATGAAGCTACTGATCGAGTGCGGTGCTCGCGCCGAGAATCTCTACATGCTCGACCGCAAGGGCGTGATTCACAGCGGTCGCGACGACCTCAACGACTACAAGGCCCAGTTCGCCACGGCGACCGAGCTGCGCACGTTGGATGACGCCATCGACGGCGCCGACGTTTTCGTCGGCCTCTCGGGGCCGGATCTGCTCTCGCCGGAGCAGCTCAAGACGATGGCGGCCAACCCGATCGTCTTCGCCTGCTCCAATCCGGATCCGGAGATTCACCCGGATCTCGCCCACCAGACCCGCGACGACGTGATCATGGGCACTGGACGCTCCGACTATCCCAACCAGGTCAACAACGTCCTCGGCTTTCCGTTCATCTTCCGCGGAGCGCTGGACGTTCGCGCCTCCGCGATCAACGAAGCGATGAAGATCGCCGCGGTCCACGCGCTCAAGGACATCGCGCGGGAGTCGGTGACCCAAGAGGTGCTCGACGCCTACGAGCTGAACTCGCTCGAGTTCGGACGCGGCTACATCATCCCCACGCCGGTGGATTCACGCCTGCTCGAGCGCATTCCGGCGGCGGTCGCCCAGGCAGCGGTGGAAACCGGTGTGGCGACCAAGCCTTATCCGGCGCACTACCCGCTGAAAAGCGTCGACGAGATCTACGGCTAGCGCCGAGCGTCTCGCCCAGCGCCACGCAAACGACGCTGCCGCCCCGAGGGGCGGCAGCGTCGTTTTACGTTGGGGGGACAAGACGATATCGATCAGCGCGCATCGATCAGCGTCGTTCGCTCACCAGCTGTAGAGCACCGAGACCGACGTCGTGGTGTCGGTGCGGGCGGAGGCGTCCGGCGGCGGGTGCGTGTTGCTCTTGACGTCGTAGGCGACGCGCAGGGCGAGGTGCGAGTTGAGCTGAGAGGTGATGGTCGACAGCGATCGGGTGGTCACGCTGATATGGGTCGCTTCCGCGGACATCTCCTGCTCGAAGGAGATGTCGTCGCTGAAGTTGTAGGTATAGTCCAGCGCGGCGTAGGCCAGCGGCAGGTTGTCGCTGCCGCCTTCGGCGTAAGCGTCGTGACGATAGCCGGGGCCGGCTTCCGCCGACAGCGTATGCGTCGGGCCGGTCAGCAGCTGGCGGCCGTAGCCGGCGATGGTCGTGAGCTGCGAGTCATAGCCGCTGAAGCGGTCGCGCTCCCAGCGGGCAAAGCCGAACAGATAGTTGTCGTCGGCGAGCTCGTAGCGCTCGCGGGCCGCGGCGAGGTAGCGCTCGGAGGTCGTGTCGTCGTGGTCCTGAACGCTTCGCGTCTCGGCGCGGAAGGTGTGCGTGAACCGTCCCGTGAGCCAGGTCAGGCGGCCCCGTGCGAGCAGCGTCTGGGTTTCGGTGTTGCCGGTCAGCCGGGTATAGCCGAGCTCCGCACTGCCGCTGAAGTTAGGGGCGTCGTCATCCGGGGCCGGTGGTGCATAGAAAAGATCGGCAGGGGCGGATACCGATAGCAGACAGCCGGACAGGAGCAGCCATCGACAGCGGGGCAGGGGCATGACGTCTCTCTCGGCGTGGCAACGGTCGGTAGCCTGGATAGATGAGTGAACCCCGCCCGAGGCGTCGTGCCCCGGGCGGAAACCGCTAGAAAATCGCTTCGTAGGTCCCGGTGCCCTGGGAGCCGCTTTCGTCCTCGAGCTCGGGGCGCATGCTGCGGGGCTGATAGGCCGGAATGTTGTCGCGGCGGAAGATCTCGCTGATGCCACCGGGCTGATCGTCGTGGAGCCGCTTGCCGCTATCCGGGTCGATGCGCACGCTGACGATGCTCTCCGGACGCGGCGGCACGGACTCCGGCGTTCCTTCGAGTGCCGGGCCCATGAATCCCTTCCAGATCGGCAGCGCGGCCTGGGCACCGTACTCGGCGGTCGTGGTGTTGTCGTCCTTGCCCACCCAGACGGTCGTCACCAGCGAGTCGTTGAAACCCGAGAACCAGGCGTCGCGCTGGTCGTTGGTGGTACCCGTCTTGCCGACGATATCGCCACGGTCGAGGGAGAGCGCGGCGCGGCCGGTGCCGCGTTCGATCACGTCTCGCAGAATGCTGCGCAGGATGTAGAGCGCATCCTCGTCGACCACGCGGGGTGCCACGCGCCGGGGTTCGCCGTCGACCTCGGTCCGGGTGGCGTCCGGGGCGCAGTCGCGACACGCCACCACCGGGTTGGCCTCTTCGACCACAGTGTTCTGGCTGCCCTGGGTGATCTGCTGGATGTACCACGGCGAGACCTGGAAACCGCCGTTGGCGAGCACCGCGTAGGCGTTGGCGATCTCCAGCGGCGTCAGTGAGGCGCTGCCCAGCGCGAGTGACAGCCCGTGGGGCAGACGATCCCGAGAGAAGCCGAAGCGCTCGAGGAAATCGAGCGCGCGGTCGAGCCCCAGCGACTGCAGCACGCGGATCGTCACCAGGTTGCGCGAGGTGTAGAGACCGACGCGAAGCCGTGTGGGCCCCTGGAAGCGCTGTTCGGCGTTCTCCGGGCGCCAGTCCTCGCCGCTGTACTGTGACATGACGATGGGGGCGTCGTTGATGATCGTCGCCGCCGTCATGCCGCCTTCCTGGAGGGCGGCGAGATAGACGAACGGCTTGAAGTTGGAGCCGACCTGACGCTGGGCCTGGATCGCCCGGTTGAACTTGCTGGCGGCGAAGCTGAAACCGCCTTGCAGCGCCTCGATCGCCCCGGTCTTGGGGTCGAGCACGACGATCGCCCCCTCGGCGCCCGGGCGCTGAGACAGCCGCCACTGATCGCCATCCTGGATGATGCGGACCAGATCACCCCGATCGGCGATGGCAGCGGCGTTGGCCGGTTCGCCGCCACGCCATTTGGCGCTCTTGTACTCGCGCGCCCAGCTCAAGCCGTCCCAGCCGAGCGTGATGACGTCGCCGTCGGCGTCGAGGACGCGCATCTCGCGGCCATCCGTCCCGATGACGATCGCCGGGTGCAGCGGGCCGAAGTCCGGCGTGCGCTCGAGCACCTTGAGCCAGTTGCTCACGTCACCGTCGACGCCTTCGATCGTCGCCTGGCTGCTCTGTGCGGCCTGTCGCGCGGTCTGGATGACCTCCGGCGATTCCGAGAGCTCCTCCTCGAGACCCTGGCGCTCGGTGCGGTCCTGGGCTTCGACCAGGCTCGGCGGTACGTCCTGCTCCTCCGCACCGCGCCACCCGTGGCGGGTGTCGTAATCGATCAAGCCCTGTACCAGCGCATCGCGCGCCAGGGTCTGGCGGCGGCTGTCGAGCGTCGTGGTAATGCGCACGTTGTCGGTATAGGCCTTGTCACCGAAGCGCTCGACCGCGTAGGCGCGCGCCATTTCGGCGACATAGGGCGCGTCGACTTCGGCCTGAGCGATGTGTCGGCTGGCCGTGATGGGGGCCTTGACCGCCTCGTCGTAGCTCGCCTGATCGATGGAGCCGAGCTCGCGCATGCGATAGAGGATCCAGTTGCGCCGAATCAGCGCGCGTTCCGGGTTCGCCAGCGGGTTGAAGTTCGAGGGCGCCTTGGGCAGCCCAGCGATCATCGCGAACTGCGGCAGGGTAAGTTCGCTCAGCGGTTTGCCGTAATAGGTGTTGGCCGCCGCCGCCACGCCGTAGGAGCGATGCCCCAGATAGATCTTGTTGACGTAGAGCTCGAGGATCTGGTCCTTGTCGAGAATCTGCTCCATCTGCAGCGCCAGCAGGATCTCGCGAATCTTGCGGGTGAAGGTCTGATCGAGCGTCAGCAGGTAGTTACGGGCGACCTGCATGGTGATGGTGCTGCCCCCGGACTGGATATCGCCCGAGGAGGCGAGTTCGACCGCGGCACGGGCGAGTCCCTTGGGGTCGACGCCGGGGTGCGTGAAGAAGCTCGCATCCTCGGCGGCCAGCAGGGCGTCGATCAGCGGCTTGGGAATTTCATCGAAACTCACCGGCAGGCGACGTTCTTCCCCGTACTCGCCGATCAGCTTGTCGTCCTCGGTGTAGATCCGAAGCGGCGTCTGCAGCTCGTAGTTCTGCAGCTGATGGACGTCGGGAAGCCCGGGCGCGAAGTAGAGCGCGGCGCCGACGACCGCCAGCACGGCGCCGGTACCCAGCGAGACGATCAGCCAGAACACGGTCGTGAGTAGGCGGGTGAAGAGCTTCATGGTTAGCGCGTGATTCCTTGGCTGGTGGCGATCCGGCCGTGGGTGGGCGTGGCCGCGGGTGAGCGCGCGTCGCCGCGTCGACGCTCGGGGTAACAAAAACTGCGGGCATTATATGGACGCGACACAGCCGGGGCCAGTTTCACAGAGCGCGCTTCCTGCAAGTTACGTGGAATAACGGTAACGAAACGTCTCAAGTCGATCCCGGTGTGGCCGTTATAAGACCTCAGGTTTCCCGGGCCGTGACGAGGTACGACAGTGCTGCGCTTGAAAAGGTCCCCGAAAGGGCTGGTGGGAGTCGACATCACTTCCGCCACCGTCAAGCTGCTGGAGCTCGAGCGGCAGGGCGACAGTTTTCGCATCGACAGCTACGCCGTCCGGCCGCTGAGCGAAGGGGCCGTCATCGAGCGTCGAATTCGTGACCGCGCCGAAGTCGTCGACACCCTCAATCGGGCCCTGGAGCACGCGAGTCTCAAATCCCGTCAGGCGGTGGTCGCGGTGCCGAACTCGGCCGCCATTACCCGCACACTGACGCTGCCCGCTTCGCTCAGCGACGACGACATCGAAGCGCGAATCCAGATGGAGTCCGAGAAGTACGTGCCGTTTCCGCTCAATGAAGTGGCGTTCGACTTTCAGCGGCTGGGCTCGCGCGGGCGCTACGACGATCAGCAGGAAGTGCTGCTGGTCGCCTGTCGCATGCAGGACATCGAAACCCTCACCGCGACGCTGGAAGAGGCCGGTCTCGAGGTGGTGGCGGTGGATGTCGAGGGGTTCGCTCTCGAGCGAGTCTGGCAGGAAATCGCGACCCAGATCGACGTGCCCGGCGACGATGCCACGGCGCTGGTGGACATCGGCGCCAACCTCTGCGCCTTCAACGTCTTGAAGGGCGGTCGCATCGTCTACAGTCGCGACAATCTCTGCGGCGGGCGTCAGCTGACCGATGCGATCAGCAAGCGCTACGCCATGAGCTTCGAGGAGGCCGGGCGCGCCAAGAAGCGCGGCGGTCTCCCCGAGGAGTATCAGCAGCGGGTGCTGATGCCCTTCATCGATACCCTGATTCAGCACATCGGTCGTTCGCTACAGCTTTACTACACCGCGGCGGGGCAGGAGGAGATCCGTCATCTCGTCCTCGCCGGCGGGTCGAGCGCCCTGCCGGGCTTCGCCGAACGGCTCCGGGCCCAGAGCGGGCTCGAGTCGATTCTCGCCAATCCCTTCGCCAACATGCGCGTGGGCGCCGGAGTCGACCGCGGCGCACTCACCGCCGATGCGCCGGCGATGCTCACCGCCTGCGGTCTCGCCATGCGGGGGCCTCGATGAAGACGCTGGACAGGCCGGCCGATCGGCAGGCAGATCGTTCACGAGGCGACGACCCATCGGCGTCGGAGGAAGCGCTCTTCGGCACCGCGCACACCGCAAACGGTGACGGGCGTACACGACAGGCGGGTATCTCCATCAACCTGATGCCGTGGCGGGAGCGGCGTCGCGAACGGCGAACGCGTCGCTTCAAGCAAGCGTTGGTCCTCACGCTCCTGCTGGGGCTGCTGGTCGGCTGGGGTGTCGCTCAGCACGAGCAGGCACTGCTGCGGGCGCAGCAGGCGAGAATCGCGATGATCGAGCGCCACACCCAGTCCCTCAGTCGTGACATCGAGGCGGTGCGAGACTTTCGCCGCCTGCGGGAGCGCATGCTTTCGCAGATCGAGCTGATCACGCAGCTCCAGGCCAGCCGGCCGCTCACCGTTCGCGTTTTCGATCAGCTCGCCGCGACGCTGGTCGACGGCGTCGTCTACACCGAGCTCGATCGACGCGAGCAGACGCTCGAGATCGGCGGCATCGCCAGCGCCAACCGGCAGGTCTCGGCACAGATGCGCGCGCTGGCGCAGAGCGACGTGTTCGCTACGCCGCTGCTCTCCGACGTCCAGTCCGGCGACGGCCCGAACGCCCCCAAGCAGTTCCACATGAGCGTCGACGAACGCACCGCGAGTGACGCACCGGCGGAGGTGACGCCATGAGCCGACTCGGACGGAGCGCCGCGCTTACGCGCCTTCGCCACGGTGTGGGAGAGCAGTGGCGGCAGCTGCGTCAGACGCCGTGGCGCGAGCTGGATATCAAGGAGGCGGGGAGTTGGCCGGCGCTGCTGCAGGGGCTCGTGGCGTTCGGGATATTCGCCCTTGCCGTCTGGGCCACGCAGTGGCTGCTCGCCTCGGGGCCGCGAGAGGCTCACGCCCGCCTGGCACGCGACGAGGTTCAGGCGCTGGAACGTTTCGAGACGCTCTCCTATCAGGCGGTCAACCTGCCCGACATGCGCGCGCAGCGGGACGAGCTGAGCGTGCGCATGAATCATGCGCTGGAGATGCTGCCCTCGGACGCCGAGGTGCCGGCGTTGCTCGACGCCATCAGCGACGCCGCCCGCGAGCAGCAGCTCGACATCGACAGTATCAAGCTTCGCCCGGCCGTGGCGCAGACGTTCTATTACGAGCAGCCGTTCGATATTCAGGTCCAGGGCAGCTATCACGCGATCGCCGCGTTCCTGGCCGAGGTGGCGGCGATGCCGCGGATCGTCACGCTTCACGACTTCACGCTCAGTGTCCAGGGCGACCGCCTGAGTCTGGTCATGCTCGCCAAGACCTACCGGTATCGCGACGCCGATTCGGCTGTCGCGGCCGACACGGCAAAAGGATCGGCATGATGCGTGCGCGACGTCTGACCCTCGCTCTCGGGGCCGTGCTGGCACTCGGCGGCTGCGCGGACGCGGACCTCGGCGCGCTCGAAGCGCACCTCGAGTCGCTACGCCACACGCCCAAGGGCGCGATCGCCGAACTGCCCGAGATGCCGACCTTCGAGGCGGTCGGCTATGCCCAGCGTGCACGGCGCAGTCCCTTCGTGGCCGACGTCGCCGCGCCACAGGAGAGCGTGGCGCCATCTTCGCCGCTGCCGGATGCCGGACGGACGAGCGAGCCGCTCGAGGCGTTCGATCTCGACAGTCTCGAGCTGGTGGGCACGCTGAGCGTCGGCGCGCGGGACTCGGGGCTGGTGAGAGCGCCGGACGGCCGCGTGCACCGTCTGTTCACCGGGGATCATCTCGGGCGGGACTACGGCACGATCGTCGCTATCGGCGAGCGTGAGCTGACGCTGGTCGAAAGCGTGCGGGGTGCCCAGGGCGAGTGGGTCGAACGGACGCGTCAGCTGGCAATGACATCACGCGACACCGACGGTCAGGCCGACGGCAATCGATAGAGGACGAATCGATGACAGCTATACGTTTTTGCATCGCCTGGCTGCTGGCGACCGCGCTCGGGTGTGGGGCATCGCTGGCGCTGGCCGCGCCGACCCTGACGGCGATGACGTTCACCGATCGCAGCGGTCAGGGGCTCGATGTCGGTCTCGACTTCGTCGGGGGCGTACCCGATATTCGCGGTTATCGTACCGAGGCGCCGCCCCGGCTGGTTCTCGATCTGACCGAGACGCGTAACGGTCTCGCCGAGCCGCGGTTCGCGGTGGGCAGCGGTGGCGTCGATTCGGTGCGCGTGCTGGGGGCCGGTTCGCGCACGCGCTTGGTCTTCGAGCTCGAATCCGCCAGTGACTATCGTCTCGAGGAAGGCGAGAACGGCGTGACCGTCCATATCGGCGGCGTGTCTCCGGAGGCGGCGCAGCGCCGCGATACTGCTGTCGATGACGGGCCGTCGTCGTTTCTGGCGGCGGCCGCGACCGGGAACGCGAGCGAGCACTCCGTATCGACGCCTAACACGCCCGTTGGCGGCCTCAACACGGGCGAGCCCCGCGTCGGTTCGATCGACTTTCGCCGTGGCGATGACGGCGTGGGGCGGCTCGTGCTGGGGCTCGACCGTTCCGGCGTCGCTGCCGAAGTGAGCGGGCGCGGCCAGGAGATCACCCTGACGCTGCCGGGCGTCACGCTACCCGACGAGCAGTATCAGACGCTCGACGTCAGCGACTTCGGCACCCCGGTTCAACGTATCGTGCCGCGACGTCAGGCAGGCGGTGTCAGCTTCGATATCCGCGCCACGGAGGACGTCGAGCCGCTGGTCACGCAGAACGGGCGCACCCTGAGCGTCGAGCTGGCGCCCGCCGGCAGCATCCGCCGCCCCCAGCAGGAGGCGGGTCCGAGCTATTCGGGGCAGCGCATCACTCTCGATTTTCAGGACATCGCGGTACGCGACGTGCTCTCCATCATCGCCGAGGTCTCGGGGCTCAACGTGGTCGCAAGCGATAGCGTACAGGGCAGCGTCACCCTCAATCTGGTCGACGTGCCTTGGGATCAGGCCCTCGATCTGGTGCTGCAGAGTCGCGGTCTGGCCGCCAGACGTAACGGTGACGTGATGATGGTCGCGCCGGCCGGCGAGCTTGCCAGCCTGCAGCGTCAGACGCTGGAGAGTCGCGAACAGTCCGAGCAGCTGGCGCCGCTGGCCACCGAATTCCTGCAGATCCGCTACGCCAAGGCCGAGACGCTGGCGGCGCTTCTGCGCGGCGGCGAAGGGGTAGGTCTGATGTCGGAGCGCGGGCGCGCCACGGTCGATCCGCGCACCAATACGCTGATCCTGCAGGACACCCGCGAGCAGCTGGAAGCGATCCGCCGCACCATCGATCAGCTCGACGTGCCGGTGAAGCAGGTGCAGATCGAGGCGCGCATCGTCATCGCGCGCGACAGCGCGGCTCGCGAACTGGGCGTGAATTGGGGATTGACGCCACAAACGAGTAGTGGCCGTCTCAATTACACCGGTCGTGATTCGACTGGAAACGCCTATGCGCCTGGCGGTTCTAACTATATTGGCGCTGCTGACGGTAATCCCACGACAGTGCCCACGACATCTGACGATCCGAGTTCTTACGGTGGCGGGCTGGCGGTGGATCTGGGCAATACGGTCAATCCGGCCAGCGCTTTCAGCTTCGGCTATCTCTCCGGCGACGTGCTGATCGACCTCGAGCTCAGAGCGCTTGAGAGCGAGGGCAAGAGCCAGACCATCTCCCAGCCCAAGGTGATCACCGCCAATCAGCGCACCGCGGTGATCAAGCAGGGCCAGGAGGTGCCGTATCAGGAAGCCTCCTCGAGCGGGGCGACGACCACCGAGTTCAAGGAGGCGGTGCTGTCGCTGGAGGTGACGCCGCAGATCACCCCGGACGATCGCATCATCATGGATCTGCGCATCAACAACGATGACATTTCCGATACGCGATTCGACGGCGCGCCGGCGATCGACACCAACGAAATCCAGACGCAGGTGCTGGTGGATAACGGCGAAACCGTGGTGCTCGGCGGCATCCTCACCTCCGAGCAGCTGCGCACGCTGTTCAAGACGCCCTGGCTCGGCGATCTGCCGCTGATCGGCAATCTGTTCCGCTATACCCAGGAAAGCAACGAAAAGGTAGAATTGCTGGTATTCATCACGCCCAAGATCATCGAGGACGGACTGGCCATTCGCTGATGCGCTCGCTCCCCAATCTTTTCCTGGTCGGCCCCATGGGGGCTGGCAAAAGCACCATCGGCCGCCTTCTGGCGGCCGAATTGCAGCGCGACTTCCTGGATAGCGACCATCAGATCGAGGCGCGATGCGGGGCGAACATCCCGTGGATTTTCGACGTCGAGGGCGAATCGGGCTTTCGCGACCGTGAGACCTCGATGCTCGACGAGCTGAGCCGGCGCCACGACATCGTCATGGCAACGGGCGGCGGCGCCATCATGCGTAAGGCCAATCGGGCGCTGCTGCGTGAGCGCGGCACCGTGGTCTACCTCGCCACCACCGTGGAACAGCAGATCCGCCGCACCGCGCGGGATCGCAACCGTCCGCTCCTGCAGAACGCCAATCCCGAGCAGGTGCTGCGCGATCTCTTCGCCATTCGCGACCCGCTCTACCGGGAGACGGCGGACCTGGTCATCCGCACCGACCGCCGCAGCCCGCGCAGCGTGGTCGCCGATATCGTTCGCCGCGCGGCACGGCTCAACGAGCCACTCGCGGCCAAGGCGACGCTCTACCACTCGAGGTAATTCGTTGATGTCATCCGCACCCTTGCCTTCCTCGGCCCCGCGATCCGCGACCACGCCATCCGCGATGGCGTTGACCGTGTCGCTGGGCGAGCGCAGCTATCCCATTCACATTGGCGCCGGCCTGCTTGCCGACCGTGAGCGGCTACACGCGCATCTCGCCGGGCGCCAGGTGATGATCGTTACCAACGAGACCGTCGCGCCGCATTATCTCGAAACGCTCAAGGCTACCCTTGCCGACGGCGAACTCGACGTGCGCGAGGTGATTCTCCCCGACGGCGAGGCGACCAAGACCGTCGCCTCGGTCGAGCGGATCTGGGATGCGCTGCTGGCGGCGGGGTTCAATCGCCGCTGCACGTTGATCGCCCTCGGCGGCGGCGTGATCGGCGACATGGCCGGTTTTGCGGCGGCGAGCTATCAGCGCGGTGTCGCCTTCATTCAGGTGCCGACCACGCTGCTGTCGCAGGTCGACTCATCCGTGGGCGGCAAGACGGGCGTCAACCATGCCCGCGGCAAGAACATGATCGGTGCCTTCTGGCAGCCGAAGGCGGTGATCGTCGATACCGCGACCCTGGCGACGCTGCCGCCGCGAGAGTTCTCCGCCGGTCTGGCGGAGGTCGTGAAATACGGCTTCATTCGCGACCCCGAATTTCTCGTCTGGCTCGAAGGTCACGTCACCGCGCTGCGCGCGCTCGACGACGACGCGATCGCCCACGCCATCAAGCGCAGCTGCGAGATCAAGGCGGAGATCGTCGCCGAGGACGAAACCGAGCAGGGCGTACGCGCGCTGCTGAATCTCGGGCATACCTTCGGCCACGCCATCGAGGCGCATCAGGGCTACGGCAACTGGCTGCATGGCGAGGCGGTCGGCGCCGGCATGATGATGGCGGCCCGGCTCTCCGAGAGGCGCGGCTGGCTCGGCAGCGACGACGTGTCTCGCGTCGAGGCGCTGCTCGGCGCCGCCGGCCTGCCCGTCGTGGCGCCGGCCAACATGACGGTGGAGGACTTCCTGGCGCGCATGCGCCTGGACAAGAAGAACGTCGATGCCCGCCTGCGGCTGATCCTTCTCGAATCGCTCGGCCACGCCGTCATTCGCGACGACACCTCGAGCGAGATGCTCGAATCGCTGATTCGCGACTTCCCCCGCGACTAACGCCCTGCGCGAGTCTTTCGGCGACTGCGTCCTGCGGTCGCCGGCGCCGTTGCCCCTCGCCCGGTGCTTCACGCTTCGCCCCCTTACGTCACCCGCCTGACATTGGCGCCTCCGCGCAGCCGCCTTTGTGGCAACCGCCGTGCGCGCTTCGTCTCCGACTCCTCGACCGTCATGTTTCGCGAGCACCGTCGCGGTTCGCAAAACCACGTCCATGCCCATGCTTATGCCCACGACTACGACCACGGGCTGCGTGAGTCTGCGATTGGTATGCTCCATGTCGTATCGGCATGGGGGCGAGGCCGTAGACGGGCGATAATCGACAATGATTAGACCTTCGTCTAATACCCTGACTTAAGCGCTTGAGATGGCAGGTAATTTTACTGAAGCTTCGGATAAGTATCCGATTTGCAATGGAAATGCCGTGCCGGTCAGGGCGGGTGGCGATTGCGCCGGCGCAGTGTACTGGCTATTCTGGCCGGCCTTTTCGCGAATCGATGCGACGGGAATAGAGCGCGTTCCAGCGTCGAGAAACGCCAGCGGTCGTTAGTCAGAATAATAAAAAACCCTCCAGTATATTTGTCGGAAAATCGAATGCAAGCCCCTCGGTTTCCGACCCGATTCTCGGTTTTTGAACAAGCTTTGTGAGGCACGCCCATGATGAGAGGTCTTCACCAGCCTGGGGAGTTCCGCGACAACTGCGGCTTCGGGTTGATTGCACACATGGAGGGGCAGGCTAGCCACGATCTGCTCGAGACGGCGATCGAATCGCTGACGTGCATGACGCATCGCGGCGGTATCGCCGCCGACGGCAAGACGGGCGACGGTTGCGGCCTGCTGCTGAAGATGCCGACGGCCTTCATGCGCGATGTCGCCCGCGAGGCGCTCGACGCCGAACTCGGCGAGCGCTTCGCGGTGGGCGTGGTGTTCTTTCCCGACGACGACGCGCTGGAAACCGAGGCGCGTAACGTTGTCGAGGCGGAGCTCGACGCCCGCGGACTCAGCGTGCGCGGCTGGCGCGACGTGCCCACCGACGCCAGCGTCTGCGGGCCGATGGCGCTGGACTGCCTGCCACGCATCCGTCAGGTCTTCGTCGAGGGCGACACCGAGCAGTCCGACGCCGAGTTCAACGTCCAGCTCTTCATGGCGCGCCGGCGGGCGGAGGAGAAGCTCAAGCGCGAGGAGAATTTCTACATCTGCTCGCTCTCCTCGAAGGTCGTCTCCTACAAGGGCTTGATGATGCCCGCGGATCTGCCGACCTTCTACAAGGATCTCGGTGACGAGCGTCTCGAGACGGCGATCTGCGTCTTCCATCAGCGCTTCTCGACCAATACCGCTCCGCGCTGGCCGCTGGCGCAGCCGTTTCGCTTCATGGCGCACAATGGCGAGATCAACACCATCGAGGCCAACCGCAGCTGGGCCAACGCGCGCAAGGCCAACTTCGTCAGCGAGCTTTTGCCGGACATCGATGGTCTCGAGGAGATCGTCAACACCAGCGGTTCCGACTCCTCGAGCATGGACAACATGCTCGAAGTGCTGCTGACCGGCGGCATGGAGCTCTACAACGCGGTGCGCATGATGGTCCCGCCGGCGTGGCAGAACGTCGAGACGATGGACGGCGATCTGCGTGCGTTCTATGAATACAACTCCATGCACATGGAGGCGTGGGACGGCCCTGCCGGCATCGTCATGACCGAAGGTCGTCATGCGGTCTGCATGCTCGATCGTAACGGTCTGCGTCCTGCGCGCTGGGTGATCACCGACAACGGCTACATTACCCTCTCCTCGGAAGTCGGCGTCTGGAACTACTCGCCCGAGTCGGTCGTCGCCAAGGGGCGGGTGGGGCCGGGACAGATTCTCGCCGTGGATACCGAAACCGGCGAGGTGCTGCACACCGACGACATCGACCAGCGGCTCAAGTCGCAGTATCCCTATCGTCGCTGGCTCAAGGATCACGCCCACTATCTGGAGTCCGCGCTCACCGAGCTGGCCCGTTTCCAGCCGATGGAGGCCGACGAGCTCGACGTCCACCAGAAGATGTTCTCGGTGACCAACGAGGAGCGCGACACCCTGCTGCGCCCGCTCGCCGAGAGCGGCCAGGAGGCGGTGGGCTCGATGGGCGACGATACCCCGATGGCGGTACTCTCGCGCCAGAACCGGCTGCTTACCGACTTCTTCCGCCAGAAGTTCGCCCAGGTCACCAACCCGCCGATCGACCCGCTGCGCGAAGCGATCGTGATGTCGCTGGAGACCTGCATGGGCGCCGAGCTCAACGTCTTCCAGGCGACCCCCGAGCACGCCAATCGGCTGATTCTGACCACGCCGGTGCTCTCACCGCGCAAGTTCACCACGCTACTGGCGCAGGACGATCCGGCGTTCGCCTCGCTACGCATGCCACTGCAGTACGACCCGGAGACGACCTCCCTCCAGCAAGCGCTCAAGGTGCTCTGCTTCGATGCCGAGCAGGCCGCCCGCGACGGCAAGGTGATCCTGGTGCTCTCGGATGCCGAGCTCGAGAAAGGCAAGCAGCCGATCCAGGCGCTGCTGGCAACCGGTGCGGTGCATCATCACTTGGCGAAGCTCGCGCTACGTCCGCGGGTCAACCTGGTGGTGGAGACCGGCTACGCCCGCGACGCCCACCAGATGGCCGTGTTCTTCGGCGTGGGGGCGACTGCCATCTACCCCTATCTCGCCTATCAGGTGATGGCGGACATGCACCGTACCGGCGAGCTCGTCGGCAACCCGGCGGATGCCCGCGAGAACTACCGCAAGGGGATGCAGAAGGGGCTTTTCAAGATTCTCTCCAAGATGGGGATCTCGCAGATCTCCTCCTACCGCGGCTCGCAGCTATTCGAAGCGGTGGGGCTGGGTGGCGAGGTGATGGCGATGTGCTTCGACGGCATGAAGTCGCGCATCGAAGGCGCCGGGTTCAGCGAGCTGCAAATGCAGCAAACGCTCGCCGCCCGCGATGCCTGGGTGCCGCGCAAGCCGATCAAGCAGGGCGGGCTGATCAAGTACGTCCACGGCCACGAGTTCCACGCCTACAATCCGGACGTCGTCATGCTGCTGCAGCGGGCGGTCCAGCAGGGCGACTATGAGAAGTGGAAAGCGTTCGCGCGGCTGGTCAATGAGCGCCCGGTCGCGGCCATTCGCGATCTGCTCACGCTCAAGCCGGCCCCCGAGCCGCTGTCGCTCGATGAGGTCGAACCGGTGGACGACCTGCTGCCGCGTTTCGACAGTGCCGGCATGTCGCTCGGCGCGCTCTCGCCGGAGGCCCACGAGGCGCTGGCGCAGGCGATGAACGAGACCGGCGGTCGTTCCAACTCCGGCGAGGGCGGCGAGGACCCGGTGCGCTACGGCACCATCCGCTCTTCCAAGATCAAGCAGATCGCCTCCGGGCGCTTCGGCGTGACGCCGGCCTACCTCGCCAACGCCGAGGTGCTGCAGATCAAGGTGGCCCAGGGCGCGAAGCCCGGCGAGGGCGGCCAGCTTCCCGGCGGCAAGGTCAACGAGACCATCGCCCGACTGCGCTACGCCGTCCCCGGGGTGACGCTGATCTCGCCGCCGCCGCACCACGACATCTACTCGATCGAGGACCTAGCGCAGCTGATCTTCGATCTCAAGCAGGTCAACCCGACCGCTCAGGTCTCGGTGAAACTGGTCTCCGAACCCGGTATCGGCACCATCGCCACCGGCGTTGCCAAGGCCTACGCCGATCTGATCACCGTCTCCGGCTACGACGGCGGCACCGCGGCGAGCCCGATCACCTCGATTCGCCACGCCGGTAGCCCTTGGGAGCTGGGCCTGCCGGAGGTGCACCAGGCGCTGCGCATCAACGGCCTGCGCGACAAGATTCGGCTGCAGACCGACGGGGGCCTGAAGACCGGGCTCGACGTGGTCAAGGCGGCGATCCTCGGCGCCGAGAGCTTTGGCTTCGGCACCGCGCCGATGGTCGCGCTGGGCTGCAAGTATCTGAAGATCTGCCATCTCAACAACTGCGCCACCGGCGTCGCCACCCAGCATCAGGAACTTCGCGACGAGCACTTCCGCGGCACTGTGGACATGGTCAAGCACTACTTCCGCTTCATCGCCGAGGAAGTGCGCGAGCTGATGGCACTGCTGGGGGTACGCACGCTCACCGACCTGATCGGGCGTACCGATCTGCTCGAACTGCTCGAGGGCCAGACCGCGGCCCAGCGCAAGCTGGATCTCACGCCGCTTCTGACCAACGACTTCGTGCCCGCCGAGGCGCCGCAGTTCTGCCAGGTCAGCCGCAACGAGCCCCACGACCCGGCGGCCAAGAACCAGGAAGTGTTCGATGCGCTGCTGCCGGCGATCGAGGCCAAGTCCGGCGGCGAGTTCAGCTTCACCATCACCAACTGCGACCGCTCGGTAGCCGCGCGCGTCTCCGGTGAGATCGCCAAGCGCTACGGCGAGGCGGGGCTCGAGGAGGCGCCGATCACCGCGCGCTTTACCGGCGTCGCCGGGCAGAGTTTCGGCGTCTGGAACGCCCGCGGCCTGCATCTCTATCTGGAGGGCGATGCCAACGACTACGTCGGCAAGGGCATGAACGGCGGTAAAGTGGTGGTGACGCCGCCGGCGGCGAGCCGCTTCAAGAGCCATGAGACGGCGATCATCGGCAACACCTGTCTCTACGGTGCCACCGGCGGCAAGCTGTTCGCCGCGGGCACCGCCGGCGAGCGCTTCGCCGTACGTAACTCCGGTACGCTGGCGGTGATCGAGGGTGCCGGCGATCACTGCTGCGAGTACATGACCGGCGGTCTCGTCTGCGTGCTCGGCGCCACCGGCATCAACTTCGGTGCGGGGATGACCGGCGGTTTCGCCTACGTGCTCGACGAGAGCCGTGATTTCGTCGACCGCTACAACCACGAGCTGGTCGAGATCCATCGCGTCAACACCGAGTCGATGGAGGCGTACCGTCGCTATCTGCGCGAGGTGATCACCGAGTACGTCGAGGAGACCGGCTCCGCTCGCGGCAAGGAGATCCTCGAGGACTTCTCCAACTTCATTCGCCACTTCTGGCTGGTGAAGCCCAAGGCCGCGAGCCTCAACGGCCTGTTGGATCAGTCGCGACGTCAGCCCGAATGAATCGGCGTCAGCCCGAACGCGTCACGGTGCCGGCCACAGCCGGCGCCGGAGTGAGGAGATAGACCATGGCAAATCGTCTCAACAACGACTTTCAGTTCATCGACGTGGGGCGCCACGATCCGCAGAAGAAGGACGCGCGCCGCCGTTCGAAAGAGTTCGCCGAGATCTACGAGCCGTTCAAGCCGGCCGAGGCGGCGAGTCAGGCGCATCGCTGCCTGCACTGCGGCAATCCGTACTGCGAGTGGAAATGCCCGGTCCACAACTATATTCCCAACTGGCTGAAGCTGGTGACCGAGGGCAACATTCTCGAAGCCGCCGAGATGTCGCACCGCACCAATTCGCTGCCGGAAGTCTGCGGTCGCGTCTGCCCGCAGGACCGGCTCTGCGAGGGTGACTGCACCCTCAACGACGGCTTCGGTGCGGTCACCATCGGCTCGATCGAGAAGTACATCACCGATACCGCCTTCGCCATGGGCTGGCGGCCCGACCTCTCCAAGGTGGTGATGACCGACAAGCGTGTGGCGATCGTCGGCGCCGGCCCGGCGGGGCTTGCCTGCGCCGATATCCTGGTGCGCAACGGCGTGACCCCGGTGGTCTTCGATCGCTACCCCGAGATCGGCGGTCTGCTGACCTTCGGTATCCCCGAGTTCAAGCTCGAAAAGCACGTCATGGAGCGACGTCGCTCGGTGTTCGAGGAGATGGGCGTCGAATTTCGACTGGGCGTCGAGATCGGTCGCGATACCACCTTCGAGCAGCTCGACGATGAGTTCGACGCGGTCTTTCTGGGCATGGGGACCTACAAGTACATGGTCGGCGGCTTCCCAGGGGAGGACGTCGAGGGCGTGCACAAGGCGCTCGATTTCCTCATCACCAACGCCAACCATACGCTGGGCTTCGAGAAGGACCCCGCCGACTACGTCTCCATGACCGGCAAGCGCGTGGTGGTGCTCGGTGGCGGCGACACGGCGATGGACTGCAATCGCACCTCGATCCGTCAGGGCGCGACCAGCGTGACCTGCGCCTATCGTCGCGACGAAGAGAACATGCCGGGCTCGCGCAAGGAGGTGACCAACGCGCGAGAAGAGGGCGTGGATTTCCTCTTCAATCGCCAGCCGGTGGCGATCGTCGGCGAGGAGAAGGTCGAAGGGGTCAAGCTCGTGCGAACGCGCATGGGCGAGCCGGACGAGAAGGGGCGTCGCAGCGCCGAGGTAGTGCCGGGCTCCGAAGAGGTGCTCGCCTGCGATGCGGTAATCATCGCCTTCGGCTTCCAGCCCAGCGAGATCGAGTGGTTCGACACGCATCAGATCGAGGTGGACGAGCGCGGCCGGGTGCTGGCACCGGAAATTCCCTCGCAGATGGAACGCTTCGCCTATCAGACCAGCAACGAGAAGGTGTTCGCCGGTGGCGACATGGTGCGCGGCTCCGATCTGGTGGTGACTGCAGTCTTCGAGGGTCGCCAGGCGGCCGAGGGCATTCTCGACTATCTCAAGGTCTGACAGGCGGGCGGTCGAGACCGGGACGATCGGCGGTAGTATCGCGCCGGTCGAATCTATACAGTGGCGCGCTTCATCCGCATCACGAGCACCGAGGAGATCGACATGATCAGGCTTGAACGCAGCATTCTGGACCAGGCGAACGGCTACATGCGGGCGCTGGAAGAACACGTGCTGGAAGGCAGCGACGATCGCGATCAAGTCATGGCGGATCTCTACCAGCTCAAGGCGCTCTACACGCTGCCCAAGACGCACGACAGTGGGATGTCGGAAGAGTGCCAGGGCATGCTCGAGGAGATCGAACGCCGGGCGGGCATCATTGCCTCGAAGCTCACGCTCGACTGAACCCGCCGGGCGTCGACGCCGATACCCAACGACGAGCGCGCCGGCATCACTGCCGGCGCGCTTTTTTGCGTCCTGGGTTCACCCGTGACGACGCGCTCCTGCGGTCGCTCACCGGGCACTCAGTCCCGGGGGATGCGCCCGACCAGCGTCGTTTCGTCCTGTGCCGAGGTATCGGCGAGCACCGCCCGGGCGTCGTCGAGCCTGTCGGCGTCGAGGTTGAGCAGCAGCACGCCTTTGACTCGTCCCTCTTCGAGGTAGTAGTAGACGCCAGCGTCACCGTCGGCGTCTTCGATGACGTCGAGGCGGCTATCCAGCGTGCCGACTGCCTTCCAGGCGAGATCGAAGACGTTGGAATAGAAGTAGGGCGTATGACCGTAGGTCTCGTCGCTGCCGGCCATGATATGTCCGACCGTGGCGCCCATCTGGTTGGCGTTGTCGACGTGTTCGGCGTGCCAGCGTCCCAGTATCGCATCCGGATAGGTGGCGACGTCGCCGGCGGCGAAGATCGCATCGTCAGCGGTCTTCAGCCGTTCGTCGACGACGATGCCGCCGTCGATTTCGAGGCCCGCGTTCTCGGCGAGCTCGACGCACGGCTTCACCCCGAGGCCGAACACGACAGCGTCGGCTTCCAGTCGGCTGCCGTCGTCGAGATCGAGCGTCACCTTGCCATCGGCCTCGCTGCCACTTTCGACCTTGCGTCCGCCGAGCAGCTCGACGCCGTGGTCGAGATAGGTCTGGTGGAAACGGTTGGCCAGCGAGGCGGGCAGCATGCCGCTCATGAGGACGGCTTGGGGATAGACGAGCGTGACGCGACAGCCATTCTGGATCAGCGCGGCGGCGAGTTCGGTGCCGATGTAGCTGCCGCCGACCACCACGACGTGAAGATTCTGCCCGGCGAGTTCGCGCAGGTAGTCGTAGTCCGCGACGGTGCGAAAGTAGCGCACCCGCTCGCTTTCGGCCATGTCGAGGCGTACCGGGGCGCCGCCGGTGGCGAGCAGCAGCTTGCCGTAGCCGACACTGTCGCCGGTCTCCAGGGTCACCGTCTTGGCCTTGCGGTCGATCTGGGTCACGCGAGCGTCGACGTGCAGCGTGGTATTGTCGTCATCGGCTTCCGGCTGCATCCAGATCTTGTCGTAGCCGAACTCCGGGTCGGTCCAGAGTTTCTTGGATAGCGCGGGACGTGTCACCGGGCCGTTGGGCTCTTCCCCGAGGATGCCGATGCTGCCCTCGCGGTCATGCTCGCGAATGCCGGCGACGGCGTTGGCGGCGACCATGCCGGCGCCGACGATGAGGTAGTCATAGCGTTGCATAACGTCTCCCTGTAATTGCGTTACGCGGGCCTGAAAGCCGATACGTTGAGTGGCCGTTTTGCAGGCCGGCGCCGCGCCTTCCCGGTGCGACCGCGCGACCCTTTCACGCGTTCCAGCGTAGTTCAGCGTGGCGCGGTGTGCCTCGGCCGGCTCACCCCTGGCGCCTGCCGGGAGTGGGCGTGGGGTCGCTGCCCGGGTAGAATGCGCCCTGAATCGCACCCGCTGTCATCACACTTGCTGTCATCACACTTGCTGTCATCACACTTGCTGTCGCCTGACGTCGCCGCTACCTCGAACTCGGGGTGGGCGCTGTCGGCGCGCGCCCAACACGGAGCTTTCCGATGTCCTCCTGGTTTCCCCAATGGCGACGCGTGAGTCCCAGCCGCGACGGCCTGGTCGCCCCCGACGAGCGGCTGTCGGCGACTCAGACGCTGCTGATGGGTGTTCAACACGCCGTTGCGATGTTCGGCTCCACCGTACTGGCGCCGCTGCTGATGGGTTTCGATCCCAACCTGGCGATCCTGATGTCGGGTATCGGCACCTTGTTGTTCTTCGTCATCGTCGGCGGGCGGGTCCCCAGCTATCTCGGCTCGAGCTTCGCCTTCATCGGTGTGGTGATCGCCGCCTCCGGCTACGCCGGCAGCGGGGCCAATCCGAATATCGGTCTGGCGCTCGGCGGCATCATCGTCTGCGGAGCGATCTACGCCCTCGTCGGCCTCGTCGTGATGGCACTGGGGACGCGCTGGATCGAGGTGCTGCTGCCGCCGGTGGTCACCGGGGCGATCGTGATGACCATCGGTCTCAACCTGGCGCCGGTCGCGGTGTCGAGCGTCGCTGACTCCGGCTTCGATGCCGCCATGGCGCTGGCGACGATCCTGTGTATCGGGCTCGCGGCGGTTCTCACCCGCGGCATGCTGCAGCGGCTTCTGATCCTGGTGGGACTGGTCGCGGCCTATGCGCTCTACGCGATTCTGACCAACGGGTTGGGGCTGGGACCGGCGATCGATTTCACCCCGGTGGCCGAGTCGGCGTGGCTGGGACTGCCGACGTTCAGCGCACCGACTTTCACCTGGCACGCCTCGATTCTGATCGCCCCGGTGGCGGTGATTCTGGTGGCCGAGAACCTGGGCCATATCAAAGCGGTGGGGGCGATGACAGGGCGCAATCTCGACCCCTACATCGGGCGGGCGTTTCTCGGCGACGGCGTCGCGACGATGGTGTCGGGCTCGGCCGGCGGGACCGGCGTCACCACCTACGCCGAGAACATCGGGGTGATGGCGGTGACTCGCGTCTACTCGACACTGATCTTCGTCGCTGCGGCGGCTTTCGCCATTCTGCTCGGCTTCTCGCCGCGCTTCGGCGCGCTAATCCAGACCATTCCCGGGCCGGTGCTGGCGGGGGCGTCGATCGTCGTGTTCGGCCTGATCGCCGTGGCCGGTGCCCGGATCTGGATCCAGAACCAGGTCGATCTCGGCGACAACACCAATCTGATCGTGGCGGCGGTGACGCTGGTGCTGGGCGCGGGGAATTTCTCCATCGACTTTGGCGGTTTCACGCTCGACGGCATCGGCACGGCGACCTGCGGGGCCATCCTGCTTCATCTGCTGCTGCGGCGCGGGGCGCGCTCGAGCCGTACGGACGAGACGTCGTGACGCGCGGACGAAACGTCGTGACGGCGATGTGGCAGTGGTTTCCTTGCGTCGACGTTCAGTCCCGTTACGCTGACACCTTCCCTGGCGCGTCGACGGCGCGCCCGTATCGATCTCCTCCGGTGGGAAACGCACATGAGTGATCCGCAACACAGCGCCGATGCCGGCGAGAAATCGATTCCGATGACCCGCGAGGTGCTGGAGCAGGATCTGATCCGTCGTCACTTCGAGCAGGCCTATCCCGACGTCGAACTGGTCAGCGAGGCGGCGCTTGCGCAGTCGATTCGGCACATCCTGGAGACGATGCCGAGCGAGGCCCACGAGACCGACGGCGTCTATCTGTTCGCCTACGGCTCGTTGATCTGGAACCCTTGCGTGGAGGTCGCCGAGCGTCACACCTGCCGGCTTTACGGCTACCATCGCGATTTCTGCCTCAAGCTCGAGCACGGTCGCGGCACGCCGGACTATCCCGGTTTGATGCTGGCGCTGGCCCCGGGCGGCTCCTCCCAAGGCGTGGCGCTGCGCGTGCCCGCCCGCGATCTCGAGCGCGAACTGCTGCTGGTGTGGCGCCGTGAGATGCTCACCGGTGCCTATCGGCCGCGCTGGGTGCGGCTGGTCAGCGATGCGGGCCCGCTCTGGAGTGTCGCCTTCGTCGTCAACCCGCAGGGCGAGCGCTATATTGGTCGCCAGTCGGACGAGACCGTCATCGAACTGCTCAGTACCGGTCGCGGCGTGCTGGGTAGCTGTCGCGAGTATCTGGACAACACGGTGGGGGATCTGGCGGCGCTGGGAATCCGCGACAAACGCCTGGAGAGCCTGCAGCGAGCGGTTCACGCAAGGGCTTGAGACAAGAGGCCCGCGGTACGCAGCGCTGAAGCAAATTGAGCGCTCGGGACGTCTCTGGTAATCTGACGTCCCATCCTGGCTCGACTTTCTCCCCCCGAGCCTTTACGACCACGATTCGACAGGTTTTCCATGACACGATATATCTTCGTGACCGGCGGCGTTGTGTCCTCTCTCGGCAAGGGCATCGCGTCGGCTTCGCTGGCGGCCATTCTCGAGGCCCGCGGCCTCAAGGTCACCATTCTCAAGCTGGATCCGTACATCAACGTCGATCCGGGGACCATGAGTCCGTTCCAGCACGGCGAAGTGTTCGTCACCGAGGATGGCGCGGAGACCGATCTTGATCTGGGTCACTACGAGCGCTTCATCCGCACCAAGATGACCCAGGGCAACAACTTCACCACCGGCCGCGTCTACGAGCACGTGCTCAGAAAGGAGCGTCGCGGCGACTATCTCGGCGGCACGGTGCAGGTGATCCCGCACATCACCGACGAGATCAAGCATCGTGTGATCAAGGGGGGAGAGGGGTACGACGTGGCGCTGGTGGAGATCGGCGGGACCGTCGGCGACATCGAATCGCTGCCGTTTCTCGAGTCGATCCGCCAGCTGCGCAGCGAAGTCGGCGCCAGCCGGGCGCTGTTCATGCATCTGACGCTCGTGCCCTACATCAAGACCGCCGGCGAGACCAAGACCAAGCCGACCCAGCACAGCGTCAAGGAGCTGCGCTCGATCGGGATCCAGCCGGACATCCTGATCTGTCGTAGCGAGGTCGAGCTCGAGGAGAGCGAGCGGCGCAAGATCGCGCTGTTCACCAACGTCGAGGAGCGCGCGGTCATCCCGCTGCAGGATGCCGATACCATCTACCGCATTCCGCTGATGCTCCACGAGCACGGCCTCGACGAGATCGTCTGCGACAAGTTCCGGCTCGAAGCGCCGCAGGCGGATCTCGCCGAGTGGATTCACGTGCTCGACGCCAAGCTCAACCCGCTCAAGACGATCAACATCGCCATGGTCGGCAAGTACATGGAGCTGCTCGACGCCTACAAATCGCTCAACGAGGCGCTGATCCACGCCGGCATCCAGACCCGGGTGAAGGTCAACGTCGAATACGTCGACTCCGAGCTGATCGAGCGCCAGGGCGTCGAGCGTCTCGCCGGCAAGGACGCCATCCTGGTGCCCGGCGGGTTCGGCGAGCGCGGCGTGGAGGGCAAGATCGCCACCGCCCGCTTCGCGCGTGAGAACGACATTCCCTATCTGGGAATTTGTCTGGGCATGCAGGTGGCAGTGATCGAGTTCGCTCGTCACATGGCCGGGTGGGAAGACGCCAACTCCACCGAGTTCACCCGCGACACCCAGCATCCGGTGGTCGGTCTGATCACCGAGTGGATCAATCCCGAAGGGCAGATCGAGCTGCGCGACGAGGCCTCCGATCTCGGCGGCACCATGCGTCTCGGCGGCCAGGAGTGCCGGCTCAAGCCGGACTCCAAGGCGCGCGAGATCTACGGTCTCGACACCATCACCGAGCGTCACCGCCACCGCTTCGAAGTGAACAACCAGTTCGTCGGCGAGCTCGAGGCCGCCGGCCTGATCATCTCCGGCAAGAGTGGCGATCAGTCGCTGGTGGAGATGATCGAGCTGGCCGACCACCCCTGGTTCGTGGCGTGCCAGTTCCACCCGGAGTTCACCTCCACCCCTAGGGACGGCCACCCGCTCTTCACCGGCTTCGTCAACGCCGCGGTGGAGCACAAGGCCCAGCGGCAGCGCCATCACGGCCATAGCCACCAGGAGTGACGATAAGCGGGGGATGAAGCGATTCATCCCCCGCTTGCGTTGCGGACGATGGACCTCGATGGTGCCGATTGGCTAAGCTCGAACCCTTTCGACAGTATCGCGATTCTGCACCCGGGCCCGGCTCGCCGAACGTCCGGGCTGCGACATGCCGGGCGTGACCCCGCTACGGCGTTGAGTGACCCTCTGACAGGACGATGTGACATGGCTGAGATCGTAGATATTCGTGGCCTCGAAGTGCTCGATTCCCGAGGCAATCCGACAGTGCAGGCCAAGGTGACGCTGGCCGGCGGGATCGAGGCCAGCGCGTGTGCCCCGAGCGGCGCCTCGACCGGCTCGCGGGAAGCGCTGGAGCTGCGCGACGGCGACAAGTCGCGCTATCTGGGCAAGGGTGTGCTCAAGGCGGTCGAGGCGGTCAACGGCCAGATCCGCGATCAGCTCATGGGAATGGACGCCAGCGATCAGCGTGCGCTGGATGACGCCATGCTCGCCCTCGACGGTAGCGACAACAAGGCGAACCTGGGTGCCAACGCGATCCTCGCCGTTTCGCTGGCTGCCGCCAAGGCCGCCGCCATCGCCAAGGGCGTGCCGCTCTATGCGCACATCGCCGAACTCTACGGTCAGCCGGGCCAGTACCTGATGCCGGTGCCGATGATGAACATCCTCAATGGCGGCGAGCATGCGGACAACAACGTCGACATTCAGGAGTTCATGATCCAGCCCGTCGGCGCGCCGAACTTCCGCGAAGCGCTGCGCACCGGTGCCGAGATCTTTCATGCCCTGAAGAAGGTGCTCTCGGCCAAGGGGCTTTCGACGTCGGTCGGCGACGAAGGCGGCTTCGCGCCCAACCTCTCCTCCAACGCCGAGGCGCTGGCGGTGATCAAGCAGGCGGTGGACGACGCCGGCTACACCCTGGGCAAGGATGTCACCCTGGCGCTCGACTGTGCCTCCAGCGAGTTCTACAAGGACGGCGTCTACGACCTCGCCGGCGAAGGCAAGCAGTACGACGCGGCGGGCTTCACCGACTACCTCGCCGATCTTTGCGATCAGTATCCGATCGTCTCGGTCGAAGACGGCATGGACGAGTCCGACTGGGCAGGCTGGAAGGCGCTGACCGACAAGATCGGCGACAAGGTACAGCTGGTCGGCGACGATCTCTTCGTCACCAACACGCGGATTCTCAAGCGGGGTATCGACGAGAAGATCGGCAACTCCATCCTAATCAAGTTCAACCAGATCGGCTCGCTCTCCGAGACCTTGGATGCGATCAAGATGGCCCACGATGCCGGCTTCACCGCGGTCATCTCGCACCGTTCCGGCGAGACCGAGGACACCACCATCGCCGATCTCGCCGTGGGTACCTCCGCGGGCCAGATCAAGACCGGCTCGCTCTGCCGCTCCGATCGCGTCGCCAAGTACAACCGGTTGCTGGTGATTGAAGACGAGCTGGGCGGTAAGGCGGCCTATCCCGGGCGCACTGCGATCAAGGGGCAGTAATCGCCGGTCGAGCGGCAAACCGATCGCTGGAATAGTCGACCCCTGGGATAGTCGATCGATAGAGAAGTCGACGCAGACGAAGAAGGCCGCTCATCGAGCGGCCTTCTTGCGTTCTTTAGCAGCAAGCGTCCGATTTGCGTAATAGCCAATCAGCGTTCGAGCAGTTCGATCTTGCCGGACTTGCCGTCCCACTCCTTGGCATCCTCGGGCGGATCCTTCTGCTCGGTGATGTTCGGCCACACCTCGGAGAGCTCGGCGTTCAATTCGATGAAGTGCTGCTGGCCGTCCGGGAGCTCGTCCTCGGAGAAGATCGCTTCGGGGGGACACTCCGGCTCGCAGAGCGCGCAGTCGATGCACTCGTCCGGATGGATGACGAGGAAGTTGGGTCCCTCGTAGAAACAGTCGACCGGGCAGACTTCGACGCAGTCGGTGTATTTGCACTTGATGCAGTTTTCGGTGACGACGAACGTCATGGATCTTCTCTCCTTTACGGGGCCGAGCGGCTGGGTCTAGCACGTCTCGTCCGGGCGCGTCGCGGTACGGTCATCGGCGGAGTGTAGTGATGATAAGAGCGAGCCGGGGCGCCGGGCTACTGCCCATCCTCGGCTCACTCTCCGTGTCTCTTTGATAGTCACCGCGCATCGCGGCGCCGCCGGGGTCCAACAATGGCGACATATTCTAGGCGTGGCGCGCCAATAGCGGCAAGCCGGGCGAGGGAACGTCTCGCTATGGTGTTATAGCTCGGTTGCCGGAAACGGCCGGAAATCCGCGTACGGCGAGCGCAGACTCTTCATCGACTACTCAAGAAGAAGGCGTGCTCATGTCCTTTCGTTTCGTCGGGCTCGATGCGCAATCGATCGATTTCGATCATCTCGCGGGTCGCGGTCTCGCGACACGCGTCACTGTGACGCCGGAGGCGAACCTGCCCTGTCGAGCGACGCTGAACGATGCCGAGCCGGGGAGTCCGGTCTGGCTGGTGCATTTTCGGCATCATGCGGTGGCTTCACCCTACCGCGCCGGCGGGCCGATCTTCATCGCAGAGGGCGCGACCCGCGGCGTCTACCGGCATGGCGAGGTGCCGCCGTCGCTGGCCAAACGCGCACTGGCGCTGAGAGCCTACGACGTCACCGGCTTTCTGATCGCCGCGACGCTCAGCCACGGCAGTGACGTCGAGACGGCGATCGAGACCCTGCTCGAGGACGAGCGCATCGACTACCTGCACGTTCACTACGCCGCGCCCGGCTGCTTCGCCTGCCGCGTCGAGCGGGAGTGACGGCGCGTTTGACCTATCGGGCGTCCATCTCCTTGAGGCGGTAGAGCAGATCCAGCGCCGCCCGCGGCGTGAGCGAGTCGACGTCGAGCGTCTCCAGCGTTTCCAGCGCCGGGTGCGGGGTGGCAGCGAAAAGATCCGTCTGCTGCGGCGCCTGGGTCGCGCTCGGCCGCGCCTCCAGCGTCGCTGTCGGCTGCTCGAGGCTCGAGAGTTTCTCGCGCGCCCGGGCAATCACGTTTTGCGGCACGCCGGCGAGCTGGGCGACCTGCAGGCCGTAGCTCTGACTCGCAGGACCCTCTTCCACCCGGTGCATGAAGACGATGCCGTCGCCGTGCTCGGCGGCGGTGAGGTGGACGTTGGCGACCCGCTTCTCGTGATCGGCAAGCGCCGTCATCTCGAAGTAGTGGGTCGCAAAGAGGGTGAACGCACGCTGCGCCGCGAGATGCTCGGCGCTGGCCCAGGCCAGCGACAGGCCGTCGAAAGTGCTGGTGCCGCGGCCGATCTCGTCCATCAGCACCAGGCTCTCGGCGGTGGCGTTGTGAAGGATGCTGGCGGTTTCGGTCATCTCCACCATGAAGGTGGAGCGACCGCCGGCGAGATCGTCGCTGGAACCGATTCGGGTGAAGATGCGGTCGATGGGGCCGATCTCGACCCGTTCGGCGGGAACGAAGGCGCCGGTGTGCGCCATCAGCGCGATCAGTGCCGCCTGACGCATGTAGGTCGACTTACCCCCCATGTTGGGGCCGGTGATCACCAGCATGCGGCAGTCATCGTCGAGGACCAGGTCATTGGGCACGAAGGGGTGCTGGCTGACGTGTTCGACCACCGGATGCCGCCCGCCGAGAATGCGGATGCCCGGCATGTCGAGAAGCTCGGGGCGCACGAAGTCCAGCGCCTGGGCGCGTTCGGCGAAGGCGCACAGCACGTCGAGGGCAGCGAGGGCGCGACCGGTGGCTTGTAGCGCGTCGAGTTCGGCGTTGAGCGTGTCGATCAGGCTTTCGTAGAGCAGCTTCTCCCGCGCCAGGGCGCGTGACTTGGCGGAGAGCGCCTTGTCTTCGAACTCCTTGAGTTCGGGAATGATGAAGCGCTCGGCGTTCTTCAGCGTCTGGCGACGAATGTAGTCCGCCGGGACCTCGCGCGCCTGCGCCCGGGGAATTTCGATGAAATAACCGTGGACCCGGTTGTAGCCGACCTTGAGCCCGGCAAGGCCAGTGCGCTCGCGCTCCCGCGTCTCGAGCTGGACCAGGTAGTCGCCGGCGTGCTCGGCGAGGCCGCGATACTCGTCGAGCTCGTCGTCGAAGCCCTCTTTCACCACGCCGCCGTCGCGCAGGACGACAGGAGGATTGTCGACGATCGCGCGGGCAAGCGTGTCGGCGAGTTCGGGGTAGGGCTCGACGTGGCGTGCCAGATCATCCAGGGCGCTGGCACCTTCGATCCGCGCCAGGTCGTTCTGAAGCGTCGGCAGTACCGCCAGGGCGTCGCGCAGCCGCGCGAGATCCCGCGGGCGGGCGCTGCGCAGCGCGACGCGGGCGAGGATGCGCTCGACGTCGCCGACGACGTTCAGCGATTCGCGCAGCAGCGCGTGGTCGTCGTTTTCCATCAGCAGCTGCACGGCGGCCTGCCGCGCGCCGATCTGGGCGTGGTCGCGCAGCGGACGGTTCAGCCAGCGTTTGAGCAGGCGCGAGCCCATCGGCGTAACGCTGACGTCGAGTACGCTCGCCAGGGTGTTGTCGCTAGTGCCGCCGAGGTTGATGTCGATCTCGAGGTTGCGGCGGCTGGCGGCATCGATCACCACGGCGTCGTCGCGGCTCTCGACACCGAGCGCCGTGACGTGGGGCAGGCGCGAGCGCTGGGTGTCGCGAGCGTAGTCGATCAGTACGCCGGCGGCGACGATGGCGGTCTCGAGATGCGTGCAGCCGAAGCCGCGCAGGTCGGCGACGCCGAACTGATCGCACAGCAGCCGCTGGGCGGTCTCGAGATCGAAATGCCAGTCGCTCTGGCGACGCAGGCCGCTACGCTCGGCGAGAGCGATGGGCAGGCTGAGGCTCTCGGCGGCGAGCACCTCGGCGGGCTGCAGACGGTGGATCTCGGCCATCAGGTCGGCCTCGGTATCCACTTCCAGCACGTTGAAGCGCCCGCTGGAGAGCTCGAGCCCGGCGATGCCCCAGCGCTCGCCATGGCGATGCAGCGCAATCAACAGGTTGTCGCGGCGCTCGTCGAGCAGGGCTTCGTCATGCAGCGTGCCGGGAGTGACGATACGCACGACGCGGCGCTCCACCGGCCCCTTGGAGGTCGCCGGGTCGCCGATCTGTTCGCAGATCGCCACCGACTCACCCGACTTCACCAGCCGCGCGAGATAGTTCTCGGCGCTATGGTAGGGCACGCCGGCCATGGGAATTGGCGTCCCGGCGGACTGGCCGCGGGCGGTCAGGGTGATGTCGAGCAGCTTGGCGGCACGCTTGGCGTCGTCGAAGAAGAGCTCATAGAAATCGCCCATGCGATAGAAGAGCAGCACGTCGGGATGTTCGCGCTTGATCTTGAGAAACTGCGCCATCATCGGCGTGTGCTGGGAAGACTTGCTGGCGGCCGCGTCCTGCATGGCGTGTCGCTTCGCTCCGTGGGTAGCTTGGCAGGCGAGGCGGGAGCGAGGATGATGCACGAAAGACGCAGCGCTGGCGCTGGTAATGGCGCTCCTCGATCCCGGCGAATTGGGGAAGCGGCAAGGGTACCACGCAGCCATCGCGTCGACATCCGACAGGCCGTTCGGTACGTGCCGTTCAGGCGCTTCATGCGTGCGGGTCTAGTGATTTCAGCCGGGGCGATCGCGACGAAGCCGTTACAGTAGGTGAAATCGGCATCGAGGAATCGTTCATGGCCCGGCTGGTGCTCAACCACCTCAGTGAATCGGCCTACCGCCAGCTAGTGCTCGCCGCGGATCGTCGCAACGTCAACGTCAGTGAACTCGCGGTGATTCTGCTCGAGATTGCGGTCGCCCAGCTGGCAGCGGAGGAGGCGGCCCGACACTCGCCGCCCTCTCCGGGGTCGGCATCTTCCCCCGACCCGAAGGACTGAGGTCGCAAGCGTCCGGGTTGAGAAATACGCGGCGCCTTCCATACTGGATATCGAAATCCGTCTCGAGCGCACCCGCTGTCATGCCCATGCCCGCTGCATTCGTTGCTCCCATCGATATCGACCGTACCCAGGATTCGCTGACGCGCACGCTGGCCGAGCGCTGTCTCGCCGCCGGTGTCCAGATTACCGCCGCCGAGTCCTGCACGGGGGGCGGCGTGGCATCGGCCATTACCGCAGTTGCCGGTAGCTCGGCCTATTTCGAAACCGGCTACGTCACCTACGCCAACGCCGCCAAGACTCGCCTGCTCGGGGTACGGGAGACGACGCTTGCGACGTATGGGGCAGTGAGCGAACGGACCGTTTGCGAAATGGTCGCCGGGGCGTGTCGCGACAGTGGCGCGGCGCTCGGCGTCGCCATCAGCGGCGTCGCGGGCCCGGGTGGCGGTAGTGCCGACAAACCGGTGGGTACCGTCTGGATCGCCTGGGGCGACGATCAGGCGCAGTGCGCGCACTGTTACCGCTTCGACGGTGATCGAGCCGCGGTACGCGAGCAGGCCGTAATGGTGGCGCTAGCCGGTCTGGTCGACTGGCTGGCGGCCACGCCGTGGTAAAACGAATGCCAGGCAGCGCGGAGCTCGCCGGATAGACAAACGGGATCTCGAGCTTGGCCCGGCTCAGCTAAAATAGCCGGCACGGGGATAGTCTCGCCGGCATTTTTTCGCCATAATACTGGGTAGCCATACAGTATTCGAAACTTCGAAGCTTACTGTTCGAAACTTAGTATTCGAAATCCAGTATTCGAAACCCAGGGCTCGCAACCGGTTCGGCCGTCTCGCGTGACGGACACCGCCACCCCGGCGCTCTCACTCAGTGCACTCTTAGGAGACCTTCATGGCAAAGGACGAAAACCGCAGCAAGGCTCTCAACGCGGCTTTGTCACAGATCGACCGCCAATTCGGCAAGGGTACCGTGATGCGTCTGGGTGATACCCCGCGTACCGCGATACCGGTGGTATCCACGGGGTCGCTGGGGCTGGACATCGCCCTCGGCGTGGGAGGACTGCCGTTCGGCCGTGTGGTCGAAATCTTCGGGCCGGAATCTTCGGGCAAGACGACGTTGACGCTTTCGGTCATCGCTCAGGCGCAGAAGGATGGCAAGACCTGCGCCTTCGTCGACGCGGAGCACGCCCTCGACCCGAGCTACGCCGAAAAGCTGGGTGTCGATCTCGACGAGCTGCTGGTCTCGCAGCCGGACACCGGCGAGCAGGCGCTGGAGATCTGCGACATGCTGGTTCGCTCCGGTGGCGTCGACGTGATCATCATCGACTCCGTGGCGGCACTGACGCCGCGTGCCGAGATCGAAGGCGAAATGGGTGACTCCCACGTCGGCCTGCAGGCCCGCCTCATGTCTCAGGCGCTGCGCAAGATCACCGGCAACATCAAGAACGCCAACTGCATGGTGGTGTTCATCAACCAGATTCGCATGAAGATCGGCGTGATGTTCGGCAGCCCCGAAACCACGACTGGCGGTAATGCGCTCAAGTTCTACTCCAGCGTACGCCTCGACATTCGCCGCATCGGCTCGGTCAAGCAGGGTGACGAGGTCACCGGCAACGAGACCCGCGTCAAGGTGGTCAAGAACAAGGTGGCGCCGCCGTTTCGGCAGTCCGAGTTCCAGATCCTCTACGGCAAGGGCATCTACCATGCCGGCGAGGTCATCGATCTTGGCGTTCAGTGCAGCCTGATCGACAAGGCGGGCGCCTGGTACAGCTACAAGGGCAGCAAGATCGGCCAGGGCAAGGCCAACGCCGCTCAGTATCTCGAAGAGCATCCCGAGATCATGAAGGAGATCGAGGATCAGATTCGGGCGCAGCTGCTTGCCACACCGGTGGTCAAGGGGGAAGAGAAGGCCGAAGAGACCGCTTCTGCCGAAGACGACAGCGACGCTCTGATCTGATCTGATCGCAACCCGTCAGTGATCGTGTGATGACCGATACCCCTGAAACGTCGCCGCGAGACATGGCGATTCAGTACTTGGCCCGGCGAGAATACTCCCGGGCCGAACTCGTTCAGCGCCTGCAGTCGAAGGGGGTCGCCGAGGAGGCGATCTACCCGGCGCTGGATACGTTGGCCGAGGACGGCTTGCAGTCGGATGCGCGTTTTGCCGAGGTCTTCGTGCGTTCGCGACTCGTGCGCGGGCAAGGGCCCAATCGCATTCGCGCCGACATTCGACAGCGCGGCATCGACGACGCGCTCACCGCACTGGCCTTCGAAGCCGAGGCGCCGGATTGGCACGCGCTCGCCGCGCAGGCGCTCGCCAAGCGCTTCGACGAGCCGGGCTCACTACCCCGTGAGCGTGCCAAGCGAGAGCGATTTCTCGCCGGCCGCGGGTTCGAATTCGATCAGGTGCGCCACGCCATGCAGCACGCCTGGGACGACCTCTGAGCGCGTTGAGTTCGCTTTTCGCTGCACTCGCGCGCTCCAGTTGGCGTCTCCGGCTTTCCCGCCTCACGGCTTCTTTCGATCACCCTAGGCGAGCGCTTCGCCACCCTCGACTTCGGCCACCCGCGCTGGTGTCGTGCTGAGTTCGGCTTTTCAAACCCTCGACCGTTCTTCTCGACGCCGCCGAACCGGCAGTGCGAACCGGTGCACCGCTCGCAAGATCGTGTCGGAACGTGACGATTGGCGGCACCCAGACCTGCACTCGACAGACGGACAGGCGACCACGTTATACTAATGCGCTTTGTGTCGGCCGTTGGGGTCGACGCGTTTTCCTGCGTCACCACGTGGTCCGCTTGCCGCCGTGGATGCGCTCATCGCCACGGATTCCTTCATGAAAAGTGCAGATATCAGACAGGCCTTTCTGAGCTACTTCGAGGAGCGCGGACACACCATCGTGCCTTCCGCCTCTCTGGTACCGGAAAACGACCCGACGCTACTCTTTACCAACGCCGGCATGGTGCCGTTCAAGGATGTCTTCCTCGGACGCGACCCGCGACCCTACGTGCGAGCCACCTCCGCGCAGCGCTGCGTACGCGCCGGCGGCAAGCACAACGACCTCGACAACGTCGGCTACACCGCGCGCCATCACACCTTCTTCGAGATGATGGGCAACTTCAGCTTCGGCGACTACTTCAAGGCGGATGCCATCCGTTTCGCCTGGACCTTCATTACCGAGGTACTGGCGATTCCGCGCGAGCGGCTCTGGGTGACGGTTCACGTCAGCGACGACGAGGCCGCCTCGATCTGGACCGACGAGATCGGCGTCGACCCGACGCGGATGTCGCGACTCGAAGAGGACAACTTCTGGCAGATGGGGGACACCGGTCCCTGCGGGCCGAGCTCCGAGATCTTCTACGATCATGGCCCCGAGGTGTGGGGCGGCCCGCCCGGAACGCCGGAAGAGGACGGCGACCGCTACATCGAGGTGTGGAACCTCGTCTTCATGCAGTTCGATCGCGATGCCAGCGGCACCATGACGCCGCTGCCCAAGCCCTCCATCGATACCGGCATGGGCCTGGAGCGTATGGCGGCAGTGATGCAGGGCGTGCACTCGAACTACGAGATCGACCTCTTCCACAATCTACTGCTGGCGGCGGCCGAGCTCACCGGCCACGACGATACCGCCACGCCGTCGCTGCGCGTCATCGCCGACCACATTCGCTCGTGTGCCTTCCTCATCGTCGACGGGGTCATGCCCTCCAACGAGGGGCGCGGCTACGTGCTGCGCCGGATCATCCGTCGCGCCGTGCGTCACGGTCACAAGCTCGGCGCCAACGAGCCGTTCTTCCACCGTCTGGTCGCCGCCCTCGACGCAGAAATGGGTGAGGCCTATCCGGAACTTCGTCAGTCTCGCGAGCGCATCGAGCAGATCCTGTTGAAAGAGGAGCAGCAGTTCGCCCGTACGCTGGATCACGGTATGGGCCTGCTCGAAAATGCCTTGGAGGCACTCGACGGTGACGTTCTCTCCGGCGAGACGGTCTTCAAGCTCTACGACACTTACGGTTTCCCGTATGACCTGACCGCTGATGTCTGCCGCGAGCGCGGCGTAACGCTCGACGAGGCCGGCTTCGAGCGCGAACTGGAAGCACAGCGTCAGCGCGCCCGTGCCGCCAGCCAGTTCGGCGGCGACTACACCGCGGCGCTGTCGCTCGACGGTACCACCGAGTTCACCGGCTACGACCGGCTCGAAGACAGCGCCACCGTCGTGGCGATCGTCGATGCCGAGGGGCGCGAGCTCGAGGCGCTGGAGGAAGGGCAGCGCGGGGTCGTCGTGCTCGATCGCACGCCGTTCTACGGCGAGTCCGGCGGGCAAGTGGGCGATTCGGGCTACCTCGACACCGACGCCGGACGTTTCCAGGTCGGCGATACGCGCAAGCAGGCCGGCCATCACCTGCACGAGGGCGTGCTCATCCGTGGGCGCCTCGAAGTGGGCGAGCGGGTCGCGCCGAAAGTCGACGCTTCGCTGCGTCAGGCGACGATGCGCAACCACTCCGCCACCCATCTGCTTCACGAGGCGTTGCGGCGTACCCTCGGCGAGCACGTCCAGCAGAAGGGGTCGCTGGTCAGCGCCGAGCGTCTTCGCTTCGACTTCAGCCACTTCGAAGCAGTGACCCCGGAGCAGCTCGCCGAGATCGAACGCATCGTCAACGCGCAGATTCTTGCCAATGCGCCGACGGTCACCGAACAGATGACCCTCGACGAAGCCAAGGCGAAGGGCGCTCAGGCGCTGTTCGAAGCCAAGTACGCCGACAGCGTCCGCGTGCTCACCATCGGCGCCGACGACTTCTCCATCGAGCTCTGCGGCGGCACGCACATTGCGCGCACCGGCGACATCGGCGTGTTTCATATCGTCGCGGAGTCGGGCACCGCCTCCGGCGTTCGGCGTATCGAAGCGGTGACCGGCGACGGGGCGCTTGCCTGGTTCCAGGGGCAGGAGCGTCAGATTCATGCGATCGGTGAACGGCTCAAGGCCAAGCCCGAGCAGGTGGTAGAGCGCCTGGATTCGCTGCTCGAGCGTCAGCGCACGCTGGAGAAAGAGCTCGAGCGACTCAAGGCCAAGCTCGCGAATGCCGCCGGCAACGATCTGCTCGATCGCGCCCAGGACGTCGCCGGCGTGCGGGTGCTCGCCACTCAGGTCGAGGGCGTCTCCGGCAAGGAATTACGAGGTCTGCACGATCAGCTGAAATCGAAGCTCGGCTCCGGCGTGCTGGTACTCGCCACCGCGCAGGAAGGCAAGGTCAGTCTCATCGCTGGCGTGACCGACGACCTCACCGGCTCTATAAAGGCTGGCGAACTGGTCAATCACGTGGCCGGCCAGGTTGGCGGCAAGGGTGGTGGACGCGCGGACATGGCGCAGGCCGGCGGTAGCGACCCCAGCCGCCTGGAGCAGGCGCTCGAGAGCGTACCCGCCTGGATTGCGGATCGACTAGGCTGAATGCACCGGGCCGCTACCGGGGTGGCGGCCGTCAACGCTAGGGAGCGATAGAGAGACTCATGGCGCTTTACGTACAAAAATTCGGTGGTACCTCCGTCGGCTCGGTCGAACGGATCAAGGCGGTGGCGGAGAAGGTCAAGCGCGATCGCGACGCAGGCCACCAGGTCGTGGTCGTCGTCTCGGCGATGAGCGGTGAGACCAACCGGCTGATCGGTCTGGCGAGTCAGATCAACGAGGACCCCACACCGCGCGAGATGGACATGCTCGTCTCGACCGGTGAGCAGGTCACGATCTCGCTACTGGCCATGGCGCTGCATCAGCTGGGCGTGCCGGCGACCTCCTACACCGGCGCCCAGATCGGCATTCGCACCGACAGCGCTCACACCAAGGCACGCATCCAGCGCATCGAAACCGACGATCTGAAAGAGGATCTGGACGAAGGGCAGGTGGTCGTGGTCGCGGGGTTCCAGGGCGTCGACGACGAAGGCAACATCACCACTCTCGGCCGTGGCGGTTCGGATACCACGGGCGTGGCGCTGGCGGCGGCGCTCAGTGCCGATGAATGCCAGATCTATACCGACGTCGACGGCGTCTATACCACCGACCCCCGGGTCTGCTCCAAGGCGCAGCGACTGTCTCGCATCACCGTCGAAGAGATGCTCGAGCTTGCGAGCCTTGGCTCGAAGGTATTGCAGATCCGAGCCGTCGAGTTCGCCGGAAAGTACAACGTGCCCCTGCGCGTGCTGTCGAGTTTCGAGGAAGGGCCCGGCACACTCATCGTTGCAGACGAGGAAATTGAATCCATGGAAGAACCGCTCATCTCCGGCATCGCCTTCACGGCCAACGAAGCGAAGCTGACGCTCCTGAACACGCCGGACGTGCCCGGTGTCGCGTCGCGCATTCTCGGCGCCATCGCGGATGCCAACATCGAAGTCGACATGATCGTGCAGAACGTCGCGCCCACCGGGGACTACACCGACTTCACCTTCACCGTCGCCAAGAACGACTACAAGCAGACCATGCGAATCCTCCAGAACGACGTCATACCGGCACTCGGTGGCGGCGAGCTGCGTGGTGACGACAACATCGCCAAGGTGTCGCTGGTCGGGGTGGGCATGCGCTCCCACGCAGGGGTCGCCTCCAAGATGTTCCGCGTGCTCGCCGAAGAGAACATCAACATCCGAATGGTCTCCACCTCGGAGATCAAGATCTCGGTGGTGATCGACGAAAAGGCCATGGAACTCGCCGTGCGCGCACTGCATACCGCTTTTGGCCTCGATAAAGACAGCATTCAGAGCGAATAACCCAATAACACCTTCAAGAATGTCTCAGGCGTTCTACGCTTAGGGGAATTGAAAGAAGTGAAGGGACTCGAACGCTTTTTTCAATGACGCCCTTAGGCCGTTGGCAACGACGTGATTGGCCTGTCGGTCTGTATGACGCATAATCGCCCCGCTCGGGCGATAGGTCCGATTGCTGCGAGCGGCCCGAGAGCACACCCGAGAATGGAAGAAGGCCTGAGAAGGAGATCAGACAATGCTCATCCTGACCCGCCGCGTGGGAGAGACTCTCATGATCGGCGACGAAATCACCGTCACGGTTCTGGGAGTGAAAGGGAACCAGGTGCGCATTGGCGTCAACGCGCCGAAGGATGTGTCTGTTCATCGTGAAGAGATCTATCAGCGCATTCAGCGCGAGAAATCGGAAGACGACGATGACGGCGGTCCGGACGTCTAGATTGCCATGCGTGAGTCTGGAACCGCCTGAGCTGGTGAAGTCGTCCCTTTATCGGCTCGGGTTCTAGTAGTCAGCCTTCCTAGCTTTCCCGTTTCCCGTTCTCAAACTGCAGCTCGCTACCCTCGTCGAGAGAGACGTAAAAAAGTTTAGGCGCCTTCTGGACAAAGCCTAATAAAATCGGTAACCTATGCGCCGTGTTGATGAGGGAGAGGTGGCCGAGCGGCTGAAGGCGCTCCCCTGCTAAGGGAGTATGGGGTTTATAGCCTCATCGAGGGTTCGAATCCCTCCCTCTCCGCCAACATCGTTTTAAGCGATGACATCAGCGCAAGGGCTTAACGCTTGAAGTTGTTCGTCTTCTGAGATGGCGCTTAAGACCAGACAATTTGTGATCAGCGCCCGTAGCTCAGCTGGATAGAGTACCTGACTACGAATCAGGGGGTCGGAGGTTCGAATCCTCCCGGGCGCGCCACAGATTGAAAGCGGTAAAAATTGACGTCATTTGCTGTCAGAGCTTCGATCGTCATCAAGGTTTCAAGCGCCCGTAGCTCAGCTGGATAGAGTACCTGACTACGAATCAGGGGGTCGGAGGTTCGAATCCTCCCGGGCGCGCCACATCAATGACACCCGCACGCTAGCGTGCGGGTGTTTTTGTGTGTGCATCATTTACGTCTCGCCCACCGGGTCGTTCCGGACGCCTCTGGCTTGCCCTGGCATGGCCATGGCGTTGAAGGTGGCTGTCCGAGAGGCGGTGGCCTCGTTGAACGACGCGAGTGCTCGACGCATGCGCAGCCCGATGAAGCCTGCCGTCCTTAAATTGACGTTCAGGCGCCAGTCGGCGAGGGCGCCTCTGCGCGGGTCACGAAACCACCGATCAATGCGTCTCGGATGCTTCGAGGTGCCGTGCTGTCAGACCGTCGAGAAACGCCGGCATCGAAGTCTCACGGCGTAGCGCCCGAAACCGTATGGCAGCCTCGGCATCTCGAGCTCGCATGTGGTTCAGCCACTGTTTGAGTAGCGACACGACTACCTTCTCCGGCATTCCGTCTTCTCGTTTGCGCATGGCATAGCGGCAGAGCACGTCGCTGCGCGCCGACCAGGGGGTCGCGGCGAGCCGCTCGCCGCTGTGCTGCCAATGACGGATACGCCGGGCGAGCCACGGATCGGCCAGCATGCCGCGGCCGAGCATGACATCCCGGCAGCCGGAGAGCGTGCACGCCTTCCAGTACTCTTCCAGCGTCCAGATATCGCCGTTGACCACCACCGGCACGTCCACGGCAGCCCGAATCTTGCCCACCCACTCCCAGTGCGCCGGCGGACGATAGCCGTCGCGTCGCGTGCGCGCGTGGACCACGAGCTCTTCGGCACCGCCCGACTCGGCGGCGAGAGCACAGGCCAGCGCCACCCGGCGATCGTCGAAGCCGAGCCTGAGCTTGGCGTTTACCGCCACGCCGCGGGGGGCAGCAGCCTCGACCACAGCGGCGACGACTGTTTTGACGCGCGTCGGCGTTCGCAGCAGCGAGGCGCCGCCGTCATGCCGGTTCACCAGTTTGGCGGGGCAGCCGAAATTGATATCGAGCCGTGTCGCGCCCAGCGCGATCGCCTGCTCGGCGTTGGCGGCCAACGCCGCCGGATCCGAGCCGAGCAGCTGCAGCGTGACGGGCGTATTCGACGGCGTCGTCGGCCCATTCGGGCCGGCGGTGGCGAGTTCGGGGCAGTGGCGCAGAAAGACCCGCGGCGGCAGTTTGGCATCCACCACACGCACGAACTCCGTCACACACCAGTCAAGCGCGCCGTCGGCGCTGAGCAGGTCGCGGGTATCGGCATCGATCACCCCCTCCATCGGCGCCAGGCCAAGCCGACCGGCGCCGCGAGGGGAAGAGGAGAAGTGCAGAGCATGCTGAGCCATTGCGTTACGGAGCACTCGCGTCGAGAAGTGGGCCGCTACGCTAGCACAGCCACCGACCTACGCAATGCCAGGCGCTACACGAGCGCCTGACGCCGTGACGGGTTCTCGGTGGCGAAAGCCCAATGCACTCGTAGGGCGGTCATTCGGTGCCGCGCTGCCGGAGCGCTCGCCGCACCGTGAACGCAACGGAGAGCACGGCGAGAACCAGCAGTGCCAGCGAAATGGGGCGCGTCAGAAAGAGCGTCCAGTCCTCGTTGGCCATCAGCGCGCGGCGCAGATTGGTCTCGGCGATCGGGCCGAGAATCACGCCGAGTACCAGCGGCGCGAGCGGGTAGTCCAGCTTTGCCAGCAGATAACCCATCAGCCCAATACCGATGAGCAGGTAGAGATCGGTGACCCGGTTGTTGAGCGCAAGCGCCCCCACCGCGCAGCAGATCAGTACCACCGGCACGATGATCGATTTCGGTATCTCGGTGATACGCAGAAACCAGCGCATGCTGAGCAGACAGAACACCAGCACCATGGCAGAGGCGAGGAACATCGCCAGGAAAATGCCGTAAGCCAGATCGGCGTTGTCCATGATCAGGCGGGGGCCGACGCTGATCCCCTGAACCATGAGTGCCGCCATGAGCACCGCATCCACGGCGCTGCCCGGGATGCCGAGGGCGATCATCGGAATCAGCCCGCCGCCGGAGGTCGCCGAGTTGCCGGACTCCGACGCGACCACGCCGTCGGCGATGCCGGTGCCGAATCGCTCCGGCGTCTTGGAGGCGCGCTTGGCCTGATCGTAGGCGATCAGATTGGCGATGCTACCGCCAGCGCCGGGCACCGCGCCGATCACCACGCCGACCAGCGATGAGCGCAGCAGGTTGCCGGGTCGACTCAATACCTCGCGCAGCACCTTGAACGGCTCGAAGCGAATCCGGCCCTGAATCAGCGCCTTGTTCTGCTGGAGTTCGGCGGGATTCTCCACCTCACCGGCCAGCTGGCTGACCGCGAAGATACCTATGAGCACCACCAGAAACGGCAGCCCCGAGGCGAGCAGATCGAGCCCGAAGGTGAAGCGAGGGACGCCCATCATCGGATCCTGACCGATGGTGGCGATGAATAGGCCGAGCAGGCTCATCATCAGCCCCTTTAGTACGGACTTGCCGACCAGGCTCGCCACCACGGTGACGGCGAAGAGGATCAGCGAGAAATACTCCCAGGGACCGAGTTTGACGGCAATCATTGCCAGCGGCGGTGCCGCCACGATGAGCACCAGGGCACTGATCAGCGCGCCGAAGAACGACGCCCAGATCCCCAGCGCGAGCGCTCGGCCGGGTTCGCCGCGGCGCGCCATCGGATAGGCGTCGAAGGTCGTCGCCACCGACGACGGCGTACCCGGGATACCCAGTAGCGCCGCGCTGATCAGCCCCCCGGAGCAGCCACCCACGTAGACGGCGAGCATCGTCGCCACGCCCTGCAGGGGCGGCATGGTGAAGGTCACCGGGAGCGTCAGCACGATCGCCATGGTGACGGTGAAACCCGGAATGGCGGCGGCGATCACGCCGGCCACCACGCCGATCATCATGCTGAGCAGCGTCGCCAGCGTGAAGAGTTGATCCAGACTCGAAAGCAGCGCAGTTGTCATTGGCATGGCGCGGTGTCTCGTTGCGGAGTGCTGAAGAGAGCTCGGCTACCAGAGCCTGCCGGCGGGTAGCGAAATACGAAAGACCTCACCGAAGAGCCAGTAGAGTCCCAGGCTGAAGACCGCGGCGACGATGAGCGCGATGGCGAGCCGCCGACCGCGACGCGCGCCCAGCGTCCACTGCACGCCCGCCAGAAAAAGCAGCGAAGCGAGCGGAAAGCCGAGCCACGGCATCGAAAGCGCGTAGAGCGCGAAGGCGGCCAGGGTCGCGAACGCCAGACGTCGCTGAACGAACCAGGCCGCCGCCCCCGCCCCGGCCTTGCAGTCGGGGCGGCGCAGAGTCAGTAACGACTGCGTCAGGATCGACAGGTTGAAAACCACCAGCGCTGCGAGCACCAGACGCGGAAACGATCCCGAGCCCAGTGGCTCCCACATCGAGGAGGGGAGCGAATCGGCCTGCACGAACAGCGCCACGAAGAGCGCCGCGAGCGTGGCGTTGAGAATCGCATTGGCGAGTGCCTGTCCACGGGCACCCTCGCCCACCGGCGTCTCGCCGGAGGCCGTTGGCGTCGGGGCCGTCATCGTGCCAGCTTGCTGGAGAGGCGCTTCACGGTGGCGTCGACGTCGCCCAGATAATCCGCGTACGCGTCGGGACCCATGAAGTCGACCTCGGCGCCGACCCGATTGACGCGTTCGACGAAGGCCGGGTCTTCGGACATCGCCTCGAAGCCTTCGGCGAGGGTCTCGACCTTGGCGTCGTCGATGCCCTTTGGCGCGATGATGCCGCGATTGATGGTCAGGTTGAGATCGTCATAGCCGAGCTCCGTGAACGTCGGCACGTCCGGCGTGCGCTCGACGCGCTCCTGGGTGCCCACGGCGAGAAACCGCAGATCCCCGTTCTTGACGAATTCGAGGCTCGAGGAGACATCGCCGATGGAAGCGTCGATGTGGCCGCCGACGAGCGCGCGGATTCGGGCCCCGGTCCCCTCGAAGCCGACATAGCGAAACTGCGCGCCGATCGCGTCCTCGATCATCGCCGAGTGGACGTGCGGAATACCGCCGAGGGTGGTACCGATGCGAATTTCGTCCGGGTGAGATTCGGCATACTCGGCGAACTCCTCGAATGTCTCCCAATCACTGTCGGCGTTGACGGTCAGGTACTGCGGCGACGACGCCAGCGAGGCGATGGGCGTGAAGTCGTCCCAATTGAGTTGGGTCAGGCCCGTCGCGTTGGCCGCCATCAGCCCCTCGTGGATCTGGCCGAGTGTGTAGCCGTCCGGTTCTCGTTCGGCGAGTTCGGCAAGCCCTACCGTGCCGCTCACGCCGGGCATGTTGATCACCGGCATCGGCTGGCCGATGTGCTCGTCGGCGGCGTTGGAGATGATGCGCATCAGTGCATCGCTGCCGCCGCCCGGGGACCACGGCACGATGAATTCGATGGCTTGATCCGGGTAGTCGGCGGCCGTCGCGGCGGTGGCGAAGGCCCCCGAGCCGAGCGCCAGGCCGAGTACGCATGCGGTGCCGGTCAGATGGCGAGTGGTGCCCTGAATGACGGCCTTGAGAGCGTTGTAGTCCAGCATCGATTCGTCCTTTATTGGTGTTGGAAAACGTCGACTGACTTGCGAGTTGTTGTCGTAGAATTCTGCGAGTTGCGAGTTGCGAGTTGCGAGTTGCGAGTTGCGAGTTGCGAGTTGCGAGTTGCGAGTTGCGAGTTGCGAGTTGCGACGCGCTCAGCCGAGCAGCAGCGCGCCATATCCCAGCCCCATGGCCACCGCCCAGACCGGGTGCAGCTTGAGCTTCCACAGCATCAGCGTGGCGGCCGCGCCGATGATCAACACGTGGATCAGGCCCGCGCTCTCGACCCCCTCGTCGAAGAACGACCAAGTGAGATAGGCCATCAACACCATGATCACCGGACGCACCCACTGGCTCATCGACTTGACCTTGATCGAATCGCGGTAGCGATAGAGCGTGCCGAGGGCGATCAGCATGAGCAGCAGCGACGGCGCAACCGTAGCGAAAGTCGCGATCACGCCGCCGCCGATCCCCCCGACTTCATATCCGATATAGCCGGCCATCTTGGTGGCGATGGGACTCGGTAGCGTGTTGCCGAGCGCCAGGGTTTCGGCGAACTGTTGCGAGGTCATCCAGCCGTATCGGCCGACGACTTCGTTCTCCACCAGCGGAATGATCGCCGGTCCGCCACCGTAGCCGACGATGTTGGGAATGAAAAAGGCGAGGAATATCTCCCAGTAGATCATTGCTTGCCTTCCTCGAGCGCATCGGGCGTCTTGCTGGAGGTCCTGTCCCGCGACGGGCGCAGCAGCGCCGCGATCAGAATGGCGCCGATCACCAGCCCCGGATGGATATCCAGCCAGTAGATGAGTCCCCCGGCGATCACGCCCATGATCAACGTCACCAGCCAGCCGAGGGCAACCCGGGACTTGGCGAAGAAGTCCCAGGTCAACTGGGCCATCATCACCATCACCACCGGAATCACGCCCTCGCTCATGCCCTGGATCCAGCGCTGATCGCGGTAGCGGGTGAAAAGCCCCAGCAGCGCGACCATCGCCAGAACGCACGGCAGCACCACGGCAACGATGGCGTTGATGCAGCCGAACACGCCACCGACGCGATAGCCGATGTAGCCGGCCATCTTGGTGGCGATGGGGCCGGGGAGCGTATTGCCGATGGCGAGCACGTCGCCGAACTCGTCATCGTTCATCCATGCGTAACGGGCCACCGCCTCGGCGCGAACCAGCGGGATCATCGACGGGCCGCCGCCGAAACCGAGCAGGCCGATGCGCAGAAAGGCCACGAAGAGCTGCCACTGAGTCTTCATGGCTCAGAGGACCGCGATCGCAGCATCGGTGCGCGGTTCGGTGCCGCCGCAGTAGACCCCGGACTGGGGGTCGCGGAGGATCACTTGGCCACGGCCGTAGGCTGTGGTGTCGATCGCCATCGTCACCTCGTGGCCGCGTTCGGCCATGTCACGGATCAGATGGAGCGGATAGCCCGGCTCGATGCCTACCTTGCGCCCACCCATCCACTGCCAGCGCGGGGCGTCCAGCGCCGCCTGCGGGTTGAGCGCGTAGTCGACCAGATTCATCACCACCTGCATGTGCCCCTGAGGCTGCATGAATCCGCCCATCACGCCGAAAGGGCCAAGGGGCGTATCGCCCTGGGTCAGAAAACCCGGAATGATGGTGTGAAAGGTACGCTTGCCCGGCGCGAGCGTGTTGACGTGGCCAGGGTCGAGGCTGAAGCCGTGGCCGCGATTCTGCAGCGAGATGCCGGTCTCCGGCACCACCACGCCGGAGCCGAAGCCGTGATAGTTGCTCTGGATGTAGGAGACCATGTTGCCGTCGGCGTCCGCCGTGGCGAGATAGACCGTGCCGCCCGCCTGCGGCTCGCCGGGCTCGGGGTCGATCGCGGTCGGCTTGATCAGCGCACGACGCGTCTCGGCGTAGGCATCGCTGAGCAGGGATTCGACGCTCGTGCGCATGTGGGCGCTGTCGGTAATGTGGTGGTGGCCATCGGTGTAGGCGAGTTTCATCGCCTCGATCTGGCGATGTAGCAGTTCGGGGTCGTCGCGCACCGCCGGGTCGAAGCCCTCCATCAGCCGCAGTGCCATCAGCGCGACCATGCCCTGACCGTTGGGCGGAATCTCCCAGACATCGACGCCGCGATAGTTCACCGAGATCGGCTCGACCCATTCCGGCTGATAGCCGGCGAGATCCGTCGCCCGCAGATAGCCGCCGGTTTCCCGGGAAAAGGCATCGATCTTCTCGGCCAGCTCGCCACGGTAGAAACTCTCGCAGTGAGAGGCCGCCAGGGACTCGAGGGTCCGCGCCTGCGCCTCGTTGCGATGGATTTCGCCGGCGCGGGGAGCGCGCCCCCGCGGGGCGAAAGCCTCGAGCCAGGGAGCCACGGCGGGATCGGTGGCTGCCGCGCGAAACTGGCGCTCGCCGCGGGCCCAGAGCTTGGCGATCACCGGCGATACCGGAAAGCCTTCCCGGGCGATGCGGATGGCCGGGGCGAGCAGCTTGGCGAAATCGAGCTTGCCATGGCTACGGGAGAGCTCGGCCCAGGCGGCCGGCGTGCCGGGTACCGTGACCGGTGTCCAGCCGTGCAGCGGCATCTCGTCGAAGCCGGCGGTCTTGACCGCCTCCGGCGTCAGGCCGGCCGGCGCGTGGCCGCTGGCATTGAGGCCGTGGAGCTTGCCGCTGCCGGTACCGTCAGCGAGCCACACGAGGGCGAAGGCATCACCGCCGATGCCGTTGCCCGTCGGCTCGACCACGCTGAGCACGGCGGCCGTGGCAATGGCGGCATCCACGGCGTTACCGCCCTGGGCCAGAATGTCCCGACCGGCCTCGCTCGCCTGAGGCTGGGAGGCGGCAACCATGCCCCGTTGTGAATAGGTGGCACTGCGCCGTGAAGCGTAAGGATTGTCGTCGGAAAAGCGCAGCGAGTCGAAGGGCGCGGTATCGCCCCGCGTAGCGGTGCGGTCGGAAGCGGTCGTCATGCGGGCGTTCTCGATTGTTATGGGCCGATGGGCGATCGACTGGCCGAGGGCGTCGAAAAATCGATTTTTACTATGACGTCGTATTCCGCGGATGGTCAAGCCGCGTTCGCGTCTCAATGGGGATTCGCACCGCCGGTCGAATTCGGCACTATTGGAGAAACGACTCGCCGTGCGGCATCGAGTTCCCAGCGATCATGGTGTGACTCCCCGCCGGGCGCTTTGTCAGCACAGGCCGAGTCGACATCGACGACAAGAGGCGTTCATGCCCCAACGAGAACCCGCAGGGCTCACCGCCGCCAGCCAGATTTACACGGCGCTCAAACGCGACCTCATTCAGGGGCGATTCACGGCGGGCGAAAAACTCGCGATCAAGTCGCTCAAGGAGCACTACCAGGTAGGCCTGAGTCCGCTGCGCGAGGCGCTCAATCGACTGGCCGCCTACGGCCTGCTGACGCAGGAGAATCAGCGAGGTTTCCGAGTGCCGGCGCTCACCCGCACCGAACTCGACGATATCGTGACGTTACGTCAGCGTTTCGAAGGGCAGGCGCTGAGCGAGGCGCTGGCCAATGGCGATGCCCACTGGGAGGCCGAGCTGCTGGCAGCGTTTCACCGGCTCAAGCGGGCCGACGAGCACGCCGAGGCGCTGGAACACTGGGAGCTCATGCATCTGCAGTTCCATCGTCGCCTGCTCGAACCGTGCACATCGCGGTGGCTACTGCGATTCATCGAGCAGCTTCACGATCAGTTCGACCGCTATCGGCGCATGGCGCCGACCCTTCCCGGGCTGCGGGAAACGCTGGATGCCCAGCACGGCGAGCTAGTGGAACTTTCGCTTTCACGCCGCACCGAGGCGGCGCGGACGCTCATCCACGAGCACATCCAGCTCTCCTACGAAGTGGCGCGCGGCGCCTGCGAAGAGGGGTGAAGCGATCATGACTCGAGTGGCGTGAGCCCGCCGCGCAGGCGCTGCTCGAGTGCGTCCATCGAAACGCTGTCGTCGTCGGGCCAGCCGAGAGTGAGTACGACGCCGTCGCTCGAATAGTCGACGCCGTCGACCGGAATCTCGTGCTCGGCGAGCCAGTGACGCGTCTCCGCCTCCTGGCTGAAGCCGACGCGGATGCGACGCTTGCGACGTTCGGTATGGCTGGCGCGGGGCAGGGTGTCGAGCGCCTGAACGACGGCCTGGGTATAGGCGCGGACCAGTCCGCCGGTGCCCAGCTTGATACCGCCGAAATAGCGCGTGACCACGACCCCGATGCGTCCGAGACCGCTGCCCTCCAGCGCCTGGAACATCGGGCGCCCGGCAGTGCCGCCGGGTTCGCCGTCGTCTGAGAAACCGATGGTGACCTGCTCGCGCGGCGCCCCGGCGATGAAGGCGCTGCAGTGATGGCTGGCGTCAGGGTAATGTGTTCGCGCGTTGGCCAGCAGACGCTCGAAATCCGCCGGTGTGGCGACGTGGCCGATCCAGGTAATGAAGCGACTCTTTTCGATCTCGAGGGTGTGGGTGTGGATCTCGTCTGGGGCGAGCGCCGGGACAAAGTAGCGCATCAGGCCGCTTGCGAAGGGTGGCGCATCACACCCATGACGAGCCCCAGTACCTGGACGTCCTCGTTCTTGAGGTAGATCGGCGGCATGGTGTCGTTGGCCGGCTGCAGACGCACGCCGGTCTTCTCGATGAAGAGCTTCTTCAGGGTCACTTCCTGATTGTTGATGAGAATGACCGCCGTCTCGCCGTTCTCGGCGGACTCATAGCGCTCGATGATGATGATGTCGCCGTCGAAGATGTGGCTATCGATCATCGAATCGCCGCGCACGCGCAGCGCGTAGGTGTTGCGCCGCACCAGGCGCGCGGGCACCTGCACCGTGGCGTCGTCGAGACACGCCTCCATCGGTAGCCCCGCCGCGACCTGGCCGAGCAGCGGGATGTCCACCAGGTCGGTGGCATCGATGGTTTCCCAATCGCCCTCCATCAGCGGCAGGTTGGGGTGGCGTTGCAGATAGCTCGGTGCACGGTTGTTCATCGTTTTCTCCCGACAGGTGGCGCCCATCATAGCAAGGTCGACGGGACGGACAAGCCACCTCTAATCCCCGAGCCGCGCGGCGGCTGGCTATCGCCGGATGCGTGCCGTAGGCTTGCCGGCGAGCGAGGTCACACCGCTCGAACGGCTATCGTGAATCAGGAGACCGACCGGCGGCATGCGCCTCAAATCGATCAAACTTGCCGGCTTCAAATCGTTCGTCGACCCCGTTACCGTCCCCTTCGACGGCAACATGACCGCCATCGTCGGCCCCAACGGGTGCGGCAAGTCCAACGTCATCGACGCCGTGCGCTGGGTCATGGGGGAGTCCTCTGCCAAGACGCTACGCGGTGAGTCGATGGCCGACGTCATCTTCAACGGCTCCACCGGCCGCGCGCCGGTCGGCCAGGCCGCCATCGAACTCACTTTCGACAACCGCGACGGGGGCATGGGCGGCGCTTATGCCAGCTACGCCGAGATCGCGGTCAAGCGTCAGGTGACGCGCGACGGCCAATCCGGCTACTACCTCAACGGTCAGAAGTGCCGGCGACGCGACATCGCCGACATCTTCCTGGGTACCGGCCTCGGGCCGCGCTCCTACGCCATCATCGGTCAGGGCATGATCTCCCGCCTTGTCGAGGCGCGTCCGGAGGAGCTTCGCAGCACGCTCGAAGAGGCCGCGGGCATCTCCAAGTACAAGGAGCGCCGCCGCGAGACCGAGAATCGCTTGCGGCGAACGCAGGAGAATCTGGAGCGCCTCGACGACATTCGCCAGGAGCTCGACAAGCAGCTCGAACGTCTCAAGCGCCAGGCGGAGGCGGCCCGGCGCTACCGGCGCCTGCAGGACGAGATGCACCGGCTGCGCGGCGAACTCGCGTTGCTGCGCGAGCGTGCGCTTCGTGGCCAGCTCGCCGAGGAGACGGCGCGGGTCGGCGAACTCGAAACCCGTATCGAACAGGTGACGTTGAGCCTGCGGGCGTGCGAGACGCGTCTGGTCGAAGGACGCGAGACGCATGAAAAAGTCGCCCGTGAACTCGAGCGTCACCAGGCGAGCTTCTACGAAACCGGCGCGGCGATCGCCCGGCTCGAACAGTCCCTCGAACATGCACGCCAGCGCGATCGTCAGCTCGCCAGCGACCTCGACGCCGTCCGCCGCGAGCATGAATCCCTCGCGGCACTGATGAGTGAGGACGAACGCCGCCGCGCCGAGATCGAGGCGCGCCTCGAGACGCTCTCACCGCAAGCGGCGGCCGCCGAGGAGCGTCTCGAAGCGCTCGAGAGTCGCGCCGCCGATGCCGAATCCGAGATGAGCCAGCGCCAGCGAACGTGGGAAACGGCCAGCGAGCGAGAGCGCGACAGCCGCTACGCGGCCGAGCGGGAGCAGACCGCGATTCAGCGTCTGGAGCGTCTGGTCATCGACCTCGAGGCCGAGATCGAACGCCGCCGTCGTCAGCGTGACGAGCTGCCCGACGTTGGCGAACTCACCCACGAGCGCGGCGTCCTCGCCGCCTCGCTCGACGCGCTGGAGGCTCGCCAGCAGACTCTCGAACATCGGCGCGAGCAGCATGGCAGCGAGCGCGACACCGCCCGCCAGGCGGTCGAGGAACGTCGCCGCGAGCGGGAGGCGGGGAGCGCCGAGCAGCACCGGTTGCAGGGAGAGATCGCGTCTCTCGACGCCCTGATCGCCGCCGCGCTGACCGACAGCGACGCGGGACTCGCCGACCATCTGGCAGGCCATTCGCTATTGCATGCGCCGCGGCTCGCAGAGCGCCTCGAGGTCGAGTCCGGGTGGGAGCGTACGGTCGCCTGGGTGCTGGCTCCCTGGCTGCACGCTCGCGTGGGGACGCTTGCCGAGTCACGCGCGCCGCTGGAGGGACTGCTCAGCGGTGAGCTGCCGGTGGTCGAGGCGAATGCAAGCGCGCGACACGACTCCGACGATCCGGTAACGCGGGTTACCCTCGCCGCCAAGGTAGAGGGTGCCGGCGCGCTCACTGCCTTTCTCGACACTATCTATTGTGCGGCGACCCTAGAGGAGGCATGGGCCAGGCTCGATGGGCTTGCGCCGGGGGCGAGCGTGATCACCGCCGACGGGCTCTGGCTCGCGCGCGGCTGGGCGCGCCGTCTGGGGCGCGACGATGCCGCCGGCGACAGCGTGGTTCGTCAGCGTCAGCGGCGCGCGACACTCGAAACAAGGCGCGAGCATCTCGAGGGGCGCCTCGAGACGATCGACACCGCGCTCGGCGAGGCGCAGTCGACGCTTGCGACGAGTGAGGCGGCGCTGGAGGCGTCGAGAGAGGAAGAGACGGCGCTGGCACGCGAGCGTCAGCAGACGGCGACACGGCTGGCGACACTCGACGGGCGGCTCGAACACGGTACCGCGCGCGCGGCAGAGATCGACGACGAGCTGGCCGAGCGGCGCGAAAGGCTCGAGAGCACTCGGCTCGAGTGGGAAGCGGCCCGCGAGCGCTGGCAGCAGGCCTTGAGCGCCGTCGAGTCCGCGGCGCTCGAGCGTGACGCGGCGGATACGTCGCGCCAGGAGACCCGGGAGCAGCTCGATACGCTGCGTCGGGAGCAGCAGCAGGCGCGGGCCGATCAGCAGTCGCAGGGGCTGGAGCGTCAGCGTCTGGAGACGCAGCAGGCCGAGCTTGCCCAGCAGCTCGAGCGCAGCCGGGTGCAGCTTGCCGCGCTCGACGAGCGCCGTGACACGCTTCTGAGTCAACGAGAGGCGCTCAGCGAGCCCGATGACGAACAGCGCGAGACGCTCGCATCGCTGCTCGATCAGCGCAGCCACGAAGAACGCACCCTCGAGTCGTATCGTGATCGTGCCAATACGCTCGGCGAGACACTGCGACAGGCCGAAGTCGAGCGTCAGGATCACGAACGCACGCTCGGCGAGCTGCGCGAGCGCCTTCAGGAGGTGCGCCTGCAGGTGCAGGCGCTCACGCTCAAGGCCGACGCTCAGGCCGCGCAGATCGATGAGGCGCAGCACGACCGCGACGCGCTGCTCGAATCTCTCGACCCGGCGGCCACCGAACCCGCCTGGCAGACCCGTCTCGACGAGACCGCCGAGCGCATTCGCCGACTCGGGGCGATCAACCTCGCGGCGATCGAGGAGTACGACCAGCAGTCGGAACGACGTGACTACCTCGAGGGGCAGCACGCCGAGCTCTCTGAGGCGATCGAGACGTTGGAGCGGGCGATCAAGCGTATCGATCAGGAGACACGTAGTCGCTTCAAGCAGACTTTCGAGCAAGTCAACGACGGGCTGGGGGCACTTTTTCCACGAGTCTTCGGTGGCGGGGCCGCATGGTTGACGATGACCGGCGAGGATTTGCTGGAGACCGGGGTGGCGATCATGGCGCGCCCGCCGGGCAAGAAAAACAGCACCATTCATCTGCTCTCCGGCGGCGAAAAGGCACTGACCGCACTGTCGCTGGTCTTCGCCATCTTTCAGCTCAATCCGGCACCGTTCTGCATGCTCGATGAGGTCGATGCCCCGCTGGATGACGCCAATGTCGGACGCTATGCCAGGCTGGTCAAAGAGATGTCGGAGAGCGTGCAGTTCATATTCATCACGCATAACAAGATCGCCATGGAAGCGGCGGAGCGATTAATGGGCGTGACAATGCAGGAGCCCGGTGTGTCTCGACTGGTCTCCGTGGGCGTGGACGAGGCGGCGTCGATGGCCGAGACCGCCTGACGAGCAGGAAAGCGTCACACGAAAGTCATTCCGCGCGCCGCGACGGTTTGCGGAAAATAGCCAAACCGTCCGACCGCGTAATAGACTGCCTTCCATGCGGGAGAATTGAAGGGCGATGGCAGGCGGGCAAAACATTTCTTGACAACGAAAAATATGGCCCGCTTCGGATAAATCACGCTATGCTTAGGCCAGCATGCACCCGCATGCATTTCTTTCCTCGGCATAGCGGCATCGCGAACAGGCAAGACGACCCATGGAACTAAGAGAGTGGCTCATCATCCTGGGGCTGGTTTTGGTAGCAACCATCGTGATCGATGGCTTTCGCCGCCTCCAGCGCCAACGTCGTGTACCGCGACTCGACCGCGCGACCGCTGAAGCCAGTGAGTCCGATGCGGGCGATGTCGACACCGGCGCGCAGCAGGATCCGGAAGAGCAGGCCCGTGAGCAGGAAGTCAATTGGGAACTGCCCAATGGCGGCGCCCGTGTCGTGCGCCCGGCGACCTTCGAGCGTAGCCAGGACACCATGGAGCCGATTCGGCCGACCGAGCCCAAGCGTCAGGAGCGAATTCCCGACGAAGCGCTCCAGAGCAGTATTCTCGATCGTCGCTCGCGCTCCTCGTTTGCCAGCATGCAGGCCAATGTGAAGAGCGCGGTCCGTGCCGGTGCCAAGCGCGTCAGCGAATCCGCCTCTCGTCTCGGCCACAAGCGCGACGATATCGACTCCGACGAGACCGTTCACGAAGAGCCCCGGCTTACCGGTCTCGAAGCCGAGAGTCGCGACGCTGATTACGAGCGTGACGCTCGGCCCACGCAGGCAGAGCGGCTGAGAATCGAAACGCTCACGCCAATGGATCTCGACCCGGACCGACTGCCGCGAGAAACGTCAGCGACAGACGCCACCGAGCGGGACGAGTCTGCCGACATGCACGTCGCCGAGGCATCGCCGGCACGCCATGAAGTGGTGACACCGCACCCGGTGGTCGAGCGGGCTAAGCGTCATCACGTCAACGCAGCGCGTGCGCGTGAGACGCTGGCGGATGCCGAAGAGATCATCGTCATCAGCGTTCTGGCGCGTAACGAGGAAGGCTTCGACGGCACCACGCTGCTCAAGCTTATGCTGGCGTGCGGACTGCGATTCAGCGAAATGGGCATCTTTCACCGTTTCGAGACGGAAGAGAGCGATAGCGAACTTCAGTTCTCCATGGTGAACGTGCTCAAGCCCGGCGTCTTCGACCTGGACCGGATGGACGAGATCGTCACACCCGGCGTGAGCTTCTTGATGCCGCTGCCCGGCGCCCACGACACCTCGGTCGCGTTCGAGGCGATGCTCGAGACGGCCATGGTGCTGGTGCGCAATCTGGGCGGCGAACTCAAGGACGAGAATCACAGCGTCATGACCGCGCAGACCATCGAGTTCGCGCGCCAGCGAGTGCAGGACTTCGAGCGTCGGCATCGGCTGCATCGCTATCAGGCGAACTGATGCTTCGACGGGGCGCGAACCGAACGTTCGGTAGCGGGTGATCCGAGCACGGAAAAATGACGGGGCCTTCGGGCCCCGTTGTCGTCTGCGCTGGCAGTAGCAGGAACGACGGCTTTAGCCTCTGATCCACCGGTGTCTCGCGCAGCAGGCACTAGACACTTGTTCCCTCTCTATCGTTGCAACGCGCCTGGTTGATCGGCGTGTGTCTGCCCGGGCGCTCTAGCGTTCGAACGTCTCTACTCGCGCACGTTGAGGGCAATCGTGACGCCGCTTGAACCGATGACACTTTCACATCGGCGGTACGGTCGGCATCCGCTACAATCGCTGCCCATCAGTCACTTCCCTTCGCGACACCGCGGACCTTTCTTTCACGCGATCGAATCGAATGCCATGAGTCAGATTCCCGAAGCGACCCGCCAGCGGGCGGAGACGCTGCACCGCCAGTTGGACGATGCCAACTACCACTACTATGTCGAAGACGAGCCCCGTCTCACCGATGCCGAGTACGACACGCTGCTGCGCGAACTGCAGCAGCTCGAGGCCGACTATCCCGACCTCGTGACGCCGGACTCGCCGACGCAGCGCGTCGGTGCCGCCCCTGCCGAGCGTTTCGAGGAGGTGGCACATGCCGTCCCCATGCTGTCGCTCAATAACGCGCTCAACGAGTCCGAGTTGCATGAGTTCATTCAGCGCACTGCGATTAGATTGGAACGTGATGCCGAAACGCTGGAATTCTGCTGCGAGCCCAAACTCGACGGCCTAGCCGTCTCGCTGATCTACGAGAGAGGGCGACTGGTGCGCGGTGTAACCCGCGGCGATGGCCAGACGGGCGAAGACATTACGTCGAACCTCAAAACGCTTCGCTCGATCCCCTTGAAAGTCAGAGGGGGCGAGTACCCCGACCTCTTCGAAGTTCGCGGTGAGGTTTACATGAGCCATTCCGGCTTCGAGGCGTTGAATGAGCGCGCAAGGGTGAGCGGTGGGAAGGTCTTTGCCAATCCGCGCAACGCCGCCGCCGGTAGTGTCCGCCAGCTCGACTCCAAGATAGCGGCCGAACGTCCGCTCGAGTTCTGCGCTTATCAGTGGGTCTCTCGCGGAAGCGAAAGTATCACCAAGATCGATGCCGCTTCACACAGTCAGCAGATGAAGTGGCTACAATCCTGGGGGTTCCGAACCAGCCCGCTGCTCGACGTTGTGAAAGGCGCCGAAGGCGTCATCGATTTCTGCCGGGGGCTGGGGGAGCAGCGCGAGACGCTGGATTACGACATCGACGGCGCGGTGATCAAGGTCGATAGCCTGCGCGATCAGCGCGAGCTTGGCTTCGTCTCGCGCGCGCCCCGCTGGGCGATCGCGCTCAAGTATCCCGCTCAGGAGCAGACCACCACGCTCAACGACGTCGATTTTCAGGTCGGCCGGGTGGGAACGCTGACGCCGGTCGCCAAGCTCGCCCCCGTTCAGGTCGCCGGCGTCACCGTCTCCAACGCCTCGCTTCACAACATGGACGAGATCGCGCGACTCGGCGTGCGTATCGGTGACACCGTCATCGTGCGTCGCGCCGGCGACGTCATTCCGCAGATCGTCGGTGTGGTCACGGCACAGCGCCCCGAGCAGACGCGTAGCATCGAACTGCCCGAGGCCTGCCCGGTCTGCGGTTCCGCCGTTGAGCGCCTGGAGAACGAAGTCGCCGCGCGCTGCGCCGGCGGGCTCTACTGCCCGGCTCAGCGCAAGGAGGCGCTCAAGCACTTCGCCAGCCGCCGCGCGCTGGACATCGACGGACTCGGGGAAAAGCTCATCGATCTGCTGGTGGAGCGCGACTGGGTGCAGACCCCCGCGGACCTCTTCCGGCTGGAAGCCGAGCGCCTCGCCGAGCTGCCGCGACTGGCGCAGAAGTCGGCGGGCAATCTGGTCAATGCGCTGGAGACGGCCAAGCGGACCACGCTTGCGCGCTTTATCTACGCCATCGGTATCCGTGAAGTGGGCGAGGCGACCGCCGCCGGTCTGGCGCAGCACTTCGGCACGCTGGAGGCGCTGCGCCGCGCCGAGCTGGAAGCGCTGGAAGCGGTCAACGACGTGGGCCCGGTGGTGGCGCGCCACGTTCACACCTTCTTTCGCCAGGCGCACAACCGGGAGACGCTCGACGATCTGATCGACGTCGGCGTGACCTGGGACGAGATCGAGATTGAATCCCGTCCTCAACCGCTGGCGGGGGAAACCTGGGTGCTCACCGGCACGCTGGAGGAGATGACCCGGGACGAAGGCAAGGCGCGCCTTCAGGCGCTTGGCGCCAAGGTCGCCGGGTCCGTCTCCAAGAAGACCGCGACCGTCGTCGCCGGGCCGGGTGCCGGCAGCAAGCTCGACAAGGCCGAGTCGCTCGGCGTCGAGGTCATCGACGAGGCGACCTTCGTCGCCCGTCTCGCCGAATGGGAGTCCTGACATGAGCCGCTTCGTCGACGTACCGCACACCATGCTGCCCGCTGAAACCCTGGACGCGCTACTGCAAACCTTCGTTACCCGCCAGGGCTACGACACCACCGACGTCACCACTGACATGCACGACTGGGTGCGCGATCTCCGTCGTCAGTTGGAGCGCGGCGAGCTGCTGGTAGTTCACGATCTGCAGACCGAGACCACCGAAGTGATGACGCTCGCCCAGTGGCAGAGTTTCGGCCGCCAGATCGGCGACGACGAGGAGGAGGGCGACGGCCCTTTCTCCTGACGCCTACGCGTCGTTCCGCATCTGTGGCATGACGCATCGGCGATAAAAAACGGCGCCCCCGNNCGGGGGCGCCGTTTTGCGTCGAGGCGCGCTCTCGCAAGAGCGGCCCCGGGAGAGGCGCGAACTTCAGGTGAAGAACAGCGGTACCAGAATGCTCGAAATCAGCAGAATCAGCGCACCGCCGAGTCGCGAAGAGATCTGGGCGAACGGCATCAGCTGCATGCGCTTCGCCGCCGACAGCACCGCGACGTCGCCGGTACCGCCCATGTTCGCCATGCAGAGCCCGGCGGTAATGGCGGATTCGATCGGGTAGAAGCCGACCAGCTTGCCCACCAGGCCCGCGCCGAAAGCAGCCCCCGCGACCACTGCGAAGACGATCATCACGTAGGTGATCGAGATCGCATCGATCACCTGGCCCAGATCGGTGTAGGCGATGCCGATGCCGAAGAGCAGGGCGAAGGTCCAGTTCTTGGCGACGAACTGAAACCACTGCGACGCCGCTTCGTTGATCGACTCCGGCACCACGTCGGTGATCTTGAGCAGGGCGACCAGGATGATCATCAGCGCGTAGGGGTGCAGCGGAATGAAGCCACCCAAAATCTCGCCGCCGACGAAGAAGGTGAGTGCGGCGACCACGCCGATGCCCAGCTTGGAGAGATCGAACGTGCTCTCGCGCTCCTCGATCTCCACGCCCGGCATCATCTGGCCGTTGCCGGTGAGTTTCGGCATGCGGTTGCCGAGACCGTTGAGCAGTCCGGCGATGATGATCGCAAAGACGTTGCCCAGCGCCAGCGCCGGCACCAGGATCGAGATGTAGTAGCTCGCCGGCTGACCCAGCAGCTGCTCGTAGATCTGGCTCATGGGGACCGCGCCGGCGCCCATGCCGCCGCCGAGGATCGGCAGCGTGATGACGACGACCGCATCTTGGGGCGAGAAGCCCATCACGTAGCCCACCGCGACCGCAAACAGCGCGGCGAACAGAACCGCACACACCAGCGGCAGGGCGTAGCGCGACCCCACCTTGACCAGCACCTTGGAGTCCATGCCCAGGATGCTGCCGGTGATCAGCGCGGCGATGTAGAAGTTCAGAAAACCGCCGCCCTTCATGAAGGTGGTGACGTTGTCGACCACCCCCGTCGGCAGCCAGTCGAGATAGACGAGGGCGGCCGAGCCGAAGATCGCAAGGATCGCCCCGCCGCCGAGATAGGTCTTGACGATGGGCAGGCGGTCGCCGATGAACCCGAGCAGCTCGCCGAACAGCATCATGACCAGCAGGGCGCCGATCATGCCGGTGGGCAAGGTGTCAGTCGCCATCGACAGGATGAGAACGGCGGTCGCGATCGCGAACAGGGGAAAGGGAATGCCGAAGATCGGCGTCGACAGCCAGTGGCGTCGTTCGGCCGGGTCAGCGTGCGCGCTGTGCGACTCGGATACAGTCATGGTTGGCTCCCCGAAGGTGAGCGCCCGAAGGGCGGTGGACGAAAGATCGTTGATACGCTTGGCCGCAAGGATAAAAGGCGTGCCGCACCAGCCAAATTTTCCGAACTTAATTAAGTCTTTCGAAACTATTGAAACCAGCCCACTGTGTCGCGGCATAAAGCCCCGAGTGGCGGAATACCACGTTGGTCTAAATACGCGCCAGCCGGGGCTCGCTCCGCGCCTGGCGAGTGTCGGGTAAGCCTGGCAAGCGAAACGTCGGCGACATCTCCGATCGCGGGCGTTAGCCGCTGTCAGTCCGGCGCGGTATCCTGCGTTCACTTTTCGTGCCCCGCGACCGATTTCCAGGATTCATGAAACGTCTACGTCTGAGCGCCCAGATATTCCTGCTCGTCGCCAGCATGATCGTGCTGACGCTGGGCACGGCGTTTCTGCTTTTCGACTACCAGCTCGCCGAGAGCGTCGAGCGAGCCCAGGCAGAACGGGTCCAGGGGCTGGCGAGCGTGATCGCCACCCGGGGCGACGTGCGCGAGGCGCTAGCGGCGCGGCCCATCGTCCGCGACCCAAACTCGCCGCTGCGTCGCGACATCGAGACGCTTCGCGAGTCCCTCGGGATCGATTTCATCACCGTGTTGGATCGCGACCACCTGCGCCTGACGCACCCCGATCCCGACGAGGTCGGGCGGCATTTTCGCGGCGGTGACGAGGGCCCGGCGCTCGCCGGCGAGACCTACGTGTCGCGGGCGCCGGGTACGCTCGGCGTCAGCATTCGCGGGTTCGCCCCGGTGCGCACGACCAACGGCGCGGTGCTCGGCGCGGTCTCCACCGGCGTCACGCTGAATCGGGTCGGCTTGGTGCTCGCCGAAAAGCGTCAGGGCGGGCTGCTGGGCGTCATCCTGCTGATGCTCGTCGGCGCCCTCGGCGCCGGCTGGCTCTCCCGCTACATCAAGCGAGTCCTGCTCGGCTTCGAACCGCACCAGATTTCGCAGTGGGTGCAGGAGCGTCAGGCGCTCATGGCATCGCTGCACGAAGGCGTGCTGGCGGTGAACGCCGACGGCGAGCTCACGCTGATCAACCCCGCGGCGCGGGAGCTGCTCGGCGTCGAGGCCGAGCGGGCGATTCCGCCGGAGACGCTCGAGACCCTGTTCGCCGGCGATCCGCTCGCGCTGGACCGCCGATTGACGCTCAACGGCCGGGCGCTGATCGTCAACCGCATGGCGATCCGCGACGTCGCCAGCGAGGGCGGCGGCAGCGTGGTGACGCTTCGTGACCGCAGCGAGGTCAATCGCCTGGCCGAGGAACTGACCGGTGTCAGCCGCTACGCGCAAGCGCTGCGCGCCTCCACGCACGAGTTCAAGAACCGGCTTCACGTCATTCTGGGTCTGGTCCAGCTGCGCGATCTCGGTCGGCTCGAGCGCTACCTGCGCGAACTCGACGACACGCTGATCGCCCCCGCCGCGGCGCGGGTCGCCAAGGTGCGCGACCCGGTGCTCGCCGGGTTCCTGCTCGCCAAGGGAAGCGAGGCGCGGGAGCGGCGCATCACGCTCGAGATCGAGCTCGAGACGACCCTGCCCGCGGCCGAGGAAGAGGAGGTGTGTCACCTGCTGGTGACGATCATCGGCAATCTGGTGGAGAACGCCTTCGAGGCGTTGGCCGAGCGAGAGACACGCTGCGTCACGCTCACCCTCGGGCTCGACGCGGGCGCGCTCTCGCTGCACGTCGCCGACAGCGGTGCCGGCATGAGCCCCGAGCAGTGTGGCCGCGCGCTGGAGCAGGGCAGTTCCACCAAGGGCGAGGGGCGCGGCTTCGGCCTGGCGATGGTCAAGAATCACGTCGAATCCCGCGGCGGTACGCTCGCGCTCTACTCGGCGCCGGGGCGTGGCACGCTGGTCGAGGTGACGCTGCCCTACGCCGTCGCCGTGAGCCAGGTGACCGACCCGGTAACGTGACCGACTCGGTGATACGGATCATCGATCAACCGAAGCAGACAAGCGAGGCGAGCATGCGCGTACTGGTGGTAGAAGACGACCCGATGGTGATGCGGCTCAACGTCGAGTTTCTCAATCGCATCGACGGGATGAGTCTCGTCGCCCAGTGCGAGGATCTGCCGACCGCGCGCGACCTGCTCGCCAATGAAGCGGTGGATCTGCTGCTGCTCGACGTCTACCTGCGAGACCAGAACGGACTGACCCTGGTCCGCGAGCTGCGACGTCAGGCCCGCGACGTGCAGATCGTGCTGATCACTGCCGCCTCCGAAACGGAGACGGTACGCGAGGCCAAACATCTCGGAGTCGCCGACTATCTGGTCAAGCCGTTCGATTTCGCCCGCTTTCGCGAGGCGCTCAGCCAGTGTCTGGAGACTCACCGACGCCTGTCCGGGTTGCCGGCGCGGGCGCATCAGCGCGACGTCGATGCGCTGTTCCGGCGCGATACCGTCGCCCCCTCGCGGCCTGGCGAACTGCCCAAGGGACTGACGCAGAACTCGCTGGCGCAGGTGGCGCGGGCCGCCGTCGCCCATGCCGGCGATGTCTTCACCACCGAGATCCTGAGCGAGGAGAGCGGCATGTCGCGGGTGTCGGTGCGCAAGTATCTCAAGCACCTGGTGGATCGAGGTCTGCTCGAGGAGTCCTTCCACTACGGTCAGATCGGCCGCCCCTCCTTCACCTACCGCTGCCTCGACCTGCACGCGCTGACCCGTCTCGGCAGCTAGCCGCTGAGCGTCGTCACTGGCCGCGAATCAGATCACTGATCAGCCGACGTCCGGGGTGCAGATGATCGACGAGCGCTCGCGGCAGCGGCAGCGGCTCACCGTGAATGCGCGAGGCGACCAGCTCGGCGCAGAGCGGGGCGCTCACCATGCCCCGCGAGCCGTGCGCCGCGCTGATCCAGAGCCCCGGATAGTGCGCGCCCGGCGTCGTGAAACGTCGACGAGCATCCTTGCCGAGATCGCCGTAGTCCGCGCGCCAGCGCGCCGCGATCGGCACCGGTCCGGCGTAGGGCGTCTTGTCCGGACTTGCCGCGCGGACCGATGCCCGCCCCGTGAGGCGTCCGGGATCGATCTCCCCCAGCGCCGGGGCGGTGCGCGAGAGCTCGGTCAGATTGCGCCGGTGATCCGTGTCGCGAACCGTCGTATCCGCGTCGTTGGGGTGAAACGTCGCCCCGAAAGTGAGCCTGCCATTGCGCGGCGGTAGCACGTATCCCTCGGCGCAGAGGACGCGTTCGAGCGCCGGCAGCGCGTCGTCTTCGAGCATCGACACCTGGCCGCGGATCGACTGCAGCGGAATCCCCTCGAGCCAGGCGGTACTCGCCGCGCCGGCAGCGAATACCACCTGATCGACGATAAGCGGGCCGTCGTCGAGCGAGTCGTTGTCGAAAACGAGCTGCCATCCTGCCTCGGTCTCGCGAAGTGTTTTCAGCGCGGCCTGGCGCAGCGTGGCGCCCGATCGCGCGATGAGACGCCGGCAGAGCGCGGCGGGATCGACCCAGCCGGCATCGGCGTAGTGCAGCGCGTCCATCCGTTGCGCAAGCCCCGAAAGCGCCGTCGCCCGTTCGGCGGGGCAGGCGTCGACGAGGTTCGCGGGCAGGCCGTAGTGATCCAGGAATCGGCGCTGGCGGCGCTGTTCGCGTTCGTCGGAGGCGAGCGCCAGCAGTCCGCAGTCGGACCAGAGCGTGCGCTCGGGATCGAGCGTCGCCAGCAGGCGATGAGCGTGCTGCAGCGCGGCGAGATAGAAAAGGCTCTGCCGGTTGGGCTCGGCAGCGAGCTTGACGTAGAGCGCGGCCTGCGGATTGCCGGAGGCGCCGCCGGCGATACCGCCGGGGTCGACCAGCGTGACCCGACTGCCTCGCCGGGTCAGGGCCTCGGCAACGCTGGCACCGGCGATGCCGGCACCGATCACCGCGACGTGCTCGGCGGAACGAAGCGGCGGTGGCGAGAACCATGGCGTGTCGCGGCGAGCGTCATCCGCGGGTTGTGTCGCGAGCTCGCCGCAGAGCATCTCACGCTTGCGACCGAACCCCGGCACCTTGCGCCAGCGAAAGCCGGCGTCCGCCAAGCCGCGCCGCACGAAGCCGGCACAGGTGAAGGTGGCGAAGGTGGTCTCTCCGTGGCTTGCCGCCGCCATCGCGCGAAAGAGTCCTGCGTGCCACATGTCCGGGTTCTTGGCGGGCGCGAAGCCGTCCAGAAACCAGGCATCCACCTGGCCGTCGAGCGCGGCGAGAGATTCGGCGGCGTCACCGATGTGCAGATCCAGCGTGACCCGCGCGTCGAGTCGCAGCCGATGGATGCCGGCGACGGCGTGCGGCCACTGGGCGATGAGCGTTTGTGCGCGCGCGGCGAGGTCCGGCCAGCTCTGCCAGATGCGGGCGAGCGAATCGCGGCCCATCGGATGTTTCTCGGTCGAGATCAGGTGCAGGCGCGCGCTGGCCGGCGCGTGACGATCAAAACACTCCCAGGCGAGCAGCATGTTGAGACCGCTGCCGAAGCCCGTCTCGCCGACGACGAAGGCGCGAGACGACGGCCAGGCGGCCAGGCGCTCGGCCAGTCGATTGTGGGCGAGAAAGACGAAACGGCTCTCTTCGCGGCCATCCTCGCGGGAGAAGTAGACATCGTCGTAGCGTGCAGAGAAGGGCGCTTCGCGATCCGCCGCGTCGCGTCGCCACTCGAGCTCGGCGGGTTCGATACGCAAGGCCGAGGCGGCATCACCGGGAGCGGTGGAGGAAGAAGGGGAGTCGGACATGCAGCGGCGTCTCGCAAGGGTTCAAAAATTGATCAATCGGCGCCAGTCGGCGCGATATCGGCGGCTCGACGAGACGTCCGCGGGATCTCAACAGCGTTATCCACAGCCACTGTGTAAAACCTCGAAGGGTGACCGGCACGCCGGGCGGCGTGCCGGCCGACGGTCACGGCAGGACGTGCTTGAACGGCTTGACGACGACGTCGGCGTAGACGCCGGCGGCCACGTAGGGGTCGGCGTCGGCCCACGCCTTCGCGGCCTCGAGGGAGTCGAACTCGGCGACGACCAGGCTGCCGGTGAAGCCGGCTTCGCCGGGATCACTGCTGTCGGTGGCCGGCAGGGGCCCGGCGAGTACCAGACGCGCTTCGTCGCGCAGGCGTTCGAGTCTCGCCAGGTGCTCGGGGCGGGCCGACTGGCGCTTGGCGAGACTGTCGTCGACGTCCTGGCTCATGATGGCGTACAGCATCAGCGTTTCTCCTCGGTGGGTGAACGGGAAATATGCCGGGCCAGGAACAGCGCCTGACCCACCACGAACAATAGCGTCAGCCCCAGCATGCCGAACAGCTTGAAGTCGACCCAGGTGGCTTCGCTGTAGTGGGTGAAGACGTAGACGTTGAGCGCGGCCATGGCAAAGAAGAAGGCGACCCAGGCGAGATTCAGCCGGCGCCAGGCAGCGGCGGGGAGCGTGACCGCCTTGCCCATCATGCGCTGGGTGAGGGTGAGTCCGCCGAACAGCGGCGACAGCAGAAAGGCGACACCGAAGGCGGCGTTGACCACGGTCGGCTTCCACTGGATGAAGGCCGGGTCGTGGAAGGCCACGGTCGCCCCCGCCGAGGCGAGGACGATGATCGACGTCACCAGCAGCGTCTTCTCGATGCGCCGCTGGCGCCACCAGGTGATGGCGAGCTGAGCGAGCGTCGCTGGTATCAGCACGAGCGTCGCGGCGATGATGTCGCCGGTGAAGTGATAGACCGCGAAGAAAATCGCGATCGGGAGAAAGTCGAACAGCAGCTTCATTGGCACGGCGCTCTGGAGGAACTTGCGAGAGGCGGGGGTGGTGTCGACGGGGTGTCGATTGACCGGGTCTGCCGCGACCCTCACCATGAGCGGCCTATTCTGACAAAGACGCCATGCGGCGTCATGCGCATGCCCATCGAAACCTCGCTCGACCCCGCCGCTTGCGGCGACGACCGCTCACGCCCGCCGCTCGCCGACACGCTCGACGCCGCGACCGGCGTGGATCTGCACATGCACTCTCGCGCCTCCGACGGTGCCCTGACGCCGACCGAACTGGTGGATCTGTGTCATGCCCGCGGCATTCGCCACATGGCGTTGAGCGATCACGACACCCTCGACGGGGTCGCCGAGGCGCAGGCTCGCGCCGCGACCCTCGGGCTCGGCTTGATGCCGGCGGCGGAACTCTCGTGTCAGTGGCGGGGGCAGGGAGTCCATATCGTGGCGCTGCTGCCGGCCGGCGCCTCGGACGGTTTCCAGGCGGGACTCGACGTGCTGACGAATGCCCGTGAGGCGCGCAGCCGGGAGATCGCCCACCGTCTGGAGAAGATCGGGCTCGACGACGGCCTGGCACGTGCGCGTCACGAAGCGGGAAGCGAGCGCCCGCTGGGCCGACCCGATTTCGCCGCGGCGCTGGTGACCGCCGGGCTGGTGCCGGATCGGGCAGCGGCGTTCAAGCGCTATCTGGGCGCCGGCAAGCGGGGCGACGTCAAGATGCACTGGCCGACGCTCGAGACCGTGGTCGGCTGGATTCGCGAAAGCGGCGGCGTCGCCGTCATCGCGCACCCGCTGCGCTACGGCATGACCCGGCGCAAGCGCGATCTGCTGATCGAAGCCTTCATCGCCGCTGGCGGCGAGGCGGCGGAACTCGTCAGCGGCTACCAGAACCCGGGGTCCACCTTCGATCTGGCGCGTCAGCTCCACCACCACGGCCTCTACGGGTCGCTCGGCAGCGACTTCCACTATCCCGGTGGCGCACTGGCGCCCGGTACCGTCAGCCCGGCGCCGCGATCCCACGTCGTGCCGGTGTGGCGGCATCCGGCACTGGCCGAATTCGCCGCGGGCGCGAGCAGCCCATCTGTTACGCTCTGAAGAAGGACGGCGCCAGTCGATCGACGCCGCGCCGCCCATCGACGAGCGAACGTCTCGCTTCAGGAGGCCAACATGACACAGTTTTTCCAGATTCACGCCCAGAACCCGCAGAAGCGGCTGATCGATCAGGCGATCACGATCCTGCAGAAGGGGGGCGTCGTCGCCTATCCCACCGACTCCGGCTATGCGCTGGGTTGTCGTCTCGGCGAAAAGAAGGCCGTGGAGAAGATCAAGTGGCTGCGCGAGCTCGACGATCGCCACAACTTCACCCTCGTCTGCTCGGATCTCTCCGAGATCGGCACCTACGCCAAGGTCGACAACAGCGTCTTTCGCCTGCTGAAGTCGCATACGCCGGGGGCGTACACCTTCATTCTCAACGCCACCAACGAAGTGCCCCGGCTGCTGCTGCACCCCAAACGCCGCTCGATCGGCGTGCGCGTGCCGGATCACAACATCACCCATGCGCTGCTGGATGCCCTCGGCGAGCCGCTGATGAGCGTGACGCTGATTCCGGTCGGGGAGGCGCTGCCGATGACCGACGCCGAAGAGATTCGTGATCGCTACGGTGCGCATCTGGATCTGATCATCGATGGCGGCGCCTGCCACCTCGAACCCACCACCGTGGTCGATCTGCGCGAGACGCCGCCGACCATCGTTCGCGAGGGCCGAGGCGATACCGCCCCGTTTCTCTGAACCGTCTTCCCGGCGGCGGTGCGACTGCGCTGCCGCTTGCCTGCCGCACGGTGCCCAGGCCGTGCGGGGTTCGCTCTCGCCGCCCGCGGCGCGAATCGGCTCCCACCGCCCTTTGCTCCTCCTTCGTTAGCCGGTCGACCCGCTCTCTTTCGAATCACCCGCTGTCGCGCTGTTGTCATCGGTATCGTCCTCGGCGGCCTTTTCGGCCTCCGGCGCCTGCGGATCGGCCGTCTCCTCGTCGAGCCAGGTGCCGCAGAAGCGGCAGTACTTGGCGTCCTGTTCGTGACCTTCATGACCGCACCCGGGGCAGGCCTCTTCGGAATAGCGATCCTCGCGGATCGAGCGAATCACTTCGGCGGAGAAGACGCCGGTGGGCACGGCAAGGATCGAGTAGCCGAGGATCATCATCAGCGCGGAGATGAACTGACCCACCGGGGTAATGGGCGCGATATCGCCGTAGCCCACGGTGGTCAGCGTGACGATTGCCCAGTACATCGAGCGCGGCATGCTGGTGAAGCCGGCTTCCGCCGGCTCGATCATGTAGATCAGCGCGCCGAAAATGGTGATGATCAGCAGTACCGTGATCAGAAACAGCAGCACCTTGCGCTGACTGCGTCTGAGCGCCTGTATGAGAAGCCGACCCTCGCCGACGAACTCCATCAGTCGCAGCACGCGAAAGACCCGCAGCACCCTGAGTACGCGCAGCACCAGCAGCGACTGGGCGCCCGGCAGGATGAGCCCCAGCCAGGTCGGCAGAATCGCGAGCAGATCGAGAACGCCGTAGAAGCTCTTGAGGTAGCGCATCGGACGTTCAAGACAGTAGAGGCGCAGCGCCAGTTCGAGGGTGAAGGCGAGCGTGAAGCACCACTCTGCGAGGTAGAACCATTCCCCATAGCGCGCGTGCAGGTGGGGTACGCTGTCGATGAAGACGACGATCACGCTCAGCAGGATCAGGCTAATCAGCGCGATGTCGAAGCCCTTGGCGAGCGGGGTGTCCGACTCGAAGATGACTTGAAAGACCTTTTTACGAAAACCTGATTCCCCGGATTGCATGGCTGGCTCAACTCGCTGGCTGTGTCGATTGTGAACGGGGGGGACGATCGCACGCAGGCAGTCGAGCGCTAAACTTCTGGCGGTCCTCGCCGATGATTCTGGAACAGATCGCCGTATCGATCCGCATCCAGTCGATGGCGTCGCACGTAGAAACGGGCAGGGTCGAGGGAACGATGTTTCCAGGCCGAACGAGCCGCAAGTCGACGAATCGTCCGGCGTCAGTCAACGAGATTCCTGCGCATGAGACAACGTGTCACGCGTGACTGTTAAAAGGTAAGTGCCATGATCGGACAGATCCAGCGCGTACTGATCGACCGCACCGAAGCGGACTATGGCGAGGATGCGGTGGCGAGCACCGCAAAGCAAGCCGGTATGGCCCCGTGCGGCCATCGGACCGGTACCGACGCTTCGAGCGCGGCCTCCCGGCCGCCGACAACTTCGCTTGGTCGCCGCGACACCGGTCGTCGTCGCGGCACCCAGCAACTCACCGGACCCTCCCCATGCGCCTGAATGACAGCGAGAGCCGCAGCGAGCGCGAGCGTCATCTGATCGACCAGATCGACGTCATCAGTGCCCAGCTCCGGCAGGCGGCGGACGGCACTTTCGACTTCCACGTTCAGGTCGACAGCGAGGAGACCGCGATCCAGAAACTGGCACAGCTCAACAACTCTCTACTCGAGACCGCCAGGCGCACGCTGAGCGATCTCGGCGATTCGCATCGCCAGCTCGAGGCTCGCGTGGTCGAGCGCACGCAGCGCCTCGATCTGGTGCTGACGGCGACCAGCGACGGCATCTGGGAGTGGGATCTGGAAAGCGGCATGGTGACGCTCTCCGCCCGCTGGTCGAGCATGCTGGGGCTGGCACGGCCGGAAGCCTCGAAGCCGATCGACGACTGGCTGTCGTTGATCCACACGGAGGATCGCGAGGCCGTCGAGCGAGCGCTCTATCGTCATCTCGATGGCCTGAGCGTTAGCGTCAACGTCGAATATCGCATTCGCGATGCCCGCGGCACCTGGCGAATGATGCTCTGTCGCGGCCTGTGTCAGCGCGACGAGCAGGGCCGAGCCGTACGCATGGCCGGCACGCAGACCGATACCACCGAGCAGCGCCTGAGCGATCCGCTGACCGGCTTGCCCAATGGCGACTACCTGAACCTGCTGTTGAACGAGTGTCTGACGGCGTCGCCTCGGCGGGCGATGTCACTGGTAAAGTTCCAGCTGCTCAACGTGGTGTCGCTGTTCGACGGTGTGGCAGTGGAAGGCGCCGTGAAAGCGCTGCGCTCGCTGGTCCAGCGCCTGCGCCGACAGCTGCCGCCTCACGTCAAGCTGATAGCGCTCCCCGAGCACACGTTCGCGATCATCTTCGAAACCGCGGAGGTGCTGGCCCTCGAAGGACTGCTGGAACCGCTCGAGACGCTGCTGGCCCAGCCAGTGGAGATCGAGGGCCAGCTGGTCTGGCTTTCGCACATCAGTGGCGTGGCGATCCTCAATCCCCAGGAGTCGATCACCGTCGACGAGTGGCGCCATCAGGCTCGCCTGGCGCTGGCCAGCGCCCGGTCGTCGGATACCGGTGCCCGGCGCTATTACAGCGAGGCGCTGCGTCAGTGGGAGCGGGCCAACAGCCGGGCGGAGCAGATCATTCGTGGCGCCCTGGCGACTCGCGGCGTGCGCTGCTTTCTACAGCCGATCATCGAGGCCTCGAGCGGACGGGTGCAGGGCGTCGAGGCGTTGATGCGCCTGCAGGATCCCATCGACGGGCTGGTGGCGCCGGCGGCGTTCATCGAGGTTGCCGAGCGTACCGGGCTGATCACTCCGCTCTGGGAAATGCTGATGGACCAGGCGCTCAAACTGCTCAAGGATCCGGCGGCGGCCGAGCGATTCGGCAACGATTTCCTGCTCAGCGTGAACCTCTCGACGCGTCAGCTGCTCGACCCGGCGCTGATCGAGTCGATCGTGGATCGCTGCGAGCGCGAGGGAGTGGCGCATCATCGCCTGCAGATCGAAGTCACGGAGACCGCCGTTCTGAGTGAGCCGGCCAAGGCGCTGCGCATTCTCGAACGGCTGAGGGCGGCGGGGGTACGCGTCGCGCTCGACGACTTCGGAAGCGGCTACTCGTCGCTCGCGCAGCTCACCTCGATGCCGCTGGATACGGTCAAGATCGACCGGGAGCTAGTGCTCGGGGTCACCGAGTCACCGCGCAAGCGTCACGTGCTCGCAGCGGTGGTGGCGCTCTGTCAGCGTCTCGAATACGACGTGGTGGTCGAGGGCGTCGAGGATCGCGAGACGCTCGACCTGCTCTGCGAGTGGCAGGCCGGCGACATTCAGGGCTACTACTACGCTCGGCCGATGGCTTTCGCCGAGCTCATCAAGACCTTCATGCCGCCGTCGCCGCACCCGCCTTCGCAACCGTCCGGTGGCGTTTTGCGCCCGCCGTCGGCGAGTGCCCCAGCACGCTAGTCTCTCGTCACGCCTGGTGTAGGAATCCTCGATCACCCTCGGTGTGCGCCATCATTCCGCCGATCGATAGAGCGCCAGCCAGGCGCTCGCCTGCCAGGGAATTCGACCCGCGGCGAGCGCCTCGGCGATCGCGTCGAGCGCCGCGCTCGCTGCATCGCTGGTTGCGTACCGGTCGACACGCCGGACGCCGCGAATGGCAGCAAGGCGCTCGACGGCGGCCTCCCGCCAGCGCGGCTCGCCGCTATCCTGCCAGGCGTCCACGGCATCGATGACGTCATCCAGCGTCGGGTCGGGCAAGGGCGCCGGTGCCGCCCAGCCTCGACGCAGTGCCGCCGCCCGACTCGCCTTGCTGTGATTGGCGGGCCGGGCGGCAAGCGGTGTCTCGCCGCTACCCAGGGCGTGCGTCAGTTGCCAGAGCGCCGCCGGCTGGCCGGATTTCAATTCCAGCTCGAGCTCCTGAATCGTCAGCCGGCGATCGTCGACAGCGATCGTGCCGCGGTCGAGTGCGATCTCGATTTCGGCTTTCGTCGCGGGGTCGTGGTAGTGCCAGAGGTCGCGGGTGAAGTCGGTCGAAAACACCGGTGCGAGGCGGTCGAGATCGATACCCGCCAGTGCCGGCAGGTCGAGCTCGCGCAGCCCGGCGACGTCGAGGCCGGCCGCGTTGCACTCGCGGTCGTCGAGCGACCACTCCCATTCGCCCCGGCTGGAGAGCCCGCCCTGGCTCGCGGCGGCGGTCTTGAGGGTCTGCAGACGCTGCGTGCCGTTCTGGCGGATTCGCAGGGCGACCCTTGCGGACTCGAGTTCGCCCTCGGGCGTGTCGTAGTAGCGGTTGCCGAGGGTGAGCCGTTCGCGTCGGCAGTCGAGCAGGGCAGGGTGGGCCTCGAGCACGGCCGGCGCGTCGGCATCGAGGGCCAGTTTGAGTTCGATCTCTTGGCTCATGGAAACTCCTGGAGGAACGGGCGTGCGTTGGCGACGGCGCTGTACGGCGGGCGCCGGCGCCAACATGAATTTTTCATGACGGGCTAGGGTCCAGTCATTATACTGGCGCCGCCACTTTCAACGCATTCGGGCCACGTCATGGTGAGTACCAATCCGTTCTCTGCACTGTTTGGACGTTCTCCTTTCCAGCCGCTGCTGGCGCATATCGTCAAGACCAGCGAGTGCGCGGCCGAGCTTCTGCCGTTCTTCGACGCTGCGCTCGGCGGCGACTGGGAGGCGGCGCGGCGACACCGGGAAACGATCACCCAGCTCGAGCACGATGCCGACGAGCTCAAGACGCAGCTGCGCCTGAACCTGCCCAACACCATGTTTCTGCCGGTATCGCGCTCGGATCTTCTCGAGCTGATCAGCGTGCAGGACAAGATCGCCAACAAGGCCCGCGACATCACCGGCATCATGCTCGGGCGCACCATGAACATTCCCGAGTCGCTGGCCGAGCCGATGCGGGACTACCTGCGCACCGCGGTGGCGACGGTGGATCAGGCACGCAAGGCACTGGAAGAGCTCGAAGACCTGCTGGAGTCCGGTTTCGGTCGCAACGTCTCCGATGTGATGCAAACCCTGATTCGCGAACTCCACGATCTCGAACACCAGGCCGACGAGCAGCAGATCGCCATCCGGCGCCAGCTCTTCCAGCTCGAGTCCGAGCTGCCCCCGGTCGATGTCATCTTTCTCTACAAGATCATCGAGTGGGTCGGCGAGCTTTCCGATCGCGCCGAGCGCGTCGGCAGCCGCCTGCAGATCCTCACGGCCCGCTGAACCGCGGGCCGCTCTTCGTTACGCCGCAAGATCTTACGCCTTCGTCACGCCACTTTAGCGAAATCAGCCTATGTCCATCATTGCGCAATACGGTGATGTCTTCATCATCCTCGCCTGTGCCTTCGGCTTCTTCATGGCCTGGGGAGTCGGGGCCAACGACGTCGCCAACGCCATGGGGACCTCCGTGGGGTCCAAGGCGATCACGATCAAGCAGGCGATCATCATTGCGGTGATCTTCGAATTCCTCGGTGCCTGGCTTGCCGGCGGCGAGGTGACCGAGACCATTCGCAAGGGGATCATCGATCCCGAGCTCTTGCAGAGCAATCCGGAGCTTCTGGTCTACGGCATGCTCGCCTCGCTGCTGGCGGCCGGTTCCTGGCTGATGGTCGCTTCGCTCAAGGGCTGGCCGGTCTCCACCACGCACTCCATCGTCGGCGCGATCGTCGGCTTCGCCATCGCCGGGCTCGGCGTGGGCTCGGTGCACTGGGGAGCAGTGGGCACGATCGCGCTGAGCTGGGTGACCTCACCGCTGATCGCCGGGGTCTTCGCCTATGTGCTGTTCCGCTCGGTGCAGGTGCTGATCTTCGACAGCCCCGATCCTTTCGCCGCTGCCAAGCGCTACGTGCCGGGCTACATCTTTCTCGTCGGCTTCATCGTCTCGATGGTGACGCTGGTCAAGGGTCTCTCCCACGTGGGCCTGCATCTGAGCTTCGGCGAGAGTTTGCTGCTGGCGGTGGCGTTCGGCGTCGTCATCATGATGATGGGGCTGCTGCTCGAGAACCGCATCAACCGTGGCGATCGCCGGTCGCGCAGCAACTACGACTTCTCGAGCGTCGAGCGGATCTTCGGCGTGCTGATGATGTTCACCGCCTGCGCCATGGCCTTCGCCCACGGCTCCAACGACGTGGCCAACGCGGTGGGCCCGCTGGCGGCGGTGATCAGCGTGGTGGAGAGCGCCGGCAGTGTCGGCGGCTCCGCGTCGATGCCGTGGTGGGTACTGGTGCTCGGTGGCGGCGGCATCGTCGTGGGTCTCGTGACCTATGGCCACAAGGTGATCGCGACGGTCGGCACCGGTATCACCGAGCTGACGCCGAGCCGCGGCTTCGCCGCTACGCTGTCGGCGGCCTCGACGGTGGTGTTCGCCTCGGGCACGGGGCTGCCGATCTCCACGACGCACACGCTGGTCGGCGCGGTGCTCGGCGTGGGGCTCGCCCGCGGTATGGCAGCACTCAATCTGCGGGTGTTGGGCTCGATCGTGCTTTCGTGGCTGGTGACGCTGCCCGCCGGCGCGCTGCTCTCCATTGCTTTCTTCTTCATGCTCAAGGGCATGTTCAGCTAGTCTTCTCGCCCCGGCGGCTGTCGCGCAGTACGTGACACAGTCGCCGGACTGGGGCGCGACGCTGCCCCGCGCGACACTCTGGTTCAGCGACGCTCTGGTATAGTGATGGCCCCACTCAGCCATGCACCTGCCGGAGCGTCACTGCATTGGACTCGCGCTTTCCCTTCGTCGACTGGTTCCGTAACTCCTCGCCCTACATCAATGCCCACCGCGGCAAGACGTTCGTCATCCTGATCGAAGGCGAGGCGATGGCCTCGTCCCGTGCGGATCAGCTGCTGCAGGACATGGCGCTGCTGCATACCCTCGGCGTGCGGCTGGTGGTGGTCTACGGCATTCGTCCGCAAGTGAGTGCTGCGCTTGAGGCCGACGGCGTCATGCCGCATCGTCTCGACGGCCGCTGGGTGGCGACCCGCGAGATCATGGACCACGTCGAGCGGATCGCTGCCCGCCAACGCCTCGATCTCGAGGCCAAGCTGTCGCTGGGACTGCCCAACACGCCGCTGCACGGCATCGAGCTCACCGCCGTCTCGGGCAACCTGGTCACCGCCAAACCGCTCGGCGTGCGTGCCGGGGTCGACTTCGACCACAGCGGCGAGGTTCGCCGGGTGCGGGCACCGGCCATTCAGACGTTGCTCGACGGCGGCAATCTGGTGCTGCTGCCGCCGCTCGGCTATTCGCGTACCGGCGAAGTCTTCGATCTCGACGCCTCCGAGATCGCCCAGCACGTGGCAATTTCGCTGGGGGCGGACAAGCTCGTGCTGATGGGCGATTCCGCCGGGCTGCTCGACGATGACGGGCAGCTCCAGCGCCAGCTCTCGCCGAGCGAGGCAGAGACGCTCAGAGCCCAGGCGGAGGCGGGCAGCGAGCAGTGGCGGCATCTCGGTGCCGCCTGCGAGGCGGCGCGCCACGGTGTCGAGCGCACGCACCTGCTCTCCTGGCACGATCACGACGCGCTGCTCGGCGAGCTTTTCACCCGCGACGGCGTGGGCACCATGATCACCCAGAATCGCTACGAGCAGCTGCGCCAGGCAGTGCTCGACGACGTCGGCGGGCTGTTGGCGCTGCTTCAGCCGCTGGAGCGCAGCGGCATGCTGGTTTCGCGCACCCGGGAGCGGCTCGAGCACGATATCGACGACTACATCGTGATCGAGCGTGACGGCATGGTCATCGGCTGTGCCGCGCTGCACCGCTATGCCGACAGCGCCATGGGCGAACTCGCCTGCCTCGCCGTGCATGACGATTACCGCCGTGGCACGCGGGGCGAAACCCTTCTCGCGGAGATCGAACGCCGCGCCCGCCGCGGCGGACTGACGCGGCTCTTCGCGCTCACGACGCACACCACGCACTGGTTCTTCGAGCGCGGCTTTGGCGCAGGCGAACTCGATGCGCTGCCCGCGCTCAAGCGGGAAGCGTACAACCAGGCCAGGCGCTCCAAGATCCTGGTGAAAACCCTCTAGAGAACCTCGTTTGGCTGTTTCGAATGCAGTCCGTTTGACCACGCTAAGCGGAATTGTTGCATTTTTAATACAGTCTAAGTCGTTGTCATGAAAGGCATTTCCAGTACGGGCGTAAGAAGGTGTCAGTCATCGGCGACACTTCGACGCGTGTTCGCCAGCGCTATTCCCATCCTTGGCATGAAAATGCTGGCGGCGCTGGTTTTCTGTCTCTATAAACTGCTGAAATCGATAGATATTTACTTTTCTGGCACGACGTTGGCTATAAGATTCATCGAAAGCAGACGGGGCCATGGTCCCAGTGACGCTTGCCGAGACTCAGGGTTTCGAGAGCGTGACAGTCTGCGCTTCACGCGATAGGCGACTTAGGTTGCGATGAGACGGGTGTGGCCCTCTGGGCATGGAGATACACCGTAGGGCATGGATGCTCTGGCATGGATGCCTTCCCTCGACCGATTCGCCGTCATCGTAACGTTTCGATGGTTGGCGGTATCGAGTCCAGAGACGAATCGAAACCGGGCGGGGGCAGCCAGCTGACCCCGCCCGGCAGGAACCGAGGCAGGCGAGCGATCGCCACAAGCGAAGACGGCCCCTGATTGGCAGACGTCGACGCTTGGCTTCGGGGGCCTTCGGGCCCGATGGAACGCCTTCGAACAGCTGATTCAGGCAGTTTTTCAAGGGCGTTTTGACTGACCCTTCAGTTCCCTGCGTACCTTGGGCCGGCTCTGCCGGCCCATTTTTTTGCCTGATCGTCAGCGAAAATGGGCTCGGTGATTAAATGTTATTCTTGCGGATCGACCCATGAGCCCCATCGGCTTTCTGCCCAGAGTCATTGTCATGTCCACCGAGCTCTCCCGACGCTGGCGCCCGCGCTCGTTGATGCAACTGGTAATGCTGGCCTTCGCCGTCGTCATGCTGCCGATCGCCGTGCTGATGTTTCAGGCCGGCGAGGCGCTGTCCGAACTCTCGGCGCTGGCCAATCAGAGCGCCCGCCAGGCCGTGGAAGAGACGCGCCGTGCCCGCATGCTGAGTTCGCTGGCGCTGCAGATGGAGCGCAGCGCGCGTCAGTACGCCGTCATCGAAGAGCCGGGGCTTCGCGATATCTACGAGGCCAAATCGACCCAGTTCGGCAAGCTGCTCGCCCAGCACGAAGCGCTGATGGGCGACGACCCGGACTACCGGTCGCTGGTCTCGCGTTACCGGTCGCTCGAGAATCTGCCGGTCATGCCGACGGAGGCGATGGCGCCGTTTCTCGATCGTTTCACGACGTTCGGCGCCAAGGCCGATGCCGTGCGCGACCAGACCAACGATCTGATCGACGCGCGGATCAACGCCATCCGTGAGCGGGCCGACACCGTGCGGGCCCAGCTCTGGATGCAGACCGCCGCCCTGGTGTCGGCGAGCCTGATGCTGATGCTCTTCTTTACCTGGCTGATCACTCGGCCGATTCGCCAGCTGGAGCGACGCATCTTCACCCTGGGGGGGAGCGAGCGGGGCGAACCCGTGGGGCGTATTCAGGGGCCCGCCGAGCTGGTGTATCTCGGCGAGCGGCTTGACTGGCTCGCCAATCGGCTCAACGAACTGGAAGCGCAGAAGCGCGAATTCCTGCGCCACATGTCTCACGAGCTCAAGACGCCGCTGGCGAGCATCCGCGAAGGAACGGCGCTGCTGTCGGATCGCATCGCCGGCGATCTCAATGGCCGGCAGGACGAGATTCTCGGCCTGATCGACGACAACGGTCAGAAGCTGCAGACCTTGATCGAGCAGCTGCTCGACTACAACCTGCTGCAGAGCGCACAGCGCATGAGCGTGTCGCAGTTCGATTTCGCCGCCGTGGTGCAGGAGGTTCTGGCCGATCATCGCCTGGCGCTCGACAACAAGGGCATGGCGGTCGTAAGCCCGCATCAGCCCTGCCAGTGGCAGGCGGATCGCGAGCGTACCGCGCGGATCATCGACAACCTCATCTCCAACGCGATTGCCTACGGCGATGACAGCGGCAGGCTGATCGTGCGTCTGGCGCCTTGCCGAGACCAGGTCTCGCTGGATGTCGCGAACAGCGGCGAGGCCATCGCGCAGCACGATCGCGAACATCTGTTCAAGCCGTTCTACCAGGGCAGCGCGCGCCGCAAGGGGCCGCTGAAAGGCTCCGGTATCGGCCTCTCGGTTGCCGCCGATTGCGCCCGGCTGCAGGGGGGCGATCTCGCCCTGGTCGACGACGCCGAGCTGCCCGTGTGCTTTCGGCTGACGCTGCCCTGGGTAGAGGCACCAAGCTCGCCCCATCGACGCCAACATCATGAGGGCGCCGAGTCGATTACCCTCGAACGAGACGACATACACAGCACAGGGTTTGGGTAATGCAATGAAAGGGATAACGAGAGCGGCGCTGACCCTCGCGATAGTGGCGGCGATCACCGGCTGTCAATCGCTGCCCGATCTGAACCCGCCGCGGGGCTGCGGCGAGATTCCCCGTTTCGCCGACAACGTCTGTCTGCTGGATTCCTGGGTCGCCTTCGGCCTCGAGTCCCAGCGCGGCGACACGATGTGGCGCCGGACGCATCTTCGCGCCCTCGAGGGAGATCAGCCCGAGCGCAAGGCGGCGCGTGCCGTCGTGCTCGCCGAGGGCGGTCCTGCCCAGTGGGCGCAGGCGTCCGAGCTCTACAAGGCGAGTATCGAGTCCGCGCCGCCTCGGCTGCAGCCGCTGCTGCGCCAGTGGCTCAACGCGCTGGAAGCGCGGCGCCGGCTTCAGCGCCAGACCCCTTCGGCGCCGCCGGCGACAGCAACGGCCAACGACGACCGCGCCCAGGCGCTGGCGCGCGAGAATCAGCAGCTCAAAGACGAGCTCCAGGCGGTATCGGACAAGCTCGAAGCGCTGACCGATATCGAACGAACGATCAACGCACGTGAATGAACGATCAACGCACGCGAGTGAACGATCGACGCGTACGTCAACGTAACCGCCATCCCGTCGCCGCAGAGGCCGAGTGGCCCTGGCGGTCGATGCGAGGCGCCAGCTACGGCGCCCGGGCGCTGCCCGACGATGGCTAGAGGGACCGAAACGATGTCACCGAATACGCCAACTTCTCATACACCAACTTCTCACACGCCAACGTCTCGCCGAGCGGTCAGAACGCCGGCGATGCAGCCGGGCCAGTCCGTCGGGGCGGCGCACATTCTGCTGGTCGACGACGACACCAGCCTGCTCAAGCTGCTCGGCATGCGCCTCGAGAGTCGCGGATTCCAGGTCACCACCGCGGAGAGCGGGCGCGAGGCGCTCAACCTCATGGTCGACAGCGTGCCGGATCTCGTGCTCTCGGATCTGCGCATGGACGAAATGGACGGCCTGACGCTGTTCCATGAGCTGCAGCGCCGGGCGCCGGGGCTGCCGGTGATCATTCTTACCGCTCACGGGTCGATCCCCGAAGCGGTGAGCGCGACACGTCAGGGCGTGTTCAGTTTTCTGACCAAGCCGATCGATCGCGACGAACTCTTCGATGCCATCGACGAGGCGCTGGCACAGGCGCCGAGCCCGCGGGGCGAGGGCGGCGAACTGTGGCGCTCCAAGATCATCACCCGCAGCCCGCAGATGGAGCGGATTCTCGAGCAGGCCTACATGGTCGCCGCCTCCGACGTCAGCGTGCTGGTGACCGGCCCGAGCGGTACCGGCAAGGAGCTGCTGGCCAACGCCATGCACCAGGCGAGCCCCCGTGCCGACAAGCCGTTCGTGGCGATCAACTGCGGCGCGCTGCCGGAGCAGCTGCTGGAGAGCGAGCTGTTCGGTCACGCCCGCGGTGCCTTCACCGGCGCGATCAACCAGCACGACGGGCTCTTTCTCGCCGCCGACGGCGGCACGCTGTTTCTCGACGAGATCGGCGACATGCCGCTGACGCTGCAGGTGAAACTGCTGCGCGCCCTGCAGGAGCGTCAGATCCGCCCACTCGGCAGCACGCAATCCGTGCCCATCGACGTGCGCATCATCTCCGCGACCCATCGCGATCTCGACCGCGCCATGCACGAGGGCGACTTCCGCGAGGATCTCTACTACCGCCTCAACGTGGTCAACCTGCGCCTGCCGCCGCTGAAGGAGCGCGCCGAGGACGTCCCGCTGCTCGCCAAGCACATGGTGTCGCAGGTCGCCGCCCGGCATAAGCCGTTCGTGAAGGGCTTCTCGCCGGACGCGCTCAATCTGCTCGCCGCCAGCGCCTGGCCGGGTAACGTGCGCCAGCTGGTCAACGTGGTGGAGCAGTGCGTGGCGCTGACCAGCACGCCGATGATTCCGGAGGCGCTGGTCTCTCAGGCACTGGTCGCCGAGGAGAACGCGCTGCCGTCGTTCAGCGAGGCGCGAGCCGGGTTCGAGCGCAGCTATCTGGTCAAGGTGCTCAAGATCACCGAGGGCAACGTGACCCAGGCCGCGCGCATCGCCGGACGCAACCGCACCGACTTTTACAAGCTGCTGTCGCGCCACGACCTCGACCCCAGCACCTTCAAGCCCGGGGCCGCCGTGAACTTGCTCTGATTCAGGGGCGTTGCCAACGAGGTTTGGTGCCGCCCGGCGAGCGCGATGTGAAAGTGGGCATCGTGTGAAAGCGAACCCGGTGTGAAAGCGCACACGGTATGAAAGCCAAAAGCCCCCGTCGGTCTTCACCGGCGGGGGCTTTCGTGTGTCAACGGTCACGGCGTCAGCGTTCTAGCGTCTAGCGCTTCAGGCGACGCTTCACCTCGAGCTTGAGTCGCCCGTCGCCGAGGCGGGCGGTGAGCGTCTGGCCGGGGTGGGTCTGACTGGCGGCACGAATCACCTGACCGCCGTCATCCTGAACGATGGCATAGCCGCGGCCGAGCACCGCCAGCGGGCTGACGGCATTGAGTTCCCGCGCGCTGGCTTCCAGCCGCTGGCGCGCCTGCTGCAGCTGGCGACGCTGGGCGGCCTCGAGCCGCGTTTGGAGATCGGCCACCTGCGCCCGGGTGCGGGCGAGCGTGCGCGCCGGATCGTGGCGAGTGAAACGCTGCTCGACAGTACTCAAACGCTGGCGCTCGCCGGCCAGCCTGCGCTGCATCGCGCCGATCAGGCGCTGCTCCAGTGTCTCGAGGTGCCGGCGCTGCTGGGCGAGACGCTCGCCGGGATGGCGCAGCCGGGCACGCAGGTGATCGAGCCGCTGCGACTCGGCGTTGGCCCGCGCCTGCCACGCTCGCGTCAGCCGTGCGCGGACCTGCTCGAGGCTCGCGGTGAGGTCGCGGCGGTCCGGCACCAGCCGTTCCGCCGCCGCCGACGGCGTCGGCGCGCGCACGTCGGCGGCGAACTCCGCCAGGGTGTGGTCCACCTCGTGGCCGATGGCAGCCATCACTGGCAGCGCCGAGCGGAAGATCGCCCGCGCCAGATGCTCGTCGTTGAAGGCCCACAGGTCTTCAAGGCTACCCCCGCCGCGGGTGATGAGAATGGCGTCGAACGGGTCGCTGTCCACTCTTTCCGGCTCGGCTCCCGTGGCGTCGTTTCCCGCCGAATCGTTCCGCGCCTGTCGATTGACCAGCGCCAGCGCGCGAATCAGCGCCGGCGGCGCCTCCCGGCCCTGCACCGGCACCGGGAAGACGCTCACGCGAACCATCGGCCAGCGCGCCCGCAGCACCGCGAGCACGTCGCGAATCGCCGCGCCGGTGGGGGAGGTGATCAGCGCCAGGTGTCGCGGCGGGTAGGGCAGGGGGCGTGCGTTGGCGAAGGCCCCCTCGGCCTGTAGCGTCTGCTTCAGCCGCTCGTAGGCCGCCATCAGCTCGCCTTCGCCGCTCGGCTGCACCGCCTCGACGATCAGCTGATAGTCGCCCCGCGGCTCGAAGATCGAGACGCGGCCGCGCACCTTGATGTGGTCGCCATCCTTCAGCGGCGTGCGCGACAGCCCCGCACGGTTGCGGAAGAAAGCGCACTTCAGCTGCGCCTTGGCGTCTTTCAGCGAAAAGTAGATATGGCCGGAGGCGGGGCGCGCCAGTCCCGAGATTTCACCCTCGACCCAGCAGTCGCCGAAGCCGCGCTCCAGCATCTGGCGGGCCTGACGGTTGAGGTCGCTGACGGAGATCGCCTGGGGCGTGGGGGCGGGCATGGGAGGTCTCGAGACGGTCACGAAAGGGTGGCAGCGTAACATGCGCGCTGGCTTCGGCGTTGAGCGGGTGTCGCCAAATGTCTATAATGCGCGATTAACTTTTCGCACCACCCGCCGAGCCGTATCCCGCCTAACCGGCTTCCCGCGGATGCTGCCACCGGTCCCTCACCACCTGCCAGATTGGGTTTCCGACCATGCTACGTATAGCGCAAGAAGCTCTTACGTTCGACGACGTATTACTCGTACCCCGCTACTCGGATGTCCTGCCCAGAGACGTCGACCTGAGATCCCGCCTGACCCGCAAGCTCACGCTGAACATCCCGCTGCTCTCGTCCGCCATGGACACCGTCACCGAAGCCCGTCTGGCGATCGCCATGGCGCAGGAGGGCGGTATCGGCATCATCCACAAGAGCATGTCGATCAACCAGCAGGCGGCCGAAGTTCGCAAGGTCAAGAAGCACGAGAGCGTCATCGTCAAGGACCCGGTCACCGTCGGGCCCAACGCCAAGCTGCAGGATCTGCTGGAGATGGCCCAGGAATACGGCTACTCCGGCTTCCCGGTCGTCGAGGGCGAAGCGCTGGTGGGCATTGTCACCGGCCGCGACATGCGCTTCCAGCCGGACCACAGCGACAGCGTCGAAGCGATCATGACCCCGCGCGAGAAGCTGGTCACCGTGCTCGAGGGCACCAGCCTCGACGTGATCAAGTCGAAGCTGCAGGAGAACCGCATCGAGAAGATCCTCGTCGTCGACAAGGACTTCCATCTGCGCGGTCTGGTCACCGTGCGTGACATCGAGAAGGCCCGCACCTATCCGATGGCCGCCAAGGATGCCGATGGTCGCCTGCTCGCCGGCGCCGCCGTGGGGACCGGCGCCGAGACGCCGGATCGCATCGCCGCGCTGGTCGAGGCCGGTGTCGACGTGCTCGTCGTCGATACCGCCCACGGTCACTCCAAGGGCGTCATCGACCGCGTGCGCTGGGTGAAGGAGCACTACCCGGAACTGCAGGTGATCGGCGGCAACATCGCCACCGGTGAAGCCGCCGTCGCGCTGGCCGAAGCCGGCGCGGACGCGGTCAAGGTCGGCATCGGCCCCGGCTCCATCTGCACCACCCGCGTCGTCACCGGCGTCGGCGTGCTGCAGATCAGCGCCGTGGCCAACGTCGCCGAAGCGCTCGAGCCGTTCGACATCCCGCTGATCGCCGACGGCGGCATCCGCTACTCCGGGGATATCGCCAAGGCGATCGTCGCCGGGGCCAGCACCGTGATGCTCGGCAGCATGCTCGCCGGCACCGAAGAGTCCCCGGGCGAAGTCGAGCTGTTCCAGGGCCGGACCTACAAGGCCTACCGCGGCATGGGCTCCATGGGCGCGATGTCCCAGACCCAGGGCTCCTCGGATCGCTACTTCCAGAGCAAGGAAGAGGGCGTCGAGAAGCTGGTGCCGGAAGGGATCGAAGGGCGCGTCGCCTACAAGGGCCAGATGAGCGCCATCGTCCACCAGATGATGGGCGGCCTGCGCGCCTCCATGGGCTACACCGGCTGCCACGACATCAACGAGATGCGCACGCTGCCGGAGTTCGTGAAGATCACCGGCGCCGGGATCACCGAGTCCCACGTGCACGACGTGCAGATCACGAAGGAAGCGCCGAACTATCGCGGGGCGTAATGAACCCGCTGCGCTCGCTCGGGCTTTGTTGAACGTCGGCTCGCCTGAGCATCGCTCGAAGGGTTTATTTCCATGGTTGAGTTCATCTTGTATGGGCTCGGCCATGGAATCAGTTTCTAGCCATTTCCGGCTTCATCAGCGGCGCCCAGGCTCCGTCTGAAACGTTGACGAGCGAAGTCCAGGCAAGGCGAAAATTGAAGAAAGAGCGGAGTTTACAAATGTAAATGAGCATCTTGAGACAATTTTCAACGCCGTATGGACAAGCACAGTCACTTTTCAGGCTGAGTCTGCAAGCGCCGCTGCTTGTTTAAGCACTACATCTCAGGGCCCATCCGATGACCGACATCCATTCGCACAAGATCCTGATTCTCGACTTCGGCTCCCAGTACACGCAGCTGATCGCTCGCCGCGTGCGTGAGCTCGGCGTCTACTCCGAAGTGCGCGCCTTCGACATCACCGAAGACGAGATCCGCGAATACAACCCCAACGGCATCATCCTCTCCGGTGGGCCGGAGTCGGTGGCCGAGCTGGACTCCCCGCGCGCGCCGCAGTGCGTGTTCGAGATGGGCCTGCCGGTCTTCGGCATCTGCTACGGCATGCAGGTGATGGCGGAGCAGCTTGGCGGCGCCACCGAAGGCTCCGACAAGCGCGAGTTCGGCTATGCCCAGATCAGCGTGGCGGCGGAAGACGACCTGCTCGGCGGCATCAAGGACCACATCGGCGAGCGCGGCGACGCCCTGCTCGACGTCTGGATGAGCCACGGCGACAAGGTCGCCCGCGTGCCCAAGGCGTTCGAAGTGACCGCTTCCACCCCGAGCTGCCCCATCGCCGCCATGAGCTGGGCGGAGAAGCGCCTCTACGCGGTGCAGTTCCACCCGGAAGTGACCCACACGACCCAGGGCCAGCGGATTCTCGAGCGTTTCGTGCTCGAGATCTGCGGCTGCGAGACGCTCTGGACGCCGGCGAAGATCATCGAAGACCTCGCCGAGCGCGTGCGTGAACAGGTCGGCGACCGCCACGTACTGCTGGGTCTCTCCGGCGGCGTGGACTCCTCTGTCGTCGCCGCGCTGCTGCACAAGGCGATCGGCGATCAGCTCACCTGCGTCTTCGTCGACAACGGCCTGCTGCGCAAGGACGAAGGCGAGCAGGTCATGGACACCTTCGCCCAGCACATGGGCGTGCGCGTCATCCGTGTCGACGCCGAAGACGAGTTCCTCGGCAAGCTGGAAGGGGAGAACGACCCCGAGGCCAAGCGCAAGATCATCGGCAACACCTTCATTGACGTGTTCGACCGCGAAGCCGCCAAAATCGACGGCGTCGACTTCCTCGCCCAGGGCACCATCTACCCGGACGTGATCGAATCCGCCGCCAGCAAGACCGGCAAGGCACACGTGATCAAGTCGCACCACAACGTGGGCGGCCTGCCGGAGACCATGAAGCTCAAGCTGGTCGAACCGCTGCGGGAACTGTTCAAGGACGAAGTGCGCAAGCTCGGCCTCGAACTCGGCCTGCCGTACGACATGGTCTACCGTCACCCCTTCCCGGGGCCGGGCCTCGGCGTGCGCATTCTGGGTGAAGTGAAGAAAGAGTACGCCGACATCCTGCGGGAAGCCGACGCCATCTTCATCGAAGAGCTGCACAACTTCGACTGGTACCACAAGACCAGCCAGGCGTTCGCCGTCTTCCTGCCGGTGAAATCGGTTGGCGTCGTCGGTGACGGCCGCCGCTACGAATGGGTCATCGCCATCCGCGCCGTCGAGACCATCGACTTCATGACCGCCCGCTGGGCGCACCTGCCGTACGAGCTGCTGGAGAAGGTCTCCGGTCGCATCATCAACGAGATCAGCGGCGTATCGCGCGTGACCTACGACGTCAGCAGCAAACCGCCCGCGACGATTGAGTGGGAGTGAAGTTTAAGTTGTAAGAAATTTCTTACAACTATTTGAGATATTAGCCCGCCACCGTGCGGGCTTTTTTGTTGCATAATGCCACAGTTAGGAGAAGAAATCGTTAGCTTGGAAGGGGGGTGAATGGCACGAAACGGAACTTATTATCTGGGAAGGGTGATAAAAACAGGTGCGCTTGAAACTGAGCACATTAAGTCTGCTCTTCGCTCTTCGGAGTCGTTCACTACGTATGGTAGTTCATGGACATTTTTGGATGTTGAAGAACTATCTGATGGGAGTGCGACGTATTTTTTTGGTCGCTTAGTTAAGTACGATCCAGATGCGGAAGTGACTGTGGTAGACCCTGAAGCTAGGCGAGAAGTTCGGCAGCGGGAGCCGAATATGACAATTGCTTCGAGCCCTTTTGTTTACATTCCTGATCATCAGGGATTGGCGTTCCTACATGTGGCTGGACAGATAAGTTATGAGACCTTTATGTCAAGGTGGAGTTCAGTTGTTAATGCATCGCATTTTCAGATATTGTCAAATTGCTCAGTTGAAGCTGTGTCGGATATCGAGTCTTTCACCAAGAAAGTAAAAGCGTTAGATAATATTTACTTTATATCCTCAACTGTCTCGCCGCCTAATCCAATGTTTGGACCTTTATGGGAGAACCTGAAAAATTACTTGGTTAGTAGGAAAACAGATCGTATGAAAATAGAGGAGGATGGGGCGCCAGCTCAACCCATCAATACAGAGTTAGCTCAGCACATGGAGAGAATGCTTGTCGATGAGGAAGCGAGCTCACCTCTATCAGAAACTTTACCGATAGGAGATGCGGCAATTCTAATGGCCGTGGATGGATATGGTAAGGGTGTAATAAGAGGTAAGAGGGGGGATAAAATTGTGACCATAAAAACGTCGGAGACGACTATGAACTTTACTTTTCCTCGTGACCCAGATCCCTTCGGATTATACAAGAAAGCCGCAGGTGTTTTTGAGGAAATAAAAAGCCAACGGCATATGAGGCACTCATGAAACGGGTTCTGGACTGCCTAAAGGTTGTTTTTGTGTCCGGAGAATTTCTGTTTTTTTTGCTAGCTTTTTGGTGGTATGGGGAAAACAGGGAATTTTTTCTAAATCTATGGGGAGCCGTTTCTGGTAAAAAAGAGTCAGGGTATTTTTTCACCGTACTCCCGATCGCAATTTTGATTTCCAGCTACGCTCTAGGCAAGAGAGTTCTGTACCCGAGTAATGATAATGAAAATAAAATTTTATGCGGCTGGGAGTATTATTGGGCATTAGAGTTTAGGGTCTATTGGTCTGTTCTTTTATGCTTGGTGGCATGCGTTACTAGTTTTTGTATTTTTATCGATTTTATTCCAATGTCTAATGCTATAAAAGGTTTTCTCTTTCTATGTTATTTAGCAGTTCCTTTGGTTGTTATAACAACTCTTTTTTTGGCTGAGCTTACGATTAGAAAGATTCTTGCGACCCAGTTATAGCTATTTTTATCATTCTCTTTAGCTCCTTAGATATTTATAATTTGCTGTAATAATTATAATTTAAGGGGGTGGATTGGGTTAATGGTAATTGTCTTTTAAAGATCTTTAGGCGAGTTTTTTTGCCTTTAGCATGTTTTTATGCTTGAGGTGGTTGTTGGTTGCTCTTTTAGAGTAAGGTTTTATGTTTTACCGGTGCCAGTATGATAGGGTGATTATTTTTTGAAATGGGTGTTAGGGTTAATCCTAAATGCAGTTATTCGGAATTTAATCGAGGTGGATTCGCTCTCATCGTGATGGCGAACTAACTGGTCTCGTTTCTTGCTTTATCGGGGTTGACGCAGGTCCCGTGAAAGTTCGATGTCTCCTGACGCAACCCATCGGAGATCGCGCGGAAGACTAACTTGGTGCCACGTTAGGTCGCGGCAGTGGGCACGGACTGCAGTGCAACGACGGAGCCGATGTTCATGATCGGTCCCTTTCCCTACCGCTCAATCACCAGCAGCATGGCGCCGTTGCCCCTCTGCCCCT
>NZ_PZJV01000001.1:0-1354622 GCF_003206155.1 Salinicola halophilus | reverse complement strand
CCCCTCTGCCCCTCTTTGATGTTGATATCGACCTATGCGCTCCCACTCGTCCAGTTTGGCGGCGAAAAGCGGGGAGAGCGATATGATGCCGGCTTTGCTCACTAGCACGTCGATTACCCTCAGAGGCCCAGCGCGGTCTGGGCATAGGCGGTCGTGCAGGCGCGGTCGCGCATCCGTGCCGACGTCTACTTCATGGGCGTGACAGTCGTGCAAACTACGGTCGGTTTGAACACGGAAGATCTGTGAAAAGCCTACGTGAAGCGAGCGCTAGCCAACGCCAGGATCACGATGGTGGTGGCATGAATCAACGCGAATGGATGGGCGGCTAACTCTTTACCACGTTCACATGCTGCCGGAAAGCGTCAGCAGCCTTGTTCACTGACGTGTCCGTTGACCGAACCAATCCGAAGGTGCGATCGACAGACGGCGACAGCGGAAGTGCGCGAAGCCCTTTCATCTGCTCCGGCAGAAGGGATTCAGGCACCAGCGCAATGCCCATACCTTCTCTTACCAGCGCGCAGGCGCTGTCCCAGCTTTGGACGCTGACGCGAATATCCGTCAGTTCCAGCGAGCGCGAACGGGCGAGACTTTGGGCATGCACCGAGCAACCGCCGGTCGCGAGGATGAACGGTTCATGCACCAGCTCGGAAAGGTCGACTCCCTGGCGAGTCGAGCGACGCGATAGGGGATGCGTTGTCGGCAACAAGGCCACCCAAGCATCACGGCCTAGTACGATGGCGTGGCGCGCCGGTTCGGGGTTGAGCACGACGCCGAAATCGATGTGCTGATGATCGAGCCATTCTTCGACCTCTTCATCGGTGCCTTCCAGCGCCACGACCTCGATATCCGGATACCGCTGGTGAAAACTGCGAAGGATCTTCGGCAGTAGCGTCGAAATGATCGACGGGAAGCTGCCCAGTTTGAGCCGAGCGCTTCCGGGCCCGCCAAGCCTGTTCGCCAGATCGCGGATAGCGCAGTGATGCATGAGCATGTTACGAGCCTGCTCGACCACCTGTTCGCCAAAGGCAGTGACCACCATTTGGCGATGCGAGCGCGAAAAGAGCTTCATGCCCAGATGCTTTTCCAGCTGTGCGAGTGCCTGGCTGGCTCCTGACTGGGTCATGCCGACGTTTTCGGCTGCCTGAGAAATGGTGCCCGTGTCAGCAATGGAGACCACCAAACGCCAGTGGGTAAGGTTCAGCAAAGTAGTAGCTCAGCTAATAGGTTGTCGATGAGGCATTAATTTTACAGTGAATCAGGGCGAGCCACAGACTGAGCCCGTTCGGCCATGGCGCTTATCGAGCCATTTTTCTCACTGTGGATGCCTGCATGAAACTCTATTACGCCCCTGATACCTGCTCGCTATCGCCTCATATCGTCCTGCGGGAGCTGGATTTACCCTTCGAATTGATCCGTGTCGATAACCGCACCAAGCGAACGGAAGACGGGCAGGACTTTCTTGCCATCAATCCCAAGGGCTATGTCGCAGCGCTTGCGCTAGAGGAGGGGGCCATTCTGACCGAGGGGCCGGCCATTCTGCTTTATCTCGTAGATCGGGCCGCACCAACGAACCTTGCGCCCTCCGCGAAAGGGATCGACCGATACCGGCTGCAGGAGTGGTTGGCCTTCATCAATAGCGAAATCCATGCCGGGCTGGCGCCGCTGTTCAATCAGGCGTTACCCGCGGTGGCGCAAGCCCTGTTCCGTGACAAGGTCGCCAAGCGTTTCGACTACGTCGAAAGCGTGCTTCGAAACCAGCCATACCTGATGGGGGAGAGCTTCGGCATTGCGGATGCCTATCTCTATACGGTGCTTGGGTGGTGTCGCTTCTTCGATATCGGCTTGGACGCTTGGCCGTCCATGGCAATTTACTGGCTGCGAATTGGTGAGAGACCTGCGGTTCGTGCCGCCTTGAAAGCCGAAGAGGGGTGACGCGCGATACCTTCGGCATGGAAGAGACGTTCCGGCCCTACATCGAGCGCGGCGAGCTGATGACGCTGCTGGATGACTGGCTGCCGCCTTTCGCCGGCTTCTCGCTCTACTACCCGAGCCGGCGCACCGTCACGCCCAAACTGCGCGCGCTGATCGACCACGTTCGCGACTATCGCTAAGGCGTGAGGCCTCCTGGGCAAGAACGCAAGGTGATCCGTCGGTGCGCTGGCAGGCGGCAATGGCGCCCGCCAGCGCCAACGTTCCCCGTCGTCGTTCAGTCGTAAGAGACGATCTCGACCCAGTTTGCGTTGTCTCCCGTGGCGGCGCTGTCGACCTTCTCCAGCCGGCCGTTCTCGGGATCGATACGGTAGAGCCCCAGTTCGCCGTCGAGCTGGCCGGAGACGACCATGTAGCGCCCGGTGTCGTCGATACGAAAGCCACGGGGCTGGATCTCGACCGGCAGGCTGCGCTGGTAGGTCAGCTCGCCCGTCGCCGGGTCCGCTTCGAAGGTGCTAATGAGGCTGCTGGTGCGCTCCGAGATGTAGACGTAGCGCCCATCCGGGGTGACCTGAATGTCCGCGGCCCAGATGCGTAGGGTCTCGTCACCGTCCGGGATGTCTTCCCGCGGGATGCCGTGGGCCAGATCGAGCGCCTCGGGGACGCCCTCGACGGTGCCCTGGCGCGTCAGCGTGCCGTCGTCGGCATCAATGGCGTAGGTGGTGACGGCGCCGGTGAGTTCGCCGAGCACGTAGAGATGGCGGCCATCCGGGGCGAAGCGGAAATGGCGCGGCCCGGTGCCTTCCGGCGTGTCCACGGTGGCGGGCTCGTTGGCGCTGAGTTCGCCCGAGTCGGCGTCGAAGCGGAACTGGGCGATCCGGTCGTCGCCGAGCACGGGAACGAAGGCGAAGCGGTTGTCCGGCGAGGTCTGGATGGCGTGGGCACGCCGGCCGGTGTCGACGGTCTGTGTCGAATCCCCGGCCACGCCGTCGGCGTCGATGGGGCCGACGCTGACCCTGTCGGCCGAGTAGGAGGCGCCGAGCAGATAGTTGCCGCTCTCGTCGGTATCGATGTAGGCCATGGAAGAGGGCAGTGACCCGCTCCCGTCGCGCGTCAGCTCGCCGCTCTCCGGGTCGACGCGGTAGGTCAGCACGCGGTAGGGCTCGCTGCCGATGCCGGCGTAGAGATGCTGACGGTCCGGGCTGAGTGCCATCGGCATGACCGAGGCTTCCGCCTCGGTGGTGGTCAGCGGCGTCAGCGTCGCGCTGTCGCGGTCGAGCGTATAGCTTGCGATGACGCCGTCGTCGGCGTTGGAGACATAAACGTAGGTCGCCGCCTGGGCGCTCAGACAGGCGGCGAGCAGGGCACTACCCGTGAGGCAGACCGCGGCTCGTGTGATCATCCTTGGCATTGTTCCTCCTTGTTCGGCGATAGCGTGTGGGCCTCTTCGGCGCATGGCGGCGAGACGCCGGGTGGTAACACGGGCAACCGTGAGGCTGCGAGTCAAACTAGGCCGCTGCCCGCCATTCCACAACGCGACCTTAAGCTGAGGACCCTGCCGCGAGAGGCGACCAGTCACGCCGCGCAGCGGTCGATGAACGTGGCTCACGTTGCGGTGAAATTAAATCACTACACCTCATGCAGAGGCTCTGTCATAAAGAGCCCAATGTTTTTCGGTCACCGGCGCGGTAAGCGTCGGTGAGAGAAAGAACCAGACAAAGCGGATCGATTCCTGAAGTGGAGTCGGAATCGATCCCCGTGATCAGGGTGTGCGCCAACGATGAGCCAGGATTTTACGTTTACCGTCCGCAGCGTCGCGTTCGACGAGGACTACCGTCCCGCCGAAGACACGCGTACCACGACCAATTTCGCCAATCTGGCGCGCGGGGAGCGGCGTCGTGAGAATCTGCGCAATGCGCTGACGATGATCGATAACCGCTTCAATAGCCTGGCGCAGTGGGACAACCCGAACGGGGATCGTTACGCACTGGAACTCGAGATCGTCACCGGTGAAGTCCAGGTAGGCGCCGAGGAACGGCAGCATCGGTTTCCGGCCATCGAGGTGCTGAAGACGACGATCGTCGATCAGCAGGCGGGCAAACGCCTCGCGGGCATGGTCGGCAACAACTTCTCCTCCTACGTGCGGGATTACGACTTCAGCGTGCGTCTGGCCGAGCACAATCGAGATCGCGCGGAATTCGGCCTTCCGGAAGGGTTCGGCGATCTCCACGGCCAGCTCTTCAGACGCTTCATCGACTCCGAGGCGTATCGAGGCATCGCCGGCAAGCCGCCGGTCATCTGCCTCAGTGTCTCCAGCAGCAAGCAGTATCGGCGTACCGACAATCACCATCCGGTGCTGGGCGTGGAATACCAAAACGACGACGCCTCATTGACCGACTTCTACTTCGGCAAGATGGGGCTCGAGGTGCGCTATTTCATGCCGCCGAACGGGGTCGCCCCGCTGGCGTTCTATTTCGCCGGCGATCTACTCACCGACTACACGACCCTCGAGCTGATCAGCGCCGTCAGCACGATGGAGTCGTTCCAGAAGATCTATCGGCCCGAGATCTACAACGCCAATTCGCCGGCGGGGCCGTGCTATCGCCCGAGTCTGGAGCACGCGGACTATTCACTGACGCGGGTGGTCTACGACCGGGAAGAGCGTAGCCGGCTGGGCGTCGAGCAGGGGAAGTTCGCCGAAGAACACTTCATCAAGCCCTATCGGCACGTCTTCGAGCGGTGGTCCGCCAACGGCGCCGTCGATCAATCCAGGAACAAGGTCGCGTTTTCATGAAAACATTGTTACCCACGTCGACGGCGGGCAGCCTGCCCAAACCCGCCTGGCTGGCAGAACCCGAAACCCTCTGGTCGCCCTGGAAGCTGGAAGGTGACGCCCTGATCGAGGGCAAGCAGGATGCGCTGCGACTGACGCTGGCCGATCAGCAGCGGGCGGGTATCGATATCGTCAGCGATGGCGAGCAGACCCGCCAACACTTCGTCACCACGTTTATCGAGCACCTGAGCGGCGTCGACTTCGAGAAACGCCAGACGGTGAAGATCCGCGATCGCTACGAGGCGAGCGTGCCCTCGGTCGTGGGGCCGGTGGCGCGTGAAAAACCGGTGTTCGTCGACGACGCCCGGTTCCTGCGCCAGCAGACCGACCGGCCGATCAAATGGGCGCTGCCGGGGCCGATGACCATGGTCGACACGCTTTTCGATGGCCACTACAAGAGCCGCGAAAAGCTCGCCTGGGAATTCGCCCGGATCCTCAACGAGGAAGCCAGGGAGCTGGCGGCCGCCGGCGTCGATATCATTCAGTTCGACGAGCCGGCATTCAACGTCTTCTTCGATGAGGTCAACGACTGGGGCATCGCGGCGCTGGAGCGCGCCATCGAAGGGGTGACGTGCGAGACCGGCGTGCACATCTGCTACGGCTACGGCATCAAGGCCAATAACGACTGGAAGAAGACCCTCGGGTCGGAGTGGCGCCAGTACGAGGAGACGTTCCCCAAGCTGCAGGCGTCCAACATCGATATCGTTTCGCTGGAGTGCCAGAACTCCCACGTGCCGATGGAGCTCATCGAGCTCATCCGTGGCAAGAAGGTCATGGCGGGGGCCATCGACGTGGCGACCCAGACCGTCGAGACGCCGGAAGAGGTCGCCGACACGCTGCGCAAGGCGCTGCAGTTCGTCGACGCCGACAAGCTCTATCCCTGCACCAACTGCGGCATGACGCCGTTGCCCCGGCGTATCGCGAGCGCCAAGCTCGAGGCTCTGAGCGCCGGCGCGGCCATCGTTCGCCGCGAACTCCAGGCAGGCTGAGGCTCGGCAGAAAGCGGGGCCCGACGCGCACCTCGCCGGGCGGGAAGCGTCACGTGCCTGTCGCCGGCTATCTTTCGAGAGGCATCCTTGCGGGGTATCTTTCGAGACGTATCGGGTGCAGGGTGACAGCCTCTCGAGACAGCGCCGGCCCATCGGGCCGGCGCTTTACTGCCTGCCGGAAACCTCGCCATGACCAGCGTCGCCATCTTCGTGGATACCCAGAACGTCTACTACACCGCGCGTGAAGCCTACGGCAGGCACTTCGACTATCGCCGGTTCTGGACCAAGGCGACGGCGGGGCGCGAGGTGCTCACTGCCCGCTGCTACGCCACCGACAAGGGCGACGCCAAGCAGCGCGGCTTCCAGAACACGCTGCGCACGATCGGCTTCGAGGTGAAGTTGAAGCCCTTCATCCAGCGCGCGGACGGCTCCGCCAAGGGTGACTGGGACGTCGGCATCACGCTCGACGCCATTGAATACGCGGCGCGAGCGGACGTCATCGTACTGGTCTCCGGCGACGGCGACTTCGACCTGCTGGCGCAGAAGATTCGCGAGGTGCATGACAAGCGCGTCGAGGTCTACGGCGTGCCCCGGCTCACCGCCAATTCGCTGATTCGGGCGGCGAGCGAGTTCGTGCCCATCGAGGGCGATCTGCTGCTGGGGTGAATCGTTGGCCTGGCCCGGTTGACTCCGCCTGGGCTCGTCACTCGGTTAAGCACTCACCTGGCCCGTATGCGCCGGTGGCCGCCAACGCCATCTGTCTCGCCGCGAAGGCTATCTGTCTCGCCGCAAAGGCCACTACAGCGTCGAGCGAAAGAACTCGGCAACGTGGGCGAATATCTCGTGGCGCTCGACACTCTTTTGCTCCGGCGCGTCACTTCGAGAGACATGCATCGTCCGCGGGCCGTCATCGTCCAGCGCGTTGCGATTGAAGAAGCCGTGCCCCAGGCCTTCGATCAGCCCCAGGGTGGCCGGGTTGTCCGTACGTGAGAGCGCGTCGAACAGTAGCCGGCTTTGCTGCCATGGCACGGCGGTATCGCTCAGGCCGTGCAGAATCAGCATCGGTGGCAGACCGGGTTCCACGTAGGTGATGGGGTTGGCCGCAGCCACGCGGTCCGGCGCCTCCTCGATCGGCGCGCCGATGAATAGCGACTCCATCGAATCGGCATCGGCGCTGAACTTGCCCGGCGGCATCTGGATGGATTCCGGATCATCAGAGGGTGCGCCGTCGGGGTCGCGGAACGCATCCTGCTGCAGAAAGTCGGTCGGGCCGTAGCCATCGACCACCGCTCGCACCTGTTCATCGAACTCGCCGTACTCGTTGCCACGAAATCGCTCGGGGCCAGCGGTGACGGCCAGCGTCGCCAGATGCGCGCCGGCGGAGGAGCCCCATAGCCCGAGCCGCTCGGCGTCAAAGCCGTAGGTGTCGGCGACGGATTTCACCCAGCGAATGGCGGTCTTGACGTCTTCGACCGCCGCCGGGAAGGGCGCCTGACCGGACAGACGGTAATCGATGCTGATCATGGCGAATCCTTCGCGGGCGAAAAAGCGCGACAGATCCGGGGCCAGTTTGCGATCGCCGAATCTCCAGCCACCCCCGTGCAGAAAGAGGATCACCGGTGGCTTGGCATCTCGCTCGGGCAGATAGAGGTCGGCCTCGAGCGCTACCTCGTCGATCGTGGTGTAGGTGACATCCAGCACGGTTTTCACGGGGCACTCCTCGAGAATCGATGCATGTCGTTGCGTTGAACGATGGCCCGGCATCGGTTCATGTCGCCGGTCCGTTGCCCTGGCCCAGCGGCTGCAGATCCAGTTCGTCGAGATGCTCGAGCACGCGGTCGAAACGGAAGGCGGGCGGGTTCAACGGGAACACATGGCCCTCGTAGGGTTCGCCCAGATAGCGAAAGAAGGGCTCGAAGATACCCGGCACCAGCCAGCCGAAGAAGCGGGTGTAGGGGGCATCGAGCCGGTAGGCGTGGACATGATGCGCGGGCACCTGCAGGTAGTCGCCGGGCAAGAGCTTCACCTCCTGACCGTTGACCCACATGGTCATGTGGCCATCCAGACAGAAGAAGTTCTCCGTGTGCTCGCGGTGGTAGTGCGGCGGAATCGCCTCGCCCTTGGGCCCCTCGTTCATGATGGCGATGAATCGATCGCCGCTGGAGGCCTGGGTCTGCAGGAATGAGAACAGCTGTTCGGCGGCGACCAGGCGTTCGCCGGTACCGGCGGCCAGCACATAGGAGATCTTTTCGGTCGGCACCTGATCGTTGGTCACACGTGCCGCGGGTGTATCCGGGATGGTGACCTCGACGAAGGTGACGTCGGCGGCGGCTTCGGCGGCGCGCAGGCGCTCCTCGTCGAGCGAGACGTCGGCGTTCTCCGGTTGAACCGGGCGCGAGAACGCAACGCCCAGGGCCGGGTACATGGCGGCGACGCGTTCGCCGGTGGTCCAGGTCAGAAAGCGGGTGCGCCAGTCGATCAGCGTATGGGCGTAAACCGTACCTGCGGGCACGTAGGCGTAATCGCCCCGGCCGAGCAGGTAGCGCTTGCCGTCGATCAGCAACTCCACGCGACCGTCGAGCACCAGAAAGGCGGCGTCACTCTCGGCATGCGAGTGGGGCGGGAGGTAGGCGTCCTTGCCACCGGTAACGACGGCCGCCTCGAACTGCCCGCCGGACTCCTGCCCGCGAGCGATCAGCGTCACGACCTGGCCGCCCACCCGATAAAATTCACCCTCACCATCGCGCAGCGCGTAGAGCGCTTCGCGACCGGGCAGCGTGCCGTTGGCCAGCAGCGCCGCTTCCGGGCCGGAGACCGGACCTGTGTCTTGCGAGTCGGGGGTAGTGTTCTGAGACATGCCGAAACTCCTCTTGCCGTATTCCGATGATCGCCGGGAGGATAGTCAGCCCGCAGACTTCAGTGAAATAGATTGTTTTGCCATCTGTGATCACTCAGATTGATCGGAACATGCGAGAGAGTGAGCAGGGAGGGGGAGTGGAGTTACGACATCTGCGCTATTTTCTGGCGGTCGCCGAGACGCTGCATTTCGGCCGCGCCGCCGAGCGGCTCAACATCGTTCAGCCGGCGCTCAGCATGCAGATCAAGGCGCTGGAGTCGACGCTGGACGCGCAGCTCTTCAATCGTAACCGCCGTCAGGTCCGGCTGACGGCCGCCGGGCGGGCCCTGGTGCCGGAGGCGCGGCGAATTCTCGAGCAGGTAACGCACGCCGAGGAGGTGATTCGCCAGACGGCGGCCGGCGTCCTCGGCAGCGTACGCCTTGGCTATGCCGCCAGTGCGCTCTACGCGGGCGTCCTCGGTCGCGTCGTGAAAGCGGTTCAGGCGACCTGTCCCGATATCGAACTGCAGGTGAGCGAGCTGCATCCGCACAGTCAGCAGACGGCACTTCGCGAAGACCGTCTGGATGCCACTTTCGGCCCGATGCTCTCCCTGACGCCGGACCCCGAATTCGACCAGCGCCGATTGGCCGCGTTCCCGCTGCGGCTGGCGCTACCCCACGCACACCCGCTGGCCGAGCGCGAGACGCTCACGTCGGAGGACATTCGTCATGAGCGCTTCATTGGCTACGTGGGCGAGCACGACGACGAGGGTGGCTATCTGATGGCGCGAGCGCTGGGGTACTCGCCGGTGATCGGCATGCAGGCGCGAAGTCCGGTAATTGCCCTGGGCCTGGTCGAAGCGGGGCTCGGGGTGACGCTGGTCTCGTCGATCCTCGCGCCCCGCTTTCCAGAGGGGGTGGTCTATCGAACGCTGGCCGACGTCGATCTGGAACTCGATGTCACGCTGATGATGCGACGCAATGAGCCAGGCCCCGCCGTGCTCGCCTTTCGCCGGGTGCTCGACGGGCTACCGTTTGAGATGGACGGGCGGTGACCATGGGCGCTCCGCCATCGGGAGCGCCTGATGCCCGGTTCTATCGATGCACCCAGTCCAGATGTTCGAACGCGCCGCGGGCGTGGTCTTCGCAGAACAGCGCGTGATCGCGGCGCACGCGGTCGGCGGCTTCGGTGGCGAAGTCCACCATGTCCGCCGCGAAGAGCTTGGGCGGACCGATGGCGTCGACGATGGCGGGCTCGATGTCGTAGTCGATCTTGCCGAGTTCGTCGGAGAGGGCGTGCACGGTGGCAAGCACCCGACCGCAGAGGCGGGCGTACTGCTTCCATTCGCTCTTGGAGAGCTCGTCGAGATCGATGTCGTCGCGGAAGGGCGCGCGCTCTCGCGAGAGATAGCTTTTACCTTCGAATTCGACGTGACCGTAGAAGACGTCACCGCGAACCAGATGCACGGCCTGGGCGTGACTGACCCGCTCGGCGAGGGTGTCGACCTCATAGCCGGTGGGCGGTACCAGCCCGGAGAGGGCGGAGCGCCGCGCCTGCTTGTACTCGATGATCAGATCGTCGGTGCCATCGCCTTCGGGGCCTTCGATCAGCACGTAGTAGCGGTCGAGGCCGAGCGAGGCGGTCCCCTGACCGAGCCGGATGGCCACGTCCTTCACCCGCATGGCGGGTTTTCCGCTCTGAGCTTTCTTTTTACCCGGAGCTGACTTTTTACCCATGGTGGCCGCGGCCCCAAGGGCACGGTGCGGCACCTCGATGGCGTTCTCTTCGACCAGCCGGTCGGTGAGCCGCTGGAACGCCTCTCGCCGCGAGGAGATCGGCACCAGCTTCTTCGTCGGTCGAAAACCGCTGCGGGTCTCGTCGAGGTAGTCGTCCATCAGCCATTCGTCGCGGGCTTCGTCGGCGTCTTCGAACAGCTTGCGAATGAGCTTGGGCGCATTGTCGTGACGCATCTCCTCGTCGCGCTCGGTGCCTTCCCGCGATAGCCGCTGCATCTCCTCGACATAGCCTTTCACGAAGTGACGCACGACCTTGGCCTGCTGCTTGCGTTCGAGCTTGCCCTCGGTCTCGGCGGCGATCATGAAGCCGGTGGCGCCGCGCTTGATGTCCCAGGTAAAGGGGGCGTAGTAGGCCTCGTCGAAATCGTTGACCGAGAAGATCGGCACGTTGTCGGCATTGGGCATGACGCCGAAGTTTTCGGGGTGGACGTCGCCGAGCGCGAGCACGGTGGGCATCCAGGCGTCGTCGCCGGCCATGTCGCGATAGAACAGCAGCGCCGTGCCGCGGAAGAAGGAGAACATCGAGCCGGCGAGCTTATCGAACTTGTCGCTGGCCTCCTCGCAGCCCTCGGCGATGCGCGTCTGGTGATCCTCGCGCAGGGTCTGACGCAGATGGCGGCGGCGCTCGTATCCGGACAGCGCCCGCGGGCGCAGCACGAACTCGCCGCTGGCCACCGCCTCGGCCAGGCGCTTGAAGGTCGCGTAGCGCGAGGCGATCTCCGGCGCCGGGGTTTCTGGCGCGGGGGGCTCTGGTGTCGATGCCTGCGACGCCGGTTTTGCCAGCGCCTCGGCGAGTTCGGCCTTGGTCATCGAGGCGCGGCCGGGAATCTCGCGCTGCTGGGCTTCGGCGTAAAGCGTCTTACGGGTGGGTTCGGTTTCTCGTGTCATGGTTACCCCGTGCGTGTCTCATCGGCGGTCGTTATCACAGCGCCCGTGAAGATCAGGATGGCTCAAATGCGAGCGGGGCGCCCATGACTCGCGACCCGGAACGGGAAAGGGCGAGGGCATGACGAAAAAACACCCCGAGGCCAGGCCCCGGGGTGTCGTCGTCTCACGCCCTGCGAAGGGCGATCAGTCCTGCGGTGCGATCCGTTGGACGGCCGATGCGATCAGTTGGACGTCGAAGTGCTCTCGTCGTCCGTCTCCATCGCGTCGGCTTCCGCCGAACTGTCGCCGTCAGCGGCCGAAGTCGCTTCCTGGCTGTCGGCATCGGTGTCGGTATCGGTATCGACGTCCGACGCCGCACTGTCATCGGCATCGATGGAGACGTCGTTACCCGCAGCATCGTCACCGGTCGTGGCGCTATCCGCATCGTCGCCGGTCGTGGCGCTGGCGGGCTCGTTGCCGGCATCGTCGCGAGTGACGCGCCAGATGGCGTTGGTCAGGTCGTCGGCGATGATCACCGAGCCGTCGGGCGCGACTGTGACACCCACCGGCCGGCCACGCGTGGTGTCGTCGCTGGTGAGAAAGCCGGAGACGAAGTCGACCGGGTCGCCCGCGGGCTCGCCGTTCTCGAACGGTACGAAGACGACCTTGTAGCCCACCGGATCGGCGCGGTTCCAGCTGCCGTGCTCGCCGACGAAAACGCCGTCGGTGAACTCGCCGCCCACGGCGTCGTTGGAGAAGGCGATGCCCAGCGGAGCGCGGTGCGAGCCGAGACTATAGTCCGGCGAGATCGCCGACTCGACCAGCGCCGGATTCTCGGGCTTCACTCGGGGATCGACGTGTTGCCCCCAGTAGCTGTAGGGCCAGCCGTAGAAGTCACCGTCCTCGATGGAGGTGAGGTAGTCCGGCACCAGGTGGGGGCCGAGCTCGTCACGCTCGTTGACGACGGCCCAGAGTTCGTCGCTGTCCGGCTGGATGGTCAGCGCGGTGGGGTTACGCACGCCGGTGGCATAGGCGCGGTGCGCACCGGTATCGGGGTCGATCTCCCAGATTTCGGCGCGATCGACTTCCGCTTCCATGCCCCGCTCGGTGATGTTGCTGTTGGACCCGATGCCGACGTAGAGGTGCTCGCCGTCCGCACTGGCCGTCATCGCCTTGGTCCAGTGGTGGTTGATACGCGAGGGCAGCTCCACCACCAGTTCCGGTTCGCCGCTGGCCTCTGTCTGGCCTTCCTGATAGTCGAAGCGGACGAGCGACCCCTGGTTGGCGACATAGAGGTCGTTGTCGATCAGCGCGAGACCGTAGGGGGCATCGAGACCTTCAGCGAACACGGTCTGCTCTTCATAGGTGCCGTCGCCGTCAGCGTCTCGAAGCAGCGACAGTCGATTGCCACCCTTGACCGACGTCTTGCCTTTGGCCTTGATCACACCGGCAACGAAATCCTTGGGCTTGAGCTTGGGGGCGTGGCCGCCGCTGCCTTCCGCTACCAGGATGTCGCCGTTGGGCAGCATCAGCGTCTGCCGCGGAATCTGGAGGTCGGTGGCAATGGCGCTGATGCTGTAGCCATCCGGCACGGTGGGGAGTTCGTCGTTCCAGGGCTCCTGGACCGGCACGCCCATGTTGGGGAGCAGGCCGCGCTGCGGCTCGGGCAGGTCCGGATTGGCACCGTACTGGACTTCGTTGTCCTGAGCGTGGACACCGCCGGCTAGCAGGAGAATCGAAAGCGGGGCGACGTAGCGCATGTGAACAGGCTTCATGAATGACCTCCGGTCTTGCGGCTGGTGAATCCGATCCAGATGGCAGCGAACGACAGAACGGTGACGACGATCGACAGCACCATCCCCGAGGGCATCATGGCCCAGGCGTCGCGAGCGTGGATCAGCGCGTCGATGAACCCGAGTATCCAGGTCACCAGCAGCAGCACGAAGTAGGCTATCGACAGCCCTCGGCTGGCTGCGGGCCGAAAGATCCCGATCAGGGCACAGATCAGCGCGAGTCCGCTGAACACCAGGCCGCCGGCGATCAGCCAGGAGGAGAAGGTCTGCCACTGAATGTTGTAACTCGTGGAGTAGGCGTAGTCGCTCAGCGCCGCCCCCAGAAAGAGCGGAAAGGCACCGGCGAGCAGCATGCCATGGAGCGGATTCGGCCCGCTTCGATACGGTCGTTCGGCAGTCGCGTTCACGACGAACTCCTTAGGCTGATCCATTGAAGAAATGAGAGAAGGCGTCATTCTCCGCCGCCTTCGATTACTGCCTGGATGGCGATTATCGTCTCGGCCGACCTTGGAGGTACCCTGGGGGGCGCCTCGCGCAACGGGACCGAGCCCTACGTTCTACACGCTAAGTTTAGTTGAGTGCCAGAGGTTTACCTCTGTCATTACAGGGGTTTTCTCTCCGAACGCGGCTTTCGCGGTCGAACTCGCAGCCATGCCCGAGGTCCCAGCGAGGGGAAACGACTGACAGGAACGCACCGGTACGTCTCAGCGCTACCCTATTATCGATCCGGCCGGATCGACAAGACGCCGGCCATCGATCGAATCATCCGTCGACCCGGACATTCACCGATCGGTCCATGGCCGATCGCCGGACTTCACCTCTTCCAGGAGCGATCCGTGGCGCATCGCAAACCCGACCTTCCGACCAAGCTATGTCCCGTCTGCGAGCGGCCTTTCGCCTGGCGCAAGAAATGGGCGCGGGACTGGGAGCGTGTGGTCTACTGCTCCGAGCGCTGCCGGCAGCGCTCGGTCGTAGGCGTCGTGAGCGGGGATAAGAGGCGACGTCGAGGGTTTTCTACACATGGGTTGAATCGTTGAACGACGCGGACGGTTAAGCTCCCGGCCCGCGCGCCAGCAGCGACGGCTTGCGCGCCAGCGAGCGCACGCTGGCGCGTGCGAAGCACCGACCGGATCGGCCACGATCCGCCAGGGCATCATCAGAAGGCCCAAGGACACGATAAGAGATTATGAACACTAACGATTCAGGGCGGGCGTGGTGGGTAGCCATGCTCGTCGTCATTGTCGTCATGCTGGCGAGCACCTCGCTGCAGGCGCAGGTCAGAGAGGAGGACGAGGGCAGCTGGTACGCTACCGATGCCATCAATCAGGGGCTTGGCGAGGTGCCCAGCACGGTCAATCTGCGCACGCCCCGCGAAGCGATTCGCAGCTTTCTCGACCTCACCCAAGCCGGTAACTATCCCGACGCGGCCCACGTTCTCAACCTTTCCGATCTCTCTCCGGCGAAGCAGCGCGAGCGCGGTGCGGAGCTTGCGCGCAAACTCTCCGAGGTACTCCGGCGCGGCGAGTGGCTGACCTCGCGCAGCCTCTCCGGACGGCCCGATGGTGCCACCGAGACGGTAACCAAACAGAATACGCAGACCAGCACCGCCCGGCGCAACATCGAACTCGCCTCGCTCAGCGTCGGCAAAGACGCCTATGACATTCGTCTCGGCCGTTACCGGGTGAACGACGAGGAGCCGGTGTGGTTGATCATGCCGGCCAGTGTGTCGCCCATTCCGATGCTCTACACCGAGTACGGCCCCTCGGCGTTCGAGAACTACATCCCCGATCGCTTCAAGAACACCTTCGGCATGCTGCGCATCTGGGAGTGGATCGCCCTGCCGATCGTGCTCTGTTTCGTCGGCCTGATCGGCTGGGCGGTCTACAGCCTGATGGGGCTGCTGGCACGGCTGCTGCCGTCCGGCTCGAGCAGCATCTTCACCGGCCAGATACGCACGCCCCTGGCGCTGATCGCGATGTCGATGACGACGCAGACGCTGCTCGACTACGTGGTGTCGTTCTCGGCGGCGGCGACCACGACCCTACGCGTGATCCTGATGGGAGTACTGGCCTGGGGTGTCGGCACCATCGCCCTGCGGGTGGTGGATACCGTCATGCTGAAAATGATGCGTCGGCTGATGGGCCAGATCGACGATCTCAAGCTCAAGGACGATCGCCGGCTTCTCACGTCGCTCTACGCGCTGCGCCGGGTCATCATTCTGATCACGGTTGCTGTCGTCTCGGTTTACGTACTGGGTCAGGTTCAGCTGTTCGAGACGCTGGGGCTGTCGATTCTCGCCTCCGCGAGCGTGCTGGCGGTACTGGTCGGTGTCGCCGGGCAGGCGGTGCTGGGCAATATCATTTCCTCGTTTCAGCTGTCGCTCGCCAAGCCCATCCGCATCGGCGATCTGGTGATGTTCGAAGGGCAGTGGTGCTACGTCGAGGGCATCTTCTACACCTTCATCCGTCTGCGCGTCTGGAACGAGCGCCGCATCATCGTGCCGGTCATGTATTTCGCCTCCAAACCGTTCGAGAATCTCTCCTCCAAAAACGTCAAGGAGTATCGCAACCTGGAGCTCTCGCTTCACTTGAACGCCGACGTCGCGGTGATCCGCGAGCGCTTCTTCGCCTACGCCAAGGAAGAAGAGAGCGTCATCGAGCATCACAAGCTGCTTTGCTACGTCACCGCGCAGAACGGTACCTCGCAGACGATCACCTGTTATCTGATGACCTCGGACCCGCTGTCGGGGTGGGCGGCGCAGATGAACGTGCTGGAGAAGCTGATGGCGTTCGTGCGCGACAGCCATCCCGACTGGTGGCCGCGCGATGTCATGGTCATCAGCCAGGAGGACATCACCCGGGGGGAAAATCAGCTGGCGTCGAATACATCGGCGCCGGAGGAGACCGGGACGCAGAACCGCGAGCACGGCGAACAGGCGTTCCGTCACGATAACGAAGACGGGGCGTCGAGCAACGCCAACCAGAGCGGTTACGACAACGCCGAGGAGACCGAAGGCGAGCAGGAGCCCGGTCCGACCGACGACGCCGAGCGCCGACGGGACGCCTCCACCGGCCGGCGTGACTCGACCCAAAAGGCACCCGACTGGGACGATAACGACGCCGACAACGGCCAGGATATCGCCCCGTCGCGGCGGTACGCTCACGAAACCGACGAGCCTGACGCGGATGAGCCTGACGCGGAGGAGCCAGATTCCGACGGGCGAGACGCTGACGGGCGTGGAACCGACGAGACTCAGCGCCGACGTCGCCGCGGCGCTGAGGATGATAAAACCTCGGATGAGGATGAAGAGGGTAGGCGCTAGCCGTCAGTCACGTCGCAGACGATTCGGCAGTCGGGGCGGCGACGATGCGAACGTCCCGATAACCGCCGTCAGCGACTGATGTGCAGAGTTCACTCCACTGACAGTCGACGCAGGCAGTGCGGATCTCGTTGGCGCGGAACCCGTCGCGAAGACGGGAGAGCGTGTCGGCGTCCAGCGTGAACGTGTCACCCACGGCAAGCGCTCGCCCGAGCAGCGCGGCGACCTCGTGGCGGGCCGCCGCATCGCGCTCGACCACGCTCGGTTGCCGGCAGTGGGCCGGCGCGCTGGCGGTGGGGGCGAGTAGCGGGGCGCAAATATCGTCCGGCCCCGCGACCAGTCGTATCGGCTCGCCGGCGATGATCCGCCGCGCCAGGGCGTCGTAGTTGGCAACGAACGCTTCGCTGTAACCCCGGCCGACGTAGGTGAGCACGCAGAGCAGATGATGCGCGCGTAGCGCCACGCTCATCGGCGGCCGCGCGCCTGGGTCTGCGCCAGCAGCCGGAGCGTGACGGCGCCGAGCGCGGACTTGAGCAATGCTCCGACCAGAAACGGCACTGTCCCCACCGCGATCGCCGATTCGATCCCCACCAGTGGCATTAGCCAGGCCGTCCCGATCAGCAGGCAGAGCAGGTTGGCAGCCAGCAGGCTGATGCCGGCGAACCAGGGACGATGGCCATCCCAGCCGCGTTCGGCGAGCCAGCCGCAGAGTGCCGCACAGAGCGGAAAGGCCAAGAGATAGCCAGCGCTGGGGCTCATGAAGGCGCTCCAGCCGCTGGCACCCCCGGCCAGTACCGGCAGCCCGACTGCCGCTTCGCCCAGCCAGGCCATGACCGTCAGTGCGCCCAGGCGCCAGCCGTAGAGCGCCCCGATGAGCGTCACCGCCAGCATCTGTAGCGTGACCGGTACCGGCACCATGGGAATCTGAGCATAGGACGAAAGCGTCAAGGCCAGCGTGCCCGCGACGATAGCGCCGAGCTGCCAGGTGCGCGATCGAGACGTCAGGCCCTGGGCGTGGGGCATCGCGAGTGAAGAGAGCATCGCCATCAATCAGTTATCCTTTCTGCTTTTTAAAAGTTGACTGCGCGACTGTAGCGCGTTCGTCGACGGCGATTCAATCGCGCAAAGCCAGCCCCTTGCGCGGACGAACGATCTCCGCGCGAGCGATTACGCGCCGAAACGGTCGGCGTAGATCGTCTGCAGCCAGTCGATGAAGACGCGAACCCGGGGGGCGAGCAGGCGTCGCTGGGGGTAGACGATGTGGATCGGCAGCGCGGGTTTCTGCCAGTCGGCGAGCACCTCCACCAGGCGGCCAGCGGCGAGCTCGTCTTCCAGGCGCAGGCGTGGCAGCTGTATCAGGCCATGCCCCTCGATCGCGGCGGCCATATAGCTCTCGGCATCGTTGACGGTGAGCCAGCCACCGCTGGCAAAGCGGCACAGTTGGCCGTCGATAATCAGATCCAGGGTGCCGTCCGGGGCGCCGTGACCCGACACGAAGCGAACCACGTCATGCTCGGCCAGCGCCGTCGGTGTCTGCGGAACGCCCATCCGATCCAGGTAGCCGGGGCTGGCGCAGATCACCTGCTCGAGCGTGGTCAGGTAGCGGGCGACGAGACTCGAGTCTTCGGACGTGCCGCTGCGCACGGCGCAGTCGACGCCCTCGGCGACGAGGTCGACACGGCGGTCGCCGGTGGTGACGACGACCTCCAGCCGCGGGTAGCGGGCACGGAACTCGGCCAGGCGGGGCAGCACGATGCGCGTGGCGTGGGTGCCGTGCAGCTCTACGCGCACCGTGCCGCGAGGGTCGTCCGCCACGGGCGAGAGCATCGCTTCGGTATCTTCGAGTTCGGCGAGGAGCTCGAGGCAGCGAGCGTAGTAAGTCTCGCCCTCGGGTGTAGGCCGAACCGTGCGCGTCGTTCGCTCCAGCAGTCTGATGGCAAGCCGCGCCTCCAGCTGCTGGATGGCCAGGGTGGCGCTGGCGCGGGGGATGTCGAGCGCATTGGCGGCGCGAGTGAAACTGCCGCTCTCCACGATCCGCGTGAAGAGCGTCATGGCATCGAATCGGTCCATAGGCACTGCTCGCGTGAGGCGAATGCGGGGGCGCGAATCGCGCCGGGTCACTGGCCGAACGTGCCGCCCGCGAGATTGTTCAAGAGTCTGAATGATGTTGTCAGTCTATTCGATTTATCCCGGGGTCGTTGCGGCGGATACTGCTCTCGCTCCTTACAAACCCAATCCAATGAGGCACTGACTCATGACGTCATCGACACGACCATCAGAGCCGGCAAACGACGAACGCCAAGTAGCGCTGATCACCGGCGGTTCGCGCGGTATCGGCCGCGCTATCGCACAGATGCTTTCCGATCAGGGATTCGCCGTGGTGATCAACTACGCCGGCAACGAATCGGCGGCAAAGGAAACGGTGGAAGCGATCGAGGCCAGTGGGGGATGCGCGGAGGCGATTCAGGCCGATATCGCCGATGCCGAGGCGGTAGCGCGGTTATTCGCGTGCACATTCGAGCGCTTTGGCCGACTCGACGTCGTCGTCAACAGCGCCGGCATGATGCAGATGGCCGAGATGACGACCGACAACGTCGAGGTGCTCGACCGAACGCTCGCCACCAACCTGCGCGGCAGCTGGCTGGTCCTGGCCAAGGCGGCGGAAACGCTGACCGCGGGCGGACGCATCATCGCGCTCACCTCGTCGGTCATCGGCAAGTCGTTCCCGGGCTACGGGGCCTACATCGCCAGCAAGGCGGGGGTCGAGGGGCTGGTGCGGGTACTCGCCAACGAGCTGCGCGGCTGCGAGATCACGGTCAATGCGGTAGCGCCGGGTCCGGTGGCGACCGAGCTGTTCTTCAATGGCAAGAGCGAAGAGACGGTGCAGAAGATCGCGGCGATGTCGCCGCTCGAGCGTCTCGGCAAGCCCGAGGAGATCGCCGGCGCGGTCGCGTTCCTCGCCGGCCCGCAGGGCGCCTGGATCAACGGTCAGATCCTGCGTGCCAACGGCGGCATGGTCTAGGCGGACTCGGTGCGAGCGACCCTCTGCCGATCCAGCCGCTCGCGCATTCGGTAGGTATAGGCGACGGCGCCGACCGCCCCGACGAAGTAGATGCCGGTCGCATAGGCGATGTAGCTTTCGAAGGCGTTGACCACCGCCCAGAACACGAAGAACAGGCAGAGAAAGATGGCGACGTCGGTAGGCATCCTGCCGCGGCGCCAGCTTCCCCAGGCGGCCTTGGCAACGGTTGCGATGGTCGCGAGGTACACGAGGGCGCCGATCACGCCGTTGCCGACGAGCAGCGTGACGTAGCTGCTGTGGAAATGCCGCAGGTTGCTGCGTTCCACTACCGCGCCGAGCGTGGTGTTCTCCACCGGGTTGGTGCTCTGCAGCAGCAGCGGGATATGGCTCTTCGGTCCCCAGCCGAACCAGGGCTTCTGTTCGAGTAGCTGCAGCGCGTAGTGCCAGGCGTGGATACGAAAACCGATGCTGGTACTGGGCACCGCGCTCAGATCGCCGCGCAGCACCGCAGCGACGGTACCCTGCTCGGCAGTGATGCGATCGATGATCGGGTCGCCGTAAGTGATGCCCATCAGTAGCGCGACGCTGAGGGTTGCGGCGAGCGCCAGCAGCACGTGGCGGACGCGCAGAGTCCGAAAGGCGTAGCCGCGTCGCCAGACGATCGCCGCCCCGATCACCGCCACCAGTGAAACGACCGCGATGCCGAGCCAGGCCGAGCGCGTCATGCTCACCGTCCAGGCCATCAGCGACCATGCGGCGACCAGCGAAAACGCCACTCTGAGGGCCACTCTCTGGGCCGTTGGACGCTGTGCGCTATCGCGTATCAGACGCGGGGCGAAACAGGCGGTCGCGATCAGTGTCACGCCCGCGCAGACGCCGGCGTGCTGCCAATTCTGAAACCCGAGCGTCGGGCGCTCGCCCGCCGCGAGCAGCGTCGCCAGCATCGTCGGGGACTCGCCGTGAATCAACGAGCCCGCCATCGTCCCCACGATCAGCGTCGAGAGTGCCAGCAGTACCAGGCGGGTGGAGCCCGCCAGTACCCAGGCAATCGGCAGAATCAGAAAGACCTTGGTCAGCCCGCGCATGTCCTTGATCTGCTCGTCGGCGTAGTCGGGAAACAGCGCCATCGCCGGAGGCAGCGTGACGAGCTGAATCAGCAGCCATACCAGCAGCAACAGCCAGAGGGGGTCGATGAAACCGCGCCCGTGCAGGGGCCGCACCGATATCGCAATGAGGTAGACCAGCATCAGCAGCGGCTCGAAACTCCTCGAGAAGTCGAATCCGGCAAGCCAGGTGGCGAGATAGCAGATCAGGGACGCAAACCCGATGATATGGCATCGGCGCATCGCCGCGGGGGTCTGCCAGCTAGGGGGAGTGAGGAGTCCGGGCATGGGGCGTCAGGGGGCGTGAAGCGCTCGTCGTCGGTGGGCGGGGGACTTGGAATGTGGCACCATGTTACCCGCTCGTTAACTGGCCGGATACCGTATGCCTTGCACGCCGGATGTCGATGAAACGGCGGGTCGCGTACGCCAGCTGACGGTGGTCGTTCCGGTCTATCGGCAGTGGACGATGGTCGAGTCGCTTCTCGCGTGCCTGCAGGCGCAGACGCTGGCCCGACACCGGTTTCGGATCGTCCTGGTCGACAACGACCCCGAAGCGTCCGTCGCGTCGCGCACCGATGTCGAGGTCGTGACATGCACCACACCCGGCGCCTACGCCGCGCGTAATGCCGCCATCGACCTCTGGATCGACGAGACCGACTGGTTCGTCTTCACCGACGCGGATTGCCGTCCCGCGGCGGACTGGCTGGCGGTACTGGCCGAGACGATCGATGAGGTCGAAGCGAGCGAGCGAGACTGTCGCTTGATCAGCGGTGACGTCGTCATGACGGCGTCCGGTCCGCGGCCGAACTGGGCGGAGATCTTTGACCTGGTCAAAGGCATTCCGCAGCGTGATTACGCAAGCCAGGGCTTTGCGGCGACCGCCAATCTCGCCGTGTCGGCGGCAGTCTTCCGACGGGTAGGGCGCTTCGACGCGACGGCCTTTTCCGGCGGGGATCGCCAGTTCTGCCTGACCGCGAGCGCCCGGGGCTACTCTTTGCGATATCAGCCGCTCGCCCGGGTTCGACACCCCGCGCGTCGGACGTTCGAGGAGATCCTGCGCAAGGCGCGCCGAGTGAGAGGCGCGCAGCTACGCCGTAGCCGAGGACTCGAACGCTGGGCGCGAATTGCCTATGCCCTCGCGCCGCCCGTACTGCCCATCTCGCGGCTGTGGCGACGGCGCGACCAGCCGAGCCGCTATCGGCTCATCGCCGTGCTGGTGCAGTGCCGGCTGTGGGTCAGGGAAGGGCCGGAGATAGTCAGAATTCTCAAAGGCGGAACGGCGGAGAGACGCTGATTCGCCGGGACGTCAAGATTTGCCAAGGAAGGAGTCCGCCATGCTGGCGATCGAAAAAGCGCTATTTGTCAGTCTCTGCAGCGGCCTCTCTAGCGGCTACCGCTGGCGCGGCAAGCTCACCGAGCCGGTGGCCGATGAGAAGCTGCCGTCGACCGTACTGCTGGACGCCCGTCAGCTGGCCGAACTCGAAGCGCTCTATCGTCAGGAAGACGACGATGCCGTGGTTATCGTTCGTAGCCTGGAAGCGCGTGCCGACGCGGTGCTCGCCGAGCCCATCTTGAGCGTCACCGACAAGACGGGAGTGTCAGAAGAGGGCGAGGCCAACGACTATCGAAGCCTCGCTAAGTACTGGTGGCCCAATCCCGACTCGGATAATGGGCTGCCTTACGTACGCCGAGACGGCGAGGTCAATCCGGACTGCTACGACGAGCGCTACGATGCTCGGCGCTTGATCGATATGGCAGAATCGCTCCAGGTGCTATCGCTCGCGACTTGGTTCACCCGCAAGGATGCCTATCGAGAGCGCGCCGTCGCCCAGCTCGAGGCGTGGTTCGCCGACACCGAGACCCGTCAGTCGCCGCATTTTCGATATGCTCAGACGATTCCCGGTCACAGCGATCTACGATCGCCAGGGCTGATCGAAGCGCGCCATCTCATCTACGTCACCGAGGCCGTGCTCCTGCTCGAAAGTGCCAGTGCGCTGCCGGCAACGCTGTCGGCGACGCTCAGGGAGTGGTTCGGGGCGCTCTTGCGCTGGTTTCGCGAGCAGGACAAAGGCATCGGTGCCGGACGTGCACACAACAACATCGCCCTCTGGTACGACCTCCAGTGCTTGGCGTACGCCTGGTTCGTGGGTGACGAAGCGCTGGCGCGCTATATCGTCACCGATGTTGCCGTCGTTCGTCGTCACGATCAGATCGATCTCGACGGCTCGCTACCCGCTGAACTCGACCGCGCCAACCCGCTGGACTATGTCACCTTCACCGTGGCGGCGATGTCACAACTCTCACGCTATGGCGATGCGATGGGTGTACCGATCTGGCATCAGACCGACGGCGACGGTCGCAGCTTTCAACGCGCCCACGACTGGCTGCTGCAGCAAGCTCAAGCCCAAGAGAGTCGTGAGGCCGGGCAACGGCTTCTCGTGCAGAGCGGCGCCGAGATGTCGTCGACGCAAGATGCCGCTTCATCTCTCGCCTCGAGCCTGACCCAGGACGGCGGCGACGATCTCGTACTCCAGCTCGGGCTGTTGAACCGGCTCAACGAAGCCCGCCGACGAATGCTCGAGGCGCGGGACGTGGAAAGCCGACGCCAGACGACCCGAATTTCGGAGCTGGAGCGAGAGCTTGCCAGCCGTGACAAACAACTGAAGACGTTGAAGCAGGGAAAGGAAGCGCAGCGCGATATGGAAAACGACAAGCAGATGAATGCTCGCCTCGAGTGGCTCGAGAAAGAGCTGGTGCGGGCTCGAGAAGCGCGGATCAAGGAGCTTCATGACGTTATCGAACGCCAGCAGGTTCAGGCGCGTGACGTGGAGAAACAGCGCGAACTGCAGCAGAAGGTCAAAGAGCACAAAGAGAAGCTTTCCGCCCTCGAGTCTCGCTTCAACGACGCGCGGCGGCAGTTCGACACGCAGCTAGCGGAAACGAGCGATGCCAAACGGGCGCTAGCCGATGAGAATGCGCGTCTCGTCAGCGAACTCAAGCAGCAGCAGTCCGAGAACCAAAAGTTCAAAGACGAGAACCAGAAACTCAAAGAGAAGCAAAGCACTGAGAGCGAGAAATCCAAAGCGCGCGAGAAGCGCTTGAACGAGTTGCTCAAGAGTAATGAGCGCGAGATGGAAAAGCTGCTCAAGGCCTTCCGCGAACGCCCGAAAACCGTTACGACCGACGACGCCAAGTCTCGCGAAGAGATCAAGAAACTCAAGCAGGAGCTGCGTAGCCATCAGCGCAAGATTGGTCGCCTACAGGAGACCGCCGATCGCCAGCGCTCGCGAGCGGACTATTTCAAGGAGCGCAGCGACAAGATTCTCAGTAGCCGCTCCTGGCGCCTCACCGGCGCGCTTCGCAAGCTGACCGGGGGCGGTTCGGGAAAAAAGCGCTGACCCGAACGGGGGCGTCAGCGAATGACACTTTTGTTCGGGAACCCGATCCGCCGCCGGTTACGTCGACTCCCGCCGCCGCCGAATCGGCCAACGTTCCGCGCGCTTCACAACGGGATAGCGGGATGTCAATGCGTGTGGAGGCGTCGCAGGGAGCCGCCTCCGCGCCAACTTCAAAGCCGGCGTCGACCACCGGGTCGGCGCGCGTCGTCCTCTATCGGATTCTGGATGAAAGCACGCTCGATGGGGTCGAGACTCACAGCATTATCGAGACGCTGAACGCAGTGCTCACCAGTGATGCGACGTCATCGCAGGTTCCCAGACACTGGGTGGTCGGGCGATTCGGTAGCGACGCCCTGCATGATGCCTGTATCGATGCGCTCGATCAGGCTGGCGCTCGCTGGATCGAGGCTGGAGAGAGTGCCGAGCGCTGTACGGTGACCGAGTCGGGGCGCTTCGTGCCCGACCCGCGTCTGCTGCGGCTACTCGACGTGCATGCCGATAGCGGGCCGCAGTGGCTGATGCCCTGGCCGTGGCACTGTGCGCTTCCCGCTTCAGCGGAGCGCGACCTACTGCAGGATCTTGAAAATCCCGTAGGCCGCGATGTTCGTTTTGCCTTTCTGCGTCGTCACGACGGGGGGGCGGAAGGAACGCAGGAGCCCGATTTCGCCTACGCCGGCATGCTACTGCCCGTGCTGGCGCGCGAGGGAATCGCCGAGTGCTCGCTGGTCGATGTCGACGCCTCGATGAGTCGGCGCGCCGGCTGGGCGCTAGCGGGTGCGAGCCTCGACAAGCTGCGCGCGGGCGGCGCGGAATCGTTCCCTGCGCCGGCGTTTCATATCGGCATTTGTCTGCGAGCGAAAGCGTGTACGCATGACTGGCCACTGACCTGCCGCAACCTCGAACGAACCCTGGAAAACCTATCGCGTCAGCGCGGCAAAACGTTTCGCGTCTGGATCGCCGTCCACGAGCGGCCCGAGATTCGAACCTTCGGCCTCGACATCGAGTATGTGGTCGTCGATTTTCCGCCGCCGATTCGTGAGGACGGGACGTTCGGTAACGATAAGCGGCGCAAGCGCAATGCGATCGGTGACGCGTTGCGAGCCTTCGCGACTTCCGGGTTCTACTACCTGCAGCTCGATGCCGACGATCTGATCGACGTATCACTGGTTCAGGCCACGCTCGTGGACGACAACCGCCGCGGCTATCTCATCCAGAGCGGCTACATCTACGACATGCAGCAGCGAAGGGCGGCACGCTGTGACGATGCGACGGTGCCATTCTGGCGCCAGTGTGGCTCGAGCGCGGTGCTCTACTTCGAACCCGACGATCTCAGACGCGGAGAAGACGACGAGAGCTACTTCGAGCGTCAGCGCTTCCACGAGCAGTTCGCGTCGCTTGCCGAACAGAGAGGGCGTGAGCTTGCTCCTTGGGTCGACGATATGGCGCTCTATCTCGTCAATCACGGTGAGAATCATTGGTCGGCCTATCGCTATGAAGCGGAAGGTCGAGCGGACAGTAAAAGTAAATTCGTTCATCGGCACCGGCTGGTCGCTAAAGCGGAGATCGAGATGCTCTCTCTTCGTTACCCCGAGCTGGGGAGGGGCGCGACCCGCGCCGATGAACCCGACAGGGAAGTCACGACATCATGAGTGAGAGTTCGAAGAAACACTCGGCGCTCGACGCCGTCTGGATAGCGCTAGAGGCGGAAAACACCCAGCGCATCGAACAGCTCGAAAGTCGCTTGGAGGGGGCAGGCCAGCCCGGCAGCAAGCCGGCGACGTCGCTGGCGCAGGAACTCAGCACGCAGGCGCGAAAGCTCGAGGGTCTCGACAGGGAGTTCGCCAAAACGGCGCGTCGGTTCGAGCGCCGCTTCGAGGCCATCTCGATGATGGATCGTGAGCCACCGCGGGTTGAGCAATTGAAGGCCCATTACGCGGCTAGCGATCTCGCACGCCAGCCGGACGACTTCGTGCTCTATCGAATCATCGGCAACGACCTCTACCCACGCCATCGTAAAGGGCAGTCACGGGATAACCTCCGCTTCATTCTGGAGAACGAGAATGAGCTCGAGGGCTGCAAGAAGCGCTGGGTGGTCAACCGCATCGCCGATCCCGCCGAGGAGAAAGCGATCCTCGAGCTACTCGCCGCCCATGATCAGCAGTGGATCCACATCCCGTTCTCCGCCGAGGAGTATCGCCAGATCCCGCTCGATTTCGATTGTCTGCCGTCGCCCGGTTACTTGGCCAGCGCTGAGTTCGCCAAGCTCGGGCCGGAGCAGCGCCAGCGACTGCTGACCGCACTCTACCGGTTCAAGAACAACTACGTTATGAACAACAACGGCGCGCGTAACAGTGCGCTCGAGGCGGGGGTCACCGAAGCCAAGTGGGTACTGCCATGGGATGGCAACTGCTTTCTTACGCCGCGAGCGTGGAAGCGCATTGTCGAGGACGTGCGCGAACGTCCGTGGCTCGCCTACTACGCCGTACCCATGACACGCGTGCTCGACAATCAGCGCCTCGTCGACGACCACTTCGAACCCGAGGCCGTCGAAGAGCCTCAGCTAATTTTTCGCCAGGATGCCGGCGAGCGATTCAACGAGGCGTTCTGTTACGGGCGTCGGCCCAAGGTCGAGCTGTTTTGGCGCCTGGGTATTCCCGGCAAGTGGGATCGCTGGAAGGACGACGCCTGGGAGCAGCCGCGTCGCGAGCCGGGGTCAGAAGCGGGGCAGTTCGGCGTTGCCGGCTGGGTCGCCAGGCTCTATTCCGGTATGGGGAGCCTCGAGAAGGACAATCAGGCGAGTTTCAAACAGCGTGGCCTGGCGCGACAGGAGGCCATCGTCTCCACACTGCAGTGGCTCGATCGCTGCGAGCGTCCGGAGACGAGCGACAGCGAGCGTTTCGGCGTCATCGATCGCGAAACGCTCGACGACGAAGCACGTCAGTATGTAGCCGGCGACAATGGACTGCTGCAGCGCCGCGTGGATCATCTGCTGCTCGAGGCCGAGGAAGCGCTACAGCGCGGTCCTTTCAGCGTGATCGACAAAACGACGCTGCCACCCAGCGGTGACCGCCAGGACTACTGGCATCCCGCGCCCTACTGGTGGCCCAATCCCGACACATCGGATGGACTTCCCTACATACGACGTGATGGCGAACGCGTGCCTGGCACCCGCATGTACGAACCCGATAGCGAGAAATACGACCGCACGCGGGTTCAGCGCCTGTTCGATGACGGCCTGACGCTGGCGCTGGCCTGGCGCTTCACCGGCGATGACCGCTACGCGGATCACGCGATTCGCAGTTTGCGGACTTTCTTCATAACCCCTGAAACGCGTATGAATCCTCATCTGCAGTTCGCGCAGGTGCGTCTGGGCCACAAGAAGAATCAGGGGATGAGTACCGGCATCATCGAGTTCAAGGATTTCTACTTCTATCTCGATGCGATTCGTCTGCTCATCACCTCGCCGGCGTTGACCCACGGCGACCTCGAAGCCTTTCGCGCCTGGCTGACCGACTATCTCGAGTGGCTGCTGACCTCGGCGCAGGGCATGAAGGAGTGTCAGGCGGGCAACAACCACGGAACCTATTACGACCTTCAAGTCGCCGCAGTTTCGGCATTCTTGCAGCGTCAGGACGTACTCTACGAGACGCTGCTGCGCGCGCAGTCGCGTATTGCATGCCAGATCGCGCCCGACGGCTCGCAGCCCGAGGAGCTGACGCGTACCACGACGGCACACTACTGCTGCTACAACCTGCAAGGGTGGATGCATCTCGTCGAGCTGGCTAGTAAGTGGGGAGTAGATCTGTGGAACGCGACGTTCCAAAAGGGCGGCTCTTTATCACAAGCCGTTCAATGGCTGATGTCGCTGACCCAAATTGACTGGCCTTTCACTCAGGTCGATGAGTTCGACAGAGATCGGTTCTATCCCATCTATTTTATGGCCAGAAGCCGCGGCTTCGAGAGATGTTCCAATTTGGAAGAAGAGAGGCTGGCGGTAAAGTCGCTGTTCTATCCGCACGATGGTGTGATGCCTTACTGGAATGTAACGCTCGCCGGACGGCTAAGCGGCCACGACCGCAACGACGACAACCGCAAAGGTCGATTGGATAATGATCCTCAAGGCGCCGTTCGACACTATGTCTTCATGCGATTCGGTGTCGGGGTCTTCGATGAAAACTGGCTGCAGCACCGACTGGGTTTGCTGGAGGCAGTGGCTCTCCCCTCGCTGAGAAAACAGAAAGACGTGTCGTTCAAGCTGATAGTGCAAGTCGACCGTCGACTGCCTAGCCGCTACCTAGAAGTGGTTCGGGCCGGGATATCGGCGTTACCCGATGCTGAAATTCGCTATCTCGATCTGCATATCGATAAGTCGAGAGATGCAAGAGACGCGGTTTCCAAGGACAAGGGCGAGGCAGGCGACATCATCATCGCGACCCGGCTAGACGATGACGACGCTCTGACGGAGAACTCGCTGGCACAGGTTCAGCGCGTCGCCAGAGAATTGATATCAGCGGGCGTCCAGCGAGGTGCGATCGCTATTCGGTCGGGTTATCGCTGGTTGCCGGTCAAGGAAAAAGCCATCCCGATAGAGCATCCCGCGCTGGGTATTGGTCTCTCTTTTGTTTTCAGACGCCATGACTGGATCGATCTATTCCAAAACCATATGACAGTCACCGAGCGGTTCCACGAAAAACGAGGCGAGCTGGTCTATCTAGAGCGCGAAGAAGCTCGATGGCTCTACACGATCCACCGTTTGGCGGACACCTCGGTCTACGGGCGAATCGAGGAACTCTCGCGTAACGCGACGGCTGTTCCGACGACTCCGGCTTTTCTGCAAGAATTCAATATTGACGAAGGGTCGTTGAAACGCTGGGCCGAGCTCGAGGATCGCTACGAGCTGATCTGGGGAGAGAAAATCACTGTCGGTCTGAAGCGAATCGAAAGACAGATATTGACCTTACGTCAGGAGTTGTCGCGTCAGGGAGTCGTCTCCAATGAGGCGCTGGAAGACCTCTACCAGCAGCGACAAGAGCTAACGAGTCGACTCACTCGTGACATCCGACTCGAGGAGGCCACGCCTAGAACGGAGATTGGAAAAGAGACGTTTTGATGACTGATCTAGCGCGATTGGGAAGATCCGAAGCGGCGTTCGAGATCGCTATCGTACCCAGCAGTGCGGCACATGGCTTATGCCTGCGCTACGGGTTCTTCTTGAGCGACTGCTCAAGTACTTACGGCGGGTAGGATGCATAAAAAACTGGCAAGGATGCTGAGCGAGCGGCTCAAAAAGCGCTACCGGATGGCGTGGCGGCTCTACGAGAAACGCAATCGGCCGACACCGGCCGACCGTGGCGCGCCGCCACGCCCGGCTCAGGTCGAGGCTCCTGTGACCGAGCGACTCGGCGAGGATGGCGTGCAGCACGATGGGGCGGGAGCGCCGCGTTTTGTGCTCTATCGCATCATCGGCAACGATCTTGAGCCACGCCATGCCCGCGGCCAGTCGCGGGCGAATCTGCGTTTCATTCTGGAGAACGAGCCGTCGCTGGACGGGTGCGAAAAGCGCTTCATCGTCAACCGTATCGTCAATTCGCAAGAGCATGCGGCGATCATCGAGCTGCTGGAGTCTTACGGGCAGACCTATATCGATATCCCGTTCGTGCTGTCGACCTATGCCGCAACGCCGTGGGATTTCGAAGGCTTGCCGTCGGCGGGGTTCACGCGCTCGGAGGATTTTCAGGCGCTGAGCGAGGCGGAACGCGGCCGCGTGATGATGCGCCTGTATCGCTTTCGCAATCTCTACGTCATGAACAACAACGGCGCGCGCAATGTCGCTCTCGACGAGGGGCGCGAGATCGCCGACTGGGTGCTGCCATGGGACGGTAACTGCTTCGTCACGGCCTCGGCTTGGGCCGACATCCGCCGCGACATCACCGCTCACGCCGATCGGCGCTATCACGTCGTGCCCATGGCGCGAATCACCGACAACCAGCAGCTACTCGACGACGGCTTTGCGCCCGCGGCGGCGGAAGAGCCGCAGATCGCGTTTCGTCACGATGCGGGCGAGCGTTTCGACGAGCGCCATCCGTACGGCCGCCGGCCCAAGGTCGAACTGCTCTGGCGTCTCGGTGTGCCGGGGCGGTGGGATCGCTGGAAGATCGAGCCCTGGGATCTCGAGTGCCCGCCGTATGCCGCCGAAGCTGGCCAGTTCGGGACTGCGGGCTGGATCGCACGACTCGAGTCAGGCCAGTCGCATCTCGAGGTCGGGGCAAGCCGGGGGCTGGTCGATCGTGGTGTGGCGCGCGTCGAGGCCGTCACGGGGCTGCTGGATCGTCTCGATGCGCAGTGGATCGCTTCGCACCAGACTGGGCGAGCGCCACTTTTCTATGCCGAGGAGGCGCTCGGTGCCAGGGCTCGGCTCGGCACCGACACGCTGCTTTTCGAGCAGGCAAACGCTGCTTTGGAGCGTGGGCCATACTCGGTAGTCGACAAAACGACGCTCGCCCCGAGCGGCGATCCGCACGATTACTGGCATCCGGCCCCCTACTACTGGCCGAGCCCGATTCTGCCCCGATGGCTGCCCTTCCTGCCGCGAGATGGGGTTCGGGTACCGGGTACGGTGCTTTACGCCGCCGAGAGCGATCAGTACGACCGAACTCGGCTCCAGCGGCTGTTCGACGATGTCACGACGTGCGCCCTGGCATGGGCGCGCGGCGGTGATCTGCACTATGCCGAGCACGCGGCCACGCTGGTGCGCGTCTGGTTCATTACTCCCGAGACGCGGATGAACCCGCATCTGAACTATGCCCAGGTTCGCCAGGGACATAACGGCAATCGTGGCAGCAAGTCAGGCATCATCGAGATGAAGGATCTCTATTTTCTGCTCGATGCCGTGCGCCTGCTCGAACGTGCCGAGATGTTCGACGCTGAGGAGAGGGCGGCACTGCGATCCTGGCTCGTAACTTATTTGGCGTGGCTCAGGGAGAGTCCTCAAGGGAAGGCGGAGCGGTGCTCGGTGAACAATCACGGCACCTACTACGATCTTCAGGTGGCGGCGATCGCGTCGTTTCTGGAGAATCATGCGCTCGTCTCCACGACGCTGCGCGATAGCCGCGAGCGAATCCTCGAGCAGTTCGATCCCAGCGGTGCGCAGCCGGAGGAACTCAAGCGCACGACCACCGCCCATTACTGCTGCTTCAATCTGCAGGGATGGGTCTATCTCGCGCTGCTGGCCGAACGTCACGGGCAGGATATTTGGCATTTTCGCGATGCCGAAGGTCGTGGACTCGAGCGGGCGTTCGAGTGGCTACTGGCGTTCGAGGGCGAAACTTGGCCCTGGCGTCAGATCGATGCTTTCGACGCTCAGCGTTTTCAGCCGCTACGTGCCGCTCATGATTACGCCTATCGAGGGGCCAAGGGCGGTCACTATCCCGGTGCCATTCGTCTATTTCATCCTCACGATGGTATTCGCCCGTGGTGGTTTCTGGGCCAAGAAGGGCAAAGTGCCGCCGGGTCGAAGCAGGACGAGACGAGTTTATGAACCTCTTTCGCGCCAGCGGGCGCCATCTGAGCTGGTTCGTCAGTGTTTGGCGCCAACTCCTACGCCATACGCCGTTCGCCGCGCCAATGACGGCGGGAATGCTGCTAGTCTCTCAGCTGGCACAGGTGGTCGCGTTTCTACTGCCGCTGAAAGTTATCCTGCTGCTGGGCGGCAACGGTATTCCACGCTATTTCCAGGGTTTCGTGACGATGGAAACCCGCTCGCTGTGGATTGTGCTGCTCTGCGCCGGCGCCGTGGCGCTCTTTGCGCTATCGCAGCTGATGGACTGGCTGGCGGATCGTCAGAGCCGCCGGGGCGCTCTGGTAGTGCTCGACAACGCGCGCAAGATCACGCTGATCAACGATCAGGACGCCGGCGTGCGCGAGCAGTATCGACGGCTCTGCGAAGTGATGGCGGAAGGTGCGACGGTCATCGTTGGGTTCGGCGTTGGGCTCTGGCTCTTTCCGACACTGTTCGGGTTTCTCGCACTGGTGGTGATCGGCATGAGTCTGACGACGTTGGGTGTGGCGTCGATCGGCAATACGGATCGTCGCCATCGCACCGAGCGCTGGCTCGCTGCCAATAGCAAAGGGTTGCTGCGGGTCCTCGGCTCCTCGGGTTTTCTGCTCGGCTTTCTGTTTCTGGTGTTCGAGTTCTACCGGCTCCCGCAGCTGAATCTGCTGATCGCCATCGTCAGCCTGATTCTAAGCCGGCGCATCTTTCAAGCACTGACCAATTTCGTCAACGGCCAGATTCGACTGGCCGAACATCGTCGGCGGGTCGATGCCTTCTTCTTTCATGAGAAACAGCTCGAGAGCGACGCGCCCAAGGGCGGGGTGCGTTTCTGGACCCTGTTCGCGCCGGCAACGAGACTCGCCCGGAGTCGCGAGTGGCTTGCGTCGCGAGGCGAGCGCAACCTGCCCGGCGCCTCACTCTGGTGGGATGGGGGGCAGGGTAACGTTGCCTGGTTCGCTTTGAGCGATACCGTGGACGGCCCCTGTCGCATCCTCGAGAAGGTGCATTTTCGCAAGGAGCACGCGCAGGCCGCTCATGAAGCATACTTGCTCGACCGTGTGGATTTGGCGGCACTCGATGCGCCGAAACTGCTCGATCAGGGACAGTATGAGGAGTTCGTCTGGCTGCAGCTTCGCTGTAACGGGGCGAACAAGGTGCCTCGCGAGCAGTGGGGAGAGACGTATCGCCGGGTACTGTTCGATCTCTGGAGCTACGTCCCACCGGAAGCGGTCGTCGACAGCTATCTTCGCTCCCAGCCGCCGCTCTGGGTCAGACTCGATGCAGCGCTGATCGAGCGGGTACGACTGGCCGCGGAATGCAAGACTGAAGCGACGCTCGTCGAGACGTTCCTGGCGCGGCTGTCGGACATGCAGGCACGCCTGCGCTTCATGCCGCTTCACGTCTACAATCCGGACCTCAACGACCGCAGCGTCGTGCTCGATGATCGCGGCGCTCCCTGCGTTCTCTGCTGGGGGCGCTGGTCACTCGAGCCCATAGGTGTCGGTGCGCCACCGCGCTATATCGCACAGGCCAAGGCGAGCGGTCTCATCGAGTCGCTGCGTCGCCGGCGCAAAATACCGGCGCGAGTGACGGATGCGGACTTTCTGCTGGCGGCCTGGCTTCATGACCTCGAGCGACTCATCTTGCGCCAGCAGTATCGGAGAGCGCTGATTCGAATGCGTGAGATCCTGCGCGATGCACTACCGGACGCGGCGCGCCACGACGAGATTGCACCGTCGGAGGCCCCATGAAGACCTTGCTGGTAGCGAGCTTCGGAGGGCATCTCGTGCAACTCGAGCGACTGGCGGACCACCTTTCGCTCGACGAACGACAGTGGGTGACGACCCGGCCTGACGCCATGGCACAGTCCCACGAGACGATTCCGGATTTCAATAAGACGACCCTGTGGCGGGCATTGCCGTGCGCGTTCGCGATCGTCGGACTGTTGCGGCGATTTCGCTGCGAGGCGGCTATCAGCACTGGTGCCGCGCCGGGTTTGCTCTGTCTGCTGCTCGCTCGGCTTGGGGGCGCGCGCACGATCTGGATCGACAGCGTCGCCAACGTCGAGCGGCTGTCGCTGTCCGGACGCGTCGCCTCGCGCCTATGCCACCTGACGCTCACGCAGTGGCCGGAGCTGGCGGACGGGCGCCGCGTGACCTATCTAGGGAGCGTGCTTTGATCTTCCTGACGGCTGGCGGACAGCTGCCCTTCGACCGGCTGGCGGCACTGGCGATGGCGTGTGCCAACGCGCTGCCGGAAGAGTCGGTAATCTATCAGGCCGGGCCGGGGGGAGAAGCCTGGTTCGCGCAGCGTGCTGCCCCCAGCAATTTGACGGTAGAGGCGTTCATGACGGCGTCGAGCCATCGCGCGCTGCTGGACGAGGCGCGATGGACCATCACCCATGCCGGTATGGGCAGCATCCTCCATCTGCTTGAGCGCGCCCGGCCGATGCTGATCTTCCCTCGACTGCAGCGCCACGGCGAGCATCGCAGCGACCATCAGCTGGCTACCGCACAGGCGCTGCACAAGCGCTACGGTCTAGCGTTCTATACCGACGCCGAGGCGTTGGTCTCGCGACTTGGCGACGCGCCGCCAAGGGGCGATAACAGCGACACCCGGGAACTCATGGAGCGACGACGGCAATCGTTCGGTCGACGACTGCAGGGTGTACTGAACGACTGGGAACGTTGAAGCGAACGGCACTTGGCGTTTGACCGGCTTTACGGTTCCAAAGCCAGTGCCGAAGAGTGGGCCGTTTACAAGGAAAGGTGGGCAGAGTGGCACGAGACAGGGAGTATCCGCCGCGGTGAGCCAGAGAAACTTTTTACTGCTTTGCATTTCGTTAATGGACATCGCCGCACTGGTGGTGTCCGGCGTTCTGATCTACAGCTTTCGCTTCGACACCTTCAGTCTGCACGAGCGCTATCAGTGGGCGATTCAGGTCATCGCCATCATCCTGATCCTGGTCGGCGTGCTCATCGACGCCTATGGCAACTGGCGGGTGAAACGGCTGGGACGGATTCTGGCCGATCAGGTGATCATCTGGACGATGACTGCCGTCGCCTCGGCCTCGATCATCTACTTCATTCACGCGGCCGAGCGCTACTCTCGTCTCTGGCTGGCACTTACCTTCGTACTATCGTTCGTCATCAGCGCACTGGGACGAGTCGCGCTGCGTACGGCGATGGGGCGGTTTCGGATCAAGGGACGCAATCGCTGTCGCGTCTTCATGATCGGCCCGGGCAAGACACTACTGAACGTGACCCGACACATGCGCCGCGAGCAGAGCGCGGGCTTTTCGGTGAGTGGCGTGCAGCGGCTGGCGAGAACGCCGAGCCCGCAGGAGCTCGAGTCGATCGCTCGTCGTGTCGCCGCCTCCGGCTCGCAGGAGGTCTGGATCTGCATGCCGCTGAACATGGGCAACGCGATCAAGGCGATCATGCACGCGCTGCGACACCAGACAGTGGAGATCCGCTTCTTTCCCGAATTTTCGGATCTGCCCATCCTCAACCACAAGGTGAGCGAAGTCGTCGGGCTCTATGCCATCGACCTCAGTGTCAGCCCCATGACGGGACAGGCGCGTTTCACCAAGCGACTCGAGGATCTCGTGATTGGCACGTTGATCGCGATCTGTATCTCGCCGTTCTGCCTGATGATCGCGATCGCGATCAAGTGCTCGTCCCGTGGGCCGATCCTGTTCAAGCAGTATCGCACCGGCATCAACGGCAAGCGTTTCAAGGTCTACAAGTTTCGCTCGATGAAGCTCGGGGCCAGCGAAGGCAGCCTCATGCAGGCGCGGCGACACGATCCCCGCTTCACGCGAATCGGAGCGTTCTTGCGTCGCACGTCGCTCGACGAGCTGCCGCAGTTCTACAACGTGCTGCAGGGGCGCATGTCGATCGTGGGGCCTCGCCCCCACGCGCTCTCCCACAACGAGTACTACAAAGAGCTCGTCGAGTCCTATATGCAGCGTCACAAGGTCAAGCCGGGGATCACCGGCTGGGCGCAGGTCAGCGGCTATCGCGGCGAGACCGACACCATCGAGAAGATGCAGAAGCGCGTGCAGTACGATCTCTGGTATCTCGAGAACTGGTCACTGAAGCTCGATCTCAAGATCATCTTCTTGACCGCGGTCAAAGGCTTCTTCGGCAAGAACGTTTACTAAGGCCGCCAGGCGAACGATGCCAAACGAATGCGGCCCGAGCGCCCGAGCCGTGACCGGCTGCGAGGCGAATGAAGAATCAAGATGGGATGGAAGATGAGTAACGAAAAGGATGACAACGTCGCGGCGCTCGAAGCGCTGATTGCTCGCAGTCGCCAGACGCGCGAGTCGATCATCGAGGACAAATCAGCCAAGCACGATACGTCTACTACGCCGGCGAGCAGTGCCGCCTCGAAGAGCTCGGCCGCCGTGAAGAATTCGGATCGAGAAGGGCTTTATCAGCGCCTGTTGAGGCAACAGAAGTTGATCGAACAGCTGAAGCGAGAGCTCGACCGCACGCCGAGAGCTACCGAGCCCGGCAAGGCGTCGCCGACTGGTGATGCCGCTGCACCGGCCGGAACGTCAAGCAATGGCAAGACGTCGAAGGGGGGGGAGCCGAATGCCACGAAGCGTGAGGTCGAAGGGCTTCAGCGACGCCTGGCACGGAGTCAGAAAGAGGTCGAGGAGCTGCGCCGCAAACAGCGCACCATTCTGGCCAGTCGCTCCTGGCGACTGACGGCGCCGCTTCGGGGCGCCGCGGTCATGCTGGGTGGCAAGCGGCGCCTGCAGAACCAGCGCCAGGCGCTGCATCGTCTCGACGAGAACACCGAGCCGACCGGAGAGACGTCGGTGCGGGCGGAGCGCAGTCACGATCTCAAGGAGAAAAAGAAGCACGCCCGCAAGCGCGTCACCCACGCGCGCGTGCATCTGTATACGCTAGGCTTCGTCGAGCGCGGTGTCGCCGAACTCAAGCTGCTGACCGAAGACCGGGTCAACGCTTTCATGGCGCCATGGGCCGAATGGGAGCTCGCACTCTGGTACGCCTCGCACCCCGACGCCGAAAGCAAGCGCCAAGCGCTCGAACACATCCGCCGTTATCGCCAGCATGACTTTGAACTGTTCAACGAATCGGCGATCGCCATCGTCGAGGCGGAGTGTCTGGAGACGGTGGGAGAGCGCGACAAGGGAATCGCGTTGCTCGAGGGGCTTCGTTCCACTCGACTCAATGGCGACGTGCTGCTGGGGCTGGCCAACCTCTACGAGAACGACGGCAAGCTCACGACGATCAATCGGTGTCTCGAGGCATTCGGCATCGAGCGCATCCACTTCGCACCGGACAACGGTCGCGCGCTCTACGACCGCATTCTGGTCGAGGGCTGCGAGACGCTCCCCGACCCGCTCGGTGAGCTGCCGCGGGTGACCGTGATCGTGCCGGTCTACAATGCCGAATCGACGGTCGATCAGGCGATGGAGTCGCTACTCAATCAGACCTGGCCCAACCTCGAAGTCATCGTCGCCGACGACTGCAGTACCGATGCGACCGTCGCGCGAGTGAAAGAGTACGAGAGCCGATTCGAGCGGCTCGTGGTCATTCGCAACGACGAGAACTCGGGGCCCTACGTCGCACGCAACAACGCGCTCAATATCGCCACCGGCGATTTCGTCACTTGCCACGATGCCGACGACTGGTCGCATCCGCGCAAGATCGAGCATCAGGCGCGTCATCTCGTCGAGTCACCCGAGGTCTTCGCCAATACCTCGCAGCAGGCGAGAGCGTTCGAGGATCTGCGCTTTCACCGGCGGGGCAACAAGGGCTATTACATTCAGTTCAACCTCTCCTCGTTGATGTTCCGGCGCGCTCAGGCGCTCGAGGCCATCGGCTACTGGGATGCTGTGCGCTTCGCTGGGGACTCCGAATATCTGGCACGCATCAAGAAAGCGTTCGATCCGGAAGCGCTGGTGCATCTGGATACCGGGCCGCTGTCGTTTCAGCGTCAATCGGCGGACTCGCTCACCAGCGCCAAGGGCTCGGGCTACAACGGCTACAAGTATGGCGCCAGGGCCGCCTATGAAGAGTTTCATCGAGCGTGGTACGACCGCCCGGTGGATCTCTACGACGACCCCGACAAGGCGCAGCGCCACTTCTTCATTCCGGGGTCGATGCGACCGAAAAAGCCAGAGGCGCGTCACTTCGACGTCATTCTCGCCTCCGATTTCCGTCTTTCCGGCGGCACCACCTCGTCGAACGCCGAGGAGATCAAGGCCAATCATGCGCTCGGTCTCAAGACGGCGATCGTCCAGATCTCGTGTTACGGACTGCGCATCGACCGGCGTATGGAGCCCAAGATTCGCGAGCTCGTCGAAGCGGGGCAGGCAGAGCTCATCGTTTTCGGTGAAAGCGTGAGCTGCGAGGTGCTGGTGATTCGCCAGCCCTGGGTACTCCAGGACCGTCAGGCGTGGCTGCCGGAGATTCGCCCGCGGGCCGTGCGTGTCATCGTCAACCAGCCGCCCAATCGCGACTACGGCGACGAAAACGCCATGCTCTACAACATTCCCCGCTGTCGCGAGAATGCGCTGCACTACTTCGGCACCAGTGGCGTCTGGCATCCGATCGGGCCACTGGTACGCGAGACGTTACTGACTCATCACCGTGGCGATCTCGAGGGCATCGAACTCAGCGATCACGACTGGCCCAACATCATCGATGTCGATGAGTGGTGCCGTGAGACACGGCCGGCGCCGCACGCGAAGATTCGGCTTTGCCGACTATCGCGGGATCACGTGCTCAAGTGGCCGGCAACGCTCGACTCACTAACGCAGGTTTACCCCACCGATGAAGCCTTCGAAGTCCACGTTCTCGGCGGTGCCGAGACGGTTGCGCAGATGATGGGCGGTCAGCTTCCCGAGAACTGGCAAGTGCTGGCGTTCGGCGCAGAGCACCCACGGGACTTCCTCGCCCGCCATGATGTCTTCGTCTACTACACGCATCCCGACTGGGTGGAAGCGTTCGGGCGGGTGATCTTCGAGGCGATGGCCGTCGGGGTGCCGGTCTTTCTGCCTTGGCAGTTCGAGCCGCTGTTCGGCGAGGCCGCGATCTACGCCGAGCCGCAGGAGCTCCAGGGGCGCGTGAAGGCGCTGATGGCCGACCCCGAGGCCTACTCGCGTCAGGTGGATACCGCACACGCCTACGTGCGAGAGCACTTTGGCTACAAGGCTCATGCCAAGCGGATCGAGGCGGTTCGATCTGCACTGCCGCCGGTATCGACCGATGCCGACACTCATCAGTCACCGGTGCGCTAGCGCGCCCCGGCACCGTTGCCGTTCGCCCGTTATCGAGGCGAGTGAAAAGGAGTCACCATGTATCCCGAGGGACTGTTCGTACTGACGTCCGCTAGCCAGTCGCAGACGCCGAACCGTCTGCTGGGTAGCGTCTTCTATCGCGAGAGCGTGATTCTCGGCAACGACGGGCTCGCCGAATATCTGCACCACCATCCCGAGGCCGACGTACGCGAGTTTTCCGAGGGGCGATTCATCCTGGTGAGAAACGTGCGCGGCAAAGTGACCGTCAAAACGGATGATCTCGCCCAGGACACCGTCTACTACTTTTCCGATACGTCGCGGAGCGCGCCTTACTGGGTGATCTCCAATTCAATGCTCGCGCTGGCGCGCCAGTTGCGATACGACGGATTCTCCCCGAGCTTTCACGAGGCCGCTACACTTGGTTTCTTCGCGGGGAATCAATCGCTCTGGGGCGGCCAGCCGCTGTCGTCGAACATGCTGATCGACGGCGTGCGCTTCATTCCCGCCGGTCGGTATCTGGAAATCGAACCGGGCGGCTTGCCTCGAGTGGTGCGCTCGCCGTCGCGCGGCGCGTCAGGCGAGGGCTACGCCGAAGGGCTCGTCAACTACGTGCGCGACATCCAGGGACGGGTCAAGGCGCTGACGGAGCAAGGCTATCGATTCAATCTGGGTCTATCCGGCGGTATCGATAGTCGTATGAACTTCGCGCTAATGCGGCCGTTCTTACAACCTGAGCGAGTCCGCGTGCACAGCAACCAGAATCGCTCGGAGGATTACGAAGTCGTTCGTCAGATACAGCAACACTTCGACTTTCCCATCGATGGGTTCGCCTCGCGTCAGGGACGTAACTCTGGGCAGGACAATGTGATGACCTGGATGTCCGGCGTACTGGGAGCCTACCTGCCGCTGCGCATGCCAATGCGCGATCGCAATATCTCGCACACCTTCAATGTCCATGGCGGTAACTTCCGCGCCGGTATCTATCATATCCAGCCGCTGGAGAAGCGGGCGAAGAATTTGGCGCGACACTTCCCGTCGAAAGACAAGGCGGCGTTGGTAGAGCGAGAATTCTACGGCTTCTTCGACAGTATCGATGTCGACGTGCAAGATCCGATCGCCCTGGATCATCACTACATCAACACGCGCGCCCGGTTTCACTACGGCCTTAACTGGTATCGTCAGCTCGATCAGCCGCTGTTCACTCCGCATCTCTCGAGGCGGCTCTTTGACCTCTATCATCGATTGACGCCGCAGGAGCAGGAGGGCGAGAAGCTGATTTTCGACGTACTGTCGCTGACCGACCCGTCGCTGATCAATTTTCCTTTCGATTCGCCGCAGAAAGGATTTTCACAGGCAGTGCGAGAACAGCGTTCGCCGCTGTCACCCCGTGATCTAGCGGCCGTCGATCTGCCCGACTTTCGCGTCTACGGAACGCTAGCGCGGGCCGAGCCTGGCGAGGATCATCCCGATGCCGAAACGGAATTTCTGGCGATGGTGGACGAGAAAGTCGTGCAGCATGCGACACGACTCAAAGACAGCGGTCCGATGCTCGACGCCGCGATCGAAGAAGTCGAAAAACACGCACGCCTTAGCGGCACACGAGCATCTCACCGCTATGCTGCGCTGATCGTCACGCTGGGAGAGTTTGCCAACATTCTGGGTAAGTCACCGCGACTGTAACGACCTAAGCATGATGGGCAAGCGACCGCGTTGGCAGTTAGGGCTAGCGCGAGTATGTAAGGCCCAGTAGCGTCTTGAGGCGGCGACGAACCCCACCTCGGGGGGCGGGAGGGAAGACTTCGTTGAGATCGAGTTGGGGGAACGTTTCGCGCAGCGCGTTCAATCGCGCCTTGTCACGAATGGGGGCTCTGGCCACGTAGTTGCTCTTGCCGTCTTTCTGTTGGCGATAGACCGTCCAGTCGTTCTCCCCGTGGTCGATGACATAAACCGCCATCGGTTCATCGAAAGGCATCAATGCACGTCCAGCGTCGCGGGCGACATCGGCATAATCCTTGTGATTGAGAAAGCGACTGTAATAGCGACTGCTGTCGCCCTTGTACTGTGGCAGGTCATCGGGTGTGAAGTGGATCACGGCACAGGAGCCACAGTAGCGCCAGAAGGGGTGCGTTTGCGGGTCGCAGGCACGACATTGTCCGGTCGCGGCGTTGTAGATGTACCCCTTCTCGAGCAGATAACCGCGCCGGTTGTCATCGCCGAGCACCGTCTCCACTAGGCGTGGATGAACCAGATCGTCGGCGTCCAACGGCATGAAATAGGCGTCGTTTTCCATTTCGTTAGCAAGCTCGATACCCAGCCGATGCTTCTTCTTGTGCTTGTCGCTTCGCGTTCGGCCATTGTCATCGATAGGGACTGGAAAACCCGCCTTGATGAAGCGAATGTCGAGGCCACGCGTATCGACATTGGGGATGTCATGACATGAGACCAGGACACGAAAGCTCTGGCAGGTTTGACGTGAAAGGCTATCCAGTGTTTTTGCGAAATTATGACAGACGCAAGTCCAGTCCAGCGCGGTGGCCTTTGCCCGGAGCGGGATCCCGAAGAAAAAAGGGGGCGAATCCCACGATGAGGATGAGGGGGGTGGGTTGCTGCGGGTTTGTGACATTCGCTGCTCTGGAAAAACGATAAGAATGCTGAAAGCGTGCCGCCGAGTGGAGGAAGAGTATCGTTCTCTCGCCGATGGAAATCATCTCAGCGTAGGTAAAGAATTGTTGGTGAGGCTGAAGATAGTAACAATCATACCGACTGTCTCGGTCCCTTTTCTTAAGCCGGTATTAATCACGCGTGGTGAATCGACAACGACTTCATCCGCGGGCGAAGGCGCCATGTGATAGGTCCCGGCTCGACGGGCAGCGCGTCGAGGGGGATTCGATATCGTGACGGCTGATCTGCCGTCGGCGACGCGAGACAAACGGCGGTCGATGATTTTTCATTAACCCGCTACCTTTCAGGTCACACACCGACGACGGTCGGTATACGATCTCGCATTCGATTCAGGAGAGAGCATGAGCGATTACACGCCTCCCAAGGTCTGGGAACCCAAAGAGAGCGGCGGCAAGTTCGCCAAGACCAATCGCCCCGTGGCCGGCCCGACGCACGACAAGGCGCTGCCGGTCGGCAAGCATCCGTTCCAGGTCTATTCGCTCGCCACCCCTAACGGGGTCAAGGTCGGGGTGATGTTCGAGGAGCTGCTGGCGCTGGGCAAGGAGGCCGAGTACGACGCCTGGCTGATCAACATCGGCGACGGCGATCAGTTCGGCAGTGGCTTCGTGGAGATCAACCCGAACTCCAAGATTCCGGCGATGGTGGATCACACCGGCGGTGAGCCGCTGCGCGTGTTCGAGTCCGGCTCGATTCTCGTCCATCTCGCCGAGAAGTTCGGTGCCTTCCTGCCGAGCGATCCCGCCAAGCGCGTGGAGACGATGAACTGGCTGTTCTGGCAGATGGGCAGCGCGCCCTATCTCGGCGGCGGTTTCGGGCACTTCTACGCCTATGCGCCGGTCAGCATCGAGTACGCCATCGACCGCTTCACCATGGAGACCAAGCGTCAGCTCGACGTGCTGGATCGACGCCTGGCCGAGACCGAGTTCCTCGCCGGCGACGAGTACACCATCGCCGACATCGCGACCTGGTCCTGGTACGGCCAGCTGGTGCTGGGCCGTCTCTACGACGCCGCCGAGTTCCTGCAGGTCGAGAGCTACACCCACGTGATGCGCTGGGCCAAGCAGATCGATGCCCGCCCGGCGGTGCAGCGCGGGCGCATGGTCAATCGCACCTTCGGCGAGCCGCAGACGCAGCTTCACGAGCGCCACGACGCCAGCGACTTCGACACCAAGACGCAGGACAAGATCGGCTGAACCTTGCCGACAGAGTCGAGCCCGGCTTCGCGCCGGGCTTTTTCGTTTTCGGGGCCAAAACGGTGATAATGCGCCGATGGCGTGAACGACGCTGACTTCTCCAGTCGATCGACAGGGCACAGGTATGCAATCACTGCTTCGAGGCTATCTCGACTCCTCTCTCATTCTTCGCGTCACCATCGCGCTGGTTCTCGGCGTGGCAGTCGGGCTGATCGGCGGCGACAGCGTCGCGGCGTGGCTTGCGCCCTTCGGCGATCTGCTGCTGCGACTGCTGCAGTTTCTGATCGTGCCGATCGTGCTGTTCACGCTGATCGTGGGGATCAATCAGGCCGAGCTCGGCCGCATGGGGCGCATCGGCGGCAAGGTGTTCCTCTACTACGTCGCGACGTCGGCGATCGCCATCGTGGTGGGCCTGGTGGTGGCGAGCTGGCTCGAGCCGGGCAGCGGCCTGGCGCCGCCAGCGAATGCGACTTTCGATGTGCCGGACAACCCGGGGCTCGTCAGCGTGGTGCTGTCGATCGTGCCGGAAAACATCGTCGCCGCCTTCGCCCAGCCCAATCTGCTGGGCATCATCTTTACCGCCTTCGTCTTCGGCATCGCGCTGTTGAAGCTGCGCCAGAGCGATGCACAGTCGGCGATGGCCGAGAAGCTCTTCGGCGTGATCGAGGGGCTGAACGCGGTGACCATGAAGGTGATGGCGGGGGTACTGCAGTACGTGCCGATCGGGGTGTTCGCGATCGTCGCCGGCACGGTCGCCGAACAGGGGCTCGATACCATTCTCTCGCTCGGCAACATGGTGGTCGTGCTCTATCTCGCCCTGGCCGTGCACCTGGTCGTCTACTGCGTGCTGATGAAGCTCTTCGGCGTACGTCTCGGCGCTTTCTTTCGCGAAGCACGCACGCCGATGGCGACCGCCTTCGCCACCCAGAGCAGTACCGGCACGCTACCGCTCACCCTCAATGCCGCCCAGCGTCTGGGGCTTTCGCGGCCGCTCTACGCCTTCAGTCTGCCGCTCGGCGCCACCGTCAACATGGACGGCGCGGCAATCCGCATCGCCATCTCCGCCGTCTTCGCCGCCAACGTCGCCGGCATCCCGCTGGATCTGGCGAGCATGGTGCAGATCGTGTTGATCGGTACGCTCACCTCCATCGGCACGGCAGGCGTGCCCGGCGCCGGCATCGTGATGATCGCCACGGTCTTCGCTCAGGTGGGTCTGCCCATCGAGACGGTCGCCATGCTCACCGCCATCGATGCGCTGGTGGGGATGGGCTGCACCGCGCTCAACGTCACCGGCGACCTCACCGGCACGGCGATCATCGCGCAGAGCGAGCGAGAGCCGGACGCGGCGCCCGAGCCGCGCAAGGCCGACACCGGCCGAGCCTGAGGGCAGAGCGACCGAGGCGCGGAGATCTGAGCGTGGAGACGAGAGCGTGGAGATGGGAGGAGAGACGATGAAACGGGAGACGCAGACCGACTGTCTGATCATCGGCGGTGGCAGCATGGGACTGGCCGCGGCGGACTGGCTGGCGGAGCACGCCGATGTATCGGTCAACGTGCTCGACGCCTACAGCCCGCCCCACGACCAGGGTGCTCACCACGGCGAGACGCGCCTGATCCGGCTGGCCTACGGTGAGGGGGCAGGGTACGTGCCGCTGGCGGTACGGTCGCTCGAGCGCTGGCGCGCGCTGGAAGCGGCGACCGGCGAGCCGCTGTTTCTGCCCACCGGCATCACCAACATCGGCCCTGCCACGGCGCCGTTCGTGCGCCAGGTCTCGGCCAGCGCCGACGCCCACGGGCTGTCGCTGGAAGTGCTCGACGGCACGACGGCCTCGCAGCGCTGGCCCGGCTGGCGGCTCGACGACACGATGAGTGTGGCGTTCGAGCGCGAGGCGGGGGTGCTACGGGTCGAGCGGATTCTGGCGTGCTGGCGCGAGCGGGTGGCGCAGAGCGCTAACGTCACGCTCACTACTGATGCGCCGGTGGTCACGCTCGAGCCGCAACCCGGTGGCGGCTATGTGGCGCGCTGCGCCGACGGCCGCCGCTTCGGCGCCGAGCGGGTGCTGCTCGCCGCCGGCCAGCACGTGGCGCCGTTGATGGCCGGGCTGGGAATCGAGCTGCCGCTGACGCGGGTACGCAAGACGTTTGCCTGGTTCGAGGCGGATGCCCGCTACACCAGCGCCGATTTCGCTGGTTTCAGCCTCACCGACGACGAACTGGGCGTCTATTACGGCTTCCCCGATATCGACGGCGCCGGCTTCAAGATCGGCCGCCACGATGCCGGTCAGCCGCTGCAGCCAGGGGAGCCGATGGCCGCTTTCGGCGAGCATCCCGATGACATCCCGGAACTCCAAAGGGTGATCGACCGCTATCTGCCTGGCGTCGGCGCAATGAAGCATGGCGCGGTGTGCCAGTACATCCGCACGTCGGACGAGCACTTCCTGATCGACGAGCCGCGACCGGGTCTGATCGTCGCCGGCGGCTTTTCGGGTCACGGCTTCAAGTTCGCCAGCGCGATGGGTGAGTCGCTGGGTCAGTGGCTCGAATCGGGGCGGGCCTCGCCCGCGCTCGGCGCCTTCGGTCTCGCGCGCTTTGGCTAGCGGCACGATGTTCGTGCCGCCACTCCTGTCATGAGGTAACTGCGATGAGCGATCCATGCTCCATGATCGATGCCGACGAGAAACGCCATCTCGAGCGCGCGATCGCGCTGGCCGAGGCGGCGCTCGAGGCCGGCGACGAGCCCTTCGGCAGCGTGCTGGTCGGTGCCGACGGCCGTGTGCTCGCCGAGGCGCGCAACCGCATCAACACCGCCGAGGCGACCCGCCACCCGGAGTTCGCGCTCGCCCGCTGGGCCGCCGACAACTTCGACCCGGCAACGAGAGCGTCGGCGACGGTCTACACCTCCGGCGAACACTGCCCGATGTGCGCCGCCGCCCACGGCTGGGCCGGACTCGGGCGCATCGTCTATGCCAGTTCGGCGGCGCAGCTCACCCGGTGGCTCGCCGAGTTCGGCGTCGATCCGGCGCCGGTCGCGATGCTCTCGATTCGTGACGTCATGCCGGGGGCCGAGGTGACGGGACCGATCGAGGGATTCGATGCGCGGGTGTACGCATTGCACCGCCGCTGCCACCTGGGCCGATGACGACGCTGGCGATGACGAATCAGCGATGACGGCGAACGCCGGACGATGACGAACCGTCACGAACCGCTCCCTTTCCAGCGCCTGCTGCACGCGGATTGGAGTGTGTCACCGGGTAAGCGCTGGGCGGTGCAGGCGCGTCGCGACGGCGGGCGCTGGGTGGTTTCTCCCGCCTGGCAGCTCGACGATTCGGCGGCCTGGCTGGCGACGCTGTTCGACCCCGGCGAGGCGACGCTGGCCGGGTTCGATTTCTGTCTGGGCGTCCCCGAGGCGTGGGCGAATCGGGCGGGCGTCGAACACTTCACGACGTGGCTCGACCGGCTGGGGCAGGGCGCCTGGCCCGAGTTCTTCGACGTCGCGGAGACGGCGGCGGAGATTTCGCTGCGCCGTCCTTTCTATCCCCGAGTGTCGCGCAAGGGCGTGACCCGGGATGCACTGGTCGCCGCGCTCGGCGTTGCCGACTTCGACGCCCTGCGGCGCGAGGGCGAGCGTCGCGTGCCGGGGCGGCTTCCCTCACCGCTGTTCTGGACTCTCGGCGCGAATCAGGTCGGTAAGGCGACGCTCGCCGGCTGGCGCGACGTGATCCTGCCGGCGCGGCGCCGCGGGGCCAGGCTGTGGCCCTTCGACGGTGAACTCGCCGCGCTTGCCCGCTCGGGCATGCCGGTGCTCTGCGAGACCTGGCCGACTCTCGCCGCGGATCGTCTGGGCGTGGCCTTGCGCCACGCTCAGAGCAAGCGCCGGCAGGCAGATCGCCAGTCTCGCGCCCAGCGGCTACTGACCTGTCACGCAGAGCGCGGAATCGACGTGCACTTCACGCCGGCGGCGCGGGCGCAGATTGGTCGAGGTTTCGGCACTACCGCCGCAGGGGAGGACGCCTTCGACGCCATGCTCGGCCTGCTCGCCATGATCGATCAGGTCGAGGCGTTCGCGGTCCCTAACCTGGGCGTGGCGCAGCGAGAGCGGGAGGGCTGGACTCTGGGCCTGTGAGCTCTCGAGTGGGGCTGTCGTCAAACTGTCACCGTCGTCGCGTTAGCGTTTCCTGGTCTCGAGGTAGGGCGTTCGAAGAACGCTTTCAGGGAATGTGTTCAGCAAAAACAAGGCGACGAACAGCTCATGAAACTGACGACTCCGCTTCTCGCAGGTTTGCTCGGCGCGGCCTTCGCGCTACCCGCCACGGCCGATTTCCAGCTCAGCGACCGTTACACTGATGACGACGGCGATCTGGTCGCCGATGTTCCCATCGACGAGTCCGAATGGCTCGACCCGGACACGCTGATCTTCTCCTACACCCCGGTGGAGGACCCGGCAGTCTACGCCGACGTCTGGTCGGAATTTCTCGACCACATGGCCGAGGTGACCGGTAAAGAGGTGCAGTTCTTCCCGGTGCAGTCCAACGCCGCCCAGATCGAGGCGATGCGTGCCGGACGCCTGCACGTCGCCGGCTTCAACACCGGCTCCAACCCGCTGGCCGTCGCCTGTGCGGGCTTTCGCCCCTTCGCCATGATGGCTGCCGACGACGGCTCCTTCGGCTACGAGATGGAGATCATCACCTACCCGGATTCGGGTATCGAGTCGGTCGAGGATCTCGAAGGCAAGGAACTCGCGTTCACCTCCGAGACCTCCAACTCCGGCTTCAAGGCGCCGTCGGCGATCCTCAAGTCCGACTTCGGCATGGAAGCGGGAACCGATTTCGAGCCGGTCTTCTCCGGCGCTCACGACACCTCGATTCTCGGCGTGGCCAACCACGACTACCCGGCGGCTGCCATCGCCAACTCGGTCCTCTCACGCATGCTCGACCGCGATGTGATCAGCGAGGATCAGATCGAGTCGATCTACGAGTCTCAGACTTTTCCCACCACCGGCTATGGCACCGTTTACAACCTCAAGCCGGAACTCCAGGAGAAGATTCGCCAGGCGTTCTTCGACTTCGACTGGAGCGGTACCGGCCTCGAGGAGGAGTTCGCCAATTCCGGCGAGAGCCAGTTCATCGAGATCGACTTCCAGGACGACTGGGAGGTCATCCGCAAGATCGATCAGGCCAACGGCGTCAGCTACAGCTGTAACTGATCGGACCGTCGGTGCGGCGCGCGGTCGGATGCCGGGCGCCGCGACTCGCTGACAGACGGAAGCGGAACAGGCATCGAGCGGACGGCAGCGCGCCGTCCGCTCGACGTCTGCGTTGCGCGTCCGAGGAAACCTCATGCTTCAGATAGACGCCCTTTCCAAGACTTACCGCGCCGGCGATCGGGCGCTGAGCGATATATCGCTGAGCGTGCCTCAGGGACAGATCGTTGGACTCGTCGGCCCGTCGGGTGCGGGGAAATCGACGCTGATTCGCTGTATCAACCGGCTGGTGGAGCCGAGCACCGGACGCATCCTGCTGGGGGATATCGACCTGGCCGGACTCGGCAAGAGCGACCTGCGCCGTCAGCGTCGGCGTATCGGGATGATCTTCCAGGAGTACGCACTGGTCGAGCGGCTCACGGTGATGGAGAACGTACTCTCCGGCCGGCTCGGCTACGTGCCGTTCTGGCGCAGCTGCCTGCGGCGTTTCGAGCCGCATGACGTTCGCCGCGCCTATGCGCTGCTCGACCGCGTGGGGCTGCTGGCCCACGCCGACAAGCGCGCCGATGCGCTCTCCGGCGGCCAGCGTCAGCGCGTGGGGATCGCCCGTGCCCTGGCGCAGGAGCCGGAGCTCTTGCTGGTGGACGAGCCGACGGCGAGCCTCGATCCCAAGACCAGCCGGCAGATCATGCGCCTGCTCACCGAGATCTGCGCCGAACGGGCGCTGCCCGCCATCGTCAATATTCACGACGTGCCGCTGGCGTGTCAGTTCGTGCATCGCGTGGTCGGGCTGAGCGGCGGCAAAATGGTGTTCGACGGCGACCCCGCGACGCTCGACGAGGCGGCGCTCTCCACCATCTACGGCGCCGACGACTGGCAGGCCATGCGCCAGGAGAGCCAAGACGATGAAGTGATTGAGAGCGATGCCCGGCCGATGAGGGTGGGGGCATGAGCGAGGCGACCTACGCCGACACCTGGCGCCGGCCGCCGCAGATCGTCAAGCGTCGCGCCTGGCGCTGGGCGCTGGCGATCGGCACGGTGATCTATCTCGCGCTGGCTCTCAGCACCATCGAGGTCGACTGGCAGCGGGTCGTCGTCGGCCTCGAACGCGGCCAGCGTTTCGCCGCCGGTTTTCTGCAGCCGGACTTCCTCAGTCGCTGGGACGACATTGCTCGCGGCCTGGTCGAGAGTCTCACCATGACGCTCACCTCGACCGTGGTGGGGATTCTGATATCCGTGCCCATCGGCATCGGCGCGGCGCGCAACCTGACGCCGGCGCCGGTCTATCTGGTCTGTCGCGCCGTCATTGCGGTGAGCCGCTCGCTGCAGGAGATCATCATCGCGATCTTTCTGGTGGCGATGTTCGGCTTCGGCCCCTTTGCCGGCTTTCTGACCCTGTCGTTCGCCACCATCGGCTTTCTCGCCAAGCTGCTCGCTGACGACATCGAGGAGATCGACGAGCGCCAGGCGGAAGCGATTCGCGCCACCGGGGCCTCCTGGTGGCAGCTGATCGACTACGCGATCCAGCCGCAGGTGATGCCGCGGCTGATCGGGCTGTCGCTCTACCGGCTCGACATCAATTTCCGCGAGAGTTCGGTCATCGGCATCGTGGGCGCCGGCGGGATCGGCGCGACGCTCAACACCGCAATCGATCGCTACGAGTACGACAGCGCCGGGGCGATCCTGCTGCTGATCATCGTCATCGTGATGCTCTCGGAGTACGCCTCCGGCTACGTGAGGAAGTTCCTGCAATGAGCGAGATCACTCACTACCGCGAGGTCTGGGCGCCGCGACCACCGCGGACGCGTCTGCTGATCTGGTTCGCCTGGCTGCTGCTGGTGGCGCTGTTCGTCTACTGCTGGCAGGTGATGACCGAGAACACCATCTGGGCATTCGTCAGCGACGCACCTCGCCAGGCGATGGATATAGGCAGTCGCATGGTCCCGCCGCGCTGGAGCTATCTGCCGGAGCTGCTCGAGCCGCTGTGGGACACCCTCAACATCGCCACGCTGGGAACGCTCGGCGGTATCGTCATGGCGGTGCCGGTGGCGTTTCTCGCCGCGCGCAATACCACGCCCTCGACACGCTTTCTTCGCCCGGTGGCGCTGTTCGTGATCGTCGCCTCGCGCTCGATCAACTCGCTGATCTGGGCACTGTTGCTGGTGGCGATCATCGGCCCGGGGCTGCTCGCCGGTATCGTCGCCATCGCCCTGCGCTCCATCGGCTTCGTCGGCAAGCTGCTCTACGAGGCGATCGAGGAGATCGATACCCGGCAGGTCGAGGCGGTCTCCGCCACCGGCGCAAGCGCGATGCAGGTGCTCAACTACGCCATCGTGCCGCAGGTCGTGCCGACCTTCATCGCCATCGGCGTCTTTCGCTGGGACATCAACATTCGCGAGAGCACGATCCTGGGGCTCGTCGGCGCCGGCGGTATCGGCTTGAAGCTGCAGGCCTCGATCAACGTGCTCGCCTGGCCGCAGGTGACGATGATCCTGCTGCTGATTCTGGGCACGGTGGTGGTCAGCGAGTGGGTGTCGGCGAAGCTGCGTCGCGCAGTGATCTAGCCAAGGGCGCCCGCCAAAGGTAAGCGCCGGGCGTCATCGCGGATAGGCGACGGGAAAGCGCGCTGGCGTCTGCCTAGACGCCAGCGGGTCGCGTAGACTGAGCGGCTTTGCCCGTCCGCGAGAATGCCATGCGTCTGACCCCCTTCGATGCGCTCCTCTGCCCCCTCGATGCGCTGCCGCTTCGCCGTGAAGGCAGCGCCTGGCGCTGCGACGCCGGTCACGGCTTCGATATCGCAAGCCAGGGGCACGTCCACCTGCTGCCGGTACAGCACAAGCGCTCCCGCGACCCCGGCGACAGCAAGGCGATGGTCGCCGCCCGCGAGCGATTCCTGAATGCCGGACACTACCGGGCACTGGCCGATGCCATCGCCGAGACCGTGCTGGCGGACGCACCATCCGCGCGCCCGCTGGCGTGTCTCGATGCCGGCTGCGGGGAGGGCTACTACCTGCGGCGTCTCGCTGCCAGAGCCGACGAACGGGGCGTGGCGCTGTCGCTGATGGGGCTGGACATCTCCAAGTGGGCGGTCCAGCGGGCGGCTCGTCAGGAGAGCGTCTGGCTGCGTGATTCGGTAGCTGAAAACGACAGTGCCCATGGCGGTAGCACCTGGGTGGTGGCGAGCAACGCCAAGCTGCCGGTCGCCGATGCCACCCTCGATCGCGTGCTCTGCCTGTTCGGCTTTCCCGTCGATGCTGAATTCGCCCGCGTCCTCGAGCCCGGCGGGCGACTGCTGCTGGCGGAGGTGGGGCCGGATCACCTGCGCGAGCTGCGCGAGATCATCTACCCGAGTGTGAAAGCGCCGAGCGAGCGGGGGCCGGAGCGCCATCCCGCTTTCCGCGAGGAAGCGCAAACGGCGGTGCGGCATACGCTCACCCTCGACAGCGCCGAGGCGATCGCCGACCTGCTGACCATGACCCCGCATCTCTACCGCGCCAGCGCCGAAGGGCGGGCCCGCGCCGAAGCGCTGACGACGCTGTCGGTGACCGTCGACGTGCGCCTGACGACGCTCGTCCGCACGTGAGACGGGCGTTCGCCCATGACAACGCCGAGGGGCCGATGACGCCGCCCGTTCACGTCCGGCTCACGGCACCATCGACGGCATCATGCGGTAGTAGAGGTTGAACAGAATCCAGATCGTGCCGCCGACCATGATCGCAAGGATGAGCACGGTGAAGAGGATCAGCTGCAGATCCTCGCGGGTGTTGCGCGACAGCGTGATGTGCAGGAAGAAGCGAAAGTGCACCACGATCTGGATCAGAGCGCAGACGCCGATGACCCAGTAGAGCGTCGCGGTCGCGATGGGCGTGAACACGGCCAAGCCGAACGGGATCAGCGTCAGTACCGCCGCCAGCCCGAAGCCCCATAAGTAGGTCTTGAGTTCCTGAGCCTTTTCTCGGGCTTCCTCGTCGCTGAGCTGTCGATGACTCATGCGGTTCCCCCCAGATAGACCAGCGAGAAGATGCCGACCCAGACCACGTCGAGAAAGTGCCACAGGATTGCCAGGCGCATGAGACCGGTCTTGGTCGGGGTGTCGAGCCCGTGAACGGCGATCTGGCCGAGCAGGGCGATCAGCCAGATCGACGCGCCGGTCACGTGGAGCCCGTGGAGCGGTACCAGCGCGAAGAATGCCGAGAGAAAGCCGCTGCGGCTCGGCACGCCGCCTTCGCTGAACATCTTGTGAAAGTCGTAGAGCTCGTGGGCGAGAAAGGCGAGGCCCAGCAGCAGGGTAATGATTAGCCAGGCGACCAGTACCTTGCGGTCGGTCCGGTACTTGAGCGCGAGCGACGCCATGCCGAAGGTGAAACTGCTCACCAGCAGCAGTGTGGTTTCGATGAACGCACTCTTGAGCTCGAACAGCTCACTCGGCCCGGGCCCGCCGGCGGTGCCGCCGAGCATGGTCACGTAGGTCGCGAAGAGCAGGCCGAAGAGGATCAGGTCGCTCATCATGAAGACCCAGAAGCCGAAGACCAGCTCTTCGCTCGCCTCGTGGGCTTCGCCGTGAGCATGCCCGAGGTTCAGACCCGGGTGTTTGACGGTGGTCGAACTCATTGAACGGCTCCCTCGATGGGCGAGGCGGGCAGGCCGCGATTGGCCCGGGTCTGCTCATCGGCGCGGGTGATCGGCGTGAGCGAGTCGAGCGTCGCGATCCACGCTTCATGCTCGCGGCGAACCTCGGCGGCGGGGATCACCCGGGTGGCGTTGCGCACGAAGCCGCGGGCGATCAGCGCGACGAGCGAGACAGCACCCGCAGCGACGACGAGCCACCACTGATACCAGGTCAGGCCGAACGCCATCAGGAAGCCGGCGATGCCGATGATCGGGCCCATCGCGCTGCTCGCGGGCATCTCGATATCGCCGTACGCGTCGGGGCGGGGGTGCGCGCCGCCACCCGTCTCTTTCTGTCGCATGTAGGCGTCCCGGCTGTGCACCTCGGGAATGACCGGGAAGTTGTACGCCGGCGGCGGCGAGGCGATCGACCACTCGAGGCTCCGGCCGTCCCATGGGTCGCCACCGGGCACGCGGTTGGCGTGGCGGTCGCGCACGCTCACCCAGAGCTGGATCAGCAGGAACAGCATGGCGAAGAGAATCACCACGGCGCCCACCATCGCTGCCATCGTCCACGGCAGATAGGCAGGCTCGAAGAACGCCGCCGAGCGCCGCGGCATGCCGAGAATCCCCAGCGCGTAGAGCGGGAAGAAGGCGAGCATGAAACCCACGATCCAACCGATCGCCGCGCGTCGGCCCCAGCGCTCTTCCAGCCGAAAGCCGAACGCCTTGGGAAACCAGAGGTTGGTGCCGGCGAGCATGCCGAACAGCAGCCCCGGGATCAGCATGTTGTGAAAGTGCGCGACCAGAAACAGCGTGTTGTGGATCTGATAGTCGACGCTCGGCACGGCCAGGATGATGCCGGTCAACCCGCCGAGCACGAACAGCAAAATGAAGCCCACGGCGTAGATCATGGGGACCGAGAAACGGATGCGTCCGCGGAACATCGTCAGCATCCAGTCGTAGATCTTCACCCCGGTGGGGATGCCGATCAGCATCGTGGCGATGCCGAAGATGGCGTTGACGTGGGCGCTCTGGCCCATGGTGAAGAAGTGGTGCAGCCACACCGTGAACGAGAGTACCGCGATCGCCATCGTCGCGATCACCAGCGCCCCGTAGCCGTAGAGCTTCTTGCCGGAGAAGGTCGAGAAGACCTCCGAGAAGATGCCGAACGCCGGCAGGATCAGGATGTAGACCTCGGGGTGGCCGAACGCCCAGAACAGGTTGATGTAGTTCATCATGTTGCCGCCGAGATCCACGGTGAAGAAGTGGAAGTCGAGATAGCGGTCGAGCGCGAGCAGGGCGGTCGCGACCGTCAGCGGCGGCATGCCGAAAATCATCAGAATCGAGGTGCAAAGCGCCGTCCAGGTGAACAGCGGCAGCCGGAACCATTGCATGCCGGGCGCCCGGCGCTTGTAGATGGTCACCGCGAAGTTGATTCCGGTCAGCGTCGAGGAGAGAGTCGATAGCGTGACCGCCCAGATCCAGTAGTCGACGCCGGCGCCGGGGTTGGTCGCGCTTTCGGTGAACGAGGGGTAGCCGCTCCAGCCGCCGGTGGAGAAGGGTGCCAGGATCAGCGAGACCATGACGATCGCCGCGCCGGCGGCGGTGAGCCCGAGACTGATCGAGTTCATCACCGGGAACGACAGGTCGCGCGCGCCGATCTGCAGCGGCATGACGTAGTTGATGATGCCGGTCAGAAACGGCATCGCCATGAAGAACACCATGATGGTGCCGTGGGTGGTGAACAGCTGCCCGAAGTGCTCGGCGGTGAGAAAGCCGCCGTCCAGCCCCACGGCCTGCTGGAGCCGCATGAATACGGCTTCGATGACGGCGCGGGCGAGCATCACCAGCGCGATCATGATGAACATGATGCCGATCTTCTTGTGATCGGGGCTGGTCAGCCACTCTCGCCACAGCCAGCGCCAGCGTTTCGTCCAGGTCAAGAATACGACGGCCGCGAGAGCGCCGAGCAGCACCATGGCTCCCGCCCCCGAGGCGATGACGGCGTTGACGACGTTCGGAGTGGTGGGATGCTGGAGTGCGTCCCAGAAGGGCAGGGCGCTGGCGTCGAGGCGCCCAAGCAGCCAGGAGGTCTCTTCGCTCATGATTGGCGGCTCCCCGTGGTGGCGGCCTGGGTGTTGCGGCGCTCGTGCCGCCGCTCGTCGCGATTCGTTGGCTCGTCTTGATCGGTGCCCGTCTCGGGCGGGCCGTCTTCACCGTCGCGCGCGTTCCAGTTCGGCGACTCGTGGGCGACGACGGCGTCGAAGAAGCCGGCAGGCAACGCCGAGAAGGCGAGCGTGGCGATCTCGCCGCGCTCGGCCACGGCCGTCTCGGGGGCCAGCCGTTGGCGCAGTCTGGCGGCGGTACCGCGTTCGTCGAGCGCGCGGTAGGCATCGGCATCCAGCGGCACGCCGTCCTGGCGGGTGCGATCGACGAAGCGCTGGAAAGCCGCCGGTGCCACGGCCTGCGTCACGAATCGCTGCTGGTGAAAGCCCGTGCCGTTGTACTGCATGTTCTTGCCGATGAAAGTGCCCGTCTCATCCGCCTGCAGATGCAGCTTCGTCGTCATGCGGTTCATGACGTCGATCTGGCTACCCAGCGCGGGAATGAAAAAACCCTGCATGACGCTGGCGGAGGTCAGTTCGAACGACACGGGCCGTCCCGCCGGGATGACGAGCCGATTGACGCTGGCGATGCCCTGTTCCGGATAGACGAACAGCCACTTCCAGTCGAAGCCGATCACCTGCACCTCGAGCGGCGGCGTGTCGCTTGTCAGCGGTTTGTAGGGATCGAGCGCCAGCGTGCTGCGCCAGGCCGTGATCGCCAGCACGATGACGACCAAGACCGGTACGCCCCAGATGACGAGATCCGCGAGTTTCGAAAAGCCCCATTGGGGGCGGTAGGCGGCCTGGCGGCCATAGCGGTAGCGAACGAGAATCCAGGGGGTCAGCACCAGAACCGGCAGTACCACGGTCGAGGTAACCGCGATGACGAGCCAGAACTGGTGACGCTGCGCCGCCGCGACGGGCCCCTGAGGATCGAGAAAGGTGAGATGGGCGTCGCTACAGCCGGCGAGCGCGAACACGGCCAGGAGCCCAAAGGCGCGAACGCCGACGCTAGCCGTCGAATGAAGGGATGACGTGGACAAGATGACCTCTGTGAAACGTCCCGGTTTCCGCATGCAAGAAGGCAAACCGGCGCGACGCGCGTCGCTCGGATCGACTGAGGGTGTGCGGTCAGGGCAGTTACTATAGAACGCTCTGACGAAGTTGCCAGCGGGTCGACAAGGCATGGCAATGCGCCTTGGAAATGGCGTCCGAGCGATGAAATCTCGCCATTGTTTCCATGGTTAGAAACTATCAGAAGCTGCGCCTTGAAAGTCGGAGGCTATCTGTTTCCCGCGTCTTCAGCGGCGTGCAGCGCGGTCGCCCCGTTCGATCCCCATACGTGCGTCTAGGCCAATGCGTCGCGGGCGGCCCAAGTGGCATTAGCCATGGTAGACAGTGACCCCTGTTTCTATCTATACCTTGTGCTGCCCTGTCGTTGATCACCGGCCGAGAAACGTTGTGTGTAGGCAGGATATGGCGATCATGCTGCGAACCTGACAGCCGGCCCGGCTTTTCGCGGCACCGTTTACGGGATGGCCATGGAGTTACCCATGTGATGCGCCATGCATCACATCGATGAACAGGGAGAGATCACCGTGAGCAGCGATAACCAAAAGCCGACAACGACGGACGCCGGGGTTCCGGTTTCCAGTCAGGAATATTCCCTCTCGGTCGGTCCGGACGGCCCGATCGTCCTGCACGACCACTACCTGATGGAGCAGATGGCGGCTTTCAATCGGGAAATGATCCCCGACCGCCAGCCGCACGCCAAGGGCAGCGGCGCTTTCGGTCACTTCGAGGTGACTCACGACGTCAGCCAGTTCACGAAGGCGGACTTCCTCCAGCCGGGCAAGAAGACCGAGATGGTCGCGCGCTTTTCGACCGTCGCCGGCGAGTCCGGTAGCCCGGACACCTGGCGCGACCCGCGTGGCTTCTCGCTGAAGTTCTACACCGAGGAAGGCAACTTCGACATGGTGGGTAACAACACCCCCGTGTTCTTCGTGCGCGACCCGATGAAGTTCCAGCACTTCATCCATTCGCAGAAGCGTCGTGCCGATAACGGCCTGCGCGACCATGACATGCAGTGGGATTTCTGGACGCTGTCGCCGGAGTCGGCGCACCAGGTGACCTGGCTGATGGGTGATCGTGGCGTGCCTGCCACCTGGCGCCACATGAACGGCTACTCGAGCCATACCTACATGTGGGTCAACGCCCAAGGCGAGCGTTTCTGGGTCAAGTATCACTTCAAGACCGACCAGGGCATCAAGTGCATGACTCAGGAGCAGGCGGATCAGATGGCGGGGTCGGATGCCGATTACCACCGTCGCGACCTGTTCAACGCCATCCAGCGCGGCGACTACCCGACCTGGACGCTCCACGTCCAGATCATGCCGTTCGAAGATGCCAAGACGTATCGCATCAACCCGTTCGACCTGACCAAGATCTGGCCACACAGCGACTATCCGCTGCACGAAGTCGGCAAGATGACGCTGGACCGTAACCCCACCGATTTCCATACCGAGATCGAGCAGGCGGCATTCGAGCCCAACAACTCCGTGCCGGGTACCGGCTTCTCGCCGGACAAGATGCTGCTGGCGCGAACCATCTCCTACGCCGATGCCCACCGGGCGCGTCTGGGGATCAACTACAAGCACATCCCGGTCAATTCGCCGAAGAGCCCGGTCCACAGCTACAGCAAGGGCGGCCGGATGCGGATTCACAATTCGACCGACCCGGTCTACGCGCCCAACAGCAAGGGCGGGGCGACACCGGATTCCGCGCGCTATCCGGAAGACGCGACCTGGCAGGCCGATGGCGAATTCGTCCGCGCCGCCTACACGCTGCGTCCGGACGACGGCGACTTCAATCAGGCCAACGATCTGGTCAACAAGGTGATGGACGATGCCGCTCGCGATCGCCTCGTCAACAACATCGTCGGCCACGTCGCTGGTGGCGTCGAAGAGCCGGTACTGTCGCGCGTCTTCGAGTACTGGAAGAACGTCGACGAGACCATCGGTCGTCGCGTCGAAGAGGGCGTCAAGGCCAAGCGTAACGAGCAGTGATCAGCGGCCAGTACCGCGATATCTGATGCAGTAACGCAAAACGGCTCGCTGAAAAGCGAGCCGTTTTTTTGGCGAGTCTGGCGGCGGCCCCGACACAGCGGGTAGCGCGCGAGCGGAGGATTAGAACTCGCTCCACTCTTCAGCGTCGGCCGTCTCCCGCTTGGCGGGCGTGCGCGGCGTGGGGACGCTCGTCATCGGTGCGGGTGCGGGTGCGGGTGCGGGTGCGAGCGCGGATCGACTCGACGCCGTCGCGTTCGCCCTGGTGGGTGTCGAAGTCTCGAAGTTTCTGAAGAAACCGATCTCGCGAGCCAGGCTCTCGGCCTGGGTCTGCAGATGGCTCGTCACGGTCGTGGACTCCTCGACCAGGCTCGCGTTCTGCTGCGTCACGCTGTCCATCTCGCCCACGGCAAGATTGATCTGCTGAATGCCGGCGGACTGCTCACGGCTGGCGGTCGCGATCTCCGAAACCAGCGAGGTGACTTTCTCGACGCTGGAGACGATTTCGGTCAGCGTCTCGCCGGAGCGCTGGACCAGCTCGGAGCCTTTGCGCACCCGCTCGGCGCTTTCCGAGACCAGCTGCTTGATCTCGCCGGCGGCATTGGCGCTGCGGCTGGCGAGCTGACGCACTTCCTGGGCGACGACGGCGAAACCGCGGCCCTGCTCGCCGGCGCGCGCCGCTTCGACTGACGCATTGAGGGCGAGCAGATTGGTCTGAAAGGCGATCTCGTCGATCATGCCGATGATGTTGGAAATCCGCTTGCTGGAGCTGTCGATCTCCTGCATGGCGGTGATCGCCTCGCCGACCACGGCACCGCCTTCCTGAGCGCTGCTGCTGACCGCTCCCGCCAACTGGTCCGCTTCACTGGCGTTATCCGCATTCTGCTTGACCGTATTGGTGATCTCCTCGAGGGCCGAGGCCGTCTGCTGCAGGCTCGCCGCCTGCTCCTGAGTGCGCTGGCTGAGGTTTTCGTTGCTGGCGGCCAGCTCGTTGGAGACCGACTCGACGCTCTTGGCGTTGCGTGCGACTTCGCCGATCACGCCGGTGAGGCGGTCGCGCATGGCGATCATGGCACCGAGCAGCGTACCGAATTCGTCGCGGTAGACGTTGGAGACGCGGGAACCGAGATCCCCCGCAGCGAGCGACTGCGAGAACGCCGTCGCTTCGCTCAGCGGCCGCAGGATGCCGCGTGCCAGCCATACGCCGATGGCGATGGCGAGCAGAATGCCGATGAGGAGAACGGCCGTCGTCAGGTTGCGAGTCAGTTCGTAGGCCGTGACGCTGGATTCGTAGGCGTCGTGGACCGAATCGCGGGCACCGCGATAAAGCGTCGTCACCAGCTCATAGATCTGCGTATAAGCTGCGTTGATCTGCTCTTCACTTGCCCGGCCCGAGTCCAATAGCGCGCGCAGATCGTTCAAGCTCGCCAGATACGCCCCGGCGGTCTCACGCTCCGAGTCACTATCGACCATCGCCGGGTAGTAACGGTTCCACGCTTCGTCGGTGCGTGCCCGATTGGCCTCCACTTCGGCGCGCTGTTCAGGCGTGAGCGGTTCGTCGCCAGCGGCGGCCAGAATGGTGCGGTTGTCGCCGATGGTCGCACGCACCGTCGAAAGATCGATCATCGTCGCCAGCTCACGCTCGACGATCTGCTCCATCGCGCCTTGCGTCGCGCGGTTGCTCATGATGCCTTCGAGGCCGATACCGGCCATCAGCAGGATCATGAAGCCCAGACTCAGGAAGAGCTTGGTTTTGACACTGCGTCCGCGACGCCCCTCAACGCACAATCTCATCGATGCCATCCCCATTTCCCCAGCCAGTCATGGCTCGTTATCGCCTCCGAGACTCGAAAGACGTTCTGATCTGGGTTATCGGCATGACAAAAGTCGGCTTGACAAACGGCCTTGAAAACTAATTAAAATTTATCCCGGATGCGATGTGCTACCGACGGTTGCCGTCGGCAGTCATTTCCGTCGTCAGGTCGTACCATTGCCGCGCGACTTGATCTGCTCCTTCAAAGGGCCCGGCACCTGCTTGATGATCAGCCGGTCGTGGGTATCGTCGTACTCGATGCTGTTGCCCAGTAGATGAGAGTCGAAGCTGATCGACACGCCGCTGGCACGTCCGGTGAAGCGCTTGAACTGCTGCAGCGTTCGCTTGTCCGGCGGAATCTCTTCGGCGAGGCCGTAGTCCTGATTGCGGATGTAGTCGTAGAACGCCTTGGGCTGGGTCTCGTCGACCAGCTCCGACAGCTCGTCCAGAGTGATGGCCTCGCCGTTCTTGGCCTGGGCGTTGGCGTAGTCGACCAGCGTATCGGTCTTCTTGCGGCTGGCTTCCTCGGAAAGGTCCTCCTGCTCGACGTAGTCGCTGAACGCCTTGAGCAGAGTGCGCGTCTCGGCGCTGGCATCGACGCCCTCGCGACACCCCAGCGTTTCGGCAAAGGCGGTGCTCGCTTTCTTGCCGCCCCGATCCTGGACGTGGGCGATGTACTGTCGCGACTGACCGTGCTGCCACTGGGTGAGGTCGATCCGCGCGGCGAGCATCAGCTGGCCCAGGTTGAGCTGCGGCGCGGCGACCACGTTCAGCGCAGCGTCGATGGCATAGCCCTCGCGCTGGTGGAGCAGCGCCAGCGTCAGAAACTCCGCCTCGCCCTGGCGCGAATGGACGAACCACCAGTGGCCGCCGGTGGAGAGATGATCATCGATCACCGGCAGCAGCGCGTTGGCCGCCCAGGCGGTGAAATCGGTGAAGTCGAGCTCGCCCTGGCGATAGCGTTCGAGCTCGAGTGCAAAGCGCGAGCCGGCCGAGGGCGTCTCGACCGCCGAATCGATCTCGGCGTCCTCGGTATCGGACGAGGCGTCGGCGCCCTCGTCGGCGTCGGCGCTGGCGAAATGCCCCCATGCCTTGGGTTTCTGATGAAAGCTGGCGTTGAAGCTTGCGAGCAGCGCGGCGGCGGCATCGGTGTCACCGCTGGCGTGACCGAGGGCCAGCGCGGCGGGCTGATCGTTACCGGCTTTGTCGACGCGATGGGCGCAGGCGTTGAGGATCGGCATGGAGCGACTCCGCGGACGAAAGAAACGACGACGCGCCCGGCTGGCCGAACGCGTCGAAAGAGAAGGGCGTGGCGTGGGTGACTAGGGGCGCAGACGGTAGCCGGTACGAAAGATCCAGCTCACGACCGCCAGGCTCACGGCGAGGAAGACGCCGACCATCGCCACGCTGGCGACGATGTTGACGTCGCTGATGCCGTAGAAGCTCCAGCGAAAGCCGCTCACCAGATACACCACCGGGTTGGCCAGGGTCACGGTCTGCCAGAAGGGCGGCAGCATGTCGATGGCGTAGAAGCTGCCGCCGAGAAAGGTCAGCGGCGTGATGATCAGAAGCGGCACGAGCTGGAGCTTCTCGAAGCTGTCCGCCCAGATGCCGATGATGAAGCCGAGCAGGCTGAAGGTCACCGCCGTCAGCAGCAGAAACAGCAGCATCATGAACGGATGCAGGATGTGCAGGTCGACGAAGAAGGTCGCGGTCGCCAGGATCAGCAGGCCGAGCACGGCGGATTTCGTCGCCGCCGCCCCGACGTAACCCAGCACGATCTCGAAGTACGATATCGGCGCCGACAGCACCTCGTAGATGGTGCCGGTGAACTTGGGAAAGAAGATGCCGAAGGAGGCGTTCGAGACGCTCTGCGTCAGCAGCATCAGCATGATCAGCCCCGGCACGATGAAAGCGCCGTAGCTGACCCCTTCGACCTCCTGGATGCGCGAGCCGATGGCAGCGCCGAAGACGACGAAATAGAGCGACGTGGAGATGACCGGCGACACCAGACTCTGGAGCAGGGTGCGACCGGCGCGGGCCATCTCGAAGCAGTAGATGGCACGAACGGCTTGCAGGTTCATTAGCGCTCCTTGACCAGGTCGACGAAGATCTCTTCCAGCGAACTCTGCTTGGTCTGCAGGTCCTTGAAGCGAATCCCGGTGGCTTCGATATCGTTGAGTAGCGTGCTGATCGAGACGCGGGGCTCGCTCGATTCGCTCGGACCGTCCATCTCGCTCGGACCGCCCATCTCGCTCGGACCGCCCATCTCGCTCGGACCGCCCATCTCGCTGGCGTCGTAGGTGTACACGAGCACGTTGCCGTCCTCGGCAAGCGTCAGCGGGTAGTGCGCAAGTGCCGGCGGCACGCTCGCCAGCGGTTTCTGCAGCTGCAGGGTCAGCTGCTTGCTGCCGAGCTGGCGCATCAGGGCGGCTTTCTCCCGGACCAGCACGATCTCGCCGCGGTTGATCACCCCGATGCGATCGGCCATCTCCTCGGCTTCCTCGATGTAGTGCGTGGTGAGGATGATCGTCACCCCGCGCTCTCTGAGCTTGCGCACGACCTCCCACATGTCGCGGCGCAGTTCGACGTCGACGCCGGCAGTGGGCTCGTCGAGAAACAGGATCTCCGGCTCGTGGGCCAGCGCCTTGGCGATGAGTACGCGGCGCTTCATGCCCCCGGAAAGCGTGATCAGCTTGTTCTTGCGCTTGTCCCACAGCGAGAGCGACTTGAGCACGTCCTCGATGTGCGAGCGCTTGGCCTTGTGGCCGAACAGCCCGCGACTGAAACTCACCGTGTTCCAGACGGTCTCGAAGGCGTCGCTGGTCAGCTCCTGCGGCACCAGGCCGATCTTGGCGCGAGCCGCGCGATAGTCGGTGACGTTGTCGTGGCCGTCGATCAGCACGCGGCCTTCGGTGGCGTTGACCAGTCCGCAGATGATGCTGATCAACGTGGTCTTGCCGGCCCCGTTGGGACCGAGCAGGGCGAAGATCTCTCCGCGCTGGATTTCGAGATCGACGCGCTTGAGCGCCTCGAAACCGGAGTCGTAGCGCTTGGCCAGACCCTGGATTTCGATGACGGAAGAAGCGGACGACGTCTCGACGCGAGGCTGTGACTCGCTGGCATTTGGCGTCTGATGACTCATGAAAGCCCTGCTTCGTGACGACTTGAGGGCGCTCATTGTAGGCGAAAACGCAAGCTGACTGTGACCGCCGGTCGCTTAGTCGCGAATCCGGGCGCAAGCCATCCGGTTGAGCTATAGGGATAGAGAGGGCGATCGGGTTGGAGAGGAGGATCGGGATAGAGAAAACGATTCCAACGATACGGGCGCGCCGGGCGCGCCATACCAGGAGACCGACACATGACTTCGATCACTGCATGGCGACGCTTCGCGCTCGGGCTGGCCGTCGCCACTCTGACCGTCGGCGGGTTGACCGCCTGTACCACGACATCGACCGGGGACCGCCAGAGTAACGTCGAGCAGCGCCAGCAGCTCGACCAGGACATCCAGCAGACGCTGTCGCGCCTTTACCGCTCGGTGCCGCAAGCGCGTTCGATGGCCAACGAGGCGCAAGGCATTCTGGTGTTCCCGGGCGTACTCGGCGCCAGCTTCATCGTCGGGGCGAGTCACGGCGATGGCGGGCTTCTGATGGACGGCACCAAGGCGGGCTATTACACCACCACCAGTGGCTCGATCGGCTTCCAGGCCGGTGCGCAGTCCCAGGCGATCGTCTATCTACTGATGACCGAGCGCGCCCTCAATCGCGTGCGTAGCGACAACGGCTGGTCGGTCGGGGCCAGCGCCGGCGTCGCGGTCGCGGACATCGGTGCCAACGGCCAGATCACCAACGACACCGCCAACCAGGAGGTCGTCGCCTTCGTGATGAACAATCAGGGCATCCAGGGTGGTGTCTCGCTCAACGGCGCCAAGATCACCAAGGTCCGGCCGTGATCGACGGCTGACATCCGGCCGGGTGAGGGGCGAGACGCAAGAACCCACCGCCAGGGTGGGTTCTTGCCTTGGGGCCGCAAAACGACTCGCGTACCGTCCGGTGCCGCGGGGCGACCGACTGGCGCTCAAGCCTCTTCGGGCAGTTCCGCGTTGTGGTAGACGTTCTGCACGTCATCGACATCGTTGAGCATGCCGATGAACTTCTGGAACTGCGCCACGTCATCGCCTTCGATGGCCGTGGTCGTCTGCGGTAGAAACTGGATCTCGTCGGCCTCGAAGTCCAGCTCGCCGAAGGTGTCGATCAGTGCCTGCTTCGCCTTGGCGTATTCGGTGTGCGGGGCGAAGACGGTGATCCGGCCCGCTTCGTTCTCGATGTCGGTGACGTCGACGTCGGCTTCCATCAGCGCCTCCAGCACGGCCTCCTCGTCCTCACCGGCGAAAGCGAAGATGGCGCAGTGGTCGAACATGTGGCTGACGGTGCCCTGGGTGCCGATCTTCGCCTTGTTCTTGGTGAAACAGCCGCGAACGTCGCCGTAGGTACGATTCGGGTTGTCGGTCAGGCACTCGACGATGACCATGCAGTTGCCCGGGCCGAAGCCTTCGTAACGGGCGGGGGAGAAGTCCTCGCCGCCGGCGCCACGCGCCTTGTCCAATGCCTTGTCGATGACGTGAGAAGGCACCTGATCCTTCTTGGCCTTCTCGATCAGCCCGCGCAGCGTGAGGTTGCCGGAAGGATCGGTACCGCCCGACTTGGCGCAGACGTAGATCTCGCGCCCGTACTTGCTGTAGACCTTGGTCTTGGCGTCGGCCGTCTTGGCCATCGATTCCTTGCGGTTCTGAAAAGCCCTACCCATTGTCACACCCTGTTCGGTTGTCAACGACGGCGGCGATTTTACGCAACTTTGCAGCGGTGTTGCAGGTTAATTTGTCCGATGGGACAGCACCTTCGTCCAATGCGCCCCGGCCGATGATCGCCACCGGCGTCGATCCAACCCCGCGCCGGCACGCAAGCTTTGTTATCCTGCCGGCCGATGACGCCCCCGGGCGCCAACCCGTCAGCGACCGCCACGGCGGCGCGCTTCGACCCTTCGGGAGTTTTTGTGTGAATGACCGTTCGTCCCCCGCCGAGCCGGAACCTGCCATGAATCGCGAGGGCTTCGACACCCTGGCTCTGCCCGCCGAACTGCTGGAGGGGCTTTCGCTGCTCGAGTACACGGCGATGACGCCGATCCAGGCGGCGACGCTACCGGCCATGCTCGACGGTCGCGACGTGCTCGGTCAGGGCCAGACCGGCTCCGGCAAGACCGCCGCCTTTGGCCTGGGGCTGCTCGCGGCGCTCGACGTGGGCTGCTTCGACGTGCAGGCGCTGGTGCTCTGTCCGACGCGGGAGCTCGCCGATCAGGTCGCCGAGGAGCTCCGCCGTCTGGCGCGACGGCTGGCCAATCTCAAGGTGCTCACGCTCTGCGGCGGGGCGCCGATCGGGCCGCAATCGAATTCGCTGGCCCACGGTGCCCATGTCATCGTGGGGACGCCCGGGCGCATCGAGGAGCACGTGCGCAAGGGCACGCTGTCGCTCGAGGCGCTGAAGGTGCTGGTGCTCGACGAGGCGGACCGGATGCTCGACATGGGCTTTCAGGCCGCGCTGGAAGCCATCGTCGCGGCGACGCCGCGGGATCGCCAGACGCTGATGTTCAGCGCCACCTACGGCGACAACGTGCGTCCCGTGGCCGAGCGCCTGCTGACGAACCCGTTAGCGGTCGAGATCGCATCGACCCACGATGACAGCAGCATTCGCCAGCACTTTCACGAAGTCGCCGACGAGCCCGCGCGGCTCAAGGCGTTGCGTCAGCTGCTGCTCTATCACCGCCCGGCGACCAGCGTGGTGTTCTGCAACACGCGCCGCGAGACCCAGGAGGTCGCCGAGGCGCTATCCGATATGGGCTTCAGCGCCGCGGCGATTCACGGCGATCTCGAGCAGCGCGAGCGGGATCGCACACTGATTCGTTTCGCCAACCAGAGTCTCTCGGTGCTCGTCGCCACCGACGTCGCCGCCCGCGGTCTCGACATCGACGCGTTGGACGCCGTGTTCAACTACCAGATCGCCCGCGAGCTGGAGGTCCACGTGCACCGTATCGGCCGCACCGGGCGAGCGGGCGGCAGCGGCGTGGCGTGTACGCTGGTCACGGCCGCCGAGCGTTATCGCCTCGAGCGGCTCGAGGCCTTTCTCGAGCAGACCCTCGAGCTCGAGCCGCTGCCGGCGAGCCCCAAAGGGGCAGCGCCGTTCATCGCGCCTCGGGTCACGCTGGAGCTCGACGCCGGCAAGAAGCAGAAGGTGCGCCCCGGTGACATCCTGGGCGCGCTGACCACGGGCGACGACGCCCGCGCGCTCAACGGCGACCAGGTGGGCAAGATCAAGGTCATGGCGCGCAACGCCTTCGTCGCCGTCGACCGCGACGTCGCCAAGCAGGCGCTCGCCACGCTCAACGCCGGCACGCTCAAGGGCCGGCGCTGTCGTGCGCGCCGCGTCGACGAATCCGTATGACAGCGCGAACCGGGAAACGCGAGGAGACGCCAAGCGCATGAAAGTGCCCAGACGACTGCAGCCGCTGATGGACGATGGACTGATCGATGAAGTGGTCGGCCAGTTGATGAGCGGCAAGGAAGCTCAGGTGTTCGTGGTTCGCTGCGCCGAGGAGCTGCGCTGCGCCAAGGTCTTCAAGGAGGCCAAGAGCCGCAGCTTCAAGCAGGCGGCGACCTACCAGGAGGGGCGCAAGGTACGCAACAGCCGCCGCGCCCGCGCCATGTCGAAGAAGACCCGCTACGGCCAGCGCGAGCAGGAGTCCGCCTGGCTCAACGCCGAGGTGGACGCGCTCTACCGGCTGGCCGAGGCGGGCGTGCGCGTCCCCATCCCCCACGGCTTCGTCGACGGCGTGCTACTGATGGAGCGCATCAGCGACGCCGACGGTGACGTCGCGCCGCGTCTCGACGACATCGAACTCGATGCCGCTACCGCCGTCGACTACCACCAGCGGTTGATCAATGAAGTCGTGCGCATGCTTTGCGCCGGGCTGATCCACGGCGACCTTTCCGAGTTCAACATCCTCGTCGGTGCCGACGGCCCGGTGGTGATCGACCTGCCTCAGGCGGTCGATGCCGCCGGCAACAACAACGCGCCCTGGATGCTGGTGCGCGACGTCGACCGCCTGCGAGCCTTCTTCGGGCGGATCGCCCCGGAGATCCTCGGAACCGACTACGGCAAGGAGATCTGGGCGCTGTACGAGGCGGGCCAGCTGCATCCCGACGTGGCGCTGACGGGGCGCTATACGGCCGATAGCACGCTCGTCGACGTCGATGACGTGATGCGCTCGATCGACGACGCCCGCGAAGAGGCCGCCGAGCGTGATGCCAGGCAGCAGGACGACGAAGAGGATTGGTAGCCGGCGGTGCATCGCGTCAATGAGGTGGCCGGTCAGCACGGCCGCGCCGGTCGATAGTGGAATTGGGCGAAAAAATCGGGTGAGCGAAGACGGGTTGGACGACGGGTGTGAGCGTCTACACTGGTAGCCCTGTAAGCCCAGCGGGGGCGCGCCGGTCATTCGTGCGCCTCCCGACACCGTCAAGGAGTCTCTTCATGCAAGTCGTCAATCTTCGATCGTCCGGTGGCCTGGATCAGCTCACGCTCAATCAGGTCGATGAGCCCGGCGAGCCCGGCCCGGGCGAGATCCGCGTGCGCGTTCACGCCAGCTCCCTCAACTTCCACGACTACCTGGTGGCCAGCGGCACATCGCCTACCGAAGAGAACCGTATCCCGATGTCCGACGGCGCCGGCGTCGTCGAAGCCGTGGGGCAGGGGGTTCAAGAGTTCGCCGTGGGGGATTCGGTCGTCTCGACGTTCTTCCCGCACTGGCTCGACGGCCCGGCGCGCGTGGCCGACTTCAAGACCGTGCCGGGTGACGGCGTCGACGGCTACGCCCGCGAGCAGGTGGTACGGCCGGTCGAGTGGTTCACCCATGCGCCCAAGGGCTATACCCACGCCGAAGCGGCGACGCTCACCACCGCCGGGCTGACGGCCTGGCGCGCGCTGATCGTCGATGGCGGCCTCAAGGCCGGCGATACCGTGCTGACGCTCGGCACCGGCGGCGTCTCGATCTTCGCGGTGCAGATCGCCAAGGCGATGGGCGCCCGCGTCATCGCGACCTCCTCGTCCAACGACAAGCTCGCCCGGCTGCGCGAGCTCGGCGCCGACGAGACCATCAACTATCGCGAAGAGCCTGAGTGGGGCAAACGGGTCAAGGCATTGACCAACGGCGAAGGGGCGGATCACGTCATCGAAGTCGGTGGGCCGGGCACGCTGCCGCAGTCCATCGAGGCGGTGGCGATCGCCGGGCACATCTCGCTGATCGGCGTGCTCACCGGTACCGCCGGGGACGTGCCGACCGCCAAGCTGATGGCCAAACAGGCAAGGCTCCAGGGCCTGATCGTCGGCAGCCGTCGCGACCAGATCGAGATGATCCGCGCGCTCGAGGTGACCGGTCTCAAGCCGATTCTCGATCGTTCCTTTGGATTGGCCGAGATCGCGGATGCCTTCCGCCATCAGGAGTCGGGTCAGCACTTCGGCAAGATCTGCCTCGAGTTCTAAGGTGCACTCGACCCGTGATCGGGCAGTTGTCCGGTCACGGGTGCAAGCCAGATAGTCAAAAACGCCGCCGGGNNCCCGGCGGCGTTTTTCGTTGGCCTGCGACAGACGACGGCTCAGCGACGCGAGGCGGGCCGCAGGTCGTAGTCGAAGTACTCTTGCATGAGCGTCTCGAAGGTGCCGTCGGCGTAGACCGCGTCGAGGGCGCGATCGAACGACTGCGCCAGTTCCTTGTTTCGCGGATGCACGGCGATCGCGTTGCCGCGGCCGAAAATCGACTCCGGCTGATCGATGCGCGGGCCGACCTGCTCGTACTCGCTATCCGAGGCGCCGAGTGCCAGCGCGTCGAGCGCCACCGGGTAGTTGAGAAAGGCCAGGTCGAGTCGCTGAGATTCGAGATCCAGCGCCACGTCCGCCGCCGTGGCGTAGCGGCGAACTTCCAGGGTGTCGGCGTAGCGCTCGGTGATGAAGGCGTCCTGTGTCGTACCGCGCTGCACACCGACCGAACGACCTTCGAGGGATGCCGAATCGTCGAGGTCGATCTCGCTACCCTTGCGCGCTACCCAGACCTTGGGCGACATCGCGTAGGGCTTGGTAAAGCGCACCTGACGCTCGCGAGCCGGCGTGATTCGCATCGACGACAGGATCGCATCGTACTTGTGCGCGAGCAGCCCTGGAATGATGCCGTCCCATCCCTGCACGACCCACTCGCACTCGAGTTCGGCACGCTGGCAGAGTTCTTCGCCCAGATCGATCTCGAAACCCTCGAGATCCCCGGCGGCGTTGCGGTATTCGAAGGGCGGGTAGGGCACGTCGACGGCGATGCGCACGTGGCGCGTGTCGTCAGCGTGAGCCGTAGAGAATGCGGTGCCACCCACGGCGGCAAGGGAGAGCGCGAGCGCCGTGGCGGAAAGAGAGCGTGGTTTCAACACGGTTGTCCTTGGTCTTGTGTTTCGAATCTCCAGCGACATCGGCACCGGAGCGGCTCCAGCATGGCGCGGATCACGGTAGGAGGGAAGTGGCTCGCGAGCCGCCCTCGGCGAGTGACGAAGCGACGGCCGTCGCCAGGGCATGTAGACTGGGAGCCGCCCGGCTGGCGCGACGCCGGCCCGACAATCGCGGGATCTTCAAGCTCCGACCGTTCGAGACATTTGCCCCATGCCAACGCACTCCGATCGACGTTTCTCCACGCCCCCGGCTCCAACGAGCGCCCGTGCGCCCTGGCAGCGCTGCCAGTGGCTCGCCCTGGTCTGTCTCTGCCTCGTGCTCTCGGGCTGCGGTATCAACGATATTCCGACCCTCGACGAGAAGGTGAAGTCCGCCTGGTCGCAGGTGGAGAACCAGTACCAGCGCCGGGCCGACCTGATCCCCAACCTGGTCGAGACGGTAAAAGGCTATGCAAGCCAAGAGCGCGAGACGCTGACGGCAGTGACGGAAGCCCGCGCCAAGGCGACCTCGATCCAGGTCGACGCGGACACGCTCAACGATCCCCAGCAGATGCAGCGGTTCGAACAGGCGCAGCGCCAGCTCACCGGTGCACTTAGCCGCTTGATGGCAGTCTCCGAGCGCTATCCGGATCTCAAGTCGAATCAGAACTTCCTCGCCCTGCAGTCGCAGCTCGAAGGCACCGAGAATCGCATCTCTGTGGCGCGACGCGACTTCATCAACGCCGTCGAGGCCTACAACACCGAGATTCGTACCTTCCCCGGCAAGATCTGGCACAGCCTGATGTATAGCGATCTGCCGATCCGAGAAAACTTCGAGGCCACGGCAGCAAATGCCGATCAGGCCCCGCAGGTCGAATTCTGATGCGATTCACGGCTTTTCAACGTCGCCACGTCGCGCTCCTCGTCGGTCTGTGGCTTGCGCTGTTCACCGTCGTCGCGCAGGCCGCGCCGACGTTTCCGGAACTGACCGGGCGCGTGGTGGACGACGCAGAGCTGCTCGATGCCGCAACCGAATCCCGTCTCACCGACACGCTCACCGCCCATGAACAGGCGACCGGTGAGCAGGTCGTGGTGGTGACGCTGCCGGACCTGCAGGGCGAGCCCATCGAGGATTACGGCTATCAGCTCGGGCGTGCCTGGGGCATCGGTCAGGAGGGCGAGGACAACGGCGCGCTGCTGATCGTCGCCGTCGACGAGCGAGCCGTGCGGATCGAGGTCGGTTACGGTCTCGAGGGTCGCCTCACCGACGCGCAGTCCTCGCTCATCATCAATCAGATCATCACGCCGGCCTTTCGCGAGGGAGACTTCGCCGAGGGCATCGTCGACGGCACCGACGCGATCGTCCAGGTGCTTGGCGGCGATCCGCTGGCCCAGCCCGAGCGCCAGCCCGAGACGGCGAGAGAGGGGTCGAACCTCGGCGGTGCCGGCATCTGGTTCTCGATCCTGTTCTTCATCGTCATGATCATCGTTCGCAGCGGCGGCGGCGGCGGCGGCGGTAAAGGCGGTCGTCGCCGACGCGGACGCGGCATGCTCGGCGGCGCGATGATGGGCGGTGCGCTCGGCGGCGGTTTCGGCGGATCGGGCGGCGGCCTCGGTGGCGGTGGTTTCAGCGGCGGCGGCGGCGGCTTCGGCGGTGGCGGCGCTTCCGGCGGGTGGTAACGGCGGTGACTCAACAAGGACGAAGCGGCATGGCATTACTCAAAGAGAGCGAGCGGCGCGAAGTGGGCGACGCGATCGCCCGCGTGGAGCGCGATACGGACGCCGAGATCGTGACGGTGCTCGCCGCGCGAGCGGACGACTACGCCTACATTCCGCTGCTCTGGGCGGGGCTGGTGGCGCTGATCGTGCCGGGCGCGGTGGCCGTGGTCGCCAGCTGGATCGACCCGGCGACGGCGCAGTGGGTCGGCGGCTGGATGCTGCTGCTGTGGCAGTGGCTCACCTTCGTGATACTTGGCATCGTCTTCCGGCTGCCTGCGGTCACGCAGCGGCTGATCCCGCGCCACGTGCGGTTCTGGCGCGCCTCCAACCTGGCCCGACGCCAGTTCCTCGAGCAGAACCTGCATCACACCGAGGCGGAGACCGGCGTACTGATCTTCGTCTCGGAAGCGGAGCGCTACGTGGAGATTCTGGTCGACCGGGGTATCTCCAGCCGGCTGGAGAATGACGTCTGGGAACGCATCGTCGCCGATTTCACCCAGAAGGTTCGCGAGGGCCGTACCCAGCAGGGCTTTCTCGACTGCGTGGCGGCGTGCGGCGAACTGCTCAAGACCCACGTGCCTGTTACCCATGAGCGAAACGAGCTGCCCAACCGCCTCGTCGTACTGGAGTGACGGCGGCATGACCTGCCGGGGCGCGGTCTAGACGGGTCGCCGGGCCGGCATACAGATATCGGCCCGACAAACGACAGCGCCACCCTTTTCGAGGGTGGCGCTGTGGTATTCGGGCCGGGCGACAAAAGCGCCCTCGGCTCAGGCGTTACCGCTGGCGGCACCGCCGTTGCCGCTGCGACCTCGGCCACCGCGAGAGCGGCGCCGGCGCGGTGCGCCGCTTTCGTCACGACGATTGCCCTCGTTGCCGGGGGCACGGTTGCCGCGGTTGTCGTCGTCACGGTTCGACGCCGAGCTGCTCCCGCCACCGTTGCCACGGCCGCCGCCATTGCCACGGCCGCCACCGTTACCGCCGTTACCACCGCCGCCGCGGCGCTGACCGCTACCGCCGCCACCTCGGCGCTGGGCGGGACGCGGGGCACGGCCCTCGTTCTCGTCGACTTTGGGGCCCCCACCGGGAGTTGGCTCGAAGCCTTCGATGATCTGGCTCTCGAGACGCTGGCTGATCAGCCGCTCGATCCCGGCCAGCTCCTTCTTCTCGTCGACGCTCACCAGCGAGACGGCCTGACCGCTGGCGCCGGCACGGCCGGTACGGCCAATACGGTGGACATAGTCTTCGGCGACGTTGGGCAGCTCGAAGTTGACCACCTGCGGCAGCTGGTCGATATCCAGACCGCGGGCGGCGATGTCGGTCGCCACCAGGGCGCGAACATCACCGCTCTTGAACTCCGCCAGCGCCTTGGTGCGCGCGTTCTGGCTCTTGTTGCCGTGAATCGCCGCGGCCTCGATGCCCTGGCCTTCGAGATACTTGGTCAGCCGATTGGCGCCGTGCTTGGTGCGAGTGAAGACCAGCACCTGCTGCCACTGATGCGTCTGGATCAGATGCGAGAGCAGGGCGGGCTTGCGGCTCTTGTCGACCGGATGCACCCACTGGGTGACCGTGGTCGCGGCGGTGTTTCGCGGGGTGACCGAGACCTCCACCGGATCGTTGACCAGGCCGCGGGCGAGGCTTCGGATCTCGTTGGAGAAGGTCGCCGAAAAGAGCAGGTTCTGACGCTGCTTGGGCAGCACCGCCAGAATCTTTCGGATGTCGTGGATGAAGCCCATGTCGAGCATGCGGTCGGCTTCGTCGAGCACCAGCACTTCAAGCTGATCGAAGCGCACGGCCTTCTGCTGGTAGAGGTCCATCAGACGACCGGGCGTTGCCACCAGAATGTCGACGCCGCTCTTGAGCTTGGCGATCTGCGGGTTGATCTTGACGCCCCCGAAGACCACGGCGCTGTTGAGCGGCAGATGCTGGCCGTAGGTCTCCACGCTCTCGGCGACCTGGGCGGCGAGTTCGCGCGTGGGGGTCAGGATCAGTGCCCGAACGGGACGTGCGCCGCGGGGCGTCTCGCCCTGGGATAGACGGTGCAGAATGGGCAGGGTGAAACCTGCGGTCTTGCCGGTGCCGGTTTGGGCGGCGGCCATCACGTCGCGACCTTCGAGCACGGCGGGAATCGCCTGCTCCTGGATCGGGGACGGCGTGTCGTAGCCCTGTTCGGCCACGGCTTTCAATAACGGGGCGCTAAGGCCCAGCGAGTCAAAACGCATTCGGAATTCTCTAGGTCGCGGCAGAGGCGAAGCGAAGCGGCTACGCGCTGCCGGAAGTTGCCAAGGCTGGCGGGTGCGCCGAAGTGGCGCCGAGTCGGAGGGTCGTCATCTCTATGCGCTTCGCGTGACGACGGCCAGACGGGTAAAAACAGTGGGCGGCAGCTTAACGCATGTGCTTCGTCACGGCTATCTTGCTGATGGGCCGCTCTCTATTCGCGTCGCCGTCGCGACATCGAACAGCCCAATCCCGCTTTCAGGACCCCCCCAGGAGAGACATCATGCATCGAAGCCGTCTGGCCGCCCTCGTCATCGATAGCCAGGTCAACGATACCCAAACCGCCGTCGACTTTTGGGCGGCGGCGCTCGGCTGGCCCTGTCGAGAGCGCGACGGCGAGTACGGCCACCTCGATACCCCGGCCGACCAGCCCGACGTGCTGGTGCAGCGGGTCGCGCATGAAAGCCGCGTGCATCTGGACATCGAGACCGACGACATCGACGCCGAAGTCGCAAGGCTCGCCGCCATCGGCGCGACGGTGGTCGAGCGCTTTCCGCGCTGGGTGGTGATGCAGGCGCCTACCGGGCATCGCTTCTGTGTCGTGCATCCGCAGCGCCGTGATTTCGAGACGGCATCCGATATCAACCGCTGGCCGTAATGCGTATCGTGCCTGCCGGGGCGCCGTCTTGATTGACGCGCTCAGCTTTCGATGACTCCGGTCTTCGATTCGCCTGGCTCGCGACGTGAAAGAGACGCGATGCGCTTAACCTAGGAGCGATAACGGTGTGTGAACTACTCGGCATGAGCGCGAACGCCCCGGTGGATTTGCGCTTCAGCTGGCGCGGCTTTCGCCGTCGCGGCGGAGGCAACGGCCCGCATCGCGACGGCTTCGGCATCGGCGTCTATCGGGACGACGGCTATCACGACTTCCACGACCTCGCTTCGGCGGTCGATTCGCCCTTGGCGGATTTCCTGGCGACGACGCCCGTGCCCGCAACGACGCTGCTGGGGCATATCCGCCAGGCCAACGAGGGCAGCGTCGAGATGCAGAACACCTACCCGTTCACCCGAGAAATGAATGGCCGTCTCTGGGGCTACGTGATGCAGGGGCAGCTCGAGAACTTCGAAGCGCTCTCGCTCTCGGGGCGCTTCACGCCCCAGGGCAGCACCGACGGCGAGCACGCCTTCTGCTGGCTGCTCGACCGGCTCGCCGAGGTCGACATCGACGACCCGGCGACGGTGAACGCCGAGCTCGATATCTGCGGCAAGCGACTGGCCGAGATGGGCGTTTTCAACGTGCTGCTCAGCGACGGTGTGATGCTATACGCCTACGCCAGCAAGCCGATGCACTGGCTCACTCGGCGTGCGCCGTTTGGCGTCGCCGTCTCCGTCGACAGCGGCGAGCGCCTGGATCTCGCCGAGCACTGCGCCGCTACCACCGTGCAGACGCTGATCGCGACGCAGCCGCTGACCCACGAGCCGGGCTGGCAGCCGATGCCGGCCAACCGGGCGATGGCGTTTCGCGGTGGTGAGCGTCTGACGTTCGAGGCGCTCGACCCTCTCATCCCTGCCTGAAAGAGCCGCCGAGAGACTCGATTCGCCTGCCCGCGTCCAGCCCGGCGAGGATTGAACGCCGGCTGTCATCTGGCTACCGTCTTTTCGTCATGGGCCGTGAAGCACACTGCGTACCGACGGCGAGACGCGCCATGCGACCGGCAGACCGGCGCCGTTCGGCTCTCGTCGTACGCCCCCGCTGGACCACTCCTGGAGGAGATCATCATGGTGTCGAATCGTTCCTGCCTTACCCTCGCTCAAGAAGCGACCCGTACGTCATCGCGGCTCGTGCTGGCCGCTGCCATCGGCCTGGGCGGGTCGGTCGCGAGCGCCTGGGCTCAGGACGTGGCAGAACAACCCAGGGGCTCGACGCTCTGTACCAAGCTGCCGGTTCCGTGTGATGCGGTGATCGCCCATCGCGGCGCCTCTTTCGAGGCGCCGGAGTCCACGATGCCGGCCTATCTGCTCGCGCGTGAGCTGGGCGCCGACTATCTCGAGCTCGATCTCCAGCGGACGAAAGACGGCGAACTCATCGCCTTTCACGACGATACGCTCGGGCGCAACACCGACGTCGCCGAGGTCTTCCCCGAGCGGGCCAAGGCGCCGGTGTCGGCCTTCACGCTGGCTGAGCTCAAACGCCTCGACGCCGGTAGCTGGTTCAACGAGGCCTACCCCGCACGCGCTCGGGACAGCTACGCCGGGCTTGAGATTCTCACGCTCGACGAGGTCATCGATATCGCCGAGGGTGGCGACAATCGGCCCGGGCTCTACATCGAGACCAAGGTGCCGGAGCAGTTCCCGGGTATCGAAGCGGATCTTCGTGCCGCGCTCGAGGCGCGCGGCTGGGCGGGTGAGTCGACGACGTCACGCGAAGGGGCCACCGACGGTGCCGTCGCCGTTGCCGACGGGCCGGGGCGAGTGATCATGCAGACCTTCTCGCGTCAGAGCCTGCAGGCGCTGGAGACGACGCTTCCGAGCGTGCCTCGCGTGCTGCTGCTATGGCTCGGCGAAGGAGGGATCGATGCCGCCGCCGCCGATCCCCAGGCCGACACCGAGAGTACGGCCGACTACTACGCGCGCCAGCAGGTCGCCTCGAGCGAGGCCTATGCCGAGTGGATCGACTTCGCTAAGGCGCACGGTGCCATCGGCGTCGGCCCCTCGACGGTGCAGCAGGAACACGACGGCGCCTTCAGCAGCCAGTTCAGCTACGCCGATCTCGCCGAGCCGTGGATGATCGGCATGGCCCATGACGAAGGGCTGCTGGTCCACCCCTACACCGTCGACGAGCCGGTGGATTTCGCGCGCTATCGTGAGCGCGGTGTCGACGGTTTCTTCACCAATCGGCCGGCGGCGCTGCTCGAGTTCTACGATCGTCCCGCGGGCGATCCGGCGGACATGCTCGAGCGGCTGGGCTACTAAGTCGGCCTCCTTGGGCGAGCCTTCAGCCAACAGAACAGCCCGTTGCCTCCGACGACCCTTTTTTCGATATCCTTTTCGCTCGCCCCCAGGGCGAGCGTTTTCATTGAGCTGGAGATTCACCGTGACCGAACGTCCACAAGCGACGCCCAACGTGCAGGTAGACAACGACCGCGTTCGCGTGACCGAATGGCGCTTTGCCCCCGGCGCCGAAAGCGGCTGGCACGAGCAAGAGAACGACTACGTGGTGGTCCCCCAGACCACCGGTAAACTGGAGCTCGAGACCCTCGACGGGCATACCTTCTCGACGCTGGAGGCCGGCGTCTCCTACTACCGGGACAAGGGCGCGGAGCACAACGTGGTCAACGCCAACGATTTCGAGTTCGTCTTCGTCGAGATCGAGATGAAGTAGCGCTGGTCGGGCTCGACGACCCAGATGCCGGCCGTCGGCTTCGATGACTGGCAATCGGATCACAACAACAAGGAGTGAGAACGTTCGATGTCGGACGAGAGAATGCAGGGCGTCTGCCGATGGCTCGCCGACCAGCAGGCGGCGATGGTCGCCTGTCTGGAAACGCTGGTGAATATCGATTCCAACAGCCACGACAAGGCCGGTAACGATGCGGTGGCGGACGCGATCGTCGGCTGGCTGGCGGCGGACGGTATCGAGGTGCGGCGAACGTCGCGGCCGGACTCGGGAGACATTCTCGAAGCGCGCCTCGAGGGTGACGGCAGCGACGCCGCCGGCGGGCACGTGCTGATGATGGGGCACCGCGACACGGTCTTTCCCACCGGTACGGTGGGGAAGCGCGGCTATAGCCAGCAGGGCGATACCGCCTTCGGCCCCGGCGTCGCCGACATGAAGGGGGGGCTGGTGCTGAATCTCTTCGTGCTGCGCGCGTTGAAAAGATTCGAGCCGCTGCCGTTTCCGGTACGCGTGCTGTTCACCGCCGACGAGGAGATCGGCTCGCGTGACGGTACGGCGTTCATTCGCGAGGCGGCGACAGGCGCGAGAGCCGTGCTCAACGCCGAGCCGGGTCGAGTCAGCGGCAATGTGGTGACGGGACGCAAGGGCGGCGCAGCGTTTCTGATCGAAGTCGAGGGACGCGCTGCCCACGCCGGCGTCAGCCACGCCGACGGCGCCAGTGCCATCGAGGCGCTGGCGCGCAAGATCGTCAAGCTGCATGCGCTGACGGACTACGAGGTGGGCGTGACCACCAACGTTGGCGTGATCGAGGGTGGCGTATCGCGCAACACGATCGCCCCATCGGCGAGCGCGCAGCTCGATACCCGCTTCGTCACCAATGTCCAGCGCGAGGCGCTCCTGTCGGCGATCGAGGCGATCGTCGCCGAGGAGGAGGTGCCCGGCACGCGGGCGACGCTGACACAGGTCTCCGGTTTTCTCCCCATGGAGCCGGCCATGAGCGAGGCGCTCTTTGCGCGATATCAGGCGCAGGCAAACGCGCTCGGTTTCGAGATCGGCGGCGAGTTCACCGGCGGCTGTTCGGATGCCGGGACCACCGCGAGCCTGGGTATTCCGACCCTGTGCGGTACCGGTCCGGTGGGCGCCAAAATGCACACCGAAGCGGAGTATTGCCGTCTCGATACCTTCGTGCCGCGGGCGCAGGCGGTCGCGCTGACCATTCTGGATCTGGCCGACGCGCACTGAGACGCAAGCACTGGCGTTGCCGAACGCTACGTGGCTCCCCCCGCGTTCGGCGGGCGCACCCTGGGGCTAATCGCGTGTGGCGAAGCGGTCGGTGGCGCGGACGAGGGCGCGCTGGATATCGGGTTCGCTGAAGGCGTGCCCCGCGCCCTCGATGATCTCGAGTTCCGCCTCTGGCCATGCCTGCTTGAGGTCCCAGGCGTTGCGCAGCGGACAGACCATGTCGTAGCGACCGTGGATGATGACGCCGGGAATGCCGGAGAGTCGTGATGCCTGGCGCAGCAGCTGATCGTCGGACTCGAGAAACCCCTTGTGGGTGAAGTAGTGGTTCTCGATGCGGGCAAAGGCCAGCGCAAAGCGAGCGTCGGCATGCGAGGCGGATGCATCCACCGGCGTCAGCCGCGAGGTCTCGCCCTCCCAGACGCTCCAGTGGCGTGCCGCCTCCAGTTGACGGTCGGGGTCGTCGCCGTTGAGTCGCTCGTGGAAGGCGGTGATGACATCGTCATGACGCGCGGATGGCAGTATCTCCACCAGCCTCGCCCATTTCTCCGGGAAGACGTTGCGCGCCCCGTCCTTGTAGAACCAGTCGAGCTCCCGCTGACGCATGGTGAAGATGCCGCGCAGCACGAGTTCGCTGACGCGTTCGGGGTGGGTTTCGGCGTAGGCGAGCGCCAGCGTGGAGCCCCAAGAGCCGCCAAAGACCTGCCACCGGTCCGCACCGATCATCTCGCGCAGCCTCTCCATGTCGGCGATCAGATCCCAGGTGGTGTTGTTCTCCAGGCTCGCGTGCGGCGTGGATCGACCGCAGCCGCGCTGGTCGAACAGCAGCACGTCGTAGCGCTCGGGGTCGAACAGCCGACGATGAACGGGACCACAGCCGCCGCCGGGGCCGCCGTGAAGGAATACCACCGGTTTACCCGTCGGGTTGCCGCAGCGCTCCCAATAGATGCGGTGACCCTCCGGTGTCTGGAGATGGCCGGACTCCCGCGGCTCGATCGGTGGATAGAGCGGTGAGTCGTCGGCGGTGGATGTGTCGACTGACATGATTGGCCTTATGCAGTGAATGAAAGGGCGAAACGCAGTGAATGAAGTGCCGGACGTAACGGCGATGATGTCGTCACACGGCTCTGCTACCATCTCGACACTTTGACCCAAAGGCGCGGCGTGACTCCAGCGCGATCTGCCGCCGGGTCCTCCGATCCGAACGAGAGCGGTCGCCGACGGCCGCGACAGGACGTCATGAAAACTCGCGATACCGGCTTTCGCCACCTGTTCTACTCCACCGGCTATTCATTGAAGGGGCTGGTCGCCGCGTTCCGCAACGAAACCGCGTTTCGACAGGAACTTGCGGTTTGCGCCGTGCTCGTCCCCTTTGCCTGGTGGATCGGCAAGAACCCCGTCGAATGGCTGGTACTGGTGGGCAGCTGCGTGTTCGTGCTGATCGTCGAGCTGCTCAACAGTGCCGTCGAGACGGTGGTCGACCGCATCGGGCCGGAGCATCACGAGCTCTCCGGGCGCGCCAAGGACATCGGCTCGGCGGCGGTCATGCTGGCGCTGGGGATGGCGGCGACCACCTGGGGGCTTCTCGCCTGGGACAAGTTCTTCGGCTGAGTGAGTCGCTCGCCCCTCATTGCCGGTCTCGACGCCTGCGCTCACCGACCGCGAGGCGTTTCAGCCGAGATCTTCCGGCCGGTCGACGTCGCGCCGAATGCTCGGCGTGTCGACCGGCACCCAGTGACACGCTGCGCGATGACGCGTCACGATCTCGCGGGCGCCTTCACCCTCGGTGAGCGTTGCCAGTTCTGCCCAGAACCCGCGGCCGAACAGTACCGGATGCCCGCCGCCGCTGCCGTGATGCGGCATGACGATCCGTTCGGAACGGGCCGCCGCGTTCAGCCGTCGGCACAGGTTGGCCTCCAGCCACGGCATGTCGGCGAGCACGACCGACGCGGCGATCGCCGGCTCGTCGCGCTCGCACAGGTGTCGAAAGGCATCGCCCAGCGTGCCCCCCAGCCCCCGCGCCGCACTCGGCGCTTCGAGGCATTCGACCGGCGCCTTGTCGTTGACGATGTGTTCGATCTCGAGCGACGCCAGCGTCTCCCCCGGGCGTACCAGTACGTAGATCTTGCGATAGGCCGGCGCGATGGCGGCCAGCGTCGTCTCGAGCAGCGTGCGCCCGTCCCCCAGGCGATGGCGACGCTTGTCGGCGCCGAAGCGCTCCCCGCGGCCGGCGGCCATCACCAGCGCGATGGCGTCATGCGAAACGTCAGAGAGCATGGCGCGACTTGCCCCGGCGTACGCGAAGCACGTCGGCAACCACGGCCAGTGCGATCTCCGCCGGCGTCTTGCTGTCCAGGTCCAGCCCGATCGGCATGTGAATGCGTTCGATGGCCGCCGCCTCCAGGCCACCCGAGCGTGCCAGACGTTCGGCACGCTTGGCGGAGGTCCGCTTGGAACCCATCACACCGACGTAGAAGGCCGGCGTGCGCACGGCTTCGATCACCGCCAGATCGTCGATGCGCGGATCGTGGGTCAGTGCCACGACGGCGGTCGCCGCGTGACAGGCGCCGGAGGCGATGAACAGCGACGGCAGCGCGGACTGGACTTCGACCCCTTCGACGTGGAAGTCGCGTCGCATGTCATCACGTGGGTCGCAGACGATCACCTCGAAGCCGAGCGCGCGGGCGAACTCGGCGCAGAAGTGCGATACCGGCGAGATGCCGGCGATGATCAGGCGCAGGGCGGGGCCGACCCGCAGTTTGACGATGTCGCCGTCGCGCTCGACCCGGGGGCCGTTTTCGCCGGCCTCGACGAAGCGTTTGCGCTGGCGCTCCAGGTCGATGTGACGCAGCAGTGAGCGCTGACCGAGCAGCGTGGCATGGAGCACTTCCAGGTGGGTCAGCGTCTCGGCGCTGGGTTCGAGACGTTCGACCAGTACATCGAGAATACCGCCGCAGGGTAGCGATACCTGCGGCGATTCGTCGGCGCCGTCGCCGTAGCGGATGACGTCGAACGCCTGCGTGAAGTGCCCCTTGGCGACTCGTTCGAGAAAATCTTCCTCGATGCAGCCGCCCGACAGCGAGCCGACGCAAGTGCCATCGGCCTTGGCGACGAGCATCGAGCCGGGTTCGCGAGGCGAGGAGCCGAAGGTGGCGAGAACGCTGCACAGCCAGACGGTCTCGCCGTCGTTGGCCCACGCCAGTGCGGCGTCGAGAACCTGTAGATCCAGATGCTGCATGAAGACTCGTTCCTTGAGTGAAAAGATCGTAAGCCGAAAGGCTGGTTTTTAACGTCGGGCATCTAACAACGTTCGATTGCCTGAGTATAATTCGGGAGATGTCGCCGATCTCTTACAAAAAATCGGGTGGCGTCGTGAGTTTGGCTGACAGCTCCTCTCCCGCAAACGCTCTATGCTCAGTAATACATCGGCGAGATTAGCGTGAGAGTGGCCGGCTGTGGTGTCGCGACCTGATCGGCATTCAACCGGTTTTCCGGTTGTCGCATACTGAAGGGGCGGTGCGAAATACCGCTTGATACGGTGTCGCCTGAGGTAGGTCACGAGCTTTCGTCATCGCCGTCGCGCGTTACCCAAACGGAGCTTTCACGCAATGTCTTATCGATATCCAGTCGCCGAGCGTTCCGTCGATCCGAGCTCGTTCTACGGGCGACTCGAGGATGTCGCGTTCAGTGACGGTGTTCCCTTCACCGATCAGGTCGGGCATCTGCTGCGTCGGGCCTACCAGCGTCATACGGCGCTTTTCCAGCAGCAGAGCTCGGACTCGCAGCTCACGCCGATCCAGTTCGTCGCGTTGAGTGCCTTGGAGGAGCGCGGCGCAAGCTCTCTCACCGAACTGGTCAAGGCAACCTCGATCGACCCGGCGACGATTCGCGGCGTCATCAAACGCATGCAGACCCGCGGCTGGATCGAGACGACCTCCGATCCCTGCGATCAGCGCAAGGTGATCGTCGGGTTGACCGCGGCGGGGCGTGCGCTGCTCCAGAAGATGGTGCCGCGCGCCCAGCGGGTCACGGCGATGACGATGAAAGGGCTTAACGTTGCCGAGCGCGTCGCGCTGATCCATCTGCTCGAGAAGATGACGGAGGCCGACGACGAGACGTATGAGGGAAAGCCCGCGCCGCGCATCGCGCACCTCGATGATGTGAGTCGCTACTAACGCCGATCACGCGACGATTCTCCCATCGTTGCGAAGCTGGCGTGTCGAACGGCACGCCAATCCCACTCCTGCAGGTGACATTTCCTTCTCGGCCCGGCACTCTCTTGCGGCGGCGTGAGCTTCTCGCCGACATCCCGATCTTTGGAGCACGAGAGGAACGTCGATGAACGCACGCCATTACCAATGGGCCGTCTGGGCGGTGGTAGGACTCTGCTACGTCGTCCCCTATGGACCCCTGACGGGCATTGCCCACTGGTACGGCAGCTTCCTCTTCTGGGGGGTGGCCGGGGTGGCGATCATCGCCCTCAACGTGCTGATGACTGCCGATTTCGACGACCGATTCGAGGAGTGACCGATGTCGCTGAGTCTCATCTGGGCGGCGGTCGGTGTCTATCTCCTGCTCGGCCTCGCCATCGCTTTTCTGTCGCGCTCGGACAGCACCAACGGCGCGCGGGTGGACATGTCGGGATTCTTCCTCGGCAACCGCCAGATGAACGGCTTCGTCTCCGCGCTGAGCTACAGCGCCACCACCTATAGTGCCTTCATGATGGTCGGCCTGGCCGGGTTGACCTACGCCGGTGGCGTCGGCGCGTTCGGTTTCGAGATCGTCTATTTCGCCGGCGTCTCGTTGGTGGCGATCTTCGGCCCCAAATTCTGGGCCGTGGGCAAGCGGTTCGGCTATGTCACGCCCAGCGAGATGCTGGGCCACCGCTATGCCGATCGCCGGGTCGCCATCGCCACCGCGCTGGCGAGCTGTCTATTCTTGATCCCGTATGCCGCGGTGCAGCTGGCCGGCGTCGGCTACCTGCTCGCCGGGATGAGCGGCGGGGCGATCACGTTCACCACGGGGGTGGTGGTCGCCGCGATCCTGGCGATCCTGTTTTCGTTCATTGCCGGGATTCGCTCGGTGATGTGGACCGATTCGCTGCAGGCGCTGTTCATGATCGTGGCGTCCACGCTGGTCGCGCTGCTGGTGGTGGAGTCGCTCGGCGGGTTCGCTGCGCTCTTCGATACGCTGGCCACCGAGCACCCGGAGGCGCTGACCGTGCCCGGCTCGGGACTTTTCAGCCTGACCACCTTTCTCGGCCTCACTCTTCCCTGGTTCTTCTTCAGCCTCTCCAACCCGCAGGTCAGCCAACGGCTGTTCATGCCGGCCTCGCTCAGATCGATGCGCCAGATGCTGATCGGCTTTCTGGTCTTCGGCTTCGTCTACACCCTGGTGTCGGTGCTGTGGGGGTTCTCGGCGCTGGTGGCGTTTCCGGGGCTTGTGCAGTCGGATCTGGCGACGCCCACGCTGCTGGCCTCCGAGCATGTGCCGCCGATACTCGGCGTGATCGTGATGGTGGGTATCCTCGCCGCCGCCGTCTCGACCATCGACTCGATCATGCTCACGCTCTCCTCGATGGTCTCGCGGGACGTCTACGCCAACCTCTCGCCGACGGCGAGCGAGGCGCGCCAGCTCCGGGTGGGCAAGTGGGTGCTGCCGGTGATCGCCCTGCTCGCGCTGATGTTCGCCGAACTCCAGCTCGACCTGATCGCGGTGCTCTCCGTTGCCGCCTCCACCGGGCTCGTCGTGGTCGTCCCGCCGATCATCGGGGCGTTCTACTGGCGTCGGGGAACGGCCGTCGGCGCGCTGGCGAGCATCATTGGCGGCGGTGCAGCGGTGATCGCGCTCTACGCGACCGGCATCAAGCCGCTGGGCCTGCCGCCGGGCATCTGGGCGCTACCGGTGGCGCTGGTGCTGTACGTCGCCGCGAGCCTCGTCACGAGAGCGCCCGAGACGCGTACCCGCGAGTTCCTGGCCGCAGCGGGACGCTAGGCGCCGGGCTAGCGGAGACGAGACGCCTTGGCCGATGGTGCCTGGGTGGGCGACGATCGGGCGTGGCGAAGGGCCAGCGCGAGCAGCACGAGTACCGGCAGTGCCAGCAGCAGGTTGACGACCTGCCAGCCCAGCCACGACTGGAGCGGCCCGGCCATCAGCGCCGCAATCGCGGCCAGCGAGAAGACGCTGAAGTCATTGATCGCCTGCAGTCGCGGCGCCTCGATGGCGCCGTGCAGCGTCGTCAGCCAGGCGCTCGCCGCCAGAAACGTGAAGTTCCAACCCAGCCCCAGCAGAACGAGCCCGGCGATAAACCCGACGAGTGCCGGCGCGAGCAGCGAACAACCCAGGCTCATCAGCAGGCAGAGCGCGCCTGCGGCGATCATCCGCGGATGACCGAGGCGTCGAATCAAGCGTCCGGTGACGAAGGAGGGCGCGAACATCGCCAGCATGTGCCACTGAATGACATCGGCGACGTGTCCGAAGTCGTGGCGTGCCGCCGTCATCGCCAGCGGCGTCGCCGTCATTGCCAGGTTCATGACGCTGTAACCCAGCGCGGCGCAGAGCACGGCGGCGACCAGTGCCGGCCGGCGCCGAACCGCGCCCGGCGGGCGTGAAGGTTGGGTAGCGGTCAGGCCGCGGGTAACACTGCCCGGCAGCCGTAGACGCAGCAGAATCAAAAGCGCCAGTCCGTAAAGCGCTGCGAGACCGGCGAAAGCGCCCAGAAACTCGGTGGCGAACAGATCGCGAAGGTGGCGAGCCAGCCAGGGGCCGGCGAAGGCGGCGATGACGCCGCCGGCCATGACCCAGCTCAGCGCGCTATCGCGCTGCTCCGGCCCCACCACGTCCACCGCCGCGAAGCGATAGAGCATGCCGGTAGCGATGCTCGCCCCGATCCCCAGCGTGCCGATGACGAAGCCGATGAAAGACGCCTCGAGCAGGGCCAGTCCGCACAGGCCCACCCCCGCCAGACCGATTAGATTGCCGATGACGAAGGCTCGCTTGCGCCCCCATCTCGCCGTCAAATAGCCGGCAGGTAGTGTCGCGGCGGTCAAACCGGCCAGCTGTGTCGCGACGGGCAGGGTGGAGAGAATGGGTGACGGCGCAAGCCAGGCGCCGACCAGTGGGCTCACCGCGATCAGCAGCACGCTACCGGTGGTCAGCAGCGCCTGACACAGCGCCAGCCCCCAGACCGTGGGAGGAAGCGAGGTCCTGGACTTCGCTGTCACGAGACGTCCCCATGCGCCACGTCGCCGTGACCGAAGCGGGCGCGATAGACGCTGGGCGGCAGCCCGTAGCGTGCTGGCTTGCCCTCGCGATCGGCCGTGGCAAAGACCTGCCAGGGGCCGCTGGCATCGAGCAGCTGGCAGCCGGGATAGATGAATAGATCCACGGTGTGGGGCATGGCGCGATCCTCTGTGGCGTTCGCCGAGTCTGGCGCCCGCTGGCGGTGTCGGCAATGTCCCTGACCCCACCGAAAGCGACCTGGGTGACGCTTGCACGATCGTCCGCTACTCGACTCAATCTTTCGTCTAATAAATGCCGATTCAGGCGGTTTTACGTTTCACACCGCGCGACCCGGTCTTTATCATTCCTCTGACCGATAACAGGCTAATTAAAGTTTAGACAGGAAGTCATATGCGTAATGTGGGGCAGGGATGCGGGAACGAGAGTGGCCGGGAATGGCCGAAACGTCGGGTCGCGCCGTGGCTGATGCTGGGCGTCGTTGCGGTTACCGGTAGCGCTCATGCCGAGGAGCCGTTCTCCGCCGATGGCAAATATCTTTTCGGTAACTGGAACGGCACGCGGCCGGCACTCCACGACGCGGGTATCGATTTCGACTTCAACTACGTCGGCGAGTCGGCGACGCTACTCGACGGCGGCTATCACGACAGCCATGTCACCAAGTACGCCGATCAGTTCACCGCCGGCGCGCAGTTCGATCTCGACCGCCTCGCCGACATTCCGGATGCGGTCTTCCAGGTCACGCTGACCAATCGCAACGGACACACGACCAATGATCGCATGAGCGACCCCGATGCCATCGTCGGCGGCTCCAACGTGCAGGAAGTGCAGGGCCGCGGTCCGGTGACACGCATCACCCAACTCTGGTACCAGCAGCGGTTTTTCGATGAACGTCTGGCGGTCAAGCTCGGCCGCATTCCCTTCGGCGACGACTTCGCGGTCTTCGACAACCACTTCCAGAACCTCGCGCTCGGCAGCAATCAGCCCGGCAACTGGGGCAACAACATCTACAACTGGCCGATCTCGCAGTGGGCGGCGGTGGTTCGTGCCGATTTCGCGCCCGACTGGTACGCCCAGGTCGGCGCCTTCGACATCAACGACAGCAATCTGGAGAACGATGGCTTCGACCTGCGCACCAGCGGTAGCGAAGGCACACTCTATCCGATGGAGCTCGGCTTCACGCCCAAGCTGAACGGCCTGCCGGGCGCCTACAAGCTCGGCTACTACTACAACAACGTCGAGAATCGCGCCTACGGCCCCCGCGACGCCGACAGCACCAACGACACCAGCAGCGGCCTCTTCTACGTGGTGGAGCAGCAGGTGACACGGCGTGGCGGCGATGCCGAACGCGGCCTGACACTGTTCAGCATGGGCAATGTCAACCACGGCGATACGGCAGGAATCGATCGTTACTTCGCCGTCGGCGCGATGTACGAAGGCCCGTTCGACGCCCGCCCGCAGGACGATCTCGGTGTTGGCCTTGCCTATCTGCACGTCAATGACGACGTTAACGACTATGTCGACTACTACAACGCCACGCCCGCCGGTTCGCTGACGCCGCTGCCGAATCAGGGCCACGAGTACGATGCGGAGTTCTACTACAGCGTCAACCTGACGCCCTATCTCACCGTGCGCCCCAACCTGCAGTACGTCGTCGATCCTTCCGCGGTGGACGACGTCGACGACGCCTGGGTGGCGGGGACGACGCTACAGGTCTTCTTCTAGCCGAACCGCCTGAATTGCCGAACGCTCACGACACCCCCCGACCGCGATGCGGCCAGGGGGTGTCGGCGTTCGGGACGTCACCCAACGATGAGCGGGGTTATGCAGGGGTAGGCCCGAGGCCGTGATCCTTGGGCTTGCGGATCACCATGAAGTAGAAGAACACCAGCGTCAGCGCGATGAAGAAGAGACTGTCGGGACTGGTCAAGAAGATCAGCGGGTTGCCGTCGTTGATCGAGAGCGAGCGGCGACAGTACTCCTCCAGGCTCGGGCCGAGCACGAAGCCCAGCAGCAGGCAGACGATGGGATACTTCTGGCGGCGCAGAAAGTAGGCGAGCACGCCGAAGACCAGCGCCAGCGCCATCTGGAAAGTCGAGTAGGTCGCCACGTAGCTGCCCACCAGGGCGACGATCGCGATGCTCGAGTAGAGCACGTCGCGGCGGATCGACACGATCTTGAGAAAGTAGGGGCCGAGCAGGTAGAGCGTCAGCGGAATCAGTATCAGGGCGCTGACGAACAGCGAGGCGAACATCGGCGCGATCAGATCGAGCTGCTGCGTCATGAACTGCGGCCCGGGCTGGAGCCCATTGATGACCAGGACGCCGAGGACGATGGCGGTGGTCGGGTCGCCCGGAATGCCGAAGGTCAGCATGGGAACGAAGGCGCCCCCGCACATCGAGTTGTTGGCACACTCGGCGGCGGCGATGCCCTCCGGATTGCCCTTGCCGTAGCGCTCGGGATGTTTCGACGAACGCATCGACTCGGCGTAGGAGACGAAGGCGGCCATCGAGCCGCCGGCGCCCGGCAGGATACCCACCGCGTAACCGATCACCGCGCTTTTCAGGTAGCGCACGAACCCGATTTCGCGGATCTCGGCGAGCGGCGGGACGAAGTCGCGGCGGCGCACCGGGGCGGCCTTGATCATGCCCGGGTCGACGGTGCGCGTGCTGCGGCTGTCCGCCTGGATCAGAAGCTCGCTGATGGCGAAGGTGCCGATGATCAGCGGCATCATGTCGATGCCCTGGACCAGCGTGCTGGTGCCGAAGGTGAAGCGCGCCAGCGGCTGGACCACATCGATACCGATGGTGGCGATCATCACGCCCAGGAGCGTAGCGATCATGCCCTTGGTGACCGAGCCGCGCTGGGAAATGATGATCACGATCAGGGCGAAGGCGATCAGCGAGAACTTGCCCGGGGTGCGGATGAGCAGGGCGACGTCCGCCGCCAGCGGTGCCACCACCATCAGCAGCAGCGCCCCCACCGAGCCACCGATCATCGAGCCGAGTGCCGCGTGACCCAGCGCCTTGGCGCCTTCGCCGCGCTGCTGCATCGGATAGCCCTCCAGCGCCGTCATCATCGATGAAGGGGCGCCGGGAATGTTGATCGTGGTGGCGGTGATGCTGCCGCTGCACATGCCGGCCATGAAGATACTGGCGCAGGCGACCAGCGCCGTGGTGACGTCGAGGCTGTAGGTCAGCGGCAGCAGCAGCGCGATCGCGAGTACCGAAGTAAGCCCCGGCACGGCGCCGAAGAAGGTGCCGATGAGAAAGCCCCCGATCATGTAGAGCAGGGTTTCGGGGTTGGCGAGGGCGGCGAAGCCGCCCATCAGGCCGGAAAGGGTATCCATGATCACTGGCTCCAGAGCGTAGGCAGTCGAACCTGGAAGACGACCTCGAACAGCAGGTAGCCGGCGAGCGTGATGGCCACCGTGGCGACCAGCTTCGACACCCACTGCTGTCGCAGGCCGCCGCTGAAGAGCCCGGTCAGCAGCAGTACGTAGACGAAAGTGGCGACGAAATAGCCGATCAGATCGAATGCCAGCAGATAGCCCGCCGTCAGCACGATGACCCCGATCGCCCCCGGCGTGAGGCCAACGTAGCGCCTGGCGACCGGCGCATCGTCCCGGCCTTCTTCCCCGGCCTGCGTCGAAGCGGCAGCGGCGGGTTCGGGGGCTTCGGGTCTGGCGCGCAGCGCGCTGACCATGGCGACGACGAGGGCGATCAGCACCACGATCGCCGTGGCGATGGGAAAGAACGAGGCCGTCATGTTGCCGCCACGCATGGGCGGGCCGAGCTCGAGAGCGGAGATCAGATAGATCAGGGTGACGACCGCGAGGATCGCCGGCAGCACGAACTCGCCGTCGAGCAGGCGGGATCGGAGAGCGTGTCTCGAGGGCATGGTGGCGTATCTCCGAAGCGCGCCCCGGGCCGAGCGGATGGCCGGCACGAGGCGATGGTGGAATCTCGGGGGAGCCGAGGGGTTGGGCGCGGCGACCCCGGCGCGGGGATCGCCGCTGGCACGACGGTTACTTCTCGAGCACGCCCTGTTCGACCAGATCGTCCATGGTGGTGAAGAGCTGCTGCTGGGTCTCGTTCGCCCACTCGGTCACGTCGCCGGCGCCGAGCCAGGCCGGCGTGACGCCGATCTGCTCCAGCCACTGCTGGAACTCGTCGCTTTCATAAGCCTCGTGATAGGTGCTTTCGAGGGTCTCGACGACGTCGTCCGGCGTGCGCGCCGGCGCGACCAGCACGATGAAGCTACCCATTTCGAGATCGATGCCGGTGTCGGTTTCGGTGACCGGCGGCACGTCGGGGAAGCCCTCGTTCTGCGTGTCGGTGAATTCCACCAGACCGCGGGCCTGGCCGGATTCGATCAGCGGCGCGAGGTCGCCGAGACTCGTCACCACGGCGTCGACCTCGCCGTTGAGCAGCGCCTCTTTCTGCGTCGCCGCGCTGTTGTCGTAGGAGACGATCTTGAACTCGGTGCCGGTGAGTTCCTGGAGCTGCAGCATGGTGAGGTGGGTTCGCGCACCCATGTTCTGCACGCCGACGCGGATGCTGCCGGGATTCTCCTTGGCGGCGGCGATCAGCTCCTCGAACGTCTCGAAGGGCGCACTCTCGGAGACCGTGATCGCGTCCGCTTCGCTGGTAATACGCGCGATCATGCGCATCTTGTCCATGGTGAAACCGGGCAGCATGTTCTTCCACGGGATGGTGATGATGCTGTCGTAGGTGATCGCCGCGATGGTCTGGCCGTCCGGACGCGCCTTCATCAGCTGCAGCAGACCCGTCGCCGTCATCCCGCCCTCGACGTTCTCGACGTACATCGAGACCGGCAGCGACTCCTCGGCGATGTTGGAGATCTTGCGCACGATGGCGTCCGTGCCGCCCCCGGCGGCGGCGGGCACGATCACCCTGACGTCGCGTTCCGGGTAGTCGGCCTGAACGGCGCCGGCGGAGAGAGCGGTCAGTGCGGTGAGTCCGAGACAGAGCGTCTTGAGTGTCATGAGGCGTTCCCCGTGGCTGGATTGCGGTCGTGGTTCGTGGTTCGTGATTCGGCTCGACGCCTCAAAGCGGCGAGAAGGAGACGGAGCGCAGCAGCTTGTTCTCCTGGTACTGCACGTTGCCGGCCTCCGCGCTCTTGCGGCGATAGGCGATCCAGTCGGGGTCTTTCTCCATGTCGCCGCGCTTTTGCTCGCGCTCGGCGGCGCTGGCGTAGCCCCAGAGATGCACCACCTGATTCTGCGGTCCGGTCTCGACGGTGAAGTAGCCGATCGGCTCGCCGAGATGGCGTCGCTGGATCGGCAGGCCTTCGCGTTCGTAGAGTTCGAGAAAGGCGTTCAGCCTTCCGGGCACCATGGTGTAAGTGCGCTGGTCAACGATCATGCGGCGTCTCCAGGTTGTGAGTCGGCGAAGGATTCGACCATCGGCGCCGCCGTCGGGATTAACGACGGCGTGATTCGCGAGCGTGTGACGCAGGTATACCCGGTCATTTTGTAGGATGTAATACAACCTTGGTGGCAAGCCGGCGTTTCGCCGCGACTTCGCGGCATTTCGCCTCGATTTCCTGCATTGGCCCGATTTGGCGCATTCGCTATGCTGGCCCACCGAACCCTGTCATTCCCGCTTTCGCCATGGAGTTCCCGATGCCGCCACCCGAGTCGCACGATCTCGACGCTGAATGGTTCGCCGAGCCGGCGTTTCCCGACGAGCTGGGCGAGGCGCGCGAGGCGGCCGAGCGGCGCCTGCGAGAGGCGATCGCCTCCTGCGAAGAGGAAGCCACCGTCGCCGCCTGGCGTGAGCTGGGTGACGACAGGCGCCAGGCCCTGCTACGAACGGTGGTGCTGTCGGATTTCGCCCTCGAGACGCTGACCCACGACCCGACGCGACTGCTCGCGCTGCGCGACAGCGGCGAGCTGGATGCCGCGCCGAGCCGGGAGGCACTCGAAGCCGCCCTCGCCGAGTCGCTCGACGGCGAGGAAGACGAGGCGGGGCTTCACGCGGCGCTGCGCCGATTCCGTCAGACGCGGATGCTGGGCATCGTCTGGCGCGACCTTGACGGCGGCGGCATGTGGCAGACGGCGGCGGCGGTGTCGGCACTCGCGGAGGTGTGCGTCGAAGGCGCGCTGGTCTGGCTCGAGCGCCATTTCGCCAAGCGTTGGGGGACGCCGCAGCCGCGGGAGAGCGGCGAGGCGCAGCGGCTGGTGGTGCTCGGCATGGGCAAGCTCGGCGCCGGCGAGCTCAACCTCTCCTCGGATATCGATCTGATCTTCGCCTTCCCCGAGAAGGGCACGAGCCAGGGCGGCGAGCGTCAGTACGACCACCAGCAGTACTTCACCAAGCTGGGCCAGAAGCTGATCGCCGCGCTGGATGCGATCACCGCCGACGGCTTCGTGTTCCGGGTCGACATGCGCCTGCGCCCGCTCGGCGACGGCGGCCCGCTGGTGGGCAGCTTCAATACGCTGACGGCCTACTATCAGGATCAGGGCCGGGAGTGGGAGCGCTACGCCATGCTCAAGGCGCGGCCCATCGCCGGTGACACGGCAGCGGGCGAGGCGCTGCTCGACGCGCTCAAGCCGTTCATCTACCGCCGGTATCTGGATTTCGGCGCGATCGCGTCCCTGCGTGAGATGAAGTCGCTGATCCATCGTGAGGTCAAACGCCTCGGGCGCGACGACAACATCAAGCTCGGCCGCGGCGGTATTCGCGAGGTGGAGTTCGTGGTCCAGGCGTTCCAGCTCATTCGCGGCGGACGCGACACCGAGCTGCAGGTCAGCTCGCTGGAGCGCGCCATGCGCTGTCTGGTCGAACTTGAGCTGCTGCCCCAAGCGGTCGTGACCGAACTCCACGACGACTACGTCTTTCTGCGCGATCTCGAGCATGCACTGCAGGCGCAGCACGACCGACAGACGCAGAAGCTGCCGGAAAGCGAGACCGACCGCGCCCGGCTGGCGATGGCGCTCGACTTTCCCGACTGGGAAGCGCTTCTTGCCGCGCTCGAGGCCGCGCGGGGGCGGGTACGCCACCATTTCGATGCGGTCGTCGCCGATCCCGAGGAGAGCGATACGGACGACGACCGCGCCGAGAATCAGGACGAGACGACGGGGTCCGGCGGCACCGACGCGCGGGATCGCGCCCTCACGCTCTGGGGGCAGCTCTGGCGCGGCGAGCTCGACGAGTCCACGAGCGAAGAACTGTTGGCAAAGGCCGGCTTCTCGCTGCCCGAGACGCAGCGCCGGCTGGCCGCCTTTCGCGACGCCCGTGGCGTGCGCGCCATGCAGCGCATCGGCTTCGAGCGGCTCGAAACGGTGATGCCGCTACTGCTGCAGGCCGCCGCCGAGAGCGACTCGCCGAGTCTGGCATTCGAGCGGGTCCTGCCGCTGATCGAGGCGGTGCTGCGGCGTACCGCTTATCTCTCGCTGCTGCGCGAGAACCCGCAGGTGCTGCCGGCGCTGCTCAAGCTCTGCAGCGCCAGCCCGTGGATCGCCGAGCAGCTGGCACGCCATCCGATCCTGCTCGACGAACTGCTCACGCCGGCGACGCTCTACTCCCCGGCGGACAAGGCGCGGCTGGCTGACGAGCTGCGTCAGGCACTGGCGCGGGTGCCGGAAGACGACGACGAAGGCCAGTTGGAGGTGCTGCGAGTGTTCAAGCAGACCCAGGTGCTGCGCGTCGCCGCCTCCGACGTCGCCGGTGGCCGGGTGCTGATGAAGGTCAGCGACTATCTGACCGCCATCGCCGAGGTGATACTGGAGAGCGTGCTGCAGATGGCGTGGCGCTCGCTCACCGCGCGCTACGGCCGTCCCGCCCCCCGCGACGGTGAGCGCGAAGCGGCGTTTTCGATCGTCGGCTACGGCAAGCTCGGCGGCATCGAGCTCGGCTACGGCTCGGATCTCGACGTCGTCTTTCTCTACGACGCCGCGCCGCGGGGCGTCACCGACGGCGCCAAGTCGATCGACAACGTGGTCTTCTTCACCCGGCTGGGCCAGCGCATCATCCACCTGCTGACGGTCACCACCCCGAGCGGCACGCTCTACGAAGTCGACCTGCGCCTGCGCCCCTCGGGCAGCGCCGGCCTGCTGGTCTCCTCGATGGAGGCGTTCGCCGAGTATCAGCGCCGGGAGGCGTGGACCTGGGAGCACCAGGCACTGGTGAGGGCGCGCCCGGTAGCGGGCAGCGTCGCGCTCGGCGAGCGGTTCGCCAGCGTGCGCGCGGAGATTCTGGGCCAGAAGCGCGATGACGAGGCGCTGCGTCAGGCGGTGATCGAGATGCGTGCCAAGATGCGCGATCACCTGGGCAGCGGCGGCGAGGCGCGAGCGGCGGGGCGCTTTCATCTCAAGCAGGACGACGGCGGCCTGGTGGATATCGAGTTCATGAACCAGTACGCGGTGCTGGCGCTGTCCCACGAGACACCGGCGCTGCTGGAGGTCACCGACAACATGCGCATTCTGGATGCGCTGGCGGAGCGTGCGCGGCTGCCCGAAGACGAGGCGCGCGATCTGCAGGCGGCCTATCTCGCCTACCGCGACGCGACACACCGCGCGGCGCTGGCCAAATCCGGCAGTCTCGTCGACGAGAGCGCTTTCGTCACGCATCGTCAGCGAGTGTGCGAGCTGTGGCAGAAGTGGATGCGGCCGGCGTGACGCCGTCGAAAGCCTTGGCGTGGCATGAAACCCGGGGATTATCACGCTATCCTCTGGCGTCATACCGATTTCATGCGGCTGTCATCGTCGCGTCACATCGAGGTTTGCATGCTCTCTCTTTCGTCGGCGACGGAGCTCGCCCACGGCAACGACCGGGCGGTCTATCGCCATCCGGATCATCCCGACCGCTGTATCAAGGTGGCGCGCTTTCCCGAGCGGGGCAGCGAGCAGAATGCCCGCGAAAAGGCTTACTTCGAGCGCCTCGCACGCCGCGGCATGACGGACTGGCAGCGCGTGCCGGCCTACTACGGCACGCTCGAGACGGATCGCGGGGAAGGGCTGGTCTTCGCGCTGATACGGGATGCCGACGGCGAACTCTCTCAGACGATTCGCCAGTGGCGCGACCGCGGTGACACCGGCTGGTTCGAGACTGCCGCCTTTCGCGCCGAGCTCGAGCGGCTCTACCGCTACCTCCGTGCGCAGTGGATCGTTCCCTCCGACATCAACGACCGCAACATCGTCTGTCAGCGACGCGGCGATGACAGCCTTCGGCTGTGGCTGATCGACGGTGTCTCCAATCCTGACTTTCTGCCGCTGGCGAACGTCTGGCCGTGGTTTGCCCGTAAAAAGATCGATCGGCGCATGGCGCGCTTCTTCGCCAAGCTCACCGGCTACGGCCTGCTTCCCGCCGCGAGCCGCGAGTCGATTCTCGCAAGCGTACGCTGACGCCCCGTCGCCCGATGAGACGTCGCGTGTCGCCCGGCGTCTCAGGTCCTGTCGTCGAGCGGCCTGCGCGGATCGCGGCCGATGGGGTGCGGCTCGTTGCGCGCCTTGGCAAGCTCGATCTGGCGCTGACGCTCGCGGGCCCCGGCACGGGTCTTTTCCGATAGCGAATCCCAGCAGTGGGGGCAGCTCACGCCCGGCGAGTACTTGTCCGAGGCCTTATCCTCCGCCGAGATCGGCCGACGACAGGCGTGACACTGGTCGTATTCGCCCTCGGTGAGGTCGTGACGCACCGTCACCCGGTTATCGAAGACGAAGCAGTCTCCGCGCCAGCGGGTCTCGGCCTCCGGCACTTTCTCCAGATAGTTGAGAATCCCGCCCTTGAGGTGAAAGACCTCCTCGAACCCCTCGTTGAGCATGAAGCTCGATGCCTTTTCGCAGCGGATACCCCCGGTGCAGAACATCGCCACCTTCTTGTGCCGGGCGGGATCGTAGTGCTCGCGAACGTACTCGGGGAATTCGCGGAACGAGCGGGTCTCCGGGTCGATCGCCCCCTCGAAGCTGCCGATGGCGACCTCGTAGTCGTTGCGGGTGTCGATCACCAGCACTTCCGGGTCGTCGATCAGCGCGTTCCACGCCTGGGGTTCGACGTAGGTGCCGACGCGGTGATTGGGGTCGACCTCGTCGACACCCATGGTGACGATCTCGCGCTTCAATTTCACCTTGGTGCGATAGAACGGGTGCGCCTCGGCGTAGGACTCCTTGTGGTCCAGCCCGGCGAGGCGCTCGTCGCGTCTGAGCCAGTCGAGCAGGGCGTCGATGGCGTCACGCGTGCCGGAGACGGTGCCGTTGATGCCTTCGGCGGCGAGCAGCAGCGTGCCTTTGACGTCGAGGCGTTTCATCTCCTCGAGCAGCGGCTCGCGCAGGGATTCGTAGTCATCGAGGGTCACGAAGCGGTACAACGCCGCGACCACGATCGGTCGATCGGTTGGGGACATGCGATGGCTCCAGGCAGTCGCCCGCGTAAAGGGCGGACCGGGTGGGGTACCGAGGGGTACGGAAACGAACGCGACATATTTTACGCCGCTGGCGGGCGAGGTCCAGCGACGGGGTGTCGCGCAGCGCCGCGTAGTCGCCAAGCCTCAAACGCCGCTGAGGCAGCGGGCGTCGTCTTCGCTATGGCCCTGCGCGCGCAGTCCGCGACGGATCGCTTGGCGTTCGGCAAGCGGCTTGTGCTGGCTCGCCTTGCGCTTGCCCTCGATCCGCGTGATGACGAGTTCGACGCCGACGATGGCGCCACACAGCTTGGCGACGAAGTCGCTCGGGGCGTCGGTGACCGACCAGGGTGACGGCTGCGCGCGCTCGAAGCGCTCGGTCAGGCTTTTGACATGGGCGTCGAGCCAGTCGGCATCGTCGATACGCTTCACGACGCCGTGAACGTGCACCACCTGATAGTTCCAGGTGGGGACGACGCGCCCGTGTTCGCGTTTGGCCGGATACCAGGTGGGGGTGATATACGCCTGCGGGCCGTGGAATATCGCCATCGCCTCGATGGCTCCCGCCTCATTCAGCCGCTCGGCCAGCGGGTTGGCGAGAGCGACGTGGCCCAGAAGGCGCTCGCCGGCGGCGGCCATTGCACTGGCGTCGCGCAGCAGCGGCAGATGATCGGCGTCGATGCCGCCATCCCTACCCGAGGTGATCAGCGTGGCGAAGGGGGCGTCGTCGATGGCCTGGGCGAGAGCACTGGGATCGCCGATTCGGAACTGGCGGGGTTGATGCATGGCTCAGCCCCCTGACTCGTGAAAGCTGGCGGCGATCGTCGACAGCGATTGCCGCTGATGGCCGTAGTCATCGACGTTCTCCGGGGCGAGCCAGGCCCGTTGAATCGCCCGGAGCTCGGGCCACTCGGCATCGACGATGGAGAACCAGGCCGTGTCGCGATTGCGCCCGTTCACTACGCGGTGTTGGCGAAACACGCCTTCGAAGCGAAAGCCCAGCCGCTCGGCGGCGCGTCGTGAGGCGGCGTTCAGCGCATCGCACTTCCACTCCACCCGGCGATAGCCGAGCGCGAAGGCGTGGGCGATCAGTTGCATCAGGGACTCGCTGGCCAGCGCCGTGCGCGCAAGTTCGGGGGAGAAGTTGAGATGCCCGATCTCCAGGCTGGCATTGGTCGTATCGATTCGCAGATAGGCCGCCATGCCGAGCGCGTGGCCATCGGCGTCGACGATGGCAAAGGCGAGCGGGTCGCTTTCGGCGCTCATCGACGCGAGCCAGGCGAGACAGCCCGCCTCGTCGTCGAAGGGGCGACCGCCGAGATAGGTCCAGCGAGCGCCGGCGTCATCGTCTGCCGCGATCGCCGGATCGCTCTGCTGCCAGGCCCGCCAGAGGGCGGGGCCGTGGCGCACGGCGTCGAGCGGTTCGAGGGCGCCGAAGCGTCCGCTCAGCCTGACCGCGGCCGGCGCCGGTGGCGCTTGCCAGCCGATGATGGCGGTTCCCACCGGCTGGCCGTAGCGGTTCGTCGTCTCGCTCATGTTGTCGCTCCACAACCGCAGTTCGCGATCTCGTCCGGCCGCAGCGAGCCAGGGTCGATTCCGGTCGCGACCGGGTGGCCGTCGCGCCGCCAGAAGTCCAGACCGCCCAGCAGTTCCTTGACTCGAAACCCGGCGCTCGCGAGCTTGAACGCGCCGCGGGTCGAGCCGTTGCAGCCGATGCCGTCGCAGTAGCAGACATAGACGCGATCGGTCGCGAGCTTGGCCAGCCGCTCGGCCGTCATGTCGACGTGGGGCAGGCTGATCGCCCCGGGAATATGGCCGGCGGCGTAGTGCGACGGCGAACGGGTGTCGATGACGACCAGTGTCTCGACTTCGGCGGCGAGATCCACCGCCAGATCCCAGGCGTCGGTGTGCAGCGCGAGCTTTTTCGCCATGGCCGCGGGCATGACGTCAGGGTAGGCGGGCGGGGTATCGAGAACGCGGGAGGCAGGGGTCATGGCAAGCTCCAGGGTGGAAATGAGAACCCGAGTGGTAGCGGGAAGAAGCGATTCGAATCGATAGGGGGCGAGCGAGCCGAGATCGAATCTACGGCCGCACGGTCAGCACATAGGTATCGAACGCGTCGTCGCGCTGCCAGCCGAGCGCCTCGTAGCGCGATTTGGCGGCGACGTTGCCGACCTGGGTGCGCAGCATCAGTTTGGGCACGCCGCGGCTCGCGGCGTGCTCGTGGGCGGCCTCCAGCAGTGTCGTACCCACGCCGCGCCGGCGGGCCTCGGGCTTCACAAAGAGGTCGTTGAGGATCCAGCGCGGGGCGAGATCGGCGGTGGAAGGTAGCGGGAAGAGTTGCGCGAAGCCTACGGCACGCGCGTCTCCGGCGGCGTTATCGGAGGCCAGCAGGATCTCGGCGTCGCCATTGGCCAGGCGCGAGCGCATGAAGTCCCGCGTGCCGTCGAAATTCGTGGCTTGGTCGTAGAAACGGCGATAGGCGTCGACCAGCGGGACGAGGCTGTCGAGATCGTCTCGAGCGGCAGGGCGGGTCGCGATCATGGGGCACTCCATCGGTGGGGCGGTGAACGGTCGGCCATGCGAGCGCTCGTCGAGTGGCAGCGCTGGCATTGCGTCGAGAGTGCCGCGATAGTGGTTCTGTGGTAAGAGCCAATTGCAGCCGAATGGGAGGAACCGGTGAGACAGGCCAACGACACCCGACTCTGGATCATCGAGGCGCTGGGCATGCGGTTTGCCGAGCCTTCCCACGAGACGCTGTCGCAGCGGCTCTACGTCGCGCTTCGCGAGCTGATCCAGCAGGGGCGGCTGGCGCCGGGCTGCGCGCTGCCGTCGTCGCGACGGCTCGCCGCTGCCCTGGGGCTCGGCCGCAATACCGTGCTGACGGCCATCGACCGGTTGATCGCGGAGGGATTCCTGCTCGCCCGATCGGGGGCGGGCGTGTTCGTCGCGGACTGGCAGCCGACGCGCGACGTTCCGGATTCGAGCGAGACGCCTTCGGCGCGGCTCTCGCAGCGCGGCGCGCGCATCCTCGACTTCAGCGCCACGCTCGGCGAGCGACACGCCGCTTTCGCTCCCGGCGTGCCGGCGCTCGATTGCCTGCCGAGAGAGCGCTGGCAGCGGCTGCTGCGTCGCCACCAGCAGCGCGCCCCCGCGGCCTGGTTCGACTACCCGACCGAGGGCGGTCTGCCGGCGCTGCGAGAGGCGCTCTGCGACTATCTGCGGCTGTCGCGTTCGGTGCGGTGCGAGGCGGGACGCATCCTGATCACCCAGGGGGCGCAGCAGGGCTTCGAGCTGATCGCGCGACTGCTGGCGGACCCCGGCGACAGCGTCTGGATGGAGGAGCCCGGCTACGGCGGGGCACAGGCGTGCTTTCACTCGGCGGGACTCGCGATGACGCCGGTGCCGGTGGACGAGGCGGGCATGAACGTGGCGTCGCTGCCCGCGAACGCGCCCGAGCCCAGGCTGATCTACGTCACCCCGTCGCACCAGTATCCCAGTGGCGTCACGCTCTCACTGCCCCGGCGTGCGGCACTGCTCGAACGGGCAAAGCGCCACGACGCCTGGATCATCGAGGACGACTACGACAGCGAGTTTCGCTACGCCAGCGCGCCCATCGCGGCGATGCAGGGGCTGCGCGAGGATGCGCGGGTGATCTATGTCGGCACTTTCAGCAAGGTGCTCTATCCGGGCATGCGGCTGGGCTATCTGGTGCTGCCGCCGGCACTGGTCGAACCCTTCCGGCGCGCCAATGCGCGGCTGCATCGCGAGGGGCAGTACGTGATCCAGGCGGCGCTCGCTGACTTCATGGCCGAGGGCCACTTCGGACGCCACGTCGCACGCATGCGCGAGCGCTATCGCGGTCGTCAGGCCCGATTACGAGCGGCGTTGGCGCCGGCGGTAGAGAAAGGACTCTCGCTTTCCGATGGGCAGGCGGGCATGCATCTGGTGGCGGGGGTCGACTCGCTCGAGCTGGAAGAAGCGCTGGTCGCTCGCGGGCGAAAGGCGGGCATTCAGCTCTCGCCGCTGTCGCGTTTCTACCTCGAAACCCCGGGTCGACCGGGGCTGGTGCTCGGCTACGCCGCGGCGAGCGAGGAGGCGATCGACACGGCCGGCGCCTGGCTCGCCACGGCATGGCTCGAGCTGACAGGACGAGGCTGAATGCTCAGAGGGTCAGGCGTCGGCGTCCTGGTCGTCCTCGGTAGGGCCGCGACGAGGTGCCTTCTGGGAGCGATCGCGCCGCTGCGTGGCGCGGTCGTTGGCGTCTCGCCGATCCTCCTGACCCTGGCGGTCGTCTTGGCGGTCATCGCGGTCATCCGACTGACGTGTAGCGTCGGCGCGCTCGCCATTCGCCGCGTCCCGATCGTCACTGTCGTCGCGTGATCCCGAGCGCTCGAAGCCCTCGGGGAAATAGAGCCGCGACGCCGGGATCGCCGGCTGGGCGTCGTGGTCGTAGATGATGTCGCGAATCTTGAGCAGGACGTCCTGCTTGATCTCGTGAAAGCGCTGCCAGTCGGTCTCGTGGGTGAAGGCGTAGATCATGATGTCCAGCGAGTACTGGCCGAAAGTCACGAAGTTGACCGTGATCAGTTCGTCCTGATCGATCTCCTCGTGACTGAGCAGCGCGCCGCGGATGTTCTGGACGACGCCCTCGATCTTGTCGGCATCCTCGTAGCGAATCCCTACGGTCTCCCAGAGGCGCCGGCTCACCATGCGCGTCGGCGTCTCCACCGAGATCTGGCTGAACCAGGCGTTGGGGATATAGAGCGGCGGGCCGGCGAAGGTCCGCACCGTGGTCAGGCGCCAGCCGATGTCTTCGACGATGCCCTCGATCTGCCGCTCGGGCGAGCGAACCCAGTCGCCGACGACGAAGGGTTTGTCCAGATGGACGACCATGCCGCCGAAGAAGTTGGCCATGACGTCGCGGGCGGCAAAGCCGATGACCAGTCCGCCGAAGCCGCCCATGGCGAGAATGCTCGACATCGACACGCCGAGCACCTGCAGCCCGATCAGCGTCAGGGTGACCAGCAGCACGGCGCCGACGATCTTGGTCAGCGCCGAGGCCGAGGTCTTGTCGACCGGTTGGGCGTGACAGTGCGCCGGGGGAAACGTCAGACGCTGCTCGAGTCGGCGAAAGAGGCGCAGCCCGCCCCAGGCGACGAGCAAGAGTGTCGTCAACGCGCCGATCTTGTAGAGGGCGGCCGTGAGCTGACCGATGCCGAAATGGGCGCCCAGGGTGCCGATGGCGACGAACAGCGCGGTCAGCCAGACCCACCAGCGCAGCGGCAGGCGCAGCCCATGGATGATCGGATCGTCCCAGCGCCGGGGCGAGCGCTGCAGGCGGCGGTCGAGTCGGCCGAGAGTGAAGTACAGGACGAGATCGAGAATGGCCGCGAAGATCAGCACCGATAGCGGCAGCAGAATCCAGCCTGGCACGTCGAGCCATTCGCCGAAACGCGCCTGGAGAGAGGTAAAGAACTGAGTCGCGCTGTCGGGCGTTTCCATGGATCTGACCGAATGATGAAGAGGATGACCGTAACCGAGCCGGTTTCGAGAACGCCGTCAGCCTAGCCCGCGCACGCGGCGCCTGCCACTTCGCCGCCGGGATCGTCGTGGTGCCGGCATCCGGGCGTGCGATACCGCGGCTTGTCGGAGCGGGGTTCAGTGACCGGCGTTACGCATGACAGCAGCGCTTGGCCTTCTTGCCGCTACCGCAGGGGCAGGGCGCGTTACGCGCGACCGCGGCAGCCGGTGGATCGATGACGCCGTCGAGATAGCGCCAGACACCGGCGCGACGCCGAAAGCGAGAGCGCTCGTGAAGAACGTCGAGCGGCGCTCCGGGGGCGAGGCGCGGGCGATGATAGGCCTTGAACTCGACCACCCCGCGGGTCGCTTCGGTTTGGGTGGCGATGATCTCGAGGCCCTCCCAGCGACAGTCGGTATCGTCCAGCGCCCGTGCGCTCAGCGCCGGGCGGCTCTCCCGCTCCCACGTATCGAGGAGATAGTGACCGAGCCCACCGAGGGCGAAGGCACTGTAGCGCGAGCGCATCAGGCGCTCGGGGGAGTCGGCAGCCGCTTCGCCACGATGAAGCGGTCGGCAGCATCGGGCATAGGGTTGTCCCGTACCGCAGGGGCATGGGTCGCTCGGGGAACGCGCGGCAGGCGAGGAAATATCGGCAGGGTCGGTCACTGTCATTTGTCTCGAAATGTTACGGCAACGCTGAACTCGACAGCGGCTTGTGATACAAAGCGCCTCTTGGGTTCCCGTATCAGCCACGCGACGTGTCGATCGACTATCTATGTTTCTGGACGAGTTTCATTCTACCGATGCGGATCGGGTTTGCATCACGGCCGAGCAGGCCAGTCGCTTCGCGCGGGAAATCGCGGGAGATTTCAACCCGATCCACGATCCCTGCGCGCGGCGCTTCTGCGTGCCCGGCGATCTCCTGTTCGCGTTGGTGCTCGCGCGCTACGGCCTCTCCCAGCGCATGACGTTTCATTTCTGCGGCATGGTCGGTGACAGCGTCACGCTGTGCTTCGTCGAGGATGGCGAGGGCACGGTGGACGTGGTCGATGAGGCCGGCAAGCGCTATCTGAGCGTGCGCCGCGAGGGCTGGACCATCCGCGACCCGGCAACCGTCGAGACCTTCACGCGACGCTACGTGGCCTTTTCGGGACGCAATTTTCCCCACTACCTCAAGCCGCTGCTGGAAGAGAAAGGCGTCATGTTCAATCCGCAGCGCCCCTTGGTGATCTACGACAGCATGGGCTTCAGCCTCGAAGATCACGATCCCTGCGATCTGGATCTCGCCTTCGCCGGCGCCACGCTCGGGGTGAAGGGCAAACGCGGCGAGGCGCATCTGGAGTTCGAGATGCGCTGTCACGGCAAGGCCGTGGGTATCGGCTCCAAGAAACTGGTCATCAGCGGCCTGCAGGAATACGACGCCGAAAAGATGGACACGTTCGTCACCGACTTCGTCAAGCTCCAGTCCACCAGCCCCTGCTCGGCGTGAGTGATTCACGAAAGGGGCGCCGCCGTCTCTTTCGCGAGTGGGTCGCCAGGGATTCCCATCCAGCGGATCGCCCATGAACGCATCGCGGATGAAAGAGTCGGTCACGCCGTTTCAGTTCTTCGTCCTCGCGCTCTCCTTCTACGTCCTCGGGGCGCTGGTCGCCGATACGTTCTTCTCGCTCCCGCAAGAAATCACCCGCCTGCTCGGCTACATGGACTATGTGGTCTGCGCCGTCTTCTTCGTCGATTTCTGCCAACGCTTCTACCGCGCGCCGAACAAGTGGCGCTACATGCGCTGGGGCTGGCTCGACCTGCTCGCCTGCATTCCCGCCGGCTGGTTCCAGGCCGCGCGGCTGGCTCGCGTGGTTCAGGTGCTGCGGGTACTGCGGGCGCTGCGCTCGCTCGAGCTGATCTGGCAGCTCTTGTTTCGCAATCGCGCGGAGGGCGTTCTCGCCTCGGCGGCGACGGCGACCGTCCTGTTGGTGATCTTCGGTGCGCTGACCGTGCTGATGGTCGAGACGCCCAACCCCGATAGCCCGATCAATACGGCGGAAGAAGCGCTCTGGTGGGCGATCGTCACGGTCACGACGGTGGGCTACGGCGACTACTACCCGATCACCACGCTCGGTCGGGTGGTCGCCGTGCTGCTGATGGTCTGCGGCGTCGGTCTTTTCGGTAGCTTCGCGGCCTACGTCGGTTCGCTGTTCGTCGAGGATCAAAGCGAATCCGACTCGCGCCAGCACAAGGCCAATCGGCGAATGATGCGGCACATGATCGAGCAGGTCAGCGAGCTCCAGCAGGAGATCGAAGCGCTGCGCGAGGAGCTGAGAACCTATCGGGAAGAGCGACATCGCGACACGGGAGAATCCACCGACGACGATCGACCCTGACCATCGCGGCGATTGCGAAATCGCATTGCGGAGAAAATATAAGGAGACTAATATAATTGCATCGCGTGGCGGTCGCCGCCGCGCCGGTTGAAACTCGAGTCGTCATCGATTCTCAGCCGTTGTTCGTATCGTTGATGCATCTCCTAGGTAACACCCCGCCTCGCCCGCGCATCCCCCCTCTTGCGCGGGCTTTTTTTGTCTGCTCGTCGGGTTGGCGCTCGGGCGTCGCGTTTTCGACTTTCAGTTCCCGATCACGACATCACTCGCACCTCGTCGACATCGGCGTACACCACGACCGGCGTCTTCGTCGCCATCAGAAAGCGCGCGCCGCGATTCAGGGTATCGACGTTCATGCTCAGCCCGTCGCAATCGACGCGGTAGCGGACGATGCTGCCCAGTAGCTGCCGAGCGACGATCCTGCCGGGGCAGCCCGGGCCGGGGTTCGGCGGCAGCGATGACGAGGGCTCGTCGGCGACGAGATAGAGCGCTTCGGGGCGTACCGCGAAGCGCCGGCCTTGCGTGTCGTGGCCGAGCAGCCGAGTGGCCTGTTCGGCGTCGAACGTGTTGTAGGCGCCGACGAAGCTCGCCACGGCTTCGCTGGCGGGGCGGGTATAGAGCGATTCGGCGTCGCCGTGCTGCAGGATCCGACCCTCACCCATCAGAAAGATGCGATCGGACAGCATCATCGCCTCCTCCTGATCGTGGGTGACGAACAGTGTCGTCAGCGACAGTGTCTGCTGGATGGATCGCAGCTGCTCGCGTAGATGCTGGCGTATCTTGGCATCGAGCGCTGAGAGAGGTTCGTCCATCAGCAGAATGCGCGGCCGGGTGATCAGCGCCCGTGCCAGCGCCACGCGCTGACGCTGCCCGCCGGAGAGCTGGTGCGGGAAGCGGCGGGCGTGCGCTTGCAGATCCACCAGCGTGAGCGCCTGATCGATGCGTTCACGTCGCTCGGCCTGGTTGACGCGTCGCATGCGTAGCCCGAAGCCGACGTTGTCGGCCACGCTCATATTGGGAAAGAGCGCGTAGTGCTGGAACACCATGCCGATATCCCGTCGCTGCGGCGGCAGGTGTGTGATCGTCTCTCCCGCGACCGCGATGTCCCCCGCATCCAGCGAGCTGAGCCCGGCGATCGTGCGCAGTAGCGTCGACTTGCCACAGCCCGATGGGCCGAGCAGCGTGACGAACTCGCCGCGGTCGATATCGGCGTCGATGGCCTGGAGCACCGGCGTCTCGCCGAAGGACTTCTGCACGCCGCGCAGTCGCAGATAGGCGGCGCTAGCCGTTGCCGCGGCGCGCCCCGTTTCTGCAGCGCGCCCCGTTTTGGCGGCGGGGGCGGCCGTGGCCGACGAAGATCTCATGATGCGCGCTCCTCAGGGGCGACGATCTCGCTCTTGCCGTTGCCCAGCCAGGTGAGAATCAGGATGAAAGTGAACAGGGTGATGACCAGTGCGCTGGTGAAATGCCCGCTCTCGCGGCGGACGTTGAAGAGATAGATCTGCAGCGTCTCGAAGCGCGTACCCACCAGCAGGTTGGCGAAGACGAATTCGCCGATCAGAAACGACAGCGACAGAAAGATCGCGATACGGATTCCCAGCCGGAGGTTGGGCAAGATCACGCGCAGGAACGCGACCAGGGGACTGGCGCCGAGGAGCTGCGCGGCTTCCATCAGTTCGGCGGCGTCGATGCCGCGCAGGCTGTTGATCAGCGAGCGGTAGACGAAGGGCAGCGCGATCGAGACGTAGGTGAAGATCAGGATCCATGGCGTGCCCACCAGCGGCAGCGGGCCGCCGGCGTAGAGCTGGAGCAGTCCCACCGAGGTCACCACCGGCGGTACCGCGAACGGTGTCAGTACCAGTACGTTCATCCAGCGCGCCAACCCGGTGAAGCGAGTATGGGCGAGAAACGCCACCGGCAGGATCAGCACCAGCGACAGGGCCAGCGACGCGACGACGACGACGAGCGAGCGGCCGAACGCCGCGAGAAAACGCGGCGTCTGCCAGAGCCGCTGCAGCCACTCGAGGGTGAGACCGTCAGGCAGCAGCGTGGCGCCCCAGCGGGTGGAAACCGCATAGAGAAGGGTCGCCGCCAACGGCAGCGCCAGCGACACGAAAACCGGTACGAGAATCCACCAGTGCAGCGCCAGCCCGTCGCGCCGTCGACGTTCGATGTCTACCCGCATGTCGACCTCCCGCGCGTCAGTCGCTGCTGGGTGAGCGTCATCAGCGTCAGCAGAGCGACGGTGACCAGTGACAGCGCGCTGGCCAGCTGCGGCTGCAGGAAGAGGTCTCCGGAGACCAGGTTGGCGATGCGGATCGTCAGCAGGTTGTAGTTGTTGCCGACCAGCGCGAAGACCGTCGCGTAGGTGCCGATGGCATTGGCGAGCAGGATCGTCAGCGTGCCCATCAGGCTCGGCCAGAGCACCGGCAGGCCGATATGGCGCCAGTAGTCGAGACGTCCGGCCCCCAGCAGGCTCGCCGCCTCGCGCCACTCCCGACGCAGCCCGGCGAAGGCGGGTAGCAGCAGCAGAATGCCGAGGGGCACCTGGAACCAGGTGTAGATGATCATCAGCCCGCCACGCGAGTATAGGTTGAAGGTATCGACCAGCCCCAGGCGTTCGAGCGCCAGTGTCAGGGTGCCGTTGGCGCCGAGCAGAATGATGAAGGCGAACGCCAGCGGCACGCCGGCGAAATTGCTCGTCATGTTGGTGAAGGCGATCAGCACGCGGCGGATACGGCCGCCGGCGCGGGTAAGGCCGTAGCAGGCGAGGGTGGCGACGATCAGGCCGGCCGCGCTCGATACCAGGGCGATCTCGAGGCTGCGTCCGATCGCCTGGCGGTAGAAGGGCGAGGTGGCGATTTCGCGAAAGTGGTCGAGTCCCCAGCCATCGTCGACGCGAAACGCCCCCAGCGCCACATAGCCGAGCGGGGCGAGCTGGAAGCCCCCGAAGATCAGCGCGAAGGGGAGCAGCCAGGCGAGCGCCAGCGGCGGTCGTGAACGCCACATCACGTGGCAGCGCCCGCCGCGAGGAGCGCATGTGCCACCGGTTTGGTGTGCTCGAGCCCCATCAGCGTTGCCAGCGTGCCGCAGATTTCGGTCTGCTCGATACCGGTCACGCTCTGCTCGACGAAGGCGCTGCCCAGCGTCCAGAGCGGTACGCGGCGCTCCTCGACGAGCTTGCCCGAATGCGAGCGGTCGTCGTTCATGCCGTGATCGGCGGTCACCAGAATCTGGTAACCCGCGGCCATCCAGAGCGGCAGATAGTCGGCGAGGGCGATATCGGCCTGGCGGGCAGCGTTGCGATAGCCTGCGGAGTCCGCGCCATAGCGATGGCCGGCGTCATCGATGTTCATGCTATGGACGAGCATGAAGTCCGGCTCGTGAAGCTGGCGCAGCGCTTCGGCGTCGCTGAAGAGATGATCGTCCGGGTAGTGGTCGCGCCAGTAGAAAAGCCCCGCCTGAATGGCGGCGTCGCGATCCTGTCGCAGACGGTGCCTGACGCGGTCGAAGGGCGCCTCGACGTAGAGTTCGCTCACCCAGTGGTAGGCGGCGGCAGCCGTGCGGCGGCCCTGGGCCACGGCCAGGTCGAACAGGCTGGTTCCGGTGGAGCGGCGTACCACGTCGTTATTGACCACGCCGGAGTCCACCGGGCGGTCACCGGTGAGCAGGCATTCGTAGAGCGGTCGCGACATCGCCGGCAGTTCGCACTCCAGCGTGTGATAGGTGGCGCGGTCGGCCTCGCAGAGGGCGTGAAGATAGCCCATGGCGTGCTGGGCAACGGCGTGATTGAGGCCGTCGAGAACGACCAGGATGGTCCTTTCGGACATGAGAGTGACTCCTGCCGCCCCGGCTGGGGCGGCGTGGGCGATAAAACGGTGTGCCGAAACGGGCCGAGAAGTGCCGATTTCGGCGGCCAAGCGGCTCAGCGCTGATGCATCAGCACTTCGGACTGCCAGAGCTGCGGCAGCCGGTGGGCACTCGCTTCCCAAGCGTCGAAGTCCTCGATGGGACGAGCGTTGGCGTATTCGCTGTCCGGCAGCAGCTTGGCGGCGATGCTGTCGTCGAACGTCAGGTACTCGGCGCGAATGGGGCGCGCATACCCCTTGGCGAGATTCGCCTGCCCTTCGTCGGAGAGAATGTACTCACGCGCCAGCTTGGCGGCGTTGGGGTGTTGGGCGTGCTTGTTGATGATCGTCGAGTAGCCGGAGATCACCGAGGCGTCCGACGGTATGACCACCTCGAAGCGCTCGGGGTCGATCTGATCGCGGTAGTTCAGCGCGTTGAAGTCCCATAGCAGCCCGACCTCGACCTCGCCCTTCTCGAAGGCCGCGATGTTGGGGTCGGCCAGGGAGAGGCGTCCCTGTTTGGCCAACTCCGCGAATAGCTCGAGGCCCGGCTGGAGGTCGCTCTCGTTACCGCCGCGGGCGTAAGCGGCGGCGAGTACGGCGCTGTTGTTCTGCGCGCCTTGGCCGACAGGACCTACCGCCACGTTGTAGTCGCCCTCGAGCAGGTCGGAGAAGGCGTGCGGGCGCGCCTCCTCGGCCACGAGATCCGTGTTGATCATCATCGCGATGGTGCCGGTATAGGCGAGCATCCAGTGGCCGTCGGCGTCCTTGGCCCAGTCGGGAATCTGGTCCCAGGTGGTCGGCTTGTAGGGCTGGGTGACGCCCTGCTGAACAGCGATCGGCCCGAACGCGATACCGACATCGCCGATGTCCGCGCTGGCGTTCTCGCCCTCCGCCTTGAACTTGGCGATCTCCTCGGCCGAGCTCATGTCGGTGTCGCTGTGTTCCAGGCCGTAGCCTTGCTGCAGATCCGCCCAGGTATCTTTCCAGTTGGCCCAGCTGTCGGGCATGCCGACGCTGTCGACGCGCCCTTCCTGCTGCGCGGCGTCGATGAGCGACTGCTGATCGGAGGTGTCGGCCGCGACCGGGCCGGCGGCGAGGCAGAGGCCGAGCAGAGCGGCCGACGAGAGCGAGGCGAGAGGATGGCGGGGCGATGGCACGGCGGGCACTCCTGATACGGTAAGTGGCAAACCACGGGCACCGGCTGGTCTAGTCCAGCAGGGTGGGGACGAGGTTAGGCTCACCGTATGACGCGCCGGTGTCACTTGCGTGGCTAATCGGTGAACGTGGCGGACCCGAGTTGACTCGAGCGGCTGGCTTGGCAGTGCGTGTCATGCGCGCGACATACTCGCCGGCTAGCGTGGTTCGCTGATTCTGATCTAGACCAAAGGGCGTCGCGTATGGACCCGACCGGCAGCACCGAAGCCATGAGCGCGCCGCCGTCGCGGGTCTCTCAGCTACGCCAGGCGCTGGTCGAGCGCATCGAGAGGCTGCGCGCCGGCGGCGTGGCGAAGCTGCCCGCCGAGCGCCAACTGATGCAGGCGCTCGTCACCACGCGCATTACGCTGCGCGAAGCGCTGGGCCAGCTGGAGAGCGAGGGGCTGGTCTACCGCGAGAGCCGCCGGGGGTGGTTCATCGCGCCACCTCGGCTGCGCTATGACCTGCTGGCGGGGCTCTCGTTTCACGAAATGGTGGAGTCACAGCAGCGCCGCGCCACCACCGAGCTTCGTTTCGCCGACCGCATCGTTGCGCCGACCGTGATCGCGCGCCGACTGGGGCTCGAGGACGGCGCGCCGGTGTTTCGTCTCGTTCGGGTCCGCGCGATCGACGGACGTCGAGTGCTCTACGTCGAGCATCATCTGCGCCCCGATCGTTTCCCCGACGTTCTCAGCCATGATCTCGAAGCGCACTCGCTCACCGCGCTCTACCGGCGTGAATACGCCATGCGGATTGCCGAGGTGGCGTTCGAGATCGGCTCCACGGTCTTCGGCGGCCCGGCCGGGGAGGCGCTGAATGCCGCCCCGGGGACGCCGGCGCAACGCATCGTTCGGATCAATCGCGATCAGAACGGGCGCGTCGTCGACTGCGACGAGGAGTACTGGCGCCACGACGCCATCGAGCTGACGCTGAACGCCGTGCCCAAGGGGCGTTGAAGCGTCGGCGTGTCGTGGGTGGCAGACGCGTTGCGCGCCGAAATGTCACTGGGCCGTGGATGCCGGGCCGGTTAGACTGCGCGGCTTTCCCTACGTCAGGACGAACGCATGAGCCAGCTTCCTCCCTGCCCGCAGTGTGGCGGTGAATTCACCTATCAGGACATGAGTCTCTTCGTCTGCCCGGAGTGCGCCCACGAGTGGTCGTCCGAGGCGGTGTCTCCCGTCGAGGAGGAGGCCAACACCGTCACCGACGCCAACGGCACGCCGCTCGTCGACGGCGACAGCGTCACGGTGATCAAGGATCTCAAGATCAAGGGCACGTCTCAGGTGGTGAAGGTCGGCACCAAGGTGAAGAGCATTCGATTGGTCGAGGGGGATCACGACATCGACTGCAAGATCGACGGCGTCGGTCCGATGAAACTCAAGTCCGAGTTCGTCAAGAAGGCCTGAACCCTTGGCCGATGGCTTCCGGACTCTGTCGCCGGCCCAGGTGTAAGTGCAATATCGGCAAGGGGCGCCCCTGGCCGTCGGTCTCGGAGCGACTCACGCACTCGAAACCCAGGCGGCGATAGAATTCGACGGCACGTGTGTTCTGCTCGTTGACGTCGACCCGCTCGATGCCGTGGGTGGCGATGGCGTGGCCGACCAGCGCGCGGCCGATGCCCAGCCCCTGGCAGCGCGGTGCGATGAACAGCATCTCGAGCCGGGTGCCCTCGACACCGTAAAAGCCGGTGGCAGCGCCCGCGTCATCGAGGTGGACGACCAGCGCGAGTGTCGGCAGGTAGGCGCTGGCGATCAGTGGCTTCAGCACCGCGATGTCGTAGGTTTCCAGAAAGTGATGCGACGAGCGCGTCGCGGCCTCCCAGATCTGGGTGAGCCGGGGGTAGTCCGATCGATCGGCGCGACGAAATGCCATGCGAAGCTCTGCAGTGATAAGAGGAGAGGCCGGGCCCGTTCGAGAACGAATGACTTACCGCGCTCGTCTCTTCGTCAGGGTAACAGCCACCTCCAGGGAAGCCGCCACATGTCGGAGTGGACCTTATCGCGGCTAACGCCGGATTCGTCTCATCTCGAGACGCTTGCCGGTTTGACGCACGCCGAATGGGGCTATCTCTATCCCGAAGAGAGCCTGACGCAGTGGACCGACCACATGCGGGCCAGCTGCGGCAGCGGCGGTGTCCCTTCGGTCTTCGTCGCGACCGTACGGGATGCGGGAGGCGAGCGGGTGGTGGGGACGGCGAGCCTGCTGTCGGCGGATCTGCCGACTCGCCCGGCACTGTCGCCGTGGCTGGCATCGGTCCTGGTACTACCGGGCTGGCGGGGGCGGGGTATCGCCTCGGCGTTGATCGACCGCGTCCATCGGGAGGCCGAGGCGCACGCCGTCACGCGATGCTATCTGTATACGCCGGATCAGCAGGCGCTTTATGCCCGGCTGGGCTGGCGGTCGCAGGAGACGCTCACCTATCGCAACGCGGTCGTCACCGTGATGACCCGCGATATGAGCGCCCCGGGTTTCGACGCAACGACGCTCATTTGAGTCAGCGCTTTTCGCGGACCTCGTATTCGCCGTCGAGTACGCGCTGCGAGTGGGGCGCTTCGTGCGTGTCGGCGCTGCCGCCGGCATAGCTCGCCTGCGAAGCGCGCATCTGCTCGGCCCGCTTTTTCATCCGATGGCGCAGGAAGGGCAGCATCGCCCAGCCCACCACCAGGAAGAACAGTCCCAGCAGCGTGCCGAGGATCAGCACGGCCCCGAACAGCAGCCAGGTGAAGACGAGGCGGAGTCCGCTCATCTGGCGGTGGGGACGCGTCTGGTTGACCCGTTCTCGCCATCGCTCGGCGGCTTGCCAGGCGGCATTGTGGTGACGGTTGTCGGTCATGACTTCTCTCCCTGACGGTAGCGTCGTCGATGCCGAGGCTGGCTCGGCGTCGTCGGTACGCGGACATTCAGCTTAGACCGCACGGCAGGTCACTGTCGCGCGGGACGTCTGGCGGTGAAAGGGGGATGGCTGCTCGATTCAGTGGTTGGTGAGCGCATCGCGATGAATGTCGACGTTCAGCTCGTCGCCGGCGGCATCGTAACCCTCGATCTCGACGTGACCGTCGCTATCGACCTCGAGTTCGTCGAGATGTTCGAGCCCGCGGCTGCGGGCGGTGTCGAGGGCGGCCGTGAGCTCGTCGCCGGTCAGGCTCCAGTCCGGGAGCGTCGACTTGCGCTGGCTTTCGCGCATCAGCGTACCGTCTTCGAGCGTCATGCTCACGTCGAGTTTCCAGCCGTCTTCTCGCCAGCCCTCGACCTCGAGTTCGCCGTCGTCGGCATCGACCTCGAGCTTCTCGTAGCGGGTGAAACCGTATTCCGACGACTGGCTGAGCAGCGAGGCCAGATCTTGGGCGGAAAGCGTAATGTCGTTGGCCATGGCGCCGGCGCTCAGGCCGCTGCCGAGCGCGACGGCGGGTAGCATCCAGAGACGGTATTTCATGGGGTGACTCCTGACCGATGAACAACACGAGTGCCGCCCGTTATACTCGCGACGACCTTGCCTGGAACTGACAGCACGCTTCATGTGAGGTTCATGTCGGCCCGAGTCGGCATGTCGGTCCCCGCTGGGGTAGCGGCGCCGGGCTATTCATTCACGGTTAATGGCGTTTGCGCCAGACTCGCGACATGAAACGCTCTCGATTTCTTCCTCCCGCTCTGGTGGCGCTCGGCCTGACGCTATCGTGTGTCAACGCCACGACGACGGCGAGCGCCGACGGGACGCACTGGCGCGACCTGCACCACGAGGTCAAGTCGGGCAATCTCGTGGGGCTCAACGAGATCATGGACTGGCTCGAGGCGCGCTACGCAGGCCAGATCCTCGAGGTCGAGCTGGAGCAGGACGCTGGCGACGGCCGCATCGAGTACGAAGTCGAGATGATCGGTCCCCAGGGCCAGGTGGTGGCGTTCGAGTTCGACGCGAGGACCGGCGAGCTATTGAGTATCGAGGGTGTGAACATTCAGTCGATGCGCAAACCCGCACCCAGCGCCGACTAGCGCCGTCGGGGCGGCTCGTCTCGCTTCTCTCACTCTCGTAGCGTGCGAGTGCGAGGCCGTGCTGCGTGGAAGCCGGGCGGTGCGAAGCCGGGCAGTCAAAAAGGAAGAGGTCGATGAAAATCCTGCTGATCGAGGACGACGCGGCACTCGCCCAGGCGCTGATGGAGGCGCTCAAGGAGGCGGGGTTGCTGGTGGAAGCGACCGCGACCGGCGGCGAAGCGGACTTTCTGGTACGTACCGAGCGCTACGACGCGGTGATTCTCGATCTGGGGCTGCCCGATGGCGACGGCACGCGCTGGCTTTCGCAGTGGCGTGAGGATGGGATCGACCTGCCGGTACTGGTGCTGACCGCCCGCGAGCGTTGGTCCGACAAGGCCGCGGGCTTCTCCGCCGGCGCCGATGACTACGTGGTCAAACCCTTCGAGACCGCCGAGATCCTGTTCCGGCTGAAAGCGCTGGTACGCCGTAGCCACGGGCACGCCCATCCGGTGATTCGGGTCGGCGAACTCAGCCTCGACACCCACGCGGGCAGCGTCACCCTCGCCGGGCGGCCGATCACGCTGACCGCGCAGGAGTCGCGTCTACTCTCCTACTTGATGCACGCCTCACCGCGCATCGTCGGTCGCGCCGAACTGGCCGAACACGTCTACAACCGCGACCACGAACCGGACTCCAACGTCATCGACGTCCAGATCAGCCGGCTGCGACGCAAGTTCGGCCGCGCACGCATCGAGACACTGCGCGGGCTCGGCTATCGGCTCGTCGATCTCGAGGCCCAGTCTTGAGTCGGGCCCGTCTATCGAACCGTCTGAAGACCCGCCTCACGCTCGCCCCGCTCGGCGTTCGGCTGCTGCTGGCGGCGCTGATGCTCGTCATCATTCTGCTGCCGCTGGCCGGTGCCGGGCTCACCTGGACCTTTCGTCAATCGGCGACCGCTTCCTTCGATAGCCGGCTGGAGTCACAGCTCAACGCGCTGCTGGCGGGAATCCAGATCGATCATGCCGCGCAGCAGCTCAAGCTCAACCGTTCACTGGGCGACGCCCGCTTCGAACGCGCCTACTCCGGCTGGTACTGGCAGGTCTCCGACGGCGATGCTCTCACGCTGACCTCGCGCTCGCTCTGGGACCAGCGTCTGCCGCTCGTTTCGGGCGACGACGGTATCAACGTCTATGCCGTCGAGGGACCGCGCGATCAGTCGCTGCGGATGATCGAGCGCGATATCCGGTTGCCCAATCTGTCGCACGTCATTCGGGTGTCGCTGGCGGGTTCCACCCGGGAGCTCGATCGCGAGATCGCCCGCTTCGAACGGCTGCTGGTGCTCTCGCTCGCTTCCTTTGCCGTGCTGCTGCTGGCCGGTATGGCGCTGCAGATGCGCTGGGGGCTGGCGCCGCTGCGACGCATGTCGGCGAATCTGCAGGCGGTCGAGGAGGGCGAGGCCGAGCGTCTCGAGACCGAACTGCCCGTCGAACTCAAGGAGCTGGCGCTGGCGATGAACAGCGTGCTCGAGCGCGACCGGCGGCTGATCGAGCGCGGCCGCGCGGCGGCCGGTAACCTCGCCCACGCGTTGAAGACGCCGGTGAGTGTTCTCAAGACCCAGGCGGAGCGCTTTCCACCGGCACAGCGCGAGCCCGTCAACGTCGAACTCACGCGAATCGACGCCGCCGTGCGACATCATCTGGCGCGCGCCTCGGCGGCCGGCGGCGTGGCCTTCTCGGGGCGGGTCGCCATCGACCGAGCGATCGCCCCGGTGGTTCAGGGGCTGACGCGACTCGCCGAGCGTCGTGGTCTGCGCTTTACCGCCGAGATCGATCCGCGAGCGACGGCTCGGGTCGATCCGCAGGATCTCCAGGAGCTGACCGGCAATCTGCTCGAGAATGCCCTGCGCTGGGCAAAAGGGCGCGTCACGCTGGGGGTTCACCGCGTCGAGGGAGGGGTACGGCTGCGCATCGAGGACGATGGGCCGGGAATGACACCGGCGCAAAGCGAGGCGGCATTGGCCCGCGGGGCGCGACTGGACGCCGGCGGCGCGGGTTCGGGGCTCGGGCTCGCCATCGTCGAGGATCTGATGGCGCTTTACGGGGGCCGGCTCGCCCTCGAGCAGGCCAGTATCGGCGGGCTGGCGGCGGACGTCTGGCTGCCGGCGTCACCGGTCTCCCCTCAGGGACCCGGCTAGCCTGCTAGCCGGCGCGAAGCTCGCCGCGAACGACGGTGCGAAAGCCGCGCCGGGCCGGGGAGTCGATCGCCGACAGCGCCAGCTGCAGCACCTGCTGCGCGATCTCCATCAGGTCGTGGCGGATGCAGGGGATATTCAGGCCGAACACTTCGCTGTATTCGATATCGTCGACGCTGAAGATCTCCACGTTGCGCTGCGGTGTCACGCCGTGCTCATGGCAGAGCTTGAGAATCGCCAGCGTGATCTGATTGTTGGCACCGACGATGCCCTGGGGCCAGTCGTGCGACTCCAGATGAGCCCGCAGTGCGCGATAGGCCGGTTCGAAGCTGAAGTCGCTGTAGACGACGTCCAGAGTCACATCGTGGCTGCCGAGTGCCTCTCGCAGACCCGACATGCGGCCGATGGAGACCATCGAGTCGGCGGGGCCCGAGACCGCCAGCAGCCGCTTGATACCGCGCTCGAGCATGTAGCGTCCGGCCCGGTAGCCGCAGTCCAGATTGTCGATATAGACCCCACCGCTGTGCGGCGCCTTGAGCTCGCGGTCGACCAGCACCACGGGAATGCCCGCCTGCGCGAGCCGATCCAGATACGCCGGGTGATAGTCGATGTCCGAAGAGATCACCGACAGGATCACGGCATCCACCGAGAACTCGATCAGTTTCTCGATCGCCTCTGCTTCCAGCGTCTCCGACTCGTAGGAGTCGAACGCCAGTACCGAATAGCCGTGTGCGCGTGCCGCCAGCGTGATCTCTCGCGTCAGCCGGCCGAAGAACGGATTGCCCATGTTGGGATTGACCAGACCCAGCGTGCGAGTCGCAGCGGGCCGTGAGAGCTGCGAAGCTGGGGCGTAATGGAGCTCACGGGCGACGCGCAGAACCTGCTCTCGGGTGTCCGCGCGCACCTTCTCCGGGGCGCTGAACGTTCGCGATACCGTAATCTTACTAACACCGGCTTGCCTGGCGATGTCTTCGAGCGTGGTGCGAGCCATTCACGCCGTCTCCTTGGTGACCGACCGGGGATTCTGAACGACTGCTGGCCGAACGCAATGTCTCGGCGAGCGAGCGATTTGATGCGAAGCTAATGATCGCCCCTTTTCATTATCTATCATTTGATGTCATTGGAAAGTCCTGAAAAACGCGTACTTGCGTCATACCTAAGTCTAAAAAGCGTCTTTATACCTTGGTATTAAAACCTTTAAGTGTCTGTTTTGTAATAAAAAAACGTAATAAAACAAACTTGATAACGGCGTTGTTATCTTTATGATCTATCAGTGACGTCGGTCGGCGGCGATGTACCACCATGCGCTTTGCCTCATGGCGCTTTTGGGGTGTCGAGACATCGGGCGAGCGACGTATTCGGAACGGGTTCGGACGCTATGTAGGCTGGGCGGGCATCGCGCCGCGACGTCACGATGCCGCGGCGGTCGCCGCCCGCCGCATCGATACGCGGTCTCGGCAAGACGCTCGAGCGAACGCCTTGGCGCAACGTTTCAGCCCGGCAGCGTCTCAGCACAGCAACGTCTCAGCACAACAACGGATGCCACGAGAGGAACGCCACAATGAGAACAGCCCTACTGGTCGCGGGACTCGGTGCTTGCTCCGCCGCGATGGCGCAGAGCACCGAGATTACCGTCGCCACCGTCAACAATCCGGACATGGCGACCATGCAGAGCATGATGTCGGCGTTCAACGAAGCGCATCCCGATATCCAGGTGAACTGGGTGACGCTGCCGGAGAACGAGCTGCGTCAGAAAGTGACCACCGATATCGCCAGTGGCGCGGGTCAGTACGACGTGGTGACGGTCAGCAACTACGAAACGCCGATCTGGGCGCAGAACGACTGGCTTGCGCCGCTCACCGAGCTGCCCGACGACTACGACGTCGACGATCTGCTGGCACCGGTGAGAGAAGGGCTCAGCGTTGACGGCGAGCTCTACGCGTTGCCGTTCTACGCGGAATCCTCGGTGACCTACTACCGCAAGGATCTGTTCGAAAAAGCGAACATCGAAATGGCGGAGAAGCCGACCTGGGATCAGGTGCGCGACTACGCCGAGGCGATTCATGCGCCTGGCGACGGCGTCTACGGTATCTGCCTGCGCGGATTGCCTGGCTGGGGCCAGAACATGGCGCTGTTCGGCACCATGGTCAACAGCTTCGGCGGGCGCTGGTTCGACATGGACTGGAACCCGCAGCTCGACAGCGAAGAGTGGAAGAACGCGGCCAACGCCTACGTCGAACTGCTCAACGAGTACGGTCCTCCGGGCGTGACGTCCAACGGTTTCACCGAGTCCGAGACGCTGTTCGCCAACGGTCAGTGCGGCATGTGGGTCGACTCGACCGTGGCCGCGAGCTACGTGAGCGATTCGGCAACCTCGAAAGTCGCCGATAGCGTTGGCTTCGCCCAGGCGCCCTACCAGACCACCGAGAAAGGCTCCAACTGGCTGTTCACCTGGGCGCTTGGCGTGCCGCAGTCTTCGCAGCATCAGGAAGCCGCCACGACCTTCATCGAGTGGGCGACGTCGCAGGACTACATCGAAGCGGTGGCCGACGAAAAGGGCTGGCTCTCGGTGCCCCCGGGCACGCGTCAGTCGACCTATGACAATGACGCCTACGTCGAGGCCGCGCCGTTCGCCCCGCTGGTCGAAGAGGCGATCAGCAGCGCCAGTCCCAACGACCCCAGCGCGCAGGAAGTGCCTTACACCGGCGTGCAGTTCGTCACCATCCCGCAGTTCCAGGCGATCGGTACCCGCATGGGTCAGCTGATGGCGGCGATGCTCTCCGGGCAGCAAAGCGTCGACGACGCGCTGAGCCAGGGCCAGGCGTTCACCGAGCGTCTCATGCAGCAGACCGGTAAGCCGGAGTAAAACGGCGATAGGCGCCCCTAGCCGGGGCGCCCATCCGCAACCGACGCCCGCACGCCATCGACCGGTCCTGCCGGTCGGTGGCGTCGCGGTGCGGTGAGACTCCCTGGCTGCACTCCTTGATCGACAGGAGCAGCCGACATTCGCGGAAACCGCCCATGAAAGCCACTTCCCCCACTGCATCGGCGGCGAGTGCCGAGGTATCCGGGGCGCGCTCGTTCGCGCGCACCACGCGTCTTCTGATGGCGCCAGCGGTGATCTTCCTGCTGATCTGGATGCTCGTGCCGCTGCTGATGACCATCTACTACTCGTTTCAGCAGTACAACCTGATGATGCCGATGTACAACGGCTTCGCGGGTTTCGGTAACTACGCCATTCTGTTCGGCGACCCCGTCTTCTGGCACTCGCTCGGCAATACGCTGATCATCGTGCTGGCGAGTCTCGCCATCACCGTCTCGCTCGGCATGCTGCTGGCGCTGCTCTTCAATCGCACCTTCGCCGGTCGCGGCATCGCCCGCACGCTCGCGGTGGCGCCATTTTTCGTCATGCCGGTGGTCACCGGCCTGATCTGGAAGAACATGCTGTTCCATCCGGTTTTCGGACTTTTCGCCTGGATCGCCCGTCAGCTGGGTTTCGAGCCGATCGTCTGGCTCGATCAGTACCCCATGATCTCGGTCATCATCACCATCACCTGGGAGTGGACGCCGTTCGCCCTGCTGGTACTGCTCACCGGACTGCAGTCGCTGCCGGAAGATCAGCTGGAAGCGGCGCGACTCGACGGCGCCGGCGCCTTGCAGGAATTTCGCCATATCGTGATTCCGCATCTGGGGCAGGTGCTCTACGTCGTGGTCATGCTCGAGAGCATCTTCTTTCTGACCTCGTTCGCCGAGATCTACACCACCACGAGCGGGGGGCCGGGCACGGCGACGACCAATCTGCCGTACTACATCTTCCAGACCGTCTTCCAGCAGTACGACATCGGTATTGCCTCCGCCGCAGCCATCGGTGCCGTCGTGCTCGCGAACATCTTCGCCATCATGCTGATCCGGTTCATCGCCGGAAACCTGAACGCGGGAGCCGCACGATGAACTCGAGCCGATTCTCCAATGTCGCCTTCGGCGTACTCGCCTGGGTCGTGGCGCTACTGATCTTCTTTCCCATCCTCTGGCTGCTGCTGACGGCGTTCAAGACCGAGCAGCAGGCGTTCAGCGTCAACCCGACGTTCTGGTTCACGCCGACGCTCGAGAGCTTCAAGACCGCGCTCGCCCAGGGCAGCGGCTACTGGCACTACGCCTGGAACTCGGCGCTGACCGCGGTGGCTTCGACGCTCGTCGGGCTGGCGCTGGCGGTGCCGGCGGCCTACGCGATGGCGTTCTACCCCAACAAACGCACCGATTTTCTGCTCGTGTGGATGGTGTCGACCAAGTTCATCCCCGCGGTGGGCGTGCTGATTCCGATGTTTCTGGTCTACAAGACGGTGGGCCTGCTGGATCACCCACTCGGGCTGACGCTGCTGTTCACCGCCATGAACCTGCCGATCATCATCTGGATGGTCTACTCGTACTTTCGCGACATTCCCAAGGACATCGTCGAGGCCGCCGACATCGACGGCGCCAGCATTCTGCAGACGCTGTTCAAGGTGGTGCTGCCGCTGGCGCTTCCCGGTCTCGCCTCTACCGGACTGCTGGCACTGATCCTGGCGTGGAACGAGTCGTTCTGGAGCATCACCATGAGCGATCACCGGGCGGCGACGCTCGCCGTCTACATCGCCTCTTTCAAGAGTGCCGAGGGGCTGTTCTGGGCCAAGATGTCCGCCGCCTCCGTGCTGGCGATCGCACCGATCATCGTGCTCGGCTGGTTCACCCAGCGTCAGATGGTTCGCGGGCTGACCTTCGGCGCCGTCAAGTGACCGGCGGCTGCGCGGGTCGAGAATTTCTTTCAGAGGGCTTTTGAGATGGCCATCGTCGAACTCAAGAACGTTGCCAAGCGCTACGGCAGCAGCGGTAACAACGCAGTCGACAACTTCAACCTGACTACCCGCGACGGCGAGTTCGTCGTCCTGGTCGGGCCGTCCGGCTGTGGCAAGTCCACCACCATGCGCATGATCGCCGGGCTCGAGCGCAACACCGGCGGCGAGATCCTCATCGGCGAGCGCGATGTGAGCGAGGTACCGCCGAAAGAGCGCGATATCGCCATGGTGTTCCAGAGCTACGCGCTCTACCCGCACATGAGCGTGGCCGAGAACATGGCCTTCAGCCTGAAGCTCAAGAAACGCCCGGCGGCGGAGATCAAGGCGAAGGTCGACGAGGCCGCGCAGACGCTGGGAATCGAGAAGCTGCTCGATCGCAAGCCCCGCGAACTCTCAGGCGGCCAGCGCCAGCGCGTGGCGCTCGGCCGGGCGATCGTACGCAGTCCCCAGGTCTTTCTGATGGACGAGCCGCTCTCGAATCTCGACGCCAAGCTGCGCGTCGATATGCGTGCCGAGATCGTCAAGCTGCACAAGCGGCTCAAGGTGACCACTTTCTATGTCACCCACGATCAGGTGGAAGCCATGACCATGGGCGAGCGCATCGTGGTGATGAAAGACGGCGAGATTCAGCAGACCGACACCCCGATCAACCTCTACGAACATCCCGCCAACCGCTTCGTCGCCGGCTTCATCGGCAATCCGTCGATGAACTTTCTGCGGGCACGTCATGCGAGCGGCTTACTCGAAGGCGAGGGCTTCCGACTGGCGCTCGACGAGCCGCACGCCAGGACGATGGCGTCTCGCGGCGGCGATGTCTGGGTCGGGGTGCGCCCGGAACACCTGACGGATGCCGCCGACGAGCGCTGTCACGTCACAGGCGAGGTCGAGGTGGTCGAGACACTGGGCGCGGTAACGGTGGTGCAGCTTCGCGTGGGCGAAAGCATCGTTACCGCGCAGCTCGCCGGTCATCGTCAGATCGCGGTGGGCGAGCGCCTGACCCTGGGCTGTCCCAGCGACAAGCTGCACCTGTTCGACGTCGAGACCGACGACGTCATCGCTCGTGGCAGCGTCTCCGCCATGGATGCCGTCACGACCTGAGCGTCGGCATCTCGCTACCCTGAATCGTGTGACCGAACCTCCATGTTTTCGTCCGCCGGCCCAACAGGAGCTGAACCATGCAGACTTTGAACGCCGCCGCGCTCGACGCCCTCGACGTGACCGTCGCCAAGCCCGAGTACGACCGCCGGCGCGTCACCCCCGGTATCGCGCATTTCGGCGTCGGCGGTTTTCATCGCGCCCATCAGGCGATGGTTCTCGACACCCTGATGAACGAGGGCGAAGCGCTGGATTGGGGCATCGTGGGCATCGGCGTGATGCCGGGAGACCGGCGCATGCAGGAGGCGCTCGCCGCTCAGGACCATCTCTATACGCTGGTCGTGAAGTATCCCGACGGCGACTATCAGGCGCGGGTGATCGGCTCGATCGTCGACTATCTGTTCGCCCCGGATGACGTCGAAAAGGTACTGGCGACGCTGGTCGACCCGCAGATTCGCATCGTCTCGCTGACGGTGACCGAGGGCGGCTACAACTTTCACCACGTCACCGGCGAGTTCGACCTCGACAACCCCGACGTGGCGCGGGATCTCGCCTCGCCGACGGCCCCGACGACCAGCTTCGGCATCGTCGTCGAGGCGCTGGCGCGGCGCCGGGCCGCGGGGATCGCGCCGTTCACCGTGATGTCCTGCGACAACATCCAAGGCAACGGCGAGGTCGCGCACAGGATGTTCGTCGCCTATGCCCGGGCCCGCGACGCCGAGCTCGGCGCCTGGATCGACGCCGAGGTCCCATTCCCCAACTCGATGGTCGATCGGATTACTCCGGTGACGACCGAGGAGGACATCGAGGAGGTTCGCCGTCGCTTCGAGCTGGATGATCGCTGGCCGGTGGTGTGCGAGCCGTTCACCCAGTGGGTGCTGGAGGATCACTTCAACGCCGGACGCCCGCCGTTCGAACGCGCGGGCGTGCAGGTCGTCGACGACGTGATGCCCTACGAGCTGATGAAGCTGCGCCTGCTCAATGCCAGCCATCAGGCGCTGACCTACTTCGGCTACCTGGCCGGCTATCGCTACGCCCACGAAGTCTGCCAGGACCCACTGTTCGTGCAGTTTCTGCTGGACTACATGAACGAGGAGGCGACGCCGACGCTCTCGCCGGTACCGGGTGTCGACCTCGACGACTACAAGCACACGCTGATCGAACGCTTCGCCAACCCCGAGATCCGGGACACCCTGGCGCGACTCTGCGCCGAGAGTTCCGATCGCATTCCCAAGTGGCTGCTGCCGGTGGTGCGCGAGCAGCTCGACAGCGGTGGCGACATCCAGCGCAGTGCCGCCGTGGTGGCGAGCTGGGCGCGCTATGCCGAGGGCCGCGATGAGCAGGGCGAGCCGATCACGATCGTCGACCGGTTGAAAGACGAGCTCACTGCCATCGCCCAGCGCAACCGTACCGAGCCGACGGCGTTCATCGAGAACCGCCAGCTGTTTGGCGACCTGGCCGACGATGCGCGCTTTCGAGAGGCGTATCTCGACGCGCTCGAACGGTTACACCGCGATGGCGCTCGCGCCTGCGTCGAGTGGCTCGTCGCCCGCTGAGAACCGCCTGACAGCGGGGGAACGTCCTTATCAGCAACACAGGGGAGCGAGACGATGTATATCGGCGTGGATTGCGGTACGCAGAGCACCAAGGTCGTCGTGGTCGACCCTGACGGCGGTCGTATCCTGGGCGAAGCCTCTCGTCCTCATCGGCTCGAGCAGGGAGACAACGGCCGCCGGGAGCAGGCCGTCGGGGAGTGGACCGGTGCCTTTCGCGAGGCGCTGCAGGAAGCGCTCTCCTATGCCGGCGTCGAGGGGAGTGCCGTACGCGGTATCGGCGTCTCCGGTCAGCAGCACGGTATGGTGGCGCTGGATGCCGAAGGCGAGCCAGTGCACCCTGCCAAGCTCTGGAACGACACCGAGACCGCCGACCACAACGCTCGGCTGATCGAACGCCTGGGCGGCGAGGCCGGCTGCATCGACAAACTGGGGCTGGTACTGCAGACCGGCTACACCGCCTCCAAGATCGCCTGGCTGCGCGAGACGCACCCCGACGCCTACGCACGCATCGCCACGCTGCTGCTGCCTCACGACTATCTCAACTTCTGGCTGACCGGGGAGCGGGTGGCGGAGGCGGGCGACGCCTCGGGTACCGGCTATTTCGATACGCGCACCCGAACCTGGCGCCGCGACGTGTTCGAATGCATCGCGCCCGAGTTGGATGCGGATGCGGTACTGCCGCGGCTGATCGACTCTCGCGACGCGGCAGGTCGCGTGCGTCCCGAACTCGCGCGTGAACTCGGCCTGTGTGACGACGTACTCGTCGCCAGCGGCGGCGGGGACAACATGATGGGCGCCATCGGTACCGGCAACATCGAGTCCGGGATGATGACCATCAGTCTAGGCACCTCGGGTACCATCGCCGTGCATTCGCCGGACCCGGTGGTGCCCGACAGCGCCATGGTCGCCAACTTCTGCGCCAGCCACGCCGGCTGGCTGCCGCTCATCTGCACCATGAACGTCACCTCGGCGACCACGACAATGCGTGAGCTCCTCGGCCTGGATCTCGAGGGATTCAACCGCGCCGTCGCCAGTGCCGAGCCGGGCGCTGGGGGCGTCACGCTGCTGCCGTTCTTCAGCGGCGAGCGGGTCCCGGCGCTGCCTCAGGCGCAGGCGAGTCTGAGCGGCATGACGAGTTTCAACACCACGCCGGCCAATCTCTGCCGCGCGGCGGTGGAGAGTGCGACCTTCGGACTGCGCTACGGGCTCGAGCTGCTGGGGCCGCTTGCCGATAACGCCACGCAGGTGCGGCTCGTGGGGGGCGGGGCGAAGAGTCCGGTCTGGCGCCAGATCGTCGCGGATATCCTGGATGCCGACGTGGTCTGCCCGGTGGTTACTGAGGCCGCGGCCTTCGGCGGTGCGATTCAGGCGCGCTGGTGCGACGACCGCGATGGCGCCGTGGATCTCGACGTGCTCTGCCGTGACTGGGTCAAGCTCGACGAGACCACGCTCACCCGCCCCCAGCCGGAGATCGTCACGCGCTATGACGAGGTCTACGCCCGCTATCGACAGGCCCTCGCGACACAATACGGCATAGCGTGAAGATCCCCGCGAGCGAACGCCCGAGCCGCAGCCGACCGGTTGCCGAACGCCGCGGCGAGTTACCGGCAACGGTGTTATGCTTTGGGGATCGATATCGCGACCGCACGACGGACCGATACCACCGCGTGCCGCGATAGTCCGCCGCGATTCCTATCAGACGACGATGGAGCGATTCATGACCCAAAAACTCGACTCTCTCAAGCAGGTTTCCATGGTGGTCGCCGACACCGGCGATCTCGACGCCATTCGTCGCTACGAGCCGCACGATGCCACGACCAACCCTTCGCTGATTCTCAAGGCGTTCGATCTCGAGGGTTATCAATCGCTGATCGACGAGACGCTTGCGCAGGTGAAGGCCGAGGTATCCGACGAGGCGACTCGCGTCGAGGAAGCGGTCGACCGGCTCTGCGTGGCGATCGGCACCGAGATCACCAAGCTCATTCCGGGGCGCGTCTCTACGGAAGTCGCCGCCAAGCTCTCCTTCGACGAACAGGCGAGCTACGAGAAAGCGCACCATCTGATCAAGCTCTATGAAAAGCAGGGTGTTACCCGCGATCGCGTGCTGATCAAGCTCGCCTCCACCTGGGAAGGCATTCGCGCCGCGGAGCGACTCGAAAAAGAGGGCATCAGCTGCAACCTGACGCTGCTCTTTTCCGACGCGCAGGCCCGCGCCTGCTTCGAAGCGGGCGTCTATCTGATCTCGCCGTTCGTCGGCCGCGTCACCGACTGGTACAAGAAGTCCACCGGCACCGAATCCTATGCGCCGGACGAAGATCCGGGCGTGAAATTCGTGCGCGGCGTCTGCGACTACGCCAGCCGCTACGGCTACGAGACGGTGGTCATGGGCGCGAGCTTCCGAAACACCGACCAGATTCTGGCCCTTGCGGGCTGCAACCGTCTGACCATCTCGCCGGACCTGCTCGAGGAGCTCGCATCCAGCGACGGCGAGGTGACCCAGAAAGTCACCGACGAAAGTGGCCGCGAGGAGCTTCCGGGCAAGATCGGCGAGGCGCAGTTCCGCTGGGAGCACAACGAAGACGCCATGGCGACCGAGAAGCTCGCCGAGGGCATTCGCAAGTTCGCCGCGGATCAGGGCAAGCTGGAAGGGCTGCTGGCAAAGCGTTTGGGCTGAATGCCGCGCTTCGTCCTCCACGACAACACCCGGCCATGTGCCGGGTGTTCTTTTATGCGTCCTCGCGCAGGCGCGGGTGACGTTTGCTCGTCGCGCTTACGCCGCCTTCCACACCTCGGCGAGAATCTCGTAGGAGCGCACGCGCTCGGCGTGATCGTAGCAGTCGGTATTGACCATGATCTCGTCGGCGCCGGTGGCCTCGAGCAGCTCGTCGAGCTGCTGGCGAAGGCTCTCGGGCCCCCCGACCACGGCAGCCCCCAGGTTCTGCCTCACCATCGCCTGCTCCTGCGGCGACCAGTCCAGGCGCTCGGTCGGCGGCAGGGTACGCGTGCTCTTGCCGCGAATCAGGTTGAGAAATTTCTGCTGCTGCGTGGTGGCGAGGAAGTCCGCGTGGGCGTCGCTGTCGGCGGCGACGAGCGGAACCCCGATCATCGCATGCGGCTTGTCGAGTACGCCCGGCTGGAAGCCTTCACGGTAGAGGTGCAGCGCCTCGACCATATAGCCCGGCGCGAACTGACCGGCGAAGGCGAACGGCAGGCCGAGTTTCGCCGCGAGCTGGGCGCTGTAGCCGCTGGAGCCGAGCAGCCAGATCGGCACATGCGTGCTTTCGCCCGGAATCGCCCGGACACGCTGGCCGGGGACACTGTCACCCAGATAGCGGCGAAGCTCGTCGAGGCGATCGGGGAAGTCGTTGATGCCGGCGCGCGGATCACGCCGCATCGCCTGCATGGTGACGCCGTCGGAACCCGGTGCCCGCCCCAGCCCGAGATCGATGCGATCGGGATAGAGCGTGGCCAGGGTGCCGAACTGCTCGGCGATCGCCAGTGGCGGGTGGTTCGGCAGCATGATCCCGCCGCTGCCGATGCGAAGCGTCGAGGTGGCGCCGGCGAGATGGCCGATCAGCACGCTGGTGGCGGCGCTGGCGATACCGTCGATATTGTGGTGCTCGGCCAGCCAGTAACGGTTGTAGCCCAGCCGCTCGGTCTGCTGTGCCAGATCCACGCTATGGCGAAAGGTTTCGGCAGCGGTCCCGTCCCGCGTGATGGGGGCGAGATCCAGTACGGAAAGGGGAATATCGGCGAGTCGTGACATGGTCTTCCTCGGTCCGGGGAGTGATGGCGCGCAACGCGATCTCCGTTAGCGCCCTCATTGTTTCGTATCGTTGGCTCCATGATGAGGGCGGAAAAGACGAATGCAACCGTCCCATGAACGTGGCCGTCGCGTACACGGGTCGCCCCCCGTCGCGGTTGTATGTCTTCGGCGGTCAGCGCAAGGTAGACGATCGATGCGAAAGGCCGCCGGGTCGCAACGCGGGGTCTGACGTCTACACTCAAGCGGCACGCCGTGCGCGGCGCGCGGGTCGGATGATCCGTCGAGCGTCGATTCGCGCGATTCGACGCAGCGTTCATTCGATCCTCAGGGACTGGTTTTCAGGAGCTGATCGCTAGAAACAAGGACGGGCATCTCCAGGACATACCGACAATAGAAAAGGGGAGAACATGGGTAGATTCGTTAATCAGACTGTCTTCATCGCCTCGGCGCTGGTGATCGTCATCATCGTCGCCGTCGGGGCGATCTTTCCGCAGGGATTCGGCGACATCGCCGGTCGCTTGCTGAATGCGACGACATACTATTTTGGCTGGTTCTATCTCATCTCCGTCTTCGGGTTCGTGATCTTTCTGTTCACGTTGGCGTTCAGCAAGTACGGCAAGATTCGCCTGGGGCCTCAGGACAGCCGGCCGACGTACAGTTTCTTCTCCTGGGTCAGCATGCTACTGGCGGCCGGTTTCGGCGTGGGGCTGGTGTTCTACGGCATGGCCGAGCCCATGAGCCACTACATTCAGCCGCCTTACGGCGACTTCGAGGGTGCCACGCCGGAAGCCGCGCGCTACGCCATTCAGTACAGCTTCTTCAACTGGGGTATCCATCAGTGGGCGGCGTTTTCCGTCGTGGGGCTGATCATTGCCTACTACCAGTTCCGCAAGGGTCAGGCCGGAATGGTCTCCAACGTGCTCTCCTCGGTGACCGCCAAACGGCCCAAGATCCGAAAGCTTGGTCCCGTGCTGGATATCTTCGCCGTGGTGGCGACGGTGATGGGGGTGGCGACCTCGATCGGTCTGGCCGTGTTGCAGATCAACGGCGGACTCAATGCCGTGTTTGGCGTTTCAGAAAGCGTGATGTGGCAGTTCATCATCATGGGGGCGATGTTTGTCTGCTACATGATCTCGACGACCACCGGCCTCGACAAGGGCATCAAGTATCTCTCCAACCTGAACCTGGCGCTCTGCTTCGCGCTGATGTTCTACGTGCTGTTCACCGGCCCGACGGTGGCGATTCTCGAGACCATCACGCTGGGCATCGGGGACTATCTGCAGAACTTCATCGGCATGAGCCTGCGCATGTCGCCGTTCGAGGATAGCGAGTGGGCGAGTACCTGGACGATCTTCTACTGGGCCTGGGTCATCGCCTGGTCGCCGTTCGTCGGCACCTTCGTCGCACGAATCTCCCGCGGCCGCACGATCAAGGAGTACGTCTTCGGGGTGCTGATCGTGCCGCCGCTGCTGGCGTGTCTCTGGATCGGGGTGTTCGGCGGTGCGGCGATTCAGATGGAGCTGACCGGCGATGCCGGGCTGGCCCAGGCGACCCAGGACAACCTGACCTCGGCGCTGTTCCAGATGTTCGATCTGATGCCGTTCTCCAACGTGCTGTCAGTGGTGGCGCTCTTCTTGATCTTCATCTTCCTGGTGACTTCCGCCGACTCCGCGACCTATATCGTTTCCCAGATGACCGACAACGGTTCACTCAACCCGCCGCTGGTGAAGCGCATCATCTGGGGCGTGCTGATCGCCGCGATCTGTCTGACGCTGCTGTCGGCGGGCGGCGAGAACGGACTGAAGGGGCTGCAGTCGGCCGCGGTGCTCTCGGCGCTGCCGTTCACCTTCATTCTCTACGGCATGATCCTGGTGATGATCCGGGAGCTGCGTGCCGACCGCAAAGCGATGCTGACGGCGCTCTACCGTCGTCACAGCGAAACGCCGGTAGGCGCCGATGCCTTCGAGGCGGAGACGCTGGCCGACGAGGATCGCTATCGCCGCGCGCCGGACGTCAAGAATCGGCGCATCAACCCGCGCTGATGCCGCAGCGGGCAGCCGAGTGCGCATCGTGACTGAACCCCATCGCCAAGCGATGGGGTTTTTTCATTTCTGTGCCGGGGCGTGCGTTGAACGGCGGCTTGGCAGTGGAGAAAATCGTGAAAACAGCTTAGTTTTAGAGCGCCGCTCGACGCGGCACCCTCGATTTCCTTTCCAGTGGCCCGGAGCCTTCATTCATGCAACCGGCGGTGAGACCCAGGCAGCCTCGACGCCACGGTGCGACGCGACGTGATGCGCGGTCGTCCGCCGCGCCGTCACGCGTGGATCTGTGGCTGAATCGACTGGTGAGCGTCGCCGTCGTGACCGCGACGCTGGTCGGCGGGCTGGCGGTGCTGGTGACGCTGTTCTTCGATTGATCCTTCCCTGACGGCCGCCGGCGAGACAGTCATTCCGGCCGGGTCTCTCTGAGCTGAGGCATCGTCGCCATCAGGTCGTTGAAACGATTGCCTTGAAGCTGAACGTGATGCTGGATCGCCTGACGTGCCGCGTCCGCATCGCGACGTTCGATGGCGCCGAGAATGGCTTCGTGCTCGGCAAAGCTCTCCTGCAGACGGTGATAGGCGTGAAGTTGTAGCCGGCGGTAGGGCTTGAGAATCGCGTGCAGCCGGGTCGCTTCCTGCGTCAGAAAGGCATTGTGGCTGGCGGCGTAGATCAAGTGATGGAACGTGCCGTTGGCGTGGTAGTAATGGTCGGCGTCGCTGCCATCAAGACAGTCGCGGCAGGCCTCGTGTGCGCGCCTGAGAGCCGACAGCTCCTCTGACGTGATGCGTCGCGCCGCCAGTCGCGCGCACATGCCCTCGAGCTCTGCCATGACATCGAAACGCTCGACCAGATCGGCAACCCCGAGCTGCGTCACGAACGTGCCCCGTTTGGGGTAGACCCGCACCATGCCCGAGGCCTCGAGCTGCTGTAGCGCTTCACGAATCGGGGTTCGCGAGCAATCGTAGTCGCGGGCCAGCGCCACCGGGTCGAGCCGGTCGCCCGGCGCGAAGTGGCCGTCGACGATGGCGTTTTCCAGATGCTCGCGAAGCCACTGCGCCCGCGACGGACGCGTCTTCGTCGGATGTTTGTCTTTCATGTCACGAGCGTCCTTCACGTCACGAGAGCCCGTCGCCCTCGCGGCAGGCCGGCCGCCGGCCGCCGGCCGGCGTCTCGGCTGCTTCTGACTGGCGCGTCGTCGGTGTCTCGCAGGGCGGTTGGTCGGCCACCTTAGACTTTCTCCTATATTGACACCCTCTGCCCCATGCCCAACTGTTGTATACATCAGGGCTGGAGCATGTATGCCTGCCTCGCGTCGCGCTCAGCGTCTCGCGATGTAGCGACTCTTGCAACGGCTTTTGACCGAGCGAATCGATCGCTTGTCGTCGACGAGCGTCCAGTCATCGACCCGAGAGGGCCGGCATGAACGTCAATATGAACTTCCTCCAGGAGCTTCTGTCGAGCATCGGTCGACGCACTCGTCAGGCACCGCAAGCCGACAAGAAGGGGTCACCGAACGGGCTTTCGCGTCTGAGTACGCTGTGCGAAACGCTGATGCATCCCGTGGGGGAGGCCTCGCAGATTCTGACCGCTCAAGAGGCGCTGGAACGCTACGCCACCCTGGACGAAGCCGGGCGGCTCGCTTTCTTCGAGCTTCTCGCCGAGCACTATGCGGCCGTCCCCGAAGAGATCCACACCGCCTACGCCCGGTATCGCGAAAGCGAGGACAACGCCAGTCTGGAGACGCTGTTTGCGGCCTGCGAACCGCGGCGCCAGCACCTGCTGCGGCGGCTCAATCTCTGCCCCGGCGGTACCTACGAGCTGGTCAAGATGCGTGCCGATCTGCTCGCCTTCCTCAAGACCCACCCGCACCTCAAACCGCTGGATGCGGATTTCGCGCACCTCTTCGCCTCCTGGTTCAACCGCGGGTTTCTGGTGCTCGAGAGCATCGACTGGAACACGCCGGCGGCGGTGCTGGAGAAGATCATCCGTTACGAAGCGGTCCACGCAATCAACGACTGGCCCGATCTGCGCCGGCGTCTCGATCCCGACGATCGTCGCTGCTATGCCTTCTTTCACCCGGCCACCGGTGACGAGCCGCTGATCTTCGTCGAAGTGGCACTGTGTCGCGGCATTCCCAGCAACATCCAGGACATTCTGGCCGGCGGCGATGACGTGAGTCTCGAAGAGGCCGACACGGCAGCGTTCTACAGCATCAGTAACTGTCAGAGCGGCCTCAAGGGCATCTCCTTCGGCAATTTCCTGATCAAGCAGGTGGTTCAGGAACTCAAGCGCGAACTGCCCAATCTGGAGAAGTTCGTCACGCTCTCGCCGGTGCCCGGCTTCGCTCAGTGGCTGGAGAACGAGCGCAGCGCCCAGCCGGGCGGTGCGGGTGACGAGATCGCCACGATGCTGGAATCCGGCCCCTGGCTCGCCGATGCCAAGGCGCGCGAGAAGCTGCAGCCGGCCGTGCGCGGTCTGGCAGCGCACTATCTGGTCGACGCCAAACACACAAGCGGGCTGCCACTCGATCCCGTCGCCCGATTCCATCTCGGCAACGGTGCCACGCTGCACCGTCTCAACTGGCCGGGAGACACCTCCGACAAGGGACTCAAGCAATCCCATGGTCTGATGGTCAATTACCTCTACGAGCTGGATCGTATCGAACAGAACCACGAAGCGTTCAGCCGTGAAGGCACGGTGGCCTGCGCCGGCGAGGTCCGGCGCGATGCCAAGCAGGGCCGTTCACGCCTGCGGAGCAGCACGTCGAAGGCCGACGCCTGATATGAGATCGCAAGCCACACAGGTGGCGGCAAAGCGGGAGATTCGCATGAACCACAACCTCTATCTGCAGTTTCAGGACCATTTCGCGCGTCAGCCGGACAAGGTGCTGATCGACACGCCGGAAGGCGACCGCTATCGCTACAGCGACGTGCTCTCGCTGTCTCGTCGCATGGCGAAGGTGCTGCGCGAAAGCGGCGTCGAACCCGGAGACCGGGTGGTCGTCCAGGTCGACAAGAGCCCGCAGGCGATCATGCTCTATCTGGCTTGCCTGCAGGTCGGCGGCGTCTATCTACCGCTCAATACGGCGTATACCGATGCAGAGATCGAGTATTTCCTCGGCGACGCCGAGCCCAAGCTCTACGTCTGTCGCCCGCAGGCCGAAGAGGCGGCGCGTCGACTCGCGGCTGCCTGTGGCGTCGACGGCGTGGAAACGCTCGGTATCGATGGTGGCGGCTCGCTGATGGCGCGGGTCGCCCGTGCCTCGGAGGACGAGCGTATCGCCGAGATCGGAGCCGACGATCTGGCCTCGATCCTGTATACCTCGGGGACGACCGGACGCTCCAAGGGGGCGATGCTGACGCACAGCAATCTCGCCGCCAATAGCCAGGCGCTGGCGCAGACCTGGCGCTTCACCGGCGAGGATCATCTGCTGCACGCGCTGCCGATCTTTCATACCCACGGGCTCTTCGTCGCCTGCAACATCGTGCTCACCGTGGGCGCCTCGATGACGTTTTTGCCCAAGCTCGACCCGGAGCAGCTGATCACGCTGATGCCGCGGGCGACCGTGCTGATGGGCGTGCCCACGTTCTATACGCGTCTGCTCGCGAGCCCGCGCCTCGATCGTGAAACCACCGCCAACATGCGCCTGTTCGTCTCGGGATCGGCGCCGCTACTTGCCGAAACCCATCGCGAATTCAGCGATCGCACGGGCCATGCCATTCTCGAGCGCTATGGCATGACCGAGACCAACATGAACACCTCCAATCCGTACGACGGCGAGCGTCGCCCGGGCACTGTGGGCTTCGCGCTGCCGGGCAGCGAGGTGCGTATCACCGACCGCGAGAGTGGCGAGACGCTGTCGCCGGGCGAGACGGGCGCGGTGGAAGTCCGCGGTTCGAACGTCTTCAAGGGTTACTGGCGAATGCCGGAAAAGACCGCCTCGGAGTTCCGTGACGACGGGTTCTTCATCACCGGGGATCTGGGGGTGATCGACGCCGACGGCTATCTCTCGATCGTGGGTCGCGACAAGGACCTGGTGATCTCCGGCGGCTACAACGTCTATCCCAAGGAGATCGAGCAGTGGATCGACGAGCTGCCGGGTGTCGTCGAATCCGCGATCGTCGGGGTTCCTCATCCCGATCTTGGCGAAGGCGTCACCGCAGCGGTGGTGCTCAAGCCCGATGCGAGCCTCGACGAAGCGGCCGTGCTCGCCGCGCTCGGCGAGAAGGTCGCGCGCTACAAGCAGCCCAAGCGGGTCTTCTTCGTCGATTGCCTGCCGCGAAACGTGATGGGCAAGGTTCAGAAGAACGTGCTGCGCGAGCGCTACGCCGATCTCTATCAGACGTCCGGCGCTTCGAGCGCCTGAGCCGTCGGACCTTTCGGTCACGCCTTCCGCCATCCCCCTTTCCCCAGGAGATCCGTTTCACGTCAGACCTCGAGTCGCTCGTTGGCAGCGACTCGGGCACGCCACTCTCGTCCGACTGGACACCCAAAACAACGCCCGGCGTCGATCGACGCCTAGAGAGGTGAACAACGATGGTGATCTACGGTGTCGCACTGCTCGCCGGCTGCATGCTGGCCGGCCTAATCATCGGCGACGTACTCGGCCAGCTGCTGGGTATCGATGCCAACCTTGGCGGCGTGGGTATCGCCATGCTGCTGCTCATCTTCCTCACCGGTTATCTCAAGGACCGCGGCAAGCTGCCCGAGGCGACCGAAAGCGGTATCAATTTCTGGAACGCGATGTACATCCCCATCGTGGTCGCGATGGCCGCGAGCCAGAACGTCGCCGCGGCCTTCAGCGGCGGGCTGGTCGCGATCCTTGCCGGCACGCTTGCCGTGGTGCTCGGCCTCGCGCTGGTGCCGGTGCTCACCGGCAAGAAGGTCGACGATGCCGCGCCGCTGGATGCGCGTCCCCAGTCACAACCGCCTACCGGTCGATAAGAGGAGCGCCTCATGAACGATTCCATCGTATCGCTGGTCGACAAGTATCATCTGATCGCGGCGTTCGCTGTCATCGGCCTGGCGATGTACGTCGCCTACTGGATGAGCCGCAACCTGACCGGGGGCCGCCTGCACGGCAGCGCCATCGCCATCATCATCGGGCTGGCGCTCGCCTACGTCGGGGGGATCACCACCGGCGGCAGTCACGGCCTCGCCGACGTCACGCTCTTCTCGGGGCTGGCGCTGATGGGCGGCGGCATGCTGCGAGACCTGGCGATCATCGCGACGGCCTACGGCGTGCGTCTTCAGGAGGTCAAAAAGGCCGGCTTTCGCGGCGTGATCGCGCTGTTTCTCGGCGTGCTGGTCTCGTTCGTCGCCGGCGCCGTGGTCGCCGTGGGCTTCGGCTACAGCGATCCCGTGGACATCACCACCATCGCCGCCGGGGCGGTGACCTACATCGTTGGGCCGGTGACCGGGGCGACTCTCGGTGCCAGCTCCGAAGTGATCGCGCTGTCGATCGCCGCGGGCCTGGTCAAATCCATTCTGACCATGATCGCGACCCCGCTGACCGCCAAGTGGATCGGTCTGGACAACCCTCGCTCGGCGATGATCTTCGGCGGGATGATCGGCACCACCAGCGGCGTTGCCGCCGGTCTCGCCGCCACCGATGCGCGGCTGGTGCCCTACGGTGCGATGACCGCGACCTTCTACACCGGACTCGGCATTCTGCTCGCCCCGACGCTGCTGTTCCTGGGCGTGCGCGCGATTTTCTAGGGCAATGGCGTCGTCGCGACGACGCTTCGTGAGGGCGAAGACACGCGATGGATGGGCGCTAAGGCCGAGGCGGGCGGGGCATCAGTGCGACCCGGCCGCCGCCGGCTCGCTTGGCCTGATAGAGCGCGTCATCGATGGCCCGGAGTAACGCTTCGAGCGTCTCGTCCGCGGGTTGCCCTACGCCCGCGGAGAACCCGAGTGGCGTCTTGGACGGTCCGAGTCGCGCCGTCGCCAGCGTTTTCATGACGCGGGTGATCGCGGCCCCTGCCGATACGTCGTCGAGCCCCGGAAGCAGCAGCAGAAATTCGTCGCCGCCCCAGCGGATGAGCGTATCGGTGGACCTGACCGTGCGCTCGACCAGTCGGCTGAAGGCGACCAGCACCTCGTCACCCACGGCATGCCCATACGTATCGTTGATCGCCTTGAAGTGATCGAGATCGAGCATCGCCAGGGCCATCGGTTGGGTGTAGTGGCGGTGATGGATCAGCGTCCGCTTCGCCATCGCCAGACCCTGACGCCGATTGGGCAGGGCGGTCAGTTCGTCACGCCCCGCGAGCTGTTCGAGCCGCTGGTTTTGCCAGGTCAGGTAGCGTTCGAGCTTCAGGTGCGAGGTGACGTCGAACAGAAAAGCGATATGTAGCGGGTCACCGTGGTCGTCTCGACAGACGGTATCCTCGAAAAGAACGCTACGCCGCACCCCCTTGCGCGTCATGACATCGGTGATTCGTCGGCGCGCACCGAGATGGGGAAAGTGCGAAGCGTGACGGGCGCGGGCCAGTTCGCGGATCTCCATTGGCAGCAGCTGCTCGAAGGGGGCATCGACCAGCTCGCTTTCGTGATAGCCGAAGAATTCGCAAAACGGGGGATTCACCGCCCGCAGCCTGCCTCGGCGGTCGAGCGCGCAGGCCCCCATGGGCAGGTCGTCGAGCAGTCGATAGAGCGGCGGGGCGGTGTCGGTTCGGCGGGTAGCGGGGACGGGCGTGAGAGACGCGAAGTCAATCTCGCCGATGACGATCAGCGCATAGTCGTCGAAGCGCTCGCTCGTTCGACACTGAAAGCGCGTGCTCTTGACCTGGACCGACGCCAGCGTCGCGTCAGCCAGGCGAAGATGGCAGCGGTGCCAGGCGCTGGCGACTCCGCTCGACGTCAGTGCCGGATGGCTCGGCGGCGCTAGCGAGCGACCGGCGGCATCGGTCCAGTCCCAGGCGTCTTCGTGGCGGGTGTCTTCCCCCTTCATCGAGAGGCGGGCGCGGGCACAGGCGTTGGCCTCGATCAGCATCGGCGCGTGTGCGTCGAGCCGATAGAGCAGTGCGGCGATGTCGACTCTGTTTAGGCTTTCGAGGGTCGGGGGCGCCACCTCGACGCCCGCATCGGGAAGTGCTCGATCGGTCATGGTCAGGTGTACCACGGTGACTTGTGTTACCCGACTTGGCGGCCCGCGCGAACGGTCGATCGATGGCGTGAAGTCTCAATGCTCTCCACGAACCAGAGCGAATCTCCCGTCCGGACAGCAGGGCAGCTGTTCGGTAATGGGTCTGGCGTACCAGTAACCCTGCTGCCGCGTGATGCCGCGCCGATAGAGCCAGCGCGCTTCTTCCAGGGTTTCGACGCCCTCGGCGACCAGCTTGATCTCGAGCCGCTCGGCGAGTGAGATGATCTGATCGACGATGATCTGCTGACGCGGCGACTGCGGAATGCCGCTGATCAACTGCCGGTCGAGTTTGAGCACATCGGGCGAGATATCGATGAGCAGGTCGAGGTTGGCATGGCCGGTTCCGAAGTCGTCGAGCGCCACCTGGAGTCCCATGGCGCGATAGCTCTCGACGATGTTCTTCAGGTGCCGACGGTCGCGAACGCTTTCGGTCTCGGTAATCTCGAAACAGAGGCGATCGGTCGGCCAGCCGACCCGCTCGGCGGTTTCGAGCGTGGCCTGAATGCACGCCTGCGGCTCGTAAACGGCGTTGGGAAGAAAATTGATCGACAGCAGGGCGTTGGCACCCAGGCCATCGGCCATCTCGATGGCCCGGACGCGACAGGCCTGATCGAAGCGGTAGAGCGTCGTCTCGTCGACCCGCGACAGCACCGAGAATGCCGATTCGCCGGCCGTGCCGCGAACCAGTGCCTCGTAGCCATAGATGCGATCCGAAGCGACATCGACCAGCGGTTGAAAAGCCATGGTGAAATCGAAATCGAGCGGCTTGTCGCAGCGGCCGCAAACGTTATCGTGTCTTGCGCATCCCGACATTCTAGTCCTCCTTGACGACAGGCTGAGCCCAGGCGGCTCGTGATCTCTGCTTGATCGGCAGCGGGGGAGAAATTATTAATCATTATTTGGAGCGAACACGCGGCACCGACCTCAGCTTATAAGCGAACGCTCAATGCAAGTAACGTTATTGGTAGGAAAAATGTGAAGCCGCGTTGACATAGCGACGCATGGCGATCGTCGTCGACGGCCCTCAGGATGAGCCAGCGGCGCTTCGGTCTCCCCGTGCCCGATGCCCATTACTCAGCGTCCCGGACGCAGGCCATCTTCTTTCGACCCCAAGAGGTGTCATGAAATTATCCCCCGCCACGATGTTCTGCCTTCTGCTGATCGCCATTGGCGTCGCGTTCGACAAGGGCATCTGGCAGGTGCCGCGGGAGTGGAACCCGCTGGCGCCGCTCGCGGTCGACGATCCCGTGACACCGATGACGTCGCTCAAGCTCAAGCGTCTGCAGGGTGACCGGGACGAATGCCTGGCGGCGCTCGATACGGCGCCGGAGGTGAGCTATACGCCGCTCGACGACTACACGCCGGCCGCGGGCTGCCCGCTGGAAAACGTCGTGCGGCTGTCGCGTACGAGCGTGACCTTCAATGCAAGCTTCGTCGCGACCTGCCCCATGGCACTGGCCTGGACGATGTTCGAACGCCACGAACTGCAGCCGCTCGCCGAGCGTACCTTCGGTCAGCGTGTGACCTCGGTCCAGCACTACGGATCGTTCGCCTGTCGCAACATCTACCACCGGAAGAACGCCCGGCGTAGCGAACACGCCAGCGCCTCGGCGCTGGACGTGGCGGCGTTTCGGCTAGCGAACGGTGAGCGGATCAGCCTGCTCGAAGACTGGAACGGCGACGATGACGCCTCACGCTTTCTTCAGGAGGCGCAGACGGGCGCGTGTCACTATTTCGGCACGGTACTGGGGCCGGACTACAACGCCGCGCACGCCAATCACTTTCATCTCGGCATGCGCGGCATGTCGTTCTGCCGCTGACGCTGGAGCAGGGTTCGGCCGCGATGGCGTTCAGTCGTCCAGGTCCAGATCGTCCTCGTCGGTCGCCGCTCCGGTGGCCGCGCCCACGCCGCCGCCGATGACGGCGCCCTGGGTCACGCTGCCACCGATCGCTGCTGCCGTACCGGCGCCCACTGCCGCGCCCACGCCCGCGCCGCTGGCGGTGCGTTCACCGGTACCGGTACCACAGGCGCTCAGCAGCAGGGCGGCGGCCAGCATCAAGGGGAACATGCGCAACATGGAGTGTCTCCTGTGACTATGGGGAAATGAGAGAACCGCAATCGGTCAGGCCGACGGCAGGGCAAACCGCGTCGTTGTGGCGCTGGCTGCGTGCCGCGACCGGTGCAAAGCGTAGCCGTTCACGGGCGCAACGCAATCGCGGGTCGCGCCTCCTGCAACCTCCTGGCGTCGAGTCGCGCCGAAGCCCGGCACTCAAGCCCGGCGCTCCCGAGTGAGCGATAGACGGCGCCATTCCTATTGGATCGCCCTACGCCGAAAGTCGCGTTGGATGCCTGTCGTATGTATGACAGCTTCGCCTGTCGGTCGCGACGCCAACGCCGACGCTGACGGTGACCGCGGCCCAGGCCCGAGTTGTCGGATCGCCGGATCGCCGGATCGCCGGACCGCCGGACCGCCGGAGCGTGCGAATCACAGGAGTGACCGAATGCCTGAACCGACAGTGAACGTGTCCGAGCGCGGGACCCGTGCGTCCGAGCGCCGTGACGCGTCATCCCCCCGCGAGCGAGCGTCGATGCCGATCACCGCGCTCGAGCGCTGGTGGTTCGCCCGCCGGCTCCGGCGCATTCTCTGCCTGGCGGATTTCGAGCCGGTGGCGAAACGCCTGCTACCCAAACCCATCTTCGGCTACGTGGCGGGCGCGGCGGAGACCAACGCCTCGTACGACGACAACTTCCGCACCTTCGCGGAGTACGGTTTCGTGCATCGGTCGCTGGTCGATGTCAGCCGACGCTCCACCGCCGCGCGACTCATGGGACGAGAGTACGCTCAGCCCTTCGGCATCGCGCCGATGGGGGTGAGCGCGCTGACCGGCTATCGTGGCGATCTCCGGCTGGCGAATGCCGCCGGGCGTGCCGGCATTCCCATGGTGATCAGCGCTTCCGGGCTGATCGCCATGGAGACGATCGCTGCCGCCAACCCCGATGTCTGGTACCAGGCCTATATGCCGCCGGACGCGGCGGGCATTCGGGCACTCGTGGATCGTGTCGCCCGTGCCGGCATCCAGACGCTGGTGGTCACGGTCGACTCCGCGGTCGTGCCGAGCCGGGAGAACAACGTCCGTACCGGCTACAGGACGCCGATTCGTCCCGATCTCAAGCTCGCCTGGCAGGGCGTCACCCATCCGGAGTGGGCACTACTGACTTTTCTACGAACGATCCGCCGCCACGGCATGCCGCACTTCGAACACGTCGGCGCCGAGCGCGGCGTGGCGCTGGTGGCCAAGAACGTCGAGCGAGATTTCTCCGGGCGCGAGCATCTTAGCTGGGCGGACATCGCGCGCATCCGCGAGCAGTGGGCCGGCAAGCTGGTGCTCAAGGGCATTCTGGCGGTGGAGGATGCGGTGCGCGCCGAGTCTCTTGGCGTCGACGGCGTGATTCTCTCGAACCACGGCGGTCGTCAGCTCGACGGCGACGTCTCCCCGCTGCGTGTGCTACCGGCCGTGGTCGCGGCGGTGTCGATCGATGTCATGATCGACAGTGGCTTTCGCCGAGGGTCGGACGTGCTCAAGGCGCTCGCGCTGGGGGCCAAGTTCGTCTTCGTCGGCCGGCCGTTCAACTACGCCGCCGCGGTGGCGGGCGAGGCGGGCGTGGATCACGCCATCGCCATTCTCGAAAGCGAAGTGCGCCGCAACATGGGGATGCTGGGTATCAACGCGCTGACCGAGATGACGCCGGCGCGACTGCTGCCGCTCCCGTCCGGCACGCGCTGAGGTCAGACGCGCGGCTGCTGCTGGGTGATGCAGTGGATGTTGCCGCCGCCGAGCAGGATCTCGCGGGCCGGTACGCCGACGACGCGCCGCTCGGGGAAGAGCGCCTGCAGTCGCGCACGGGCGATCTCATCGAAAGCGGGGTCGAGCAGCGGCATCGCCACCACCCGGTTGCCGATATAGAAATTGACGTAGGAGCCGGCGAGGCGATCGCCGGCGCGCCGCGGTCGCGAGCTCGAGAGCCGGTCCACGCCGTTGGCGTCCTCTTCGGCGAGATAGAGCGGCCCCGGCTGGGGTAGCTTGTGCACCGTCAGGCGCCGGCCGCGGGCGTCGCGGGCGGCTTCCAGCACCTCGAGCGCGCGGCGCGAGATCGCATGCTGCGGGTCATCGACGTCGTCGCACCAGGTCAGCGCGACGACGCCGGGGGCGACGAAGCAGCAGAGATTGTCGACGTGGCCGTCGGTCTCGTCCTGATAGCAGCCGGCGGGCAGCCAGATCACCTTGTCGATGCCCAGATAGTCCGCGAGCAGCACTTCCTGTTCTTCCCGGTCGAGGCTGGGGTTGCGATTGGGATTGAGCAGGCACTCTTCGGTGGTGATCAGCGTGCCCTCACCGTCGACGTGGATCGCGCCGCCCTCGAGCACCATCGGGGCAGAAAAGCAGGGAACGCCGAGCATGCCGGCGATCTTGCGTCGAATCCGCCGGTCCTTGTCCCACGGAAAGTAGAGCCCGCCCTTGAGCCCGCCCCAGGCGTTGAAATCCCAGTCGATGACGGCGAGACGGCCGTCGGGATGGGTGACGAACGTCGGGCCGACGTCGCGCATCCAGGCATCGTTGCTGGAGAGTTCGACCACGCGCACGTGAGGCGGAAGCTGATCGCGGGCGTTTTCGTACTGCTCGTCGCTCGCGCCGACGATCACCGTTTCACTCTGGGCGATGACGCGAGCGACCTCGGCGAAGGCACGCTGCGCCGGCTTGGCGCCGAGGCGCCAGTTGTCCGGCCGCTGCGGCCAGAGCATCCAGCAGGCCTCGTGGGGGGCGAACTCCGCCGGCATGCGAAAGCCCAGACGGGCGGGGGAGTCCGACGGTAAAACCAGATCGCTCATGACAAACGCCCTTGGGAACCTTAAGGTTATCGGTAACTCGTGGCGCCGACTGTAGCACTGCGCAGAGGGCTTGAGATAAGCGCTTTGGTGAGCGCGCTCTGCCAGGCATCTCGACGGGCGCGCTCGCCGCTCGGTCGGCGCCGACAGCACGCAAGGAGAGAGTGATGAAATTCAACGTCAAGGGCGTCGAGGAAGGCCAGCCCGTTCCCGCCCAGTATGCGTTCGCCGTGCCGGACCCCGAGCAGCACATGCGCTTCGGCGACAACCGCAACCCGGAGCTTCGCTGGCTCGATGCGCCGGAGGCGACGCAAAGTTTCGTGGTGCTGGTGTGCGACCCGGACGTTCCCGGCATCGCCGACGACGTCAATCAGGAAGGCAAAACGCTACCGCCGGACATGCCGCGCGTCGACTTCTATCACTGGGTACTGATCGACATTCCCAGCGACGTCACGCTGATCGAAGAGGGCGAAGCGGCCGATGGTGTGGTGCCGCGCGGCAAGACGTCCGGCAAGACCTCGAAGGGCGTCGCCGGCATCAACGGTTACACCGGTTTCATGGCCGGCGACCCGGATCTCGCCGGCACTTACGGCGGCTACGACGGCCCCTGCCCGCCGTGGAACGATGAGATGATCCATCGCTACACCTTCAGCGTGTTCGCGCTCGATGTCGAAACGCTGGGTCTCGAGGGCGAGTTCACCGGCGACCAGGTGCGTGAAGCGATGCAGGGTCACGTGCTGGCGGAGTCGAGCGTCACCGGCACCTATACCCTCAATCCCGATCTGACCTGAGGCAATGCAGACGCCGCCATGAGCCAGGATACGTCGTCCGAGAGCCTGCCAGAGCGTTTGCGTCAGGCGCTTTTGACACTCGCCGAGGCGCGTGGCGTGGAAAAGACGTTCTGTCCCTCCGAGGCCGCGCGACGGGTTGCGCCGGATGACTGGCGCGCGCAGATGCCGGCAACGCGGGATGCGGCGCGTATCCTGGCGCAGCGCGGCCAGTTGATCGTCAGCCAGCGTGGTCGAACGCTACCCTCGGATGGGCCCTGGCACGGGCCGATCCGGCTGCGGCTACCGGTGGCATCCGAAAGCAGCGGGCGCCAGGGGGTCACCGGGACGTCGGACCCTGACGATGCGTGACGCCGGCGGGCGCGGCGCCGGCCTCGTCATGATGCTGCTCTGCTGGCTGACGATCATCGCGCTCGCGCTGTGGTGGTTTCGCGGCTTCGAAGCGCGCCGTGAAAATCCCAACGCCGCGCTCGTCGAGCAGGTCCAGTCCGATGGGCCGGTAACGCTTGAACGCAATGCGTCCGGGCATTTCGTGGCGCCCGGCGAGATCGACGGCCAGGCGGTCACCTTCCTCGTCGATACCGGCGCGACCTATGTCTCGCTGTCACGCTCGCTGGCCGACACGCTCGGCCTCCAGCGGGGGCGGGAGGCAACGTTCACGACGGCCAACGGGCGTGTCATCGGCCATCTCACCACGCTGGATCGCGTTCGACTCGGGGGCCTCGTGGCGAGCGATGTCGAGGGTTCCATCCATGCCGGCATCGGTGACGACGTGGTGCTGCTCGGCATGAGTTTTCTGGGACGGTTCGATATCTCCATCCGCGGGGATTCGATGCGTCTTGCCGCCGCCTCTCGCTGATCTCTCCGCTTCGACCGAAGGCCCTCGTGGCTCGGTTCACCGTCGGCGCGTGCGGTCACTCCTCACTCGACACAAGGCATCGCTTCGTCCCTCGACCGGCGCGTCGTATGATACGGCGCTTTACGTAGGGCCCGGCGTACGCCCGTCTGAGGCGCAGCGACGGGGCCGGCAACGCTCAGAGGAGAGAGGCGCGATGAAGGCAGCACGGCGGCGTAGCTTGAGAACAGCGGGATCGATGGCGCTGGCACTGATGGTGCTGGCGGGTTGCGAGAGCCTGTCGACAGGGTCGCTATCCTTGCCTGACGTCTTCGACGACCAGGGCGAGGACGAGGCGATAGTGGTGGAGCGTCGGATCGCGTTCCCCGCCGAGGAGTACGCCAGGCTCGACAAGCACGGCAGCGCCGCCGTCCAGGGACGGCTCACCTACACCACCGCGAGCGGCGAGACGCTCGTCGGTGCCAACGAGACGGTCTCCGTTGCGCCGGCGACCCGCTATGCCGCCGAGGCTGCCGATGTCGCGCTCTCCGGGCGCCGGATAGAGCCCGCCGATCCGCGGGCGCGGGCGTACACCCACACCGCCCGAACCAACGCCGATGGCTACTTCGTGGTGCGTGGCATTCCCTCGGGGCCGTTCTACGTGGCAGGAAGCGTGCTGCTACCCGGCGGCGACGCGCGAAGCCCGCTCATCATCCGCCAGGTCGAACTCACCGCCGGTCAGACGCGGGATGTCGACCTCAGCCGCTGAGCGAGGCGGCGCTAGGGCGTGCCAAACGGCGCGAGTCGCTCGGCGACGATAGGCAGGACCGTCTCCCGGGTCAGCGCCGCCAGCGTCAGGGTCTCGGCCTCGGCGAGGGTGACCCAGCGTAGCGCCTCGATTTCGGCCGCGGCCCTCGCGACGCCTGCGAGCGTTACCCAGTAAAGGTGGGCGTCGACCCGATAGCCCGCCTCGTTGGCAGCCGTGGCGCTCGCCTGACCCAGCGCTTCGCACTCAGCGATGGGCACGCCCAGCTCCTCGAAGACCTCACGCGCGAGTGCGGCCTCCGCGGCCTCGCCGGGCTCGATCTTGCCACCGGCCTGCATGAAGTGTCGGCTCCCGCGCTTTCTCACCAGCAGCAAACGACCACCGTCGACGACGATGGCAGCGGCAATGGTCAGTACGCGAGACGCAGAAGCATCGTCGAGGGCGTCGCGCCGGGCGTGGAGGAAGTCGGTTTGCATATCGTAATCAGATGAAAGACGTGTTTACGTAGGAATCTATCAGCGGAACAATTCGGGTATCATGCGTTCTATTCTGCGTTGCAGAGCCGACGCACGCCAGATTCGACAGATGGGGCACGGCACCAGGGTGTGCCGAGAATGGTCGAGGTGCGACGCGAATCCAGCGGTGGCACGAACCGCCGCGACATAATAACGAATCGACGGTATGCAGGGTTTCGAGGCCAACTATAGGGATGGAAGACAGCTTGGACAGCACTGCACATCAAGATCGCGTACTGATCATCGAAGACGATGAACGTCTGGCCCATCTCACGCGGGAGTATCTGGAGGCCAACGGCTTCCAGGTCGGGCTCGAACACGATGGCGCCAACGGGGTGGAAAGAATCATCGAGGAGCAGCCGGACATGGTGATCCTCGATCTCATGCTGCCGGGCGAGGACGGCCTGTCGATCTGCCGCCGCGCGCGGCCGCACTACGCCGGTCCGATCCTCATGCTGACCGCGCGTACCGATGACATGGATCAGGTGCTCGGGCTCGAGATGGGGGCCGACGATTACGTGCCCAAGCCCGTGCAGCCCCGGGTGCTGCTGGCGCGCATGCGGGCGCTGATGCGCCGCGCCGACAGTCTCGTTTCCGCCAGCGGGGCAACGCGCCTGACCTTCGACAATCTAATCGTCGACAGCGCGACCCGGGAAGCCTGGCTCGAAGACGAGCGTATCGATCTCACCAGCGCCGAGTTCGATCTGCTCTGGCTGCTGGCGGACAACGCCGGGCGGGTACTCACCCGGGAGGAGATATTCTCCCAGCTGCGCGGCATCAAGTACGACGGCCAGGACCGCTCGATCGACGTGCGTGTCTCGCGCATTCGTCCCAAGATCGGCGACGATCCCAACCATCCTCACCGCATCAAGACCGTACGCAGCAAGGGCTACCTGTTCGTGCGCGACAGCTGAGCGCCGGCGGCGACCCGCGTCGCCGCCGCATTCGACGCGGTTCGACCCAGCGAGCGAGTCCGGGCACGATAGCGCCTTCGCGACCCCCCAAGGCGAGAGTAGTCATGCGGCGAACGTTCACCGACAGCACTTTCCTGCGCTTTTATCTCGCGCTGCTCGCAGCGCTGGTCATTACCTTCGGTCTGGCCCTGCTCGGGTTTCTCATGGTCGACAAGGTACGCCAGGAGCAGTATCGCGAGAGTCTGGTGAGTGGCCCGCTGGCGCTGCTATCCGATCTCGTCTCGCGTCAACCTCTGGAGAAGCGCGACGACTGGCTGGCCTCGATGGCCTCGACGCTGGGGATGCCGCTTGGGCTTTTCGAACTCGACGAGCTGTCGCTGGGGTACTTCGAGCGCGCGCGGCTCGCCGACGCCCGGCCGGTGATCGAGTCCGCCGATGACGGCTGGCGTTCGCTCTACCAACTGCCCCATTCGGACTGGGTGCTGGCGGCGAAGATCAACTCGCTCAACGAGATGCAGCTGCGCGGCATTACCGAGGTGCTGCGCAGCTGGCTCAGCGGCGAGTCGGCCCAGGTTCAGCGTCAGCGCCTGAAGCGGGTACAGCGTCAGTTCCACGTGCCGGTAACGCTCTCGGACATGGCGCCTGGGGATGTCGACCCGATCCAGTCCACGCGGCTGGCGGCGGGCGAGGTGGTGGTACGGCTCGATCCCAGTCTGAGCACGCTGCACATCCACGCTCGGGTAGGGACGGATCGCTGGCTGCACATCGGGCCGCTGCCGAGTTTCGAGTCGATGCCGCTGTCGCTGGCCCTGGCGCTGCTGATTACCGTACTGGTGACGCTGGCGGGCGCGATCTATCTCATCGTCTGGAGCATCGAGGGGCGTGTCGCCCGGCTCGAGCGAGCGGCGACGCGCATCGCTGGCGGTCAGCTCAACGCTCGCGTGCGGGTGGACGGCAGCGACTTTCTGGGCCGGCTGGGCATGGCGTTGAACGGAATGGCGGTGCAGGTGCAGTCGCTGCTGCGAAGCCAGCAGGAGATGATTCGCGCCGTGTCGCACGAACTTCGCACGCCGGTGGCGCGGATTCGCTTCGCGGTGCAGATGCTCGAGGACCTGAGCCGCGACGACAGTGCCCGGCGTCAGCTCGAGGGCATCGACGAGGATATCGCCGAACTCGATCGACTGATCGACGAGATTCTCACCTACGCCAAGCTCGACAGCGAAAACGCCCAGGGCATGAGCCTCAAGACCGAGAGTCTCGAGTGTCGTGCCGTCGCCCAGCGCGTGGTGGAGACGCTCAGTCCGCTGCACCCTCATCTGACACTGGCGGTCGCCGAAGGGCCGGAGCTCGAGGTCGAGGCGGAACCGCGCTATCTACAGCGGGCGGTGCAGAACCTGGTCGCCAACGCCTGCCGGCACGCCGAACAGCGCGTGACGCTGACCGTCCATCGCGAACCGCGGGCGATCCGTATCGACGTGGAGGACGATGGCCCCGGCGTGCCGGAACAGGAGCGTCTGACCATCTTCAAGCCCTTCGCACGGCTCGATGACAGTCGGACGCGGCGCTCCGGCGGCTACGGGCTGGGTCTCTCCATCGTGCAGAAGATCATGGCGTGGCACGGCGGCAACGTCGTCGTCGACCGCAGCGAGCGGCTCGGCGGGGCGCGGTTCAGTCTGCTGCTGCCGCTACACGGTCGCGAATCGATCTGCCCGCTCACCGACGAGACCTGAAACGGCTTGCGCCTCGCCGCGGCTTCGCTCAGGTCTCGCTCGCCGGCTTGATCCCGCTGAGCACGGCGAACGACGTCTCCCGAGCGGTCCGTACGAAGTCCTGCATCCACGGCAGATCCCGGCTCTCCTCACGGATCGCCGCGTAGAGCGTGCTCCACACGCCCTCGCGGCCGAGGGACAGTCCCTTGACGTAGTCCCGTTCCAGGTACTCCGTCAGTGCCCAGTTGGGCAGGGCACACACGCCGCGCCCGCTAGCGACCAGCTGCATCATCATCACCGTCAGCTCCGCGCTTCGAATCTCGCGGGGCTGCTGGCTCGCCGGATCGAGAAACTGGGTGAAGATATCCAGGCGCGAGTGATCCACCGGATAGACGATCAGCGTCTCCTCGATGAGCTCATGGGGCTCGACCCAAGCCTTGTTTGCCAGCGTGTGGTGATTGGAGACCGCGAGCAGGCCCTCGTAGCGAAAGAGCGGGGCATAGTGCACCCCGGGCAGGGGCTGCGGATTGTCGGTGATCACCAGATCCAGCGCTTCCCGGGTGAGGCCGGGGAGCAGATCGAAGTTCTGCCCGCTGGGAATGTCGACCTCCACCTCCGGCCAGTGGTCGCGAAAGTGATCCACCGTCGGCATCAGCCACTGAAAGCAGCTATGGCACTCGATCGCCATGTGCAGGCGTCCCTGCTCGTGGCCGGCGAGTCTGGCCAGGTCGCGCTCGGCGAGCCGCAGCTGAGGCAGGATCTGCTCCGCGAGCGACAGCAGTCGTTCGCCGGCGCGGGTGAAAACGACCGGGCGCGTCTTGCGGGTGAACAGCGGCATCCCGAGCCGGGACTCGAGATCCTTGATCTGGTGCGACAGTGCCGACTGCGTCAGGTGCACCCGTTCCGCCGCCTCGACGAGCGAGCCAGTGTCGCGCAGCGCGATCAGCGTACGCAGATGACGAAGTTCGAGCATGCTATGAATTGGGTTCACTTGGGTCGGTAAACGCGTCGGGTTCGAGGATTGGCGACGGCGGGACAGGCCTGCCGAGCGGACGAGACCGCGATTCTACCCGTTAACCTACGCAGACCCCACTCTTGACGATAGGGGGCGCACGCAGGACCCGCTAAGCCGAACGGTTACCGAGCGGTGTCGTGAGCGTGCGAGTCGCGCCGAACGCTGCGTGATAGGCTTTGCCACGCGCCGCGATCGATGTCGCGGTGCGCTTTTTTGTCTGCGCGCTCGGCGAGCGCGGCCGCCGCGCAGGCGGGATCGAATCCGCTCGGGAACCCAATGCATGTCGAACAAGACGCACACCGTCGATACGACGCCCATCGTCGGCGTCCCTTTCTCCTTCACTGCCTCCCCGGTCAGTGCTTCCTCATTCAGGACTTCCCCTTTCAGGGCTTTCCTGTTCAGGGCTTTTCCTGGCGTCGCTGAGGGGACGCGGACAACGCGGCGACGCGTCCCGCTGCTGGCGACCGCGGCCGTGGCGCTGGCCGCCCTGCTGACGGGCTGCTCGGGTAGCGCGACGCGCGACGTCGACGCCACCGCGCCGCTGGCGGTCGCCGATGACGCCCCGAAGTCGCCGCTGCTGCCGAGTCTCTTCTTCGCCGACGGCGGTGACACCTTCTCGGCCTGGCGCTGCACGCCCTCGCGCGATCTGGTCACCACCTCGCCGGACGCTCGGCGCCTGCGGCTCTGGACCGGGCAGGGCGGGACCCAGCTCCCCCTGGCGGCGGTCGACGGTGCCTCCCCGCGCTACGCCAAAGGCGGGCTCTCGTTCACCCGCATGGGTCGCGATGCGCTGGTCGAGAGCGACAGCGCACGCCTCGTCTGCACGCTCGCCGGCGAGCGCACGACCCTCACCCGCGAAGATCGACCCGAAAGCATTTTCTACGCCAGTGGCAGCGAGCCGGGGTGGAGCGTCTCGCTGGACCGCCGTACGACCACCCTGACGCTGGTCTCTGACTACGGCCAGGCCAAGGACACCTTCGACTACCGCGTCGCGTCGGTGAAGAACGGTGCCGATGCCGAAATGGTGCTGGTCAGCGATAGCGGGCGTCGTCCGCTCGAAATGCACCTCACCGCCAAGGCGTGCTTCGACAGCATGAGCGGCAAGCCCTGGCCGGCCACGGTGACGCTGCGCTACGGCCGTCAGTCGTGGAAGGGGTGCGGTCAGGGCGTGGAAGCCGCGCAATAAGACGAAAAAATCGAACGATGCCGGCTAAAAAACACCGTTTTATTCTCGTTACGTGCAATGAATAATGCCGGCATTCCCACTCACCCTCCCAAGGGGATCGACATGTCAAAACGTATCCTGCTGATCACCAGTTCGCTGTTCGGCGAAAACGGCCAGTCCAGCGGCCTCGCCGCGCGCTTCAAGGCCGCGCTCGACGGTCGCGACGTCGAGCTCATCGAGCGCGACGTGGTGGCCGAGCCGCTGCCCCATCTCGACGCCGAGGAAATACAGAGCTGGATGACCGACCCGGCAGAGCGCAGCGCGGCGCAGCGCACGCTGGCCGAGCGCTCCGAGGTGGTTCTCGCCGAGGTCGAGCAGAGCGATCTGATCGTGATCGCCGTGCCGCTCTACAACCTGGGTATTCCCAGCCAGCTGAAAGCGTGGTTCGACCGCGTGCTGCGCGCCGGTCGCACCTTCCGCTATACCGAGAACGGCCCGGTGGGGCTGCTCGAGGGCAAATCCGGACTGATCCTCGCCGCTCGCGGTGGCCAGTACGCCGGCTCCGAGATGGATTCCCAGACGCCGCATCTGCGCCACATGCTCAAGCTGATCGGTATCGGCGACGTCGAGGCGATCTACGCCGAGGGCCTCAACATGGGCGACGCGCAGAAGGCACAGGCGCTCGAAGCCGCCGAGCGTGACATCGCGGGCTTCATCGACGGTCACCTCTGAGCTCTGGCTCCCCACTCGGAAACCTCCGCCATGCTTCGAAGACTGCACAATGACGACCTGGGCAAACTGATTCTGCGCCTCGCGGTGGGCATCACCATGCTGCTTCACGGCATCAACAAGGTGCTCAACCCGGGCAGCTTCGACTGGCTCGGCAGTACGCTCGCGGAGGTCGGCCTGCCGACGTCTCTCGCCTACGCCGTGCTGCTGGGGGAGATCGTCGGACCGCTGATGGCGATTCTTGGCGTGTGCTCGCGCATCGGCGGTCTGCTGATGGCCGGCAACATGGTCGTCGCCGTGGTGCTCGTGCATCTGGGCGATCTCTGGACGCTCAACGACCAGGGCGGCTGGACGCTGGAACTGCAGGCGATGTTCTTCGCGGCCGGCCTCGCCGTGATGCTGCTCGGCAGTGGCCGGTTCGCGATCCAACCGGACTGATGTCGCAAGCGTCGAATAGCGTGTCAGGTAGTGCCGCCCACGACCGCCCGGTATCGCAATGGTGCCGGGCGGTTTTCGTTGGATTCGCAGAACCGGCGCAGGAGAGCCGCGAGCCGTCGCGACGCGTCGACGCCGGAACCCGGTCGACGACGGCGCCGGCCCGCCATCAGCGCAACGCGTCGGTCGCCGTCTCGCCGCCGATCTCAGGGGCCGGGGGAGGCGGCACCGGGACGACGTCGGGGTCGAAGATTCGCGCGAACAATCGGCGCAGCACGTCGAGGTCGGGGCGACCTTCGCTGTCGCGCTCGCTCGGGATCGCGCGCCACTCGCCGCCGTTTTCGCGCTCGGCGAGGGCGAACACGAACGGGTGCGTACCGGGCAGGCCGAGGCGGATGTCGGTGGCTTCCAGCCGCTCGGCGTTCGGCCCGGCGTCGCTGACGCGATAGCGCAGGTAGGGCGCGGCAAACCAGGCCAGGCGGCGGCCGTTGGCGGTCGCTTGGGCGGCCCCGCGCCAGCGCTCGCCCAGCGGCCAGGGCGTCAGCGCGATGGGGGCGTCGCCGTCGAAGACGCTCGCCCAGCCCTCCAGGGCGACGCCGTCGGCGACCGCGGTCACCCGCCACAGCAGGGCCGTCAACGGGGCGGACTGAACCAGGACATCGACGGGCTCGATGCCACGTTCGGCGAGTTCACGTGCGATCCGGGATTCGACGCTTGCTTGCGCCCACAGGCTGAAGGCGATGTAGAGACACGACGCGCCGAGACACGCGACCAGCGTGCGGTGATAGCGCGGACGAATCATGAAGGCGACGATGCCCACTAGCAGTGTCAGCGTGTAGAGCGGGTCGATGATGAACAGGCTGCTCCAGCTGATGGGGCGCATGGGAATCGGCCAGAGCAGCTGCGTGCCGTAGGTGGTAAAGGCGTCGAGCAGCGGGTGCGTCACCAGGCAGAGCGTGAAAAGACACCACCAGTGACCGAAAGTGGCGAGCGCGCGGGTTCGTCCCCACAGTCGTGTCCCGCCGGCCAGCAGGGTGGCCAGACCGGTGAGCACGAACAGCGAGTGGCTGAAGCTGCGATGCAGGGTGTAGTCGGCGACCGCGTCACCGTAGTCGATCACCACGTCGAGATCCGGAAGGGTGCCGAGCGCGGCGCCCAGTAGCAGTCCGCGGCGGCCGAGGCGGGGCATGACGACACCGGCGACGGCGGCGCCGAGACAGGCTTGGGTGAGTGAGTCCATTCGGCATTCCTTGAACTGGCAGGTGGGCGCGCTATGTGGCGCCGACTCGCTCTGAGTTTGGTGAAGCCGGCCTGCGACGTCGAGTCGCCATTCATCAACGCCGTGCCGTGAGCTACCCTGAATGTCTCCAACCCACTGACCCAAGGGAAAATCGGCATGGAATACCTACACACGATGGTGCGCGTCAGCGACCTGGACGCCTCGCTGAATTTCTACTGCGATCTGCTCGGCCTCGAAGAGGTGAGCCGCAAGGAGAGCGAGAAGGGGCGCTTCACGCTGGTCTTTCTCGCCACGCCGAAAGACCGACCGCGGGCCGAGGCCGAGCAGTCGCCGATGGTCGAGCTGACCTACAACTGGGACCCGGAGACCTACACCGGCGGGCGCAATTTCGGCCATCTGGCCTATCGCGTCGATGACATCTATGCACTCTGCGATAAGCTCCAGACCGCCGGCGTGACCATCAATCGTCCGCCCCGCGATGGGCACATGGCGTTCGTTCGCTCTCCGGACGGCATCTCCATCGAGCTTTTGCAGAAGGGCGACGCCCGCGAACCGCAGGAGCCGTGGGCCTCGATGCCCAACACCGGCGAGTGGTAAGTCGATGAGCCGCTCTCTCGCCGTTTTTCTCGGCTGGCTGCTGCTGGTGGCGATCGCCGCCAGCAGCGGCATTCTCACGCCGCCCGGTGAGTGGTACGCCGCGCTCGACAAGCCGGCGTTGACGCCGCCGAACTGGTTGTTCCCCACTGCCTGGTCGCTGCTCTATCTGCTGATGGCCGTGGCTGCCTGGCGGGTCACGCGGGTCACGCCCGCCGGCGAGCGTCGCCGCGCGTTGACGCCATTCGTCGCCCAGCTCGTCGCCAACGCACTCTGGTCGGTCCTCTTCTTCGGCCTGAACTGGATGGTGCTCGGCCTGCTCGATCTGCTCGCGCTCTGGATGCTGATCGTGTGGACGCTGATGACGTTCCGGCGCGACTCCCCGTTGGCTTTCTGGCTGATGGTGCCGTACCTCGTCTGGGTGAGCTTTGCCGTCTATCTCAACGCCTCGCTGCTGATTCTCAACTTCCCCGCCTGATCGAGAGGTCATCTTGTCTACCGCTGCCGCCCACGCCGGTCATTCATTGCCTGCCGGCATCGAGCGTGAGCTGCGCCGTGAAGCCGCCGATCTCGAGCGCCTGGATCGCGCCGTCTATCGCCAGTTCGACCGCGATCCCGGCGAGCCCATCGTCGGTCTCGGCCCACGAGACGCCGGCTTTGCGATCTTCGGACGCGACCCGGGGCGCAAGGAGGTCGAGATCGGTCAGCCGTTCGTCGGCGCTGGCGGGCAGAAGGTGAGAGAGGCACTCCATCGCCATCGACACGGCGGGCCACTGCCCGATTTCGAGACGTCGCTTTCGGTTGGCGACGAGTGCTTCTGGATCAATACCGTGCCGTACAAGCCCGAGGGCAACAAGGCGTGGTCGATGGCGGTCAAGAAGCGCTTCCAACCGCTGGTGGCGAGACTGCTGACCGAGTGCTGGCGGGGCGATCAGGTCGTCACGCTCGGACGGGAGGCGTTTTTCTGGTTCGGCATCGGTCAGTCGCGAGAGGTGCGTGCCGATCTCGAACGCTTCTGGACGGACGAGGCGAAATTCGAATCGACGCATCGCACCACGCTGACCCTGCCTGACGGCAAGACCCGCGATTTCACGCTGGCGCCGCTGCCGCATCCATCACCCCTCAATCAGCGCTGGTTCAAGCGCTTCCCCGAACTCCTGGATCGTCGTCTCGAGCAGCTCGGGGCCTGATCACGACCCGAACTGTCAGTGGCCCCTGGCGCCGCCAGGGGCGTGTCCACGGCGTTTCAGTCCGGTCGAAGGGCGATTCGACCGCTGCCCAGTGCCACGATCGTCATCGCCACGGCGAACAGGATCGCCGGCAGTTCCAGCGCCCATCCTCCCTCCGGCGTCAGGTCGAGAGCGCGTGGCAGATAGGCCAGCGCCACGGCGAATCCTATGTCGATGGCGACCACTATTCCGCCCAGTCTGGCCCGCCAGCCCAGCAGGATCATCAGCGAACCACCGATCTCCGCGATCAGCGTGGCGTAGGCGAGCACAGTGGGGAGCCCGACGTCCTGCAGCAGGCCGGCGACCGCGATCAGCTGCGCCGGGAGGATCAATTTGGTCAGGCCGTGGATCAATAGCGCAAGGCCAAGGCTCAGGCGAAGCAGCAGCCGGCCGATATCGGGGGAGTCCAGTCGCAACGAGGGCACGAAATTCTCTTAGTCAGTGAGGCGAGGAAACGACGGCGTCGCGAGGCGGCGTACGTCGGCGACAGCCTACCAAAGCTCTCGCTGACGGGCCCGTCGCGTGCCGTGGCCGCCTTCGATCCAGGTTCTCGGAAGAGAGGACGACAAGCGTGTCGTTTATGGCTGACAGTGAAACTGGAAATTGTCTTATGTTACCCGATGGTAAAAACGGTAATAATTGGGGGTAAGTCAAAATAGCGCCTTCCCGAGAGTTCGTCCCCCGGCTCGACGTGAGTTCGCCGGTCAGTCCTTGGCGCGAGGACGATAACAACGCAAAGAGCCGCTTAGCATGTGGAGACCGCTCCTGAGTGTCTGGCAGCGCCTGGCAACGCCACCGGACACGCTCGCCGTCGAGCACCGTCGCAGTTTCGAAATCATGGCCGAGATCTATCTGCTGGCACTGGTGCTACAGATGTTCGTCGCGCCCGTGCTGTACTTCACGGGCAAACCGCTCGTCGGCCATCTCAATCTGCTCTGCGTCGTGGCCTACGCGCTGGCGCTGATGTTGCATCGTCGGCTGCATTTCGCGACGGCACTGATGCTCAAGCTGGGCAGCTTTCTGATCTTCATCGTCTATGCCAGCCTCGCCAACAAGGGGGACGACTCGCTCGTCTACTATCTGCTGTTTGCCGAAATCGAGCTGATGCTATCGGGGCTGCGCCAGCGGACCAAATTGATGGGGACAGCGGGATTGGTCGCCATCACGCTGACGATGGTTCATTACCAGCGCGGGTTTTCACCCCCGCCGGAGCTTCCGCTACTCGATCTGATCGTGTCGGAGGTGGGCCTGGCGATGGTGTTTTTCATGATCTGCGTGGTGATCCTACGCATGCTGGCGATCACCGACCGTCACGAGTACCGCCATCGGCGTGACGCCATGCACGACTCGCTCACGCTGGTGCTCAATCGTCGGGCGATCTTCGAGCGGGTCTCGCTTCTCTGGCGCCAGGAGTTGCCATTCTCGCTGGTACTCGTCGATGCCGACCGCTTCAAGGAGGTCAACGATGCCTACGGCCATACCGCGGGCGACGCCGTACTGCGTCATCTTGCGAGTGCACTACGGGAGTCGCTGCGTCATGACGACGCCATCGGGCGGGTAGGGGGTGAAGAGTTCCTCGCGCTGCTGCCTGGCGCGTCGCGCGCCCAGGCCCTGGAAGCGACGGCACGAATCCGCGAACGCCTGGCGCAAGAGCCGTGTCGCTTCGACGGCCAGACGCTGAGAGTGACGCTCTCCATGGGGGTGGCTCAGTCCGTGGAGGCCAAGAGTCTTCACGCGATGATCGAACTGGCGGACCGGCGGCTCTATGCGGCCAAATCCGCCGGGCGCGATCGCATCATCGCCGACGGCGAGTTCGACAGTGCCGCCTCGCGCAACGCGGCGCGACTCTCCAGCGGCGTGAAGTCCGCGCTCTCGGATAGCGCGGAAAAGGCCGATGACGCCGGGGGCGATACCGCACCGTTCGGGCGAACGTGAGGCGATGCGACATCCCCGGCCCGACATTCGGCGCCCCGATTCCCCCACTCATGGCTCGAGGTAATCAGTGCGACGGCCTCGGCGCGATGCCAGCGGCGTCGAATCCTAGGTGAGCAGGGGGCGTCAGTGCCAGCGCAGGAGTCGCGAAATCCCGTACTGCACCGCCGCCGCCGTGCGGCTCGCGAGGGGCGTACACAGCACCCAGGGCAGGGCGAGCAGCGCGATACTCAGGGCGCCCATGTAGACGTCGCTGAACCAGTGCGCTCCCACCATGATTCTCGGCGCGCTGAGTAGCACGACGAAGGCGACGCTCCATGCCGCGACCTGGCGGTCGGCGAAGCGCAGCATGAAGCCGGCGAACACCATCAGCATGAGACCGTGATCCCCCGGAAAGCTGTTCGAGGCGGAGTCCTTGGTCGGAATCGATACCACGTCCGTCAGCCGCATGGCGTGCTCGAAGATCCGCGTCGGACTCGGGTGTCCGTAGGCGATGCCCTTGGTCGTGAAAAGCGCCAGTACGCCCGCCGTCAGCAGCATGGTCACGCCAATTCCCGACCAGCGTGCAAGCCGCTGCGGCTGCGGGTCGCGATGAATCGCCAAGGCGAACAGGGCTCCCAGGATGGCCAGCGCGACCATGTCGAAGCCGCGATGGTTCAGCAGCGCCAGCACGTCGTCCCAGGTATTGGGCTCCGGCGTGATCAACGTGTTGAAGAACCAGAAGATACGGTCGTCCAGGTCGTTCCACAGCACGCCATGCGGCCAGGCCCAGCTCAGCAGCAGCAGCAGACCGGTGGTGTTCAAGGCAACGATACGTTTGAGGTGGAATCGCGTTGGGCGCATATCGAATGTCTCAGAAGGCATGGGGGCGGCAGCGTTGATAGATCCGGTCGAAGGCCTGGGCCATGGCATCGATCAGGCGCTGAATCTGCGAGTTGCAAAGCACCCACGGCAGCACGACCAGCGCGATGGCCAGCGCACCGAAATAGACGTCGCTCACCCAGTGGGCGCCGACCATGATGCGCGGCAGCGTGACCAGTACCGTGAGAGCCACTGACAGCGACGCGATCAGCCGATCGGCAAAGCGCAGCATGAAACTCGCAAAGACCATCGCCATGACGCCGTGATCGCTGGGGAAGCTGTTCGACGCCGTGGTCTTGGCATTCAGCGCCGTATAGTCACTGAGCAGGTTGACCTGGCCATGCCAGAGCGTCGGGCTGGGGCGCGTCATCAGAAAGTGCGTGTGCAGCAGCTCGTTGAGCAGCGCGCCGACGACCGACATGACCAGCCCGGTCGCCAGCCATTTCTGCCAGCCGCCGCTGCGGTCGCGCACCATCGCCACGTAGAGCATCACCACCAGCACGCCGAACATGACCTTGTCGAAGGCGCGCGTGTTGAGAACCGCCAGCGTCTCCGTCCAGTTGGGATAGACGGGACTGATGAACTGATTGAAGAAAAAGAAGACATCGTCGTCGAGCTTGGTCCAGAACAGAACGGTCGGCAGCCACCAGCTGAGGATCAGGACGAGCGCAAGCGCGTTGTAGAGGAGGATTCGGCGGACTTGCATGGCACATCTCAAAACGGTTTGCGCCAGTATAATTTAAGTTTTTCATAAGGAACAGTGTTTCTAAACTGGCGGCGAGGCGTTGGGTCTCTGAGAATGGCGGGTATCGGCCAGGCGTGACGCTGCAGAAACCCCATAACGAGCGACGCCGGCTTTAAAAGCCGGCGTCGACGGGGTTGTCGCCTGCAGCGCTGCAGGGGCGTGCGCACGGCGCCGCGGGATGGCGCGATACGAGAGCAGCGGTTCAGGTTGTCGGGTGGACGCTCAGCTTTCCAGCGCCGCGATCTTGTCGCGCTGGTCGACCAGTAGCTGGCGGGCGGCGAGAAGGTCCTTGAGTTTGCCGCGCTCCTTTTCCACCACGGCCTCCGGCGCCTTGGCGGTGAAGCTTTCGTTGGACAGCTTCTTCTCGATGCCGACGATCAGCTTGTCCTGCTTGTCGATCTCCTTGGCGAGGCGCGCGAGTTCGGCGTCCTTGTCGATGAGATCGGCCATCGGCACCAGCACTTCCATGTCGCCGACCAGTTGCGTGGCGGCGAGCGGTGCGCTCGTCGGGTCGTCGAGCCAGGTCACGCTGGCCAGCTTGGCGAGCTTCGACAGAAAGCGACGATTGGCTTCCAGGCGCTCGCGATCCTCGGCGTCGCCCTTGGTCAACAGCGCGTCGAGCGGCTTGCCCGGGGCGATGTTCATCTCGGCGCGAATGTTGCGCACGGCGACGATCACGCCCTTGAGCCACTCGATGTCACGAATCGACTGCGCGTCGATCTGCGCGTCGTCCGCCTGCGGCCACGGCTGCGTCATCAGGCTCTCGCCATCGACCGTGGCGACGGTAGCCGCCAGCGGTGCGACGCGCTGCCAGATCTCCTCGGAGACGAACGGCATCATCGGGTGGGCGAGACGCAGAATGGTCTCGAGTACGCGCACCAGCGTCTGCCGGGTACCGCGCTTGGCCTCGAGCGTCGCGTTCTCGTCCCACAGCACCGGCTTGGAGAGCTCCAGGTACCAGTCGCAGTACTCGTTCCAGACGAATTCGTAGAGCGCTTGGGAAGCGAGATCGAAGCGGTACTCCTCGAGCGCCTGGGTGACCTGCGTCGTGGTCTGCTGCAGCCGGGAGACGATCCAGCGGTCCGCCAGCGATAGTTCGACGCTCTCGGCGTTAAGGCCGACGTCTTCGCCCTCGGCGTTCATCAGCACGTAGCGCGAGGCGTTCCAGAGCTTGTTGCAGAAGTTGCGATAGCCGTCGAGGCGGCCCATGTCGAACTTGACGTCGCGCCCGGTGGTGGCGAGCGACAGGAAGGTATAGCGCAGCGCATCGGTGCCGTGGGCTTCGATCCCGTCGGGAAACTCGGCGCGGGTCGCCTTCTCGATGGCGCGGGCCTTCTGCGGCTGCATCATGTTGCCGGTCCGCTTGGCGACCAGCGTCTCCAGGTCGATGCCGTCGATCAGGTCGATGGGGTCGAGCACGTTGCCCTTCGACTTGGACATCTTCTGGCCCTGGCTATCGCGCACCAGACCGTGGACGTAGACCTGCTTGAAGGGCACCTCGTCGGTGAACTTCAGCGTCATCATGATCATCCGGGCGACCCAGAAGAAGATGATGTCGAAGCCGGTGACCAGGACGCTCGAGGGATGGAACGTCTCGAGTTCAGGCGTCTTCTCCGGCCAGCCGAGAGTGCCGAAGGTCCAGAGTCCGGAGCTGAACCAGGTGTCCAGTACGTCCTCGTCCTGGGTCAGCACAACGTCGTCGGCCAGCCCGTGCCTGTCGCGGACTTCCGCTTCGGTGCGGGCGACAAAGACATTGCCGTCGGCGTCGTACCAGGCCGGAATGCGATGTCCCCACCAGAGCTGACGCGAGATGCACCAGTCCTGCAGCTCGCGCATCCAGGCGAAGTACATGTTCTCGTAGTTCTTGGGCACGAACTCGATGTCGCCGTTCTCGACCGCGGCGATTGCCGGCTTGGCCAGCTCTTCGACGGCGACGAACCACTGATCGGTCAGCAGCGGCTCGATCACGTCACCCGAGCGGTCGCCATACGGCAGGGTATTGCTGATGGTCTCGACCTGCTCGAGCAGGCCCGCGGCATCCATCTCGGCGACGATACGCTCGCGCGCCTCGAATCGGCCGAGCCCCGAGTAGGCGGCGGGCAGCGTGACGTCGACATCAGTGAGGGCGCGACCCTGCAGGTCGAACGCCTCGGCGCGTTCGAGAATCGTCGCGTCCTTAGAGAAGACGTTGATCAGCGCGTGGTCATGGCGTTTGCCGACCTCGTAGTCGTTGAAGTCGTGCGCCGGGGTGATCTTCACGCAGCCCGAGCCCTTCTCCATGTCGGCGTGCTCGTCGGCGATGATCGGGATGCGCCGGCCCACCAGCGGCAGCTCGATGAACTGGCCGATCAGGGAGGCGTAGCGCGGGTCTTCCGGGTTGACCGCCACGCCGGTATCGCCCAGCAGCGTCTCCGGTCGGGTAGTGGCGACGACCAGATGATCCTTGCCGTCGGTGGTCGTCGCGCCGTCGGCCAGCGGATAGCGGAAATGCCAGAACTGACCCTGCTGTTCGCGATTCTCGACCTCGAGATCGGAAATCGCGGTGTGCAGCGTCGGGTCCCAGTTGACCAGCCGCTTGCCGCGGTAGATCAGGCCCTCTTCATGCAAGCGAACGAAGACCTCCTGCACCGACCGGTAGAAGCCGTCGTCCATGGTGAAGCGTTCGCGGCTCCAGTCGGCGCTGGCGCCCATGCGCCGCAGCTGCCGCGTGATATGACCGCCGGACTCTTCCTTCCATTCCCAGATCTTGTCGGTGAACGCCTCGCGACCGAGGTCATGACGCGTCTCGCCGGTCTCCGCCGCCAGCTTGCGCTCCACCAGCATCTGGGTGGCGATACCGGCGTGGTCGGTGCCGACCTGCCACAGCGTGTTATTGCCGCGCATCCGTTTCCAGCGCACCAGCGTGTCCATGATCGTGTCCTGGAAGGCGTGGCCCATGTGCAGGCTGCCGGTCACGTTGGGCGGCGGAATCATGATCGAGAAGGGCGCGCCCGTGCCGGACGGCGCGAAGCGTTCGTCCGCCTCCCAGCGCTCGTACCAGCGGGTTTCGATCTGATCGGGTTGGTAGGTCTTTTCCATGGAGCGACTCGATTGGGCAACGGTGACGACGACGTGCGACGCACCTCTGGCGCGGGTGCGGCATCGTAAAAATGACGGGAATTATAACCGCTGGGTGGGTGTGGCGTCAGGGTGGGGTGTGAGACGGCGCCACAAGCGAGCTAGAGCGATGACTTTGCTGCGTCTGTGAGTAGGTAATCGATGAGAAAGGCGTTTAACGCCGACTGGAAGCGCTCGGGCGCTTCGAGGTGTGGCCAGTGTCCTACCCGCGCCAAGCTCAAGAGTGTAATGGGCTTGGCAAAGGCCTCCTGGGATCGCATGAAAAGACGCTGTCTGACAGCGGGTTCGTCGTCTCCGTAAACTATCAGGGCGGGAACATTCAAGGGGACGAATAGCTGCCTTCGCTCGGCGTCTGACAGGCCGTACCGATAGTAATCGACAGTTGCCCTAGCGACCTCGGGAGGAGCAAGCGCTCTCTTAACCTCTGCAATATGCGCGTGAGGGGGCAACCAATTGGGGCTCCATAGTTCGTAAAGTGTATCCACTTCGCGCATTCCATCCGCGAGCAGCAAGGAAGCAGACTCCGCCCCTCGCGCAAGATAGTCGTTGTGGGGTCGTACTCGGCGTTCCTCGTTAGAGGAATCGAACAGAGACAAAGGAGGAACGGCGAGCGTGATCAGTGCATGGCAGCGTTCCGGCGCGATAGACGCCAAGGCATAGGCTATTGAAGCCCCCCAGTCGTGGCCAAGAATGAAAGCGCGATCGACTTCTAGGTTATCGAGAAGGGACAGAACATCCGCTGCTAACGTCGGTATCGAATAGTCGCCATCAGTCGCGACACTCGAGGGGGGGTAGCCACGTAAACTGACATTGAGCGTTCGATATCCGTGGGCATTGAGAGCCTGTTCACATGTGGTCCACGTCTGCAATGTGTCGGGAAACCCATGCAGCAAGACGACGTTGGGGCCATCACCCGACTGTCGATAGACCAGTCGGACGCTTTGCAAATCCAGAAATCCATAAGACGACATTGTCGTTCCCCATCGTTCATGGACGATTGCTGCCTATTGGTTCACAGCTTGTGCGCTTCGACTTTGTAGCCGCGATCCTTGTAGGTCTTCCAGCAGGCGCGCTTGGTGCGCAACACGTCCTGATGCTGGTTGATGATCTCGGCGACGCGTTCGACGCGGGAGAACCACTCGGGGATCTCGTCGTGAAGGTTCAGCATCGCCTGCACGCCAGGCTCGGGCACGCTCTCCCAGCCGATGGTTACCGGCGGCGCAGGCTCCATCTCGTCACCGGCGACGACGTGAGGCACGTAGCTCTCGTCGCGAAACGTCCAGAGGCGCTCGTCGACCTGGCGCGCCATCACCTCGTCCTGAGTGTGGATGTGCAGCTTGTAACCCTTGCGATAGATCGTCTCCGCCAGCCGGCAGGCGAAGTCGAGCCGCGCGTCGAGGGTGGTGTCCTGGAGGATGTAGAAATCGACTTGGGTCATGGGATTCCGTTGATGACGAGCTACGAGCTACGAGCTACGAGCTACGAGCTACGAGCTACGAGCCAGGGTTGCGAGTGACCAATGTTACCTGAGTCGGCGCCGCGCTAGCCCGAGGCAAAGCGATTCCGGCCGAGCGAGATGAGTGGCTAGGCGCCCGACGCGCAAGGAGCGAGATATCACGCGGGGTTAGGCGAGGCCCGCGCGGGTCGGGCAACGATGCCAATCGCCCGCGCAGGCCCGATCTCAACTAGACGCCGCCGTCGACGTCCACCAGCGCGCCCGTCGTGAACCCGGCTTCGGCCAGCCATAGAATCGCGTTGGCGATCTCCTGGGGTTCGCCGATGCGGCCCATGGGGATGACGTCGCCCGCGACATCGGGTTTGTCCGGGTTGCCGCCGCTGGCGTGGATGGTGGTGCGCACGACGCCGGGGCGCACGGTGTTGACCGTGATGCCTTCGCCGGCGACCTCCTTGGAGAGACCCTCGGTCATGCTGTCGATCGCGCCCTTGGAAGCGGCGTAGTCGACGTATTCGCTGGCACCGCCGAGGTGAGAGGCAGCGGAGCCGACGTTGACGATGGCGCCGCCCTTGCCGCCATGTGTGGTCGACATGCGCTTGATCGCCTCGCGGGCGCAGACGAAGGGCGCGACGACGTTGATCTTCATCATGCGGTCGACGCGCGAAAAGCTCATCTCGTCGACGCGGCTGATCTGATCGACGATGCCGGCGTTGTTGACCAGCACGTCGACGCGGCCGAGCTCGCGATCCACGGTCTCGAACAGCGAGACGATCTCGGATTCGTTGGCGATATCGGCCTGAACGGCGAGCGCCTGGCCGCCGTCGGCTTCGATTTCGGCGACCACCGCGTCGGCGGAAGCCTTGTCGCTACGGTAGTTGACCGCCACGGCGTAGCCTTTCTGCGCGGCCATCACGGCAGTCGCGGCGCCGATGCCGCGGCCGGCACCGGTAATGATCATCACGGGTTTCATGCGGCTCTTCTCCTGGACAGTGTCGTTGTCGTCGTGAGCGATCGGTGAAGTCCGACTCACTCGGCGGGCTCGATACGGTGAATGGCGCAGAGCTTGTGGCCGTCCGGGTCACGAACGTAGGCGAGGAACATCTCACCCATGGCGGCGTGACGAACGCCCGGCGCGTCCTCGGCAGTCGTACCGCCATTGGCGACGGCGACATCGTGAAAGCGCTGTGCCTGCTCGGAAGAGGTACAGCGAAAGGCGAACGTGCTGCCGTTGCCCACGGTGGCTGGCTGACCGTCGATCGGCTCGGTGACGGCGAAGGCATCGCCGTCGTGACGGTAGAAGACCCGCTGAACGCCCTTGCGTTCGCCGAGCTGGCCCGCCTCGACGCCGAGCGTCCCCAGCACGGCGTCGTAGAAACGCTTGGCGCGGGCGATATCGTTGGTACCGATCATGACGTGGCTGAACATGTGTCTCTCCATGGTGAAACGGTAGCAACAAGCGTGACACGGCGACCACAAGCACGATGACCGCCCTGCAGGCGGTCATCGTCGCTCGAGTCGGCGCTCGGGCATTCAGCGTAGGTCGGAATCAGGCCAGCTGCATCAGCCAGCCGCGGGTGTCTTCGCTGCGACCGTACTGGATGTCCAGCAGCCGCTTGCGCAGTCGAGTGCTGATCGCATCCGCTCCCACCTCAGGCGTGACCACGCGATCCGCTTCGGTCACCAGCTGGCCGATCTGGGTGATCACCGCCGCCGTGCCACAGGCGAACACCTCGACGATCTCGCCGCTGGCGATGCCGTCGCGCCACTCATCGATGCTGATGGCGCGCTCTTCCGGCGTCAGGCCTTCGTCGCGGGCGAGTTCGAGGATGGAGTCCCGCGTCACGCCCTCGAGGATGGTGCCGGTCAGCGCCGGCGTGACCAGCCGGCCGTCCCGGTAGACGAAGAACAGGTTCATGCCGCCGAGCTCTTCGATCCAGCGGTTCTCGGCGGCATCCAGAAAGGCGACCTGGTCGCAGCCGTGGGCTTCCGCTTCGGCCTGGGCCAGCAGCGAGGCGGCGTAGTTGCCGCCGCATTTGGCTGCCCCCGTACCGCCGGGGGCAGCGCGGTTGTAGTGCTGGGAGAGCCAGATCGAGACCGGCTTGCCGCCGCCCTTGAAGTAGGCCGCCGCCGGCGAAGCGATCAGGTAGTAGTCGACTTCGGCGGCGGGTTTCACGCCCAGCGACTTGCCGTTGCCGATCATGAACGGGCGCAGGTAGAGGCTGCACTCTTCGCTATCGTTCTGCGGCGTCGGCACCCAGGCGGCGTCATGCGCCAGCAGCGCCTTGAGCGAGCCGAGGAAAGTCTCGTCGTCGAGTTCCGGCAGGGCGAGGCGGCGCGCCGAGGCGCGAAAGCGCGCGGCGTTCTTCTCCGGGCGGAAGGTCCAGACCGAGCCGTCGGCGTGACGGTAGGCCTTGATGCCCTCGAAGATCTCCTGGCCGTAGTGCAGCACCGGCGAGGCCGGATCGATCTGCAGCGGACCGTAAGGGCGGACTTCCCCGCGCTGCCAGCCGGTCGGCTTGCTCCAGCGCACGTGGACCATGTGATCGGTGAAGTAACGCCCGAAACCCGGGTTGGCGAGAATGCCGGCGCGAAGACTCGCGTCGAGCGGCGTGGACGAGGGGCGGGCTTCGAAACCTTGAGTGGACACTGCGGCTCTCCTGCGGCGGTGACGCCGACGTATCGATGGGCGGCGTCACGCGAGTCGTTCGATGAGGTGTTGAGGGGACTGCGGTCGATGACGATGGCATCCGCCGACGCGCGGCGGAGATTCAAATTAGCATGCAAACGGTTGGGTGCGAAGAGGGGCGCCGAGCCCCTCTACGACCGTCGTCCGCCCGCCATCGTCCGCGGGCCGCTATCAGGTTTCGTCGGTGACGACGTGCTCGTTCTCGCGATCGAGCAGATAGCGAGTCAGCAGCCCCACCGGACGACCGCTGGCGCCTTTCTGCTTGCCACCGGTCCAGCCGGTGCCGGCGATGTCGAGGTGTGCCCACGGGTACTTGTCGGCGAAGCGTGACAGGAAGCAGGCGGCGGTGATCGCCCCGGCCGGACGTCCGCCAATGTTCGCCAGATCCGCGAAGTTGGAGTCGAGCTGCTGCTGGTAGTCCTCCCACAGCGGCATGTGCCAAGCGCGATCCCAGGACGCTTCGCCGGCGTCGAGCAGGTCGAGGGCGAGATCGTCGTCGTTCGAGAAGAGCCCGCTTGCGTGGTCGCCCAGCGCAATCATGCAGGCGCCGGTGAGGGTGGCGATGTCGACGACGCTGGCCGGGTTGAAGCGTTCGGCGTAGGTGAGCGCGTCGCACAGCACGAGTCGGCCTTCGGCGTCGGTGTTGAGAATCTCGACGGTAAGGCCCTTGAGCGTGGTGACGATGTCGCCCGGCTTGATCGCCCGACCGTCCGGCATGTTCTCGGCACTGGCGACGATGGCGATCACGTTGATCTTCGGCTTGAGGGCGAGAACGCTCTTCATCGTGCCGAACACGCTCGCCGCGCCGCACATGTCGAACTTCATCTCGTCCATGCCGGCGCCGCCCTTGATCGAGATGCCGCCGCTGTCGAAGGTGATGCCCTTGCCGACCAGCACGTGAGGCGCCTCGTCGGTGTCTTCCGCGCCTTGGTACGTCATCACGATCAGCTTGGAGGGCTCTTCGCTGCCGCGACCTACCGAGAGCAGGGAGTGCGCGCCGAGGGTCTCGAGCTGCGCTTCGTCGAGAATCTCCACCGACAGGTTGCCGCCGGAGCCGGCACCCATCTCTTCGGCCTGCGCGGCGAGATAGCTCGGCGTGCAGATGTTGCCCGGCAGGTTGCCCAGCGTGCGGGCGTAATTGACGCCGTCGCCGAGGGCGGCGCCGATACGTGCCCCGGCTTCGGCGGCCTCACTGTGCTTGGCGTCGTCGATGATCAGCTCCACCCGCGAGAGGGCGGCCGCCGGGATCGGCGTCGATTTGCACTGATCGAAGCGATAGACCGCGCGGATCGCCGCTTCCAGCGTCATCTGGGCGCTCCAGGCAATGTCGCGATCGTCGAGCGTGGCATCGGTGAAGGCGACGGCGGCGCTTGCGACCGGCAGCTTGGCAAGGCTTGCGAACGCCGCGTCTAGCGCCTTGCGCAGGCTGCCTTCATTGAAGCGCTCGCGCTTGCCGAGCCCCACCAGCATCAAACGCTCGCCGCTGAGCCCCGGGGCGAACGGCACCAGCTGGACGTTGGCGAGTTCCGGGGCGAAGTCGCCGCGTTCGAGCAGTTGGGCGATCAACCGTTCGCTGGCGTCATCCAGCCTGGCGGCGGCAGAGAGCAGGTCGCCGTCCTCGAACAGCGGTACCACGAGGCAGTCGGTCTCGACCTTGGCCGGATTGACGGTGATTACGGAAAATTCCATGTCGTCTCCAATGAACGATTGCGCTGGCTTTGCGTCACAGGTCTCGGCGGCGAGACAAGTGCTTAATGATTCCGGATAATGGCGCCGGTCGAAGATGACGACGAGGCTGAAAGCCGCGAGAGAAATAAAGTCGCGAGAGAAAAAGCCACGCATCGCGCCATCCGACCGCTTGCGCGAGCGTCGCGCTTGCCACGTGAAGGACGAACTCGAACCGGTCTTCGCGCCAGTTTACGCAATGCGCGCCGAGGTTGCACAAGCACGCCGGCGCCCTTAGGCCGCTACCCGCGAGGCGCGTCTCGAATCTTTCGGAAGGGCTTCTCGTCGATGCCGCGCGACGCTCGATAGGAAGTCAGACCAGGGGTGGATGTTGCCAGGAGTCTAGATTGATCGTATTCCGCTATTTGACACGCGAGATCCTGCTGACGATGTCGGCGGTCGCCGGCATTCTGCTGATGGTCATCATGGGTAGCCGCTTCATCCGCTACTTCACCGATGCCGCGCAGGGGGAGCTGCCGCTGGGCGCCCTCGGTACGCTGATGCTCTTTCACATGCCCAGCTTTCTCGAGCTGGTGCTGCCGCTGTCGTTCTTTCTCGCCATTCTGCTCGCCTACGGCCAGCTCTATCTCAACAGCGAGATCACCGTGCTCGTCGCCTGCGGCATGAGCCCCAACCGACTGCTGCGGGTCACGCTGCTGCCGGCGGCCATGATCGCCGCGCTGGTGGGTGCCTGCAGTCTGTGGGCGACGCCCTACGGGGCGGCGCACAACGAACGCCTGATCGACGAGCAGGAGAGTCAGCTCGACTTCTCGCTGCTTTCGCCGGGCCGTTTTCAGGATTTCGGCAACTGGCGCACCGCTTACACCGAGCGTCTGAGCGAAGACAATTCGCGCATGGAAGGGGTGTTCATCAGCGAGCGGGAGACGCGGCCCGACGGCACCGAGGCGCAGGTCCTCACCCGGGCCGAGACCGGCTATCAGACCGTCGACGCCGAGACCGGCAGCCGTTTTCTGGTGCTCTCCAACGGCTCTCGCTACAGCGTCGACCCCGGCAGCGCGGCGGGGCAGCGTCTCGAATTCGGCAGCTACGCGGTGCGGCTCTCCGTCGACGAGACCCAGGAGCGCAACGACGATCGCGAACTCATGAGTACGCCGGCGCTGATCGCCGACGGCGGCGAGGAGGCGATGGCGCAGCTGCAGTGGCGGCTGTCGATGCCGCTGATGATCCCGATTCTCACGCTGCTGGCGCTACCGCTGGCCCGGGTCAATCCACGCCAGGGACGCTTCGCCAAGCTGCTGCCGGCCATCTTCCTCCACGTGAGCTATCTGAGTCTGCTGCTCGCCGCCCAGGATGCGATAGCCCGCGGGAGCCTGCCGGCGAGCATCGGCATGTGGCCGATCCACGCGGTCTATGCGCTGCTCGGGCTGATACTGACCCGCCGCGACCAGAAACGGGGAGGCCGCTGATGTTCGACCGTCTCGATCGCTACATCGCCCGCAACGTGCTGGGGGCGATGCTCGTCGTGCAGATCATGGTGCTGGGGCTCGATCTGGTGATCTCCTACATCAACGACCTCGGCGATGTCGGGGGCAACTACTCCGCCTTCGACGTGCTGCTCTATCTTCTCATGCGCCTGCCGTGGCGTTTCTACGAGTACGCCCCGGTGGGCGTGCTGATCGGCTCGCTGATCGGACTGGGGACGATGGCCTCCAGCAACGAGCTGACGGTAATGCGGGCCGCGGGGCGTTCGCTGGGCCGCATTCTGCTCGGCGTGCTCAAACCGCTGGTGCTGGTGATTCTGATCACCATGGCGATCGGCGAATACGTGAGCCCCGTCACCGAACAGCACGCCGCGGCCTGGCGGCTGGAGCAGTCGGAAGGGGCCGATGCGGTGCTCTCCCGCGGCGGCGGCTGGCAGCGAGAGGGGGATGATTTCTATCGCTTCGGGACCATTCGCGCCGACGACACCGTCATCAACGTGCGCCGCTACGTCTTCGACGACCAGGAGCTGACGCAGGCCTCGGAAGCGGAGCGCGCGGTCTGGGAGGGTGATGCCTGGCGGCTGGAGAACGTCGCGACGACCTTTTTCGACGACGACGGCACCCGGGTCGAAAGACGCGAGAGCGAGACCTGGGAGACCGCGCTGACGCCCGCCCAGCTCAACCGGCTGCTGCGCCCGCTGGATAGCCAGCCGGTCACGAGTCTGTGGAAGTACGCCAGCTACCTGCGCACTCAGGGTCAGGAGGCGACCCAGCCGCTGCTCTACTTCTGGCAGAAGATTCTGCTGCCGGTGACCCTGGCAGGGCTGGTGCTGCTGGCGGCGTCGTTCGTCTTCGGCCCGCTGCGTACCGTCGCCGCCGGCACGCGGATCTTCTATGGCGTGATCGTCGGACTGACCTTCAAGTACCTGCAGGACCTGCTGGCGCCGGCCTCGGTTCTCTTCGGTTTCTCCCCCGCGCTGGCGGTGATCGTGCCCACGGCGACCTGCTATCTACTGGGGTTCTGGCTGCTGCGACGCACCGGCTGAATCCGCCGGCTCCTCGTCATTCTCGTAAGACGCACGCCGCGCCCTCCGGGCGCGGCGTTTTTGCGTGACGGCGACCCGGGGTGGCGTTGCGGCACCCGAGAGCCGCAACTCGACGAAAGTCGGCCGTATTCGCACACGATTCCTAGTTGAAAGTGCCTATGCGAATCATTTACATTCACGACAGAGCCGATCAAGGGGTTTGCCGTGTACGTCTGTCTTTGCGTGGGTGTCACCGATCGAGATATCGAAAGTGCCGTCAGCGACGGCGCGAGAAGCTGGCGTGCGGTGCGCGAAGCGACCGGCTGCGCCGGCCAGTGCGGCAAGTGCGCCTGCACCGGCAAGCAGGTCATGCGCGAGGCGATCAGCCGAGAGTTCGAGATGTCGCCGGATCTCGCCTATGCCGTGTAGCGCCGTTGTCTCGCGGCATCCGCGCCTGCGGTACGGCTCGCTCGTTCTCCAACCGCTTCTGCTCATTGATGCTTCCACTGGGGGCGGCGTGTCGTCATCCCTTGACCGACACCTCGCGGTTCCTTGATCGATACTTCACGGCCGATGGGCGATCCCGAACCCCTCCCCGCGCAACATCAGCCGTTTCCCGCCTCCATGACATCTCCTTGATCACGCTCGATAATTTCGACGCAAGCCGCCGATCGAGCGGACATCGCGGCGCGAGTCGTTATCACCCGCGTTCTCACCTGCCAATCGATAGCAGATGAGAGGGTTTCGTAAGTAACTGTTATGCTTGAGTTTTTAGCCTCCGGGGTGGATACTTGCCGCACAGCGGGCGAGCCGATAGCATCGGTTCGGCTGGACGGGAGGGCGCTTTTCGGTGTCTCCCCTTATTTCATTCGAGGAGATCACGATCATGAAAGGCGACCCCCAGGTCATCGCACATCTGAACACCGTACTCGGCAACGAACTCGTCGCCATCAACCAGTACTTCCTGCACGCCAAGATGTACAAGAACTGGGGTCTGAGCGTTCTGGCCAAGTGGGAGTACGACGAGTCGATCGAAGAGATGCAGCACGCCGACCGTCTGACCGACCGCATCCTGCACCTCGAAGGCATGCCCAACCTGCAGGATCTGGGCAAGCTGCAGATCGGTGAGAACGCCAAGGAGATGCTCGAGTGCGATCTGCGCATCGAGCAGAAAGCCTGTGCCGATCTCAAGGCCGCCATCGACCACTGCGAAACGGTCAACGACTATGTCACCTGCGACATGCTCATCAAGATCCTCGAAGACGAGGAAGGGCATATCAACAAGCTCGAGGCAGAACTGAAGCTGATCGATCAGGTCGGTATCCAGAACTACCTGCAGAAGCACATGTTCGCGACCGACAAAGAGTAAGACCCGCAAAGAGTAAGTCCGGCCGGTCGGGCTCTCGCCGTTCGCGTGAGCCTGCCGACAGCGGCGCCGATTCGTCGCGCGCCCACGCAAAAGCCCCGATGTCATCGACATCGGGGCTTTGTTTTTTGGTCCGCGTGCTGTGCGTGGCGCAACGGGCCCGCCAGCGCTGGGGCGGCTCAGCCCAGGTCGTTGACCAGCAGCGCTTCCACCGCCGCCACGCGCTCGGCAAGCGTTCTGTCGTCGACGGCGAGCACCGTGACATGGCCGATCTTGCGGCCGGGGCGGGGCGCCTTGCCGTAGTCGTGCCAGCGGGCGCCGGGCAAGGCGAGAACGGCGTCGCGATTCGGGAAGGCGCCGATCACGTTGAGCATCGCGCACGGTACCAGCCGGGTGGTGTCGCCCAGCGGCAGCCCGGCGACGGCGCGCACGTGGTTCTCGAACTGGCTGGTGGCGGCGCCCTCGATGCTCCAGTGACCGGAGTTGTGCACTCGGGGGGCAATCTCGTTGGCAAGCAGACCTTCACCGGTGACGAAGAACTCGAACGCCAGCGTGCCGACGTAGTCGAGCTTCTCCATGACCCGGCCGATCGCTTCCTCGGCCTGGCGCTGCAGCGGATGGCCCGGCTGCGGCTCGGAGCGGTGGAGGATGCCCTGGCGGTGTTCGTTGCGCGCGACCGGCCAGTGGCGGATCTCGCCGTCGCGTCCGCGTACGGCGATCGCCGAGATCTCGTGATCGAAATCGATGAACCCTTCGAGAATCAGCGGCATCTCGCCGAGTTCGGCGAAGGTACCCGCCACGTCTTCGGCTTCCCGCAGGACCTTCTGTCCCTTGCCGTCGTACCCCATGGTGCGGGTCTTGACCACCGCCGGCAGACCGATCTCGGCAACCGCAGCGTCGAGATCCGCCTGCTCGTCGATCCTGGCGATCGGCGGCACCGCAATGCCGAGCTCGCGGAAGAGCGACTTCTCGACCCAGCGATCCCGCGCCGTTGCCAGCGCCTGGGCCGGCGGAAAGGCCGGCCGGTGCTCGGCGAGGCGCTCGACTGCCGCGGTGGGAACGTTCTCGAACTCGAAGGTGATGGCATCGCACTGCTCGGCGAGACGCGACAGTGCCGTCTCGTCCTGCCAGTCGGCGCGCAGATGCTCGCCGTGCGCGCTGGCGCAGGGTGCCTCGGAGGGGTCGAGAAAGGTGAAGCGGATATCCAGCGGCGCGCCGGCCTGGGCGAGCATGCGCCCCAGCTGGCCGCCGCCGACGATGCCGAGTCTCATGGCGTCACCTCGCTGTCGTCTTCCTGAGTGGGACGGGGATCGGGGGCGTCGAGCACTTTCTGTGTCTGAGCGGCGCGATAGGCCTCCAGCGCTTCACGCACCGGCTCATCGTGATTGGCGAGCATGGCGGCGGCGAGCAGGGCGGCGTTGACCGCCCCGGCGCGGCCGATGGCGAGCGTGGCGGTGGGAATGCCCGCCGGCATCTGCACGATGGAGAGCAAGGAGTCGACGCCGGAGAGCGTGCTCGACTTTACCGGCACGCCGAGTACCGGCAGGCGCGTCTTGGCGGCGCACATGCCCGGCAGGTGCGCGGCACCGCCGGCACCGGCGATGATCACCTCGAGGCCGCGTTCGGCGGCGGTCTCGGCGTACTCGAACAGCAGATCCGGGGTGCGGTGCGCGGAGACCACCCGGGTCTCGTGCTCGATCCCCAGCTGCTCGAGGGTCTCCACCGTATGGCGGAGCGTCGACCAGTCCGACTTCGACCCCATGATCACGCCAACGCGTACGCTCATGCTTGCTTCCTCTTGTGCTTTCACCCCTGAGAACGACCCCGACGGCACTCGCTGAGCGCTCGCCGTTCGGAAAGCAGCGCATTGTACGGGAAATCCAAAACTGACGGGAAACCGCGAACCGCCGAAAACCCTAAAATCACGCCGGGGACGGCATCCGTTCGTGCGCGGCGACGCCCATCGGGCCCGGCGTCAGTGAAACGCCTTCTCCAGCGCGAAGCGCGCCACCGGCTCGCCGTCGATCTCGACCTCCTCGCAGAACATGCCGAGGGGCCGTACCCAGAGGCCGTAGTCACCGTAGAGCGCGCGGTAGACCACCAAGGATTCCTCGGTCTCGCTGTGGCGGGCGACGTCGAGCACTTCGTAGAGGGCGCCCTTGTAGTGGCGGTAGATACCGGGGACGGGGCGTGAACGCTCACTCATCGGGTTGGGCTCCTGTGGGTGTCTGGGAAGATTCGCTGGCGGTGGCGTCTCGCCGCGCCTTCTCGGCCAGCCGGGTCAGCACGCGGCTGGCCGCCGTGAAGCCGAAGTTGCCGGTGACCACGCTCACCGCGCCGAAGCCGGAGGCGCAGTCGAGCCGGGTCGATTCGCCCGGCGCGGGTTTCTGCAGGCAGACCTCGCCATCCGCACCGGGGTAGACCAGCTGCTCGTCGGAGTAGACACACTCGACGCTGAAGCGCCGCTTGGGGTTACGCGAAAAGCCGTGATCGCGCCGCAGCTTCGAGCGCACCTTGGCGAGCAGCGGGTCGTGCTGAGTGCGGGTGAGATCCGCCACCCGGATGCGCGTGGGATCGGTCTGGCCGCCGGCGCCGCCGGTCACGGTGATCGGCAGCTTGCGCCGCTGGCAGTAGTGGATCAGCGCGGCCTTCGCCCCCACGTGATCGATGGCGTCGATGACGTGGTCGGCGTCTGCCGGGATGCGCTCGGCCAGATTGGTCGGCGTGACGAAGGCGGCGTCGGCGATCACCTCGATCCCCGGCCAGATCGCTCGACAGCGCTCCGCCAGTACCTCGACCTTGGGCCGGCCGATCTGGCCGTCCAGGGCGTGGAGCTGGCGATTGACGTTGGAGACGCAGACGTCATCGAGATCGATCAGCGTCAGCCTGCCGATGCCGGAGCGCGCCAGCGCCTCGGCGCTCCAGCTACCCACGCCGCCGACGCCCACGACGACGACGTGGGCGCCGCGGAAGGCGTCGGCGGCGCGCCGGCCGTAGAGGCGTCGAATGCCGCCGAAGCGGAATTCGTAGTCGTCGTCCGGTGCGGGCGCCGCCCGTGTCTCTTGCACTTCGCCCGCGGCGGGCGCCTTGGCGGCGGGGGTAGCATCTCGGAGGGCGTCGTCTCTGGCGTGATCGTCGGTCGTCATGGCGTGGTGTCGCAAGGGTGAGTGAAGTCGGCAGCGGCGGTGATGGCGGTATCGGCCTGATCCGTCCAGCGCCAGCCGCTGACCGGCGCATGGGTCTGCCAGCCGAAGCGGGCCAGCAGGCCGGCAAAGTGCGGATCGCAGGCGGCGCTCAGCGATAGCGAGCGGCCACTCACCGGATGCGGCAGAGTCAACTCGACCGCGGCGAGCAGCAGATGCGGGCAGTCGAAATAATCGCGGAAGTAGCGATTGTGAATGCCCTTGCCGTGCTTGGCGTCACCGATGATCGGGTGCGCCGCGCCGGCCAGGTGGCGACGAATTTGATGGCGCCGCCCGGTCTCCGGCGTCGCTTCCATCAACGAGTAGCGCGAGCGGGGGTAGCGATCGACGGCGGCGTCGATCTCCACCGTCGCCAGCCGCTTCAGGTGCGTCACCGCCGGCTGCGCCGGCATCTCGGCCTTGGGCCGGGTGCCGTCCTCCTCGCGCAGCGGTGCATCCACCGTCAGCGCTTCCGGGCCCCAGCCGCGCACCACCGCCAGGTAGCGTTTCGTCGTGCGCTGTCGGGTAAAGGTCTCGGTCAGCGCCGCGGCGGTCTCCGAGTCGAGCGCGAACAGCAGCACGCCGCCGGTGGGGCGGTCGAGCCGATGCACCGGGTAGACGTGGCGGCCGAGCTGGTCGCGCAGCGTCTGCAGCACGAACCGCGTCTCGCCGCGGGAGAGCGCCGTGCGGTGCACCAGCATCGCCGGCGGCTTCACCACCGCGACCAGATGCGCGTCCTGGAAGAGCACCTCGAGAGGCGAGTCGTTGAAGAGACAGTCACTCATGGAACGGCGAACGCAGTGTTGAACGGGCCGCTATTGTCGAGGCGGTGCGCATCGACCACAAGCGCTACTTAGTCGGCGTGGTGACCGTAATAGGAACGCGGCAGGCGCTTTCTCGATGAGGCTGAAGACACGTTGTATCGGTCGAGAGCGCGTTGTCGAACAGCGGCTCACGACCAATTTCGATATCTTGATGGCCATCGACGAAGTCGTATCGAGACTGGCCGATACGATCGCCCCCTTTACCGGCAAGGTTGTCACCGATGCTATTTCAGTTCACGTGGTGGGAATCACTCTTATTGATGGTGATTTACGCCTGGCCGCTTAGCCTCTTGGTGCTGTTCATATCGGTTGCCGTTGGCATCGCCCACTGGCGGCGCTGGTGGGGGCTATGTATCGCATTGCCTGCCTTTGCGCTCATGATCGCCGTGGCGTGGATTCCAGCGAAGGAAGCCTGGTCGAGTTACCAGAGCCATCAGCGACACAAGCACCAGGGGTTGGCAATCGCCGAGGGAATGCGAGCCGACAAGGCTCAGGCGTATGCCGACTGCCTGCTGCGCTGCGATGATTACTATATTGGCCGGTGGGTCGAGAAGGGGACTGACAGTAGCGTTGACGCACTCAGACAACGAGCGGCCCAGGGGGTCTTGCGTAAAGAGAGTATCGACGACATGCCGGCGCAGGCGGTTCGTGCCGTGACGATGATCGCGCATGTCACTTTGGCAGAGGAGGGGCAGCCGACACAGCAGCTGGCTCACTTGCACAAAGCCATGTCTCTCGCCGAATCCTCGTCGCTGTGGGCGTGGCTCGAGACGCAAAAAACCCTACCCGGCAATCGTTACGCCTTCGAAAATCGAGTCGACAATATTCCCTATGACATCCTCGTTGCAGAATATTCCCTCAGGAAAAGCACCGACGCCAACGCGGAGTTCGCGTGCGACCCGGCGCGTTTCGAAATGTTCTACGCCCGGATCAACTCTATTCTTCGTTCGGACCCGTGTCGGACGCTACGCCAGCATTGGCAGTACGAGCAACACGGGCGCGGCTTGGGGGCATGATGTGTCATGTACCACGCTCGGATCAGTGATCGTTTTCCAGAATCATCGACCTAGAGGAGGCGCCACATGCCTGAATCTCCAACACGTCATCTCGTCGTACTCACCGGCGCGGGTATCAGCGCCGAGAGCGGCTTGAAGACGTTTCGCGACGGCGACGGCCTGTGGGAGAACCATCGGGTGGAGGATGTCGCCACGCCGGAGGCCTGGGCGCGGGACCCGGAGACCGTGTTGCGCTTCTACGACGAGCGCCGGCGTCAGGCGCGGCTGGCCGAGCCCAACCCGGCTCACAGGGCGCTGGCCGAGCTGGAAGCCGCAGGTTTTCGGGTCAGCGTCATCACCCAGAACATCGATGACCTGCACGAGCGGGCCGGCTCCCGCGATGTACTGCATCTGCACGGCGAGATTCGGCTTGCGCGTTCGTCGGCGGATGCCGAGCTCCGCTACCCGGCGGGGGAGCGCATCCGTCTCGGCGATCTCTGCGACCACGGCAGTCAGCTCCGCCCGGACGTGGTCTGGTTCGGTGAATCCGTGCCGCGCTACGCCGAGGCCTGCGATGTCGTCGCCGAGGCCGATGCGCTGCTGGTCGTGGGAACGTCACTGGCGGTAATGCCGGCGGCACTGCTGCTCGAGCAGGCGCCCATCGGCGCGCCGTGCTGGCTGGTCGACCCCCACGCCCGGGATCTCGCCCCTGCCGGCGTCAGCGCCATCGCCGAGCCCGCGAGCCGGGGCGTGCCCGAACTCACCGCGCGATTCATTCACGACGGCGGGTTCGGAGGCTGATGGCGATCAAGCCTCGAGCGCCGATGCGTGATTGTCCGTTGTGATGGACGCGATGAGCGCGCGCTAGCGGTATCAGCCCAGCCAGTGCGAATTTAGACTTCGGGGCTATATCAGCGGTCTGTGCGCGTGCGGCACAATTGCCGGCCCTGTCGGGTGACCGAGAGTCGCCCCGGGGGACCACGCCTCGTCTCATCGCCGCCGGCCCGCCGCCAATCCGCGTTAGCCGTACCGGCGAAACCTTGGGTCGCCAATACCAGGATTCACACCATGTTCGAACGCATCAACCGGCTCTTTCCCGTGTGGGCCGTGCTGCTCGCGGCGATCGCCGCCTTCCAACCCCAGCTCTTCGTCGGCTTGAAGGGGGACATCCAGACCCTGCTGATCGTGATCATGTTCGCCATGGGGCTGACGCTCACGCGAGACGATTTCGCCCGCGTGATCAAGGCGCCCAAGCCGATCGCGGTGGGGGTGATCCTGCAGTTCCTGCTGATGCCGCTGGCGGCGCTGCTGGTCTCCCGCGTGCTCGATCTCGGCCCGGAGCTGACCACCGGCATGGTGCTGGTAGGGGCGACGGCCGGCGGCACCTCGTCGAACGTGATGGCGTGGCTCGCCGGTGGGCACGTGGCGCTGTCGGTGACCATGACCATGGTCTCGACGCTCATCTCGGTGGCGGCGACGCCGTTTCTGACCTGGCTGATCGTCGGTCAGACCATCGATGTGCCGGTGTTGGGGATGCTGCTGAGCATCGCCAAACTGGTCATCGCGCCGATCGCGCTCGGCGTGATCGTTCATCACCTGCTGGGCCGGCACATCCGTCGCATCGAGCCGGCGCTGGCGACGCTCGCCATGGCCGCCATCGTCGTGATCATCGCCATCGTGGTGGCGCTCAACGCCGGCAACCTCGCCACGCTCGGGCCGATCGTCGCGCTGGCGGTCATCGCTCACAACGGCATCGGGCTTGCCGGCGGCTACTGGGCGAGCCGGGCACTCGGCTTCGACGTGCGCACCGCACGCACCATCGCTTTCGAGGTCGGTCTGCAGAACTCCGGGCTGGCGGTCACGCTCGCCAACCAGTTCTTCACCGCCGGGGCCGCGCTGCCCGGGGCGCTCTTCTCGGTCTGGCACAACGTCTCCGGCTCGCTGCTGGCGGGCTACTGGAAGCGTCGCGGGGTCGCTGGAGCGCCGCAGGAGAAGACACCGAGCGCCGACGAGAAGCGCACTTCATGACGCGGAATTGATACAGATCTTTCCATAGTTCACCGTTTAGACGACGGAGCGCAGTGATAGAATGCGCTCCGTTTTTTCATTGAAGAGCCGAGCCTCCATGCGCGATGACGCCGACACCCGAATCGATGCCTGCGCGGGATTCGACGCGCCGCAAGAGACGGTGACACCGATCGACGACCGACCCCCGCGGCGCGAGTTCAAGGCCCGTGGCAGCTTCGTCGAGCGCTGCGACGGCTGCCGACTGCCGGTACTGAACTGCCTGTGTCCGTTTCGCGTGACCGCCACCAGCGACGCGCAGGTCTGGCTGCTCACCCATCCGCTGGAGCACAACAAGCCGACCAATACCGGCCGGCTCATCGCCGACGTGCTGTCGACCACCGAGACCTTCAGCTGGCAACGCACGGCGCCGGACGAGCGGCTGCTCGCCAAGCTGGCGGATCGCCGCTACGTGCCGTTCGTGGTCTTCCCCGACGATCAGCCGGACTATCAGCATCGCGTCGTCGACGAGCGGGCCGTGACCATCGCCAAGCAGGACGGCTTCATCCCCGTTTTCATCCTGATCGACGGCACCTGGCGTCAGGCGCGACGGATCTTTCGCCGCAGTCCCTACCTCGACGGTCTTCCGGTACTCCCGCTGCACAGTGAACGGCTGACCCGTTACCGCCTGCGCAAGCCGGCGTCCGCCGCGCATCTATGCACCGCCGAAGTCGCCGCCGAACTCCTGCGCAAGTCCGGCGATACGCTGGCCGGCGACGTGCTCGACGACTACTTCGATGCCTTCAACGACAGCTACGCCGCCAGCCGGCGTCACGGCAAGCTGGAAACGCCAACCCCCGCCATGCAGCGGCTGCTGGCACGCCGCGCCAACGGCACGCGCTGAGTCGCGAAGCCGCGATCAAGAGTCGTTCGTCAGCGCTCGCTACCCGTCGCGAGCGCTTGTCTCGATTGCTTTAATGTTACGTTATAACGTATATTTCGATGGTCGGGCGTGATGGCGTCAGTGCCTACGCTCGGCACTCATTGGGAAAAGCCTTCGAGAACGCACTTGAGACAGGGAACCGAATCATGAAAATGACTACCGCCCGCCGTGCCGGCGTCGTTGCCGCTGGCCTGCTGACGATGGCCAGCTATTCGGCCGTCATGGCCGAGGACGATCATGATCACAGTCACGGGGATCACGATCACGCCCATGAAGCGTCGCACGAGCATGGCGATCACGATGATCACGCCGACGAACATAGCCACGGCGGCCACGGTCACGATCATGACGACGACATTTACAACGGGCACTTCGAGGACAGTCAGGTCGAAGCGCGGGAGCTGAGCGACTGGGAGGGCGACTGGCAGTCCGTCTATCCCTACCTGCAGGACGGCACCCTCGACGAGGTGTTCGCGCACAAGGCGGAGGAGGGCGACAAGACCGCCGAAGAGTACAAGTCCTACTACGAGACCGGCTATCGCACCGACGTCGAGCGCATCACCATCGATGATGGCGACGTCACCTTCTACCGCGGCGACGACAGCTATGGCGGCGAGTACGTCTCCGACGGCCACGAGATTCTGACCTACGAGGCCGGCAACCGCGGCGTTCGCTATATCTTCGAGCGAGAGTCCGGCGACGACGAAGCCCCCGAGTACATCCAGTTTAGCGATCACGCCATCGCCCCGAACGATGCCGATCACTACCATATCTACATGGGTGACGATCGCGCCGCGCTGCTCGAAGAAGTGACCAACTGGCCGACCTACTATCCCGCCGATCTCGACGGAGAAGAAGTCGCCGAGGAGATGATGGCGCACTGATATCCCGTTGTTCGCGCCGGCGCATCGGTGGAAAGGTGAATCGGAACAGCGATTTCCCGGACCATCGATGCGCGTTTCGACGCGATTTGCCCTCGCGCCGAAGCCCTCAACGATGTTATCGTTTGCGCCGTGCGCCCGAGTGGCTCAACTGGATAGAGCAACGGCCTTCGAAGCCGTGGGTTGCAGGTTCGAGTCCTGCCTCGGGCGCCATTCCTTTCCTACGGTCGTTTCCGACCTCGCGCACGCTCCCTTCTGATCACTGCGCTGTCTCGACTCACTCGCCCAAGTTTTTCACGATACCCTCGGCCATCATCGGCACGAGCGATTCCGTGCGTCTCGAATTCGCCCGTCAGGTGCGGCTGCCGATCTCGGTGTCCCGTTAGACCGCCTCTTTCGTCGTCTCGTGGGCTTGTCTCACCTCGATCGGCCTATCTCGCTACCTGGCGAGCGGCGAAATCATCACCGGTGTGACGCGGCAAGCGCCCCACCGGCGGCCACGAACAGCCCGCCGGTGGTGCGGTTGAAGAGGCGCACGCGGCGCGAGGTGCCGAACCAGCGGCTCACCGTCGAGCCGAGCGAGGCGTAGGTGGTCATCGTCGCCAGATCCACCGCGAGCCACGTCAGCGCCAGTATCGCGAACTGCGACCACTGCGGCTGGCTCAGGTCGATGAAGTTGGGAAAGAGGGCGCCGAAGAACAGCAGATCCTTGGGGTTGCTGATCCCCACGGTGAAGCCCTTGGCGAACAGTCGCCGGGTGGCGCGAAGGTCTGTCGAGGTCTCTTCTGCCGTGCCGGGCGCAGCCATCGGCTCGGCGGGTGCCCGCCACGCCTGCACGCCAAGGTAGATCAGATAGGCTGCGCCCACCGCCTTCAGCACGACGAAGGCGGTTTCCGAGGTGGCAAGAATCGCCCCCAGCCCCAGTGACGACAGCGCCATCAGCGCCAGTGATGCCAGCGCGCCGCCCACCACCGTCGCCAGCGCCCGGCGGCGACCGTGGCGCAGCCCGTGACTCATGCAGAGCAGGGCCACCGGCCCGGGAAACAGAATCAGCGCGGTGATGACGCCGAGATAGGTGAGCCAGACAGCGAGGTCCATCGGGGATTCCTGTTATTCAAAGGCGTTCAGTGGGATTCGGGGTGGGCCACCCAGGTGGCCGCTCAGGCGGATTGCGTCGATTCGGCTACCGCTGTACTTCGCGCAGGCCGGAGCACACCAGACTCGCCCCCATGACGCCGAACGACGCCGCGAAGACGCCCTCGAACCAGCGCCCGGCGCGGGCGTAGCCGCGTACCGCCACGCCGGTCGAGAAGAGCCAGGCGTAGCCGCCGTAGATGGCAAGGCCCGAGAGCGCCCCCAGCGGGCCGAAGGCGAAGACCTGAAGCCCGCTCAACCCCTTGCCGAACAGGAAGGCGGCCACCGCCGTCCACATCAGCGCCGCCTTGGGATTGGTGAGCAGCACCCAGAAGCCGCGACGCCAGGCCTCGCCGTCGCTGAAGATCCGAGCCTCCGGCATGAAGGCCGAGCTGGCGCCGGCACGCAGCGTCGCCCGCGCCGCCTTGATCGCGAGATAGAGCAGATACCCGCCGCCGAGCAGCTTCAGCAGCAGAAGCGACGACGGAAACGCCTGAATGAGCGCGCCAAGGCCCAGCGCCGTGGCGAGCGACCACACCAGCATGCCGGAGGCGACGCCCGTCACCACGAAGAGCGCCGGCCGCCGCCCCTGGGCCAACCCCACGGAAGCGACGGCGGCGAGGTTCGGCCCGGGCGCTGCCTGCGCCGCCATCACACCGAGCCAGGTCAAGATGTAGATCGAAACCACGATAGCCTCCTTGGAAAGCGTGCCTGGGCAACGAAGTGCCCATGGCGATGACAGCACACCCGGCGACGTTCAGCCGGGCGACGTTCGTCCCGGCGTGCGGTGGTTCAAACGGCCGCGGCGAGCCGGCCGATCTCCGCGACCACCTCGTCACGCTGCGTCTTGCTGGCCTCCGGCAGGTAGGTGTAGGCCACGGCGATCACCGCCCCGCGATCCCCCGGCCAGGCGATGCCGATATCGTTGGCGTTGCCCGCGCTGCTGGTGCCGGTCTTCTCGCCGATCAGCCAGCCAGCCGGCATGCCCGCCCGCAGGCGAGCGTCACCGGTCTTGCCCGCGATCATCCAGGCGGCGAGCTGATGGCGCGAGGCCGGCGAGAGCGCCTCCCCCAGCAGCAGCGTGTTGAGCGTCTGCATCATCGCCAGCGGCGTGGTGGTGTCGCGCTCGTCACCTTCATGATCATGCGCGTTGAGTTCGGGTTCCCAGCGGTCGAGCCGCGTGGTGTCGTCGCCGACACTACGCAGGTAAGCGGTGATGGGCTCCGGACCGCCGACGCTCTCGATCAGTTTGTTGGCGGCGGTGTTGTCACTCCAGGCCATCGCCGCCTGGCACAGCGCGGCCACCGTCATGCCCGGGCTGCCGATATGCTGCTCGGTGATGGGCGCCCACTCGCCGATATCCGACGCTTCGATCTCGATACGCCGATCCAGCGACTCCTCGCCGCTGTCGACCCGCGCCAGCACCGCCGCCACCATGAAAACCTTGCCCGTGCTGTTGAACAGAAAGCGCTCGTCGCCGCGGTGGCTCGCGACCGCGCCGGTGGCGACATTCATCAGCGCTACTCCCACGCGACCGCCGTGGCGTCGCTCCAGCGCTGCCAGCTCGCGCTCGAGGTCGCCGCTGCTCGTGGCACTCGTCGGGTTGGCGAAGGCGGGTCGTAGGGTCAGCGCCAGCGGGAGCAGCGCGGTCGCGGTCAACAGTTTACGGCGGTCGATCAGTGGCATGAGAGGCTCGAGGCTTCCAAGGGAAACCCCGAAACTAGCCCGAAATGACGGGGAAGGGTAGACGCCGAGGCAGAGACCGGCGTTCGGCATCGCAGGCAGGTTTGCTCTCGGCCTGGCGAGTGCTCGGCTGGGTAAGCGTTCGGCTGGGGGCGTTCTCGGCTGACGCCAGGGGCGTCGGGCGATCAGAGGTGGCGCTTCATGAGGTAGTCGTTATCCACCACGTCACCCATGCGGAATTCATGAACGCCGTCGATCACGAAACCAAGCTTTTGGTAGAACGCGATTGCGGCGAAGTTGTTCTCCCACACCCCCAGCCAGACGAGGTCGACCTCGCGGCGCTCGGCGATGGCCAGCGCCTTGTCGTAAAGCGTTCTGCCGTAGCCTTGCCCCTGCAGCGACGCGAGCAGGTAGATGCGCTCGATCTCCAGCGCGTTCGCGCCCTGACGCTCGGTTTGCGCCTCGCCCCAGTTGACCTTGAGATAGCCGCCGCAAGTGCCGTCGACTTCCAGCAGCCAGAATTCGGACTGGCTCGCCGCGAGTTCACGCGCCAGCGCCGCCGTATCGAAAGCGGATTCGAGGTACTGCGCCATCGTCTGCGCCGAGTAGTGCGCGGCAAACGTCTCGGTGTAGGTGGTTCGACTCAGGGCGGCCAGAGCGTCGATGTCGTGTTCTGTCGCCTGTCTGACAGTCGCGGGCATAAATCCTCGGGGTCAGTACAAAGGATGGCTATTGAGGGAGAGACGACAGGACACTAACACGCTCACAGCCAGTGCTGCGGATACCGCCGGTGCCGCGCCAGATTGTTGATCAGCACCGCCACCACCAGCATGAGCAGGCAGCCGGCGCCGACCGGGAAGAACGCATAGGCCCAGCCGAGTTCGTGCAGCTCGCCCGAGCCGATGACCGCGATCAGCGCCGTGGCGCCGCCCGGCGGATGGAGCGTGTGGGTCAACTGCATGATCAGAATAGAGGTGGAGACCGCCACCGCCGCCGCGATCCAGGTATCCCCCAGCAGCGACCAGGTGGCGAAGCCACAGAGCGCCGACAGCACGTTACCACCGAGCACGTTGCGCGGCTGCGCCAGCGGGCTCTCCGGCGCCGCGTAGAGCAGCACCGACGTCGCCCCGAACGACCCCACCATCAGCAGCGGATGCGCCTCGATCGACTGCGAGCTGATCCAGCCGACCCCCGCCATACCCAGAAACGCCCCGATCCACGACCAGAGCGCATCGCGCCAGCACGGCGTGCCCCGGGAGACCGGCGCGCCCTTCATCTTGCCCAGATAATTTCTCAAGACGCCTCCGCGATGGTCGATCAAAAGGATCGCGGATAGTGCCACCGGCCAGCGCCGCGCTGAAATAACGGATGGCTATGGACTTAGGTGGCGCGGCGGACGGGGCCGAGTTGGCGACGGCGACCTCTTGAGCTACTCGCGTGAGATACCCGCCGAAGGCCAGTTGCCCCTCGCTCGAACATTGCATCCCTGCATAAGTCGGTTTTGATGTCGCGCTGCAGAGGGTTTTGAGCCGCGTCAGTGCTAGGCGGTGGCGCGATTTTCGAGCTCAGATTGCGATGCTAGATGGTGCGTTTTGAAGCGGACTCGACGAAAGACGTGGGATGTTGGATGGAGTGGCGAAACGGAATGTGGCAGATTGATACGAAACGTATTTCAGATAGGGTTCGAGAGGTCTGCCGGGTGCCGCACATCGGGGGCTCACAGACACAAGCTGCAGGCTCATTTAGCAGTGGTATGTCGCACCTTGGGCCGGGATTTGCTTTGGAGTCAGTGGGTTAAGGTTGCAGTATAAGAATGTTAAACGCGCACGCTCGTTCAAGTGAGAAAACGCGCCTGCAATCTAATACCTGTTATACGTAATCAGAGCAAGGATTCATGAATGGACGGCTACATACAAACCGCTCTAGGGATAATCGTGTCCCTTGTGCTTTTTGTAATTGGTTATAGGCAAACCATTGGAGCGAAGAAAGAGCGTTCAAAAAATGCCAACAGCTCAATAATGAGAACAATAATGAGGCGAATGGTTCTAGAGGATTATTCGCCCATTTACAAGGATATTACTCGGCTGGTCGAGGGCAAAGCGAGAGAGTTTCAAGTATCGCCAAATGATCTCTTATCTGAAGAGCAAATTCTAAACAGTCTCTATACGGAAGTTTTTGATAGCGATTTGATATCTCCTTCTCAAAGGATAGAAATTGAGAGTAGGATCAATGCTGATTTCGAAGTGGTTGAAAGGGAGCCTATCAAGCCTAGTTTTTCCGAATTTCAGCAGCTGAGGCAGGAAAAGGAACGAAGAAAAGAAAGTCTCACTGCCATGGTTCTCTCAGCCTCGCTGCTGGGGGCACTTTCGTCCACAATGTACTCGTTTTATGAATCTAAGTCATTTCAGTTGGATTCTCTACTTCCCTCTCTAGGCGTATTAGTGGGAAGCATTGCGATGCTAACTGTCTTAACGATGTATAGAAGAAGCAAGGAAGTTGAAAGTTTACCTTCAAGAGTTACATCCAGCATTCTGGCGTCTGAGTTTGAATCAGATATCGCCAATATACTCGTTAAAAATCGCTTTAAGTTCGTAATCGAGCCTAATTTAGGCGGTGTCCGCCCAGATTTTCTAGTCAGCACAAACGGTAAAAAAATAGCGATAGAAGCGAAGTCGTGGCAAGGACAAGTTCCGCTTCACCATCTAAGAAGGGCCATAGATTACCTTCACCGCTTGGTTTCTAACAGCGAAGTGGATAGAGCTATTTTGGTAACAAGAAAAAAAGATGGCATTCCAACCGGAAGCATCGAAGATGAGAACGTCTCCGTCGTTTCAATAAATGAGCTAGTGAGCAAATTAAAAGAGGCAGCCTAGATGTATAACAAGCGCAGGCTGTCGGAACGCCTTTCCGCTCCTTCGTCGCTACAAGTCGTCCGCAGCTGCGGGCGTTATGTGTCGGCAGTGCGGATAGCTTAAGTTTTTTCATAGGCATTAAATAATTAAAAATTGAGAATGGGTTACACATGAATCAGCATAGAGCGCTGGAACTATTAAGAAAGGGGGTTGGAATCCCAACAGCTAGCTTTCATGAGCATCAGTGGGAGTCTGTTGATGCCATTGTAAATCAACGCTGCCGATTGATCTGTGTCCAACGTACTGGTTGGGGTAAGAGCTCGGTTTACTTCATCTCCACTAAGATGTTGCGCGAACAAGGCTATGGTCCAACAATTATTATTTCCCCTTTATTGGCCTTAATGCGCAACCAAATTGAATCTGCCGCCAAATATGGAGTAGCGCTCGGAACAGTAAATTCTTCTCAAAGTCAAGACCAAAATAATGTTAATAAAGCTCGATTTTTAGCAGGCAATTTAGATGCATTAATTATCGCGCCTGAACAACTGGCTAACCAAGAGTTTATTGATAATGTATTAATACCATCTAACCCTGGATTTTTTGTTATAGATGAAGCGCATTGTATTTCAGACTGGGGGCATGATTTTAGGCCTGACTACCGACGTATCTCAAGAGTATTTGGGAACATTGCTGATACACCAGTATTAGCAACAACCGCAACAGCTACAAAGCGAGTTGTTGAAGATGTTGTAGAACAACTACATGTTGAAGGTCAACAGGTGTATTTGTTGCGTGGGCAACTAACACGAGAATCAATTCATCTTCAAAATATACATCTAGATAAACGTTCGAAGCGTCTGGCTTGGCTTGCCCATACAATTCCACAAATTGATGGTACGGGTATTGTTTACGCTACAACTATTAATGACGCTTTCCTTGTTGCAGCATGGCTTCGAAGTTGCGATATAGCCGCAGAAGGTTATGCAGGCTCAATTCCGGGGCTTACTAAAGAAGAGAATACGTTAAAACGTGAGCAATTAGAGCAACAGTTATTAAATGACGAAATAAAAGTTTTAGTTAGTACGTCAGCTCTGGGGATGGGCTTTGATAAAGGTAATTTGACCTTCGTCATTCACTATCAAAGTGCGGGGTCAGTTGTTAGCTATTACCAACAAGTAGGCCGTGCTGGCCGAAGTATTAATAATGCTTATGGTGTACTGCTTTCCGGTGATGAAGACGAAGAAATCCAAAACTATTTTATTAGGGAAGCGTTTCCTAAAGAAGAGTTAGTTCGTGATTTACTCGCTCTACTAGAAGAAGACAGTTGTGACGGGCTTAAAAAAGCTGATCTGGAAGCACAGCTCAACTTTGCACCTATGAAAATAGAGGCTGCGCTCAAGTTTCTACTAGCTGAATACCCAACACCAATAGTTAAGGAAGGCTCTTTATACAAGCGTACGATTAATCGCTACTCTTTGCCGACAGAAATGATTCAGCGATTATCTAATAGGAAAACTGGAGAGTGGGAAGAAATTCAATCGTACCTAAGAAGTGAACAGTGTCTTATGCAAGTGTTAGCCACCGCACTTGATGATTCTCTTACAGCACCTTGTGGAAAATGTGCTAACTGCGATCCTGATAGTGCATTTGATGTGAAATACCCAAAAGAACTAGGCCAGCAAGCAGTTGATTTCTTGGGCAATACCATGATTGATATACAGCCCAAAAAACAAGTTGGTAATGGCCGCGCACAAGCTCAGGCCAGATTCCCAGTATATGATTTTCCATTTCGTCTTGGTGACTTAGCCCATGAGCCAGGTGCTGCATTATGTCATTGGGGAGAAGCTGGCTGGGGGGAAATAGCTGTTGCTGGCAAACGAGCACATGCTTTTGATCCTAGACTAGCGGATGCCTGTGTTGCAATGATAAACAATCGTTGGCAGCCGGTTCCTATGCCGACATGGGTGGCTTATGTGCCATCACAAAACTATCCTAAGTTAGTCAAAGACTTTGCTAAGTTAATAGCAAAAAAGCTTGGCTTGGAATGCGTTGAAGCAGTATTAAAAGTAGAAGAAACAGCACCGCAAAAACGGATGGAAAATAGTGATTTTCGTTGTAAAAACCTTGATGGGGCTTTTGCAGTACAAAATGTACGTGAAGGCGAGCCGGTATTACTGATTGATGATGCGTCAGATTCAGGTTGGACATTTGCGGTAATTGCGGCATTGTTGAGACGTGAAGCATGTGGCCCAGTATTTCCTATGGCCGCTATGTCAACGAAATCAAATTAAAGAGTGATGAATTGAATACTCAAAACAACCTATATAACGAAGATGCACAAGCGGTTTTACTGCTATCAACCTTTTTTAGTAAACCTAAAAAAGGTGAGGCTCGGCCATTAACGGCAATTGAGTATGGCCGGTTTGCACGCTGGCTACATGAATTTAATTACACGCCTAGTTCGTTGTTTCATCAATTTGATGAGGTGCTGTCTAAATGGAAAGATCCTAAAGGTAAAATCACGGCTGATCGCCTATCGGAGATATTAGGTCGTAAAGCTGCTATGGGGTTAGCTCTAGAAAAATGGCAACGTGCAGGTGTTTGGGTCATTACCAGACAAGACAGCGAGTACCCACAGCTACTTAAAAAGCAGCTTCGGCATATTTCACCGCCGGTATTCTTTGGTGTAGGTAATAAAGGATTACTTCAGCAAGGTGGCTTAGCCATTATCGGCTCGCGCGGTATTGATGAGATTGACGAAGAGTTTACTAAAAACATCGCAATACAAGCAGCGAAAGAGAATATCAATATCGTATCCGGTGCAGCACAAGGTGTAGATGAAACGGCCATGCTGGCCTCACTTAATGCGGGTGGCACAGCTATTGGTATTATGGCAGATAGCCTTTTAAAGGCGGCCACAGCAAGTAAATGGCGCAATTACCTTCAAAGTGAAAAGCTGGTTCTAATTTCAAGTTTTTATCCTGAAGCAGGCTTCAGTGTCGGTAATGCAATGGCTCGTAATAAGTACATTTATACTACTGCAAGCTCTGCCCTAGTCGTCAGGGCAGATGAAGGTAAAGGCGGTACTTGGGCTGGCGCTAAAGAAAACAATGAAAATAACTGGGTTCCATTGTTTGTAAATCGCCGATCTAACGCTAGTGGTAACATTGCACTATTAGCTCATGGAGCTCATTCGCTTGAGTTACAGAAAACATCAGAGGCATGGCTAGCTGAAGTACTCAGTAAAGTGCCAGCGCCTAAGTCAAATAATTCTCCATCCAATAGCTTAAATTTATTTGAATAATTAAGATGCAACCAGCTTAGAGATGCGTAGATTCTCACATAACAAAGCAATTAAAAATCGCCCACGAAAAGCTGTGGGCTGGACTCGCTAACGCTCGCCTTTTATTGTGGCGTTAACTCTCTTTAGGCAATGGAGTTATTCGGGTGTGTCAAGAATATAAAGGTCTTGCGATAAAGTGAAAAAATCGTTCCTGATAATAACGTTGATTGCTATAGCTATGGCGCCGTTGGTTCTTTATTTTTTTAATTTTCAGTATCGGTTGTCCAATGACGCTTCGGATTGGGCAGCATTTGGCTCTTATGTTGGTGGTATATATGGTGCCCTAGCCTTTTTCGCTGTCGCATTTTCTATATATGTAACTCGAAGCCAGTTTGTGACGCAGAGCGAAGATGATGTTTTCTACAGGTCTGTCGAAAGTTTAAATTCAAAATCACCTATGAGGACAGGAGGATTTGATAACGATTTTGAAGGTAAATCCTTCGCAAAAAGTTTTGTTTTCGCGATCCAAGAGGAGCTAGAAAGGCAGTCAACTCACATGGCGAGGAAGGTTTTGTGCAATAACCAAGCCTAATATCACAAACAAATATGTGGAAAATTGTTCACTCGATAAACTCAAGAATAAAAATAGCTGAAAGTCAGATTGAAGAATATGAATTCTTGGAGGAGGTGGATAAAAGGCAGGGGTTTGAGAGTAAGTGGGAATACCTGAAGTGCGTTCTCGGTGGAATAGATAATGAGTATCCTGAAGTAAAAGATTCCTTGATGGATGCAGGCAGTGTTTCTTTCTATCGCACCGATTTCGATCATAGGAAATATTACTATGATCTCGCGTGGCAGGATGCCGCGCATAAATACAGTGAAGAAATAAATGTATATCTGAGAAAATTCGACTTCATCTTGTGTCACGTCGTGGGATCTAAAAGAAAGCTGAAATATAAAAAATTTCTGCTTTCACAGATATCAAAATACGATATTGTTTTATTGTATTTCTACGCGCTCATTATTTACGATCCTGATTTCCTGAGTCTAGTGCTTAAAGTTGGACTGCTGGATGAAGTTCAGAGAGATGAATGTAGGTTTATTTTATTTGATTGTCCGTCTAGTGAGCAGGTTGCTGCTGAGATTAGTAGTATAAGCAACAGAGTTAACAAATCGCTCAAATCGGACGTCGCAAGCGCCGCCGTTTAGCGAGGCGTTAGCTCTGGAGTGAGCGCTTCAGACATCCATTGATGGTCCTAACCGCCTTCGAGGTGCGCTAACGTAAAGCGAGAGGACGAGAGCCTCTAATTTCACTCCTGACATGCCGAATGGCATCAATAGAGTTTTCCATAGTGCCTTAACGCTCTGAGTCCGTAGGCTCAGGTTTTTTCAGTCCTGCCTCGCACCTCTTCCACCAAGACCTCAACATCCTCCCGCGTCCGCAACCGCACGAACCGAATGTGCGCGTAGCGGGGGTCCTGCATCACCTGCTCGTAGCGGCGGCGATGACTTCGCCATGTCTTCAGCGTCCAGAGCAGCACCGACTCGCGGCTGAAAAAGGTACGCCGCACGCTCTCGCGGTTGCCGGTGCCGGGCCAGAGCTCTTCCCCGGTGCGAATGCGCTGGATGGCGCGGCCCAGCGCCTGACGTAGGGTGCGCCAGAAGCCGGTATCGACCCACACGATCATGTCGACGTCGCGCCATTTGATCTCGCGGGTGCGGTGGTCGTTGCCGTCGAGAATCCAGCCCGGCGTGGCCGCCAGCGCCGCGCGCAGGTCGGCGAAGAATTCGTCATTGGGGGCGATCTGCCAGTTCGGTCGGAACTGCAGCCGGTCCATCGAAATCACCGGGAGGTCGAGCCCCTCGGCAAGGCGGTAGGCGACGGTCGTCTTGCCGGTGCCGCTGGTACCGACCACGTTGATCTTCATGGGCGCTGGCTCCCGGCGCGTTGAGAGGGCGGGGCAGGATACGCCCCCACCGCGCACCGCTGAAGCTGGTGGGGTCGACGCTATCGCGCGCAGGCACTTTGCGGGCAGCGCCTAACGCGCGGGGGCCTCTTGCGCCGTCGTCTGCTCGATATCCTCCAGCGGTTCGCCGTCCTCGTTCTGAAGCTGGCTGTCGTAGGCCGCTTGCAGGCCGGGTTCGTTCTCGGCCTCGTCATCTGCCTCCTGATGAATATGGCCGGGGAAGAAGGGCGAGAGAATCGCCACCAGAATGCCGAGCGCGGCCATGATCGAGAAGGCATCGGCGTAGTCGACGGCGTCGATCAGGGCGCCCATCACCGGGGAGCCGGTGGCCTGGCCGAGCGACACCGCCATGAAAGGCAGTACCGGCCCCACGGCGAGACGCCCCGGCAACAGCCGAATGCCCGTCATCAGGTAGAGCCCCGTCAGGCTCATGTAGGCAAGGCCGAACAGCAGTGCGGAGAATGTCGCCAGCAGCGGCTGGGCGGGGCTGGCCGCCAATAGCGCCAGACTGGCGGCGAGCATCATCAGCATCAGCGCCTGGGTGATAGGCGGGTTGTTGCGATCGGCCAGGTCCGCGGCGGCGGCACCGCCCAGCCCGGCGAGCCCCACGGCGAACCACAGCCACCCGGTCATCTCGGGGGAGAGACCGCCCAGCGTGATCGCCAGATCCGGCGCGAAGATCCAGTAGGCGGAGGAGACGAAGCCCATCAGAAAGGCAAACAGCGTCAGTCGGGTCAGCCGCGACCAGGGCAGCTCGCGCAGGGGCGGCGGGGCGGCAGCGTTGGCGGGCGTGAAGGGCGTGATGGAGGGCAGAAACACCCAGGTGGCGGCCACCCCGACCACCGCGAGGACGGCGAACGAGAGATAGGCCACCCGCCAGGCATCGGCCATGAACAGCACCGTGGGCACGGCCACCATGATCCCGACACTGGTCCCGGCGTTCATGACCGAGCTGACGCGGGCGTGCAGCGCGCGTTTGACCATCGCCTGCATGCCGGTGGTGAGCGCTGGCATCATCAGGCCGGTGCAGATGCCGCAGGCGAAGACGCCCGTTCCCAGCATCAGGGCACTGGTGGCCTGGCTGATGAGCGCCAGACCGGCGACGCCGAACGCCCCCGAGAGCACCGCCGCGTAGCGCGCGCCGAGACGGTTGGCGACCGTGGGTGCGGCCAGGGTGGCGAGTAGAAAACTGATGAGCGGCAGTGCGCCGATGATCCCGATCAGAGAGGGCGAGAGCGCGAGGGCATCGCGAATCTGCGGAACGAAAAGCCCGAAGGCGAATCGCGCAAGCCCGTAGCTGATGGCCACGAGTCCTGCGCCGAAGGCGGCGAATGCCGTGCTCGAGATCGCGCGCATGGACGCTCCTGAAAACGAGAGATGGGTAAGCACTTGAACGAGGAGCTGTCTTCGACCAACGCGCTGCGCAGTCTCCCCAGCCTAGCCCAAAACGCCGGGTGGCGAACGGGGCCGAAGGTAGGGTGAGGTCGATAGAAAGCGGGGCGGGAAGCGAGTCGGCAGGCGAAACGAGACGAGGGCCAGCCGCCGGGGCGGCGGCTGGCCGAGATGGCGCGCTATTCTGCCGAAAGGCCCATGGCGTCGCGCAGGGTAAAGAAGAGATCGGTCTGGTCGGTCAGGCCGGTCACGTTGGCCGCCTGCGGGCCAAAAGCCGCGATGCGCAGCTGCGTGCCGGTGTGGCCCTGGGAGTCAAGTTCCGAGTTGCCGTAGCTAACGGCCATGACGGCGTCATCCGCGGTGGTCAGCGCCTGGGTCAGGCCGGGGGCTTCGGCATCCGGGTAAACGATCTGGCTGGAGTGGGCGTGGTCGGCGGTAACGACCACCAGCGTATTGCCGTCTTCGCGCGCAAAGGCGAGGGCTGCCTGTACGGCTTCGTCGAGATCCACGGTTTCGCCGATCTGGCCGCAGGGGTTGGCGGCGTGGTCCTGCTTGTCGATCGAGGCGCCTTCCACCTGCAGGAAGAAGCCCTGATCGTTCGCCTTGAGCAGGTCGATGGCCGTGGCGGTCATCTCCTCGAGGGTGGGGATGGTGTCATCCCGCTCGGCGTTGACCTCGCAGCTCACAGCGGGCTCGTCGAGGTTGCCGTGGTAGCTGGCCTGCGGGCCGTTCCAGCGCACGGGCATGTTGCCCGGGGCGAAAAGGCCCAGCAGCGGCGTCTCCTGATTGGCGGCAGTGACCGCACTCAGCTCGTCGCCGTCGCTGACCATCTGGTAGCCGCGGGCCTCGGCCTGTTGGCGCAGGGTCTGGCCCTGCCACTCGCCGGCGCTGGCCACTTCATCGAAGGTCTCGGCGCCGCCGCCGAGGGTTACGTCGGGGCGGGTATCGAGCAGCTGCTCGGTGATCGAACCGGCGCCGCCGTTGTCCAGTGCGCTGCTCGGGCACTCCTTCAGCGTGCGTACGGGGCCGTAGCATTTGCGCGCGGTGACGTGGGAGTAGAGCACGGCGGGAGTGGCGTCCTGAATCTCGGCGGTCGATACGTCGCCGGTAGCCTTGCCGGCGCGCTTGGCCAGTTCCAGCAGCGTGGTCTGGGGGTTGCCGTCGATATCCACGCTGATCGCGCCGTTATAGGTCTTGGTGCCGGTAGCCCAGGCACTGCCGGATGCCGCCGAGTCGGTCACGTAGTCGGGCTTGCCGCTCTCTTGATCCAGTGAGTAGTGGGTGTACTGGCCGTTGAGCGGCAGGGCATCGATGCCCTTGAAGAAACCGCCGGCACCGAGGGCGTAATTGCGCGCGATGGTGATCTCGGAGTCTCCCATGCCATCGCCGATCAGCAGGATCACGTTTTTGGCGGTGCCGCCGCTGATAGCGTCGCGCAGTGACTCGGTGAGATTGCCGTTCAGGCGGCGGGCGCCGCCGTGCTGGCTCAGCTCACCCTGCGCCTGACGGTTCAGCAGGGTGGAATCGCTCTCGCTGTTGCCGGTATCGGCCGGGGCATCGGCGAGGGCCGCGCCGGCGAGCATCAATGTGGCGGTAGCGACGGCGAGGCGTAGAGAAACGGATGACATGGTCTAGCACTCCGTGAGGGGGATTTTCGACAGACGACGCCCTGAGGGTGCGCTGTCGAGATGACTACTCTATGAAGTGTGGCTATCCAGCACGCCCGGGAAGCACGTCGACTCAGTCCATGCACGAGATTCGCTGAGTACGTCCGTGAAGTCGCTCCATGAAGCACGTCCGTGAAGTGCGGGCTCGCCGCTGGAACGTAACCCCCGGCGACGGGTCACACGATGAGCCGGCGGATGTGCCGCCGGCGCGGATTCACTCGAGAGGTGATGACGATGGCGATGAACGACGAAGAGAAGCGCCTGATCGATGGGCTGTTCGACCGGCTGGAGCAGGCCGAGCAGGAGACCGGCGAGCGCGACCCGCAGGCCAGCGAGGAGATCGAGCGGCGCGTGGCGGCGCAGCCGCATTCGCCGTACTACATGGCGCAGACGATCATCATTCAGGAAGAGGCGCTCAAGCGGCTCAATGCGCGGGTCGAGGAGCTGGAGCGTAACCCCCAGCCGCAGTCCAGCGGCGGTTTTCTCGCGGGGCTATTTGGCGGCGGCAATCAGAGTCGCGGTGGCGTCGATGAGCGCGCCCGCCGCACGCCGCCCGATAACTCGGGTTTCGGCAACGCCATGCGCGCCGGTCGCGGCGGCGGATTTCTCGGCGGGGCGCTGCAGACGGCCGCGGGCGTGGCCGGCGGCGTACTGCTCGGCAACATGCTGATGGACATGTTCAGCGGCGGCGAGCCGGGCATGGAAGAGGACATGGCGGCGCAGGACACCGACTTCCAATCCGATGAGCAACAGGGCTTCGACGCCGGAGCCGATGGCGGTCTCGACGACTTCGGCGACGACGACTTCCTCTGAGTTTTCCGCCGGCGGCGCCTGCCGCCGGCGGCTCCGTAGCGTTCGGATTGTCGTCATGTCGGTTCGCGACCCGCGACGCCTCTAGCGTGCCTACCGCCTGCCGTGATCCATTTCGCGCACTTCGCGCCTCATCCCTGAGACAGTAGCGCCCGCCACCGCGAGGGCGTGACGCCGAACGCCTGCTTGAAGGCGCGGGTCAGATGGCTCTGGTCGGCGAAGCCCGCCGTCAGCGCGGCCTCGCTCAGGCCGCTACCGCCGGTGATCAGGCGGCGGGCGAAGTCCAGCCGGCGCAGGGTCAGGTAGCGATAGGGGCTGGTGCCGAACAGGGCGCGAAAGTCTCGCGTCAGAGTCCAGCGCGGCTGGCCGGCCAGGCGTTCGAGATCCTCGAGCGTCACCGGGTGGCGATAGTGGTGTTCCAGATAGTCTCGGACTCGCGCCGCGGCCAGACGGTCGGGAGTGACGCGGGATCGCTCGCGCCGGGCGTCGCCGCTCGCGTCCAGCGCGGCGGCAAGATCGATGAGGCCGTTCTCCTCCTCGAGCGGGGTGAGCGGCGCATCGAGCGAGCAGAGTAGCCCGCAGACGGCGCGGCGCAGCGCGTCGTTCTGGCTCAGCCCGCCGCTCACGTAGGGCAGCGGGCGGCCGTCGAGGGCGGTCTGGATCAGCGCCGGCGACACGTAGAGCATGCGGTACTGAAAACCGGTGTCGCCGCCGGCGTGGCCGTCGTGGAGTTCGTCCGGGTGGATCACGATCACCGTACCCGGCAGGCTGCTGCGGTGGCCGTGGCGATAGTGAAAGCTCTGCACCCCGGAGAGCGTGATGCCGATGGCGAAGGTGTCGTGGCGGTGCGGGCTGTAGGCGTGGCCGTGAAAGCGCGCCTCGAGCCGGTCGATGCGGGTGGCGGGAGCGACGACACACCAGTCGGTAGCGGAAGTCATGTCACCTTGCCTGCAGGAGAGGGAGTCCGTAGTCGTAGAGCAGCAGTCCGGCGACCACGACCAGCAGCAGTGCCATCGACCGGTTGGCGTTGCGCAAGTATCTAGGCTGCGTGATGCGCTTGCCAAGCGCCTTGCCCGCCAGGAAGTACGTCGCCGGCGCGCCGCCACCGCCCGCGGCAATCAGCGCGGAGACGGCGACGATCGCAAGGCCGGTGTAGCCGCGCCCGGGAAACATCACCGTGGTGATGGGAATCACCAGCAGCGAGTTCTTGGGGTTGAGCAGCTGCATGAGAAAACCGTCGCGAAAACCCAGCGCCGTGGCGGCGCCGTCGTTGGCGGCATCGGCGACATCGATCTCCGGCGTGGCGCGGTAGACCTTGAATGCCAGATAGAGAATGTAGAGGCTGCCGGCCAGCGCGATAGACGGAATCAGCCGCTCGACGACGAAGAGCTGCCCGGCGAACCCCACCACCACGAACCAGCAGAAGATCGCCAGCGCCACGCCAGCGAAGAAGCCCCAGGTGCTGGCAAGCGGCGCGCGCAGTCCGGCGTTCATTCCCAGCAGGTTCACCGGGCCTGGGGTGTACATCACGGTGAAAGCGTAGAGCAGGATGTCCATGGCGGGTCTCGTCGGTATGGCTTGATTGATCGATTGACTGATCGATCGGGCGAGCAGATTAGCGCCGGCCGACGAGGGCGGTCTTGAACGATCCTGCAGCGCGGCTGAAGCCCGCCCGACCGGTGGCCGCGACGTGCCAACGGGGGCTTGCGTGCTATGCTCGCGGCAACTTCGCCGACGGCGCTGAACGCCGTCGGCCCGCCCAATCGATGCCATGGAGTGTGTCATGTCTACCTCTGCTCGCCGCGGCAGTTTCGCGGCGCTAGCGGTCATCGCCGTGCTGGCGCTGGCACTGTATTTCGCCGGTCCCTGGGTACTGCGTCACTGGGCGCAGAACCACTTCTCTCAGACGCTGGGGCAGCCCGTTCGGTTGAGTCACTTGAGCTTCAACCCGTTTACGAAGACGGCGCACTTTTCCAACCTGCGCGTGGGGGAGGCAAAGACGCCGATGATCTCGGTGGGCCACGGTGAGGCGGTATTCGAGTGGTCGACGCTGTGGCAGAGCGGCGTCCATCTCGCCCGCGTCGAGCTGGATTCGCCGCGGCTGCATCTGGTGTCGCCGGCGGAGGGCGACCTGAACGTCACTCGTCTCGGGGCCGACGACTCGGCGCAGGATGACGCCACGCAATCGTCGGGCGACGATGCCGCTCAGTCGTCGAGCGATGACGCGTCAGAATCGTCGAGCGAGACATCGTCGCTCACCGTGGCGCAGCTCGAAGCCAGCGACGGTCGCCTCGATTGGATCGACCGGCGCGGCGAGACGGAGGCCTCGGTATCGGCGTTCGGTATCGATCTGTCGCTGGAAAACTACGCCCGGGGTAGCGACACGCCGATGCAGGGCGAGATGCGCGGCGAGCTCGGCGACGGCACGTTCACGCTGACTGGCCGCTTCGGGATTTCGCCGTTCACCGGCGATCTCGATCTCGAGGCGGACGGCGTCGCCCTCGCCATCGTCCAGCCCTGGCTCGATCAGGCCGCGGCGCTGCGTGTCGAGAAGGGCCGTATCGGCGGCACGGGGCACGTGAACTTCGGCGAGGCGGGAACGCTTGGCTATCAGGGTGGGCTCGAGCTGAACGCCGTCGCGCTCCAGGACGCTGAGGGCGCGGCGCTGTTCTCGCTCGATCACGGCGGTTTCGAAGGCGTCGACTGGCAGCTCGGCGATCATCTGAGCGTCGATGACGCGACATTGCGCGCGCCGGATCTGACCGCGCAGGTGAGCCCGCAGGGGGCTCTCAATCTCACCGCGGCGCTTGGCGACGAGGCGCAGGCGTCCGGCGGGGAGTCGTCCGGCGAGGCGTCGTCCGATGGGGCGAGCGCGAACGGCGACACCGGCATGCCGCTGGCGCTGGGTCAGTTGATGATCGAGCAGGGGCGATTCCAGTTCGAGGATCGCCGCATGGACCCGGTCGTCGCGCTCGACGTCACCGACATCGAAGGCGAGATCGACGCTTTCGCCACGCGCAGCGACGAGCCGGCACGGTTTCGATTCGAGGGGGCAGAGAGCGATGGCACGCCGGTCACGCTCAAGGGGCGTATCGGCTTCAACGATCCGCTCAAGGCCCATCTGCGGTTACTCAGCCGTCAGCTGACACTGCAGCAGTTCGCGCCCTATCTGCGAAAGCTCGCCGGCTATCGCATCGAGTCCGGCATCGCCGATCTGGATCTCGACTATCACCTCGACGGCGAGCGTCTGAGTGCGCGCAACCATATCGTGCTGCACCGGCTGGATCTCGGCGAAGAGGTCGACGCCAGCGAAACCTCGCTGCCGCTCAAGAATCTGGTGGCGCTGCTGCAGGGAGAGTCCGGCAAGATCGATCTGGATATCCCCATCGATACCACCATCGACGGCAGCCGCGTGGATGTCAGCGTCGTCGTCTGGCAGGCGGTGACCGAGTCGCTGGAGAACCTGCTCACCTCGCCCGTCGATACGCTGCAGGCGGTGATCAACAGTGGCGAGTGACGCTCAGGCGGGCATCGAGGCGCCGACGCTGCAGTGCCGGTGCGACTGCGGCAACGTGGTCATCGCGGCCCGCGTTCCCGAGAGCGTCACGATCTGTGACTGCGGAATCTGTCGGCGCTATATGGCGCTCTGGGCCTACTATTCGCCCGACGAGGTCTCGGTCGGCATCGGGCAGGCGGGCGTCGATCTTTGGCAGCGCAGCGACCGCGTGGTCGATTTCGTGCGCTGTGCCCGCTGCGGCTGCGTCACTCACTACTGCACGCGGCCAGGAGACCCGGACCCCGTGGTCGCCATCAACTGCCGGCTGGCGGAGCCGGCGTGCTGCGATATCCCGGTACGCTACGTCGCCAACGCCTAGCGTCGATCGATGGCCGCCGGTCGAACGATATCGCTCGGTCAATGTCGCTAAAGTCATGGCGCTCGATCCCACCATGGGCTTCGATCCAAACCAGGGCGCTCGATCGACGGTCGCCCGAAACGCGCGCGCCGCGAATGGCTATGCTATCTGAAGAAAACTTTGGAGATTATCGTCAAGACGCCGATAGCAGACGGTAGTGCCGGTGATGGACCGCTACCCGGCAACGGCGGGTAGACAGGGATGTGAGGACCGAAATGACGGATCATGCAGAACAGGACGCCAGCGGGACGCGTGTGGCATGCGCGACGGGGAAGGAGCTCGAGAGCGTGGCCTGCGCCCGGCTCGAGCAGGCCGTGCGCCACGGCTCGCTTGCCGTGGCGCTGATCGATCGCGAAGGCGCGATTCTCGATGCCAATCTCGCTTTCCAGGCACTCCTGCCCGATCAGGCGCTCGAGGGGGCATCGCTGCGGCTGCAGTCGCTCTTCTCGCCGGACGACCCGCGTCTCGCGACCCGCCTGGGTAGCGACGCCGCCGGAACGATCCGGCTGGAGCACGAGCGCGGCGTGCTGGCGCTTAGCGTGGGGGCACGTCAACCCGAAGGGCGCATCGTCACGCTCACCCCCTTTCTGGATCCGCCCCGGGGGGAAGAGGCGGCGCGTGATCCGCTGACGGGGCTCGGCAACCGCGTCGCGCTCCAGCGCATTCTCACGCAGTGGCAGGGGCAGGCCGAGACGGACGCGGCGCGAGTCGTGCTGATGATCGATCTCGACCGTTTCAAGCAGGTCAACGACACGCTCGGCCATCCCATCGGCGACGATCTGCTCGTCCATGTGGCGCGGCGCCTGGAGCGAACGGTCGGGCAACCCGGCACGGTACTGCGTCTCGGCGGCGACGAGATGATGGTGGTCTATCGCGACGACGACTATCCGGTACACACCGAGCAGCTGGCCAAGCGTATCGTCACGCGCCTGGCGCGCACCTTCCTGATCGGCGGTCATCAGATCGACATCTCGGCGAGCGTCGGCATCTCCCGTTTCGATTCCAGCGAGGGCGACACGTCGCGGCTGCTCATGCATGCGGATCTGGCGCTCTACGCTGCCAAGTCCGCCGGGCGGGATCAGTATCGCTTCTTCGAGTCGCACCTCGAGGAGGCGGCGCGGGCACGGCGCGAGATGGAGGTGCGACTGCGCCGGGCGCTGGTCCGCGATGAGTTTCGGCTCGTCTACCAGCCGCAGGTGAGCCTCGAGGATGGTTCGGTCTCCGGGTTCGAAGCGTTGATTCGCTGGGAGACCGAGGATCGGGGGGTCATCATGCCCGCCGAGTTCATCGAGCTGGCCGAAGAGATCGGCGAGATCCACGCGATCGGCGAGTGGGTGATTCGAACGGCCTGCCGGGAAGCGGCTGGCTGGGAGGAGGGCTACAGTGTGGCAGTCAACGTCTCGCCGCTGCAGTTCGAGAGCGGGCGGCTGATCGAGATCGTGCGCTCGGCGCTGTCGCAGAGCGGGCTGGCCCCGCAGCGCCTGGAGCTCGAGGTCACCGAAAGCGCGCTGATCGACAAGACCCGCCAGATTCTCACCCAGCTTTGGACGCTGCGCGAGATGGGCGTCTGCATCGCGATGGACGATTTCGGCACCGGCTACTCGTCGCTTGGCTACCTGCGAAGCTTTCCCTTCTCCCGCCTGAAGATCGACCAGTCGTTCGTCGGCGGTACGCCGGACGACCAGTCTCGGGCGCTCGTCGACGCCATCCTGCTTCTCGCCCACGAGCTGGGCATGACCACGATCGCCGAAGGCGTGGAGACCGAAGAGCAGCACGCGATACTGACCCAAAGCGGCTGCGCCCGGGCGCAGGGGTATCTCTTTGCGCCGCCGATGCCGCCGGAAGCGATCGTCAGCTACTGCGCCGGCGTCGCCAGGCAGCTCGCCATCCGCGAGATCGATGACTGACCGAGTGGCCATGGCAGCGCCGCGAGTCGGTCATGGAAGCGCCGCGAGTCGGTCATGGAAGAACCGGGGGTCGCCTCTCGCCGATGCCCGCGGAGATTTAGACAGAAAGAGGTTGGAGAGCCAGTCATGCCTGAGCGCCTACGCAAGCTCGTCTATTTGAGCCATGCGACGATCGAAGACGATGTCCATACGCTGACGCCCACGATCGAGGAGATTCTCGCGACCTCGAGACGCAACAATGCCAGAGCGGAAATCACCGGCGCGCTGATGTTCAATCACGGCTATTTCGCGCAGGTGCTGGAGGGGACGCAGCGCGCCCTGGAGGCGACCTTCGAGCGCATTCAGATGGACGAGCGGCACAATCGTGTCGCGATACTCGCCTACGACGAAGTCTCCCACCGCGTGTTCGAAAGCTGGTCGATGGGCTGGGTCGGCGACGTGGAGACCGAAAGCGCGAACGCCTTCGCCACGCTCTCCGAGAAAGCCGATCAGCAGACCCGGGAGATCGCCGGTGAGCGAATCTACGCCTTGCTGCACCGGCGGCTGCGCGAAGGCGGGATGTGACCCCGTCCACGAGCCAGAGCGCCGAGTCTCGCTCGGCGCGCTGACGTCACTTGCGGCGGGCGGCGGCGACGCTGCCGAAGCGGCGCTGGAACTGCGCGGCGCGGCCTTCGGTGCCGACTTCGCGCTGCTTGCCGGTATAGAAAGGGTGAGACGCCGAGGAGATATCCAGATTGACCAGCGGATAGGTGTTGCCGTCCTTCCACTCGATGGTCTCGCTCGAACTCATGGTCGAGCCGATCTTGAAATACGCGTCGACGCTGCTGTCGTAGAAGATGACCTGGCGGTAATCGGGATGAATGCCGTCTTTCATGCTGCCTCCTGAATCCATGATGTAGGCGTCGGGCGCCTCGATTTTTGTGATGTTATCACATATCTAAAATAGCGCACGTGTGGCGATGCAAAGCGCCGATTCGTTCGCAACCGGGCGGCGTCGAACGCCAAGAGGATGAGACGTCCGCTTTCGCCAGAACGAGCGCGACCCAGCCCCGCGAGGGGGGCCGACCCGAAGAGGCCGACCGTCGTATGTCGGCTGCCGTGCAGGGCTGACGGGCCATGAAGAGGGGATGTCGGCCAGCGAATGCGCCGACCGATATCGATCCGGTATCATGCCGCCCTCATCTCGCACGAGCAGCCCGCATGCACAACGTCTACGTCCCTGTCATTGCCATCGTCGTCGCCTTCGCGGCCATCTTCGGGTTCCAGGCCTTCAACGAGAGTCATCTCGACGACGATATCGCCCACCGTATCGCGGCGTCTCTGGATACCGGCGCCAGCGTCGGCATCGAGGCCATGGAGTCGGTGCAGAAGGGTTACGGTTTCTGCGGGACTTATATCGTCGAAGGGCGCGATGCGGCCCCCGCCCCGTTCTACTACAGCAAGGTCGACGAGCGCGTGGTCATCGACACCGACGCCCGCGAGTTCCAGAACCACTGCATGGACTGAGCGCTGCGGGCGTCCGCCATCACGACGTGCGTAGTCGCAGGCAGTGATAGCTCAGCGGGGCGACCTTGCCCTGGAGCGAGTTCGTATCGACCTCGAGGCCGCTTCCCGGGACCGGCTGGATGCGCTCGGGGTGGCCGGCCTCATTCACGGCCTTGAGATCGTCGCCACGCAGAGTTTGGTGCTCGACGAGCGCCAGACGCTCGAAGCCGAGTATCTCGGTGTCGAGAGCGAGGGCCTCGTCGGGATGGCGGTTGACGATGAAGAGCGTCACCCAGCCGCCCGATTCGTCGTGAACTGCGCTGATGTCGAGATAGGGCACTTCGCCCACGTCGCTCGCTTCGTAGGTGGGGCTGTCGACCGCGAGCCGCAGCGCATTGCCCTGGCCGTAGCGCGAGGCAAAGTAGAGCGGATAGAAGATGCTCTGCTTCCAGGCAGCGCCCCCTTTTTCGGTCATGATCGGGGCGATGACGTTCACCAGCTGCGCCATGCAGGCGATCTTGACCCGATCGGAGCGGCGAATGAAGGTGTTGAGCACGCAGCCGATCAGCAGGGCATCCTCCAGGTTGTAGATGTCCTCGAGGATCGGCGGGGCGAAGGGCCAGTCGTCTCCCTCCAGCACCTGACGGTCCCGCTCCTTGCTGTGATACCAGACGTTCCACTCGTCGAAGCAGATATAGACCGACTTCCGGGAGCGCTTCTTGGCCTTGATGTAGTCGATCACGCCGCCGATGGAGACGATGTACTGATCGACCTGCTCGCTCAGCGCGAGATAGTCGCCGAGGTGATCGCTGTAGTTGGTGAAGTACATGTGCAGCGAGATGTAGTCGACGGTCTCGTAGCACTCGTCGAGCACGCTCGCCTCCCAGCTCGGGTAGCTCTCCATGTAGGGATTGGAGGAGCCGCACGCCACCAGCTCGATCGATCGGTCGAACGCCTTCATCGCCTTGCCGGTCTCGTGCGCGAGATGCCCGTACTCCGCCGCGCTCTTCTGGCCGATCTGCCAGGGGCCGTCCATTTCGTTGCCCAGACACCAGAGCTTCACATTCCAGGGCTCGCTCCGACCGTTGGCAATACGTTGATCGCTCCAGGCGCTCCCGCCGGGGTGATTGACGTACTCGAGAAAATTGCGCGCGGCGTCGATCCCGCGCGAGCCGAGATTGACCGCGAGCATCATCTGGGTGCCGGCCTTGGTGGCCCAATCGGCGAATTCGTGGATGCCGATCTGATTCGACTCCCGGCTATGCCAGGCCAGATCCAGGCGCACCGGCCGCTGATCGCGCGGGCCGATGCCATCCTCCCAGTTGTAGGCGGAAACGAAGTTGCCGCCCGGGTAGCGCACCATCGGCGGCGCGAGCTCCTTGACCAGCGTCAGCACGTCCTGACGAAAGCCGTCCTCGTCGGCGGTGGGGTGCTCGGGCTCGTAGATACCGCTGTAGATCGCCCGGCCCATGTGCTCGAGAAAACCGCCGTAGAGGCGCGGGTCGATAGGGCTGATGACGTAGTCGCGGTGCAGTGTGACACGGGCTTGCATGGTTGCCTCCTGGGGATCGAGAAGTCGCTGCTCGATGGCGAGCGGTCAGGCTCGAAAGAAAGGTTGGGGGGGAAACTCGAGAGCAAGGCCGGGCGGGACGGCGCCGCCGCCCGGCGAGACAAGGGGTAACGCCACTTCGCTCAGACGGGTTGGCCTTCGGGCGGGACCTCCCCGTTTTCTCGGCGGCTGTCGAGATCGCGGCGAATGTCGTCCATCTGGCGGTCGTCGAGCCCGAACCAGGCGATCAGGGCCATCAGTATCGCGATGATGCCGGCGGGAATCAGCGTCAGCATCAACGAGATGGCAAGAATCGCGCTCTCCGTTTGCTGCTCGACGCCCGCCTGATAGCCGCCCAGCGACAGCAGCAAACCGACGAGTCCGCCCGCGACCGCAAGCCCCACTTTGAGGAAGAACAGGTTGCCGGAGAAGGAGAGAGCGGTGTTGCGCTCGCGGGTTTTCCACTCGCCGTAGTCCTCGGCGTCCGCCATCAGCGACCAGGAGATCGGCGTGCCGATTCCGTGGATGAAGTTGATCACGGCGAAGAAGAGCGTCGTCACCAGCGCCCAGTCGTGGGGAACGAAGAAGAGAGCGACCGACCCCAGCGCCATGACCCCCGAGGCCGTCATGTAAACGCGGCGCTTGCTGAACCGATTGGTGAACCAGGGCGATATCAGCGAGCCGAGCATCTTGCCGACGATGGCCGCTGTAATGAAAAACGAGATGGCGCCGGCATCGAGCATCAGGACATAGGTCGCGAAGTAGATTGCCGCACCCTGGCGTAGAAAGAACTGAAGTGCCTGCAGGAAGGTGATGCCGAGAATGATGAGCCAGCGCTCGTTGCGCACCAGCGCCTTGAGCGACGCCCAGAGCGGTTTTCGAGTCTCGTCGATGGGCACCACTCGCTCGCGGGTCGTCGCGAAGCAGAAGCCGAACATGCCGAGCGCGATCACGCTCATCAGGCCCATGGTCAGTTGAAAGCCTCGCGCCTCGTCGCCGCCGCCGAGCAGTTCCACCAGCGGCAGGAGCGAGGCGGTCAGAATCAGATACGCCACGCCGGCAAAGAAGAAACGGTAGGACTGGAACGAGACCCGCTCCTTGTGATCCGACGTCACCACACCGCCGAGCGAACAGTAAGGAATGCTGACCGCGGTATACAGCAGCGACATCAAGAAATAGGTCGCGAAGGCATAAACGATCTTGGCGGTCTGGCCCCAATCCGGCGTGGTGAACAGCAGGAAAATCGAGATCGCCAGCGGTATTGGCACGAGCAACAGATAGGGGCGGTACTTGCCCCAGCGGGTGCGCGTGCGGTCGGCGACGTATCCCATCAGCGGGTCGGTCACCGCGTCGACGATACGCATGGTGATGAAAATGACCCCGACGATCGCCGGCGAGATGCCGTAGATGTCGGTGTAGAAGTAGGAGAGGTACATGACCACGGCGGCGAAACTCATGTTGCAGCCGGCATCGCCCATGCCAAAACCGATTTTTTCCTTCAGGCCGATCGAGGGCCGTGTGGCGCCTGCGCTGTCGTCCCCGCCGTGTGGCGCGCCGGTTCCTGCGGTCGATGAACGACCATCCGCGCTACGCCCGCTGCCTTCCCATTCGAGTGTTTTCTGAGCCATGACGACCTCCGCTAGAGAGCGGCGCAGCGACCCGGGGAGACATCGCTCCTCTACTTCGTCGGCCGGTCGCGCCATGACATCGACGCTATAGAGCGTCTTTAGCCGCCACTAATAGCCTATCGTCGGCGGGTGATATGCATTTGGTTATTACCGAGCCTGAGTAGCCGTCAGGGTGAAGGTCGTGAGTGGATTGACGGTTTTCGAGCTAACTAAAGTCGAGTCGAATTAAGACCAATGTCGGCCCGGGTTCGTCACTGACGCGCGTGAGAGAGTGGATTGGGCGCAAGGCCCGGCAAAGAAGGAACGGAGAAGAGCGCAGGTCCAGGAGCCACGACAGAAATGGGCCACGAAGAAGAGCAAGGCAAAGGGTAGGGGATAGGCGCTCGACGATTGAAGAAGCCGGCGGTGGATTGCCGCCGGTTCAGCGATCGTGATGGTGTCGAAGAGAGGCCTCTCAGATCAGCACTGCTGGAAGCGTTCGATCCGCATTCGCACGACATCTTCGGGGCCGATCAGCTCGTTGAGGTCGTTCTCCGTGAGTCCCAGATGGGTATGGCCCCTCGCGATGGAGGTATAGGTTTCGCCTTCGCGAAGCGCCTGCTCCACGAGTAGCGATAGCTCCTTGCGGTCGTGCAGCGAGGCCGGGTCGAAGCTCTGCCGCGAGCGCTGTAGCTGATTGGCTTTCTCCTTGCGGCAGCGTCTGAGCAACTCTTCGGTGATGAAACTCGAACTCTTCATGTTGCCGATCTCCTCCAAAGGGGCCATTCGAGGCTAAGCCGAAGCGCCGAAGAGCGGCTATCAATCTTTGGGCGTAGATCGCATATCGGGGCCTGGAAAAAGCGGACGGGGACGTCGCTTATCGACGACACGCGGCTCGCCGGCCCCCATCGAGCGTGCGTGAATCGGCCGCGGAAGGCCGTCGCGAGATCGGCTAAGTGGCTATCCTCAAACGCGAAACGCCCGGCCGGCTCGCGGTATCGGCTCAGGCCTCGCCGTCGCTGTCTGTCTGACCCTCGCATGTCGCGCCTTCGGCCCGGGTAAGACTTATTGACGAAGCCGAGCGGGCGTCGTTCGTGCCGTCCCTTCCGCTATCCGCCAGGGCCTGGCGCTTTTTCACGTCGCGGCGAGGGCGTCGAAAACGGCCGTCCGATGGCAGTTCCATTTGCCGAGACGCGCATGTCGCGGTAGGGTGGCGCGCTTCATGCCTCAAGAACCCCCCTCAATATGACCTCCGATACCAATGCGCCATCTCATACGGGTGGCCGTTTTGGCGATCCCGTCGTGCTGATCCTGACCATCGGTTTCATCCTGCTGTTTCTGGGTGGATCAGCGATTGCACCGGACACCGTTGCCGATCTGATCGACGTAGCCTTCACCTGGTCCGCCAAGACCTTCGGCTCTCTGTTTCAGATATTGATGCTGCTGACGTTCTTCATCGCCCTGGGCGTTGCGTTTTCGCCGGCGGGGCGGGCGCGGATCGGCTCGCTCGACCGGCCGGACATGAGCACTTTCCGCTGGGTCTCGATCATTCTCTGCACGCTGCTGGCGGGCGGTGGTGTCTTCTTCGCCGCCGGCGAGCCGATCTATCACTTCGTGGTCACGCCGCCGGCCTTCGATACCCAGCCCGGGACCGCCGAGGCGATTCCCAACGCGCTGGCGCAGGCGTTCTTCCACTGGGGGTTCACCGGCTGGGCGATTCTCGGCACGCTGCCGGCGACGATTCTCTCGTACCAGCACTACCACCGCGGCATGCCGCTGCAGCCGCGCACGCTGCTGGCACCGCTGCTGGGTGACCGGCTCGTCCGCGGACCGCTCGGCGGCGTGGTCGATGCGATCTGTGCCGTTGCCGTCACCGCGGGAACGGTCGGACCGCTCGGCTTTCTCGCCACGCAGGTGAGCTTCGGTCTGCACGACCTGTTCGGTTTCCCGCGCGGCTACAATATTCAGCTGATGATCCTGATGGGCCTCGGCGCCATCTACGTCACTTCCGCGGTGACCGGGATCGACAAGGGCATCCAGATACTCAGCCGTTTCAACGTCGGGCTGGCGATCGCCATCGGCGGGGTCATTCTGCTCTTCGGCCCGACCCAGTTCCTGGTCGATAGCTGGTTCCAGGGCTTCGGCAGCTATCTCGATAATTTCTTCGCGCTCTCCGCGATGACCACGGTCACCGCCTCGCCGGACTGGATGAAGTGGTGGACCGTGTTCTTCTTCGCCTGGTTCGTGGGTTTCGCGCCGCCGATGGCGATCTTCGTCACGCGCATCTCGCGCGGCCGTACGGTGCGCGAGATGATCGTCGCTACCGCCATTCTGGCACCGGTCGTCACCACGGTGTGGTTCACGCTGCTCGGCGGCTCGGGCATCTTCTACGAGCTCAACGGCGTGATCGAACTCACCGAACCGCTGAAGAACTTCCAGTTCGACATCGCCACGCTCACGGTAGCCCAGGCGCTGCCGGGCGGCGTGTGGATGGCGCTGGCGATTCTGGTGCTCACGACCATCTTCGTCGCCACGACCGGTGACTCGATGAGCTACGCGGTCGCCGTCGTCTGCGCCGGCAACGACAGCCCCGGCTCGCTGCTGCGCGCCTTCTGGGGCATCACCTTCGCGGCGATGGCGGCGATTCTGCTCTACATGGGCGCAGGCCAGGTGAGCGTGCTGCAGCAATTCGTGGTGATTCCTGCCGTGCCCGTGGCGATCGTGCTGGTGCCGACGCTCTGGCTGGGGCCGAAAGCCGCCTACGCCATGGCGCGGGAGCAGGGTGTACTGCCGGAGAAGGTCTCGAGCGCGGCTACCTGAACCGCCCGCCCGATGGCGCTCGAACGTCGTGCGCTAGTCGAAACGACAACGCCCCGGTGGAGCGATCCACCGGGGCGTTGTCGTTCTCGCGGGTTTGGCGAGCGTCGTGTCAGCCAAACAGCTGCCCGGCGATGCGCAGCCCGGCGACCCAGGTGGCGACGGCAGAGCCCAGCGTCGAGAGCAGAAACACCAGCAGCGTGCGAGCGACGCGGTTGCGCCACCAGCCGCGCCAGTGGCCGACGTCACGGCGTAGCTTGGAGAAATCGCCCACCGTGGGCCGGCGCAGGTAGAGCTCGGCGCCAGCGGTGACGAAGCCGACGCCGATAGTCGGGTTGAGAGAAGTGAGCGGGGCGGCGACGAAGGCCGCGAGTATCGTCAGCGGATGGGCGAGGGCGACCGCCGCCCCCAGCGCCGATAGCGTGCCGTTGATCAAGACCCATTCGGCCACCAGCGACCAGCCGAAGCCTGCGTCGCGGCTGAAGCCGATGGCGAAGCCGGTGAGCACCAGCGCGACGATGACCCACGGCAGCGCCTTCCACCAGCGGGACTTGGGCGCCGTGGTCTCCAGCGCCTGGCGCTCCTGACGCGCGGTATCCGGCGCGATCGGGGCGGTGTCGAGTTCGCGCAAATGCTCGGTCATGCCCTTGAGATGGCCGGCGCCGACGACGACCAGCACCCGCTGGCTGCCGCCGTCCGGTAGCGTCTCTACCAGCTTGAGCGCCATGTAGCGGTCGCGTTCGGCGATCAAGGGTTCATACAGCGACTGCGACTGCTCGGCGAACTCGGCGAAGGTCGACTCCAGCACGTCGCCCTCCTTGAGCTTCTCGATCTCCTCGCTGGAAACCTTCTGGCGCGACAGCACGCTACCGAGCAGTCCCGAGATCAGGCCGGCGCGCTTGTACCAGGGCACGTTCTGGTAGATTCGCTTGAGCGTGGTGCCGATCTCGCGGTCGATCAGATAGAGCGGGACGCCGGCGCGCTCGGCGCCCTTGACCGCCGCACGCATCTCGGCACCGGGCTCGACGCCGGACTGCTCGGCGACGCGCTGCTGAAAGGCGCCGAGTGCCAGGCTCGCCGCGACCATGCCAGCCTTGCCCTGCTTGAGCACCTGGAAGAGATCCATCTTGGCCATCGCGTTGGGCGATACCAGGCTCTGATGGCGCGAGGCGCAGAGCTCGATGGCGACGGCATCGTACTCGCCGGAGCGGATCATCTCCGTCACTTCATTGGCGCTGGCTTCCGAGACGTGGGCGGTGCCCAGCAGGGTCAGGCGATGGGCGGCGAGCTCGGCGGTTTCACGCGGGCCCTGAGTGGGGTCGGTCATGGTGTCTCGCTGTCAGAGGGGCCGACGACGCGAGTGGCGTCGAGACGAGGGTGGGCGGATTATCGCGAAAGCGCCGGCGACGGACAAATCCGCCGTCGATGCGACGGTCAAAGGGCGCGCAGCCCGACGGGAGATATCGATGCTCTATCGCGTGACGGCAGATGCGGTGCTGATCCTGCACCTCGCCTTCATTCTCTGGGTCCTGATCGGCGCCCTGGCGGTGTGGCGCCGGCCGTGGCTTGCGCTGCTGCACTTGCCGGCCTGCGTCTGGGGCACGCTGGTCGAACTCAACGCCTGGCTCTGCCCGCTGACGCCGCTGGAGAACCGGCTGCGCCAGCTCGGCGGCGAAGCGGGTATCGGCGAGAGTTTCATCGCCCACTATCTACTGCCGATCCTCTACCCGACGGGACTGACGCCGGCCATCCAGTGGTGGCTCGGCGTCATCGTGGTAGGCCTCAACGGGACACTCTACGCCGCAATGCTCTATCGCCAGTGGCGGCGGCACACGGGACGGCGGCGCCAAGGCTAGCCCTGGGCGGGCTCGGCGTGCGTATCGGCCCCGGCGTCGTCGCCCAGACGTCGCTTGGCCCCCGGCGAGCGGCACGCCGCGGCGGTGAACAGCACGTCGGTCGAGGAGTTGAGGGCAGTCTCCGTGGAGTCCTGCAGCACGCTGATGACGAAGCCGACGGCGACGATCTGCATCGCGACGTCGGCGGAGATGCCGAACAGGCTCGCCGCCATCGGGATCAGCAGCAGCGAGCCGCCGGCCACGCCGGAGACGCCGCAGGCCGCCAGTGCCGAGACCACGCAGAGCAGGAATGCGGTGAGGAAGTCGACGCCGAGACCGAGCGTGTTGGTCGCGGCGAGCGTCATCACGGTGATGGTGATCGCCGCCCCGGACATGTTGATCGTCGCGCCCAGCGGAATCGACACCGAATAGGTATCGCGGTGCAGGTCGAGGCGTTCGCAGAGTGCCATGTTGACCGGGATGTTGGCCGCGCTGCTGCGTGTGAAGAACGCGGTGATGGCGCTGCCGCGCAGGCAGGCGAAGACCAGCGGATAGGGGTTCTTGCGAGTGTAGGCGAACACGATCAGCGGGTTGGTCACCAGCGCCACGAACGCCATGCAGCCCAGCAGCACGCCGAGCAGATGGGCGTAGTTGGCGAGCTCACTCAGGCCCGTATCGGCGAGCGTATTGGCGACCAGGCCGAAGATGCCCAGCGGCGCGAAACGGATGATGAAGCGCACCAGCCCCGACACCGCGTCCGACAGATCGCCCAGCGCGTTGCGGGTGGTGTCGCCCGCCTTGCGCAGCAGCAGCCCCAGACCCACCGCCCAGGCGAGGATACCGATGAAGTTGGCCTCCACCAGCGCATTGATCGGATTGTCGACGGCGCTCAAGGCGAGATTGCGCAGCACCTCGAGGATGTCCGAGGGCGGCGCGCCGTCGGCGGGTGGAGCGTCGATCGCCAGCGTCGTCGGGAAGGCGAAGCTTGCCACCACCGCCACCAGCGCGGCGACCAGGGTGCCGACCAGGTAGAGTCCGAGCACGCCGTGAACCTGCGTGGGGCGACCGCGCTGATGAGCGGCGATGGCCGCCATCACCAGTACGAAGACCAGAATCGGGGCGATCGCCTTCAACGCATTGATGAACAGGTCGCCGAGAATGGCGAAGGACTGGGCGATGCTCGGTGCCCACACTGCCAGCAGCGTACCGGCGACGATGCCGATGAGAATCTGCGGAATCAGCCCCAGGCGGGGCAGGGATGAACGACGATCGGAACGGGCGGACATGGCGCTCTCTTGTAGGCCGAGACGTGGAAGGCACGGGCGTAACCGCGGGCGCCGAGACAGTGTCGGCGAGCGTCCGCGAAGCGCGCATTCTAGCACTGCCGTGCATGCCTTGGGTTCTGCCTGATGGGGCGACCCGCACCGGCGCTTCTCGGTGAGTGCCTAGCGTCGCCAGAATGCCGGCGTGAACAGCACCAGCACGGTGAAGATTTCTAGCCGGCCCAGCATCATCGCCAGCACGAGGATCCACTTGGCGGCGTCCGGGATGCTGCCGTAGTCGGTGGAGACCTCACCCAGGCCAGGGCCCAGGTTGTTGAGCGCCGAGCCCACCGCCGACCAGGCCGTCACCTGATCCAGCCCGGTGGCGAGAAGCGCCAGCAGCATCAGCACGAAGAGCATCAGATAGACCGAAAAGAAGCCCCACACTGCTTCGGCGACGCCCTCGGAGATGCGCATCTTGCCCACCTTGACCGCGAAGACCGCGTTGGGGTGGATCAGGCGATGAATTTCGCGAATGCCCTGTTTGACGATCAGCAGAATGCGGATCACCTTCATGCCGCCGCCGGCGGAGCCCGAGCAGGCACCGACGAAGGCCGCCATGAACAGCAGGATCGGCAGCACCCCGGGCCAGAGCGTGAAATCGGCAACGCTGAACCCGGAGGTGGTCGCTACCGACACCGCCTCGAACAGGCCGTGGCGGATGCCGGTGGCGTCGTGATAGGTGCCGGTCGCGAAGAGCGTCACGATGGTGACCACGACCAGCAGCAGGAGAAAGACGGCGAAGAAGCGAAATTCCGGGTCACGAATGTACTGCAGCAGGCGTTTCTCCCGCCACACGGCGAAATGCAGGCCGAAGCTCACCGACGACACGATCATGAACAACACGCAGATCAGCTCGATGGTGGCGCTGTCGAAGTGCGAGATGCTGGCGTCGTAGGTGGAGAAGCCGCCCACCGCGACCGTGGCGAAGCTGTGGCCGATGGCATCGAAGGCGTTCATGCCGGCAAGCCAGTACGCCAGCGCGCAGACGATGGTCAGGATCAGGTAGATGTACCAGAGCGCCTTGGCCGTCTCGGTGATTCTGGGGGTGAGCTTGGAGTCCTTGAGCGGGCCGGGGATCTCGGTGCGATAGAGCTGCATGCCGCCGATCCCCAGCGTCGGGAGGATCGCCACCGCCAGTACGACGATCCCCATGCCGCCGAGCCACTGAAGCTGCTGGCGATAGAAGCGGATCGAGGCGGGCAGGTGCTCGATACCGCTGAGTACCGTGGCCCCGGTCGTGGTGAGCCCGGAGAAGGATTCGAAGACGGCATCGGTGAACGACATCGACGGCGCCGCCGACACCATGAACGGGATCGTCCCGAACAGCCCCAGCACGCCCCAGAACAGCACCGTGATGATGAAGCCGTCACGGGTACGCAGCTCGCGCCGGGCGCGGCGATTGGGCCAGTAGAGCATCGCGCCGGTGAGTACCGAGATCGCCATGCCGCTGGCAAAGGCGTACCAGTTGCCGTCGTGATAGAGCCGCGCGATCACCATCGGCGGCACCATGGTCAGGCTGAACAGCATCAGCAGCAGCCCGACGATGCGGAGAATGACGAAGAGGTTCACGGCGCCGGACTTCCTGTCGAGCGAGACGAACCGACGCGGCGCGATGGCCGGTCGGTGCGAGAAATGAAAGAACGCCTGGCCCGGGCGCGAGGCCGCGAGGCGTGGTGCAGGCCGGGTCGCATCAGAAGAATGTCAGGCCGACCTGGAACAGCCGCTCGACGTCGCGAATGCGGCGCTTGTCGACGACGAACAGGATCAGGTGATCGCCGGTCTCGATGACGACGTCGTCGTGGGCGATGAGCACCTCCTTGCCGCGCACGATGGCGCCGATACTGGTGCCGCTCGGCAGATCCACCTCGCCGATGGCGCGGCCGATCAGCTTCGACGAACGCTTGTCGCCGTGAGCGATCGCCTCGATCGCTTCGGCGGCCCCGCGGCGCAGCGAGTGTACGTTGACGATGTCGCCGCGGCGCACGTGGGTCAGCAGGCTGCCGATCGTCGCCTGCTGAGGCGAGATGGCGATATCGATCTCGCCGCCCTGGACCAGATCGACGTAGGCGGCGTTGTTGATCAGCGTCAGCACCTTCTTCGCGCCGAGCCGCTTGGCGAGCATCGACGACATGATATTGACCTCGTCGTCGTTGGTCAGCGCGCAGTAGATGTCGCAGTCCTCGATGTTCTCCTCGAGCATCAGCCGCTTGCTGGTGGCGCTGCCGTGAAGCACCACGGTGCGGTCGAGCTTCTCGGAGAGGGCGCCGCAGCGAGCGAGGTCGTGCTCGATGATCTTGACCTGGTGCTTGTGCTCGAGCGTCTCGGCCAGGCGTTCGCCGATGTTGCCGCCGCCGGCGATCAGCACGCGGCGAAAATCGCGATCGACCTTGCGCAGCTCGCCCATGACGGTACGGATGTCGCGCCGCGCGGCGATGAAGAAGACCTCGTCGTCCGCCTCGATCACCGTGTCGCCGGTCGGGATGATCGGCCGGTCGCGGCGGTAGATCGCCGCCACGCGCGTGTCGATGTCGGGCATGTGCCGGCGCAAAAACCCGAGCTCCTGGCCCACCAGCGGTCCGCCGTAGTACGCCTTGACCGCCACCAGCTGGGCGAGCCCGCCGGCGAAGTCGAGCACCTGCAGGGCGCCGGGATACTCGATCAGTCGGCGAATGTGATCGGTGACCACCTGCTCGGGGCTGATCAGCACGTCCACCGGCATGGCGTCGTTGGAGAAGAGGCTCTTGCGAGTCAGATACGCGGTCGAGCGCACGCGGCCGATTTTGGTCGGCGTGCGAAAGAGCGTGTGTGCCACCTGACAGGCGACCATGTTGATCTCGTCGGAGCTGGTCACCGCGATCAGCATGTCGGCGTCTTCGCCCCCCGCCTGACGCAGGATATTGGGGTACGAGGCCGTACCGATCACCGTGCGGATATCGAGCCGGTTCTGCAGCTCGCGCAGGCGCTCTTCATCGATGTCGACGACGGTGATGTCGTTCTCTTCGTGTGCCAGATGCTCGGCCAGCGTGCCGCCGACCTGGCCGGCGCCAAGAATGATGATTTTCATGCCAAACCGTATAGGAAGAGAGACGAAAGTGGGCGTGGTTCCAGGAGACGAGGCAGTGCGCCGACGTCAGCGCCTAGGATAAACACCCGGTGGCGGGAATGACACCGCGCCGAAGACGACACGGTCCTGAAAACGACATGACGATGAAAGACGCCGCGCCCGGGGAGAGGCGCGGCTAAGAGATCAGTCGAGCGTGACGCCGACCTTGACGGTGACCTGCCAGTGGCCGATGCGGTTGTCTTCCAGGTGGCCGCGGGTCTCGGTGACCTCGAACCAGCGCATACCGTGGAGCGATTCGCTCGCCTTGGTGATGGCGTTCTGAACCGCGTCTTCGATGCTTGTCGGCGACGAACCGGTGATCTCGATCTGCTTGTAGACGTGATCGCTCATGGGACTCTCCTTGGGTGGGGGTGAAAAGATGAAAAGGCTGAAGACCGTTGCTGCGCCTCAGTCCCGTCGGCACGCTTCAGTCGTCGACGACGATGACCTCCAGCGCTTCCAGCCGCCTGCGCGTGTCGGCATCGGTCTCGAAGGTGACCGGCCGCGTCAGCGACCACAGAAAGTGGGTGCGAAAGCCAGCGGCGACGGCATCCTCGGCGGTCCATAGCACGCAGACATCGCGGGCCAGTCCGCAAAGATAGACGTCGGTGACGCCCCGGTCACGCAGCCACCCGGCCAGACCCGTCGCCGGGCGCTGCCCGTCGGGGCCGACGTTGTTGCGAAACGCGCTGTAGGAGTCGATCTGCGGATGCGTGCCCTTGCGGATGATGACATCGCAGGCTGACCAGTCGATGGCGGGATGGAGGGCGGCGCCTTCGCTCTTCTGAATGCAGTGATCCGGCCACAGCGTCTGGCTGTGACCGAAGTGCTCGATCGCCTCGAACGGCTGATGCGGCGGGTGGCGCGAGGCGAACGAGACGTGCTCGGCCGGGTGCCAGTCCTGCGTTGCGACCACGTGGCCGAAGGCATGCTGGGCAAGCAGCCACTCGATACCCGGCAGAATGGCATCGCCCTCGGTGCAGGCGAGCGCCCCGCCGGGCATGAAGTCCGGCTGGACGTCGACCACGATCAGCGCGCTTTCGGCAACGCTACCCTCGAGCGAGAGCGTCGAGGGTCGGGTCTGCGGTTCGGGGCTTTCATCGATGACTTCGTCGTGCATCTGGCAGAACTCCCGCTGGCGCGTCGGTCGCGTGTCGGCTCAGTATCGGAGCCCTTTACATCCGGTGCAAGTCAGGCCGGGCGCAACTCAGGTCGTTCGGGCGGTCTTGACGAGCCGCGCGTAGAAGAAGCCGTCATGGCCGTTCTGCGCCGCCAGAAGCTGGCGACCCGCACCGGCGGTAACGCCCCATTCGACGTCCGTCGGCGTGTCGCCGGTGGCATCCGGCGTGCGCTCCAGAAACGCGGCGACCTGTTCGGCGTTCTCCGCCGGCAGTACCGAGCAGGTGGCGTAGAGCAGGGTGCCGCCGGGGGCGAGACGCTGCCACAGCGCGTCCAGCAGGCGTGACTGCAGCGCCGCGAGTTCGACGATGTCGCTTTCGCGTCGGGCCAGCTTGATATCCGGGTGGCGCCGAATCACGCCGGTGCCGGAGCAGGGCGCGTCGAGCAGGATGGCATCGAACGGCGCTGTCGTCTCATCGGTGCTTGCGCTGGCATCGGCCGCCTCGAGCCCGGCGGAGAGGCCGAGCCGCTCGAGCGTCGCCTCGACCCGCGACAGCCGTTCGGCGTCGACGTCGGCGGCGGTGAGTTCGATGTCGAAGCGCTCCAGCAGATGCGCGCTCTTGCCGCCCGGCGCGCTGCAGGCGTCGAGCACCCTGGCATTGGAGGCATCGGTCAGCGCCGGGGCGAGCAGATCGGCAGAGAGCTGGGCCGCTTCGTCCTGCACGCTGACGTCGCCGTCGGCAAAGCCGGGTAGCTGCTCGACGTCGAACGGCGTCGCAAGCGTGACGCCGGCCTCGGCGTGCGTGCACGCCACCGCCTCGATCCCCGCGGCGGCGAGGCGTTCGAGATACGCCTCGCGAGTGGCGTGCCGACGGTTGACCCGCAGCGTCATCGGGCCGGCTTCGTTGTTGGCGAGACAGAGTTCGCGCCAGGTGTCCGGCCACGCCGTCCGCAGCGCCTCGACCAGCCAGGCCGGGTGCATCACCGCCACGGCCTCGTCACGGTCGACCTTCGCTTCGAGCGTGGCGGCTTCACGCTGGAAGCGGCGCAGGCAGCCGTTGAGCACCCGTGTCGCCCACGTCTTGCCCAGCGCCTTGGCGGCGCCAGCGCTCTCGCTGACAGCGGCGTGGGCGGGCACGCGCATGTACAGCAGCTGGTAGAGACCCAGCAGCAGCAGGGCCTGGACGTCGGCATCGCGCTGCTTGAACGGCTGACGCAGCAGTTCATTGGCGAGCGCGTCGAGTCGGGGAAAGGTACGGCAGACACCGAAGCAGAGCGCCTTGACGAAGCCGCGGTCGCGCTCGCTGACCGCCATGCCGGAGAGACGCTGGTCGAGCGTGGCGAGCGAGCCCTGGCCGTTGAGCACCGGCGAGAGCAGGCTGGCGGCGGCGGCGCGAGCGTCGCTGATACGGTTCTTGCCTCGGCGGGAGTGAGGTTGATTCAAGTCGGTGTCTCCTGAGCGGGGTGGCCGAAGCGCTGGCCCGGTGCGAGCCGTGGATGATTGGCGTTGAGTAGATCCCGGGCGGGCAGCGGCTTACCGCCCGGCAGCTGCAGTCGTGTGACACGCAGGACGTCGCTTCCCGTCTCGCCGCAGGCGACGCGCAGCGCATCGCCCGCCGGTGCGAGCAGCGTGCCCGGTTCACTCGGCTGAGAGGTGACGACGCTCGCTTCGGGCTCGGCGAGCCACACCCGCAGCGTCTCGCCATCCAGTCGCGTCCAGGCGACCGGCCAGGGGTTGAAGGCGCGCACGCGGCTGGCGAGTTCGGCGGCAGGTCGGCTGAAGTCGAGCTCGGCCTCGGCCTTGGAGAGCTTGGCGGCGTAGGTGACGCCGGCATCCGGCTGCGGCGTTGGCGTGAGCCGTCCTTCGCTCAGCGCATCCAGGCCGTCGACCAGCGTCCTGCCGCCGAGGGCGGCCAGCGTGTCGTGAAGCGAGCCGCCGGTGGTGTCGGCCTCGATCGGCGTGCGAGCGGTGACGAGGCTCGCCCCGGTGTCGAGGCCGGCGTCCATCTGCATCAAGGTGATGCCGGTTTCGGTGTCGCCCACCTCGATGGCGCGCTGGATGGGCGCCGCACCGCGCCAGCGCGGCAGCAGCGAGGCGTGGACGTTGAGACAGCCGAGCCGCGGAATCTCCAGCACCGCCTGCGGCAGCAGCAGGCCGTAGGCCACCACGACCATTACATCGGCCTCGAACGCGGCGAGGCGGGCGCGGGCGTCTTCGTCCTTGAGCGTCTCGGGCTGCTCGACCGGCAGGCCGTGCTCGAGGGCGAGGCGTTTGACCGGGCTCGGCGTCAGCTTGCGTCCGCGACCGGCGGGGCGGTCGGGCTGGGTGTAGACGCCGACCACGCGATGGCGCGAGGCGAGCAGCGCGGCCAGACTCTCGGCGGCGAAGTCGGGGGTGCCGGCGAAGACGATACGCAGGGCGTCGGAGCGGTCGCTCATGCGGCGGGGTTCCTGTGTCGGAATGGGGGGGCGCGCAGGCTACGGGCCTGGACCGGATTCGGTGCGGGATCGCGAGAAACGCACGCGGGCCGGCATCGCAGCGATGACCGGCCCGGTACGCGTTTCAGACGGCGTCGACGACGAGCGTCGCGCGTCAGGCGTTCTGATCCTGACGCTGGCGTTTCTGCATCTTCTTGAGCACGCGGTCGCGCTTGAGCGGCGAGAGGTAGTCGACGAACAGCACGCCCTCGAGATGGTCGCACTCGTGCTGGATGCAGTGCGCCAGCAGGCCGTCGGCGTCGAGCTCGTAATCCTTGCCGTCGCGGTCGGTGGCGTTGAGCCGCACGCGAAGGGCGCGGGGCACCTCGGCGTAGTAGTCGGGAATCGACAGGCAGCCTTCCTGCAGCGGCTGGCGTTCGTCGTCGAGCGGCTCGTAGCGCGGGTTGATCAGCACCAGCGGCGAGCTGCGATCGTCGCTGACGTCCATCACGATCACCCGCTGGTGCACGTCGACCTGGGTGGCCGCCAGCCCGATGCCCGAGGCGTCGTACATGGTCTCGATCATGTCGTCGACCAGGGCACGAATCGCGTCGTCGACCTGCTCGACCGGCGCGGCCTGGGTCCGCAGACGTGGATCGGGATATTCGAGGATGGTTCTGATGGCCATAGCGTGGACGCCCGTCGGCAGGTAGTGAAGTAGCCCGCCATTGTAAGCCGGGTGCCGCGGTTCTCAAACCTTGCGTGTCTCGAAGCCGAGCGTGCTCGGTGTGGGCCACTCGACCGTTCAAGTCTTTGGCCGGAGCGCCGATCTACTGGGCAATGCGCTATCGAGACCCGCTCATGCACTCACGTTTCCCCGTCGTCCCTGGCGGTCGGCGCCGGTTTCGCGCCGCTGCGCTGCTGTTTCTGCTGATGGCATCCGGTGTGATGACGCCGGGTGTCCAGGCGCTGACGCTCAAGCCCGATGCCCCGGCGCAGTACACGGTGCGCAAGGGCGATACTCTCTGGGGCATCGCCGCGCGCTTTCTCGAGCAACCCTGGCGCTGGCGGGAGCTGATGGCGACCAATCCGGCCATCGCCTCGCCGGATCGGCTCTTCGCCGGTGACGTCATCGTGCTCGACGGCAACGCGTCGCGACCGCGGATCTCTCTCGATCGCGGTCGCGGCGAGACGGTGACGCTCTCGCCCGGTGTGCGCCGGGCGCCGGCGCGCGACGCGGTACCGGGGCTGCCGCTCGAGCACGTGCGGGTATTTCTGTCGGCCTATCAGGTGGTCGATCCCGGTGTTCTCGACGGCGCGCCCACCGTGGTCGCGGGCGATTCACAGCGCCTTCTCAGCGGTCCGGGGGACAGGCTCTATGCCAACGGCGGGCTGCCGGCGGAGGGCAGCGTGCTGGGTATCTATCGCCCTGGGGCACGCTATCACGATGCCAGCAGCGGCGAATTTCTCGGGCTCGAGCTGCACCGGCTCGGCCGGGCACGAGTGCGCCGCAACCTCGAAAGCGTCGGCGAACTGGCGGTGCTCGACGCGGTCCAGGAGATTCGCGGCGGCGACTTCCTGCTCGCGCTCGACGAGGGGGGCATCGCCACGCAGTTCGCGCCGCGGGCGCCGAGCGCTCCAGTCGTCGCCACGCTGATCGACGCCCCGGGAGGAGTGCGCTACGTGGGGCGATTGGACGTCATTACGCTGGATCGTGGCCGTCGCGACGGTCTCGAGGTCGGGCACGTGCTGCAGGCGATGCGCCAGGGGGAGCGGGTTCGCGACGATCATCGGGAGAGCGTCGTCACATTGCCGGATATCGAAGCCGGGGCGGTGATGGTCTTTCGCGTCTTCGAGCGGGTGAGCTATGCGCTGGTGATGCGCGCGTCTCAGCCGCTGTCGGTGGGGGATCGGCTGGTCGTGCCGCGGGATCTGCGCACGACGCTCGCGGGCGAGGTGGCACCGTGAGCCTGCGACCGGCGGACTGGCTGGCGCTTCGCGCGATACCCGGGCTGGGGCCGGGCCGGCTCGCCCCGCTGATCGCTCGCTGGCGCGAGACCGGCGAACCCGGCTGGCCCCACGGCTGGCTGGCGGCACTGCCGGCGTCACTGGCGCAGTCGCTGCGGCTCTGGCTCGATCACCCCGACAAGAGTTCGCTCGCCGAAGAGATCGACACGGCGCTGGCCTGGGAGGCGGCGAGCTCGGATCACCATCTGCTGTACCCCGGCCACCCGGCTTGGCCCGCGCTGCTCGATCAGCTTCCCGACCCGCCCGTCGTACTCTGGGCCAAGGGGGATCTCGCGGCACTCGCGCCGCCGTCGCTTGCCATGGTGGGGACGCGCCGGCCCACACGGGAGGGTCGGGACAACGCCGCGAGCTTCGCCCGCGAGCTGGTGACCCGCGGCTTCGGCGTGGTCAGCGGCATGGCGCTGGGGGTCGATGGCATCGCCCAGCACGCGGCGCTTCAAGCGGGCGGGCGAACGGTGGGCGTGCTCGGCTGCGGCGTGGAGGTGATCTATCCGCCGCGACATGCCGGGCTCTATCGGGCGCTGGTGGAACAGGGCGGGCTGCTGCTCTCCGAGCATCCGGCCGAAACCCGGGCGCATGCTCGGTTCTTTCCTCGACGTAATCGTCTCGTCACCGGGCTATCGCTGGGCGTGCTGGTAGTGGAGGCGGCCGAGAAGAGCGGCTCGCTGATCAGTGCCCGGCTGGGACTCGAGCAGGGCCGTGAGGTCTTCGCGATTCCCGGCTCGATCCATAATCCTCAGGCCAGCGGCTGCCTACGCCTGATTCAGCGCGGCGAGGCGGCGCTGGTGCGAGAGATCGAGGACATTCTGGCTGAACTCGGGCACTGGGCGGCAAGCCCGGTACCGAATGACAGGGCCGATGGCATGACCGGCGACGGCGTTGCTGCGGCCGAGACGTCCTCTGTCGACGAGTCGGCACGCTCGCCGCTGCTGGCCCATCTCAGCGACGCCCCAACGCCGGTGGATCTGCTGGTCGATGCCACCGGTCAGGGCGTGGGGGAGCTCCAGCTCGCCCTGCTGGAACTGGAGCTCGAGGGCCGCGTGGCCCAGACCAGCGGCGGCTGGGTGCGGCGCCGAGGCTGAATCGACGCTCGACCGCTCGACCGCTCGACCGCTCGACCGCTCGACCGCTCGACTGCTCGACTGCTCGACCGCACGGACGCTCGGCCTTTGTGGTCAGGGCGTGGTCGGCCCACCCCAGGCTTCAAGATGGTTGCGCCGTGCTCGGGCCTTTTCGTCGTCGTCGAGGCTGAAGTCGTTGCCGTAGATCGCGCCCTCCCAGGCGCCGTAGGCCGGGTTCGGCAGCACGATATAGCGCGCGCCGAAGGCATTGGCCTGGGCATCGACCGCCGCACGGCGCGCCTCAGCGCTTTCGCGATCGAATCCCGCCGAGAAATCGCCTAGGTTGTCCCCCATCAGGAGCACGATCCAGTGGGACTGCGCTACCCGCTGTCGGCGTGCGGTCTTGTCGCTGGAATCGGTGCGCGGCAGGAAGTGCTCGGCGTTGGCGTCGGGGAAGCCGGCCCGCTGCAGGTTGGCGAGCGTCGCTTCGGTCTCGCTGTCGCGGCGGTTGGTGACGTAGAAGATCTCCACGTCGCGAGTCGCTGCATAGTCCAGGAATTCACTCGCCCCGGGCATCGGTTGGGCGCTCGCCCGCTCGACCCACTGATGCCAGGTGTCGCTCTGGTAGTTCTCGCCGCTGGCGATCAGCCACGCCTGATAGGGGGAGTTGTCGAGCACCGTCTCGTCGACATCGACGATGATCGCCGGTCGACGCGTCCCGTCATCCGCCGCCAGTGCACGATCGAGATTCATGCGCGCCAGATTGAAGGCCTGATGGCTGAGCGCGGCGTACTCGCCGGCGGTCTGCATCCAGGCCGTTGCCATGACCAGTTCATCGGAAAGCGCAGGCGCTGGTGCCGGCGGCTGGGCCGGCGGCTGCGCACAGGCGGTGAGCGCGCCGGCGCAGATCAGACCGGCCAGCGAGCGGACCCATGTCGACTGCGACGTCATTCGGTGGGGTAGGGAAGGGCGGGGCATCGATCACTCCTCGTTCGCGATGTCGGGTGACTTCGACGTCTCACTATGGTCATCGACGGCGCCGCTCGCCAGTCTTACAGCGTGGAGCAGGTGTGACGCGATCCGCTGTGCAGGTGCGACGCGATCCGCTGGGCAGGTGCGACGCTTGGGCACGCCCAAGCGTCGCCGTCACGCATGTTAAGATCCCGCCAACGAGGCGGCGCGGGCGTGCTCCACGAGGCGCGGGCTTCACGAGGCGCGTCGTGACGCGTTCGTAACGATGATCGATTCGACGGGATTGGGGTATGCGCGAGAGTTCAGACGGCGAATCCATGGCGGCGGCGGTGGCCGCGCTCGAGCAGGGCGGGGTGATCGCCTATCCCACCGAAGGGGTGTGGGGGCTTGGCTGTGATCCTGACGATGCCACGGCGCTGTCGCGACTGATCTCGCTGAAGGGGCGCGCCAGCGACAAGGGGCTGATTCTCATCGCCGGCGAAATCGCCCAGCTCGAGCCCTGGCTCGCCGGTATCGACGCCGAGGCTCGCGGGCGGCTCGAGGCGAGCTGGCCCGGCCCCAATACCTGGCTGATTCCCGATAACGGCCACGCCCAGACGCTGCTGCGCGGCAGGCATCCCACGCTTGCCGTGCGCGTTAGCGATCATCCGCTGGTACGCAGACTTTGTGCGGCCTGGGGCGGGGCGCTGGTCTCGACCTCGGCCAACCGCGCCGGTGAACCGCCGGCGATGAGCCGCGACGCCGTCCGCGCGCTCTTCGGCGACGCGGTGGATGTCGTGGTCGAGGGGGCCCTTGGCGGCCGCGATCGCCCCAGCACCATCCGCGATCTCGCAAGCGATCGAACGCTTCGCGAGTGACGCTATCGCCGGCCGATTCGCGCAGGTGCGCGTAGCGGTCGACCCATGCAACCGACCGAACCCTTCGACCGACCCAGGAGAGTGACCGTGGCTCATCCCCATTTCGAACGCGTCAAGACCTACCTGCAGGATCTGCAGGATCGCCTCTGCGACGACCTCGCAGCGCTGGACGGCGCGCAGACGTTCCGCGAAGAGAGTTGGGAGCGCGAAGCGGGCGGCGGCGGTCGCTCGCGAGTGATCGAGGAGGGGGCGCTGTTCGAGAAGGGCGGGGTGAATTTCTCCCATGTCTTCGGCGCCGAGCTACCGGCCTCGGCAAGCGCGGCGCGCCCGGAGCTCGCCGGGCGCAGCTTTCACGCCGTCGGCGTCTCCTGGGTGCTGCATCCCACCAACCCTCACGTCCCGACGGTGCACGGCAACGTGCGCTTCTTCATCGCCGACAAGGAAGGGGAGGACCCGGTGTGGTGGTTCGGTGGCGGTTTCGATCTCACGCCGTACTACCCCTATCTCGAGGACGTCGAGCACTGGCACGCGGTGGCGAAGGCCGCCTGCGACCCTTTCGGTGAGTCGGTCTATCCGCGCTTCAAGCGCTGGTGCGACGAGTACTTCTATCTCAAGCATCGAGATGAAACGCGCGGCGTCGGCGGACTCTTCTTCGACGACCTCAACGAGTGGGCCTTCGACGACTGCTTCGCCTTTCAGCGCGCCGTCGGTGACAGCTTCATCGAGGCTTTCCGGCCGATTGCCGAACGCCGCCGACAGACGCCGTTCGGCGAGCGCGAGCGCGAGTTCCAGTCCTATCGGCGCGGGCGCTACGTCGAGTTCAACCTGGTGTGGGACCGTGGCACTTTGTTCGGTCTGCAGAGTGGCGGGCGTACCGAATCCATTCTGATGTCGATGCCGCCGATGGCGCGCTGGCAGTACCAGTGGGCGCCCCAGGCGGACAGCGACGAGGCCGAGCTCGATGCCTTCCTCGTGCCGCGAGACTGGCTGGGTATCGACGCCGGGTCTGAAATCCCCGACCGCCAAGCCGTTCGACAGGAGTGATGTTTCGATGACAGACCGCTACGCCGTCTTCGGCAACCCGATCGGCCACTCCCGCTCGCCGACTATCCACGCCGCCTTCGCCGAGCAGACCGGTGAGGCGATGCGCTACGCGGCGATCGAGGCACCGAAAGCGGATTTCGCCGGTGCCTGGCGACGCTTCGTCGCCGAGGGCGGCTCTGGTGCCAACGTCACCGTACCGTTCAAGGAGGCGGCGTTCGAACTGGCGGATACGCTCACCGCCAGGGCGCGACTCGCCGGCGCCGTCAATACGCTCAGCGTCGACGCCGACGGCGCCACCCACGGCGATACCACCGATGGCGTCGGGCTGGTACGCGATCTCGCGTTTCACGCGGCACCGCTCGACGGCGCGCGCGTGCTGCTGCTGGGGGCGGGGGGCGCCTCGCGGGGCGTGATCGAGCCGCTGCTGGCGGCGAACGTCACCTCCTTGACGATCGCCAACCGCACGGTGGCAAAGGCGCGCGCGCTCGCCGAACTCTTCGCCGAGTGCGGTGAAATCGACGGATGCGGCTTCGAAGACGTCACGGGGCCGTTCGACGTGGTGATCAACGCGACCAGCGCGAGCCTCGCCGGCGACCTGCCGCCGCTGCCCGACGACCTCTTCCTCGACGGGGGTGTCGCTTACGACATGATGTATGCCGCCGAACCGACGGTGTTTCTGCGCTGGGCTGGCGATCGCGGCGCACGAACCCTCGACGGACTCGGCATGCTGATCGAGCAGGCCGCGGCGTCGTTCGCGCTGTGGCGGGGTGTCACGCCGGAGACACGGGCACTGCGTGAGCAGCTTCGCCGGGCACTGTAGGCCGCGCTCACCGTCATTGGTCTCTCACGAAGAAACCGCTGNNCAGCGGTTTCTTCGTTTCAGCGGGGCGGCGCGTCCTTTGTCACCAGGCGCGTATCGACCTGCGGCTGTCGCCATGAGCGCCTATCGTCATGAGCTTCTATCGCCCTGAGCTCGGATGATCACGTCAGAGACGACAGTTGGGACGCTTGCCGTCGGCTTTCGCCTGCTGGTAGCGCGGGGTCGCCTCGGGCAGACGGTTGCGCAGGTCCTCCATGCGCTGGGTGTTGCTCGGGTGGGTCGACATCCAGGCCGGCGGCTCGCCCTGACTGTTGGCGGCCATGTTCTGCCACAGCGCGAGACTCGCGGAGGGATCGAAGCCGGCGTCTGCCATCAGGTCGAGCCCGATCAGATCCGCCTCGGATTCATGCTTGCGCGAGAACGGCAGCACCACGCCGTACTGCGCGCCGGCACCGAGCAGTCCCATCACCTGTTCGCCGCTCTGACCCTGCAGACCCACTGCGCTCTGCAGCACCGACAGACCACCCTGCGTCACCGCCTGTGTGGAAGCGCGCTCGTTGGCGTGATGGGCGAGGACGTGGCCCACTTCGTGGCCGATGACGGCGGCGAGCTGATCCTGGTTGGTGGCGACGTCGAGTAACCCGGTATTGACGCCGATATAGCCGCCCGGCAGGGCAAAGGCGTTGGCGCTGTCGTCCTTGAAGACCTTGACCTGCCAGCTGGCGATGCCTTCGCTGGCGGGCACTTCGGCGGTGATCGCGTTCGCCACGCACTGGACGTACTGGGCCTGGGCGCCGCCGACGGTGGGCAGTTCCTGCTGGTACTGGGCGAAGCTCTGCTGGCCCATTTCGGCCAGATCGCCGTCGGAGTAGAAGGCGAGCTGGTTGCGACCGAGCGGCGAGGTGCTGCAGGCGCTGACCAGAGCGGCCACGGCGAGCGCGCCGATGGCGAGGCGGGCGGGTCTTGCTGGCATGGAGGTCTCCGAATACGGGGCTATCGTTATCGTGGTTGTCAGTAATGATCGACGCACTGGGGCGGGCCGGCGAGGCCGGCCATCGATCCGCTCAAGATACCCCGCCCGCCGGGGCGGTCAACCTCCAAGCGCACCTCGGCAGTCCGTGCGCTCGTTGGGCGTCATCTTCGGCGCCGCTGCTCGTCGTTACACCCGGGTGAGCTCACGGCGCTAGACGTCGTCGGGTTGGCGACGGAGGTTCAGGGCCCTGTCGTCATCCGGGGCGTCGCTGTCATGCAAGTCCTCAGCGTCACTCGGGGCGTCACTGTCCGTTGGGACGTCACTGCCATTCGCACTGCTGCGCTCGCCGACATCGAAATGCAGCGTGGGTGCGCTGACGAGGCGTGCGATCTCCGCGGGCAGCCTCGGGGTGAACGCGAGCCGACTGCCGGCGGGCAGGGCAGCGTCGCCGCTGAGTTGTCGCGCCAGCGCCAGTAGCGCCGAGACCCGCGTCTCCCGGGCGCCGGTGACCTCGGGCGTGAGCGAGACGGGTAGTGTGACCGTGGCGGTGTCGCCACCGGCCAGCGCGATCGGCTCGGTGATCTCGCCCTGCGTGGGCTCGGCACCGGGGACCTCGAGCGACCAGCTGAAACCCTGGAGTTGAATGGCCGGCGCACTCGTCGGCAGCGCCAGGGCCAGCGGCAGATCGAAGTTGACCGGCAATCCCGCCAGGGCGAGGCCCGAACTCAACAGCGTCAGCTCGTCGATCTGCTCGAGGCCGGGATCGAAGTGATAGTTACCGATACGCACGTCCTCCACGCCCATCGACGTCAGTGCGATTCGTCCCAGCATGAAGCCGACCTGGGGCAGTGCCAGGCAGCCACCCAGCGAGAGGAGCAGCAGCAGAATGACGGGGCGAAGGTGAGAGACGAGCATCATCGGCAGGGCTCCGGTCGCCGGTGATATCGGCGAAGCTGAGGGCAGGGGTCGGCGCGGGTGGACCCCGGCGCGCTTGGCGGACAAGATACGCCGAACGCCGACGGTCACCGCCCACGGTCGACGTCGAGCGTTCTCGCACGAAACGTCGCGCCGGGCAAGCCCAGGGCGTCGCCGACAGCGTACTATCGGCGCGCGTCGGCATCTATTCAGCAGAGGATGTTCGAAGATGGATCAGGAGTTGAGTCAGCGGCTGAGCCGCCTTCTGGATCGGGTAGAGGCATGGTTGCCCGAGCCGCCCGTTGTGGTCGACTGGGAGCGCGATATCGCCGCCCTCTGGCAGGCGCATCCGCTCGGCGGTCAGCTGGTGCCGGTCGCGCCGCGGGACGCCGTGCGCCTGGACGACCTGATCGGCGTGGAGCGCCAGAAGCGGGCGCTGGTCGAGAACACGCAGGCGTTTCTGCAAGGCTATCCCGCCAACCACGCGCTGCTCTGGGGCGCACGCGGCAGCGGCAAGTCGTCGATGGTCCGCGCGCTGCTCAACACGCTCGCCGACGATGGGCTGCGTCTGATCCAGGTGGATCGTCACGACCTGATTGCCCTGCCGGTGCTGGTTCAGCGGCTGCGAGATCGACCCGAGCGTTTCGTCGTCTACTGCGACGACCTCTCCTTCGAGGGCAGCGACGACGCCTACAAGGCGCTCAAGAGCGTACTCGACGGCACGCTGACCGGGCCACCGGACAACGTGCTGCTGTATGCCACCTCCAATCGGCGTCACCTGCTGCCGGAATCGATGGCCGACAATCAGCAGACCCAGCTCGTGGACGGCGAACTGCATCACGGTGATGCGGTGGAGGAGAAGATCTCGCTATCGGATCGCTTCGGACTCTGGCTCGCCTTCCACCCCTTCGACCAGCAGGCCTATCTCGAGGCCTGTCGCCACTGGGTGATCCATCTTGGCGGCGAGAGCGCCTGGGGCGAGACGGCGCGAGAAGAGGCGGTGCGCTTCGCCACGCTTCGTGGCGTTCGTAGCGGTCGCGCGGCCTGGCAATTCGCCTGTCAGCGTGTGGGTTCGCACGCTGTTCTCGATTCCAAAAGCCGATGAATGCGTTAGGCTCATGAAAAAGACTGAATGAACACGTTCGGTCTTTCATCCATCGTGTGCTGCATACGATCGAGGAGCCGGCGTGAAACGCTTTCGTCTACCCCTTCAGTTGAGCCTTCTGGGCAGCGCCCTCTTGACCCTGTTCTTCAGCTGGATGCTGATCGAGGCGCTCGATAACGATCGCGAGGCGTTCCAGCGCGATATCGCGTTTCAGTCGCGGGAGCAGGGCATCACCGTTACCGCCGCCAAGGCGGGGCTCGAACGTCGCGTGCAGGTGCTGGCGTCGACCCTGGCACTCGACCCGAGGCTTCGCGGGCTGGTGGCGCGCGCGGCCGCCCTCGAGTCGCCTGCCGAGCGGGCACCGCTGCGCGAAACGTTGCGCCAGGAACTCGCCCCCTACTGGCAGGCGCTGGAAGCGGGAGGCGCCCTCGAGCTCAACGTGTTTCTCGACGGGGAGCGTCCGCTGAATCTCTTGAGCATGGGCACGCTGGGCGATGTGCAGACCTCTCGGCGGCAGGGGCACTCGCCAAGCGAGCGCTATCTGCTGGAGCAGAGCCGGCAGCGGCGCGAGGCGGTCTACGGCACTGAATTCGACGGGGAGCGCGCGACGACGGTGGGTATCGCACCGATTCGCGCGCCTGACGATGCCGAAGACGATCGCCCCCTGGCCGGTCTGCTCGAGGTGGCATTCAATATCGCCCCGGGGGCCGACTATCTCGATGCGCGCCTGGGCAGCGGGGCCGCGCTGCTCACCGCGACGTCGCGCAGCAGCGAGCGAGTCGTGAACTGGCGCGTCGACGAGAGTTCGCGACCGGAGATCACGCGCTGGCGTGACGACGGGCAACTTCCCGTCGTCACCCACGGCGAGCGTCACTCAGTGATCGCCGGTCCGGACGGACGCAGCTATCTGCTGGCACTCGTGCCTTTCGATGAGAGCGGCGACACGGATGGGCCAGTGGCGGCGGTGGCGGTGTGGAGCGACATCACCTCGCAGGTCGAGCATCGCGATGCGCTGGTCGTCTCTACCTGGCTGCGCTGGGGCGTGGCCTGGCTGATCGCCGAGGCGTGTCTGCTGGCGCTGCTGTGGGCGGCGCGTCGGGTCACGCGGCGGGCCATGATCGAGCACCAGCAGCGGCTCGAATCTCAGAAGGCCACGCTCGAGGCGTTGAATCAGCGTCTGGAGTCGCAGAAGGAGGCGTTTCGCGCGCTCAACGATATCGCCGCGATTCAGGAGGTATCGTTTCAAGCCCTGCTCGAACGGGCACTGCAGGAGGGGGCCGAATACCTGGAGCTGCCTTTCGCGGTTGCCAACCGTATTCGTGGCGACAGCTACCTCATTCAGGCGGCGTACTCCCCGGACCAGCGCTTCACGGCGGGGGACGAGTTCGCCACGCGTGAAACGTTCTGCGAACTGACGCTGTCCGGCGACGAGGTCGTCGCCTTCGCCGATGCCGATCGTGAGGGCATGCTGGATCATCCGTGTCGCCAGCGCTACGCCCTCAAGAGCTATATCGGCACGCCCATCTGGGTGCACGGCCAGCGCTACGGCGCGCTTGCCTTCAGCAGTGACGAGCCCCGTTCGCGAGAGTTCAACGAGATCGACCGCGAGTTCGTCAGCCTGCTCGCGCGCTGGGTCGGCGCCACGCTGATGCGCTGGGGCGAGGTCCGGGCGCGTGAAGAGATGACTCAGCGGCTGACCAAGATCGCCTCGCAGACACCGGGCCTGATCTTCCAGTACCGGATCGGCGTCGACGGCAAATCCACCTTCCCTTACGCCAGCGATGCGATCAATGCGTACTACGGCATTTCGCCGGCGGAGGCGGCGGCGGATGCTTCCAGGGTCATCGAGATGATCGTCGAAGAGGACCGGGAGAAGATCATCTCATCGATTCAGGAGTCGCAGACGCATCTCACCCCCTGGCACTCGGAATACCGGGTCCGTCACCCCGACGGACACGTCATCTGGCTGGCGGGACAGTCGATCCCCGAACGGGAGGCCGACGGCAGCACGCTCTGGCACGGCTTCGTTCACGACGTCACCGAGCGCAAGCGCGGCGAGCGTCTGAAAGGCGAGTTCATCTCCACTGTGAGTCACGAACTGCGTACGCCGTTGACTTCGATCTCCGGCTCGCTGGGGCTGATCCAGGGCGGGGCACTCGGCACGCCGCCCGAGTCGATGCGCTCGATGCTGGCCGTGGCCCACAGTAACGCGCAGCGGCTGATTCTACTGATCAACGATCTGCTCGACATGGAGAAGCTCGTCGCCGGCAAGATGGCCTTCGAAATGCGCGAGCAGGCATTGATGCCGCTGATCGATCAGGCGGTCGAGTCCAATCAGGCCTATGCCGATCAGTATCGCGTCCACTACGTCGTCAGCCAGCGGCTGGACGGGGTGACGGTCAGCGTCGATGCCATGCGACTTCAGCAGGTGCTGAGCAACCTGCTCTCCAACGCGGCCAAGTTTTCGCCACCGGACATGCAGGTCGAAGTGCGGGTCGAGCCGGTCGGGGACCGAGTGCGGGTGAGCGTGATCGACCACGGTCCCGGCATTCCCGAGACTTTTCATGAACGCATCTTTCAGAAGTTCTCTCAGGCCGACGCCTCGACCACACGCAAGCAGGGCGGCACCGGTCTCGGTCTGGCCATTACGCGAGAGCTCATCGAGCGCATGCGCGGGGCGATCGACTTCTTCTCCGAGGAGGGACAGGGGGCCTGTTTCTTCTTCGAGTTACCTAGGCTCGAGCGTCCCGCTGCCGAGTCGTTCGACACGGTTTCACCGGATGAGCTGGCGGCGGGGGCTCGTGTGTTGATCGTCGAAGACGATCCGGACACGGCGCTGCTGCTGGCGATTCTGGTACGCCAGTGGGGTTATCGCGCGGAGACCGCACACACCCTGGAAGGGGCGACCCACTGGCTGGAGCGGCGCAGTTTCGATGCGATCACCCTCGATCTCATGCTGCCCGACGGCAGTGGGCTGACGCTGCTGCGCAAGCTGCGCGAGCAGCCGAGAACGCGCGATCTTCCGGTGCTGGTGATCTCGGCCGTGGCCGAAGAGGGGCGTCTGGAAATCGGCGGGGAGCTCAACGCGGTGGATTGGCTGGGCAAGCCGTTCGACGAAGCGCGTCTGGCGGCGGCGCTTCAGGGATCGACCCACGCAGCGACGACGCATCAGCGCACGCTTCACGTCGAGAGTGACAGCGACTTGACCCAGCGTATCGCCGGCTATCTCGCCCCCACGGTCACTCTGGACGTCGCCCGCTCGCTCCAGGAGGCGCGCTACCTGATGGGCAGCAACGACTACGACCTGATCTCGCTGGATCTGACCGACGCCCACAGCACGGCCTGGGAGATGATTCCGCTATTGAGTCAGCTCGCCCAGCAGCCGGCGGTGATCCTCTTCTCCGAGCAGGCACTGGCGCCGACGCTGCTCGGGCGCGTCGAGACTGCCATCGCTTCTCCGGGCCTCTCGCCCGAGGCGCTCAAGGAAGCGTTCGATCGTCAGTTGACGGCGCGCGGCCGAGATTCCACCCCCACGGGAAAGGTTTGATATGACGATCCTGCAACGAATACTGCACGTCGAGGACGATCCCTCGATCCAGGAAGTGGCGCGCGTGGCGCTGGAAATCGTCGGGGGCTTCGAGGTGCAGAGCTGCGATGACGGCTACTCGGCGCTCGAACGGGCGAGCGAGTGGCAGCCGGACCTCATCCTGCTGGACGTGATGATGCCCGGGATCGACGGCCCGACCACGCTGGCACGGCTGCGCGAGCAGGCGGAGACCCGCGACATTCCGGTGGTCTTCATGACCGCCAAGGTGCAGACCGGCGAGATCGAGCACTATCGCGCCATCGGCGCCCTCGATGTGGTGGTCAAGCCCTTCGACCCGATGACACTCGCGGCACAGCTGCGAACGATCTGGGAGCGGGCCCATGCAGGATGACGACGTCCAGGCGAAACTCGCCGCGCTTCGCGAACAGTACCGCCTTCGCCTGACCCACGATCTGCAGACGCTGCTGGCTCAGACGCGTGAGTTGAGCACCCACGAACAGGGTATCGACCCGGAGTCGCTGCAGACGCTGCGACAGGGCCTTCACCGCAACGCCGGTTCGGCGGGGACGTTCGGCTACGCCAAGCTCGGCAGCGAGATGCGCGAGCTCGAACTCTGGCTGCAGACGGCGATGGAGAGCGCCATCGCCCCCTCGCCGCCCATGCTCACCGCCATGCATCATCGCCTCGAGGAGATTCTGCGCGAACTGCTGGAGACGCCGGACGATGCCGTTGGCGAGTCGCGCGAGAGCCAAGAGCTCGCCAGCGGCGAGCGTGAGGTACAGATCGCAGTGATGGCGGGGGAGCTGAGCGATCATCTGGTCCAGTCGCTGCAGGGCTTCGGTTATGCTTGCCGCAAGCTCGCGTCCTGCCACGAGCAAGCGCCCGAGTCGGCATCGGCGCAAGCGCCCGAGTCGATGGCCGTCGACGCGTTGATCGTCGACGCGGCTCGCATCGACGAGTCGCAGTGGAAGGCGACACTGGAAAAGATGCCCAGCGCGATGCTCATTCTGCTGAGCGACGAGGGCGGATTCGACGCGCGCCTGCACGCCGTCCGCCACGGCGCTCAGGGCTTCTTCAACCACCCCGTGGATCTGCCCTCGCTGGAACGTCGGCTGCGACACCTGATCAATCTGCCCCAGCAGGAGCCTTATCGGGCACTGATCGTCGATGACGACGTCGAACTCGCCGAGCACTTCCGGCTGACGCTCAAGAGCGCGGGTATCGAATCCCGCGTCATTACCGAGCCTCAAGCCGTACTGCAGGGATTGCGGGACTTCGTTCCCGATCTCGTGCTGATCGATATCAACATGCCGGGCTGCTCGGGGCCCGAGCTGGCTCGCATCATCCGTTTCGATGACGACTGGTTGAAGATTCCGCTGATCTATCTCTCCGCGGAGTCCAATGCCAAGCGCCAGGCCCAGGCGCTGGCCCAGGCCGGCGACGATTTTCTGGTCAAGCCGATTACCGATGTTGCGCTCATTGCCGCGGTGACGGCGCGGGCGCAGCGCTCGCGTCAGCTCAGTCTGGCGCTGGCGAGGGACGGCTTGACCGGACTGATCAAGCACCCGGCGATCAAGGAGCTCATCGAGATCGAGATGGCGCGTAGCCAGCGTGCCGACACCAGTGCCTGTGTGGTGATGATCGACATCGACTGCTTCAAATCGATCAATGATACCTACGGTCATGCCACCGGCGACTACGTCATCCGGCTACTGGCCAATCTGCTGCGTCAGCGTCTGCGCCGGGTCGATCACGTCGGTCGCTACGGCGGCGAGGAGTTCGTGGCGATCCTGCCATCCTGCACGCTCGTTCAGGCACGGGACGCGATCGAGCGGATTCGACAGAGCTTCGCGGGGCTCGAGTGCGTCGCCGGCACGCAGACGTTTCGTGCGAGTTTCAGCGCCGGGATCAGCTGTACCCGGGACTGGACAGATGCCGATGCGTTGCTGGAAGCCGCGGACCGTGCCATGTATCAGGCGAAACAGCGCGGGCGCGACCGAGTGTGTCTGGCACTCGCCGAGGCCGAGTCGCCGCGCGGCCCCGACGTGTGAACGCGAGCGGCGTGGCGCGGGGATGGCGCATACCGCGTTCGACTTCTATAGATGAAGGCAGCCGACGAGGACGACCGCACGCCACGGTCTCGGCCCTCGCGGTTCGATTCATTCTGACAAGGAGACGTCATGCCAACGCTACGCGTGGACAATGCCACTTCGGAAGCGGTCGATATCCACTATCTCGATGCGGGTGAGCGTAACGCTCGCCCGGTCGTGCTGATCCACGGCTGGCCACTGAGTCACAGGATGTGGGAGCACCAGATCGCGGCACTCACCGAGGCGGGGTATCGGGTCATCGCCTACGATCGCCGCGGTTTCGGCGCCTCGAGCCAGCCCTGGACGGGGTACGACTACGATACCCTGGCCGACGATCTCGACGGCCTGATGACCGGACTCGCGCTCAGGGACGCAGTGCTCTTGGGCTTCTCCATGGGTGGTGGCGAAGTGGCGCGCTATCTCGGGCGTCACGGCAGCGACCGCGTCGCGGCGGCACTGTTCGTCGCCGCGGTGCCGCCGTATCTGCTCAAGGGGGAGGACAATCCCGACGGCGTCGACGCGTCGGTCTTCGAGGAGATGAAGTCGGGCGTCAAGCAGGATCGGGTGGGGTTCCTGACGGATTTCGGCCGTCAGTTCGTCAATCACGGCGACGATGCCCCGACGGTCAGCCAGGCAGTGCTGAGCTACTGCCACACGATCGCCAGTTTCGCTTCGCCCAAGGGGACCCTGGACTGCATCACGGCGTTCGCCGAAACCGACTTTCGCGGGGATCTCGACCGCATCGACGTGCCGACGCTGGTCATCCACGGTGACGCCGACGGCATCGTCCCGCTGGAAGTGAGCGGGCAGCGCACTCACGACCGCGTGGAGGGCAGCCGCCTGGAAGTGGTCAGCGGTGCACCGCACGGGCTCAACTTCACCCACCCCGACGAGCTCAATCGCCTCATGCTCGAGTTCATCGGCAGCCTCTGACGCGGCGAGGGGAGTCGCGCCGAGTAGACGGCCACGCCGCACAGTCTCGGTCGTGGCGACTGCCAGCGGCGGAGCTAGCCACGCGCTGAAACGACGATGCCTCGGGTCGCATAGCGGCCCGGGGCATCGTCGTTGTCGTCATCGCCGTAGAAGCGGCGATCGCAGTGGCCGGCCCGGCGCCCGCGCGGCTCGAAGGGTACCGATGCGAGGCTTGGGCTGCCCTCAACGCCGGTTCTTGCGCGCTTCCTTGGTCCGGCTCAGCTGGCGTGCGCGCGCCTTCTCACGGTCGCTGGCATCGGCGTGGTCGTCGTACGGATTGTCGCCGGAGCGGAACTCGAAGCGAATCGGCGTGCCGCGGACCTTCAACACCTTGCGGAAGGTGTTGGTGAGATAGCGCTTGTAGGCTTCCGGCAGCGAGGCGGTCTGATTGCCGTGGACGACGATGATCGGCGGGTTGGTGCCACCCTGGTGTGCCATCCGCAGCTTGATGCGCCGGCCGTGGATCATCGGCGGCTGATGCTCGCTGACGGCGTCCTGGAGAAGCGTCGTCAGACGGTTGGTCGACCAGTGGGTGTTGGCGCTGTCGAACGCCTTGTCGACCGATTTGTAGAGATCGCCGACGCCGGTGCCGTGAAGCGCGGAGATGAAATGCAGCTCGGCGTAGTCGGCGAAACCCAGACGGCGCTTGATCTCGGTGCGCATCTTGTCCCGCGCCTCCTGTTCGAGGCCGTCCCACTTGTTGACCGCGAGCACCAGCGCCCGACCGCTGGAGAGCACGAAGTCGAGCAGATGCATGTCCTGCTCGACCAGACCGGTGCGCGCGTCGAGTACCATGATCGCCACATGGCACTCCTTGATCGCCTCCAGCGTCTTGACGATGGAGAACTTCTCCGCGGTCAGGCTGACGTTCTTGCGTCGGCGTACCCCGGCGGTATCCACCAGCACATAGGGTTTGCCGCGGCGCTCGAAGGGAATCTCGATCGCGTCTCGCGTGGTACCCGCTTCATCGAACACCACCACCCGATCTTCGCCGAGCATCCGGTTGACCAGCGTCGACTTGCCCACGTTCGGCCGGCCGACGATGCCGATATGAATGCCCTTGTGATCGCCCTGCGGGCCGGCGCTCGGATCGCGCTCGGGGAAGGGGGCGAGCACTTCGTCGATCAGCAGGGTGACGTTGCGCCCGTGGGAGGCGGCAATGGGCCGCGGATCACCGAGACCCAGACCCCAGAAGTCGGCCATGCCGATCTGCTCGTCGAGGCCGTCGGTCTTGTTGACCACCAGCCAGGTCTTTTTCTGATTCACCCGTAAGTGATTGGCGATCGCCTCGTCCGCGGGCATCAGACCGGCCCGCGCATCGACCAGGAACAGCACGATGTCCGCCTCGTCGATCGCCGTGAGCGACTGCTCGGCCATGGCAGCGTCGATACCCTGCTCGTCGCCGCTGATGCCGCCGGTGTCGATCACCGTGTAGGCCTTGTCGCCGAGCTGGCCGCTGCCGTATTTGCGGTCGCGGGTGAGGCCGGGATAGTCGGCCACCAGCGCATCGCGGCTGCGGGTGAGGCGGTTGAATAGCGTCGATTTGCCGACGTTGGGTCGGCCGACCAGGGCGATAACGGGGATCATGGCGATTCGCAAAGAGGCGGGTGGCAAGAGAAACGACGGTCGCGGCGATATCGCAGGCGCGGGTTCGGCGACGTCAGGCCGGCATTCTAGCATAGCCACGTGGCACCGGCGTTAGCGGCGGATGCGCCGAGGCGCGGGCCCTCGAACGCATCGGCCCCGCTGAAGCGGGGCCGATGATGCAGAGCCGGTGAGGGCTCCCGGCGGGATCAGGCCGAAGCCATTCGCCGAGTCACTGCGACTCGACGTTCTCCAGGTCGTAGGCGACCAGGCGTCCGTCGTTGGCGAACGCGTAGAGGCGCCGGTCGCCGGTGAGAAGCGGCAGACTCAGGCCGCTACCGTCGACGTGGGTGCGTCCGCGCATCTCGCCGCTGGTGGCGTCGAGCAGATGCACGTAGCCCTCGGCGTCACCTATCGCGATATTGCCATCGACGAAGGCGGGCGCGGTCAGCTCGCGACCCTCGAGGGTATCCGAATCCCACATGACGCGGCCGGTATCCGCCTCGACGGCGATGACATGGCTCGCTTCATTGACCGTGAACAGGTAGTTGCCGACGACCAGCGGCGTCAGGTAGCTGGACTCCTCGTGCTCCCAGATCACTTCGCCGGAGGTCGCTTCCAGCGCCAGCAGACGGCCGTTGTAGCTGGTGACGTAGAGACGACCGTCCTGCGTGAGGACCGGCTGGCCGTCGACGTCGACGAGTTGATCAACTTCGGTACGCCCTTGGGGGACGGCGACACGCATGTCCCACAGGGTCTGTCCGCTGCGGTTGTCGATCGTGACCAGACGACCGTTGGCGAAGCCGGCGAACGAGACCGGCTCGATGACCCTGGGGGCACCGGTACCGCGCAGCGTGAGCGCCGGCTGGGAACTGGTATAGACCCACTGCTCGCCGCCGTTGAGGCGATTCAGCGCGGTCACTGCACCGTCGACGCTCTGCACGACGACCAGCGAGCTGTTGACCTGAGGCGGCGCGAGCACTTCGCTCGAGACGCGCGAACGCCAGTCGACGCTACCGTCTTCCCGATCGATCGCGAGGACTTCGCCGTTGCGCGTGCCGATGTAGAGTCGGCCGCCGTCGGCGCCGATGCCGCTGGAGATGGCAGTCCCCAGCTCGACTTCCCATTCGGTCTCACCGCTGTCGGCGTCCAGCGCGCGAAGCGCACCCGTCTGATCGACCGCGTAAAGCGTGCCGCCGTCGACCAGCGGGGTGAGCGGATAGCGGGCGCGGCCGAGACCTTCACCGACGCCTTCGCTCCAGCGTGCATCGAGGTCGACCTGCTTGTCGAAGTCGGTCAGGTCCTTGGGCGGGTACTGCGGTTCGACGCTGCCCGCGCAGCCCGCCAGCAGCGTGGCCGTCAAGCCGAGTGGCAGCAGTAGGCGATAGAGTTTCATTGGGCGGCATCCTCTGCACCGAGATCGTCTAGCTTGAGCTCGAGACCGTAAAGCGTCTGGTCGGTGTCTTGAGCTTGTGTTTGCGCTTGCTGGTAGGCTTCACGTGCCTCGTCGGGGCGATCGAGCGTCACCAGAGCGTCGCCGCGCACTTCCAGTCGCTGGGCGTCGAGCGACTGCGGGACGGTGGTGTCGAGCGTCTCGAGCGCGGCATCGGCATCGCCGTCGGCAAGCTGGAGCCGGGCGAGGTCGATGCGGGCGAGCCCTTGCATGTAGGGACGCTCGGACTGGGCGATGACGTCATCGAGCGTGTCGCGGGCGCGATCGTAATCCTCGGCATCGACGGCGATCTTGGCTTCGAGCAGCCCGGCGAGGTCGCCGTAGAGCGAGCCGCCATGGTCGCTCTGAAGCTGGTCGGCCAGTGTGAAGGCCTGCTCGCGGGCGTTGTCGTCGAGCTGGTCGCTGCCGGCGATCGCCATCAACTGCTGGTAGGCGATCGAGGCGTTAGCGGATTCATTCGCCTGATGCCGCTGCCAGGCATTCCAGGCGAGCACGGCCACGAGGGCAACGACGATACCCACGATCAGTGACTTGCCGTTGGCTTTCCACCACTGCTTGATCGCGTCCAGCTGCTCTTCTTCGGTTCTCAGCTCCGCCACGGGCGGTCTCCTTACACTGTTGCTTTCGAGCTTCAAGCTTCGATAACGCGGTCAGTCGCGCGTGTCGGCGTCGATGGCGCTGCGTAGTCGGGTGACGGTCGTATCGATGTCCAGCGTCTCCTGCTCGCCGTCGCCACGCAGTGGCTTGAGCGTCAGCGTGCCGTCACGAATCTCATCCTCGCCGAGAATCAGTGCAAGCGCTGCACCGCTGCGATCGGCACGACGCATCTGGCTCTTGAAGCTGCCGCCGCCGCAGTGTACCTGAAGTCGCAGGTCGGGTAGCGCATCGCGCAGACGCTCGCCGACCATCAGCGCCTGACGTTCGGCATCGTCGCCCATCGCCAGCAGGTAGGCATCGGCGCCGCCCTTGGCCTGCTCGGGAATGAGTTCCAGCGTTTCGAGCAGCAGCATCAGCCGCTCCAGACCGATGGCGAAGCCGACCGCGGGCACCGGCTTGCCGCCGAGCTGTTCGACGAGACCATCGTAGCGTCCCCCGCCACAGACGGTCCCCTGGCTGCCGAGCGCCGTGGTAGTCCACTCGAAGACGGTGCGCGAATAGTAGTCGAGCCCCCGAACCAGACGCGGGTTGATGCGGTAGCCGATCCCGGCGGCGTCGAGAGTCGCCTTGAGGCGTTCGAAGTGATCGCGGGATTCGTCGTCAAGGTGATCCATGAGCCGCGGCGCGGCGTCGAGCATCTCTGCCATCGCCGGGTTCTTGGAGTCGAGAATCCGCAGCGGGTTGCTGGCCAGGCGGCGTTCGGAATCCTCGTCGAGGACGTCACGGTGGGTCTCGAAATAGTCGACCAGGGCCTGACGATAGTCGGCGCGAGCCTGGGGCGTGCCCAGCGAATTGAGCTCGAGCGTGACGTGCTCGGCCATGCCCAGCTGCCGCCAGAGCCTTGCCGAGAGCAGAATGATCTCGGCGTCGATGTCTGGCCCGGTCATGCCGTAGGCTTCGATGCCGATCTGGTGGAACTGGCGGTAACGGCCTTTCTGGGGGCGCTCGTAGCGAAACATCGGGCCCATATACCAGAGCCGCTGAGTCTGATTGTGCAGCAGGCCGTGTTCGAGTGCGGCCCGCACGACCGAGGCCGTGTTTTCCGGGCGCAGGGTCAGGCTCTCGCCGTTGCGGTCGTCGAAGGTGTACATCTCCTTTTCGACCACGTCCGTCGCCTCGCCGATGGAGCGGGCGAAAAGACCGGTCTGCTCGACGATGGGGGTGCGAATTTCACGGTAATCGTAGCGATCCACCAGTGAGCGCAGCTGACGTTCGAGGTACTGCCAGGCCGGCGAGTGATCCGGCAGCAGATCGTTCATGCCACGAATGCCCTGAAGTTTACCGTTGGAAGACTTTTTGCCGGATGACCCGCTGCCGGATGACTGATTGCTCAACTCACACTCCTGCCCAAAGCGAAGCGCCTCGGGTAGGGAGCCCGGGCGCTGAAAGATTCTGAATTGTCCGTCGCCCGCCGCGACGGACGATGACGTCACGTGGTCTCGCTGATCGCCTTACACCTCGCGGGTGATGACGGCGGCGTCGCGGGCCTCTTTTTCTCTGGCACGCTCGCGGATCAGCGCTTCCAGGTCGTCGACGAGATGCTCGTTGCGCAGCTTGTGCGCCGGCTTGCCGTCGATGTAGACCAGGTTCGCCGGGCTACCGCCGGTCAGGCCGACGTCGGTCTCCTTGGCTTCGCCGGGACCGTTGACGACGCAGCCGATCACCGAGACGTCGAGCGGGGTCATGATGTCGTCGAGGCGCTCCTCGAGCACGTTCATGGTGCCGATGACGTCGAAGTTCTGGCGCGAACAGCTCGGACAGGCGATGAAGTTGATCCCTTTGGCGCGCAGCCGCAGGCTTTTGAGCATGTCGTAGCCGACCTTGATCTCTTCGACCGGGTCGGCGGCCAGGGACACGCGAATGGTGTCGCCGATGCCGTCCATCAGCAGCATGCCCAGGCCGATCGAGGACTTGACCGTCCCCGAACGCAGCCCGCCGGCCTCGGTAATCCCCAGGTGCAATGGCTGCTCGATCTGCTCGGCGAGCAGGCGGTAGGCGGAGACCGCCATGAAGACGTCGCTGGCCTTGACGCTCACCTTGAAGTCCGGGAAGTCGAGCCGGTCGAGATGATCGATGTGGCGCATGGCGGATTCGACCAGCGCCTCCGGCGTCGGTTCGCCGTACTTCTTCTGCAGATCCTTCTCCAGCGAGCCGGCGTTGACGCCGATGCGGATCGGAATGCCGTGGTGGCGCGCGGCATCGACGACGGCGCGAACGCGGTCCTCGCGACCGATGTTGCCCGGGTTGATCCGCAGGCAATCGACGCCGAGTTCGGCGACGCGCAGGGCGATCTTGTAGTCGAAATGGATGTCGGCGACCAGCGGCACGTCGACGCGACGCTTGATCTTGCCGAAGGCCTCGGCGGCATCCATGTCGGGGACCGACACGCGGACGATGTCGGCGCCGGCCTGCTCGAGTCGCTGAATCTGGCCGACGGTCGCATCGACGTCCAACGTGTCGGTGTTGGTCATGCTCTGGACGGCGATCGGAGCGCCGCCGCCGACGGGCACTTTGCCGACGTGGATCTGGCGCGAGTGCCGGCGGACGATTGGAGATTGCGAATGCATGGCGCTTGTCAGTCTCCCAGGGTAAATCGAGCGACGTTGCCGCTCGTGTATTGATCGAGGTCGATCTCTTCGCCGCGATACCGCAACGTGACACCGGCGGATTCACCGATGGTCATACGAAAGGGCGGCTCGCCGGTGACGGTCGCTTCGCTACCGGCCGGCTGGAGTGAGCTGAATACCGTACTGCCGGTCGCATCGACGACCTGTGTCCAGGACTCGCCATCGAAGGTGAGCGACAGGGTGTTGCCGTCCGTCTCGGCGGACGTGCCTGCCGCCTCGGCGCTCTCGTTACCGGCGCTCTCGCTATCGGGGCTATCGCTACCGATCGACCCGGTGGCGGGCGTGACCGCGGCATCCGCGATCCGCTCGGCCTGTCGCGTATCGAGATCGGGTGTGCGGGTCTCGGCGTCGGCGGCGACGCCATTGCTGTTGATCGCCGAGGAGGCGGTCTCGTCGCCTGCCGGCGTGTCCTGTTCGGTCGGGACCGGCGGTAGCGCGGTGTCGGTATTCGCCTCGAAGCTCTGGGTGGCGTTCACCCCATCGCGGCCGTCGACGGAGATGGGGTCGTCACCCCCGCCGAGCGCGTCGTTGCCTTCTCGGCTCTGCCACCAGAGCAGCGTCAACGAGATCAAACCGACGATCACCAGCAGCGTGAAGAGGCGAAATACCCAGGCACCGGCACGCGACGGCCGTTGCGTGGTATTGACCGTAGCGAGTTTGCGATCGATGTCGGCACGCCCATGCATGGCATCGAAGGCGCGGACGACGGCGGCGTCGTCCATCCCCAGCAGGCGGGCGTAGGCGCGGACGTAGCCGCGCCGATAGGCCGCAATGGGAACCTGGTCGAAGCGCTCCTCTTCGAGCCCTTCCACCACCACCGGGCGCAGGTTCAACTGCAGGGCGACATCGTCGAGACTCAATCCCTGGCGCTCGCGCTCGCGGCGAAGCATGACGCCAGCGGGTTCCTGTGCGGTACCGGCGGCGTCCTGGGGGTTGCGTTGCTGTTCGTCCATTTCGCTCATGGGCGAAAATCCTTGTCGATTCTAGGGTCGGTTTGCCTGGGCGCCGTCGAGCTGCTGACGATAAAAGGCGGCACGAGAGGTGTCTCCCTGGGCGCTGGCGATGTCGCTCGCCAGACGCAGGCTATCGTCGCTGGTGCCGGCCACGGTGAAATAGCGCTGAAGGCGCTCCCAGGCCTGTTCGTTATTACCCTGCGTATGATCGATGTTCGCCAGGGCCAGCAGACTGCGCGCGCTGCGCGGGTCGATGTCCAGAGCCCGCTGATAGTGGCGCTCGGCAGCGACCGTGTCGCCCCTGGCGATCTCGCATTGGCCCAGATTCGCGAAGAGCTGGGCTCGGTTGGTATAGGTGATGTCCTGACTGGCGCGCTCGAGCTGCTGACACGCGAGCGTGAACTGCTGGCGTTGGAAGAGTAGCGCGGCGTAGTTGTTGCGGATGCGTGTGGCATCGGGTTCGGCACGCAGCGCGCGCTCGAAGAACGTCTCGGCGAGATCCAGCTCCCCTTGACCCTGGTAGAGCAGCGCCAGCCCCTCCAGCGCCTCGCTCTCCCCGGCGTCGATCCTCAGCGCGTGTTCCAGCGCCTGCTGCGCCCGCAGCGGATTGTTCTCTGCCAGATACGCCTTGCCCAGTCGGGTATAGGCCGCGGCGGCTTCCTGCGGAGAGTCGCTCACCGGGCCGGAGGAGGCGACCGGGGTCGCGCAGCCGTGGAGCAGAAACGCCAGTCCGATGACGATACCGGTCGTACGTATCGACGTTGGACGCAGTTGGCGGTTCATGGACGGCTCTCCCCTGAATCGGGATCGAACGGCACGATGTGTCTGAACGGCGCGGCGTGGTTCATCGAATCCCGAGCGGCTGAAGACGAGGCGGATTTGGGGTTCCCATCAAAGCGCCGCGCCGAGTCGAAGTCAAGGCGACGCCCGGGTCGGATGGGTCGCGCACCGTTGCCACGCTCAATCGGCGTCGAGCTGGATCGACTGGATGTAGCGCTCGTGGCGCTTGGTGCGATCCTTGACGCGACCGACGAGCTGTCCGCAGGCGGCGTCGATGTCGTCGCCGCGGGTGGTACGTACCATGGCGGTGTGTCCGAGCTCGTAGAGCCAGGTCTGGAAGCGCATGACCTGATTGCGCGACGGCTTCTCGTAGCCGGAGTGCGGGAAGGGATTGAACGGGATCAGGTTGATCTTGCACGGCAGCTCTTCGAGCAGGGCGATGAGCTCTTCGGCATGCTGCTGCTGATCGTTGACGTCCTTGATCAGCGTGTACTCGATGGTCACGTGGCGGGCGCTGTCGGATTTCGCCAGGTAGCGCTTGCAGGCGTCGAGCAGTTTGGCGATGTCGTACTTGCGGTTGAGCGGCACCAGCTCGTTGCGCAGCTCGTCGTTGGCCGCGTGCAGCGAGATGGCGAGGCTCACGTCGATCTCGTCGCCGAGCTTGTCGATCATCGGCACGACGCCGGAGGTCGAGAGCGTCACGCGTCGCTTGGACATGCCGTAGGCGTTGTCGTCGAGCATCAGCTTCATCGACGGCACGACGTTGTCGTAGTTCAGCAGCGGCTCGCCCATGCCCATCATCACCACGTTGGTGATGGCACGGCGACCGTCGGCGGCGCTCATGCGGCCGCCGGCACGCTGCTGCGCCACCCAGACCTGGCCGATGATCTCGGCGCTGGTCAGGTTGCGCTGGAATCCCTGCTTGCCGGTCGAGCAGAAGCTGCAGTCGAGCGAGCAGCCGACCTGCGACGAGACGCAGAGCGTGCGCCGCGTGCCGTTGTCGGCGGGAATCAGTACCGTTTCGACGTAGCTGCCGTCTTCCACCTCCAGCACCCATTTGCGCGTGCCGTCGCTCGAGGTGCCCTCGTAGACGACGCCGGGGCCGCGAATTTCGGCGTGCTCGGCCAGCCGCGTACGCAGTGACTTGGAGAGGTTGGTCATCGACTCGAAGTCGTCGCAACCCTCCTGGTGGATCCACTTCATGACCTGGGCGGCGCGAAACTTCTTCTCGCCCAGCGAGACGAAGAACGTCTCCATCTGCTCGCGGGAGAGACCCAGGAGATTGGTGCGGGGAGTGGCGGTGACTGCGCTCATGGCAAAGGGACCGGCTGGGAGAGTGAGTGGGAGACAGCAACGAACGACCGGTCGGCCGGGCGGCCGACCGGTCGGCGGCATTAGCCGCGCGGGCAGATCTCGTCGTCGCTGAAGAAGTAGCTGATTTCGCGAGCGGCGGATTCCGGCGCGTCGGAGCCGTGAACGGCGTTGGCGTCGATGGAGGTCGCGAAGTCGGCGCGGATGGTGCCGGCTTCCGCTTCTTTCGGGTTGGTCGCACCCATCAGCTCGCGGTTCTTGGCGATGGCGCCGTCACCTTCGAGCGCCTGGACCATGACCGGGCCGGAGGTCATGAAGGCAACGAGGTCCTTGAAGAAACCGCGCTCGGCGTGCTCGGCGTAGAAGCCTTCGGCCTGCTCCTGGGAGAGGTGCAGCATCTTGGCGGCGACGATCTGCAGACCGGCGTTCTCGAAGCGGCTGTAGATGTCACCGATGGCGTTCTTGGCGACGGCATCGGGCTTGATGATGGAGAGCGTGCGTTCGGTTGCCATGATGAATGACTCCTGATTGAGGATGAGGTCGCGGACGACCGGGTAATGAAAGCGCGACGCGCCACTATGAAGAATGTGGCGCGTCGGTCGAGTTCGTTGCTGTCGGGTGCGTCTCGCATCTCGGATTCCGAGGCGGCGCACCGGCCGGCCGATGGCGTGAAAACGCCGTCGACCCGACCGAAAGCGCGCCATTGTAGCTCAAGGCCCGAGGCCACGCACGCCGGGGCGGCGGGGCGCTAGACGTTGAAGCTCTCGCCGCAGCCGCACTCGTCGGTGACGTTGGGGTTATTGAAGCGGAAGAAGCGATTGAGCCCTTCGCTGACGTAGTCCACTTCGGTGCCGTCTAGGATCTGCAGGGCCTCCTTGTCGACCAGCACCTTGACGCCGCGCTCTTCAAACGTGATCTCGTCGGCGCGCGGCTCGTCGGCGATGTCGAGCACGTAGCTGTAGCCGGAGCAGCCGCTCGGCTTGACCGCCACGCGAAGGCCGAGACCGCTGCCGCGCTCGGCGAGCACGTTGCGGATCTGATTGGCGGCGGACTCGCTGATGGTGATGTTGTGCATCATGACTCTCCCTGACGTCGATGGAAGCGCTTATGAGAATGGTGGCGCTGAGGCCGGCTCACGGTCAGTGTGAATTCGAGACCTGGATAGCACTCGCTCGCAGGCTGCTCAAGGCTCGGCGAATTTCCTCGATGGCGGTATCGATCTCCTCGCGCGTGGTGAAGCGCCCGAAGCTGAAACGGATCGATGCCAGCGCCTGTAGATGAGGCACGCCTACGCCCTTGAGCACGTAGGAGGGCTCGACGCTTGCCGAGTTGCACGCCGAGCCCGTCGACAGTGCCAGCCCCCGCAGCGCCATCAGCAGGGATTCCCCATCGACGTCATCGAAGGCGAGATTGACGATGTTGGGAATCGAGCTCTCTCGAGGCACGTGATGATGTATGCCGTCGAGTTCGGAAAGCCCTGTCAGGAAGCGTTCGCGCAGGGCGTGAACGTGGGCGCCATCGCGTTCGCGCTCATCCAGACCGATGGCGAAGGCTTCGCCCATACCGACGATCTGGTGCGTGGGCAGGGTGCCGGAGCGCATGCCGCGCTCGTGCCCGCCGCCATGGATCAACGCCTCGAGGCGAAGCGCCGGATCGCGCTTCACGTAGAGCGCGCCGATGCCCTTGGGGCCGTAAACCTTGTGGGCGGAGAGCGACATCATGTCGACGCCCATCGCCTCGACGTCGAGCGCCAGCCGGCCGGCAGCCTGGGCGGCGTCGGTATGGAAATGCGCGCCGCCTTCGTGGGTGATCGCTGCGAGCGCGGCGATATCGTTGACGCTGCCGAGCTCGTTGTTCACCGCCATCAACGACACCAGCACGGTGTCGTTGCGCATCGCGGCGCTCAAGCACGCCGGTGAGATGGTGCCGTCCCGCTCGGGCGTGAGCCAGGTGACATCGAAACCCTCGGTTTCGAGGGCACGGGCGGTATCGACGATCGCCTTGTGCTCGATGATCGAGGTGATCAGATGGCGTCCGCGGCTGCGGTTCGCCCGCATGTAGCCGGTGAGCGCCAGGTTGTCCGCCTCGGTCGCCCCGGAGGTCCAGACGATCTCCCGCGGGTCGGCATTGATCAGGTCGGCGACCTGACGCCGCGCGCCCTCGACCGCCTGCTCGGCGAGCCAGCCGGGCATGTGGCTGCGCGAAGCGGGGTTAGCGTAGACGCCGTCCATGCTCAGATGACGCATCATCGGCTCGACCACTCGCGGGTCGGCAGGCGTCGTGGCCGCGTAATCCAGATAAAGAGGAGCGCTCATGGGGCGACGTGTCTCCGGTCGAACGTGATGCCGGCGCCGGTGAGCTCCATTCCGGGAGCACGCTTGGCGGCGGATGATGCCAGGATCTCGCGCATCGCGATGCAGAGACGAACGCGACAGCGCCGGCCGATCCTGTAGGCCCTGCCCGCTACTGCGACAGGGCGATGGTCGCCGGGTCGTCAGCGAGCGCTGAGTCGCTGCCGACCGGGTGCGCTTCGGCGGTGCGCACCTGCTCGCGGCGGACCAGCTCCTCGAGGCTGATATCGCTCAAGAAGCGCTGGATCTCGTCGGATAGGTCACACCACAGATGATGCGTGATGCACTTGCTACCCTGACGGCAGTCCGCCTGGCCCTGACAGCGAGTGGCGTCGACGGATTCATTGACCGCGTCGATGACGCCGGCAACCGAAATCTCACTCGGCGCACGCTGCAGACGATAGCCGCCACCGGGGCCGCGTACGCTGGTGACGAGCCCTGCCCGGCGTAGCCGCGCGAAGAGCTGCTCGAGATACGAAAGCGAAATACTCTGCCGCTTGGAAATGTCTGCCAGACAGACCGGCCCCTGATCGGCATTCAAGGCCAGATCGAGCATGGCGGTCACGGCGTAGCGGCCCTTGGTGGTCAAGCGCATCGGCGGGAGTCAATGGTCGCGGCGAAAGTGGCGGTATTATGGAAAACCCGAGTGAAACGGTCAACCTTTCCGCCGTCCCCTCCGTCCGGCCCCGGAGACACCGATCAGCGCTCGTCTGACGGGTTGCCACCGGCTCGCCGGGTGGGCGTCGTCGCGACCAGGCGCTTGTCCATGCTGGTGAGGATGCCGCGCAGGATGTTCATCTCCATGCTGTCGAGCTGCGCCCGGAGGAACAGTCGCCGCAGTCGCGCCATCAGCTGTCGCGGATTGTCCGGATCGTGGAATTCGAGCGTGATCAGCGTCTTTTCGAGATGCGCGAAGAAGCGCTCCATATCGGCGTGGCTCGTCGGCGGATTGTCCCACTCCACACCGAAGGGCTGATTCGTCTCGTCGGCGGGCGTTGCGTCCCGTGCCAGCTGAGCCTGCCGGCACTCGTAGGCGAGTACCTGGACCGCGGCGGCGAGATTGAGTGAGCTGAAATCCGGGTTGGTCGGGATATGCACATGACGGTGGCAGCGCTGTAGCTCGGCGTTGGTCAGCCCGGTGTCCTCGCGGCCGAAGACCAGTGCCGCCTGGGCGTTGGCGGGCGCCAGTGCGTCGGGCAGGCTCTCCGCCAGCGCGCGCGGCCCGACCATCGGCCAGGGGAGGTGGCGCGAACGGGCGCTGGCGCCGACCACCAGGGTGCAATCGGCGACCGCCGCTTCGAGGGTGTCGAAGACGCGCGCGCCGTCGACCAGCTCGAGGGCGCCGGAAGCGCGCGAGTAGGCGTCACGATCCTTGGGATCGCAGCGCGGAGCGACCAGCGCCAGATCGGCAAGGCCCATGTTGCGCATGGCGCGGGCGGCACCGCCGATGTTGCCAGGGTGGCTGGTGCCGATGAGAACGATACGGATACGGTCGAGCATGAGGTCAGCGATCGGGCTTGAGCAGGAAAACGCATAGTCTAGCATGAGTGCCATCTGCTAGAATTCGCCGCGTTCTTTAACAGCCCCCGACACCTCAAGGCCAGATCCATGCATCCTATGGTTCAGTATGCGCTGCGCGCTGCACGTAGCGCCGCGGAGCAGTTCGTCCGTATTCGCGACCGACTCGAGGTCAGCCACGACGAACAAGCGACCAAGAATCTGCTTCAGGATACCGCGCGCAACGCCGAAACCCTGATCGTTCACCAGCTCTCACGTGGCTACCCCCAGCACGGCGTCAGCGGACGTTTCACGCCACACCGCGACGGCAAGGGCGATGACCACGACACCGTCTGGCACATCGAGCCGTTCCACGGTGAGTCCAATCTCGGCGTGGGCGGTCGTCAGTTCGCACTCTCCATGGTCTGCCTGGTCAAGGGGCGTCCGGAGCATGCCGTCATCGTCTGCCCGTTCAGCGACGACGAGTTCCTCATCAGCCGCGGTCGCGGCGCTCAGGGCAACGGCAAGCGCCTGCGCGTCTCCAAGGCCGGCGGTGTCAACGGCGCGCGCATCGCGCTCTCCTGGCCCAGTGTCGATCAGCGCGAGCGCTGGCTTCCCCAGTATCTCACTGTCGTCGAGCGCCTCGGGCCGCAGATCGAAACGCTGATCGGCAGCGGCTGCCCGATTCTCGACCTCATCGAGTTTGCCAGCGGCCGTGCCGATGGCGCCTTTGTGCTGGGCCTCGAAGAGCAGGATCGCTGGATCGGGTCGCTGCTGCTCAAGGAAGCCGGCGCGCTCTCTGGGGGTATCGACGGCTCGCCGAGTCTCGAGGTCGACGGGAGCCTGATGGCCGCTGGCCCGAAGCTCTACAAGGCGCTGGCCCAGCAGCTTCGCGTCCCTGTCTGAGCCGAGACGCGACGCAAGACAAACGCCCTGCCGGGTTCCTCCCGGCGGGGCGTTTTCGTTTTCGACGCCGGTGACGGCGGACTCGCCAGAGGCGTTTTCCGAGATTCGGATAGAGCATACCGGTACGGGCTGGGGCGGGATCGGCACTCGCGCCGATCGGCGTATCGACATCCCACAGCGAGGGGCGAACACCCACAGCGAGGGGCGAACACCCACAGCGAGTTGCGAACGCCCATATCGAGTTCGACCTGGCCGCGGTCGCAATCGAGCTTTGGCGCTCGATAGCGCCCGAGTCGAGGCAGGCGCTTCAGCCTGGCTTCGACGCGGTCGCTCTCACCGAATTCGTGGCTGTAGGTAGGCTCGAGCTCACGGTTGAGCGCCGGTCCGCTGCGGCGAATCTGCCAGCGCAGTCGCCCCACCAGCGAATTCACCGTCTGATCGAGGTAGCTGAGCGAAGTCGAGGTGTCTTCGCTCTCGTCGTGGCGGTCGAGAAAGGCAGGCTGAGTCGAGGAATCGAACGCCAGCAGCGGCCCGATGGCGTCGACTCGGTGTGTCCTATCCACAAAAAAGGCCTCCCGCTGGGGAGGCCTTTGCCGTCTAGCCTGGTACCCAGGCGCTAGGGCAGCTCTTCTTCGACGTTCTCTTTCTTCACCGGGATCAGATCCTGGCGCTCGAGCTTGAACACGATGAGCAGGGCGGCGGCCACGTAGACCGAGGAGAAGGTCCCCGCGACGATGCCCAGAATCAACGAGATCGAGAAGTTGTGGATCATGTCCCCGCCGAGGAAGAACAGCGCGAACAGAACCAGCAAGGTCGTACCGGAGGTCGCCAACGTTCGCGCCAGCGTCTGGTTGATCGCGCCGTTGAAGATCTCCGCCATGTCGTTGCTCTGGGAAAGCCTGATGTTTTCCCGAATCCGGTCGTAGACGATGATCGTGTCGTTCAGCGAGTAGCCGATCACCGCCATGATGCCCGCCAATACGGTGAGGTCGAACTCCCACTGAAACAGCGCGAACAGGCCGACGACGATGAGTACGTCGTGACCCAGCGAGATCAGCGCGCAGATGGCGAACTTGTACTGGAAGCGGAAGGCAACGTAGATCGCCACGCCCGCCAGCGCGACGATCATGCCGAGACCGCTCTGGTCGCGCAGCTGGTCGCCGACCTGGGCGCCGACGAACTCGGCACGAACCAGATCGATCGAGGCGCCGCCGCTGTTGAGCGCCGAGACGACCTGATTGCCGACATCGTTGCTGAACGTCTCCTGCAGGCGGACCAGAATTTCATTGGCGGCGCCGAAGGTCTGCACCGATACGTTCTCGAAGCCCTGATTCGCGAGCAGGGCGCGGACATCGTCGAGCGACGGGGCAGTGGCGTAGTGCAGCTCGACGACCGTGCCGCCGGTAAAGTCGAGACCGAGATTCAGATTGAAAAGCGCAAGGGCCGCGATCGACACGATCGTGAGAACGATCGAGACGATGAAAGCGAGGCGACGCTTGCCCATGAAGTCGAGTTGGCGCATTGCTCGCGTCTCCTAGATCCAGAGTTTCTTCACCGGCTTGCCGCCGATGAAGAGATTGACGAGGGCACGCGACACCAGAATGCCGGTGAACATCGACGTCAGAATGCCGAGTGACAGTGTCACCGCGAAGCCCTTGACCGGGCCGGTGCCAATGGAGAACAGCACGACGGCGACCAGCAGGGTAGTGAGGTTGGCGTCGACGATGGAGGTGAAGGCGCGCCCGTAGCCGGCGTGAATCGCCTGTTGCGCCGGCGTTCGGGCCCGGATCTCCTCGCGGATACGTTCGTAGATCAGCACGTTGGCATCCACTGCCATGCCGAGCGTCAGCACGATCCCCGCGATACCCGGCAGCGTCAGCGTGGCGCCGAGCAGCGACATCGCGGCGATCAGCAGGATCAGGTTGACGCCGAGAGCGACGTTGGCGACCACGCCGAATGCCTTGTAGCGCGCCAGCATGAACACGATGACCAGCAGGCCGCCGACCAGTACCGAAAAGATGCCGCGTTCGATGTTCTGCGCGCCGAGGCTCGGCCCGATGGTGCTCTCCTGGACGAAGTAGATCGGTGCCGCCAGCGAGCCCGAACGCAGCAGCAGCGCCAGCTCGCTCGCTTCGGTGGGGGAGTCGAGCCCCGTGATGCGAAAGCGATTGCTCAGCGCGCTCTGGATGGTGGCCAGGCTGATGATGCCGCGCTCGGTGCTCGGAATGCGCTCCTGGACCTGCTCACCGTCGCGCATGACGGTGCGGGTCTCGGTATTGTGCTCGATGTAGACCACCGCCATGCTGCGCCCGATGTTGGTGCGGGTGGCCTGATTCATCAGCGAGCCGCCGGTGCCATCGAGGTTGATGCTGACCTGCGGGCGTCCGTTCTCGTCGAAGCTCTGACTGGCGCTGGACACGCGATCACCGGTGATGATTACGTCGCGAGACAGCTCAGCGGTCCGCGAGGCGGTGCTGCGAAAGGCGAGCGTCTCGGTTTCGGTGTCCGGCGTATCGGGGCGCGCTTCGAGGCGGAACTCGAGGTTGGCGGTGGCGCCGACGATGCGCTTGGCTTCGGCCGTATCCTGCACGCCCGGCAGTTCGACGACGATCCGGTTGGGGCCCTGGCGCTGGACGAGCGGCTCGGAGACACCGAGTTCGTTGACGCGATTACGGATCGTGGTCAGGTTCTGTTGAACGGCGTAGTCCTGGATGTCCTGGACCGCCTGTTCCGTCAGGGTCATGTCGAGAAAGGCGCGACGCCCCTGCTCGCGGCTGTCGATTTGGAACTCACCGAAGCTTTGGCGAATCTGGCTGCGTGCGGCATCGCGATCGTCGGCGTTGGCGAACTCCAAGTGCAGCGAGTCGTCGTCGACCGCAGTGTCGCGATAGCGGATGCGCTCGTCGCGCAGGTCGGCACGGATCGCGCTGGCGGTTGCTTCCAGGCGCTGCTCGACGGCGGCGTCCATGTCGACTTCGAGGAGAAAGTGCACCCCGCCGCGCAGGTCGAGACCGAGTTTCATCGGCGCCGCGCCAAGGCTTTCGAGCCAGCCGGGGGTGGAGTCGGCCAGGTTGAGAGCGACCGTGTAGTCGTTGCTCAGCGTCCCGTCGACGATGTCGCGAGCGGGAAGCTGCTGCTCGGCGTCGTTCAGCCGGATCAGGCCGGTACTGTCACTGACCATGCTGGCGGATTTGACGTCGATGCCTTCGTTCTCGAGCGCCTGGGAGACGCGCTCGATCTGCTCGCTGTCGAGGCTACCACCGGTGGAGCTGATCTGAACGGCGGGGTCCTGCGGATAAAGGTTGGGAAGCGCGTAAATGACGCCCACAACGATGACGACGAGTATCAGCAGATACTTCCACAGGGGGTAACGATTGAGCATGGAAGCCCTGTCCTTTCAATCAGTGACGATCGCGTGATGATCGTCGTGCGAAGAGTGTCGCGGAAAAGGAAGCCGCCGGCGGGGGGAATAGCCGGCGGCGGGGAGAGTCAGATCGACTTCAGCGTTCCCTTGGGCAAAACGGAAGCGACGGCGTTCTTCTGGACGTTGACGACCGTGCCCTCGGCGATCTCCATGCTGAGGAAATCGTCGGTGACGTTGGTGATACGACCCATGATGCCACCGCCAATGACGACTTCGTCACCCTTGGACAGATTCGAGATCAGGTTCTTGTGCTGCTTGGCTCGCTTGGACTGCGGGCGCCAGAGCAGGAAGTAGAAGATCAGCACAAAGCCGACCAGCATGATGATCTGCGCGATACCACCGCCGGCGGCACCGCCTGCATCCTGGGCGTGTGCCGCAGGAATGAAAAAGTCCAGCATGGATCTATCTCCGAGCGTTGTAGTGAACTGGCTAGTGAACGAATTCAGGAAGCGGTATGAAGCCCGCCTGACGTGATTCGGTTACAGACCGCAACCCGCGATCGCGGCGCTGATCGACCCTGGTTCCACGACCGTCGAATCGACGGTTTACTCGACCATTGGCGGCACGGAAAGCCCGCGCTGCCGGTAAAAGTGTGCTACGAAGTCGGCCAATGTACCCGCTTCGATAGCCCCGCGCAAACCCGCCATCAGGCGCTGGTAGTAGCGCAGATTGTGGATCGTATTGAGCATCGAACCGAGCATTTCGCCACATCGATCGAGGTGGTGGAGATAGCCTCGGGAGAAGTGCTGGCAGGTATAGCAGTCGCACGTCGATTCGAGTGGGGCGGTGTCGTGACGATGGGTGGCGTTACGTATCTTCACCGTACCTTCGGCGGTGAAGAGATGGCCGTTGCGGGCGTTGCGCGTCGGCATCACGCAGTCGAACATGTCGACCCCGCGGCGCACGCCCTCGACCAGATCCTCGGGCTTGCCTACCCCCATCAGGTAGCGCGGCTTCTCTTCCGGCATCCACTGTGGCAGGTAGTCGAGGACGCGGATCATCTCCTCTTTGGGCTCGCCCACGGAAAGCCCGCCGATCGCCAAACCGTCGAAGCCGATCTCGAGCAGCCCCTCGAGCGAGCGCTTGCGCAGCTCGGGGTACATGCCGCCCTGGACGATACCGAAGAGTGCCGACGGCGAGTCGCCGTGGGCCGTGCGAGAGCGGGCCGCCCAGCGCAGCGATAGCTCCATCGACTTATGCGCTTCGGCTTCGGTGGCCGGGTAGGGCGTGCATTCATCGAAGATCATGACCACATCGGAGCCCAGCGAGCGCTGCACCGCCATCGACTCCTCCGGGCCCATGAAGACCTTGGCGCCGTCCACCGGCGAGCGAAAATGCACGCCCTGCTCGGTGATCTTGCGCATCGCACCGAGCGAGAAGACCTGGAAGCCGCCGGAGTCGGTGAGGATCGGCTTGTGCCACTGGGAGAAGTCGTGCAAATCGCCGTGGCCTTCGATGACCTCGGTGCCCGGGCGTAGCCACAGGTGAAAGGTGTTGCCGAGAATGATCTCCGCGCCAATCGCCTCGACATCTCGCGGCGTCATCCCCTTGACCGTGCCGTAGGTGCCCACCGGCATGAAAGCGGGAGTCTCGACCGTACCGCGCGGGAACGTCAGGCGACCGCGGCGGGCGCGACCGTCTTTGGCCAGACGCTCGAAGTTCATGAAGCAATCGTTTCGCATACTTGTCTCTCGAACTGTCGGGGCTCGGGCCAGCGGCGCGGGCCCGGCGAAAAATCATCGACCGAAGCGGTCGGCGGCGCGGATGAGGATCAGTCGGCGCGGCGGCGCTGGAGGAACATGGCATCGCCGTAACTGAAGAAGCGATAGCCCGTCGCGACGGCCTCCTGATAGGCGCGCATCACGGTGTCGTAGCCGGCAAAGGCCGAAACCAGCATCAACAGAGTCGACTCCGGCAGGTGGAAGTTGGTCACCAGCGCATCGACGCAGCGCCAGCGATAGCCGGGGTAGATGAAGATGTCGGTCTCGCCGCGATAGGGCGTGAGCTGACCGTCCTCCTGACTGGCGGATTCCAGGCAGCGCACGCTGGTAGTGCCGACGGCGATGACCCGGTTGCCGCTCGCTCGCGCCGCGTTGACCCGATCGCAGACGGTCTCGTCGACTTCGAGCCACTCGCTGTGCATGTGATGTTCGCGAATGTCGTCGACCCGAACCGGCTGAAAGGTGCCGGCACCCACGTGCAGCGTGACGAAGGCGGTCTCGACGCCGCGCGCGCGCAGCGCCTCCATCATCGCCTCGTCGAAGTGCAGGCCCGCGGTGGGGGCGGCGACCGCGCCCTCGCGGCGCGCGTAGACCGTCTGGTAACGCTCCCGGTCTTCGAGCTCGTCTTCGCGGGTGATGTAGGGCGGCAGCGGCATGTGGCCGTGGCGCTCGAGCAGCTCGATCATCGGGGTGTCGCCGAGAAAACGCAGCTCGAACAGCGCATCCTGCCTGCCCTCGACGACGGCGTGGATATCGCCTTCGAAGATCAGCTCGGTGCCCGGTTTGGGAGATTTGCTGGCACGCAGATGCGCCAGACCCCGGTGGGCATCGAGCGGGCGCTCGAGGAGCATTTCGACGCGGCCACCGCTGGCTTTCTGTCCGAAGAGGCGAGCGGGGATGACCCTTGTGTCGTTGAACACGACCACGTCGCCGCGCTCGAGCCGGTCGAGCAGGGCAGGGAAGCGCGCGTGTTCGAGCTTGCCGCTGTCACCCTCGACGCAGAGCAGGCGGCAGTCGGTGCGCTGTTCGGCGGGGTAGCGAGCGATCAACTCGTCGGGCAGATCGAAATGGAAGTCGGCGCGCTGCATGGTCACCACGGATCGGCTGAAAACGAAGACCCCGGGCGCCGCTGGCCCCGGCGGGCGAAGAGCGCGCATGATAAAGCACGTCGCCGATTAAGTCAGCGTGGCAATTGACGCTGATCGAAGCGTCCGTATAATGCGTCTCCGCTGCCGGCGTGGCGGAATTGGTAGACGCAGCGGATTCAAAATCCGCCGCTGGAAACAGTGTGTCGGTTCGAGTCCGACCGCCGGCACCACAGCTTTCGACCCTCCCTGTGATTCGCGCTTTGCTCCCCCGCGTGATTTCCTGTGTCCCTTCCGTGATTACATAACGCTTCTCGTCAGCGCTACAGTCGAAGCGTCAACAGAGGAGGACACGTTATGTCTCAACAGACTTGTGCTTGCCCCAACTGCGATTGCAGCGTCGACGATCAGGCCTTCGAAAAGGCGGGTCAGCGGTTTTGCTGCGAAGCCTGCGCGACCGGGCATGCCGACGGCTCCAAGGACTGCGGTCACGGCTGCAGCTGCGGCTAACTCGACACGGCGAGTCACTCGCCAGATCGAACGATAGGCACGATCAACGATAGCGACCGGTCAAGGTCGAACGAAAGGAGGGCTACGGCTCTCCTTTTCTCGTTGGGTCGATCGTATTCGCCCAGCGCGAGCGCGTCGGGTCTGTGATGTCGTTGTCAGAACGTCAACGCCTCAACCTCGAGAGTTGGACCCGCTACTTTCTCGCCGAGGACGCCCCTGTGGACCGATCGGTTTTTTCAGGGCCTGTTCGATGGCTTCCTCTCTGGTGAGGCCGGTCTGGATAAGCGATTTCATCCGCGTCTTGAGCGTGCTCGTCGGCATGCCTGCCTTCTCAGCCAAACTGGCGAGACTTTCCGGATCCCGACGCCGTCGCTTGGGGGCCTCGAACTTGGCTCGATCCTGACGGGTTAGATGCATGCGGGTGCCTACCTGTTGAGCGGTACGTCGTGAGGGTCGACTCGTAATGCGTTCTTCGGCGGCAATACACAAAACTTTACATTTTATTGGGACCGCGAGCGTTGTCGATGGCCCGTCCGCAACCGACTCGGTCTGTCGTCCGATGAAAGAGAATCAGGTAGGTGGCTGCGGAGGTCGACAGGACGCAACGCCCCGCACGTATGCTTGCGAACCCGGGTAACGGGCCCGACGCTTATATAATCGAAGTTATAGAAGTCGGTTCACTAACATGCTGTCATCGCTCGATATTTCGAGCAGACGGCATGGCGATGGAAACAGGCAAAGACTGCATCGTTCGACACTTCAGCCGGTACGGCAGTCTATCCGAAATCGAGCGGAAGCGACTTTCGGCATTGGAGGAAAGTCGAATCCCAACCGAGAAGGGCGAACCGCTCTGGCTCGAGGGGGACGAGGCGCGGCATTTCTGCACGCTGAGTGCGGGCTGGGCCTATGCCTATCGCCACTTCGCGGATGGCACGCGTCACATTCTCGAGCTGTTCTTGCCCGGCGACGTCATCGGCCTGCAGGAATTCCCCTTTCAACGACGGCTCTCCAGCGTCGCGATGCTCGAAGCGGGGGAGGTGCGTCCTTTCTCTCACCATCATCTGCTGGATTTCTTTCGCGACTCCTCACGCCTGACCGCATTGAGCTTCGCGGCCGCGTCCTATCGCCAAGCGCTGCTAGGGGCGCGGGTCGTGCACCTGTCGCGCCGAAGCGCGCGCCAGCGAATTGCCTACCTGCTGTTCGAACTCTTCTCACGGTTGAAGCGGACCGGGGAGGCGCTCGATGATCGTTTCAGAGTGCCGCTCTCCCAGCAGCATTTCGCCGACACGCTGGGGCTGTCGTCGGTGCATGTCAGCCGTACGCTGACCGTCTTTCGAGAAGAGCGGGTGCTGGAGCGCTCGCGAGACTGGATTCACATTCTCGACCCGAGCGCGCTAGCCCGGGAAGCCGGCGTGAGCGAATCCCTCCACGAGGGGCTGGTGGACAGCCACTAGTCGCTCTCGGAGAGGGGCGGCGCCCGTTAGCGCTGCGTTTGCCGTGGGCTGGAACGGCAACGCTGACGCCAGTTGCTGTTTCGGTCGCAGACTGAGTGCCCGCTCGCCAAGGTTGCAGGCGCCGGATGGCCGTCAGGCGCGGTTTGGCGAATCCGTTTCGCTGCGCGTCATGACCGTGACGTTTGCAGCGGCCAGCCGTCGGGCGGCCATCACGTCCACCTTGCCAGAGTCGAGCCGGGGAAGGTGCTCGACGGTCAGCCAGGCGCTCGGCAGCGTTGGCGTGCAGAGACCGGTTTCACGCAGGCGTCGAGTGATCGCCGGCCCGTCCAGTGATGTTTCCGAGAGTACGACGATTCGCTCTTCCCAATTCGAATCCGGCAGGTTCACTGCCACGAGTTCGATGTCATCGTCGTCGAGCGTGCGCGTTATCGCGCGTTCGATCTCGCCAAGGCTGATCATCTCCTCGCCGATCCTCACGCATCGCGAGGCGCGATCGATCAGCGTGAGAAAGCCGTCGCTGTCCAGAGCGCCTCTGTCGCCGGTCACGTACCAGCGTTGCCCGGCCAGCTCGACGATCACCTCGGCGGTCTGCACGTCGTCGAGATAGCCCTGCATCACCTGCGGCCCGCTCACCAGGACTCTGCCGGCCGCGTCGACCGGTAGCTCCTCCAGCGTCGTCGGGTCGACGACACGAATGCTGGTCCCGGGTAGCGGCATGCCTACCGTGCCGACCTTGCCGCCGCGCTGCACCTGAGCGTAGTGAACGTCGAGGGCGTCGGGCAGATTGACAGCGGCGACCGGCGCGGTCTCGGTCGCCCCGTAACCCTCGAAGAGCGGCTTGTGGAACCGGGTCTCGAACGCCTGTCGCGCTCGCGGGTCGAGCCGCTCACCGCCCGCAATGACGATTCTCAGGCTCTCGAGCATCGACGCATGCGCCTCCGGCTCACGGGCGATCGCGTCCAGCGAGGTCGGGGTGCCGCAGAGAATCGTCGCCCGATGCCTGGCGATCGAACGCGCGATGCCGGCGGCGTCGGTCATCTCTGGGTGGCATATCAGCGGCAATCCCTCGATCAGCGGCAAAAATTGCGTCACCGTGAGTCCGAAGGCGTGAAAAATCGGCAGTGAACCCAGCACGACATCGCCATGCTGGGTGTTGAGTACGTCGGAAGTCTGCTGAACGTTCGCCAGGATGTTGCGATGGCTGAGCTTCACCCCTTTGGGTTCGCCCTCGCTACCGCTGGAAAACAGGATTGCCGCCGTCTTCTCGGAACTCGTCGCCCGGCAGGCACGGGCGGCGAGCGTCGTTGCCGGCAGCCACGTTACCGCAAGCCGAGTCAGCAGGCGTGGCAGTCGGCCCGGTTGCGCCGCGAGGTCCTCGACGTACAGCCGCTTGCGCTCGTCGAGCGAACCGGTCACGTCCAGCCCCTGTCGCGCGAGTCCGTCGAGGAAGGCGCGCGACGTCACGATCGTGGTGAGTTCGGCGCGATCAATCATCGCCGCGAGCGTGGAAGCCGAAGCGGTATAGTTCAGATTGACGACGATGCCCCCCGCCAGCAGCGTTGCCATGTTGGCGATGGCACTGGCGCTGTCGCGGGGCAGTAGCAGGCCGATACGCCAGTCGCTCTCGTCATTGTTTCTCGAGCGTTGGCGTAACTGACCCGCCATCAGCAGACTGGCGATCAGCGCGCCGCGAGCGTCGAAGCGGTGGTCGTCGGCATCGGTAAGTGCCAGCGCTCGCGGCGCGCGCTTGACGCTGCGAATCCAGGCTTGCGGCAGTGTGGGCAGCCCCGCCATTGCCCGCTGCCAGGAGTGGGTGGCCTGTTCGACGATACGCCGCTTGATGACCGCCGCCGACGTGGTACGCGGCATGGGCGCACCAAAGGCGACCACCACCGCGCGATGTAGCGGCGCGTCACGTAGCGCCTTGAGCTTGCTCGATGAGCGCGAGAACTGGCTGCCCCACAGGCCGCGAAGATAGAAGGGTACGATGATGACGCTATCGTCGGCGCGCTGGCAGGCGCGCTCGAAGCCACGCCGAAATTCCCCTAGCTGGCCGGTGCGGCTGATCGCGCCCTCCGGGAAGAGGCAGACGACTTCGCCGGCGTTCAGGCACTCGGCAACGGTGTCGAGGGCGCGTTCGGCACCGGCGCCACGCTCGATGGGAATGCATCCGAGCGCTTTCAGCATGCCCTTCAGGTAGCGCCGTTCGTAGACGCTCTTGAGTAGCACGAACCGAATCGGGCGCGGGCTTGCGATCTGTACGATGGCCCAGTCGATCCAGCTTATATGGTTGCCGAGTAGCAGCACGCCACCTTGAGCGGGCAGGTTCTCGAGGCCCTGGACGCTGACGCGATAATGTCGTGTGAGTAGAAAGGCCAGCACGAAACGAACCAGGCTCTGTGGCAGTTTCACGACGGTGTAGAGCCCGCCGAGAATCGCCATGACGGCGACCAACGCCAGCAGGTAGGGGCTGTCGACGCCACCCAGTGCCGCGCCGGCGGTGAAGACCAGAAAGCCGAGCATCGCCAGATTCTGAATCCAGTTGTTGGCCGCAAGCACGCTACCCAGCTCGCCTTCGCGCGCATGGAACTGGATCAGCGCATTGAGCGGTGTGATGAACAGTCCGCCCATCAGGCCGATGAACGCAAAGTTCACCGCCTGCGATCCGGCGCTGTCGAGCAGAGGCAGCCAGGCGAGTCCGCAGGCGACACCCAGAGCGCCGACGGGAATCAGCCCCGTCTCGATCCGGTTGGGGGAGAGGCGGCTCGCCAGCGCCGAGCCCAGAGCGACCCCGACGCCGCTGGCGGCGAGTATTCCTTGAAGCACCAGCACGCTGTCGATGCCGACGTGCGCCTTGGCGTAGGCGGGGAAGGTCGCCAGCATGACCTGACCCACCGACCAGAACGTCGCCAGGCCGATGATGGAGAGACGCAGCACCGGTTGGCGAATGACCGCGCCGAGTTGCGCGCGCGCGATACGCCCGCTGAGATGATCCCACCAGGGAGAGGGCGAGCGACGCGCGTTGACTTCGTCGGCGGGCAGGCGATGAAGCATCAGCGCCTCGACGAGGCTGTTGAGCACCAGTAGCCAGCCGAGCGGCACGAGTTGGGTCAGCGTTGCGCCGGGCGCTTCGGACGAGGTCACGCGAAGTGCGAAAACTAGTGTGAAGGTGATAGTGCCGGCGAGAACGGCAGCGATGGTGATCGCCTGGACCATACCGTTGGCCTCGGCCAGCCGAGATTTCCCGAAGAGCGATTTGACCAGACCGTACTTGGCCGGGGAGTAGAAGGCCGACTGGATCGACAGCAGCAGGGTCAAAACGAAGGCCGCCCAGAACCAGCCGGCATGATAGGCGCCGGTAAGGGCCATGCAGATGGCCACCGCCGCCCAGGCGGATAGACGCATGATCCGCACCTTGGCGTAGCGATCCGCTATCTGGCCGGCGGGCGTGAAGAAGATGACGAAAGGTAGCAGTATCAAGGCGTTGATCAACGCCGTGAGGACGACCTGCGTATCGCCGCTGTAGGTTTGAAAGACCGTGTTCTGGATCACGATCTTGTGGCCGAGATCGACGAAGGCGTTCAGAAATATCGCGATCGAGTAGGGCCAGGCGCCCGGCAGGCGGTAGAGCTTTTCCATCGTCAGAGCCTTACGCGAGGCTAAAGGTCGTCAAGAGGGCCCTTGTCATGTTCGTTCGTCAACTGCCGTGGCCGTACGCTCATCGACAGCCGGGGACGCACGCTCGGCCACTATTCCAGTCGGTCGGGCATAAAAAACGTGGCGCTCGAAAGAATCGAGCGCCACGTTCGTTGCCTGGGCGATCTGAGCCGGGCGGCGGGCCGACCGGATTTTGGCGCTTTTCAGCCCGTGGCGCGGCGAGACGCCCGGCTCAGAGCGCTGGTCATTTCGATGGCCATCGTCAGATCCGCCAGCTCGCGAGGCGAGAACGCCGTCAAAGCGAGCTTGCGCGTGGCCGGATTGGCCGGACGGAAGTGAGTGAAAGATTCGCACCATGCCAGGGCGGCTTTTTCACGCTCGTCGAACGCGTCGGACTCCGACCATGCCGCGAGTGCGGCAAGTTTGTCGGCCGAGATGCCGAGCGCTTCGGCCTGCTCGCGGCGAAAGTGAGTGCAGGACAGACAGCCGTTGATCTGAGAGGCGCGGAGTTCTGCCAGGCAGCGAATGGAGGGATCGAGCGAGCAGGCGTGCAGCGCGCGCGCTGACTTGTCGATGTTCTCGACGTCGATGGTTTGCCACTTGTCAGTACTCATCTCGCGCTCCCTCAGGCTGGTTTTGATCATTAAACGCCGATCGATCACTGCATTCTACAGCTGCGATTGAGAAGTTTTATCACGGTTAAGCTTTGAAACGTAGGTTGGGTCGAGTATCGGCAAGTCTTCGAGAACAGCGGACGGCATCGGCGTCTCTCTTCCGAGCAAGGCACTCGGACAGTAGTGCCTCGCGTGACCGCCTGACACTCAACGCATACGCCCCGCAGCAGCGGGGCGTCGATCGATCGATTCACTCGCTCGGCCTGGCGTTCAGCGACGGCTGACGAGAAAGCCGACGAGGGCCCCTGCGAGTGCGGCAACGCCGATGCCTGACCAGGCGTGATCCTGAACGTAACGGTCGGCCTCGTTCATCGAGCGCTGCGTGGACTGACGCATGTTCTGCCGCCGGCGGCGCGCTTCCTTGGCCATCCGTGCATACTGCGCTTCGCTGCGCGCGCGAGCTTCCTCGATGGCATCTTCGCTGTCGTAACGTAGACCGCGGCCCAGCTCGCGCCCCTGATCGCCGATATCGCGAAAATCTTCCTGAATCCGATCGGCACGTGCGCGACGATCTTCACGTTGAAAAAGGCTCATGGTCACCTCCCTGATATTGATAAGCCATACAGCATTGATAGCGTAGTCGCTGCGCCGAGTCTGTGCGACTCGCCGCTGAGACGGGGGATGGGCGCCGGTCAGACGAGGCTGCGACGCGATTGCAGGAACTCGAGAAGGAGAAAGCGGTGTCGTGGGAACTTTGGCTGTCGCTGCTACTGGTCTGCACGCTAGGGGCGATGTCGCCCGGGCCAAGTCTCGCCGTCGTCATGCGCCACACGGTGGGGGGCGGGCGGAGAAACGGGGTGATCGTGGCCCTCGCGCACGCCCTGGGCGTAGCGTTCTATGCTGGCTTGACCGTACTGGGGCTGGCCGCGGTGGTCGTGCACCAGCCCTGGCTCTATCGTCTCGTCACCTGGGCGGGAGCGGCCTATCTGGCCTGGCTGGGGCTTCGTGCGTTGCAGAGCGGTCAAGGCGAAGCTTTCGACGTTCGGTCCGTTGCGGTTTCCGGCATTCGCGCTGCCCGCGACGGGTTTGCCATCGCCCTGGGCAATCCCAAGCTGATCGTCTTTTTCATCGCATTGTTGAGCCAGTTCGTCACCCCCGACATGGGCGCCGGTGCCGGCTGGCTGGTGGTTACGACGGCCGGCGGAGTGGATGGCACCTGGTACGTGCTGGTGGCACTGGCGCTTTCGCACTCCCGCGTACTGCCCTGGCTGCAGCGGCATGCCGTGGGCATTCAGCGCGTCACCGGGGTCGTGTTGCTGCTGCTGGCGGCCCGGCTCGTCCTGGGTTGACGGATGTTGTCCACCCGTTTTTCGCGTGGGGCCGCGTGAGGAAGAGCGCAACGCTCTCGATCCGCTTACCGAGCCTGCGCCTATCAACGAACACAAGGGGTCGTCATGACCGATGTCGTCATCGCCGACGAGCAGGTCCAGCTCGTCGATTCGCGCAACCGTCCGCGAGGTAGTGCGGCGCGTCGGACCATGCGCCGTCTCGCCTGCTGGCACCGGGCCACCTACGTGATCGTACGCAATGCCACGGGGCACATCTGCGTGCAGCAGCGCACGCTGCACAAAGAGACCTATCCCGGCGCTTTCGATCTCGCTGCCGGCGGCGTCGTCGGTGCGGGGGAGGCATCGCTTCCAGCGGCGCGGCGAGAGCTTGCCGAAGAGCTGGGCATCAGCGGCGTACGCCTGGACGGCGGCCATACCTTCCGCTTCGCCGAGGACGGCCTCCACGCGTTCGGCAGCGTCTACTGGGTCCACTACGACGGCGCGCTGCAGCTTCAGGCGTCCGAAGTGGCCGCGGTGCGTTGGCTTTCGCTCGGGCAGGCGCTGGCGCTCGAGGCAGCGACGCCCGACACCCGTGTCGCGCTTGCGCTCGCGGCCCGCGAGAATGGTTGGTGATGTCGCAGGCGCCGTGGCACTCTTCGCTTTCGTTTCACCGAGGCCCTATGGCAGCGATCGGGCCGACTGCTGATCGAGCGCCGCCGGCCGTTCATCGGATTCATCTATCGGTTCATCATGTCGATCTATACCCAAGACTGTCGGACACGGGCCGGCGAGGCTTTCAATCTACGGGCGCTGCGCGGTCAGGTACTGCTGGTGGTCAACGTTGCCAGCCGCTGTGGCTTCACGCCTCAGCTCGAAGGGCTGGAAAGACTCTATCGGGAATACCGCGATCAGGGATTCACCGTACTGGCCTTTCCCTGCAACCAGTTCGGCCGCCAGTCGCCGGAGTCGGCAGGGCACTTCGGGGCCTTCTGCGAACAGCGCTATGCGGTGACGTTTCCGCTGATGGAGAAAGTCAGCGTCAACGGGCGCCACGCCCATCCGCTGTTCGTGCATCTGCGACGCCAGGCGCCGGGCATGCTGGGGAGTACGCCGATCAAGTGGAATTTCACCAAGTTCCTGGTAGGCCGGGACGGCCAGGTGATCCGACGCTTTGGTCCTCGTGCGGTGCCGCGCTCGCTGAGAACCGCCATCGAGGATGCGCTGGACACGCCGTTCTCGGCGTGATGGCGCCAGCGGCGCTCAGGTCGGCGGGCGCTCACCCCGGGCGACCATGACGCGGACGACCAGCTCGTTGAAGCGGTAGCGACTCATCATGGTCGTGAGCCCCGAGAACAGCGACCAGCTGGTGCGGCGCCAGCCATTCAGGCGACGGTAGTGGCGCACCAGGCGCGTCAGCAACATGTTCTCGTCGAATTCACGCCACTGACCCGCCATCGAAAACTGATAGCGCGCCATCACCGGTGACATCTCGAGTCGGTAAACTCGCTCCAGTGCCTGTAGTGACAGTCCCATCGCATCGATCTCGCGGACCATCGCGGCGTAGTCCGATTCTCGCGGTTCGCGTTCGAGCCAGAGCGACGAGAGCGCAAGCCACAGCGCGCCGCGCTCGATGACGAGCGCTTCGATCTCCTGTTCGTCCATGGTACCTCGGCGCTTGTCGGCAGTCGGGCCAGCATCATCGATCAGCGTCTGCCCAGACTCAAGTCCATCGATGCCTGTGTTTCGTTCGCCATCGCTTGGATGTCGGCAAGTTAGCCCGGCCTTTCACCACCCTGTTAGAATGCGCTCCATGTCACGTTCCGACGGCTTCGTTGGAGCGTTTTGTTTCGGCTTTTGCTACGAGGTTCAACGTGATCATCAAGCCCAAGGTTCGCGGTTTCATCTGCACAACGACGCATCCCCGAGGCTGCGAGCGCAACGTCCTCGAACAGATCGAAACCACGCGCGCCAATCTCGCCGGCGTCGAAGGCGGGCCGCGCAACGTGCTGGTCATCGGCGCCTCGAGCGGCTATGGCCTGGCGGCCCGTATCACAGCGGCGTTCGGCTACGGCGCGGATACGCTGGGCGTGTTCTTCGAAAAGCCGGGCACCGAGAAGAAGCCGGGCACGGCCGGCTGGTACAACTCGGCGGCCTTCGACAAGTTCGCCAAGGCGGAAGGGCTCTACAGCAAGTCGATCAACGGCGATGCTTTCTCCAACGAGGTGCGTGAAGCCGCCATCGAGCGCATTCGCGAGGACATGGGCCAGATCGACCTGGTGGTCTACTCGCTGGCCTCGCCGGTGCGCAAGATGCCGGAAAGCGGGGAGCTCAAGCGCTCCGCCCTCAAGCCGATCGGCGAGACCTACACCGCTACCGCCATCGACACCAACAAGGACGCCATCACCGAAGCCTCCGTCGAGCCTGCCACCGAGCAGGAGATCGCCGATACCATCGACGTGATGGGCGGTCAGGACTGGGAGCTCTGGATCGATGCGCTCGATCAGGCGGGCGTGCTGGCACCGGGCGCACGCTCCGTCGCGTTTAGCTACATCGGTACCGACATCACCTGGCCGATCTACTGGCACGGGGCGCTTGGCAAGGCGAAGGAAGACCTCGACCGCGCCGCGAACGAGATCGACGAACGCCTGGGCCAGAGTGGCGGCAGCGCCAATGTGGCGGTGCTCAAGTCCGTGGTCACGCAGGCGAGCGCGGCGATTCCCGTCATGCCGCTCTACATCTCCATGGTCTACAAGGTGATGAAGGAGCAGGGCGTCCACGAAGGCACCATCGACCAGCTCAACCGGCTCTTCGGCGATCGGCTCTACGCCGAGAACGATGCCCCGGTAGACGAGGCAGGCCGGCTTCGCCTGGACGATTGGGAGCTGCGCGACGACATCCAGCAGGCGTGCAAGGCGCTCTGGCCCCAGGTGACCACGGAGAATCTCTTCGAGCTCACCGACTACGCAGGCTACAAGCACGAGTTCCTCAAGCTCTTCGGCTTCGAGCGCGACGACGTCGACTACGACGCCGATGTCGACACTGCCGTCGACTTCGATGTCGTCCAGGTCTGATCGACTGCTCGTGGTCGGCGCCGGCTCGTGAATCGCGAGGCGCCGCGCCAGGTTGGCTTCGTTCTGCTCCCGGGCTTCTCGCTACTGGCACAGGCCTGTGCGATCGAGCCGCTCATCGTTGCCAACCGGCTGGCCGGGCGTAGGCTTTACGCGACGACCACCTTCGCTCTCGATGCCGATCCGGTCACGAGCGTCACTGAACTGGCGCTCGTGCCGGATGCCCTGACCGGTGACGAACGCCATCTCGATGTGGTCATCGTCTGCGCGCCGCTCGCCGATCCGGCGAGCGAGTTGCCCCTTGCGCCAGTGAAGGTCGAAGCGCTGGAAGCCTGGCTCTCCCGGCTGGCACAGCGTGGCGTGGTGCTCGGCGGCGTCGCGGGCGGCACGCGATGGCTGGCGCGCGCCGGCGCGCTCGAGGGGTATCGTGCCTCCATCCCCTACGTTGGCGGCGAGACGTTTTCTCGCGCGTATCCGGCGATCCGCGTCAGTCATCAGCTGTTCGAAATCGATCGCGATCGTTTCACCTGCGGGGGCGGGACGGCGGCAATGGATATGATGATGACGCTGATCGGCCAGCATCACGGTGAGGGATTGGCGCGACGCGTCTCCGAGCACTTCGTTTGCGAACGCATCCGCATGGCGGACGAGCCGCAGCAGGTGCCGCTCCGTTCGGGGTTGGGGAACGCGCCGGCAGGCCTGGTGGACGCCGTGGCGCTGATGGAAGCGAACATCGAGGAGCCCCTGACCACCCATGAGCTTTCGGCGCACCTGGGCATGTCGCGGCGCCAGCTGGAGCGGCTCTTCAAAAAACATCTCCAGGCGGTGCCTAGCCGTTTCTATCTCAACCTGCGACTGCAGCGGGCGCGGCGCGCCCTTCGTGAGACCGACGCCGCCGTGGGAGAGATCGCACTCGCTCACGGTTTTTCTTCCGGGGCGCACTTTTCGACGGCCTACCGGCATCGCTTCGGGATCAGTCCCCGCGACGAGCGTCTCGGCGGATCGGTGCTCGCCTTTCTGAAGCGAGAACGCTCGATAGAGAAGAAGCGTGGGGCATGACACCTGGATCGACGGGGAGACAAGCGAGTCATGGAGATCGACGCACACTGGCTGCAGACCGCACGTCGGATGGATTCACCCAACGCCAACGACCGCCCCGAGGGCGAGGTGTCTGCGGTCGTTCTGCACGGTATCAGCCTGCCGCCGGGCGAGTTCGGTGGCGATGCCATCGAGCGGCTTTTCACCAATACCCTGGATCCCGACGTCCACCCGGCCTTCGCCGCCATCGCGTCGCTGCGGGTTTCGGCACATCTGCTGATTCGACGTGACGGGGAGTGCGTCCAGTTCGTGCCGTTCGATCGCCGCGCCTGGCACGCCGGGCGATCTCGCTGGCAGGACGGCGATCGTCTGCGCTGCGGTCTCAACGACTTCGCGGTAGGCATCGAGTTGGAGGGTACCGACGAGCGACCGTATCGCGAAGCCCAATACCACGCACTGGCGAAGGTGCTGCAGGCGTTGATGGATCGCTACCCCGACATCACCGAGTCGCGTCTGACAGGCCATGCCTGGATTGCCCCGGGGCGTAAATCCGACCCGGGGCCGGCATTCGACTGGGCCTATCTGCGACACCGCCTCGCCCGAGGCTGAGGGCCGCAGGCGATGACTTCCGAACGGGCCCAGGCCATGACATTCGGGCTCGGACTGCTATCGTTAGTGTCGAACGCGAACGTCTCGTGCCTGCCCGTTTTCGGTGGGCCTCGAAATGATCGACGCGCTGAAACGCAAGCCTCTGAAAAGTTTGGTTTTAAACGAGCGTTTCACTGCGTGCGAGTCGGCGGCGAATTGGCAGTTGTGGTGGATTGCGGTATCTTTCTCGCCTGATTTTTCGCGTCACGCACGCCCGCCGTCACGTCGCGACGGCTCAGAAATCTCGAAAAGCGGTCCCAAAAGAGCCGCATCCGCACCGAAGAGCGCATATTCCAAGCCCTGCTGCGGCTACCCGCCATGGCCGGGCGAATGGCAAACCCTTTCCCATTCGGAGAGTTGTCTATGAGTCTGGAGACACGAGAAGATCTCGATCCGGTCGAAACCACGGAGTGGCTGGATTCCCTGGCCTCGGTCGTGGAGCATGAGGGCGAAGAGCGCGCTCGCTACATTCTGAGTCGGTTGGCGGATCGGCTGCGCCGGGACGGCTCGTCACCGCCGTTTTCCGGGACCACGCCGCACCGCAATACCATTCCGGTGCATCGTGAGGCGAAGATTCCCGGCGACATGTTCATCGAGCGCAAGATCCGCTCGGCGATCCGCTGGAACGCGATGGTGCAGGTGCTGCGGACCAACAAGAAGCACAAGGGCCTGGGTGGCCACATCGCCAGCTATCAGTCCAGTGCCACGCTCTACGAAGTCGGTTTCAACCACTTCTTCCGCGCCGACAACGGCGATCACAAGGGTGATCTGCTCTACATCCAGGGCCACGTCACGCCCGGCATCTACGCGCGCTCTTTCCTGGAAGGCCGTCTGAGCGAAGAGCAGATGGACACCTTCCGCCAGGAAGTCGATGGTGAAGGCCTGCCGTCCTATCCGCACCCCTATCTGATGCCGGATTACTGGCAGTTCCCCACCGTCTCCATGGGGCTGGGTCCGATCCAGGCGATCTACCAGGCTCACGTGATGAAGTATCTGAACTCGCGTGAACTCGAGGACATGAAGGACCGTAAGGTCTGGGCGTTCCTCGGCGACGGCGAGTGCGACGAGCCGGAATCGCTCGGCGCGCTGCATCTGGCCAGCCGCGAGAAGCTCGACAACCTGATCTTCGTGATCAACTGCAACCTGCAGCGTCTCGACGGCCCGGTGCGCGGCAACTCCCGCGTCATCGACGAGCTCGAGGGCGTCTTCCGCGGTGCCGGCTGGAACGTCATCAAGGTGGTCTGGGGCGGTCTGTGGGACCCGCTATTCGAGAAAGACTCCAAAGGCATGCTGCAAAAGCGCATGGACGAGGCGGTCGACGGCGAGTACCAGAACTACAAGGCTCAGGGTGGCAAGTACACCCGCGACGAATTCTTCGGCAAGTACGAAGAGACCGCGGAGATGGTCAAGGACTACTCCGACGAGGAGGTCTTCCGGCTCAACCGTGGTGGCCACGACCCGCAGAAGGTCTACGCGGCGTACCATGAGGCGGTTAACAACGCCAACGGGCGTCCGACCGTGGTGCTGGCGCATACCGTCAAAGGCTACGGCATGGGCGGCGGCAGCGGTGAAGCCGACATGGAAGCGCACCAGATCAAGTCCATGGAGACCGACGCGCTCAAGGCCTTCCGCGACCGTTTCGGCATCCCGGTGTCCGACAAGCAGATCGAAAGCGGCGACATTCCGTACTACAAGCCGGAAGACGACAGCCCGGAGATGAAGTACCTGCATCTCCAGCGCGACAAGCTCGGTGGTTTCCTGCCGGCGCGCAAGAACGACTTCGAAGCGATCGAGATTCCGACGCTCGAGGACAAGATGTTCGCGACCCAGCTCAAGGGCTCCGGCGACCGCGAAGTCTCGACCACGATGTCGTTCGTGCGGGTGCTCAACGGTCTGGTCAAGAACAAGCAGTTCGGTCAGCGGGTCGTGCCGATCATTCCCGACGAGGCACGCACCTTCGGCATGGAGGGCATGTTCCGCCAGCTCGGTATCTACGCCGCCGAAGGCCAGAAGTACGAGCCGATGGATGCCGGCCAGATCATGTACTACCGCGAGGATAAGAAGGGTCAGATCCTCGAGGAAGGCATCACCGAAGCCGGCTCGATGTCGGCGTGGATCGCCGCGGCAACCGCTTATGCCAACCACCATCTGCCGCTGCTGCCGTTCTACATCTACTACTCGATGTTCGGTTATCAGCGTATCGGTGATCTGGTCTGGGCCGCCGGTGACCTCCAGGCTCGCGGCTTCATGGTCGGCGGTACTGCCGGGCGTACCACCATCAATGGTGAAGGCCTGCAGCACCAGGATGGCCACAGCCATATCCTGATGTCCACGGTGCCGACCTGCCGCTCCTACGATCCGTGCTACGGCCACGAGCTGGCGGTGATCGTCCAGGACGGTCTCAAGCGGATGTTCCAGGACAAGGAAAACTGCTTCTACTACCTGACCGTGATGAACGAGAACTACCCGCACCCGGAAATGCCGGAAGGCAGCGAGGAGGGCATCGTTCGCGGCATGTACCGGCTCAAGCAGGGCGAGACGGGCGAAGGTGGCAAGCAGCCGCGGGTTCAGCTCATGGGTAGCGGCACCATCCTGCGCGAAGTCGAAGCCGCCGCTACGATGCTCGCCGAAGAGCACGGCGTCATCGCCGACGTCTGGAGCGTGACCAGCTTCAACGAACTGCGTCGCGAAGCGCTGGAGTACGACCGGGCGCAGTTCCTCGACTTCGACGACAAGCGTGAGAAGCCCTGGGTGACTCAGCAGCTCGAATCGATCGAAGGGCCGGTCATTGCCTCGACCGACTACATGAAGCTCTATGCCGATCAGATCCGCGCCTGGGTACCCACGGACTTCCACGTGCTCGGCACCGACGGGTTTGGTCGCTCTGACACTCGCGAACAGCTGCGTCACTTCTTCGAGGTCGATCGCTACTACGTCACCGTTCAGGCGCTGCGCGCGCTGGCGATGCGCGGCGAGGTCGACGGCAAGGTGGTCAACGATGCCATGAAGAAGTATGGCCTCGATCCCGCCAAGCCCAGCCCGCTGACCGTTTGATCGGCGACTCTCCGAAGGGCCGTCGTCACGCGTGGCGACGGCCACGGCCAGACGAACCGGTTCGCCCGCGCGGCGAACCGGTGGATGATAAAGGAGCGCGACCTTGAGTAGCGAAATCATCAAAGTTCCCGACATCGGCGGTAGCGACGGTGTCGAAATCATCGAGATCGCGGTGAGCGAAGGCGACGTCATCTCCGCTGAAGACACCATGATCACGCTGGAGTCCGACAAGGCCAGCATGGACGTCCCTGCGCCCAAGGGTGGCAAGGTCGTGAAGCTGCTGGTGAAAGAGGGTGATACCGTTTCCGAAGGCGACGACATTCTGGAGCTCGAAGCCGAAGGTGAAGGCGACGACGATCAGGACGACGACGCCGAGAGCGATCAGGAATCGGCCGAAAAGGCCTCTCCGGGCAAGAGCGAAGAGAGCGCCGAGTCGGACGAAGACGCCGAAGACGAGAAACCCGCGCCGAAGTCGTCGAAATCCGCCTCGGGTTCCGGCAAGCGCACCGTCGAGGTCAAGGTGCCGGACATCGGCAGTGATGACCCGGTCGAGATCATCGACGTCGCGGTAGGCGAGGGCGACGAGGTCAGCGAGGAGGACACGCTGATCACGCTGGAGTCCGACAAGGCATCGATGGACGTTCCCAGTCCCTACAGCGGCAAGCTCGTGTCGCTCTCCATCAAGGAAGGCGACAAGGTCACCGAAGGTGACGTGATCGGTACCATGGAGATTGCCGGCGAAGGCGACGATGCCGGTGACGACGCGTCGTCCGACGCCAGCAGCGACGATGGCGACGCGTCGGAAAGCGACGACGCCTCCGATGATGACGAATCCGGCGACGACCAGTCCGATGACGACGAATCCGGCGATGAAGAAGGCGGCGGTCGTCAGGAGCTTCGCGTACCCGATATCGGCAGCGATAACGTCGAAGTCATCGAGGTCGCGATCGGTGAAGGCGACGAGGTCAGCAAGGAAGACACGCTGATCACGCTGGAGTCCGACAAGGCATCGATGGACGTCCCTAGCCCCTTTGAGGGCAAGATCGTCGAAGTGTCGGTCAAGGAGGGCGACAGCGTCTCCGAAGGCGACCTGATCGGCTACATCGAGACCGCGGGCGGCAAGAAATCCGCGGGCTCGGGCAAGAAATCCGGCTCGAGCGACAAGGCGGACGCGAAGGGCAAGAAGTCCGACGATGCCAAGAAGTCCGACGACGCCAAGAAAACGGGCGGTGGCGAGAAGTCCGAGAGCAAGAAATCCGACGCCAAGTCGGGTGGCAAGGCCGCCGGAGGCGAGCCGAGTCCGGAAGCGCGTCACAAGCACGGCGACGACAAGACGGCTGGCGCTCAGGTTCACGCCGGACCGGCGGTGCGCAAGCTCGGCCGTGAGCTCGGGGTCGACCTGAGCGAAGTCGAAGGGTCCGGGCCGAAGGGTCGCATCGTGAAGGACGACGTCGACGGCTTCGTCAAGAAGGTCATGCAGGCGCGCAAGAGCGGCGATACGGGCAAGGCACAGGCGTCCGCTGCCAGCGGTGGCGCAGGCATCCCGCCGATCCCGGCGGTCGATTTCAGCCAGTTCGGCGAGATCGAAGAGAAGCCGATGGGCCGGCTGATGAAGGCGGGGGCGACCAATCTGCATCGCAGCTGGCTCAACGTGCCCCACGTTACGCAGTTCGACGAAGCGGACATCACCGAACTCGAGAACTTCCGCAAGGCGATGAAGGACGAGGCTGCCCAGCAGGGGGCCAAGCTCACGCCGCTGCCGTTCATGATCAAGGCGGCCGCCAAGGCGCTCGAGATGTACCCGCAGTTCAACGTCTCGCTGCACCCGGACGGCGACAAGCTGATCCAGAAGAAGTACGTCCACATCGGCGTGGCGGTGGATACGCCCAACGGGCTGATGGTGCCGGTGATCCGCAACGTGGATCAGAAAGGCATCATCGAGCTCGCCAAGGAAGTGATCGACCTCGCCGGGCGGGCTCAGGAAGGCAAGCTCAAGCGCGACGAGATGCAGGGCGGCTGCTTCACCATCTCGAGTCTCGGCTCGATCGGTGGCACGGCCTTCACGCCGATCGTCAACGCGCCGGAAGTCGCGATTCTCGGTGTCTCCAAGTCGCAGACGAAACCGGTCTGGAACGGTGCCGAGTTCAAGCCGCGGCTGATGTGCCCGCTGTCGCTCTCGTATGACCATCGGGCGGTCAACGGGGCGGATGCAGCGCGCTTCACCGCTTACCTGGCTCAGGTGCTGACAGACATTCGTCGCATCCTGATCTGAGCGCATCACGCGTGAGACGCAAGCCAACGGCCCACTCGGGCCGTTGGCTTTTTTTTGGTCCGGCGGGAGCCCCGGTATTCGCCGAAGCGAGCCTTGTGCGGTTGTCGCACGGCAGGTATCGTTTTGCTCCATTCGCCGGTCGTGTACCGGTGCCATCTTTCAAGGAGCACTAAACCATGCGTTTGATCCTCTTGGGCGCCCCGGGCGCTGGAAAGGGTACCCAAGCCCAGTTCATCTGCGAGCACTTCAACATCCCGCAGATCTCCACCGGCGACATGCTGCGCGCCGCGGTGAAGACCGGCAGCGAGCTGGGAGTCAAGGTCAAGGAGGTCATGGACAGCGGTGCTCTGGTATCGGACGAGCTGATCATCGCGCTGGTGGCGGAGCGAATCGCCGAGCCGGATTGCGCCAACGGCTTTCTGTTCGACGGTTTCCCGCGCACCCTGCCGCAGGCGGATGCGATGAAGGAAGCCGACATCAAGCTCGACCACGTCGTCGAGATCGCCGTCGCCGACGAAGAGATCGTCAAGCGTCTGGCCGGCCGTCGTGTCCACCCCGGCTCCGGACGGGTCTACCACGTCGAGTACAACCCGCCGCGTGAGACGGGACTCGATGACGTCACCGGTGAGCAGCTGGTTCAGCGCGAAGATGATAGCGAAAACACCATTCGTCATCGTCTCAACGTGTATCACGATCAGACCGCACCGCTGATCGACTACTACCAGGCGTGGGCGTCGGAAGACCCGGATTCCGCGCCGACCTACCACCGCATCGCCGGTATCGGCACCGTCGACGATATTCGCGGTCAGGTTCTCGCGGCCCTCGAGGGCTGAGTTCTCGCCAGCGTCGCGCTGCCGCCCGGCAGCGCGACGTCTCCCGCCACCCGGGCGGATCCGGGCTTTGGCCCCTCACTCTTGAACGTTCGGTAACTCGATGCCTTCCCTCCTGGCCCTGGATGCCTCCTCGAACGCTTGCTCGAGCGCCTTGTGGCGCGACGGCACCTTGATTCACCGTTTCGAGATCGCGCCACGCGAACATACCCGACGGCTGATGCCGATGATCGATGAGCTGCTGGACGAGGCCGGGATGCGTCTCGCCGATCTCGATGCCATTGCCTACGGTCATGGACCGGGCTCTTTCACCGGGCTGCGAATTGCCGCGGGCATCGCCCAGGGGCTCGCCTATGGCGCGGATCTCCCGCTGATGGGCGTCTCCACGCTCGAGTCGCTCGCGCTCGCCGCGCACCGTCAGTGGCATGCTCGCCACGTCGTCGCAGCGCTCGACGCACGCATGGGCGAAATCTATGTCGGCGCCTACCGCTGTGTGGAGGGGGAAGTCGAGATCTGCCTCGAAGAACGGGTGATCTCGCCGGCCAAATTGCGTTTGCCGGGGGAGGAGGGCGACCGAGAGTGGGTCGGAATCGGCAGTGGCTGGCAACTTTTGGAACAAACGCCTGTCCAGATACGCGCGTCGCTCGCTCAGGTCCTGCCGGACGAACTCGTAGCGGCGCAGGATATCGTCCGTCTTGCCGCCGGCGCCTGGGCGCGGGGCGAACGCGGCGGCGCGCCTCATGACGCCACCCCCGTCTATCTGCGCAACGAGGTGGCCTGGCGCAAGACGTGAACGCGACGATTCACGTGGCTCATCGATAAGGATCTCGAGCGATCATGGATGTTTTGCACCTGGTAGCCCTGGCCGTCATTCAAGGGGTCACCGAATTTCTACCCATCTCTTCCTCCGCGCACCTGATACTGCCTTCTCAACTGTTGGGCTGGTCCGACCAGGGACTCGCTTTCGATGTCGCCGTGCACATCGGCTCGCTGGGCGCAGTGATGTTCGCCTTTCGGCGAGATATCTGGCGAATCACTCACGCCTGGTTCGCGCAATTCGGAAGCCGCGGGCAGAGCGAGGAGAGCCGACTGGGCTGGGCGGTGATCATCGCGACGTTGCCGGCGGTCATCGCTGGGCTACTCGTGGAGAACTGGGTGGAGAGCGCCGGCCGGTCGGTGCTGGTGATCGCGACGACGACACTGGTCTTCGGTGTGGTGCTCGGCATTGCCGATCTCAAGAGCCTTCGCGAGCGTCCGCTCGGCAGCATGACGCTCAAAGCGGCGCTGCTCGTCGGGTTGGCGCAGGCGCTCGCGCTGATCCCCGGCACCTCGCGCTCCGGGATCACCATGACGGCAGCGTTGATGCTCGGCTTCACGCGCCAGGCAGCGGCTCGCTTCTCGTTTCTACTCTCGATACCCCTGATTCTCGCCGCGGGGCTATACCAGAGTATCGAACTCGTTCAGGCCGATAGCAGTGTTGCCCTGTGGCACGAGATGGTGCTCGGTGTGGTCTTCTCGTTCATCGCCGCCTGGATCTGCATCAAGCTCTTTCTGGTGGCGCTTGACCGGATCGGCATGCTGCCCTTCGTGATCTACCGGCTGCTCCTCGGCGCCGCGCTCTTCCTGTGGGCGACGTGAGCGGTCTCGTCGTCGTCGGTGATGCGCTGCGGGAGCTTGCCGAGCGCTATGGCCTCGCGTGGCAACGAGCGCAGCCCGAGTCCGGGTTGGTCCTGCGGCAGGGTGAGCCGGGGCTCGTCATCGCGGGAGACGCCGCGAGCTACGGGCACCCGGTAAGCGCGGACTTTCTCTCCGGCGGCGTGGCGCACCGGCGTCGATTCGGCGGCGGGCGCGGACAGCTGGTCGCCCGCGCCTGCGGTTTCGCCAAGGGCGTGACGCCCTGCGTGGTCGACGCCACTGCCGGTCTCGGACGCGACGCCTTCGTGCTGGCTTCGCTGGGGGCCGAGGTGCTGATGGTCGAGCGTGTCGCGGCGATTCATGCGCTGCTGGCCGACGCGCTCTTCAGAGCGCGCGAAGACCGGGAAGTGGGCGATATCGTCTCGCGGCTCTGTCTGCTCCATGCCGACAGTGCTGCCGGGCTCGGTGCGGCGGTCGCCGACTGGCCGCATTCGCCCCAGGTCGTTCACCTCGATCCGATGTTTCCGCATCGTGAGAAATCGGCGCTGGCCAAAAAGGAGATGCGTCTTTTCCGCGAGCTGGCCGGTGCCGACGACGACGCTCCGCGCCTGCTGGAAGCGGCGCTGGATATTGCCACCCACCGCGTGGTGGTCAAGCGACCGCGCAAGGCGCCGCCGATCCACGGCCCCGCGCCGCGTCACGTCATCGAAGACAAGACAAGCCGCTACGATCTCTACGTTCATCGCTCGCTAAGGACCTAGGCCGTCTGAAGACTGGGCGCTGGCTAAAGACCCGGGAGCTCGCTAAGAGCCTAAAGGCTCGCTTAAGACGTAAAGCGCGCGGGTCTCGAGGGCGACGGATCGAGCGGGACCATCATGACGACGAAGCCGGGCACAAGGCCCGGCTTCGTCGTATCGATGGCAGTCCGGGGGCGATGCCCCAGCGCGTTACTGACGTTTCAGCGTCATGTCTGCCCCGGAGCTGATGACGCCCATGCGCGTATCGAGCACTTCGAGATTGCCGTCGTCCAGCGGACGCAGGAAGTAGATGGTGTTGCCGCCGGCGCCTCTGAGCTGATAGACGGTCGGCAGATGTTGCGGGCCAACGTCGTTGAGGATGAGGAAATTGCCCTGTGTCTTCATCGGCTCGTCGCTACGCCCCTGGTAGAGACTGTTGAGCACATAGGCGCCACCCGTGTCATCCATGTTCATCATCTTCAGATCGACCTGGATTCCCGAGCAGTCCGCGCAGGGCAGTACGCCCTCGTACTCTCCGGCCACTTTCTCATAGGGAGACGGCGGCGTACTGGCACAGCCACCCAGCGCCAGTGCCAGTCCTAGAACGCCCGCGCCGATCATTCCTTGAGTACGCATTGCAGTCTTCCTTTCTGATTAGGTTACTTGTCCAGTATAGATGTCTCGTCGAAAGTTGCGCTGGCGATGCGTTTCGCAGGCTGAGTGCGAGGTCACGGTATCAGCGAATAGAGACCAACATTGTGGGTTTTCCGACGGGCAGCTACGCTCATTCATCAGCGGAACGAATCCGCTGACATAACCGCTGCCAAGGAGGTCCGTATGTACGAAGATCAAACGAAGGGACGCACCGAAGAACTCAAGGGTCAGGCCCAGGAAGCGGCAGGCCGTTTCACCGAAGACAATGATCTTCGTCGTGAAGGCAAGGCGCGCCAGGCTGCCGGCAAGGTCCAGGCCAACTACGGCGAAACCGTCGACAGCATGCGCGAAGCCACGGTGAAGAATCCCATCAGCGCGCTGGCGATCGCCGGCGGCGTGGGTGTCTTCCTTGGCCTGATCCTCGGCCGCCGTTGATCGACTCGGCGCCGATGCGACCGCAGTAACACGGCGGTCGACGACAGCGCCTCGGTGCGCCCGTATCACGCAACGCCCCGGTATTCAGATACCGGGGCGTTGTCGTTATGGGGTGCGACTCTCGGTTTGCGCCATCGAGGTGGGGAAGTGCCATCTCGACCACTGGCGCAGCAACACGAAAGCCAAGAACGCCTCAGGCAGTTCACCTAGGTAGAACATCCACTCCGCCCCCTGCTGAACCGCGAGCCAGTGCTCCTCACGGGGCAAGTGAAAGCGATACATCCACTTCGCCAATACACCATGGGCCACCATCGAGACGAGCAGCACTCCCAGGCGTAGGTGCAGACTCGGCCTCCGAGGGGCGGGGTCGGGTCCGGCGATCGCCCAGGTGAACAGGCAACCCGCCAGCAGGAAGTGCCAGTGGAGCCACACGGCAAACGCCGGACTCGTCAGCATGACGCCATAGAGGTCGGTCAGGTAGAGGGCGTAGAGGCCGCCCACGTTGAGAACGGCGGCCGTAATCGGGTGAGACAGAAACCGCAGCGGCCGCGTGTTCAGTAGCGTCACCCAACGCCGTCCCCAGATGGCGGGAACGTTCTTCAACGCCAGTGTCACCGGGGCCGCGAAGACCAGCCCGATCGGCGCCATCATGGCGACTACCAGGTGCACCATCATGTGGCCGCGAAAGTCGTGATGCGCCCAGTGTGCGATCGGGGGAAGCAGTGCAACGACGACGGCGAGTGCGGCGAGGGCGAATGCCGCCAGACGCCAGAGCGGCCATGCCCGCCCGCTGCGACGAAGGCGCCAGACGCCCAGCCCGTAGAGCGCCAGCGCCGCTGCCATCAGCCCGGCGAGTGCGGTCATCGCTGACTCAGGGCGCGACCGCGGGCGGCTCGTTTGTAGAGCCAGACCCCGATCAGGAGTACCAAGAGGCCCGCGCCGTTCCACGCCAGGTCGTAGGGCAGCAGGTTGTCGACATAGCGCACCTGATGCAGTCCCAGAATCTTGTGGTCGACGATGCCGTCGAAGAGTTGAAACCCGCCCATGCCCAGCAGAAAGCCCGCACCGCGAAAGCCCGCTGCCTGGCGATGCGTTTCATGGAGCCTGAGCATCATGACGCCGCCGGCGATGATGGCGATCAGTTCGAGGGTATGCAGCAGGCCGTCGGACGCCAGCGCCAGCGCCGAGCTATCGGTCTCGACGAAGTGGTGCCAGGCGAGGACCTGGTGAAAGATGATCTCGTCGATGGCGGCCATGAAGCCGATACCCAGCAGTATGGCAGCGAGCAGCGTCGCCTTGACGTCGGGTCTTGTGTCAGCGGGCGAGTGAGGGGGCGTTGTCTTCACAGTAGCGTTCCTCTGTACCGGGACGGATGCGGGGCGGCGATGAGCCGCCCGACGGGTAGAATCAGGTTAGTCGATGTCATTGCGGTGGCTAGTGTTCCATCGGGGGCGAGGCGCACGTCATCGGTCGCCGTCCCGTCGAGCCCGCGGCCAGGTGTCTCTCGGCGGGGTTTGGCGCCAAAAAGGCTTGAGCCCCGCTGCCGACGAGGCCATCATCTGCGGCCTCGTCTCGCGTTGGTCGCGGGGTGAGAACCATGACCGGGGTGGCATCGGGTCGGGGTGCGCTGAATTTTCCAGAAAGTTAGTTGCCCACTACCGATAAGACCTTATCTCTGTTGACTTTTCCCGATCTGGAACCGAACCATGAGCAAAGTCCTGATTATCGGCGCCGGCGGCGTCGGCGGCGTCGTCACGCACAAGTGCGCGCAGCATCCCGAAGTCTTCGCGCAGATCTGTCTGGCCAGTCGCAACGAAGCCAAATGCAAGGCGATCGCCGAACAGCTCCCGCGAGCGATCGAGACCGCTCAGGTCGATGCGGACGATACCGACGCGCTGGTGGCGCTGATCGAATCGTTCAAGCCGGACGTGCTGATTCACGTGGCGCTGCCGTATCAGGATCTGACGATCATGGAAGCGTGCCTGCGTACCGGCGTGCCCTATCTCGACACCGCCAACTATGAGCACCCCGACGAGGCGAAGTTCGAGTACAAGGAGCAGTGGGCGTTCCAGGATCGCTATCAGAACGCCGGTAACATGGCGACGCTCGGCTGTGGGTTCGATCCGGGCATGACCAACATCTACTGCGCTTACGGCCAGAAGAATCTCTTCGACGAGATCCACCGCATCGACATTCTCGACGCCAACGGCGGCGACCACGGCTATCCGTTCGCGACCAACTTCAACCCGGAGATCAACATTCGCGAGATCACCGCGAACGGTCGCTACTGGGAGAAGGGCGAGTGGGTCGAGACCGCGCCGCTGGCAGAGAAGCGCACGTTCGACTTCGACGGTATCGGTGAAAAGGACCTGTACCTGCTCTATCACGAGGAGCTCGAGTCGCTGGCGCAGAACATCAAGGGCATCGAGCGCATCCGCTTCTGGATGACCTTCTCCGAGAAGTATCTGACGCATCTCAAGGTACTCGAGAACGTCGGCATGACGAGCATCGAGCCGATCAACGTCAACGGTACCGAGGTATCGCCGCTGCAGTTCCTGAAATCCGTGCTGCCGGATCCGGCGTCGCTCGGCCCGCGCACCAAGGGCAAGACCAACATCGGCGTCATCCTTGACGGCATCAAGGATGGCAAGCGTCGCAAGGTGTACATCTACAACATGTGCGACCACGAGAAGTGCTATGCCGAAGTGCAGTCCCAGGCCATTTCCTACACCACCGGCGTGCCGGCGGTGACCGGGGCGATGCTGATGCTGGAAGGGATCTGGAAGGGCGACGGCGTGTTCAACGTCGAGCAGCTCGATCCGAATCCGTTCATGGAGCGCATCGGCGAGATGGGCCTGCCGTGGCAGATGGTCGAACTCGACCCCGACGTCGACCCGCTCGCCTGATGGGAGCGGTCGACAGGAACGCCCAGGCGGTCGAGGTCTGCGGCTTCGATATCCAGACCTGTCCCTCGCCGGCCTACGTGGTCGACGATGCCCGGCTCGAGCGCAATCTCGAGCTGCTCGCGCGAGTGCAGGCGGAAAGCGGCGCCAAGATCCTGCTGGCCCTCAAGGGCTTCGCCATGTGGGATACCTTTCCGCTGGTGAGCCGGTATCTGGTGGGGACCACGGCCAGCGGGCAGGACGAAGCGCGTCTGGGGGCGGAGACGTTCGGCGGCGAGGTGCACTGCTACTCGCCGGCGTTCACCGTGCCGGAGATGGAGGTCGTGCTGCGGTACGCCGACCATTTGAGCTTCAATTCGCCGGGGCAGTGGCACTACTTTCGCCAGACCGTGGAGGAAGCACCGCGTGACGTCTCCTGCGGGCTACGCGTGAACCCGGAGCATTCTACCGGCGAGGTGGCGCTCTACGACCCCTGTGCGCCGGGCTCACGGCTGGGAACACGCGCCGGCGATCTTCGCCCGGGCGATCTCGAGGGTCTCGACGGGCTGCATTTCCACACGCTCTGCGAGCAGGATAGCGACGCGCTGGAAGCGACGCTTGACGCTTTCGAGACGAAGTTCGGCGGGTATCTGGGTGGGCTTCGCTGGGTCAACTTCGGCGGCGGGCATCACATTACCCGGCCGGGTTATGACATCGAGCGGCTGATCCGCGTAGTGCGCGAGTTCAAGGCGCGCTACCCGCATCTCGAAGTCTATCTGGAGCCGGGTGAGGCGATCGCGCTCAATACCGGGTTTCTGGTCGCGACAGTGCTGGATATCGTCGACAACGATGGTCCGATCGCGATTCTGGACACCTCGGCGACGGCGCACATGCCGGACGTGCTGGAGATGCCGTATCGCCCCGAGATCATCGGTGGCGCTTACCCGGGCGAAAAGGCGCATACCTATCGGCTCGGCGGCACCACCTGCCTGGCGGGTGATGTGATCGGCGATTACGCCTTCGACGCCCCGCTCGAGATCGGGGACCGGCTGGTGTTCACGGACATGGCACATTACACCATGGTCAAGACGACCACTTTCAACGGCATTCGTCTGCCGGCAATCTGTCGCGTCGAGGCAACGTCGCGGGTGGTGACCACGGTCAAGACGTTCGGCTATGAAGACTATCGCCAGCGCTTGAGCTGATGTCGCGTCGCTGGCGGGGCGCGTCAGGCTGGCCACCATCGACGGTCGTGATTGGCTGTCAGAACCGACACCTTCGGGGTGTCGGTTTTTTGTATCGGTCTTCTGTGTTGGCGGGTTTTGTCCCGCAACAGTACAGAGAGACGAGCCGTGTCGTCATTCGCGCCGACCGGACGTAAAAAAGCCGCCGGGTGAGTGGCGGCTTTCGACTGGCGTGAGTCAGCTCAGGCGGATTGCTTGAAGTCCGAGAAGTGTTCGGTGGGTGCGACCGTCTCCCGGGCCATCTGAAGAATCAGTCCGCGAGACATGTTGAGTGCCTGCAGCGCGTAGTTGGGTGCCTGGCGGTCACGATACTGCCCGCAGGTCGTGATGAAGTCGCCGCAGTCCGTACAGCTGATTTCATCCCAGTCGAGTGCGGTATCCGGGGCAATGGCGCTGGTGCAGCCGCAGCGGGTACATGAGATTTGATAGTTCATGACACTCCCTCCATGGTGCTGTTCGTCGATTTCCTTGACGATAATCCAATGTTTCTCGAATCAGGCGTCCTTGCCTGGAGGCGTATCGACACAATCCCTTTTCCCGATGAACCTGTCGGTACGTCAAAGGGCTTCCTGCCCCGTGGTACAAATTAAACTTGGCATAATTGCTCAAGCTGTACAAGCATTGATTGCGTGTACAACTTCTGAGGAATGACCGTGACCGATTTCAAGCAGCGACAGAGCGTGAAATGGAAGTGGGGACCGAACTGGGCGGAAGGTACGGTAACCAAAAAATTCCGCGAGACCGTGACGCGCAAACTGCAGGGAAGTGAGGTCAAACGTAAAGGCAGCGAGGACAACCCGGCGTACCTGATCAAGCAGGAAGACGGTACGCGCGTGCTGAAGCTGCAAAGTGAGCTTGAGAAAGCGTGAACCGTGACCTTGGGCATATCGGTCATGCGAGTGATGCCGGCCCGTATCCAGGAGTAGAGAGAATGACTTTTGATGAATTCGTGACCCTAGCGCGAAAGGGTGGCGTGGATGAGCTGCAGGTCGAGGCGATGGAGGGCGATATCTATCTCTTTCACGCGATCGTCGCCGATGATACCCACACGCTGGAAACCGAATCGGGTGAGGTGCTGCGCCCAGATTCGCTCGAACATGCGCGCAAGCTTCTCAAAGGCGCCGGCGGGCTGGAGGAGCTACCGCTGTTTCTCGTCCAGCAGACGGCCTACGACGAGATGATCGGTCAGCAGTCGTCTCAGGAGTCGCACAAGACGCGGATGTCGCTGCGTACCGGCACCTGATCGATAACGCTTCGCCACCCTCCACAGGCTCAATTTCAGGCCGGCTACCTCCCGGGGCCGGCCTTTCATGCCGAGTCACGACCCCATGACGCGGCCGGCGAGTCGATTAGCGCTACTGTATGAGATCGACGTGCTGCGCTCGAGACATGCCATGCGTGGTTATCGCCTCGAGCAACTCGTGCGCGCATGCTGACAGTGCGGCCCGATCGCGTATTAGCAGGCTGCGTTCGCGATAGGCCCAGGCGTCGTCGAGATGGCGAATGTCGATACGCATGTGCCCTTGATAGCGAAGGGCACAGGATTCGGGGAGGATGCCTACTCCGACCCCCGCTTCGATCATGCGACACGCCGATTCGAAGCCGAAGACCTTGATCCTGACGGGTAGTGGCTTGCCGAGCTCGAGCGCCTTGCCTTCCAGAAAATGCAGCAGCGTACTGCCCTCGTGAAGCGCGACGTGGGGGTACTCCAGAGCGCTTTCGAAGGTCACTCGCTCCCGGTGCACCAGTGCATGCTCGCGTGGCGTCGCGATGACCAGTCGATCCCGACTGAAAGGCAGGGTCTTGAGCCGAGGCGGTAGCTCCAGACCGACCATGATGCCGAGCACCCCGAGATCCGCCGTACCGTCGAGCACGCCGCGAATGATATCGGTGGTGAGCCTCTCCTGGAGATCTACCGTGACGCCGGGTCGCGTCGCCAGAAAATCCGCCAGAACCTCCGGCATGAACTCGATGACCGCCGTGGTATTGGCAAAGATGCGTAGATGACCCGAGGCCTCGCTGCCATAGCTCGAGAAGTCGCTCTTGACGGCTTCGACCTGACGCAGGATTCGCCTGGCGTGATCGAGCAGTTTATCCCCCGCCGGCGTTGGCTCGACCCCTAACTGGCCGCGATAGAAGAGCCGCTGGCCGAGCTGATGCTCCAGCGACTTGATGCGTCCACTGACGGCGGCGGCCGACAGGTGGGCGCGCTGTGCACCGGCGGTGAGGCTGCCACCTTCGGCGACATGGACGAAGACACGAAGGTCGGCGAAGTCGAAATGCATCGCGTTTTCCGTCCTCTTGCGGGATGGCTGAATCCATGGGGTGGTGCCGCGCCAGCATCATCACGGGTCGCCGTCGCGTACAATGGTCAAACTCGACGATACGTTGGCGGTGGAACGGCAGTGACGATGACGCAGCCTTGCCGGCATCGGGTGACGAAGGCTGCGGCGTTTCGGCGCATTAACGGTCTTCTGATTGAACCATCGTTTCGTCGGCAGCACTATCGATGCCTTGGTGTACGGCGCCCGCTGCGCGCGCAGACATCTACCGACCCTCGAATGGGAGTTCGTGAAACGTGTTGACCGCATTGGTACTACTGCTCAACTTCATCGGCGTTGCCATCGCCGTATACCAGGTCTATGACATCTACTACGAGCAGAACGTCGGCGACGAAGAGCGTCAGCGCGCGGAGGGCGACGTAGCGGGGGAGCGAGGGGTTGCAGCGACGATCGAGGCGCTGCGTCAAGACAGGATGGATCCGCGGCTTCTCCAGGCAGTGACGGAGCACCCGAATCCGGCCGACTTCCTGCAGCCGCTTCGCCGTCGGCGGCAGCGACTTGTTTTCGACGGCCACCTCAAGGCAAGACATCTATCGTTCTGGTCGTCGTCACTGCCTCGGCGTGACATGCGGCTGGTGCTGCTCAACGTCGTGTTGATCAACTGCCTGCTGGTGCTCTTCCTCGGTGGCTTGAGCCTTTATACGATCGCCTACGAGGTACCCGGTGCCACGCTGGCGTGGATGAACAATGAAGTCGTGCTGATGGTGCTGATCTACGCGCTGGTCGCGCTGACGCACCTCGTCGCCTGGCTGGACCGCTATCTTCATGACCTGTACCAGATAAATCGGCTCATGACCTCGTCGTCGGTCATCGCTCGCTGAGGTCGTCCGACTCGAACACGATCGGTCGTCGGCTCGGTAGGGGTAGCGATCGCCTGTCGTGCTGGGGCAGGCATTCCAGGCGCTCGAGCATGACTGTCATGCCGGTGCGCCGACGAAGCTCCTCTTTCGCGATCGCCACGGCCTGCTGCCAACAGGCCGCCAGTACATAGACGTAGGCGGCTTCGAGATTCGAGGCAATGTAGTGCGCTCGGTAGCGTTGAAGTCTCGTCATTCTCACGATGCGTCGTTGGCAGCTGTGCTGCTCCCCTCATTGAGCAAGCGCTGCAGAATACGGCGTCGAGGGAGTCAGGCCAAGTCTGTGCGGCGGTGTCGGCGCGATCTGAAACGAGCAGGAGCGCCAAAAGGCGCTCCCTCGGTCAACGCGTGGCTTCGCGTCTCGCATCATTCTGACTGCCGTCGATCAGGCGTTATCTTTCTCGACGCTGACGATCTCCGACGGCTTGTGACGCGTCTCGATGATCGAACGGGCTTCCTGTTCGCTTTCGGCTTCGACCTTCTCGCTCTGCGTGTCCTGATGGGCCGGCAGCTTGAACGTGATGTTGAAGATATCCATGGTGATTTCCTCGTGGTTTTTTCAATGGCCTCATAGGCTTAGACGCCTTTACCCGTTCGCGTCAATGTTTTCCGTTTCACACATACCCATCGCGCGGGCATGATCGCGCCAGAGCGAGGCCGGACACGTGTCGAAAGGCGATCTCTTGTCGCCGTGAGCGGTCTGTCGGCCGAGATGCGTAAAGCGTTATGCGGCGGCGGGGTAGAGCGAGCCGAGCGGGGCGTTGATGACGCGGCGGAGCGAGAAATCGGGGTGGGGGAGCGAAGACGCTCAACGGGGAGCCACAATAGGCTATGCGTGAGCTTACGCATGCCTCAAACGCAACGAAGCCCGCGTATGCCGGCTTCGTCGACAGTAATTCTCAAGCGTTAACGCAAGAGCTTACTCGTTACAGCGGCTTGATGTTCGCAGCCTGCAGGCCTTTTTTGCCCTGCGTAACGTCGAAGGAGACTTCTTGGCCTTCCTGCAGCGACTTGAAGCCAGTCGCTTGGATCTCGGAGAAGTGTGCGAAGAGGTCATCGCCACCGTCTGCCGGAGAAATGAAGCCAAAGCCTTTGCTGTCGTTGAACCACTTAACGGTGCCAGTTGCCATGTGTCGAATTCCTTATGCGCAATGCATGTTTCAAAGTTGCCGGGTAATACCCGAGATAGTGGGCAAAACAAGGGGATATAACCAGGCTACCGAATAATTCGACTGCTACTGACAATATGCGACTTGCTACCTACTGCGGTTAGCCTGCGCCCTACAGCCTTTTGAGTCAACCAATACTTTCGGATAGAGCCAAGTCGATGGCGCTGAATCCGCATCGACGGGCCGGTGGGGATCATCGGTAGCGCGCCGCCTCTATCTCGAGCGTCAGCGCATGAGCCGGCAGGGCGCGAGTTTTGTATGTCTGCGTGCCAGCCCACTGCGCACCGTAACCGAATTCCCCCTGCCGTTTGGCGGCCGCGTGGAGTGCCTTCGCCAACGCGTAGGTGCAGGGGTAGGCGGGGATGTCTTCGGTCGGTACGGCCTCAGCCCAAGCGGTGAACCGGTTGGCGAGACAGCGCGCCGGTCGCCCGGAGATGGCGGTAGTCATCCGCGTTTCGCCTCCTTCCAGTAGGCGCTCGCGGTAGGTGTCGTCCGCGGCACTTTCCGGGCAGGCGATAAAGGCCGTCCCCAACTGCGCGGCGCTGGCGCCCCAGCTCAGCGCCCGCGTGACGTCGTGGCCGTCTATCAATCCGCCGGCCGCAATCACCGGCAGCGAGATCTCGTCGGCAAGCAAGCGGGTCAGCGCCTCGGTGGAGAGCTTGTCGTCATGAGCGCGAGGGTCGAACACACCGCGATGACCACCCGCCGACCACCCCTGGGCGATGACGGCGTCGAGACCGCTCGCCTCGATACGCCGCGCCTCCTCGAGTGACGTGGCCGTCGCGATCAAGCGGCAGCCGGCATCACGAAGGGCGCGAATCTGCCCGGGCCTTGGCAGGCCGAAGTGGAAGCTCACGACAGACGGGCGCGTTTGAAGCAGCACATCCAGCATGGCGTCGTTGGCGGTGAACGGGGTGTAGATCTCCTCGAGTCCCGCCGGGGGCGCTGCACCGAACGACGCGAATAGCTCGCGGGTGCGCTCGATCCAGTCAGTCTCTAACCGCTCGTTACGTACCGCTGGCGCGTGGCAGAAAAAATTGACGTTGAACGGATGGCGGGTCAGCGCCTGCGTCTCGAGGATCGTATCGCGGGCGGCATTGGGCGACATCGCCCCCAGGCCCAGTCCACCAAGACCGCCGGCATTGGAAACCGCCGCCGCCATCGCCGGCGTCGAGACGCCCGCCATCGGCGCCTGATAGAGGGGGATGGTGGGGGAGAGCGGATCGGGTCTCTCGTGGCGCATTCGAGGGCTCCTCTCTTGGCGTGGCAGGTCATGGGTCTACCTATCGTCGCGTGCGGACTGCGACGATCAGGCCGCGAGCGGATGCAGCGGGCCGAAGCACTCGAAGCGCCGGTCGGTGGCCTCCACACCCCGGCTCGCCAGCAGCGCGTCGATCTCTTGCATCATGGCGTGCGGGCCGCAGAAATAGAACGTCGCCTCGCGGCCCCCCGTCCAGTCGGCGATCTCCGAGCCGTCGATCGCCCCCGACGCTGTCGAACCGGTTGCTGACGTTTCGCTATAGCGAACCCGTACGTCGACATTGGCGTGCTCGCGCTGCAGCGTCTCGAGTTCTTCACCAAACGCGCGGACACCTTCGTGCCGCGCCGCCTGCACGAAAATCACCGGTCGTGAATTCGATGCCGCCAGCGCCGCGTGCGCCATCGAAATCAGCGGCGTCACGCCGACGCCGCCAGCGATGAAAACCAGCGGTCGCGTTTCATCTTCCGGCAGCTCCAGCACGAAAGTGCCGCACGGCGGGGTGACTTCCAGCGTGTCGCCGACAGCGTACGCCTCGTGCAGTCGCGCCGAGACCGCGCCATCGGTGCCTTCCCCACCGCGCTCGCGTTTCACGCTGATGCGGTAGCTCGCAGCGTTCGGTGCACTGGAAAGACTGTAGTTGCGCATCACCGGTTCGCCGCTCGCGTTCGGCAGCCGCACGCTGACGTACTGACCCGCCCGGTGGGGCGGCAGTGCCGCGCCATCGGTGGGCGCCAGCAAGAAAGAGACGATGTTGTCGCTCTCGACCCGGCGATCGACGATCGTGAACGGCTTGAAACCGCTCCAACCCTGCTGCTGCGCCTGCTCGGTATAGATTTCGCTCTCCCGGTCGATGAAGATCGCGGCCAGCTCGCCGTAGGCCGCCGCCCACGCATCGATGATGTCATCCGTTGCCGCCTCGCCCAGTACTTCTCGGATCGACGCCAGCAGGTTTTCGCCCACGATGGGGTAGTGCTCGGGACGAATCGTCAGGGAGGCATGCTTCTGAGCGATCAGCTCCACGGCGTTTGCCAACACCGAAGGGTTCTCTATGTGCTCGGCGTAGGCGACGACGGCCCCCGCCAGCGCCCGTTGTTGCGCCCCCGAACGCTGGTTCGCCGGATTGAAGTAGCGTTTCACCTCAGGATTGTGCTCGAACATGCGCGCATAGAAGTGGCGAGTCAGTGTCTCGCCGTGGGCTTTGAGCACGGGGACGGTCTGTTTGACGATAGCAATCTGGGCGGGGCTGAGCATGGAGACTCCAAAGGCAGGCCACGGAAGCGATGTCTCGCCGCAAGGCGAGGCATCGGCAATGATTTAAAGTGGTATATCAAATACCTCTTTAAGATCGAGTATCCGCAGCTCGATTCAGAGCGTCAAGCGCCGGAAGCCGTGCGCGACATCTCGCCACGGGGCGGTCAACGTCGCGGGTGTGACCCAGTATCCTGATACGCCAAGCCCACCTCGGCCGGGGGCGACGAATAGCAATGGCGAACGCCTCACCCGCGGGAACAGAGCGCGACGCGCCAAGGATCGACGACGATGAAACTGACGACACATACCGACTACGCCCTGCGCCTGCTGATCTTTCTCGGGGTGAGGGAGGACGACGAGCCCGCCACGGTGCCCGCCGCCGCCAGGCACTACGGCATCTCCAACCACCATCTCGCTAAGGTGTCGCAGACGCTGGTGCAGCTCGGCTATCTCGTCAGCGTGAGAGGGCGGGGCGGCGGGCTCAAGCTCGCCCGCCCCAGTGACAAGATCGCCATTGGCCCCCTGGTGCGAGAGATCGAGAACCTCGAACTGCTCGAGTGCTTCGGCGCGAACTCGACGTGTCCCATCGACCCCGCCTGTCGTCTCAAGGGCGTGCTGTTTGAAGCGCAACAGGCGTTTCTCAGTGTGCTCGACCGCTACGTGCTCGCGGATCTCATCGAAAACCGCCAGACGCTGCGGCTACTGCTGGGAGAGCCGGGGTAGGGCGCCACGACTTGTTGAACGCTCAAGGCAACGAAGCGTTTCTCTACTCCCCCGCGGCCATCGAGTTGGCTTCTCGAGCCTGGCGGAAATCCTCCGCATGCTCGAAGATCCAGAGCCACATGGGAATGATCTTCAGGAGAAATTCCTCCCCCAACCGAGTCAGCTCGTAATCGACTCTTGGCGGAACTTCCTCGTAATCCTGGCGAAGAATCAGCCCATCGCGCTCGAGCTGCCGTAGCGTTCTGGTTAGCATCCGCTGAGTGACACCCTCGAGCCGTCGGCGAAGCTCGGCGTGTCTCAGCCGTCCTTCCTCCTTTAGCGCGTGAATCACCCCAAAAGCCCAGCGATTGCCGGCGTGAGTCAGCACCTCTCTTTTCAGCCAGTCGTCCTCGTCTTCCATCGCGTCACAGAGCGCCCGGGAGCGAGCGAGCAGGTCGTCTTCGTCTTTCGGTATCACCGATGTACCTACTTATGCGGGGAATCCTGACGTGACAACATCCGCCACCTCGAAAGGAACTGCAACGGTGGCAAACGCATGAATTGCACGAACGACTATGAATCGATTTTGGTATTGGGCGCAGGCGAGCTGGGGTTCGAGATCCTGCGCCATCTCGTTAATCGTGGTGACACCGCACCGGCCGCGCGCGTCCATGTACTGCTGCGGCAGTCGGCGTTGGAGACGACCGATCCGCGCAAACGACAGCAGATCGACCAGCTACAGGCGTGGGGTATCGAGCCGATCGCGGGAGATATCGTCTCCAGCAGCCAGGAGACGCTCGCGGCACTTTTCGCTCCCTTCGATACCGTCGTCTCCTGCGTCGGTTTCTCGGCGGGGGCCGGTATCCAGACCAAGATTACCCAGGCAGTGCTCGAGGCCGGCGTGAAGCGCTATGTGCCGTGGCAGTTTGGCGTCGACTACGACACGATTGGCCGAGGTAGCGCGCAGGACGTGTTCGATGAACAACTCGACGTGCGCGACCTGCTCCGGGCGCAGAACCGCACAGAGTGGATCATCGTCGCCACGGGGATGTTCACCAGCTTCCTGTTCGAACCGGCTTTTGGCGTCGTGGATCTTGAGCAGAGCGAGGTTCACGCACTGGGTAGCTGGGATAACCAGGTCACCGTGACAACGCCGGAAGACATCGGGCGCTTGACCACGGCGATACTGTTTCACGAGCCACGGTTCCAGAACGAAACCGTGTTCGTCGCAGGAGATACCGTCAGCTACGGGGCGTTAGCGGATGAGCTGGAGCACCAGCTCGACCGTCCGTTTACCCGTCACGTATAGACGGTGGACTTTCTCGCCGACGCCATAGCCGGTGACCGTGATAACAACCTGCTCAAGTATCGCGCGGTGTTTGCAGCGGGCATAGGCGTCGCCTGGCCCAAAGGCGGGACATTCAATCATCATCAAGGTATCGAAACGGTCGACGTCAAGACCTGGATTCACCGGAATCTGGTCGACTGAGGCGCGAGAATCAGCGGGGGATCAAACCTGTCGAGCGTGATGTGCCGCGGTTAGCGCTAAGGAGAAGAGGCAACAAGAAGGGTCGCCGATATGGCGCCCCCATCAGGATTCGAACCTGAGACCTTCCCCTTAGGAGGGGGACGCTCTATCCAGCTGAGCTATGGGGGCGCAATGCCAAACCGTGCGGCGTTGCGCAAGCGGCGCACAGTATAAGCGCCGGATTCGTCGAGATAAACCCGCGGCGCCGTAGGGAAGGACGTTCGAAGGGGGCGTTGCTACAATGCGCGCCTCGCTTCCACGGCTCCGGTTCATGTCGATCTCTGATCCCTCTCGCGCGCCGGCCGGCGCCTCCGGCCATCACGGCAACGATCTGCCGGTCGCCGACGACCGGATCTTCGATGGTCTTGCCGACAAGTTCGCCAACAGTCTTTACGGCACCGCTCGCGGCGCCATTCGGCTGGCGGTGCTCGACCACCTTCTAGAGACGGCACTGCCGGCAGACGGTTCGCCGGCGCTGGATGTCGGCGGCGGCCTCGGCCAGATGAGCGCCTGGCTGGCGGACCGCGGCCATGCGGTCACCCTCGCCGAGCCCTCGGCGGAGATGCTTGCGGCTGCGCAAAACGGGATGGGGACGCGCGACGTGACCTATCTGGCCTCGACGCTGCAGGCGCTGCCGGCGGCGGCACCGGGGCCGTGGCCGCTGGTGGTGTGTCACGCGGTGCTCGAATGGCTTGCCCAGCCGCAGACTGCCATTGCCACGCTTGCTTCGCTGATGGCACCGGGGGCGCGGCTGTCGCTGATGGTCTTCAATCGCGATGCGCTACGGCTCTCCAACATCGTCAAGGGCAATCTGGACAAGGCGCTGGAGGATCGGCTCTCCGGCACCGGCAAGCGCCAGCGACTGACGCCGATCTCGCCGCTCACGCATGACGACATCGTTGCCTGGTGTCGCGAAGCGGGACTGGTGATCGAGCAGGTCAGCGGCGTCCGCGTCTTCCACGACTATCTCGGCGAGCGGGGCATCGAAGGCGAGCGACTGGAGACGCTGATCGCGCTGGAGAAGCGCTACTGCCAGAGCGAGCCCTACTGGCGTCTCGGTCGCTACCTGCACTATCTCATTCGCCGGCCCGAACGCCCTTTGACTCACCGCCCCGAAGACCCCGCTCGAGGAGACTCGCGATGACGCCCCAGACGCCGCCGGTCGAGTTGCTCGCTCGCCAGAATGCCGACTACCGCGGCTGGCTGTGGGTCGCGCCGCCGCGAGACGGCTGGCTGGCGTCCGGCGAAGGGGCGGTGCTGAGCGCGGATTTCGATATCGTCAGTGCCTGGCAGCGGGCCGACCGCGGCGTGTTCTCGCCACTCGATGCGACGCCGATCGCGGTGGCCGGGGCGGTGCTCTTCTGGCCCAAGAGTCATGCCCTCGGCGAGTGGTGGCTGCGCTCGCTCAACGCGCGGCTGGCGCCCGGTACGCCGATCCAGATCGTCGGCGAGAACCAGGGCGGCATCAAACGGCTGCCCAAGGTGCTGGCAGGGCTCGACCAGGCGTATCGCAAGCTCGACACCGCCAGGCGCTGTGCGCTGTTCGAGACCGAGGCCAGCGGCGTCTCGCTGGCGCCGGACGCGGGCTGGACCCAGTTCGAGGCGGAGGGGCTCGCGCTGGCCTCTCACCCGGGGGTGTTCGGCCACGGCAAGCTCGACGCCGGGACGCGGCTATTGCTGGAGACGCTGGCGGTCGAGTCGAGCACCGGGGAAAGCGAACGCGTGCTCGACGTGGGCTGCGGTGATGGCATCGTCGCTGCCTGGATGGCGCGGCGGGGAAACGCGGTGACCGCGACCGATATCAACGCCTTTGCGGTGGCGGCCGCGCGCCGCACGCTGGCACTCAATCACTTCGAGGGGCGCGTGGTGCAGGGTGACGTCTACAGCGAGGTATCGGGGCAGTTCGAGGCGATCGTCAGCAATCCACCGTTCCATCAGGAGCGCACGATCGACTACGGGCCGGCCCAGCGGCTGATTCTCGAGGCGCCGGACCATCTGCTGCCCGGCGGCACGCTGACGCTGGTCGCCAACGCCTTTCTTCCCTATCCGGACTGGCTGAGTTCGGCCTTCGGCGAGTTCGAGACGCTGGCGGACGACCGTCGCTTTCGCGTCTACCGGGCGACTAAAGGCCGGCGTTAGCCTCCAGGTCGTTCAGCTCGCGCAGGGCGCGCTGGTTGGCCGCGCCGACGTCGAGCGCATCGATACCGAGGCCGGCGAGCCGGTCCCAGGCGATCTCGCTCCAGGTGCCGTTTTCCAGTTGGATCGCCGTGTCGAGCAGTGCCCCGACCGGGCCCTCTCCGGTCAGCAACGCCTGGGCAATGGCATCGTGCAGCGGCAGCGAGTCGATCAACGCTTTCATGGGCTGATCGAAGAACGCCTCGAGGTAGGAGAAGAGCCCGGCGATGAAGGCCTTCTCCGCGAGCGCGCTGTCGTGGCCGGCCAGCGCCTTGCACAGGCACGCTCGAGCCAGCGCGAGCTGCTGGAGGGAATCCGGTTTGTCCTTCATGTCGGCGAGCGCGAGAAGCGTGGCGAGACTGCGAATTCGCTGCATGCCGATCATCGTCACGGCGTGATGCAGTGACGTGATGCGGGCCCGGCGCTGGTATTGGGCTGTGTTGACCAGGCGCATGATGCGAACGCCGAGGCTCGGGTCACGAGCGATCGCCGCGGTGACGTCGGAGACGCCGACATCGGGCTGGTTGAGGGTGGCGATCAGCTGCAGGATCGCCAGTCGGTCGCTGGTCATCGGCCTGCCGTGGACCAGCTGCGGTCGGGCGAGCCAGTAGCCCTGAAACAGATCGCAGCCCGCCTGCTGGCAGCGCAACAGGTCGTGCTCGCTCTCGAGCTTCTCGGCGAGAATCGTCAGATGCGGGTAGTCGCGACGCAGACGGCGCACCACCTGTGTGAAGGTCTCGTCGTCGTAGTGCGGGTACTCCAGTTTGACGATGTCCACCAGCCCGAGAAATGGATGATCGCCGCCCGGCAGAGTGTAGTCGTCGAGCGCCAGCGTGAAGCCCTCGGCCTTCAGTGCTCGTAGCCGCTCGCGAACGGAGTCGTCCGTCGGCGTGTCCTCGAGGATTTCGATCACCAGCTGCGAGGGGGCGAAAGGCAGCTCGTGGGTGAGTGTCTCGCCGGTGAAGTTCACGTAGAGGGGCCGGCCGTGGCTGACGCTTTCGAGATCGCTCTGGGTGAAGGCGTTGAGAAGCACGGTACTGGTGGCACGGTCGCCGTCAAAGGGCGATGGCATGGGGCCGCCATTGGTGGGCCGAAACAGCAGTTCGAAGGCGACGATCTCCCGCGCCGCGTCGAATATCGGCTGGCGGGCGAAGAGGATCGGGGACGGGCTAGAGGCGGCGGCATCCGGCATGGGAATTCTCGAATGGGTGCCGTCCCGATGTGGATGGGTCGGGCGGCGTAGGACGTATTGGGTCTTATCGTCCGGTTGCCGCCATTCTGAATGAAACTTAGGTTTTAAATTGAAGCGGCGACGCGAAGCCGGGCCGAGGCGTCACTCGCGCGTCTTCGGATCGACGTAGGCAATGTCGGTGACGACATAGTGCGTTTCGCCGCCGGGCGCGGCGACGCTTGCGTCGTCGTCGAGCGACTTGCCCAGCAGCGCCTTGGCCAGCGGGGCATCGATGCTGATCCAGTGCCGGCGGGTATCGGTCTCGTCGTGCCCGACGATGCGAATCTGCATCTCCTCGCCATCGTCGTCCTCCAGGGTCACGTAGGCCCCGAAATAGACCTTGTCGGTATCGGCGGGCAGCCGGTCGACGACCTGAAGCTCGTCCAGGCGTTTTTGCAGATAGCGGATGCGTGCGATGACGCGATTGAGCTCTTTCTTGTTGTAGGTGTAATCCGCGTTCTCGCTGCGGTCTCCCATGGCGGCCGCTTCGCCGACCTTGACCGACAGCGCCGGGCGTTTGACCCGCGACAGATGGTCATGAATGCCCTCCAGGCGTGCGTAGCCCTGGGGCGTGATCAGGTGACTCTTCTTCTCCTGGCGAGGGTCCTTCTTGGGATCGCGCCAGCGCGTCATGTTGCGGCCTTGCATGGAACGTCTCTAACATCGGGTGGGTTCGCGAAGCCTAACCCAAAGCGTATCGAGCGTGCCATCGAGCGCGGGGCGACGGCCGCGGGCGCCTTCATGCGACCAAAAACTCATGGTCGCGGATTCAAACGATCGTTAGATTTCCGACACGACCCCGATTTCCGCCGAGCCCCGGTTCGGCTAGACCCGATGGAGCGAATGGCAATGCGACTGCGATACTGGATGGGTACGTGCGGCCTGGCGGCAACGCTTGCGATAGCGAGCGTGGCCCAGGCGCAAGACACGGCGCCTTCGCTGTTCCCGTTGATGCAGCGGTGGGGCAACGTGGAGTATCAGATGCAGGGCAGCGCGCAGGAGAAGGCGTTCGATGCCTTGGCCAGCGAAGTCAACGATCTGGCCGCCACCCATCCGGACGACGTTCACGTGCTCACCGCGCAGGGCGTGATTCTCGCCTCTTACGCGCGGTCGAAAGGCGGCATGGGCGCCCTCGGTCTCGCCAAGCAGGCACGCGCGGCACTGGAGCGAGCGATCGAGCTCGATCCTCAGGGCGAAGACGGCTCGGCACTGGTGACGCTCGGCGCGCTCTATCAGCACGTGCCCGGCTGGCCCATCGCTTTCGGCGACGAGGAGCGCGCCGGCGAGCTATTCCAGCGCGCCGTCCAGACGCGCCCCGACGGCGTGGATACCAACTTCTACTATGCGCAGTACCTCGAGGATCGGGGCGAGCACGATCAGGCGATCGCCTATGCCGAGCGCGCGATCGACGGTGACGCGCGGGACCACCGGCCTTCCGATGAGTCGCTGCGCCGCGACGCCGAACAGTGGCTGGAAGCTCGCCGCTAACGGCAGTCCGCCCACCCATCACAAAGTGCGATAGGTCAGCCTTTCGATTCGCGCGCATCATTGGTTTTCCACGCCTGGCCCTCACATAAGGGGGAAACCGACCGTGGGAAATTCCAATGGCTAACCCGATCGACTCTGTTGCTCGCTTCGACGCTACCGACGTCGAGCGCCTGGAAACCCAGGAGATCTATTCCGGCTTCTTCTCGCTGGAGAAACGGCGTCTGCGGCATCGCCGCTTCGACGGTAGCTGGAGCGAGGCGATGGACCGCGAGGTCCACGTTCGCCGCGATGCCGTCGGCGTACTAATCTACGATCCAGCCCGCGATGCGGTGGTGCTGGTCGAGCAGATTCGCGCCGGGGCGCTGGACGATCCGCGATCTCCCTGGAAACTCGAGCCGGTCGCCGGACTCGTCGAAGCCGGCGAAAGCCCCGCCGAGGTCGCGCGTCGCGAGGCGATGGAGGAGGCCGGATGCGAAATCGCCGAGCTCATCGAACTTCACCGCTACTACCCGAGCCCGGGCGCCTGCACCGAGCAGGTAACGCTCTTCTGCGGCCTGACAGACAGCCGCGGCCTCGGCGGCGTCCACGGCCTCGAGACCGAACACGAAGACATCCAGGTGCACGTGATGCCGTTCTCCCAGGCGTGGGATCGAATGCTGGCGGGGCAGCTGGACAATGCGATGGCGCTGATCGGCTTTCACTGGCTCGCTCGCGAGCGAGCCGGTTTGAGAGCGAGCGTCTAGACACGTCAATCACGAGGTCCGCCGCTCGCGGGCGGCGGGTCGGAGAGCACTATGCGCAAGACCGCCTACGTCACCGATCTCAAGACGCTGCAGACCGAGTGCAGTAGCAACTACCTGCGCCTGCGCCGCTGGGTCATGGACATGGACGCGGGCGAAACGCGAGAAGTTCCTCTGGCCGGCGAGCACGCGCGCTTCGGCACGCTCTGGATCGAAGTGCTGGAGCAGGCGCCCTACACGACCATCGCTCGGGTGTCGCAGACCGGCGTGCTCGACGGCATCATCGATTCGCCGAGAATGACCGTCCATCTCTATCACGATGCGAACATGGCCGAAGTTACGGGATTTCAGCGTCAGCGCCACTTCCAGGGGCGCTACCGTTACCCCAACCCGCGGATGCACCAGCCGGACGAGAAGCTGCAGCTGAATCGCTTTCTGGGTGAGTGGCTGCAGCACGGCCTGGCGCATGGTCATGCCGCCGATCTGCCGGCCATTCGCTGATGCGTCTGGTTCAGATCAGCGACACGCACCTGCTCGCGGACCCGTTCGGGCGCTCGCGCAAGGGCGAGCCGCTACGCCAGCTGCATGCCGTGCTGGCCCGCGCCAGGGCACTGCGCCCGGACGTCGTGCTGATGACCGGCGACGTGGCGCAGGACGAAACCCCCGTCGCCTATCGTCACGCCTGCGACGCCTTCGCCGATCTGGGCTGCCCCTGGTTCTGGATTCCCGGCAATCACGACCAGCCGGAACTGATGACGGCGTCCCACCCCTTGCACGAGGCAGTCGATCTCGGTCATTGGCGCCTGCTGCTGTTGAATACTCGCGTCAGCGGCCAGCCCGGCGGCTCCGTCGGCGTCGAGCAGCTGCAGCGACTCGCCGAGCAGCTCGAAAGCGACGCCCGGCCCACGCTGATCGGGCTGCATCATCCGCCGGTCGCGATCGGTTCGGTATGGATGGATGCGATCGGCCTCGAGGATCGCGATGCGCTATGGCAGACGTTGACGCCGTATCCGCAGGTGAAGGCGATGCTATGCGGCCACATTCATCAGGCGTTCGCGGCGCGAGAGGGGCCGGTCGAGGTCTATGGCTGCCCCGCGACGTCGGATCAGTTTCTACCGCGCAGCCACGAGTTCGCCGTGGACGAGGCCGCTCGCCCCGGCTTGCGCGTGGTGGATCTCAGCCAGGACGCGCTGCAGACCTGGGTCGAACGCGTCGACCTGTAACGCGTCCCGCCGACAGCGGCCTTTGCTGGCATCGCACCCGGCCATCGCGTACGCGGCATTCGAATGTCGTCGCGTGCGCGATAGCTCGTCGGCGTCACGCCTGCCGCCGTCGTCAAACAGCAAGGCCCGCGCCGGCCCAGCCTCCATCGTGATGTCCTCTCCCATTCCTTATATTTCTTTTCGGTCTTTAAAGATCGTTTTCGATTCTTTGACGTTATTAAAGGCCAGTCGTTAGGGTTTGCCTTTTCAGCGCGACAGTGGCGTCCCACCGAGTCCACCGCGCGGTGCGATAGCGAGAGTTCTCATGGCAGATCCCCTGGTCAGCAGTCAGCGTCAGACTCACCTCAAGCAGCTCGAGGCGGAGTCCATCCATATCATTCGCGAAGTCGCCGCCGAGTTTCGCAACCCGGTCATGCTCTACTCGATCGGCAAGGACTCCTCGGTGATGCTGCATCTGGCGCGCAAGGCGTTCTATCCCGGCACGCCGCCGTTCCCGCTCATGCACGTCAATACGACGTGGAAGTTCAAGGAGATGATCGAGTTCCGCGACCGGATGGCGGAGGCCACGGGCATGGAGCTGATCGAACATGTCAACGAAGAGGGCCGCGCTGCCGGCATCAACCCCTTCGACCACGGCAGTGCCAAGTACACCGACGTCATGAAGACCCAGTCGCTCAAACAGGCGCTGGACAAGCACGGCTTCGACGCCGCTTTCGGTGGGGCACGTCGCGACGAGGAAGCCTCCCGCGCCAAGGAGCGCGTCTACTCGTTCCGCGACAAGCACCACCGCTGGGACCCCAAGAGCCAACGGCCCGAACTGTGGAATCTCTACAACGGCCGGGTGAACCAGGGCGAGTCGATCCGCGTCTTCCCGCTCTCCAACTGGACCGAGCTGGATATCTGGCAGTACATCTACCTCGAGTCGATTCCCATCGTGCCGCTCTACTTCGCCGCCCCGCGCCCGGTGGTCGAGCGCGATGGCATGCAGGTGATGGTCGACGACGAGCGGCTGCCGCTGGAGCCGGGCGAGATTCCCGAAGAGAAGTGGGTGCGCTTTCGTACGCTCGGCTGCTATCCGCTCACCGGCGCGGTGGAGTCGCGTGCCGCGACCCTGCCGGAGATCATCCAGGAGATGCTGTTGACCCGTACCAGCGAGCGCTCGGGTCGGGCCATCGACCGCGACCAGGCGGGCTCGATGGAGAAGAAAAAACGCGAGGGGTATTTCTAAATGTCACACCAGTCAACGCTCATCGCCGACGACATCGAGCAGTATCTCAAGGAGCACGAGAACAAGGACCTGCTGCGCTTCATCACTTGCGGCAGCGTCGACGACGGCAAGTCGACCCTGATCGGGCGACTGCTCCACGACTCCAAGATGATCTACGAAGATCAGCTCGCGGCCATCACGCGGGACTCCAAGACCAGCGGCACCACGGGCGACAAGGTCGACCTGGCGCTGCTGGTCGACGGTCTGCAGTCGGAGCGCGAGCAGGGCATCACCATCGATGTCGCCTATCGCTTCTTCTCCACCGACAAGCGCAAGTTCATCATCGCCGATACGCCGGGCCACGAGCAGTACACCCGCAATATGGCGACCGGTGCCTCCACCGCGAGCCTGGCGGTGATCCTGATCGATGCCCGCTACGGCGTGCAGACGCAGACCCGCCGGCACAGCTTCATTGCCGATCTGCTGGGTATCCAGCATCTGGTGATCGCGGTCAACAAGATGGATCTGGTCGACTACTCCCAGGCGCGCTTCGACGAGATCGTCACCGAGTACCGCGCCTTCGCCGAGAAGCTCGATGCCCGCGACATCCGCTTCGTACCGCTGTCGGCGCTGGAGGGCGACAACGTCGTCAACCCGAGCGACAACATGCCGTGGTATCGCCAGGCCGACGCGCCGGGCCCGGCGCTGCTCACGCTGCTGGAGAGCGTCGACGTCAAGCACGACGCCAACCTCTCCGACCTGCGCCTGCCGGTGCAGTACGTCAACCGGCCCAATCTCGACTTTCGTGGCTACTGCGGCACGCTGGAAGCGGGCATCCTGCGCCCCGGCCAGGCGGTCAAGGCGCTGCCGTCCGGCAAATCGTCGCGCATCGAGCGCATCGTGACCTTCGACGGTGACCTGGAGGAGGCGTACCCGGGACAGGCGATCACCGTGACTCTGGCTGATGAGATCGATGTCTCCCGCGGCGACTGGCTGGTGGCGGCCAACGCCGAAGTCGAACTCGCCAGCGGCCTGCGCGCCGACGTCGTCTGGATGGACGAAAACGCGCTCGAACCGGGGCGGCTGTACGACTTCAAGATCGGGACTCAGTACGTCCCCGGACGGGTCGCCGAGATCGACTATCAGATCGACGTCAACACGCTCGCCCATCAGGACGCCGAACGCTTGCCGCTCAACGGCATCGGCCGCTGCCGGGTGGAGCTCACCGCCAGCGTGCCGCTTGACGACTACCGCACCAGCCCCGGCACCGGCAGTTTCGTGGTGATCGACCGGCTGACCAACATCACCGTCGGCGCCGGACTGGTTCGCGGCACCGCTGACGGCGATTCCAGCGCGACCACGGTCGATTGGGCGGCATTCGAGGTCGAGTTCAACGCGCTGGTGCGCAAGCACTTTCCGCACTGGGAGGCCAAGGACGTGCGCGAGCTGTTCAAGCGCTAACGTTGCATACGCCGTGATCGATCCACGCCCGGCGCCTTGCCGGGCGTTTCGCGTTCTCGCGTCTCGCCGGCGTCTCGGTACCGTCCGGTCGTGCACGCCGGTTTCGACACCCAGCGCGAGGTCACTATAATTCCCCGCTTTTTCATGTCGTCAGGCTAGGCAAGTCTGGGTTTCTGCATCACTTTTCATCGGCAGTCGGAATCACACCATGCACATCGGGAAAGGGCGGCGCGCACTGCTGGCCGCGACGGGCACGCTTGCGCTGGCGCAGGCGGGTGTCGTTCAGGCGGAGGTCACGCTGCTATCGCCCGCCGAGCAGCCTCGTACGGCGCTGGATCGCGTCGAGGTTCAGGTCGGGGGCAGTATTCGGGCGCAGCATTTCAACGAAATAGGGGGAACGGACGACGGCAGCTACAAGCATCGGGGCTACGACGGCGGCACGCGCTTTCGCCTGCACGTCGATTACCACGTCAGCGATGATCTGACGCTCTTGAGCTATGGCGAACTCGGCGTGAATACGGCCAAGGTCATGGGTTGGGATGACCACTACGACCGGGATGGCTCGGACAGTGCGACGACCCGTCGGCAGGTCTACTTCGGCTTCGAGAGCGACCGTTATGGCCGGCTGACCGCCGGCAAGCAGAACAGCGTCTACTACGACACCGTCGGGGTCAGCACGGACGTCTGGGATTACAACCAGTTCGCCCAGGCGCCGGGCGTCGGTGTCGATGGCAGCTACGACGGCTCCTACCGCGCCCGCAAGAGTCTCCGCTACGCCAACGGCAACGAGGACTTCACGGTTTTCGTGGGCTGGCTGTTTCCCGACGATGACCTGCATCTGGACGCGCCCTATGACTATCGTCGGCGCACCGGCGCGTCCATTGGCTTTCGATGGCAACTGACCGAGGATCTGACGCTGGGCGGCGCCTACGCCAATACCTCGGCGGCGATCAAGGGCAGCGGCGATCAGCAATCCTTTCGTCAGCAGCTCACCGGCAGCTCCCTGACCTGGACCGGCGGCGACTGGTATCTCGCCGTGGGCGCCGGCTACTACGAGGATTTCGTGCCGGACCCGGCGGGCGGGCTCGATGACTACTTCGCAAGCGACGCCTACGGGGTGGAGTACATCGCCCGCTACACGGTTGCGCTGGATAAGGGCTGGGTCCAGAGCGTCAAGCCGTTCGTCGCCGGCGACCGCCTGAAGCGGCTGGGCAGCGCCGACTCCCAGAGCAATCACCAGGTGCTGGGTATGACCACCCAGTTCGATCACGGTTTCCGTCTCGATCTCGAGCGAATATTCGCCAACACCTCGGACGACGAGCCCGACGCGTTGCTGGCGAGGGCCCGCTACGATTTCTAGCGCCGCCGTTCGCTGTCGTCGAGGCGCGAACGCCCGGGGCCATCGTTTTGCTCGTCCGACGGCCACCGGCTTATGATGAAGCGCTACCGCACGGCCGTGACTACAAAGGAATGACCCATGCAACACGTCAATTGGCAGCTCGACGGGATCGTCACCCAGCTGCGAGCCACCCGCGAGCAGTGGCGCGCCCAGAACGGTCGCGAGAAAGAGAAGGGGTGCCGGGAGCTTCCGTCACGCCATCGCCTGCGCGACACCCTCGATGCGCTGTGCGGGGCCATCTTTCCGATGCGCCTGGGGCCGTCGGATCTGCGCAAGGAGAGTGAGGACTTCTACGTCGGGCACATCCTCGACCGGGCGCTCAATGCGCTGCAGGAAGAAGTGGTGCTGGAACTTCGCTACATGGCGCGGCTCGACGGCGACAGCAAGAGCGACCCGGTCGAGCGCGCCAACGAGATCATCCAGGGCTTCGCCGACGCGCTGCCGGCGCTTCGCAAGCGGCTCGACGGCGACGTGATGGCGGCGTTCTACGGCGACCCCGCGGCGCGCAGCGTCGACGAGGTGCTGCTCTGCTATCCCGGCGTCCACGCGGTGATTCATCACCGCATCGCGCACTACTTCTACCGCGCCGGCGCGGGGCTGGTGGCGCGCATCATCACCGAGATGGCGCACTCCGACACCGGGATCGATATCCACCCCGGCGCGCAGATCGGCGAGGGGTTCTTCATCGATCACGGTACCGGCGTGGTGATCGGGGAGACGGCGATCATCGGCGATCGCGTGCGGCTCTACCAGATGGTCACGCTGGGCGCCAAGCGCTTCCCCGCGGACGATAAGGGCCATCTGGAAAAGGGGCTGCCGCGCCACCCCATCGTCGAGGACGACGTCGTCATCTACGCAGGCGCTACCATCCTGGGACGCATCACCGTCGGCAAGGGATCGGTCATTGGTGGTAACGTCTGGCTCACCCAGAGCGTCGAGCCCGGCAGCAACATCACCCAGGCCAATCTGCAGTCCGCGCCCTGCCCGTGACGCCTCCCGCGTCAGACGCGACGCGTCGCCGAACCCGAAAGCCCGGCGAATGCCGGGCTTTTCTGTGGTCGAGCGGAAAGCGAGGACGGGCTAGCGCAGCGGCTTGCGGGCGATCAGCGTCGCCCGGCGCGGGGCGGGATAGCCCTCGACGGTGCGCGAACGGTCTTGCGGGTCGAGAAAGTCGGCGAGCGAGTGGAACGTCATCCAGTCGGTGGCGCGCTGCTCGTCGAGAGTGGTTGGGGTTTCGTCGACGCAGCGAACCGCCTCGAAGCCGCAGCGCGTGAGCCAGTGCGACAGCGCCGCCGAGGACGGCAGGAAGTAGACGTTGGGCATGCTGGCGTAGCGCTCGCCCGGCATGAAGACGGTGCGCGCGTCGCCTTCCACCACCAGCGTCTCCAGCACCAGCTCGCCGCCGGGGGCGAGGGTGTCCTTCAACTGCTGAAGATGCTCGAGCGGCGAGGGGCGGTGATAGAGCACCCCCATCGAGAAGACCGTATCGAATGCCTCCAGTCGCGACGGCACGTCCTCGATGCCCACGGGCAGAAAGTGCGTGCGATGCCCATCGGCATCGCCGACGAAATGACGCACTGCCTGAAACTGATAGTAGAAGCGCGGCGAGGGGTCGATCACCAGCACGAACGCGGCCCCTGCGCCGGCCATGCGCCAGGCGTGGTAGCCGTTGCCGCCGCCGACGTCGAGAATCCGTCGCCCCGCCAGCGGTGATAGATGCGGGGCAATACGTTGCCACTTCCAGTCCGAACGCCACTCGGTGTCGATCTCGATGTCGCCGAGCCGGTAGGGGCCCTTGCGCCACGGCATGAGAATGCGCAGCAGGCTCTCGCAGCGGCGCCGGTTGGCATCACCGAGTGCGACATCGATGGTGACGCTGTCGGCGTCGAGGCTGACAGCGCGAGCCTCGTCCAGCGCCGGGAGCTTGGCGACCGCCTTCTCCCAGGCCGGCAAATCGCCGTGGCGCCGGCGGTCGAGGCCGGCTGCGAGCTGATCCGGCAGTGCCGCGAGCCAGCGCGTGAACCCTTGATCGAGAAAGGCGAGATAGAGCTGACGTTCGGCCTCTTGCAGTATCGTTCGCGCGTCACTCATGGTCGGCCGCCTCGGCGTGTTCGCCCGCGGACGGCTCGTCTTGAGATCTTTCGCGTCGCGCCGGCGCCCCTCGCGGCTTGAAGGCGATCAGCGAGGCGAAGTTCAGGTACTGGAACCAGGGGGTGACGCGCTCGAAGCCGGCCCCTTCCAGCCGTGCCCGATGCCCCTCCAGCGAATCCGGCACCAGCACGTTCTCGAGTGCGGTGCGTTTTTGGCTGATCTCCATCTCGGTGTAGCCGTTCGCCCGCTTGAAGTCGTGATAGCGCTCCACCAGCCAGGCGTTCTCCTGCTCGTCGGGAGCGACGATCTTCTCCGAGAGCACCAAAAGGCCGCCGGGTTCGAGGGCGTCGAAGAGGGCGGCGATGACGGCATCGCGGTCCGCCGGTGGCAGAAACTGCAGCGTGAAGTTGAGCACGATCATGCCACTGTCGCGGTAGGCGAGGCGGCGGATGTCCGCCTCCACGAAGCGCAGGTCGTGCCCGGGGGCCTCCTGGGCAGCGGTCTCCCGGGCGCGCTCGATCATCGCCGGGGAGAGGTCCACGCCGGTCAGCGTGAAGGCGTTTGCCGGCAGGCGCCCGGCCAGCGCCAGCCCCACCGCGCCGAGCGAACAGCCCAGATCGTAGACGTGGGCGCCGTGACGCAGATGGCGCTCGGCGAAGAGACCGAGCATGCCGAGAATCTGGCCGTAGCCCGGGATGGAGCGGCGCACCATGTCGGGAAAGCAGGCGACCACCCGCTCGTCGAAGGAGAAGCTCGCCACACGATCGAGGGGTGTCGAAAAGATGGCGTCACGGTAAGATGCGTCAGTCATTGCCGGAAGACTTCTAATAGGTACATGAACAGGTACAAGGGCGACGGTGGCAGGGTCGAAGGATGACCGCCGAGGACGTCGGCGACCCGCAGCGCGAAAGCCGTAAGCGAAGGGCGCATCGGGAGAAACGCGTAGTCTACGTGCTGCGTGACGCCGCTGCACGGTGCACCGCGCCGGGCGACGGCAAAAGCCCACGCGGTTTCTCGCCTCGCCCGTTGTGACTAACGGGCTTGTGGCTACCTCGCTTGTGGCTACCTTGAGTGTCACGGCCCCTCATTCCCCGGGGGAGACGCGGGCATTACCGCCGAGCGAAGAGACGCGCCACGACGTGCGTCGCCTACGGCAGGCAATCCAGCGGTTTCCCCAGCAGACAGACCGATACAAGGAGAGTCATCGATGTCGATTCGCGAGACGCAGGCGTGGAAAGCGCTCGAAGCACAGCTCGAGGGCGGCATGCGCGACGTCCATCTCAAGACCCTGTTTCGCGAGAGCGGACGCTTCGAGACCTTTTCGCTCGACGCTGCCGGCATTCAGCTCGACCTCTCCAAGCAGCGCTGGACGCCGGCGGTGCGTGAGAATCTGCTCGCGCTCGCTCGCGCGGCGGACGTGCCCGGCGCGATCGAGCGTCTGCTCAGCGGTGAGCGCGTCAACGTCACCGAAGACCGCCCGGCGCTGCACACTGCGCTGCGGCTCCCGCGGGACGCCAAGCTCGAGGTCGAGGGCACCGATCTGGTTGCCGAGGTTCACGCCACCCTCGACAAGATGGAGACGCTGGTCGACAAGCTGCTGAAAGGGCAGTGGCGCGGGGCCACCGGCAAGCCGATCACTGACGTGGTCAATCTGGGCGTCGGCGGCTCCGATCTCGGCCCGCTGATGGTGACCGCGGCGCTGCCGGAGTTCGAGCAGGACGGCGCGCACAATATCGAGACCCATTTCGCCTCCACCATGGACGGCTCGCAGCTGGCGGATTTCCTCGGCTGGCTCAATCCCGAGACAACGCTGTTCATTCTGTCGTCGAAGTCCTTCGGCACCATCGACACGCTCTCCAACGCCTCCACCGCCCTCGACTGGATCGCGACCCGGCTCGGCAGCGACGAGTCGCTGATCAAGCGTTTCCATTTCGTCGGCGTGTCGACCAAACCGGAAAAAATGACCGAGTGGGGCATCGCGCCGAGCAACCAGCTGCTGTTCTGGGACTGGGTCGGCGGTCGCTATTCGCTCTGGAGCGCCATCGGTCTCCCCATCGCCATTCGCCTCGGCATGGATAACTTTCGCAAGCTGCTCGCCGGTGCCCACCAGATGGACGAGCACTTTCGCACCGCGCCGATGGAAGAGAACCTGCCGGTCCAGCTCGGCCTCATCGGTATCTGGAACGTCAACTTCCTGGATATCCGCTCTCACGCCGTGCTGCCCTACGACGGTCGCCTGAAGCACCTGCCGGGCTACTTTCAGCAGCTGGAGATGGAGTCCAACGGCAAGTCGGTGACCAACGACGAGCAGGTCGTCGACTACTCCACCTGCCCGGTGATCTGGGGCGAGATCGGCCCCAACGGTCAGCACGCGTTCTATCAGCTGCTGCATCAGGGCACCCAGCCGGTGGCGTGTGACTTCCTCGCCCCCGTGAATCGCTACAACGACGTCGAGGACGAGCGTTTCCGCGACGACCTGATGGCTCAGCACCGTCTGGCGCTGGCCAACTGCTTCGCCCAGTCCCGCGTACTGATGCTCGGCGACGATGCGGTGAGCGAAGAGGGCACGCCGCCGAGCTACAAGCGCTACCGTGGCAATCAGCCCTCCAGCACGCTGCTGTTCGACAGCCTCAACCCGACGACGCTGGGTGCGCTGATCGCGCTCTACGAGCACAAGGTCTTCGTTCAGGGCGTGATCTGGAACATCGACTCCTTCGATCAGTGGGGCGTCGAGCTCGGCAAGCAGATCGCCACCGAAACCGAGGAGATCATCGCCACGCGCCAAGGGCTCGAGACCCTGGATGAGTCCAGCCGCGGGCTGATCGAATCGATCTGGCGCGGTCAGCCGTCCCAGTGAGGGCAGACGCGCTCGTCACTGAAGGGCCGCGGGGGGCGGTGGCCGGCCCGTCGGGCCCCGTCTCTTCGGTGCTCTATCTGCACGGTTTCAACAGCGCGTCCGCGTCACCCAAGGCACGCCTGATCGAGCGCACCTGCGAGCGGCTGGCCGCGACGCGGGGTGAGAGGCTCGACTGCCTCGTGCCGGATCTACCGGACCGGCCGGCGCTCGCGCTGGCCAGGGCCGAGCGGGATCTCGCCACCCTCGCCGAACGGACCGGCAGGGCGGGCGAGACGCTGCTGATCGGCAGCTCCATGGGTGGCTTCCTCGCCACTTGTCTCGCCGAACGCTTCGGGCTGCGCGCCGCGCTCATCAATCCGGCCGTGGCGCCGGCACGGCTCGTCGCCGACTATCTCGGCGCGACGCTGACCAACCCTTACACCCAGGCGACGTTCACCATTCATGACGCCCATCGGAATGAACTCGAAACGATGACCTGGTCGACGATTGGCGACCCCGAGCGCTACCTGGTTCTGCTCGGCAGCGCCGACGAAACGCTCGACTGTCGCGATGCGCTCGCAGCCTACGCCGGTGCCCGGACGCTGATCGAACCCGGCGGCGATCACGGCTTCGGCTGTCTTGCGGCCTACCTGCCGGCCATCTTCGCCCACGGCGGCTGGACGCTGGCGTCGGACGACGTGCCTGACGTCAGCCTCGACTGAGGCAGATGCCTGCCCGTGCCCTCGATACGGCTCGCGGGAACTTCGCCCTACTGGATATTTGACCAGTCGTGTATGATGGCCCGATGTCGTTTCCGGCCGATCTGCCGGCCTGCAGCCCCGGCGCACCGACGCCGGGCCGTGCGATCTTCGACCCCGACAACACGCCGAGACCCTGCATGACGCAATACAGTGCCAGCTCCATCGAGGTACTTTCCGGCCTCGATCCGGTCCGCAAGCGACCGGGCATGTATACCGATACCACCCGCCCCAATCACTTGGCGCAAGAAGTCATCGACAACAGCGTCGACGAGGCGCTGGCCGAGTACGCCCGCGAGATTCGCGTCGTTCTGCTCGAGGACGGCGGCATCGAGGTCTCCGACGACGGGCGGGGCATGCCCATCGATATCCACCCCGAGCACGGCGTCTCCGGTGTCGAGCTGATCCTCACGCGACTCCACGCCGGCGGCAAGTTCTCGCAGTCGAGCTACCGCTTCTCCGGCGGGCTTCACGGCGTCGGCGTCTCGGTGGTCAACGCGCTCTCCACCCGGCTCGAAGTCGAGGTGTGCCGCGACGGCAGCCGCCACCGTATCGCCTTCGAGAAGGGCGAGAAGGTCGAGGAGCTCGCGGTCATCGGCAGCTGCGCCAAACGGGCCACCGGCACGGTGGTGCGTTTCTGGCCGGAAGTCGAGTACTTCGACAGCGCCAAGCTCTCGTTGCCGCGTCTGAAGCATCTGCTGCGCGCCAAGGCGGTGCTCTGCCCGGGGCTCAAGGTCGTGCTCAAGGAGAGCGATGGCGCCGAGAGCGTCTGGCAGTACGCCGACGGCCTGCGGGATTACCTCGCGCAGGCCACCGACGGCTTCGAGGTGCTGCCGCCGTCGCCTTTCGTCGGCCACTTCGCCGACGACGAGCAGGCGGTGGACTGGGCGATCCAGTGGCTGCCGGAGGGCGGCGAAGCGGTGCTCGAGTCCTACGTCAACCTGATTCCCACGCCGCTCGGCGGTACCCACGTCAACGGCTTTCGCAGCGGCCTGCTCGAGGCCGTGCGCGAGTTCTGCGAGTACCGAAATCTGCTACCGCGAGGCGTGAAGCTCACCCCGGAGGATCTGTGGGAGCGGGTGTCGTTCGTGCTGTCGGTGAAGATGCTCGATCCGCAGTTCGCCGGTCAGACCAAGGAGCGACTGTCGTCGCGCACCGTTGCCGGCTTCGTCTCCGGCGTGGTCAAGGATGCGTTCTCGCTATGGCTCAATCACCACACCGACCAGGCCGAGGCGCTGGCGGAACTGGTGGTCAGCGCCGCCCAGCGGCGGCAGAAGAGCGCCAAGAAGGTGGCACGCAAGAAGGTGACCTCCGGTCCGGCACTCCCCGGCAAGCTTGCCGACTGCTCGGGTCAGGATCCGGTCGCCAGCGAGCTCTTTCTGGTCGAGGGCGACTCCGCCGGCGGCAGTGCCAAGCAGGCGCGTAATCGGGAGACCCAGGCGATCCTGCCGCTGCGCGGCAAGATCCTCAACACCTGGGAGGTCGAGTCCGGCGACATCTACAGCTCCCAGGAGGTGCACGACATCGCCGTGGCGATCGGCCTCGATCCGGGCAGCGACGACCTCGGCAAGCTGCGCTACCACAAGGTCTGCATCCTCGCCGACGCCGACTCCGACGGTCTGCACATCGCGACGCTGCTCTGTGCGCTCTTCGTGCGTCATTTCCCGGCGCTGGTCGATGCCGGTCACGTCTTCGTCGCCATGCCGCCGCTCTACCGCATCGATCTCGGCAAGGAGGTGCACTACGCCCTCGACGAGAGCGAAAAGGCCGCGATTCTGAAACGGCTCGAGAAGAAGCGCGGCACCGTCAATGTTCAGCGCTTCAAGGGCCTCGGTGAGATGAGCCCGCTACAGCTTCGCGAGACGACGATGGCGGTGGACACGCGGCGGCTGGTGCAGCTCACTCGCGAGCTCGACGACGGCACGCTGGAGATGATGGACATGCTGCTGGCGCGCAAGCGGGCAGGGGACCGCAAGAGTTGGCTGGAGGATTACGGCAACCTCGCGGAGATCGAAGTCTGACAGGCCTGCGCGAGGCTCGTACGGCGTTGAGCTCATGAGTGTCTAATGCGCATCGACACCCCAGTCAACTGCGCTTCACCGCTCATCGTCTGCCTTGTCTGAGCCACGCTCGGCGCTGTCAGTCACCTTCCACGCCGCTTGAAGCGGCTCCTCGACGACATGCTGTCTCTCGAAGCTCGAAGCTCGAAGCTCGCTTTACCCAGAGTTGATGAGGGCGAAGCCCTCGACGATTCCACAATCGTGAACAAGGTCAAAATTGTATGACCATGGATATTCAGGTGGCGGAGGGCGACGTCGAACGCCTTTCGCTCAAGGAGTACACCGAGAAGGCGTATCTCGACTACTCGATGTACGTGATTCTCGACCGTGCGTTGCCGAACATCGGTGACGGCATGAAGCCCGTGCAGCGGCGTATCGTCTACGCCATGCGGGAACTCGCGCTCAACGCCAACGCCAAGTACAAGAAGTCGGCGCGTACCGTCGGCGACGTGCTGGGTAAATTCCACCCCCACGGCGACAGCGCCTGCTACGAGGCGATGGTGCTGATGGCGCAGCCGTTCAGCTATCGCTATCCGCTGGTCGACGGCCAGGGCAACTGGGGTAGCCCGGACGATCCCAAGTCGTTCGCGGCGATGCGCTATACCGAAGCGCGGCTCTCCAAGTTCAGCGAGACGCTGCTCGCCGAGCTGGGCCAGGGCACCGTCGACTGGACGCCGAACTTCGACGGCACCATGAACGAGCCGGCGGTGCTGCCCTCGCGGCTGCCCCACGTGCTGCTCAACGGCGGCACCGGCATTGCGGTGGGCATGGCGACCGACATCCCGCCGCACAACGTCAGCGAGGTGGTGGAGTCGACCTGTCATCTACTGCGCAACCCCGACGCCACCGTCGCCGATCTGATGGCGTACGTCCCGGGGCCGGATTTTCCTACCGAGGCGGAGATCATTTCCCCGGCCTCGGATCTGCGCAAGCTCTACGAGAGCGGGCGTGGCTCGGTGAAGCTGCGCGGACGCTATGAGCGCGAAGAGAACAATATCGTCATCACTGCGCTGCCGTATCAGGTCAGCGGAGCCAAGGTGCTCGAGCAGATCGCCGCGCAGATGCAGGCGAAAAAGCTGCCGATGGTCGCCGACCTGCGGGATGAATCGACCCACGAGACGCCGACCCGGCTGGTGATCGAACCACGCTCGAACCGCATCGACGTCGAAGGGCTGATGGCGCATCTGTTCGCCACCACCGATCTCGAGAAGAACGTCCGCGTCAATCTCAACGTCATCGCCCTCGACGGCCGGCCGCGGGTCATGCCGCTCAACGAAATGCTCGGCGAGTGGCTCACCTTTCGACGTGAGACCGTGCGCCGGCGTAGCCAGCACCGTCTCGACAAGGTCGAGGACCGGCTGCACATTCTCGAAGGCCTGCTGGCGGCGTATCTCAACCTCGATGAGGTGATCCGCATCATTCGCGAGGAGGACGAGCCGAAGCCGGCGCTGATCGCAGCCTTCGGGCTCAGCGAGCGCCAGGCGGAAGCGATTCTCGAGCTGCGGCTTCGCCACCTCGCCAAGCTCGAGGAGATGAAGATTCGCGGCGAGCAGGACGATCTCGAGGCCGAGCGCAAGCGGCTGCAGAAGCTGCTCGGCTCCGAAACCGCGATGACCAAGCTGATCGAGAAAGAGCTTCGCGATGCGGCCAAGGCATTCGGCGACGAACGCCGCTCGCCGCTGGTCGAGCGTCAGGAGGCCAAGGCGCTCTCCGAGGTCGAGCTGCTCGGCGCGGATCCGGTCACCGTGGTGCTCTCCGACAAGGGCTGGATTCGGGCGGCGCGGGGGCATGACATCGACCCGGCCGGTCTCTCCTACAAGGCCGGTGACGCGTTTCATCTCGCCGCGCGCGGCAAGACCAACCAGCCGCTGCTGCTGCTCGACGACAGCGGCCGCAGCTATACACTGGCGGCGCACAACCTCCCCTCGGCGCGCGGGCAGGGCGAGCCGGTCACCGGGCGTATCAACCCGCCCGCAGGCGCGCGCATGGTCGGGCTGATGCTGGCTCCGCCGAGCGCGCGCTATCTGCTCGCCAGCGACGGCGGCTACGGCTTCGTCACCCGGCTCGAGGATCTCACCGGCAAGAACAAGGCCGGCAAGGCGGCGCTGACGGTGCCCAAGGGGTGCAGCGTACTGCCGCCGCAGCCGATACCCGAAGGCGACGAGATACGGGTGGCGGTGGTCTCCAACGAAGGACGGCTGCTGGTCTTCGCGCTGTCGCAGCTACCGGCAATGGCGAAGGGCAAGGGCAACCGGATGATCGACATCCCGGGCCAGCGCGCCGCCAATCGCGAAGAGTACGTCAAGGATCTGGCGATTCTGCCCGACGGCGCGGCGCTGATCGTTCACGCCGGCAAGCGCAAACAGACGCTCAAGGCGGCGGATCTGGCGTATTACGCGGGAGATCGTGGGCGCCGCGGCAGCAAGCTCGCCCGCGGCTTTCAGAAGGTGGACCGGCTCGAGGTCGGTGCCTGAGATTACCGTATCGCTGCGCGCTCGGGGGACGATCGTTCGGGCGGGCGATCATCGAGACTCACCATACGGTCAGGAGAGGGCGACAACGCCCGGTAGGAAACGATGGCACGACGTTTTGTAGTGAGAGCGGTCGGCCCGGCAAGGCCGGGACAGACGGCGGCGCTGGCGACGGCGCTGGCGGTCGCGCGGGTACGACTGCTGGACCTCGGTCAGCGGGTGGCGATGGGGGAAGTCGCGCTCGAGGCACTGGTCGAGACCGACGGCGAGATCGATCTGGAGACGCTGCTGCCGAGCGCCGGTGACAGCTGCGGACTGGACTGTCGCGTCGAAGCGGTGGAGCCGGCGGTGGAAGAGACCTGGCGCGAAGAGGCGAGCACGCCGCAATGGTCGTTGACCCTGATGGGGGCGTCGCTCAGCGCCGAGATCACAGCCGAGGTAGGCACGCTGACCGCGGCGCAGGGGCTGACGATCGAGCGCATCGAGCGGCTCTCGGCCGATGCCGATCTCGATCCCTTCACCGCGCCGCCGAACGGCGCTTGTCTCGTCTGGTCGTTGCGGGGCGCGCCGGTCGATGACGCCGCCTTCCACGAAACGGCGCTGGGACTCGCCGAGCGCTTCGACGTCGATATCGCGCTGCAGCCGACTACGCTCTGGAATCGGCACCGGCGTCTGATCTGCTTCGACATGGACTCCACGCTGATCCAGGCGGAGGTGATCGACGAGCTGGCGCGTCGTCATGGCGTCTTCGACGATGTCGCCGCCATTACCGAGCGTGCCATGCGCGGCGAACTCGATTTCCAGCAGAGCTTTCGCGAGCGCATGAAAAAGCTCGAGGGGCTCGACGAATCGGTGCTTGCGGAAATCGCCGAGACGCTGCCGCTGATGCCGGGGGTCGAGCGGCTGATGCGTCATCTCAAGCGGCTGGGCTATCGCACCGCGATCCTCTCCGGTGGCTTCACCTACTTTGCGCACCATCTGCAGGAGCGCCTCGGCTTCGACGAGGTTCACGCCAACACCCTGGTGATTCGCGACGGCAAGGTGACCGGCGAGGTCGAAGAGCCGATCGTCGACGCCGAGCGCAAGGCGCATCTACTCGGGGAAATCGCCGAGCGCTGCGGGTTCGCGAGGGAGCAGACCGTGGCGGTCGGCGACGGCGCCAACGATCTCAAGATGCTCGAAAGCGCCGGCACCGGCGTTGCGTTTCACGCCAAGCCGCTGGTGCGTCGCCAGGCCCGCCAGGCGGTGTCGAACATGGGGCTCGACGGGCTACTCTATCTGCTCGGCTACAGCGAGCGGGAGCTCGATTCGCTGAGCTGAGAACATGCGGGGAGGAGGCTCAACTCTGGACGGGTTTTGCCGATAGGGTATCGTTCCTCTCCCCGTTTCCGCCGTTGTCATCGGAGCCTCCCATGTCCGAGTCCGCCTCGACCGATATCGTCAACGCCAAGGCCAAGTGGGAGTGGCTCGAGCCGCTGTTTCTCCATGGCAGCGTCAACCTCGCTTTCGACCCTGCCGATGACGCCTATTGGCCGATCCTGCTCGACGAGGTCACGCCCGACGAATCGATGATCGTCGACATTACCGCCATCCCGGCGCTGGCGAGCAAGCTCGAGCGCGGCGATACCTTCCATCTCTTCGGGCACGTCAACGGCGCGCTGGTGCGCACCGCACCACTCGTCGTCGAAGCGTGGCTCGACTCCAGGGAGCGTCTGCGCTTCCGCTGCGACTACCCCGAGTTTCTGAGCACCGTTCACCGCCGCAGTACCTATCGCGCCGCGATCCGCCCCGAGATGGGCGTGTCTGCAAGCCTCGTCGTCGGTGAGCAGCCGGCGCTCGAGGCGGAACTGCACAATCTTTCGCTCGGTGGCGCCCTCGTGGCGCTGCGCCTCAACGAAGCGGTGACGATCGGGCCGGATCAGCGTATCGAGCGCCTGTTGCTGGATTTCCCCAGCGGTCGGCAGCTGGACTTGAAAGGTCACGTGCGCCACGTGCGCAACAACGCCGACTGGACACTCGGGCTCGCCGGCTGCGAATTCACGGCGCTGAATCTCGATGACGAGCGCAAGCTCTGGTACTGCGTCAAGGAGATAGAGCGAGAAGGGGCGCGCACCGAGCTCACCTCGGACAAGGCGCTTGCGCCATCGACGCTCTTCAGAGCGCCGGACGGTCGCCGACCCTCTCCAACGCCCTTGATGCGCGAGGCGCCGACCGGCATTCCCACCGGCAACACCACCGCGCGTCGACTCAAGCGCATTGCCGACTATCTCAGCGCCCAGCAGCTGCAGTTGCACAACGGCGGCGACATCGCCGCGTCTCTGCTGTCACGCCATGCCGATACGCTGGTGACGCTGGGCGAGCAGAGCCGTGAGTCGCTGCTCTACGCCATCGGCTATCTCGCTGGCGAAACTCGGCTGGTTCAGCACTCGCTGGCGGTGGCGATACGCGCGACCGACCTGGCGCGCTGGCAGGGTCATGCTCGCGAGACGCTCAAGGCGATCGCGGCCAGCGCCCTGGTACACGATCTGGGCAAGACCTGGCTGCCCGCGAGTCTGCTGGAGAGCCCGACGCCGCTGGACGACGAGCAGCGTGAGCGGCTCCGCGAGCACGTACCGGCACTGCTCGAGCAGCTCCAGGTCTGCCGCTGGCTCGATCCCGAGATCGCCGTGACGATCGTCGCGCAGGCCAACGAGCGGCTCGATGGCAGCGGCTATCCGCGCGGGGCGACGGCGGAACAGCTCGGAGAGCTGGGGCGGATGATGGCGGTGGTCGACGTCGTGGATGCGCTGACGCGGCCTCGCGCGGATCGCGAAGCCTGGCCGCTGATCGACGCCTATCGCCACCTGCTGGCATCGACGCAGGCGTTCGACACGGCCTGGGTACAGCGCTATATCAAGCGGTTCGGCGCAACGCCGGTCGGCTCGCTGGTGAAGTACTCCACCGGGGCGCTCGCCTGGGTGCAGCGTGTCGACGGACAGGGGAGACCCACGCAGGTGCATCTGGTGCTCAACGAGCGAAGTCGCCAGCGCCGGCTCGATCAGATCCTGACCGGGCAGGACATCGACCAGCTGGGTCGTCTGGCAGGGGCGGTGGCGCCGGCGAGTTACGGTCTGGCGCTCGTCTGAACCGGTTTGCGCGGCCAAAGCCCAGGGTAGGAAACCGAAGCTGACTCAGCACGTTCCGCGACGGGCCTGTCTCGGCGTCAGCCCAAAGGTGCGGCGAAACGCCGTGGCAAAATTGGTCGCATCGGCGTAGCCGGCAAGTTCCGCGGCGGCGTCGACGCTCACCCCGCTGGCGCTGAGGGCCTGACGCGCCCGCGCCAGTCGTCGGTAGCGCAAATGACGCTGTAGCGACATCCCATAGCAGTGCTGGCTCAAGCGCTGCAGCGTACTGGCGCTCATGCCGAGATGGGCGGCGATGTCGTCGAGACAGGCGGCATCGGCTTCACCGCTGTCGATCAGCGTGCAGAAACGCTGCTGCTGGCGCGACGGCGCCGTGTCGTTCGCCGCGAGCAGCGTCGCCAGTCCCTGATTCGCCAGCGTCATCGCCACCGCATCGCGTCGAAGTCGCGCCAGGCTCGCCATCTCCTCGTCGGCAGGGGACGTCTCCAGCAGGTTGCGCGCCGCCTGGCCGAGGCCGGCATCGGGCTGCCAGTGGCGTAGGCCCAGGTGCGGCAGCGCGTCCTGCAGACCGGCCGTGTCCGTCGACTGTGCCAGCCACTGTGGCGAGAGCGTAAGCGTCAGACTGGACTCCCACGTACCCGCTTCGGCGCAGCGCTCGAACGCCGCCGGCCGACACAGATTGACCAGCAGCGCCGTCGGCCCGCCGGGGCAGAGCGGCAGCGGCCGGCCGTCGAAGCGCACCTCCGTCGTCCCCGCCATGAATAGAATCAGCTTGAGCCCCGGTGTCACCTCGGCGCGGTTGCGCATGGTGACTCGATTGTGGATCGCCGCCTGGCGAAGCGTCATGCCCGGTTCGATGCCATCGACCCGAAAGCGTCCTTCTACCAGTGCGCCCTGGCGCGGCGCTTCCACGCGATAGTCGCGGCCAACGCCGGCGGCGTGGCGGGCGAGAGCGGCAGAGCCCAGCAGGGCGGCGCCATTGGCGGAAGAGGGCGTCGCCGGTTCGGCGAGTGGCGTTGTGATCACGTTGAACGTCCGGCAAAGCGATTGGCGTGTTTTGCACAGGTCGACCCCGTGCGGATCTGGAATAATGCGGGTCGTCAATCACTAGTGCAACTCATTCTCATTAAGAAGCGTGCCTGCGAAGCACGCCCCAAGGGAAACGCCATGCTCTTCACGCCCTCTCGCTTTCGCTACCGTGCGCCGCTGGCCCGTCTCGGATCTCTCGCGCCGCTGGCGCTGGGCCTCGGCCTGACAGTGCCCTGGACGGCCGCTCAGGCGCAGCAGTCGGTCGATGCCGACGACGCCACGCTCGAGACGATCACCGTCACCGGCAACCGGCTCTACGAGATGCTGCCGTCCGAGGCCACCGAAGGCTATTCGGTCGATGCCGCCACGGTGGGCACCAAGACGCCGGCGGCGCTGCGCGACATCCCACAGTCGATCAGCGTGGTCACTCGGGACGCGATTGAGGATCAGAACCTGCTCACGCTCGATGAGCTGGGTCGGCGCACGCCGGGCATGCGCGTGCTGAGCAACGACAACGGCCGCTCGTCGATCTATGCCCGGGGCTATGAATACGACGAGGCCAATATCGACGGTCTGCCGGCCCCGATGACCAGCATCAACGGTTCCGTACCGTCGCTGGTGGCGTTCGATCGGGTCGAGGTCATGCGCGGCCCGTCGGGGCTGTTCAACAGCACCAGCGAGATGGGCGGCATCGTCAATCTGGTCAGAAAGCGTCCGACCTATGACTTCCAGGGCCACACCCAGGCAAGTGTGGGCACCCGCGGGCAGCACCGTGTTCTCACCGATCTATCCGGTCCGATCGACTCACGCGGGCGAGTGCGCGGTCGCCTGATCATCGACGACACGGATCACGCGGAGCGGGTCGATCGCAACGACAACGAGCAGAACGACTTCTACGCGGCGCTGGACATCGACCTGGACGACGCCACGACCCTGGGCCTGGGCTTTCTGCGCAACACCAAGGAGATCGTCGTCAACAACGGTCAGCCGGTCGACGCCAACGGTGACCTGCTCTACAAGCGGCGCACCGCCTTCTATGGCGCCGACTGGAACGATTTCGACAGTCAGGCCAACGACTGGATCGCCGAGTTGACCCATCGCTTCGACGGCGGTGGCTACGGCCGGCTCGCAGCGCGCTACTCGAATCGAAATGCCAGCTACAACTACGCCTTCGGCGGCAGTGCGCTGGATGCCGACGAGACACTGGCAGTCGCAGGGACGGCGAGCCGCGTCGACCAGGAGTCGGTGTCGGTGGACGCAAGCTACAGTCAGCCCTTCGAGGCGGTGGGTAACGTCAGCGAGTTCGTGGTGGGAACGGATTACAAGCGCTACGACACCGATGTCGAAGCGGGGCGCTCGCGAGATCTGACCGGGGGGCGCGTGACCCTGGGCGAACTCAACGGCCTGGCCTACGTCGATATCCTGGACAGCGCCCGGACGACCGGCCGCGGCTATACCGCGACCGACACGCGACTCGAGGAGACCGGGCTCTACTCGAAGCTGACGTTTCGGCCGATCGCGCCGCTGGCGCTGATCGCCGGCGGGCGTTTCAGCCACTTCGACGTCGGCCTCGAAGACAGCGTCGCAGGCGATCATCAATCCCGGAGCGATGACGAGTTCACGCCCTACGCCGGTCTGGTGCTCGATCTGGACACCTATCACTCGCTCTACGCCAGCTACTCGCAGGTGTTCAAGCCGCAGACCAGCTACGACGAAAACGGCGACCTGCTCGAGCCGCGAGAGGGCGACCAGTACGAAGTCGGCGTGAAAGGTAGCTATTTCGGCGGCGATCTCAATGCCCGCCTCAGCGGCTTTCGGCTCTACGACGAGAACCGTGCGGCGACGCCGGACGACACCGGCGCGAGCTATCAGGTCGCGGTGGGCAAGATGCGTATCCAGGGCGTGGAGCTGGAAGTGACCGGCAGTCTCACCGACCAGTGGGACGTCATCGCCGGCTACACCTATCTCGACACCGAGGTTCAGGAAGCGGCCACGACGCGCGACGACGGCGTCTTTCTGCTGATGCCCAAGAATACCCTCAATCTCTGGACCCAGTACGCCTTCGCCGGCGCACTGGAGGGCTTTCACCTGGGCGGCGGCGTGACCGCGCTGAGCGACTTCGACTCTTCCAACGGCGTCGAGGCGCCGGGTTATGCGGTGGTCGATGCCATGGTCGGCTATGACTTCACCTCTCACTTGAGCGCCCAACTCAACGTCAACAACGTGTTCGACCGCGACTACTACAACCGCGTCGGTGGCGTGAACACGTTCAACATGGTCGGTGCGCCGGCGAACGCGGTCGCCTCGCTGCGCTATGACTTTTGACCCGCGTCGTGCATCGCGAACGCTGGGACTCGGCTGCCTGCTCTGGGCAGCCGTTTCCCTGTGTGGCGTGCAGGCCGAGGATTCGAGATGGGAGACCGAGCCCGTGACGCTACCCGATGCCGCCCAGTGGACGATGCACGCAGAGAGTACCGGGCGCGACTACCTGATTCAGGTGTCGGTGCCGGAGGCGCCGATGCCGGAGGCAGGCTACCCGGTGCTCGTCGTGCTCGACGGCAACGCCCGCTTTCCGCTGGCCGTGGCCGGGCGCGAGGCGCTGACCCTGCGCGGGCCGTTCGACGGCACTGCGCCGTGGCTGATCGTCGGCGTGGGCTATCCCGATACGCGCCGCTTCGACGGCCCGGCGCGCAGTGAAGACTATACCCCCGCACTGCCCGATGGACCGGTGAGGGACGCTCGCGGGCGACGCGTGGGCGGCGCTGACGCCTTTCTCGCCTTTCTGGCGCAAACGCTGATCCCCGAGATCGAAAGCCGCTACGCGGTCGACGGCACGCGTCGTGCGCTACTGGGCCACTCCTATGGCGGCCTGCTGGCGCTCTACGCCGCCCTGGTCGATCCCGGTCGTTTCAGCGATGTCATCGCCATCAGCCCGTCGCTCTGGTGGGGCGATGGCTATCTCTACGACGTGGCGCTGCAGCAAGCGTCTCGCAACGAGACGCCCGCCGACGGCGGCGCACGTGTGTTGCTCGGCGTGGGGGAGCTCGAACAGCAGCGGCGGCCCGCTTTCGCTACCGGCGCCGAGGGCGAAGAGACGCCGAGGATGTGCGACAACGTCGCCTGCTTCGCCGATTGGCTCGGCGAGCATCGCCCCGGTTGGCAGATCGAACATCGGACCTTTGCCAACGTCGATCACGGCAGCGTGATGTGGCCGGCGATGCAGGCGGTGTGGGCGTTCCTCGATCCTCGGCCTGCCGCCGCTCCGACGTCGCGGCATGGGCGACGGGGGGCGACCGACACGTTCAAGATGTCACCGACCGCGTCCCGGTCCAGCAACAAAACACAACAGTGACGGGGCGGTGACGGTGGCGGGATTGGACCACACTGGGGGCGTACGCAGCGATCCAGGAGGTCTTCATGATGTCATCCCGATCTCGTCCCACGCCGGGTTTCATGCCGCCCCATGTACTGGAGCGGGTGGCGACCCATGGCAGTGACCGGCTAAGGCGCTGCGCCGAGGCGACGCTGCGAGTCGACGCGGCGTTTCGTGCGCGAACCGCCGTGATGCCGGCGGCCCGCCCGGCGGACAGCGGGCGCCGGGGCGAGCCCGCCCGCTATATCTACGATGCCGGTAACCAGCAGACGCTGCCCGGCGATCTCGTGCGCCGTGAGGGGGAATCCGACGGCGGTGACGCGGCGGTCGACGAAGCGTATCACTGGCTCGGCGCGACCTACCGCTTCTTCTGGGAGCGCTTCGAGCGTCACTCGATCGACGACGAGGGCATGGCCCTGCTCGGCACGGTTCACTATGGCGACGACTACGACAACGCCTTCTGGAACGGCGCCCAGATGGTGTTCGGCGACGGCGACGGCGAACTCTTTCATCGTTTCACCGCCTCGCTCGACGTGGTCGCCCACGAACTGACCCACGGGGTCATCGAGCGTGAAGCCGGGCTCATCTACGCCGATCAGTCCGGCGCGCTGAACGAGTCTCTCGCCGACGTCTTTGGCATTCTGGTCAAGCAGTATCACCTCGAGCAGAGCGTCGAGGAGGCCGACTGGCTGATTGGTGCGAGCCTGCTCACCGATCGCGTCAACGGTCGGGCGCTGCGCTCGATGGCGAACCCGGGCACCGCCTATGACGATCCCGTGCTGGGCCGGGATCCGCAGCCGGGGCACATGGATCGGTTCGTGCGTACCTCATCGGACAACGGCGGGGTGCATATCAACTCCGGGATTCCCAACCGGGCGTTCTATCTCGCCGCCATGGCGTTGGGCGAATTCGCCTGGGAGATCGCCGGACCCATCTGGTACGCCGCGCTGACCGACGCCCGGCTGACCCGTGACGCGGACTTCGCCGCCTTCGCCGAACTGACGCTCGCCTGTGCCGCCGAGCGTTACGGCGAGAACGGCCGAGAGGCCGATGCGGTGCGCCAAGCCTGGGTCGGCGTCGGCGTGTTGACATGAGCGACCGGGCGTGGCCGCGTCTGGAGGCGCAGGCGGTGCTGGCGCTGGTGCGTGAGGGCGGTTTCGCCGCCATGCCGGGGCTCGAACAGCCCCGGCGGATCGCCTACGCCGAGCTCAGCGATAGTCAGCGCGTCCGTCTTCAACGGCTGCTCGACGAGATCGAGCGGCGTGCCGCGGAGGCGTCTAACGGCGCGGACCGTCGCCGATTCCGGCTGTCGCTGGAGCTGCCAGAACAGGGGACCTGCTGGCAGTGCGAACTCGACGAGGACGAAACGCCCCGCGTGCTGGTCGGGCTCTGGAAACACGGTGTCAGGGCGCTGGACGAGTAAAAGACTGATTTCCATGGACTTCGGCAAGATTCGACGAATTGTCGGATGTTTTTTCGACGTTCGTGGAACTCTCGTTGGGGAAAGGACTCTCAGTAAGTAGCCCAGGACGGGCACACAGCGTAGGCCGAACCCCTCTTTGGGTTCGGCTTCTTTTTTGCCCGCCGTCCGAACGGATCTTGCTCGGCATCCTGTCTGACACCTCGCTTCCTCCTTCCTTGTCACGATCTCCCGCTTACGCTCGCCGACCCCATTCGACGTGTGTCCATTGACGATCGCTGAGAGTATGAGGAACGCTCGCCGCGTGGCTATCGCGGTAACGTCGCTGACATTCTCATGGGGAGCGCGCCATGCCCGTCACGCCTCGCAAGTCGGTTTCTAGACGCCCGTTGGCATTTCTCGTCGTTCTGCTCTGTCTGGCGGGCGCGGTGACGGCGACGATCCTCTCGACGACATCCGCGGTATCGGACGGCGTGCTCCAGGCGGATACGCCGGAGGAGACGCTGCGTCGCGCCTTCGACACTCGGCGCGGTGACTTCTGGGTCGAGGCGAGTGGCGAGGTCATCGATCGACTCCCGGACGATCTCGACGGCAGCCGCCATCAGCGAATGATCGTGCGTCTCGACACGGGGCAGACGCTACTGATTGCGCACAACATCGACATCGCCCCCCGGGTAGAGGGGATCGAAGCGGGAGAGCGGCTGACGTTTCGGGGCGAGTATGTCTGGAATGAGAAGGGTGGGGTCATCCACTGGACCCATCGGGACCCGGGACTTCGCACGCCGGGTGGGTGGCTCGAGTGGCAGGGGCGTCGCTACCGTTGAGCTCCCGCGGCTCGGCGATTCCACCGTTGCTGTGCACTCGAAGGTCGCGAGGTGTCCGAACGAATCGATGAGCTTGGCGGCATCAACGCGCATAGGCGCGCGGGCGCGAGGCGGGCGACGTTCTCGGCCGCGATGCGCAAAGCGGGCGAAGGCGGCGCGAGAACCACGCCACGCCGAGTCTATCCCGCGCGGTGCCGAGCATCTCCAGCGGCCAGCGATAGAAAGCCCTCGCCGGCGGGCGGGTGCCGGGGCGAACGTGGGCCGGGTGGCGTTCGATGAGGCCGCCTTGGCGAGCCACCAGGAGCGGTAGATAGCGCTCGAGCCCGGGCATGACCGGCAGCGACACCAGCGCTGCCTGGCGGACCAGGCGCATGCCGTGATGAGTGTCGCCGCGGTGGATGCCGCACGCGCTGGCCCAGGCGGCCAAGCGCTTGCGATACCCGCTCGGCGCGAGGGCTCGGCCGTGGATCAGCGTCAGGCCCTGATGGAGCGCATGACAGAACATCTCCGGTAGATCGTATGGATCGTCGCGCCCGGTGGCGTCCAGCGTCACCACCCACTCGCTACGCGCGCTCTCACACGCTCGCCAGAGGGCGGCATCCTTGCCGATCGCGGTACGCTGACGCAGAACGCGCACGCGCGGGTCCGACTCGGCCAGCCGGGCGAGAGCGGCAGCGGTCGGTGACGCGGTGGCGTCGTCCACCACGATGAATTCGAGCGCCCGCGCGTGGCGTAGCGCGCAGGAGGCTTCTCTGACGAGGCTCTGGACTCGATGCGTCGCGTCCGTCACGGTGATCAGGACCGAGAGCGAAGGTAGTGCCAGCATGATGAAATCCTTTGATTTCCATACGATAAGGGCTTTTCATGGCGCTTCCGAAGTGCACTATGACAGGCTTTTCTTAACCGCGACTTACTGCCCCAGCGTCGTGCGCTGACGGCCGAACGCGCCGTCTGAAAGGTCTCGGCGAACGTGTCGCCGGTGCCCTCCATTGTTCATGTCGACTGTGACGATGACGTGGCGGGCGGCGGTGACGCGCTTTTCATTGCCGACCTTTGCAGTGCCGATCTTTATAGTATCGAACTGTAGTGCCGAACCTGGCGGGGCCAGTCGTTGCGTGGCCGCCCGACTCGCGGCCTGAATTCGTGGCCGGCTGGAGCGTCGGGCACTTATGGCAGTGTCGGCAGTCATACGTCGCGGGTCGCTGGCGACTCGCCGCTCGCCGACGACGGCAAGCGTCGCCACGGACGACGTCGCAAAACCTACGGGAGGAACGATCATGAGGGTGATGCTGGTCGAGGACGATCCTCTGCTGGGCGAGGGGGTCGTGGACGTGCTGCGCCGCGAGCAGATGACACCCGAGTGGCTGAGCGAGGGCAGAGGCGTGGTCGAGGCGCTGGAAAAGTCCACTTTCGATGCCCTGATACTCGATCTCGGTCTACCGGACATCGATGGGCTCGAGGTGCTCAGACAGCTGCGCGAGGTGCAGTGCCACGTACCGGTGCTCATCCTGACGGCGCGAGACGATATCGATCATCGTATCCGCGGGCTCGACAACGGTGCCGACGACTACATGGTCAAGCCGTTCGACAACGGTGAGCTGCTGGCACGGCTGCGGGCACTGGTCCGTCGCAGCACGGGACGAACGTCCCCCGTGGTGACCTGCGGGCGACTCACGCTCGATCCCGCCGCCCACGAGATTCGCTTCGATCAGGCGGTGGTTGCGCTGGGTCGTCGCGAGCACGATCTGCTCGCCCATCTCATGACGCATCCGGGGCAGGTCTTCAGTCGCGACCAGCTGGTCGAAGTGCTGTACGGCTGGAGCGCCGAGGTCGAGAGCAACGTCATCGAAGTGCATGTGCATCATCTACGTCGCAAGTTCGGCAGTGGCGTCGTCGCCACGGTGCGTAACGTGGGCTATCGGCTGGGGACGGCCGATTGATCTCGATTCGCCGCTATCTGCGCCGGGTGCTGCTGATTTCCGTGACGTCGATCACCGCGATCGCGGCACTCTGGAGCTATCACGACACCCGAGATCAGATCAACGAGCTGTTCGATGCGGAGCTCGCCCAGACGACGCGCACCGTGGTCGCGCTCTATTTCGAGTACAGCGGCGAACTCGGACAAGATCCGTCGCAATCGCCGCGCGCTTTGCAGCTCGCGCCGACCGTCATTCCCGACAACCCCACCGATGCGCCCACGCGGCTCGGTCACCCGTACGAAAAGAAACTGGCGTTCCAGATCTGGCGTGCCGACGGCGAGCCGCTTTTGGGCATGCAGCCTCCGGGCGTGCTCGAAACCCCGACGTATGCCCCGGGTTACACCCATATCGATGACGGCGAGCACGACTGGCGGGCCTTCACGCTGCACGACGAGGAGCGCGGCATCTGGGCGAGCGCGGCGCAGCGCGACGACGTGCGTGACGAGCTCACCTGGCAGATCGCCATTCGCGATCTCATTCCGCCCGTCGTCGGCGTGCTGCTGATCGCCATTCTGATCCCGTTCATCGTGGCCCGCGGTTTCTCGTCACAGCTGCGCATCAGTCGCGAGATCACCGAGCGTCAGCCGAGCTTTCTGGAACCGATCGATGCCAGTCGGGCGCCCGAGGAGATCCGCGGCATGGTGTCGGCGCTCAACGGGCTCTTCGCGCGGCTGGCGGAGACGCTCGACAAGGAGCGGCGCTTCACGGCGGATGCGGCCCACGAACTCCGAACGCCGTTGGCCGCCATCAAGGTGCACGCTCAGAACCTGATGAGTGAAACCACAACGGAGAGCTCCGGTCGCGCTGCCAGGGCGATCATCAACGGCGTCGATCGCATGACTCGCGTCGTCGAACAGCTGCTGACGCTCTCTCGACTCGAGAACGGCCAGGCGGTCCCGCGTCAGACCATCGACCTCAACCGCCTCGGCCAGGAGCTGACGCGGGAAATGCAGCCGCTCGTGCTGCAGCGGGAACTGCACTTCCACCAGTCCTTGCCGGCGGCGCTGCGCATCGAGAGCCACGAGAACGGGCTCTACGTGCTGCTGCGCAATCTGCTCGACAACGCCGTGCGCTACACCCCCGTCGGCGGCGAAGTGAAGCTTTCGATGGTCCGGGAGGCGCAGCACCTGCATATCGAGATCGCCGACACCGGCCCGGGCATCGCCGACGCCGATCATCAGCGCGTCTTCGACCGGTTCGTGCGTCTCGCCGGGCAGGGCACTAGCGGCTCTGGGCTCGGGCTCTCCATCGTCAAGGCGCTGGTCGAGGGACTGGACGGCGAAATCCGGCTGGGGCCAACCTCTCTCGAGGCGCCGTCGGGCCTGAGTGTGCACGTCTATCTGCCGCTCGCCTGACTCGCGTTATGCCCGACTCGGTGAGTCGCGCGGTCAGAGCGGGGTCTTGTTGGGTTCGCCGGGTATCTCACGCACTAGCCGGGGCACGAGAAACCCCGGCGCCCGCGTCCTGAGCGCCTCGACGAGTTCCCGTGCCTCGGCATCGCCCACGTCGAAGTGCGACGCCCCACGCACCGGGTCGAGCACGTGCAGGTAGTAGGGCAGCACGCCGGCCTCGAAGAGCCGCTCGGAGAGCGCCTCGAGGGTCGCGACATCGTCGTTGACCCCGCGCAGCAGCACACTCTGGTTGAGCAGGGTGATCCCGGTGTCCCGCAGTCGTGCGCAGGCGGCGAGCACGGCGTCGTCGATCTCGCCGGCGTGATTGATGTGCAGCACCATCACTCGCTGCAGCCGGGTCTCGCCGAGCCATCCGAGCAGGGCGTCGTCGACCCGGGCCGGAATCACCACCGGCAGCCGGGTGTGGATGCGCAGCCGCTTGAGATGGGGAATCGCGTCGAGCCGCTGGACCAGCGCGGCGAGGCGTCGATCGGAGGAGGCGAGGGGGTCGCCGCCGGAGAGGATCACTTCCCGAATGGAGTCGTCGCCGCGTAGATAGTCGAGCGTCGCCTCCCATTCCCGCATCGACGGGGCGTTGTCGTCGTAGGGAAAATGGCGGCGAAAGCAGTAGCGACAGTTGATTGCGCAGGCGGGGCTTGCAATCAGCAGCACGCGACCGGCGTACTTGTGAATCAGTCCCGGCTTCGGGGTGTGGTCGCGCTCGGCCAGCGGATCGTCGACGAACCCGGGCGTCGATTCGCTCTCCGCGGCTACCGGCAGCACCTGACGCAGCAGCGGATCGCTTGCGTCGCCCGGTCGGATGCGGGCGAGATACGCCTCGGGGACACGCACGGCGAACAGCGCATGGCCTGCCTCGGCACCCGGTAGCCAGGTGGGGTCCAGGCCGAGCCGGCGGCAGAGTTCCAGCGGATCGGTGATCGCTGTGCTCAGCTGGCGCTGCCAAGAGGCCGCGCCGGCGCGATGCTCGTCTGCGTCATGCACGTCTGCGTCATGCACGTCTGCGTCATGCACGTCTGCGTCATGCACGTCTGCGTCATGCACGGCGATCGGGGTTCGGGTTATCATGCGGACCACTCGGAGTCTGAGCGCACGCCGTCGGCGTGACGCCTTTTGCGAAAGTTTTCGTCGCGACAGGATCGCGAGCGTTCATTAGTGAGGAAACATGGCGAACCATTCTACCAACGAATTCAAGGGCGGCCTGAAGGTGATGCTGGACGGCGACCCCTGCAACATTCTCGAGAACGAATACGTCAAGCCGGGCAAGGGGCAGGCGTTCAATCGCGTCAAGCTGCGCAACCTCATCACCGGTCGCGTCTGGGAACGGACCTTCAAGTCCGGTGAGTCGCTCGAGGGCGCCGACGTGATGGATCTCGACATGGAGTACGTCTACACCGACGGCGACATGTGGCACTTCATGAAGACCGACGGCTCTTTCGAGCAGTACGCGGTCGACAAGAAAGCGATTGCCGACGTCGAAAAGTGGCTGAAGGAGCAGGCGGTCTACACCGTGACGCTGTGGAACGACAACGCCATTGCCGTGACGCCGCCGAACTTCCTCGAGCTGGAAGTGACCGAGACCGATCCTGGCCTCAAGGGCGATACCGCTCAGGGCGGTTCCAAGCCCGCCACGCTCTCCTCCGGTGCCGTGGTGCGCGTGCCGCTGTTCATCAATCAGGGTGAAATCCTGAAGATCGACACGCGCAACGGCGAGTACGTCTCCCGCGCCTGACGCCGCGAGACAGCCGTTGCCGCCGAGGCACAATCCCGGGCCACGCAATTGCGTGGCCTTTGTCGTCAGGGCTTGAAGAACGTGGCCGCGGCGGGATGATGCGGCAAGGAGCTGGGCATGGGCAGACTGAATGGACGCCGCGCGCTGATCACCGGCGGGGCCAGCGGCATCGGGCTTGCCTCCGCCGAGTGTTTTCTCGCCGAAGGGGCGAGAGTGGCGCTGCTGGATCGGGACGGCGACGCACTCGCGCGTGAGTGCGCCCGACTCGAGCGGGCGTTCGGGTCGCCCGTGCTCGGCGTCAAGGCGGACGTCGCGGATTCGGTCTCGGTGGCGCGCAGTATCGCTGAGCTGCTCGATCCGCTCGACCGCATCGATATCCTGGTCAACGCCGCCGGGGTCAACGTCTTCGCCGACCCGCTCGCCACCGACGATGCGATCTGGCGCCGCTGCCTCGGCATCAATCTCGAAGGCGCCTGGCACTGCACGCGTGCCGTGCTGCCGGGGATGCTCGAGCGCGAGTACGGCAACGTGGTCAACGTCGCCTCGGTCCACGGGCACAAGATCATCCCCGGCGCTTTCCCTTACCCCGTCGCCAAGCACGGCCTGATCGGCCTGACTCGCTCGCTGGGTATCGAGTACGCCGCCTGCGGGATTCGCGTCAATTCGGTTTCGCCGGGGTTGATTCGCACGCCGCCGGCCCAGGCCTGGCTCGACGGTCTGAGCGACGAAGCCCGTCGCGAGCAGGTGGCGCTGCTACCGTGCCGGCGTCTCGGCGAGCCGGAGGAGGTCGCCAACACCGTGCTCTTTCTTTCGAGCGACGAAGCACGCTTCATCAACGCCACCGACATCCTCATCGACGGTGGCCGCAGCCAGGTCTATCACTCATGACGCCACCCGAGACGAACGGCGACTGGCGCCCGAGCGCCACCCTGGAGACGCTGCGCCAGCGGGCACGGCTGCTGGCGCGGGTCCGCGCCTTCTTCGCCGAGCGAGACGTACTCGAGGTCGAGACGCCGGTGCTGGGTCACGGCGGCTCGACCGATGCGCACCTCGATTCGCTGTCGCTGACCGCGACGACGCCCGCCGGCCGCGAGCGGCTCTGGCTGCAGACCTCCCCCGAATTTCACATGAAGCGCCTGCTGGCGGCGGGGAGCGGCCCGATCTTCCAACTCGCGCGCAGCTTTCGCGATGGCGAGGTCGGTCGTCGCCACAATCTCGAATTCACCATGCTGGAGTGGTATCGCCCGGCGCTCTCGCTGGAGGGGCTGATCGAGGAGTGCGCGGCGTTGATCCGCCATGTGCTCGATCGCGACCCTGGCCCGCTGACGCGCCGACGCTACCGCGATCTCTTTCGCGAGCGGCTCGAGGTCGACCCTTTCACCACGCCGCTCGAGACGCTGCGCGAACTGTCGTCGGCTCACGGTGATCTGTCGATGGCAGACGCCGAACGCGAGACGTGTCTGGATCTGCTGATGAGCCTGGTCATCGAGCCCGAGCTCGGGCGCCAAAGCATCGAGGCAATCGTCGACTATCCGGCCGCCCAGGCCGCGCTCGCTCGCCGACGAATCGACCCCGAGGACGGCGCCGAGGTGGCGGCGCGCTTCGAGATCTATCTGCAGGGGGTGGAGCTCGCCAACGGCTACGACGAGCTGGTGGATGCCGACGAGCAGGCCGCGCGGTTCGCGAGCGACAACCGCCAGCGCGAGGCGCTGGACAAGCCGATGGTCGATGTCGATCACCGGCTCGTCGCCGCGCTCGAAGCGGGGATGCCGGCGGGTAGCGGGGTGGCGCTGGGGCTCGACCGGCTGATCCAGCTGGCGCTGGGCAAGGCGAGCCTCAGTGAAGTGATGGCGTTCTCGACGCCGCGCTGCTGAAGTCCGCTGGCAGGTGCTGATCGCCCGTGCCGATAGCGTTCGGGCGCCTCGCGGTGATCATGGCCCACGGCGCGTTGTCGTTCAGCCGTCGACCTTGCCACGCAGGCGCTTTTTCTGGCCGCGCTGGGTCTTCTGGTCGGTGCGTTTGCGCTTGGCGCTGCGGGAGGGCTTCGTCTCGCGACGCGGCTTGTCGCCGTAGAGCACCGGCTTGATCAGCTCCTTGAGCCGAACCAGTGCCGCCTCTCGGTTGAGCTCCTGGGTGCGGTGCTCCTGAGACTTGATCACTACCACGCCGTCGCGGGTGATACGGCGATCCTTGAGCGCCAGCAGCTTCTCCTTGAACCCCGGGTGCAGGCTCGAGGCGCGGATGTCGAAGCGCAGGTGAATCGCCGAGGCGACCTTGTTGACGTTCTGGCCGCCAGCGCCCTGCGCGCGCACGGCCTGCAGCTCGATCTCGTGGTCGGGGATCGCTACGTTGCGGGAGATTTCGAGCGTCATCTGAATGCCTTGTCGAAGAGGAGCGGTCAGGGTGGGATCAGGCGATGCCTGGCAGGCCGCCAAGGGACTGACCCATGCGAACCGGCGAGCCGGTCGGGTCGAAGTCGGCGAACCCGGTCTCGCGCCCCAGACACATCACCACGGTAGAGCCGAGCTTGAAGCGGCCCATCTCCTGGCCCTTCTCGATCACCACCGGCTCATCGAAGCGGGTGGTCTGGACCTGGCCGCTGAGCGGCGTGACCTGACCGGCCCAGACGGTCTCGATAGCAGCGACGATCATCGCCCCGACCAGCACCATCGCCAGCGGCCCGTGCTGGGTATCGAATAGACAGACCAGGCGTTCGTTGCGGGCGAAGAGTCCCGGTACGTGATTCGCCGTCGCCTGGTTCACCGAAAAGAGCCGCCCCGGCACGTAGATCATCTCTCTGAGCGTGCCGGTCATCGGCATGTGAACCCGGTGATAGTCCTTGGGCGAGAGATAGACCGTGGCGAAGCTGCCGTTGCGAAACGGCGCGGCGCGATCGTGATCGCCACCGAGCAGCGTCTCCAAGGAGTAGTACTGCCCCTTGGCCTGAATCAGCGTGTCGCCCTCGATGCGCCCGAAGCGTGACAGCGTGCCGTCGGCGGGAGAGAGCAGCCCGTCGCCGAGCGGGCGCGCCTCGGGCTTCAGCGCGCGGGTGAAGAAATCGTTGAAGCAGGCGTAGGCCGCCGGGTCCGGCTCCAGCGCCTCGCTCATGTCGACGCCGTAGGTGTCGATGAAGCGGCGAATGAAGGTGTCCTTCACCCAGGGCTGGCGGCTTTCGGCGATCTGGCCGATCAGCCGCGAGATCGCGTGGTGGGGCAGCGGCTGCTGAATGTTGGCGAAGAGTTCCTGGCGATCCACGATAGGGGCGACCTCGGCAATGGATGAGACGGAGAGCGAAATGGGCGGACAAGGTAGAGCGACGGCTACCCCCGCGCAACCGGCGGGCGCGACGCTTCAGCGTTCGACCGGCGTGTCGTCGCGATTGCCCCACTCCTGCCAGGAGCCGGGGTAGGCGCGCACGTTGTCGTAGCCCAGCGCCTTGGCCGCGAGCCAGGTCAGCCCGCTGCGGTGATGGCTCTGACAATGAGTGACGATCTCCTTGTCCGGGGTCAGCCCGCGGATCTCGAGATCGTGGACCAGCTCGGCATAGTCGCGCAGGCGCAGGTCGCGCTGGCGATCCATGACGTCGAGCCAGTCGAAGTTCACCGCCCCCGGGATATGGCCGAGCTTACGATTGTTACCCTTCTCGCCGCGGTACTCTTCCGGCGAGCGGGCGTCCCAGACGGCGAGCTCACGTTCGTCCAAGCGCTCGAGCAGTTCCTGGTGGCGGATCTGCACCTGCGGGTTGAGATAGGCCGCCTCGTAGTCGCTGGGCGCCGGGCGGGTCTCCTCTGTGGAAACCGGCTGGCCGTCGGCTCGCCAGGCGTGAATGCCCCCGTTGAGATAGGAGTAGCGACGGTGGCCGATCAGTTCCAGCGTCCACAGCAGCCGGCCGGCCCAGCCGCCGCCCTCGTCGTCGTAGGCGACGACGTGAGTGTCCGGCGACAGACCGAGCGCGGAGAACAGCTCGCCGAGCGCGGCCTCCGAGGGCACGTCGTTGGGAACGTCGCCGCTGCCGGCGAGCAGGCGGCGATGGTCGAGAAAGACCGCCCCCGGCACGTGACCTTGGCGATAGTTTTCGGCCTTGAGCGGGACGTCGACGATGAGGATGTCGTCGGCGCCGAGATGCTCGGCGAGCGTCGAAGGCTCGAGTATCAAGGGTAGCTGGGGCTGCTCGGAGCTCATGGGCCCTCCCGTTGGCACAAGTGGAAGCGAGCGCGGGCGATCCGCGTCGATCCCTCGATGATGGCACAGTCCCGCCGAGGCGGGGTAGGCGAGCGGCCCGGCGGCTGGCGACGGATTCTCGATCCGGTATACTGCGCGCCCTCGAGGGGCGCCTCTCGATCCTGTCCCCACGACAAGGCCTTTCCAATGACAATCCATCGCCAGGAGACTGCTGCGTGATCGACAACTACTTCTCACTGCGCTCGCGAGGGACTTCCGTCAGGACCGAAGTGCTGGCCGGGGTGGCCACCTTTCTGGCGGCGATGTACATCATCGTGGTCAACCCCGCGATTCTCTCCGGCGCGGGCGTCCCCTTCGCCGGCGCGCTGACGGCCACGGTCATCATCAGTTTCTTCGGCAGCGTGATGATGGGGCTCTACGCGCGTAACCCGGTGCTCGTTGCGCCGGGCATGGGCATCAATGCGCTGTTCGCCTACACCATGGTGCTCGGCGCCGGCATCCCCTGGCAGACGGCGCTCGGGTGCGTGTTCTGGTCCGGCGTGCTCTTCGCGATACTCGCCGCGTTCAACGTGCGCCGCTACGTGGTCGACGCGATTCCCGCCACGCTGCGCCACGCCATCGCCTGCGGCATCGGGCTGTTCATCACCGTGATCGGCCTGGTCAACGCCGGGCTACTGGTCTCCAACCCGGCAACGGTAGTGGGGCTCGGCGAGATGTCACCGACGCTGATCACCTTCCTGATCGGTCTTGGCATCACCGCGGTGCTGGTGGCTCGCGGCGTTCAGGGCGCGCTGATCATCGGCATCGTGCTCACCACGCTGATGGCGATTCCCATCGGTCGGCTCTGGGGCGACGGCAGCGCCTGGTCGCCGGACGGCGCAACGGCGACGCTGGTCAACTTCCAGGGCATCTTCGCCTGGCCGGATTTCAGCGCCATGGGTCAAGTCGATTTCCTCGGCGCGCTTTCCATCGGCTACTGGCCGTTCATCTTCGTGATCCTGTTCACCACCTTCTTCGATGCGATGTCGACCTTCATCGGCGTCTGTCAGGCGGGCAACCTGCTGGATGAAAACGGCGAGCCGCAGAACATTCGCCGCTCGATGATGGTGGATGCCGCCTCGGCGCTGATCTCCGCGCCGTTGGGCACCAGCCCGGCCAACGCCTACGTCGAGTCCGCCGCGGGGATCAGCCAGGGTGGCCGTACGGGCCTGGTGGCGGTGATCGCGGGGCTGCTGTTCCTGCCGTTTCTGTTTCTATCGCCGCTGCTGGCACTGGTGCCGACCATCGCCACGGCGCCGGCGCTGATCATGGTAGGGGTCTTCATGCTCTCGCCGATTCGCACCATCGACTGGCAGCAGTACGACGACGCCATCCCCGCGTTCGTGGCGATGATCCTGATCCCGCTCACCTACTCGATCACTCACGGCGTGGTGTTCGGCTTTCTCACCTACGTGGTGGTCAAGGTGGGCGTGGGCAAATCCCACGAGGTGCGTCCGGCCATGTGGGTGCTGTTTGCGCTGTCGATCCTGATGCTGTTCGAGGGCTGATCCGCACTGCCTGCGCTCGACCACTCTTCGTTAAAAAGCGGCTCGAAGTCCTCATTTACAAGCACGTAAACTCCGTCTTCTCGCCGCTTTTTGCCTCGATTGATCTTCGCTCGGCGAGTCCGGCTAGCCGTCATTGGCTCTCGAGGCGTCGCCACTACCCAAAAGATCGCCGCAGATGGGTTTCCTGGCGGTCATCGGGCCGCGGCGACGTCGTCGCGGATGCGCTGAAAGCTAGCGAAGCGCTGCGGATGGATCGCGCCGCGCTCGACGGCGTCGAGCAGGGCGCAGCCGGGTTCGGCACGGTGGCGGCAGTCGCGGAAGCGGCACGCGCCGAGAAGGGGCTGAAACTCGATGAAGCCATCGGCGATCTGCTGCTCGTCGAGGTGCCACAGGCCGAACTCGCGGATGCCGGGGGAGTCGATCAGATCGCCCTGGCGCGCCGCACCCGGCTCGCCGTTTCTCGGCAGCGGATAGAGTCGGGCCGTGGTGGTGGTGTGCTTGCCCTTGCGCGACTCCTCCGAGAGCGCGCCGATGCGCAACGTCTCTTCCGGCAGCAGGCGATCGATCAGCGAGGACTTGCCGACGCCGCTCTGGCCGACGAAGACCGAGGTGCGCCCGTCGAGCTGGGCGTGAAGGCCGCCGAGGCCGTGGTCGACCCGTGCCGAGGCCTCGATGACCGTATAGCCGAGCGTGGCGTAGCGAGACAGTAGCTCGCGCGCCTCGCCGCCCTGATCGGGCAGCAGGTCGGACTTGTTGAGCACCAGCACCGGGGCGATACCGGTATTCTCGGCAGCGACCAGATAGCGGTCGATCAGGTTGCCATAGGGGGCGGGTTCGCTGGCGACGACGATCAGGATCTGGTCGATGTTCGCCGCCACCGGCCGCATCTGGGCGCGGGCGTCGGGACGCTCCAGGACGCTGGTCCGCTCGCCGCGGGCGACGACCACACCGGTGCCGTCGGCGGCTTCCCGCCAGACGATGCGGTCGCCGGTGACGAGGCCTTCCAGATTGGCACGCAGGTGGCAGCGATGGCGGGTCAGTGCACCGTCGGCATCGTGCGCTTCCACTTCGAGGCTGCGACCGAAATGCGCCGCGACCCGGCCCGGGCGTTCGGCACCGTGCTCGCCGGCATCGAGTGACGCCTCGTCACGCTCGGCGCGGCGGTTGGCACGCTCGGCGCGCTCGGCCTGAACCTTTTCCACGCGCCAGCGCTGTTGGCGGGTCAGCTTGCGTCGGCTCATGGGGACGGCGACTCCTCGGGTCGTGGCCGGGGGCCCGGCGGGTGAGTAGAATGGCGCGCATTGTAGCCATACCCGACCGCCGTGTCCGCCCGCGCCTGGCGCTTTCACGGCCGCACCTTCTGGAGCGATGCATGTCCGCCACCCCAAACACCGATGCCACGCCTCGCCAAGACCTGCTGGTCTGGATCGATCTCGAGATGACCGGCCTCGACCCCAACCGCGAGCGCATCATCGAAGTCGCCACGCTGATCACCGACGGCGATCTCAATCTCGTCGCGGAAGGCCCGGTGCTCGCGGTGCATCAGCCCGATACGCTGCTCGACGGCATGGACGACTGGAACCGCAAGACCCACGGCGACTCCGGTCTGATCGAGCGCGTCCAGGGCAGCGAGATCGATACTGCCGAGGCCGAGCGGCGCACGCTGGACTTTCTCGCCCAGTACGTCGTGCCGGGCACGTCGCCGGTCTGCGGCAACAGCGTGCATCAGGATCGCCGTTTTCTGGAGCGGGAGATGCCGGTGCTCAACGACTTCTTCCACTATCGCAACGTGGATGTCTCCACGCTCAAGGAACTGGCCAAGCGCTGGAATCCCAAGGCACTGGAAGGTTTCTCCAAGCGCAACACTCACCAGGCACTGGATGACATTCGGGAATCGCTGGCGGAGCTTTCGCACTATCGCAAGACGTTTCTCAGGATGCCCTGACGCGGGCCGCGTTCCGACGGTGACTGTCTAACGGCCTAACGGCGCGCGCTAGCGATGGCTCTCTGTGGAGACGTTCAGCCCGTGGCAATGCGCGCCTGGCGTTTGAGCCGCTGCTCCTCGAGCGCCCAGCGCACGTGCTCGCGCACCAGATCCGACGGGTAGGCGAGACGGGCGCGCAGCGCGGCGACCACACGCTCGCTGTAGGGCGCATTGCCGAGGCCGACGGCCAGGTTGCGCAGCCAGCGCTCATAGCCGATGCGCCGGATCGGGCTGCCCTCGGTGCGCTTCAGGAACTCCGTCTCGCCCCAGGCGAACAGATCCACCAGCTCGGCGCGATCGAGGTCGTGGCGTGGCGCGAAGTCCGGCTCGTCGCTCGCCCGCGTGAAGCGAGTGAACGGACAGAAGAGCTGGCAGTCGTCGCAGCCGTAGACCCGGTTGCCCATGGCGCGGCGGAATTCGAGCGGAATCGCGCCGTGCAGCTCGATGGTGAGATAGGAGATGCAGCGCCGGGCGTCGATCACCTTGTCGTCGACGATGGCGTCGGTGGGGCAGGCGGTCTGGCAGCTCGAGCAGGAGCCGCAGTGCTCCCGGGTGAAGGGCTCGTCCACCGGCAGCGGCAGGTCGGTATAGAGCTCGCCGAGAAAGAACAGCGAGCCGGCCTTGGGGTCGAGCAGCATGGCGTTCTTGCCGAACCAGCCGATGCCGGCCTTCTGCGCCAGCGCCCGCTCCATGACCGGCGCGGAGTCGACGAAGGCGCGGTAGCCGAAGGGGCCCACCGCCTGCTCGATGCGCTTGGCGAGCTGGTCGAGACGCTTGCGGATCAGCTTGTGGTAGTCGCGACCCAGTGCGTAGCGTGAAACGTAGGCCTTGTCGGGCTGTCCCAGTACGCGGGTGGTCTCGACCTCCGGCGGCAGATAATCCATGCGCGCACTGATGACGCGAAGCGTGCCCGGCACCAGCTCCGCGGGGCGGGTGCGCTTGGTGCCGTGCTTCTCCATGTAGCTCATCTCGCCGTGATGGCCCGCTTCGAGCCAGCGCTCGAGGTAGCGCTCGTGGCTCTCGAGGTCGGTATCGGTGATGCCGATCGCCTGAAAGCCAAGCTCTCGTCCCCACATTTTGACCTGGGAGGCCAGTTCGTCGAGATCGAGGGCGTGATCGCCAGAGGATGAGGTGTCGGCGCGCTGAGTCATAGGGTTTGGGTCATACGGTTTGAATCATACGGCTGGGTCGGACAACGGAGACGGTCGAGAGCAGCGTGGGCGGCTACCCTACACCACATCGGTCGGCGTCGACACGCGCCGAGTCGCGGCATCGCGTTGGATACCCGGCCCAACGGTCATCGCCGGGGCGTGCTCAGCGCCCGGTCGTTTTCCCGGCGTGAGCCGGTCGTCGCGTCTCGTGATGCCCTAGCCAGACGCGCGTGATTCCCCTTTGAAAGGAGCCTCAATGTCCGCTTCATCCCCTCAGCGCCCCCTCTATCTGGCCGACCAGGTGCGCGAACTCGATCGCCGTGCGATGGCGGCCGAGAACGACGATTTCGCGCTGATGCGTCGCGCCGGCGAAGCCGCCTTCGACACGCTTCGCGCGCGCTGGCCGCAAACCCCGCGACTCTGCGTGCTGTGCGGCGGCGGCAACAACGGCGGCGACGGCTACGTGGTGGCGGCGCTGGCGGCGGCGCAAGGCATCGATGTCCAGCTGGTCGCGGTCACGCCGGTCGAGCGACTCGACGGTGGCGCCGCCCAGGCCGCGAGGCTCGCGCAGGCGGCCGGTCTCGAGCCGGTGGCCTGGACGCCGGCACTGGCGCTCGAGGGTGACGTGCTGGTGGATGCGCTGCTGGGAACGGGCACCCACGGTGCGCCTCGCGCCCCTTTCGACGCGGCGATCGCTCGGATCAACACGCACGGCGCACCGGTTCTTGCCGTCGACGTACCTTCCGGCGTCGACGTCGATAGCGGTTTCGTTGCCGGCGAGGCGGTGCGCGCAACGCTGACGGTGACCTTCATCGCCGACAAACTGGGCCTGCATACCGGCCCCGCCCTCGATCATGTCGGCGAAATCGTCTATGTGTCGCTCGGCGTGACACCCGCGGCGCATTCGGATGTCTTGCCCGTCGCCTGGCGTCAGTCGCGTCACGACATCGCCGTGGCGCTGCCGACGCGCTCGCCCAACAGCCACAAGGGCGCGCACGGCCACGCGCTGGTCATCGCCGGCGGTCCGGGCATGGGCGGTGCGGCGCTGATGACCAGCGAAATGGTCGCCCGTCTGGGCGCCGGCAAGGTGACGCTGGCCACGGACCCGGCTCACGTCACCGCGAGCCTGACTCGCTTTCCCGAAATCATGGCGCACGGCGTGCGCGGCAGTGCGGATCTCGCCGGACTCGTCGCGTCCGCCGACGTCATCGCCGTCGGCCCCGGGCTCGGCAGCGGCGCCTGGGGGCAGGCGGCACTCGCGAGCGCGCTGGCGGCTGGCAAACCCTGCGTGGTCGATGCCGACGGGCTCAACCTGCTGGCGGAGGGATTCGACGGCGTGCGACGCGATGACTGGGTGCTTACCCCGCATCCGGGCGAGGCCGGCCGCCTATTGGGTTGCTCCACCGCCCAGATACAGCAGGACCGGCGCGCGGCGGTTACCGCCCTGCAGGCGCGATTCGGCGGCGTGGTCGTGCTCAAGGGGGCGGGTACGCTGATCTTCGATGGCGAGACTCTCGAGCTCTGTCCCTTCGGTAACCCGGGCATGGCCAGCGGCGGCATGGGCGATGCCCTGACCGGCATCATCGCTGGCCTGGTGGGTCAGACCGGATCGCTATCGCAGGCGGCACGTCTCGGCGTCCTGATTCATGCCCTCGCCGCCGACGCGGCCGCCAAGGCAGGGGGAGAGCGTGGTCTGCTCGCGAGCGATCTGGCATCCTATGCGCGACGTCTGGCCAACCCTTACCAAAGCTGACCTCATGCCGATCACGCTTAGCGACGAAGCCGCCCAGGTTGCCCTGGGAGAAGCCCTGGGACACGCGCTCGACGGACGCGGGCGAGTCCACCTTCTCGGCGACCTGGGCGCGGGGAAGACCACGCTCGCCCGCGGCGTGCTGCGTGCCCATGGCCATGCCGGGGCGGTGAAGAGTCCTACCTACACGCTGGTCGAGCCCTATGAGCTTGGCGAGCATCGAATCTATCATTTCGATCTCTACCGGTTGGGCGACCCCGAGGAGCTCGAGTTCCTGGGGGCCCGCGACATGCTCGGCGAGCAGGCCCTGAGTCTGATCGAGTGGCCGAGCCGGGGCGCTGGCTGGCTGCCCGTGCCGGACCTGGAGATCCATTTGACGACCGTGGAGAGCGGGCGCACGGCGCGGGCGACGGCGTGCACCGCCCGGGGCCAGGCGGTGCTCGCGGCGGTGCCGGCGGATCTTCGCGACATCTCGAGTCACAAGGAAAATGAATGTTGACAGCTGTTTTCAGGGCCGCGAGGCACGACGCGCGCGATAGCGCTCGCCGATGGCACGCCATGGCGACATGGCTAGGCGCGACGATCGCCTGCGTGATGCGCGGCTTGGGTCTCCTTCTAGGCGCGGTGGGCCGCAGTGGACGCCTCGCCAGCGCTTGCCTGGGGACGCCTTTCGAGGCGAGAACCTTGCGCTCGATGCCGCTCGCGAGCGGCCATCGACGGCGCTGGGCGTTCGGGGCATTGGCGCTGGCGTCTCTCGGGATCGCCGGCCAGGCAAGCGCGGCCGACATCCACAATATCCGCCTGTGGGCGGCACCGGACCACGTGCGTCTGGTCTTCGACATGTCGTCGCCGGCGAGCGCCAATGTCTTCACCCTCAACGACCCCGATCGCGTGGTGATCGACGTCGATAGCAGCGACCTGTCGTTCAACGTCGACGATCTCGATCTTCAGGGCAGCGCCATCGATGCGGTACGCACCGGGACGCGCGAAGGCGGTGGGCTGCGCGTCGTGCTCGACGTCAACCGTAACGTGGCACCCAAGAGTTTCACGCTGCCGCCGAACGATCAGTACAGCGACCGCCTGGTGGTCGATCTCGACTACCCCGGGGCAAGCGCAGTGAGCGACCCGATCGATCCCATCGAGGCGATGATTCGCGACCAGGAGATCACCGCGCAGCGTGCCCAGACCGAAGCGGTCGTCCAGGGCAACGTCGAGACCCCCAGCCAGGTGGCGGCGACCGTGGAGGCACAGCCGCATCCCAAGCGCGACATCATCATCGCCGTGGACGCGGGGCACGGCGGCGAGGATCCGGGGGCGATCGGACCGAGCGGGACGCGTGAGAAGGATGTGGTGCTCGAGATCGCCCGCAAGCTCAAGAATCGTATCGACGGTACGCCGGGCTTCAAGGCGATTCTGACGCGTGACGACGACTACTACGTCGGGCTGCGTCAGCGCACGCTGATCGCGCGACAGCAGAAGGCGGACTTCTTCGTCTCCATTCACGCGGACGCCGTGCGCAGCAGTCAGCCTTACGGTAGCTCGGTCTACGCGCTCTCCCAGGGCGGGGCGACCTCCGAAAGTGCCCGCTGGCTGGCCGCCAGCGAGAACCAGGCGGATCTGATCGGCGGCGTCGACGGCAGTCTGAGTCTCGATGACAAGGATGAAGTGCTGCGCGGGGTGCTGCTCGATCTGACCATGACGGCGACGATGAACGATTCGCTGGCGACCGGCGGTCAGGTGCTCGACCAGCTGGGTCGGATCAACAAGCTGCACAAGTCCGGGGTCGAGCAGGCCGGCTTCGTGGTGCTGAAGTCGCCCGACATTCCGTCGCTGCTGGTCGAGACCGGCTTCATCTCCAACCCGAAAGAGGAGGCGCAGCTGCGCTCCTCGGGTCATCAGGCGCAGCTGGCCCAGGCCATCTTCGCGGGGATCGTCGCGCACTTTCGTCAGCATCCGCCACCCTCCAGTCTACTGGCATGGCAGCGGGATCAGGGGCGCGGCGGCGCCAGCAACGAATATCGGGTGCGTGCCGGCGATACGCTATCCACCGTGGCGAATCGCAACGGCATCACAATGCAGGCGCTCAAGCAGGCGAACGGCCTGGACAGTGACATTCTGCGAGTGGGTCAGGTGCTGACGCTGCCATGAACGGCATCGAAACCGCATCTCGCCCGATGACCTGCAAGGGAGGCAATCGATGAGCGAGGCGACGCGTATCCGCGTGCTCGACCCGCGCCTGGCCAACCAGATTGCCGCCGGCGAGGTGGTCGAGCGCCCGGCGTCGGTGGTCAAGGAGATCGTGGAGAACGCCATCGATGCCGGCGGCCGGCGCATCGAGATCGAGCTGGAGGCGGGCGGCGCGCGCCTGATTCGGGTGCGCGACGACGGTAGCGGGATCGAAGAGGACGACTTGCCGCTGGCGCTGTCGCGGCACGCCACGAGCAAGATCGCTTCCCTCGAGGATCTCGAGGACGTGGCGAGCCTCGGCTTTCGCGGCGAGGCGCTGGCCTCGATCAGTGCGGTGTCTCGACTCGAACTCATCTCCAACGCCGACGACGACCCGACCGGGGGCTGGCGCGTGGTCGCCGAAGGACGCCAGATGGAGCCGCGGGTGACGCCGGCGCCGCACCCCCGTGGGACCTCGGTGCTGGTGCGCGATCTCTTCTTCAATACGCCGGCGCGACGCAAGTTCCTGCGCGCCGAGAAGACCGAGTTCGGGCATGTCGAGGAGGCCGTTCGACGACTGGCGCTATCGCGGTTCGACGTTGCCTGGCTGCTCAAGCACAACCAGAAAGTGGTTCATCAGCTGCCCGCCGTCGCCAGTGATCAGGGCGGGCGAGAGCGACGCATCGGCGCGCTGCTCGGCAAACGCTTTCTCACCGAGGCGCTGCACCTGGAGATGGAAGCCTCGGGCATGCGGCTTCATGGCTGGGTAGGAATGCCGACCTACTCGCGCGCGCAGGCGGACCAGCAGTACTTCTTCGTCAACGGGCGGGTGGTCCGCGACCGCCTCGTCGCCCACGCCATTCGCCAGGCGTACCGCGACGTGATGTTCCACGGACGACATCCGGTCTTCGTGCTCTATCTGGAGCTCGACCCGCGCGTGGTCGACGTCAACGTGCATCCGACCAAGCATGAAGTGCGCTTCCGCGACGGCCGCCTGGTGCACGACTTTCTCTTCTCGAGCCTGCATCGGGCGCTCGCCGAAGTGCGACCCAACGCCGCCGGTGGCGAGACACAGCCGGTCGCCAACGAGACGCCGTCGGCGGCGACATCGAGTGCGGTGCCTTCTGCCGACGAGGCCGCCTCGCCGAGCTGGCAGCAGCAGCGGATGCCGCTGGCGGGGCAGGCGGGTGGTGTCGGCGGTGGCACTGGGGGTGGCGGTTATTCTCAGGATCGCCCGCCGGCGCAGCGAGTTCGCGAGTTCATGGCGGGCTATCAGGCGCTGCACCCCGATCACGAGTCCACGCTGCTGACGCCTCGGGCGCAGGGCGCGCCGGGGGGCGATGCGGCCGAGATAGCGCAGGCCGAGCGGCCGGTGTCGCCATCGACGACGCTCGGCGAAGTGGACGAGACCCAGGCGCCGCCGCTCGGCTACGCCGTGGCGCAGCTCCACGGTGTCTACATTCTCTCCCAGACCGAGCGCGGCATGGTCGTGGTGGACATGCACGCCGCCCACGAGCGTATCGTCTACGAGCGCATGAAGGGCCAGATTCACGCCGGGGCGCTGCAGGCGCAGCCGCTGCTGGTACCGGTGTCGATCGCCGTGGGCGCGGCGGCGATGGAGACCGCCGAGCGGGAGCGCGAGGCGTTCTCGCGGCTCGGCGTCGAACTCGACGTCGCCGGTCCGGAGACGCTGCTGGTGCGTCAGGTACCGGCGCTGCTGGCGGACGGAGACATCGAACCGCTGATTCGCGACATGCTCAGCGATCTCGAGCGCTACGGTCGTTCCGATCGGTTCGAGACTCGCATCAACGAACTGCTCAGCACCATGGCCTGCCACGGCAGCGTGCGCGCCAATCGCCTGTTGACGGTTCCGGAGATGAACGCGCTGCTGCGCGACATGGAGCGAACCGAGCGCAGCGGTCAGTGCAATCACGGTCGTCCGACCTGGACCGAGATGTCCATGGCCCAGCTCGACAAGCTCTTTCTGCGCGGGCAGTGATGCCACGCTCACGTTCACTCCTTCGTCGCCGGTAGCAAGCGCCAGCCCGACCGCTGGCGCCGCCGAGCGGCGATTCCCGACAAGACCCCGTCCCTCATGACTCACGATCCGCGTCCGCTCGCCATTCTCCTGCTCGGTCCCACCGCGGCGGGCAAGACCGATACGGCGATCGCCCTGCACGAGCGGTTCGGCTGCGAGCTGATCAGCGTCGATTCGGCGATGGTCTACCGCGGCATGGACATCGGTACTGCCAAGCCGAGCGCGGAGGAGCTCGCCCGAGCGCCGCATCGACTGATCGACATTCGCGATCCGGCCGAGAGCTATTCGGCCGCCGAGTTCTGCCGCGATGCCCATGCGGCGATGGCGGAGATCACCGCCAGGGGCAGGACGCCGCTGCTCGTCGGCGGCACCATGATGTACGCCAAGCGACTGGTCGAAGGCGTTGCGACACTCCCCCAGGCGGCGCCCGAACTGCGCCAGCGGCTCGAGGTGCAGGCAGAGCGCGACGGCCTCGAGGCGCTCCATGCACGACTGCGGTCGGTCGATCCCGTCGCTGCCGCGACGATGCACGCGAACAATCGCCAGCGGCTGATTCGCGCGCTGGAGGTGTTCGAACTCACTGGCGTGCCGATCAGCGAACACTGGCGCGAACAGCATCGGGAAAACTTTCCTTATCGGCTGTTGTCCATTGCTCTCGCGCCCTCAGAGCGTGCCGTGCTTCACCAGCGTATCGGTGAGCGCTTCGATACGATGCTCGACGCTGGGTTTCTGGACGAGGTGGCCGCGCTCAAGCGCCGCGGCGATCTTCATGGGGATCTACCGTCGATGCGAAGCGTCGGTTATCGGCAGGCCTGGGAGGCTCTCGACGGCGCCTTCGAAATGGGTGAACTGCGTGAACGCGGCGCGGCGGCGACCCGCCAACTGGCCAAGCGTCAATTGACCTGGTTGCGCCGTTGGCCCGGGCTACACTGGGTCGATAGCAGCGCCGCCGAAGCCGGTGAGCATGTGGCGAAAATCGTGCGCGAAGTCGGGAGTTAGCGTAAAATGGTGGGCTTCGTCACGACGACTGCAGGCGATGAATGCCATCGCGACAGGATGCCGAGTCGACGCGCAACGTCGCCCAACTAAAACAGCACTATTCATAACATCGTTAGGGAGAGCCACATGTCCAAAGGACAGTCCCTTCAGGACCCGTACCTGAACATTCTGCGCAAGGAGCGCATCCCGGTTTCCATTTTTCTCGTAAACGGCATCAAGCTGCAGGGTCAAATCGAATCCTTCGACCAGTTCGTCATTCTGCTGCGCAATACCGTCAGTCAAATGGTTTACAAGCACGCCATTTCAACGGTCGTGCCATCTCGCAACGTTCGTCTGCCGCCGCAGGATCCCAGCGCGGCGCCCGGACTCGAATCCTGATCGAGAGGTAGTGATTGTTTTTCGAACGTCCCGACGCCGGTGAAACGGCGATTCTGGTCCATGTGGACTTTCAGGACGAGCAGGACCGCGAAGACTCCGGCGAACTGCTGGAGTTGGTGCGGTCCGCCGGTGCGGTGCCGGCGACTCTGATTCAGGGGAGTCGTCGCCGTCCCGATCCTCGCTCCTTCATTGGCAGTGGCAAGCTCGACGAGGTGAAAGCCGCGCTCGAGACCCACGGTGCCGAACTCGTCATTTTCAATCATGCCCTGACGCCCTCGCAGGAGCGTAACGTCGAACGTTCGCTGAAATGCCGGGTGCTCGATCGTACGGGCCTGATTCTGGATATCTTCGCGCAGCGTGCGCGAACTCACGAAGGCAAGCTGCAGGTCGAGCTCGCTCAGCTCGAATACGTCTCGACACGACTGATTCGCGGCTGGACTCACCTCGAGCGCCAGAAGGGCGGTATCGGTCTGCGCGGTCCGGGCGAGACTCAGCTGGAGACCGACCGTCGCCTGCTGCGCGCCCGCATCAAGGCGATTCACAAACGTCTGGAGAAGGTCCGCAAGCAGCGCGATCAGAACCGGCGTGCGCGAGCCCGCGCCGAGGTGCCCAGCGTGTCGCTCGTCGGCTATACCAACGCCGGTAAATCGACGCTGTTCAACGCGATCACGGCCGCCGAGGTTTATGCCGCCGATCAGCTCTTCGCCACGCTCGATCCCACGCTGAGACGTCTGAGCGTGCCCGATGTCGGTCAGGTGGTGCTCGCCGATACCGTCGGTTTCATTCGGCATCTGCCGCACAAACTCGTGGAAGCCTTCCAGGCGACGCTACAGGAGGCGACGGAAGCGAGTCTGCTCGTTCACATCATCGACGCGGCCGATCCGGACCGCGAACTCAACGTGGCGCAGGTCGACCGAGTCCTCTCCGAAATCGATGCCGACGACGTGCCGCGTCTGCTGGTCATGAACAAGATCGATCTGATGGACTCGTCGCCACGCATCGAGCGCGACGGTCAGGGACTGCCCCAAGTGGTGTGGCTCTCCGCGCGCGACGGGCGCGGTCTCGAGCTTTTACATCAGGCAATCGGCGAATGGCTGGCAGAGGACATTCTCGACATGCAGCTGACGCTGACGCCGGAGCAGGGGCGGCTGCGCGCTGCGCTTCACGAGCTCGACGCGGTGCAGGAAGAGTCGTTCGACGAGGGAGGGCGGACGATTCTGGACATTCGCTTGCCCCGACGGGAGTTTATGCAGATGATGGCTCGCTTGGGTGAAAGCGCCAACGATTACTTGCCCGCTTCGGAAAAGCCGACGGTCGCGGACTGGGAACGCGTCTGAAGCGAGGAATAACGCGCAGGGGAGTATCGCGGCCCAAGGGTCCGACACGCAGGGCGGTAACGATTCGACATCAGTTCGAGCCAATCCGTCGTTCGCCAGGGTGCGCCCCGGCGGCTACTGCTCCCCATGCCTGACGCAACGGCTTTGACTGCATCAGTGGAGACTTAGGTATGGCTTGGAACGAGCCTGGTGGGGGCAACAACCAGCAGGACCCTTGGGGAGGCGGTGGGGGCCGTCGTCCGAGCGGTAATGGTGGTAACAATGGTAACAATGGCAATCAAGGTCCGCCGGATCTCGATGAAGCCTTGAAGAAGTTCCAGGACAAGATCCAGCGATTGCTCGGTGGCCGCGGCAAGCGTAGCAGTGGCGGTGACGGCGGCGAGCCCGGCGGCGGCGGGGGTAAGCGCAATCCCTTTATCCTGCCGGTCGTCGTGCTGGTGGTCGCTGCGGTAATCTGGGCGGCATCCGGTTTTCACCTCATCGATCAGTCCGAGCGCGGGGTCGTCTTCCGCTTCGGTAAGTACACTCAGACGTTGAATCCCGGACTTCACTGGAATCCACCGATCGTCGATCAGGTAGAGAACGTCAACGTCACCAGCATTCGGTCCGCTAACCAGTCGGACTCGATGCTGACCAGCGATGAAAACATCGTTCGCGTGAGCGTCTCCGCGCAGTACGTGGTCAGCGACGCCCATGCGTTTCTGGTCAACGTCAATCAGCCGGAAATGACGCTGCAGAATGCGATGGATTCGGCGCTGCGCCAGGAAGTCGGCAACATGCCGCTCCAGGAAATCCTCACGACCGGGCGCGATCGTCTGGGGCAGCGCGTTTTCGAACGGCTCAGCGCCTACATGGAGGCCTACGGCACCGGGCTGCGCCTGCAGACGGTCAACGTCGAGTCGACCTCGCCGCCGGATCGCGTGCAGGATGCCTTCGACGACGTCATCCGCGCCCGCGAAGAGCGTCAGCGCTCGATCAACCAGGCCAACGCGTATAGCCAGGCCGTAGTGCTCGAAGCGCAGGGTCAAAAGCAGCGTCTCCTCGAGGAAGCGCAGGGTTACAAGGCTGCGATAGTTGCCGATGCCACGGGTCAGACGAATCGCTTCAACTCGCTGCTGGGTGAATATCAGCAGGCTCCGGAAGTCACACGTCAGCGGCTCTATCTCGAGACCGTCAGCGAGGTACTGTCGAACACGCCGAAGGCGCTCGTCGATCTCGGCGACAGTGAAGCCGTGACCGTACTGCCGCTCAATCAGATGCAGAGCGATGGAACGTCACGCGGCGGCAATAACGCGTCGTCGATGAATCTGGAGCAGCTTCAGCAGATCTCACGGCAGGTAGTCGATCACATGAACAGCAGTGGTAGTAGCTCGCGTCAGCAGACGAGTGGTTCCAGCCTGCGGGAGGGGCGCTAATGTTTAACAATCGTGCGCTGATCGGCGTGATCATTCTGGCGCTGCTGGCTTGGTTCGCCAGCGCCAGCTTCTATATCGTCAACGAGACGCAGCGGGCCATCAAGCTGCGCTTTGGCGAAGTGATCGAGAACGAGATCGGCCCGGGGCTGCATTTCAAGCTGCCGGTGTTCAACACCGTTCGTATCTTCGATACCCGGGTGCAGACCGTCGATTCCAGCGCCACTCGCTATATCACGGCGGACTCGAAGGCGGTTATCGTCGACTCCTTCGTCAAGTGGCGGATCGCCAATCCGCAGCAGTTCTACGAGGCGACTCGAGGCAACATTCAGGTGGCTGAAAACCTGATCGCGCCACGAACCGACGAAGCGCTGCGTAACAAGTTCGGCCAGACGCAGATGTCCGACATCATCCAAGAGCGTATCGCGGCCGAAAGTGATCGTGCCGGGCTGGTCGGCGAGGACAAAGGGCCGGATACCGTCGAGGGCGCACGCGAAGAGCTGATGGTCGAGCCGGTCGAGCAGCTCGACGCCGCCATGCGCGACGAACTTGGCGTGCACATTCTCGATATTCGGGTGAAGCGCATCGAGCTGCCGACCGAGGTCACGCAGGCGGTCTACGAGCGCATGAACTCCGAGCGTGAGCAGGCAGCGCGCACCTATCGTGCCGAGGGCTCGCAGCAGGCCGAAGCGATCCGTGCCGATGCCGACCGCCAGCGCCAGGAAGTCCTCGCGAGCGGACGTCAGGAGGCGGAGACCACGCGAGGCGAGGGCGATGCCCAGGCCGCGCGGATCTACGCTGGCGCCTATCAGCAGGATCCGGATTTCTTCGCCTTCTATCGCTCCATGCGCGCCTATCGCGAGAGCTTCAGCGGCGAGGGGCAGGATCTACTGGTGTTGAGTCCGGAAAACAGCGACTTCTTCCGCTACCTCGACACGCCGACGCCGGAAACGACGGCCGCTGAGTGATCGCACAGCGAATGCCCGCGGGATTCTCCCGCGGGCATTTCGTGGTACCATTTTCGACGCCGGGTGAAGCCCGGCTTTTTTGTGCAAAACGCAAGTGTGATGTGTCCCCCTGGGGGGAGCGCCGGGTGCCGAGGCGACCCGAAACGCTTGTGATTTCCTCACCCCGACAGTAATACCGCTTGGCAGGACAGGCTCATGACGATCGCTGACCGCTGGTTGCTCCCCGACGGCATGGATGAAGTCCTGCCGCCCCAGGCGACCCGCATGGAAGAGCTGCGCCGGACGCTGCTCGATCTCTACGACCGCTGGGGCTACGACCTGGTGATGCCGCCGGCCGTCGAATTTCTCGACTCGCTGCTGACCGGTACCGGTACCGATCTTGACCTGCAGACCTTCAAGCTGACCGATCAGCTCACAGGGCGGATGATGGGCGCGAGTGCCGATGTCACGCCGCAGGTGGCGCGAATGGACGCTCACTCGCTCAAGCGCGAAGGTCCGGTGCGCCTGTGTTACTGCACGACCGTGCTGCGTGCCCAGGCCGACAAGCATCAGGGCGGACGTAGCCCGACCCAGGTGGGCGTGGAACTCTTCGGGCATGCCGGTCTCGAGGCGGATATCGAAGTGCTGAAGCTTGCGCTATCGAGTCTCGAGGCGGCGGGCGCGACTCACATCCATCTGGCGCTAAGCCACATCACGATCTATCGCGAGCTGATTCGCGCCGCGAACTGGCCGGCCGATGCCGAGCGTTCGCTTTTCGAAGCGATCGAGCGCAAGGCGTTCAACGCCATCGACAAGCTCGTCGCCGAGCACGTCGACGATAGTCACCTCGCCCGTATGCTCTGTGAACTGCCGCGACTGCACGGCGGGGCCGAGGTGCTGGATCAGGCGCAGACGTCGTTGGCCGCGGCGCCCGACGCGGTTCAGGCGTCGCTCGATCAGCTCGTGCGGCTGCACCGGGCGGTAAGTGATGCCCATCCGGACGTGTCGGTCTACTTCGATCTGGCAGAGCTTCGCGGCTATCAGTACCACACCGGCATGGTCTTCGCCGCCTACGTGCCGGGTTACGGCCAGGCGCTCGCGAAAGGCGGACGATACGACGATACCGGGCGAGATTTCGGGCGTCCTCGCCCGGCGACGGGGTTCTCGATGGACCTCAAGCCACTCGCGACCCTGGCAACGCGCGAACCCGGCATCGAGGGAGTCTGGGCGCCGGTGTCGACCCACGCGGCGCTCGATGAGGTCATTGCCGCGCTGCGCGCTCAGGGAGAGCGTGTCATTCAAGCGCTTCCGGACCAGCAGACCGGCCCGGAAACGCACCGTTGCGATCGCCAATTGGCCTTCAAGGATGGCGCCTGGCGAATCGAGCCGCTGAACTGAGTCGACGACGGGTACGAGCCGACGTCGAGAGAGCGTACTGTTCGCGATCGGATGATCGCGACGAGCTGACCGAGAGACGAGAGCAATGGGTAAGAACGTAGTCGTATTGGGAACCCAGTGGGGCGATGAAGGCAAGGGTAAGGTCGTCGACCTGCTGACCGAGTCCGCCAGCGCCGTGGTTCGTTTCCAGGGCGGGCATAACGCCGGCCATACACTGGTCATCGACGGCGAGAAGACCGTCCTTCACCTGATCCCCTCCGGCGTGCTGCGCGACGACAAGATCTGCGTCATCGGTAACGGGGTCGTACTCTCGCCGGAAGCGCTGATCGACGAGATCAAGACGCTGGAGGCGAAAGGCGTCCCGGTGCGTGAGCGGCTTCGTCTGTCACCCGCCTGTCCGCTGATCCTGCCCTACCACGTGCGACTGGACCAGGCACGCGAGAAGGCGCGCGGTATCGCCAAGATCGGCACCACCGGACGCGGCATCGGACCGGCCTATGAAGACAAGGTGGCACGTCGCGGCCTGCGTCTCGGCGATATCCTGCATCGCGAACGCTTCGCCTCCAAGCTGGGCGAAGTGCTGGACTATCACAACTTCGTGCTGACGCGGTATCACGGTGAGCCGGCCGTCGATTTCCAGGAAGTGCTCGAACAGGCGATGATCTTCGCCGAAGAGCTGCGGCCGATGGTCTGCGACACGGTCTCGCTGGTGCACGACTTCCGCAAGGCGGGGGAGAACATCCTCTTCGAAGGCGCCCAGGGCTCGTTGCTCGATATCGATCATGGTACCTATCCGTATGTCACCAGCTCCAACACCACGGCCGGCGGCACGGCGACCGGCTCCGGCGTGGGGCCGCTCTATCTCGACTACGTGCTGGGGATCACCAAGGCCTACACCACCCGTGTGGGCTCCGGTCCGTTTCCGACGGAGCTCTTCGACGAGTTCGGTCGTCATCTGGCGGAGAAGGGCCACGAGTTCGGCGCGACCACCGGGCGCGCACGTCGCTGCGGCTGGTTCGACGCCGTTGCCCTTCGCCACGCCGTGCAGATCAACTCGGTCTCGGGCATCTGTCTGACCAAGCTCGACGTGCTCGACGGGCTCGAAAACATCCGGGTCTGCGTGGGCTATCGCAGCAAGGACGGCGAAGTATTGGACAACCCGATCGACTCGGAAGGCTACGAGGCGATCGAGCCGGTCTACCACGAGCTGGCGGGCTGGAACGAGTCGACGATTGGCGTCAAAAACGTCGACGGTCTTCCGGCCAACGCGCGTGCCTACATCGCCTTCTTGGAAAAGGAAGTGGGTACACCGATCGACATCATTTCGACCGGACCGGATCGCAACGAAACGATCGTTCTGCGCAACCCCTTCGACTGAGCGCCGCTGAGCCTCGCTTGCGGCTCGGCGACACGCGTCGGCCGCCGGTCTGCACGAGTTCCTACCCTGCCGATGACGGGCGGGGTGGGCTCGCCTCGAAAGATACCTCACCTCAATTGGCCTGCTTTCCCAAATAGGGTTCACACGTATCGTCAAACAGGACTAAAATAGTCCTATATCAATGATACTTAACGACCGAGGCAGCGAGGCATGTTGAAACTGTCGAAGCTGACCGACTACGCGGCCGTGATCATGGCGCAGATCGCCCGGGATCCTCGGCGGGCACACACCGCCTCGGAACTCTCGGAACGCGCCAATCTGCCCTATCCCACGGTGGGCAAGACGTTGAAGATGCTGGCGAAAGCCGGGTTGGTCGTCTCGCGCCGGGGTTCTCATGGCGGCTATGCACTCGCCCGTACGCCAGAGGACATATCGGCCAGTGACATCATCGTCGCGATCGAAGGGCCCATCGGCATGACCGAATGCAGTCATGCCGATGGCGAATGCGATTTGATGGATGTCTGTGGCGTGGCCGACAACTGGCAGCGGGTATCAATGGCGATTCGCACACTGCTCGACGGGGTGACGCTTGCGCATCTGGCGCAGACCTCGCCGATCAAGCTGCCGGTGCATCTGCCCATTCAGAGCGTGACGCTGTCCGACGTACGAGACGGCTGAGTCAAACTACAGGGTTGGGGACCTCGAACGAGAGGCGCCACCCATCGGCATAAGGCGGTGCGCTGCGAGCGATAGGCAGGAGCCGCCACGATAAGACTCTCGACACGAGAGGAGAGGAGACCATGGCTAGCGAAGAAATGGAGCAGTTGGTTCGTCGCGAATACAAGCAGGGGTTCGTGACCGACATCGAAAGCGATACCTTGCCGCCGGGCCTGGACGAGAGCGTCATCGCCTTCATCTCGCAGAAGAAAGGCGAGCCACAGTGGATGCTCGACTGGCGTCTCGAAGCCTATCGTCGCTGGCTCGAGATGACGACACCCTCCTGGGCGCATCTCGACTATCCGCCGATCGACTATCAGGCGATCTCGTACTTCAGCGCGCCCAAGAAGCCCGAGGACCGTCCGCAGAGTCTCGACGAGGTCGATCCCAAGCTGCTCGAAACCTACGAGAAGCTCGGCATTCCGCTGCACGAGCGCGCCGCGCTGGCAGGGGTGGCGGTCGACGCCGTCTTCGACTCCGTGTCGGTGACCACGACGTTCAAGGAGAAACTGGGCGAGGCGGGCGTTATCTTCTGCTCGATCTCCGAAGCGATCCGCGACTACCCGGAGCTGGTCCAGCAGTATCTGGGCACGGTGGTGCCGCAGTCGGACAACTACTTCGCCGCGCTCAATTCGGCCGTGTTTACCGATGGCTCGTTCGTCTACGTGCCGGAAGGTGTGACGTGCCCGATGGAGCTCTCCACCTACTTCCGTATCAACGCGGCGAATACCGGGCAGTTCGAGCGCACGCTGATCATCTGCGACAAGCGGGCTCAGGTGTCCTACCTCGAAGGCTGCACCGCCCCGCAGCGCGACGAGAACCAGCTGCACGCCGCCGTAGTCGAGCTGGTCGCGCTGGAAGACGCCTACATCAAGTACTCGACGGTGCAGAACTGGTACCCGGGCGACGAAGACGGCAAGGGCGGCATCTACAACTTCGTGACCAAGCGTGGTGACTGCCGCGGTGACCGGTCGCGTATCAGCTGGACCCAGGTCGAGACCGGCTCGGCGATCACCTGGAAGTATCCCTCCTGCATGCTGCGCGGCAAGGAGAGCGTCGGCGAGTTCTACTCGGTCGCGGTCACCAACGGACGTCAGCAGGCCGATACCGGCACCAAGATGATCCACCTCGGCGAGAACACGCGCTCGACGATCATCTCCAAGGGGATCGCCGCGGGCCGCAGCGATCAAGCGTATCGCGGCATGGTCAAGATAGGCTCCCGAGCCAAGGGGGCGCGCAACTACACCCAGTGCGACTCGCTGCTGATTGGCGATCAGTGCGGGGCACATACCTTCCCGTACCAGGAGATCGGCAACTCCACGGCGACCGTCGAGCACGAAGCGACGACCTCTAAGATCGCCGACGACCAGCTCTTTTACTGTCGCGCCCGGGGTATCGACGAAGAGGATGCCGTCAGCATGATCGTCAACGGCTTCTGCAAGGACGTCTTCCAGGAGCTGCCGATGGAGTTCGCCGTCGAGGCCGAAGCGCTGCTCAACGTCACGCTGGAAGGTTCGGTGGGCTGACGCCGCCGTCGAAGTCTCAGTCTCACTGTCGGGAGCGCCCCTAGGCGCCTCCCTCTGGTTTCAAGTTCGTCTGAAGGGTTTCACATGCTCGAAGTCAAGAATCTCCACGTCACGGTCGAGGGCAAGCCGATCCTCAAGGGCCTCGATCTGACCGTCAACGCCGGCGAAGTGCACGCCATCATGGGGCCCAACGGTGCCGGCAAGTCGACGCTGTCTGCGGTCATCGCCGGCAAGGACGGTTACGAAGTCACCGAAGGCTCGATCCTGTTCGAAGGGCAGGACGTGCTCGAGATGGAGATCGAGGAGCGCGCCCGCGCCGGTCTTCTGCTCGGCTTTCAGTACCCGATCGAAATTCCGGGCGTCAAGAACATCTACCTGCTCAAGGCGGCTCTCAACGCGGCGCGTGCGGCCCGTGGCGAGGGTGAAATTCCGGCACCGGAATTCATGAAGCTCGTGCGCGAGAAGAGCGCCGAGATGAAGATGGACCCGAGCTTTCTGCAGCGCGCCGTCAACGAAGGTTTCTCGGGCGGTGAGAAGAAGCGCAACGAGATCCTGCAGATGCTGGTGCTTCAGCCAAAGCTTGCGATGCTCGACGAGATCGACTCCGGGCTCGACATCGATGCGATGAAGGTCGTGGCACAGGGCGTCAACTCCCTGCGCAATGCCGACCGTGCGATTCTGCTGGTTACGCACTACCAGCGCCTGCTCAACCACATCGAGCCGGACCGCGTTCACGTACTGGTCGATGGGCGTATCGCCAAGAGTGGCGACAAGAGCCTGGCGCTGGAACTCGAATCCCGCGGCTACGACTGGGTCGTGGAGGAGTCCGCTGCATGAGTGCACCGCAACGCTTTCTCGAGCGTCTTCCCGCGCGTAGCAGCGACGAGCCGAGCTGGATCGCGGCGCGGCGTCAGGCGGGCGCGGCACGCTTCGAAGCGGTCGGGTTTCCCACGCGCCGCGACGAGGAGTGGAAATACACCGACGTGCGGCGAATTGCCGAGGGCGACTTCGGTCTCGCCATCCACGCCGACTACGATCGCGCACGATTCGACGAGCAGCGTCTGGCGCTCGACGATGCCCATCGTCTGGTGTTCGTCGATGGCCGCTTCAGCGCCGAACTCTCCGAGCTCGATTCCCTGCCAAACGGGGCGAGCGTCGAGCCGCTCTCACGGGCGATCGACCAGGATGCCGAGGCGATCGGTGGCGCGCTCGGTCGCCTGGCCGGTGTCGACTTCTCCCCGTTCACGGCGCTGAGCACCGCTTTCGCCGACGAGGGCGCGGTCATTCGGCTGGCACCCGGCACCGCGGTGGAGAAACCGATCTACGTGGTCATGCTTTCGCGTGCCAACGACGTGCCGGTGATGAGTCACCCGCGGATGCTGATCATGGCCGGCGCCAACAGCGAAGCGACGGTCATCGAACACTATTACGGTGAGGCGGAAGCCGCCAACTTCACCAATGTGGTGACTGAGGTCTTGCTCGATCGCGGCGCGATCATCGATCACTACAAGCTGCAGGAAGCCTCGCTGAACGACCTGCACGTCGCCAGCATTCACGTCGATCAGACGCGGGACAGCCGCTTCAATTCGTTCAACCTGAACTTGGGCGGCGCGCTGGTGCGCAACGACCTGGTCGCGGACCTGAACGCCGAGGGCGCCGAGACGACCTACAACGGCTTGTTCTTCGTCCAGGGACGCCAGCACGTGGACAACCACACGCTGGTCAACCACAACGCACCGCGTACCTTCTCCAACGAGAACTACAAAGGGATTCTCGACGATCGCGCTCACGGCGTGTTCAACGGGAAGGTCTACGTCAAGCGCGACGCCCAGCAGATCGAGGCGTACCAGAACAACGCCAACCTGCTGCTGTCGGATCGTGCCGAGATCGACACCAAGCCGGAACTCGTCATCTACGCCGACGACGTCAAGTGCTCTCACGGCGCGACCACGGGGCAGCTCGACGAGGAAGCGGTCTACGGCCTGCGTACTCGCGGCATCGACGAAGCCATGGCCCGCGCGCTGCTGACGCTCGCATTTGCCGGCGAGGTCATGGAGCAGGTCAAGCTGCACGTCATCGCCGAACGGGTCGAGCGGGCGGTTGCCGGTCGTCTACCGGAGCGCTTCAACCTGGCCGATCTGGTGGAGACCGCCGAGGCGGTTCAGGAGGTCTGAAATGACGGCGCTGACCGATCTCACGCTCGATGTCGCGGCCGTTCGCGCGGATTTCCCGATTCTGGATCGGGAAGTTCATGGCAAACCGCTGATCTATCTGGACAACGCGGCGACGAGCCAGACGCCGACAGCGGTCATCGAGAGTCTCGGTGACTACTATCGGCGCTACAACGCCAACATCCATCGCGGTTTGCACACGCTCGCCGACGAGGCGACGGCGGCCTACGAGGGCGCCAGAGCGAAGATTCAGGCCCATCTCAATGCAGCATCGTCACGCGAAATCGTGCTGACCCGGGGGACCACCGAGGCGATCAATCTGGTGGCCAACAGCTGGGGGCGAGCGAACCTTCGCGCTGGCGACGAAGTGATCGTGTCGCTGATGGAGCATCACTCGAACATCGTGCCCTGGCAGCTCCTCGAGAGCGCACTGGGCATCGTGGTTCGCGTGATTCCGGTGGACGAGCGTGGCGTACTCGATTTCGAGACCTATCGTGGGATGCTCAACGAGCGCACGCGGCTGGTCTGCGTCAATCACGTCTCCAACGCGCTGGGCACGGTCAATCCCGTTGCCGAGATCATTCGTGAGGCCCATGCCGCTGATGCGAAGGTGCTGATCGATGGCGCTCAGGCGGTACCGCATCAGGCGGTCGACGTGCAGGCGCTGGACGCCGACTTCTACGTCTTCTCCGGGCACAAGGTCTACGGTCCGCTGGGTATCGGTGCGCTCTACGCCAAGGCGGCGATACTTGAGTCCATGCCGCCGTGGCAGGGGGGCGGTGAGATGATTTCGCGCGTCTCCTTCGATCGGGGCACCGAGTTTGCGGGTATCCCGCACCGGTTCGAGGCCGGCACGCCGCCCGTTGCCGAAGCGATCGGCCTCGGTGCGGCGCTCGACTGGGTCAACGCGCTGGGAATCGAGCGTCTCGCTGCCTGGGAGCAATGGCTGCTGGGCCATGCGACCGAGCGGCTCGAGCGCATCGATGGGCTGCGTATCATCGGTACGGCACCGGAGAAGGCGGGCGTGATCTCGTTCGTCGTCGACGGTGCGCACGCTCAGGATATCGGGCTACTCATCGATCAGCTCGGCGTGGCGATTCGCACGGGACACCACTGCGCTCAGCCGGTGCTGAGTCATTTCGGATTGGATGCGACATGCCGCGCTTCTTTTGCCGTGTACAACACGCCGGAAGAGGTCGATGCATTCGCCGACGCGCTGGAGCGCGTTCTCGGCATGCTGCGCTGACGGGAGAGAGACATGGACTCCGCACAGGATCTGTCGGCAAAGGGGATCTACAAGGGTCAGGAGATGCCGCTGCAGCGCGACGTCGACGTCATTTCCATCCCCTTCGGCAAGACGATCACGCTCGACGAGGACAGCGTCGTTTCGATCATGCAGGCGAAAGGCAGTTCGGTCAGCGTCGGCTACGAAGGGCGACTCTACCTGATCGAGGGTCACGATTTCGACGCGCTGGGGCTGGAGGCACTCGTGCGCCCGACGCTCGACCCGAACGCGACGGAAGCCGAGATGGAAGCGTTCGTCTGGGAGCAGCTCAAGACCTGTTTCGATCCGGAGATTCCGGTGAACATCGTCGATCTCGGCCTCGTCTACGGCTGTCGGATCGATCGCTTGCTCACCGGTGAGCGGATGGTGGTCATTCGCATGACGCTGACCGCCCCCGGTTGCGGCATGGGTGACGTCATCGCCGAAGACGCCCGGCGCAAGATTCTCGGTGCGCCGCAGTTCGCCAAGGTTCACGTGGAAATCGTTTTCGATCCGCCTTGGAGCCGTGAGATGATGACCGAAGAGGCGCGCCTGGAACTCGGAATGTTCTAAAAAACGGCGGGCTAAGGCCGGTCGAGGCGATCGTTGGCGGCTTCGTCGCGTGCCAGGCGCCGATCGGTTCAGGACCGAGCTGCAAGGTGAGATGTCGCGGCATCGAGCAGTCCGGATCGGTCGATGTCGAACCGGCATTGAAGGATTGAGACAGCGATCACGACATGTTGAGTAGTGAACCCCATCGGATTCTTCCCCCGCGAGGCGACCCCAAGAGGTCGCCTCGCGTCGTCCGTAGGACCATGGCTTCATGCGCCGGTTGCTGACATGGCTTGCCGTGGCCGGCTTGGGCATTACCGCTAGCGCGGCTCTCGCGGTCGTCGGCATCAATCTGTGGATCCTGCAGCAGACGCAGAGCCGAATCGAGTACGAGGTGCCGCTGTGCCGTGCGCAGCCGGTCGGCCTGGTCTTCGGCACGGCGCAGTGGTTACGCCAGGGCGGGTCGAACCCCTACTACCGAGGCCGGATAGAAACCGCTGCCGAGCTGCTTCGCCTCGACCGGATCCAGCACCTGCTGCTCTCGGGTGACAATCGAACGCGCTACTACAACGAGCCGATCAGCATGTGGCGCTCGCTGCGCCACCGCAACGTCGACGATGCCCATATGACGCTCGACTATGCCGGTTTCAGCACTTTCGACAGCGTCGTGCGTGCTCGCGAGGTTTTCGGCGCCCGGCGACTGGCGCTGATCTCGCAGGCGTGGCATTTACCGCGGGCCCTGTTCATTGCAGATTCCCTGGGGGTCGAAGCGACCGGCTGCGCGGTACCCGACGATGGCGTCGACGGTGAATGGCGCCTGAAGGCGCGGGAGTGGTTGGCGAGGGCAGCGACGTTCGGCGATCTCTACCTGTGGGGACGGGAACCGTATTTTCTCGGCCCGCATGAGCCCATCCGTCTCGCCCCTTGACGCAGGGGGTATGAGGCTGCGCACGGATTGCTCGATAGGTAGAGCCGATCCGAAGTGCTGGTCTCTATGTGATAAGGGTGAGGGGTAGTGTGCTCAGCGCTGACGCTGCTGAGCCTTGTTGATTTCGCGGATCAGGGCGCGGCAGTTTTTCCAGCAACGCTCGAGTGCCGGTTCCAACGCGTCAGGCAGGGGATGCGTGAACGCTGTCCCCAGCGCCTGCATGAGCACGCGCTCCTGCTCGAGCAGTTCGCCCAGCAGTACGGCGCTGTCATTGCCCACGAAGCTCTTGATACGACTCCATAACCAGAGGTAATCGTCGCGCTCGACGTCGGCGTCGCGTGGCAGCATGTCCAGATGTTGACGCACCAGCTCCTGGAGCTCGCGCATCGCGACGCCGCGCTCTTCATAATGCGGCTTCAGTGCATTACGTAGCGCCGGTCGCAGGCGATCGAGATTGTCCTGGAAGTAATCCAGGCTGTCTGCCAGCGCTTCCAGTACGCTGTCCATCGCCACTTGGCGATTGTCGAGAAACATGCGCAGCCACCTCCTGAGGCGACATGAATTGTGCGGCTGGAAACACTGTTTTACTACCCCTGGCAGTACAAAAAATTAGGTTTCCCGGCTATTTGCCAGCGCCTGGATATCACCCCTTGGGTTTGGGGGGCGCCTTGTTGGGCTGGACGGCGTTCTTCTCGAGATGCTCGACGATCTGGCCAGCGATATCCTTGCCGGTTGACGACTCGATCCCTTGTAGCCCCGGCGAAGAGTTGACCTCCATGATGACCGGCCCATGATTCGAGCGCAGCAGGTCGACACCGGCGACGACCAGGCCCATCGCCTTGGCAGCGCGCACCGCGGTAGAGCGCTCCTCGGGGGTGATACGGATCACGCTGGCAGTGCCACCCCGGTGCAGATTGGAGCGGAACTCTCCCTCCGCTGCCTGACGCTTCATGGCCGCCACGACCTTGTCGCCAATGACGAAGCAGCGGATGTCGGCACCTTTCGCTTCCTTGATGTACTCCTGGACCATGATGTTGGCTTTCATGCCCATGAAGGCCTGAATCACCGACTCTGCCGCCTGCTGGGTCTCCGCGAGCACGACGCCGATCCCCTGAGTGCCCTCGAGGAGCTTGATCACCAGCGGCGCGCCCTTGGCCATCTTGATCAGATCGGGAATATCGTCCGGCGAATGGGCGAAGCCGGTCACCGGCAGCCCCAGGCCTTTACGCGAGAGCAGCTGCAGCGAGCGCAGCTTGTCGCGAGAGCGGGTGATGGCAACCGAGTCGTTGAGCACGTAGGTGTTCATCATCTCGAACTGACGCAGCACGGCGCAGCCGTAGAAGGTGACCGAGGCGCCGATGCGAGGAATGACGGCGTCGAGCTTCTCGAGCTCTTGACCCTTGTAGTGGATGGAGGGGCGGTGGGAAGCGATGCTCATGTAGCAGCGCAGCGTGTCGATGACACGCACGGTGTGGCCGCGCTGCTCGACCGCTTCGATCAGCCGTCGAGTCGAGTACAGATTGCGATTGCGGGAGAGGATGCCGATGTGCATTTTTGTTGGCTCCGTGAGCGAATCAGGGTTCGCCGTGTAGGAAAGCGGCACCCGGTGCGACCAGCAGGCGGCGCATGGCGCGACGGCCCAGCAGCATGGGATGGCGCATGTTACTGCGGTCGGTCAGCGTCAACTCGATGGGAAAGTCGAGCCCGCCAAGCAGCAAACGGGTGCGGATGACGTAGCGCCACTGTTCGTGGCCGTTCGAGCTTCTCACCTTGCGCCGGTCGTGCAGTGCGACTCGGCATTCGTGCGCCGGTGTATCGCCGCCGCTGATACGCGTGACGAAATGGACCCAAGGATGGCCGTTTTCCTCGAAGGGCTCGATCGACTCGGCGTGTAGTGCCGAGGTACGAGCGCCGGTATCTGCCTTGCAGCAGAGAGTCAGGTTCATGTCGGGCAGCGAGACCATCTCACGCCTTCCGATGATCGCTTTGGCTTGGTAGGGCAGTGGCTTCATTCGGTCATGACTTCCATTCGGCAACGCGCCGACCCACTGCGCTCTCTGTCGGCGCTTGGCGCAACATCATCACTATTGGCAACCTTAGGCGGGGGATCAATGCCAAATCACGAATCACCCGACGAAAGTTAAGTTTTTCGCACGTGGCGAGCCGATTCAGGAAGCGCTCGAGTCGCGTCTCGTGTTCCAGGTGATGCCAGCCGCGGGCGGCAACCGCCACCAGGCAGTCGGCCGCTCGAGCGGGCGTCTCGTCCAGCCACGCTTCGAGCCAGGCGCTGGCGAGCGCCGAATCGCTACCGACGACTGCCCGTATCAAGGCGCAGTAAAGCTCGAGATCTCCCTGGGCCCAGGCAGGCGACAGCTGCGCAATCAGCGCCTCTACCAGGGACTCACTGGCGTGACCGTGCTCGAGAAGATAGCAAAGCGGCAGCAGGACCTCTCGGGGGAGTTCCGGGAGCCTTCGTTGCCAGGTACCTTCTTCGAGCGCATTGGGATCGACGACGAGGTCGGCCAGCCCCTGAAGGCCAACCATCTGCCAACTGACCGTCTCCTCATTGGCGAGATAGCGTCTCGCCAGTTCGGCGTGGGGTGAGACGGGACGGTCGAAGTGTCGCGAGAGCCAGGCATGCAGCAACGCTCGCTGATGGACCTCGGGATCGAAGGCGACCGGGTTGTCCTGCATGAGATTCTCTACCGGTGCCGCGTCCCCACTGGCCGCCCCCGGTGTCGAGCCGATGGTGCGCAGCAGCCGTTCCAGGAAGGCGTCCCGTGCGGCCGGGGAGAGCATGGCCTGCTCATCCAGCGGGAGCGCAATGAACCAGATCGCCGGGTCGTCCATCTCCGGCCACCGGATGGCGCAAGCGAGCTGGGCCTGACCCTGCCAGGGGAGCGGCCAAGGCGTTTGCTCCCGCTCGAAGGTCTCGAACGCCTCGCGTGGCATCATCTGTACGCGTCGTCCGAGTGCAAAGATCGCAACGTCTGCGTTGGTCTGTTTGAAAAAATCACTCAGCGTCTGCATGTTCTCGCCCGTCGGTTTTCGAGGCGGCACTGTAACGCCGGGCTCAAGACGAGAATAGGGGGCGGTCAAAATTTAAGCATGTCTCATGAGCGCGGCGAACACGCCGCGACCCGGGACCTATCCCAAGTTTATCCACAGTCTCTTTCAGGGTTTCTGTGATCAAGCCGCGCTGGTCGACGGCGGTCGACCGCGGCGATGTCAACCAAGGAGTTTCAATGAGTGCACAAGATACGGTGCGTGAGGCGCTTAGCGACCTCGAGGACGCACTGAAGGGCGCCGATCTATGGCAGCAGAGCCAGCCGGAGCCGGCGGCTTTCGAGAGTGCGCAGCCGTTCTGCGTGGATACCATGACGCTACCTCAGTGGTTGCGCTACGTGTTCGTCGCGCGTCTACGCGCAATACTCGAGGCGGGGGCAGCGCTGCCGGCAAGCTGCGACGTGGCGCCGGCGATGGAAGTCTATCTCAAGGACTCGCCGATGCCGCAGAAGGCACAGGTCATCGAGGCGATCGCGCGAGTCGATCGTGCCGTGACCCAGGCTTGAGGGCTCGACTCGTTCTTGTCGAATGAGCGGCAGTCGGACATAAAAAAACCGGGCCAGAGGCCCGGTTTTTTCGATCGCGCTGAGGTCTTAGAAGCGGACCATCGCGCCGGCACCCACGGTCAGCGGGTTGACGTCGACGTCTTTGCCGCCGCTGACGTCAGCTTCGACATCAGCGTACTGAGCGAAGGCGTTGAAACCGAAGTTGTCGGTGACGTTCAGGTCGACACCCAGCTGACCAACGGCGCCCCAGGATTCGTCCACGCTACCGATGTTGTTTTCATCGTTGAACGTGGTGTAGTTGACGCCCAGGCCGGCGTACGGCTGAACGCGGGAATCCATGCCGCCCAGCGGGTAGTACTGAGCCATCAGGTTGATCGGAACCTGCTTGAAGTCACCGCCTTCGGCGTTGACGGTGGTTTCGGTCATGGAGCTCAGTTCGATGCCGACTTTGTCGTGAACCATGACGCCGAGGCCGAGGTAGGCACCGGTATCGTCATCGGCATAGCCGTCGTCGGTATCGACTTTGGCAACGCCTGCACGGGCGAAGAAGTCACCCTGGCCATAAGCGAAAGCCGCCTGAGTTCCGAATGCGCAAGCACCGGCGAGGGCCATGGCGGAGAACAGTTTGGTCTTGGTCATGAGTAAGTACTCCCTTATCTACGTCATGAAGCCGTATTACCGGCTTTCACATTCAATGGGACAACGGCGCTATGATAGGAAACGCTGTTCTCTAAGTCCAGTGAAATTTTGAAACGGCGTTTTTTTACCGGCCGAAGATTACCGCTCGAGCTCGCATATGGCGTAGATCGACCGTTGGGCTTAACGTAGCTCGCCATCATCGACTTCGCCAAGAATTACGCTAGGTTTTCTTTGGTCAGTCGACAACGCCATCCGTACCGCCTCTCCACTCACGGGATCGAGAAACTCGCATGCACCACTCCACTGAGCCAGCGCGACACCGCCTATGTGACGTCACTGCCGACGATCTGCTGGCGCCCCAGGCCGGCTCTCGTCGGGGTTGCGGCCAGGGCATATCGGCATGAAGCGTCGGCTCAAGCGAGAAGCCAAGACGGCGGCGAAGTTCAGTATCGTGGGTAGTGCGGCCACCGCGGCGCATCTCGCCATCGCCGCGGCGATGAGCGCGGCGCTGCCTGCGCTTTCTGAGTTTCTGGTCAACTGCTGCGGCTTTTTCTTTGCCTTTCAGATCTCGCTGTTCGGTCACCGGCGCCTGACGTTTCACGCCCGAGGCCGGGCGCGGCGGTTTTTTCTTCTCGCCGTGCTCGGGTTCGCCCTCAACAACGTCGTGCTCGCGCTGCTGCTGGCTACTACATCGCTCTCCGGCTTTTGGCCGATCGGTATCGCGACGCTGACCGTACCGCTGATTACCTACGTGGGTTCGCGGCTCTGGGCGTTTCGTGAACCGCAAAGCTGAACGCTGCCATCGAAAAGGGCGCCCGCAGGCGCCCTATGTCTTCAGTGTGAAAGGCCGCCAGGTCCCGGCTCAGGTATCGACCTGCTTGTATTCACCGGCATCGGCGGTCGCCCGGCTCACCACGATGATCGCGATGAGCGCCGCGATGAAGCCCGGAATGATCTCGTAGACGCCCGGGCCGCCCAGGAACGAGGCGTTCCAGCCCAGCGCGATCCAGACGATGACGGTGAGGGCGCCCACGACCATGCCGGCGATGGCGCCGGTACCGTTGGTGCGCGACCACATTAGCGACAGCAGGATCAGCGGTCCGAACGCCGCGCCGAAGCCCGCCCAGGCGTTGCTGACCAGACCGAGCACCTGAGAGCCGGGGTCGGAGGCGATGATCGCCGCGACGATGCCAACGGCGACGACGCTCAGGCGTCCCACCCGTACGGTCTCTTTCTCGGTTGCCTGCTTGCGCAGGAATAGACGATAGAAATCTTCGGTCAGCGACGAAGAGGCGACCAGCAACTGGCTGGAAATGGTGCTCATCACGGCCGCCAGAAGCGCCGCGTAGAGAAAGCCGGTAATCAACGGATGAAACAGCAGGTTGGCGAGAACGATGAAGATCGTCTCCGGATCGGCGACCTCGAGTCCGTTACGTACCGCATAGGCGCGGCCGAAAAGCCCGACCGATATCGCACCGATGAGCGAGATCAGCATCCAGCTCATGCCGATGTTACGCGCGATGGGAACGTCCTTCAGCGAGCGAATCGCCATGAAACGCACGATGATGTGCGGCTGACCGAAATAGCCCAAACCCCAAGTTACCGCCGACAGCCAGCCGATGAAGGTGAGACCGGCCGTCCAGGAAAACAGGGTGGGGTCCACCTCGTTGAGGGTCTGCGACGCCTGCGAGAAACCGCCGCCGCCTTCTCCGAAGAGCACGACCGCGGGCATGATCACCAGCGCCAGCATCATGATGCAGCCCTGCACGAAGTCGGTGAGGCTGACCGCCAGAAAACCGCCGACGACGGTGTACACGAGCACCACGCCGAGCGTGATGATCACGCCGGTGGCGTAATCGCTCAGGCCACCGATATCGATGACGCCGGCGAAAGCGCTTTGAAAGAGTTTGCCCCCCGCGACCAGCCCTGAGGCGGTATAGACCGCAAAGAAGATGACGATGACGATGGCGGAGATCGTTCTCAGCGACAGCGCCCGCGTGGGAAAACGGTTCGCCAGAAACGCGGGGATCGTAATCGCGTTGCCGTAATGCACCGTCTGTTCCCGCAGGCGGGGCGCGACCAGCAGCCAGTTGAAGAAGGCCCCCACGAACAGACCGATGCCGATCCAGGCCGAACCGAGCCCGGATGCGAACAGCGCTCCGGGTAACCCCAGTAGCAGCCAGCCACTCATGTCGGAGGCGCCGGCGGAGAGTGCTGCCACCTGCGGGCTGAGCGTCCGCCCGCCCAGCATGTAGTCCTCGGAGGTCGAGGTGGATGTGCGCATGGCGTAGACACCAATGCCGATCATGAGCACGAAGTAAGCGATGAGGCTGATCCAGACACCGATGGCCATGGAGCGTCTCCTATTGGTGTTGTTGGGCCGTCAGAGGGCTACCGAGCTCGAAAACCCTGCGCCGACCGAATCCGGTCCGGTCGGCGTAACGGTTCGAGATTTCAACTATGCAGCGCCCACTTTCTTGGCGAGCAATCTTGACGGGCAACGAATGCGATCCGCGGTGCGTCACCCGCATGCACGACTCGCGATCAATCACCCATCGCCAGGAGCGAGGCGTTCCCGCCGAGCGCTGCCGTATTGATTGTACAGGTCTTTTCGGTGGCGAAACGTAGCAGATAGTGGGGCCCGCCGGCCTTGGGACCGGTGCCCGAGAAGCCCTGACCGCCGAAGGGCTGCACGCCCACCACCGCCCCGATGATGTTGCGGTTGACGTAGACGTTGCCGACCTGCAGGCGCGCCGCGACGTGACGGGTGAAGCTTTCGTTGCGGCTGTGGACGCCGAACGTCAGGCCGTAACCCTTGGCATTGATTGTATCGATCACGCTTTCGAGCTCATCGGCGCCATAACGCACGATGTGCAGGAGCGGGCCGAACTGCTCGCGCTCGAGCGCGTCGATGCCGTCGATCCGGAACGCCATCGGTGCGACGAAGGTGCCGTGCTGCGTTTGCGCTTCGTCGAGACCGGTTTTTGCCAGCAGGCGCCCCTCCGCGGTCAGTCGCTCGGCATGGGCAAGCAGCCCGTCGCGTGCTTCTTCGTCGATCACTGGCCCGACGTCGGTACCCAGGTCGCGCGGATCGCCGATGCGCAACTCCTTCATCGCGCCTTCGAGGATGGTGATGACGCGATCGGCCACGTCTTCCTGGAGATAGAGGACGCGTAGTGCGGAACAGCGCTGCCCGGCGCTCTGGAACGCCGAATGCACGACGTCGGCCACCACCTGTTCCGGAAGGGCGGTCGAATCGACGATCATCGCGTTGAGGCCGCCGGTCTCGGCGATCAGCGTGGGCAGCGGCGCGTTCTCGCGAGCCGCGAGCGAGCGGTTGATGATCTGAGCGGTATCGGTAGAGCCGGTGAATACCATGCCGGTGATGCGTGAATCGCCGCTCAGCACGCTGCCCACGGTCGCACCGTCACCGGGCAGCAGCTGGACCACCTCACGGGGCATGCCGGCCTCGTGAAGCAGCTCGATGACGCGGTAGGCGATCAAGGATGTCTGCTCGGCCGGCTTGGCGAGCACGGTATTACCGGCGACTGCCGCGGCGACGATCTGGCCGGTGAAGATGGCGACCGGGAAGTTCCACGGACTGATCGCCGCGAAAACGCCCTTGCCGCTCAGCGACAGTTCGTTGGACTCTCCCGTCGGGCCCGGCAGCGGCATGGGCGCGGCAAACAGCTCACGTGCCCGAGCGGCGTAGTAGCGGCAGAAGTCGACCGCCTCGCGAATTTCGTCGACGCCGTCGGTGAGCAGCTTGCCGCCTTCGCGGGAGCAGAGCGACATCAGCTCGGCGAGGTTCTCTTCCATCAGTTCGGCGTGTCGCTCGAGAATCGCCGCTCGGGTCTCGACCTGCGTGTCGCGCCATTCAGGAAAGGCTTTCCACGCACTGTCGATGGCACGCTCGGTCTGATCGGCACTGGCCCATTGGACATGGCCGACGAACTGGCGGCGATCGAAGGGCGCGAAGACGCGTTGGCGAGCGTCGCTATCGTCCGTCACGTCGAAGGCGAGCAGCGGTTTCGCCGCGTACTCACGCGCCATGAACGCCGCCATCTGCGTCATCAGCGGACGATACTGGCTGTCGACGTTGAGATTGACGCCGCGGGAGTTGCGTCGGGCCGGGCCGTAGATGTCACGCGGTAGCGGAATCTTGGGATTGGCGTGGCCATCGACCCGGCGCAGGGTTTCGACCGGATGGACGCAGAGCGACTCCACCGGGACCCGCGGGTCGACCAGCTGATGGACGAAGGAGGAGTTGGCGCCGTTCTCGAGCAGACGGCGCACCAGGTAGGGCAGCAGATCCTTGTGCGCCCCGACCGGCGCGTAGATGCGGCAGTACGTGCCCTCCGGCGCTCGCGGCAGGGCGGCATCGTAAAGTGCCTCGCCCATACCGTGAAGCCGCTGGAATTCGAAGCGACGATTCGCGCGATTGGCGAACTCCAGAATCTGGGTGATGGTATGGGCGTTATGGGTCGCGAACTGCGGGAAGATGCGCCCACGCGTCTCGTCGCACAGCAGAAAGCGCGCGCAAGCAAGGTAGGCGACGTCCGTACAGGCCTTACGCGTGTAAACCGGGTAGCCGTCGACACCGAGCTGCTGCGACTCCTTGATCTCGCTATCCCAGTAGGCGCCCTTGACCAGGCGCAGCGGGATCTCGTCTCCCTGCTCGTCGGCGAGGCGGTTGATGTAGTGCAGTACCGGCAGGCAGCGCTTGGAGTAGGCCTGCACGACCAGTCCGAAATGGCCCCAGCCGGTACATACCTCGCTTTCGAACACCGCTCGAAAGACCTCGAGCGAGAGCTCCAGACGGTCCACCTCCTCGGCGTCGATGGTCAGGGCGACGTGGCGTTCGCGAGCCAGTTCGACCAAGGATTTGACGGTGCCGACGAGCTCTTCGAGCACCTGGGTGCGACGGCCGAATTCGTAGCGCGGGTGCAGCGCGGAGAGCTTGATCGAGACCGACGGCGCCGGGGTGCCGGCGTCGAGCCGACGGCTGGTTTCACCGACTTCCCTGATGGCGGCGGCGTAGTCGTCGTAGTAGCGCCGCGCGTCGTCACGGGTGCGCGCGGCTTCGCCGAGCATGTCGTAGGAGTAGGTGTAGCCCTTGTCGAACAGCGGCTTGGAACGCTTGAGGGCTTCTCCGATGGTGCGGCCCAGCACGAACTGCTGGCCCATGATCCGCATCGCCTGGTACATCGCGCTGCGGATGACTGGCTCGCCCATGCGGTTGACCATGCGGTTGATGAAACTCGCCGGCTTGCCGTCGCGGGGCTTGTCCATCTTCAGTACGTTGCCGGTCATCAGCAGCCCCCAGGTGGAGGCGTTGACCAGCCAGGATTCACTCTGGCCGAGATAGGTCTTCCATTCGGCGACGCCGAGCTTGTCGTCGATCAGCGCATCGGCGGTCGCCTTGTCGGGCACGCGTAGAAGTGCTTCTGCCAGACACATGAGCAGCACGCCTTCCTGCGTATCCAGGCTGTACTGCTGGAGCAGCTCATCGATGGAGTCGACGGCAGACTCCATGCCGCGAACGTCGCGCACGAGCGAGGCCGTGGCTTCACCGGTGCGGGCGCAGTCGGATTCATCGGCGCCCAGCAGCGTGATCAGTTCGTCCACGTAGGCCTGTTCGTCAACGATGTAGTGCTCGCTGATACGCGAAAACAGCGTCTCCAGCGAGGTCTGCCAGGTAGCGGTCTCGAGCATCTGATCGGCTTTCAGCATGGGGCAACCCTGTAGCGAACGGGCTGGAGACGCGCGTCACACGGTAACCGGAGTCTGCGAGGCGGCGCCGTTCCACCCGGGATGGACGAAAGGAGCGATGCCTCGACTCTAGCGTGAAACCGGCGAGCCGTGCTTGCCAAATTCCCCGGTTAGCGATGTCAGAAATTGCGGTCGGAAGGCAGGTGACGCTCGGCAGGAAAGTGCCGGCGCAGCCGAGGCTCAGCGATAGCGTGCGCGGAGCGCGATCGGGGGGTGGCCGTAGTGACGTCGAAACGCATGGCTCAGCGCGCTCTGGCTGGCGAAGCCGGCGCGTTCGGCGATGACCGCAAGGCTCAGCTCGTCGGCGAGTATCAGCTCACGCGCACTGGCGAGTCGTTGTCGCAGCACGAACTGGTACGGCGTGAGGCCTGTCTGGTTGCGAAAGCGTTCGCTGAAATGGGCTTCGCTCAGACAGACCAGACGGGCAAGATCCGCGACCTGGATTCGGCGGTGCAGATGCGACTGCACATAGCGCTCCAGACGCGCGATATCCAGTGTTCGAGTCCGTCGGGAGTCGCGCATGCGCGACGGCTGCTGATCCTCGATCCGCGTCTGCAGCGCGCTCAACAGCGTCGTGACGAGTAGGCCGGTGGGCATGTGCCGCGGTCTTGCGCTTTCCTGGAGCAGAAACTGCAGATAGTGCGTCAGCGACTCGTCGAGCGTGAAGTAGCCGGGGCGGTCGAAGAGGCGGCGCAGGGAGCGGTGGGCGCCGGTCAGGGCGTCGGCGTCATCGTCGAGATCGATGATCAACTGCCGATTTTCACCGATACCCTGATAGTAGTGTTCGACGTTGGCCGGGACGAGACAGCCGGACAGCGGGGCGATGACGCCGCTTTGATGGCCGATCTCGAACTCGGCGTAACCCGCAAGGCCGATCACGATCTGATGATGCTCGTGATGATGATGATGCACCGCGGTGTCCAGCGGCGTCTGTCGGATGCTGTCGGTCACGGACGGTCCACGGCCGGCTGGCGGATGTCCATCACGCGCGGTACTCCCCCGGTGCAAGCGCGGTATGAGCGGCCAGGTGGTCTCTGAGCCCGATGAGCTCGTCGCGGCCGGCACGAGACAGTAACGACCCTCCCTGGGCTGCCTGCCAGGGGCGACCGTACTGCTCCATGAGATGTTGGCAGCGGCGTCGCAGATTCTCGAGATAGGGATCGTGACGAATGGGGTAGCCGATCAGCGTGTGCCATTGCGCTTCGCTGGCGCGGTTGGAGAGTACGTCATCGAATAGCCCCAGCAGATCCGTCGCCTGGGTGCGGTAGCGGGGCGTGCGCGACACCATCAGGGCGATCACGGTGAACAGCGTGATGAGCAGACAAACGGCGAAGACGACAAAGTAGAGCAGCACGGACGCTCTCCGAAGACGCGGATGGCAGGGCGGCGAGTCTAACATGGGGGTCACTTTCGAGCCCATCGGACCGCCAGACATGCCGCATAGCAAGACCATGGCGAGACGAGAGTCGACGCGGTCCGTAACGTCGAAGGGGAAGGGCGACACTGATTGGTAACGAGCGGTGGCCCGATGTAGACGAGTATCGCCTCCCGCCGCATCGAGTCACGCTGGGGGCATGGAGTGGGGAGGATGCCAAGCCGCTGTCGGCCCACTTGGCTCGTGTCGTTGCCCGACAAAAAAATCGCCGCGCAAGGAGCGCGGCGACAATGATCGCTAACAGTAAGCTAGGAAGACGACGCGATGACGTTAAATTCCCTGGTCCTTATGAGCCGCTGAATCGTCAAAAGTTCCCCGGCGATATGCCCTCGTGCACCACGCTTCGCCTATTCTGGCTCCACACTTGTCAGCACGGACGGTTTCCAATGCCCGTTAGCGTGTGAATAATGTGACTCGATCAATGGCGTTAGACCAAAGTAGGGGATGATTGTGGCGGAGAGTGTGGAAACCGAAGTGCGCCCCTCGGCGCGCGTGGCGTTGCTCATCGAGCTCGCGCTCGCCGTTGGCGGGTTTGCTATCGGCACCGGGGAATTCGCGATCATGGGGCTGATGCCGGATGTGGCGCGAGGCCTGGGGGTCGGCGAGACGCAGGTCGGCCATCTGATCAGCGCCTATGCGCTCGGCGTGGTCGTCGGCGCGCCGCTCATCGCCATTTTCGGCTCCTACCTCTTCCGACGTCAGCTGCTGCTGCTGCTGATGGTCTTTTTTGCGGCTGGCAACTTTGCCAGCGCGATCGCCCCCGAGTACTACTCGCTGATGCTCTTTCGCTTCATTTCCGGACTTCCACACGGCGCCTATTTCGGTGTGGCGGCGCTGGTAGCGGCATCGATGGTGCCGCCGCACAAGCGGGCCAAGGCGGTCAGTCGCGTCATGCTGGGTATCACGACAGCGATGCTATTCGGTAATCCGCTGGCGACCTGGCTCGGCCAGCTGCTCAGCTGGCGCTACGCGTTCGGATTGGTGGGGGCAATCGGTGTCGCGACGGTCATCATGGTGGCGCTCTACCTGCCGGTGAATCGCGAAGAGGCCCGCTCCAAGCCGATGACCGAGCTCGCCGCGCTGGGACGGCGTCAGGTTTGGCTGACGCTCGGTATCGGCGCAATCGGCTTTGCTGGCATGTTCAGTGTCTTCAGCTATCTCGCCCCCACTTTGATCAATGTGACGGGGATCGAGGAGCACTGGGTACCGGTCGTGCTGGCGGCATTCGGGGTCGGGGCGATCGCCGGTAATATCGTCGGCGGGTGGCTGTTCGACAAGCTCCAGTTTCGGTCCGTGGGGTGGATCCTCGGCTTCAGTACGCTGATTCTGCTGCTATTCCCGGTCGCGGCGAACTCGGTATGGAGCGTGGTGCTGTCGGTCATGACCGTGGGCAGTATGGTTGCGCTGTCACCAGCACTGCAGATTCGCCTGATGGATGTGGCAAAAGACGCGCAGACCATGGCGGCGGCGTCCAATCATGCGGCTTTCAATATCGCCAACGCGCTGGGGCCCTGGCTTGGGGGAATGGCCATCACGGCCGGTTTCGGCTGGACGTCCACGGGTTATGTCGGCGCAGCGATGGCGGTCGGGGGGCTACTGATCTACGGATTGGCACGCTGGCTCGAGCCGAAAACGCCGGAATAGCCGTGGCGCCAACCCGGGTGTTTCAAGACTCTGCATGCGTCGATTACGCCAAGCGAGATAGGGCTAGGAGGCCGGGCCGAAAGTCCGGCCTTGTCATGCATGGCACAGGGATTGCGGATAGAGGAGCAATTGCCCGTGCCCGCGTCGTCTAGGCGGATGGCGTACCGTAGGCGTGACCGGCCAGCATGTCGTGGGTCGCGGAGAGAGTGAGACTCTGTTCCTCGCTGGGGCAGCGTTCACACTTGATATCGACGACGCGATTTGTCGCGACTTCGTTACCGTTTTCAGCGGCCTGCAGTGCTTGCTCGTGTCCGCATGCCCGGCAGGAGGCGACCCATTGGGATTCGACCTGTTTCAGCGTGAACATATCCATTGCACGATCCTCGACGTCTATGTCGTTCAGTGATGATTGGCTTGGCGGGGTGACCGGGTCGAGCGGCGAAGGCGTCCGACGACGGCCGAGATACGGGCGCTGGACGGGCGTCGCTTACGACGCCCAGTCATGTCTGACGTCGCCAGCGGGCCCGAAGCTGGCCCAGAATGCGGAAGGGCGGGTTGCGAATGCTTTCAACGCTCGCCCCGTCGAGCTGCTCGCCGCTGACCCGCATACGTCCCGAAGCCAGCCGCTCCAGATATTGGATGTTGAGTCGTCCCTCGCGCTCGATCAGATAGAGGCCGTCTTGCTGAAGGCTCTCGGTCGGCGAGATGGCGGCAAGATCTCCTTCGACCAGAAAATCGAAGTTCTCACCTTCGGCCGGCGTTACCAGTTGGCCGTCTTCCATCAGTAACTGAACGGTGGAGAGGTCACTCTCGCGACCCGAGTCTCGCTCCCAGGGCGCGGCACGGTCGGCCTTCAACGAAAGGACCTTGCAGCCCGCCTGCGAGGGAATGCCGGCGATCGCGTTCATGGCGTCTTCGTCGAGCAGCTCCCGCAGTGAACAGTCGAGTGCCGAGGTCAAGGCGACCAGACGCTCGTGTCCGATCTGCTTGATGGTCCCGGACTCCCAATAGGAGATGGTGACGTCGGAGACTCCGACTCGACGCGCCAGTGCGGCTTTACTGAGTCCGGCTTGAAGCCGGAGCTGTTTGATTCTTGGTCCTAGCCCGTCCATCCGAAGTTCTCGCCTGGGTGGGAATGCGAATGCTTACCAGAGCGCAAGCATAGCGTTTCACTCCCTAAGTATGTTTCGGGTTGCCCAGGGTGGCGGAAGCGTAGCGGACTCGGTACGGCTATCGAGCCACGACATCGGCAGCCCGGTGCGCGACGCGTATAATGGCGCACGCTCGTTCATCAACGGATTGGAATCATGACTGTACGCACGCGCATCGCACCATCGCCGACCGGCGACCCCCATGTCGGCACGGCCTACATCGCGTTATTCAACCTGTGTTACGCCCGTCAGCACGGCGGCCAGTTCATTCTGCGTATCGAGGACACCGATCGCCAGCGCTCGACGAGCGAGTCGGAGCAGATGATCCTCGATTCGCTGCGCTGGCTCGGGCTCGACTGGGACGAAGGGCCCGACGTCGGCGGCCCGCACGGTCCCTATCGGCAGAGCGAGCGGGGAGAGATCTATGCCGAGCATGCCCAGAAGCTGTTGGACGCCGGGCACGCCTTCAAGTGCTACCGCACCAGCGAAGAACTCGACACGCTGAGGGAAGCGCGCCGGGAAGCTGGAGAGCATCTCGCGCTCAAGCCGAACGACTTGGCGCTCGAGCCGGAGGAGCAGGCACGTCGCGAGCGGGAAGAGTGGCCGTTCGTGGTGCGCATGCGGGTGCCCGAGAGTGGTGTGTGCGTCGTCGAGGATTTGCTGCGCGGGCGGATCGAGGTCGAATGGGCGCAGATCGATGCGCAGATCCTGATGAAGTCTGACGGGATGCCTACCTATCACCTGGCCAACGTCGTCGATGATTACCTCATGGGGATTACCGATGTTCTGCGTGGCGAGGAGTGGATCAACTCGGCGCCCAAGCACCAGTTGCTCTACGAGTACTTCGGCTGGCCCATGCCGCGGCTCTGCCATATGCCGCTGCTGCGCAATCCTGACAAGTCCAAGCTTTCCAAACGCAAGAACCCCACGTCGATCAACTATTATCGGCGGATGGGGTATCTGCCGCAGGCGGTGACGAACTACCTGGGGCGGATGGGCTGGTCGATGCCTGATGATCGCGAGAAATTCACCCTCGACGAGATGGTCTCGCAGTTCGACATCCAGCGCGTTTCACTGGGTGGGCCGGTGTTCGATCTCGAGAAGCTGACCTGGCTCAATGGTGTCTACCTGCGCGAGGATCTCGATGACGCCGCGCTACTCCAGGCGCTGCGCGACTGGGCGTTCAATGAGGCCTACGTTTCTCAGATTCTGCCGCAGATTCGTCCGCGCATCTCGACGCTCTCCGAGGCGATTCCGTTGGCCGGGCACTTCTTCTCGGGGCTGCCGGCGATCAACGAAGAGAGCTTCGAGGGCATCAATCTCGAACGTGAGTCGCTCGTCGAGCTGCTGCAGTTCCTGACCTGGCGTCTGGAAGGCGTAGCTCGCTGGGAGAAAGAGACGCTACTGGCCGAGGTCAAGAAGCTGGCGGAACAGCTGGAGATGAAGATGAAGAACTTCTTGGCACCGGTATTCATTGCCGTGACGGGAAGCGCGCACTCGACCTCCGTGCTCGATACCATGGCAATCATTGGCTCGGACATGACGCGTGCACGACTCCGCCATGCCATCGAGACACTTGGCGGCGTCTCCAAGAAGCAAGGAAAACGGCTCGAGAAGCGCTACCGGGACCTCTGACTTCGGCTCATGTCGTGTGGCGAGCGGCACGTGACAAGAATTACGTTGAAAGCGTTGACCCATTGGGTCATCGAGCGTATATTTCGCCCCGTTCTTGGGACGGGGCCTTAGCTCAGCTGGGAGAGCGCGACACTGGCAGTGTCGAGGTCAGCGGTTCGATCCCGCTAGGCTCCACCACGAGAACCGGCCAATGCCGTCTTTTGCGTCCCATTCGTCTAGTGGTCCAGGACACCGCCCTTTCACGGCGGTAACAGGGGTTCGAACCCCCTATGGGACGCCATCTCTATCTCCTCCGCTTCATCCTTCCCTGCTGCATCAAGCCGCGATCTTTACGATCGACGTTGACTTGTTGATAACTGCTCGGCTCACGCCCCCGGATGCTTGACAGCACCGCTGTTTTCCACCAATGCCATCAGCGATTTCGAAATACGTCGTAAGCTGCTGAATTACCGTGAAGCATCTTCTATTTCTTTGTAAATCAATCACTTGTGTGTGGTCAAAAATTAAACGATTTGCTGAAAGCCCTGTAAATATGCCACTTGTGTGACCCTTGCGGCGAGTTTTTAACAGGCTTATCCACAGAAAGTGTGGAAATCTTCATCGCCCGGCGCGCGAGCATAAAAAAACCGCCGATTCCTGTCGGCGGTTTTCGTGCTCGCTACGCTAGCGGGTGTATCAAAAAGGGTCGTGAGCGAGTCAGGACTTCGGGTAATCGCGCTTGTCGTAACCGTTGTAGAGCTGGCGCGGACGACTGATGCGGTAGCCGTTGGCAATCATTTCGTTCCAGTGCGAGATCCAGCCTACCGTCCTCGCCATGGCGAAGATCACCGTGAACATGTTGGTAGGAATGCCAATCGCCTTGAGAATGATGCCGGAGTAGAAATCGACGTTGGGGTAAAGCTTGCGCTCGATGAAGTACTCGTCCTCGAGGGCGATCTGTTCGAGGCGTTTGGCGATCTGCAGCTGGGCATCGTCGCCGATGCCGAGTTCGCCCAGGACCTCGTCGCAGGTCTCTTTCATCACCTTGGCTCGCGGGTCGAAATTGCGGTACACGCGATGGCCAAAGCCCATGAGCTTGAACGGATCGTCCTTGTCCTTGGCCTTGTCGATGAAGCGCTGGATATTCTCTTCGGAGTCGTCGCCGATCTCGTCGAGCATCGCGAGTACAGCTTCATTCGCACCGCCGTGCGCCGGGCCCCACAGGGCCGCTATGCCTGCACTGATGCACGCGAAGGGGTTGGCGCCCGTCGAGCCGGCAAGGCGAACCGTAGAGGTCGACGCATTCTGCTCATGGTCGGCATGCAGCATGAAGATACGGTCCATCGCCTTGGCGATGACCGGGTTCACCTCGTAGTTCTCGCAAGGGTTGCCGAACATCATGTGCAGGAAGTTCTCTGAGTAGCTGAGATCGTTCCGTGGATACATGAAGGGCTGGCCGATGTTGTACTTGTGACACATGGCGGCGAGAGTCGGCATCTTGGCGATCAGGCGCACGGCGCTGACATGCCGCTGGTCGGCCTGCGTGATGTCGAGGTTGTCATGGTAGAAGGCGGCCAGGCCTCCCACCACGCCGCACAGTATCGCCATGGGGTGGGCATCACGGCGAAAGCCTTTGTAAAAGTTCACGATCTGCTCGTGAACCATCGTGTGCCGGCCGAGCGTGCTTTCGAACTCGGCATACTCATCGGAGGAGGGCAGTTCTCCGAACATCAGCAGATAGCAGAGCTCGACGTAGTTAGAGTTTTCCGCGAGCTGCTCGATGGGGTAGCCACGGTGGAGGAGGACTCCCTCCCCGCCGTCGATGTAGGTGATGCTCGACTCGCAGGAAGCGGTGGCGACGAAACCAGGGTCATAGGTAAAAAAGCCTTCGGCAGTCAGGCTACGTACGTCGACGACGTCGGGGCCCACAGTGCTTTCATACACCGGGAATTCGATTGCTTCGTCGACGCCATCGATCGATAGTTTCGCTTTTCTGTCAGCCATTGTGTGGCCTCCTTAACGTGACATAACCCTTTGTCTTTCCTGCAGTGCGGGCGCAAAAATAATTTGCCCACTATAGATTTCCGCCGCACTTTGTCAATTCGTCGCACCCCCTTGACGAAAGGGTGATAGCGCGATCCCCGCTCGGGAAGGCGCAAGCCGCTCTACCCGTTTTTGAGATTGTCGACAGTTGAGGCGCGGACGTCATCATTGTGGTGCGCTCTCGTCGTGGGCGAAAGGGGAGATGAAACAATGACGTCGAATTAGCATTTTTTGCTATCTCTGTATGCCCTTGGAGCACGTGCAATAAAGGAAGCAATTGGGCCTTCGGCGGCACTGTCGTCCCGTGTAGCCGTTTGTCATACAGCGGCTCAAACCCTATAATCGATGTCCACACGATATGGCATCGTCAGCTCGGCCTGGGCCGCATCGATTCCGATTCTGCGACCGAGATCCTGCTTCTTAAAACCACCGCCCAAACGGGCTTGGCCCGTCTTGGGGCAAGAGAGTGTTGAAGAGCCGTGAATAGCAAACGTCCAGTAAACCTCGATCTTTCCTCCATCCACTTTCCACTCCCCGCACTAACGTCCATCGCGCACCGCATTACCGGCGTTATTCTGTTCGTCGGCCTCATCTTCGGCTTCTGGGCCTTGGATGCTTCTCTTTCATCGCCACAGGGTTTCGATGCCGTAAGCGACGCCCTGGCACACAACGTGCTGGCCAAGCTGGTTGCTTGGGGGCTGCTGTCGGCGCTCGGTTTTCATTTCGTAGCAGGGATCAAGCACCTGCTGATGGATGCGGGCATGGGGGTCGACCTGGAAGGGGGGACGCGTAAGGCGCAGATCACGGTCGTGATCAGTGCCGTTCTGGTGGTTCTGGCAGGAGTCTGGGTATGGTAACCAACATCACGAACCTCGGGCGCAGCGGGCTTTCCGACTGGCTCATCCAGCGGGTGTCAGCCGTCGTACTGGCTGTCTATGCGGTTTTCATGGTCGCTTACCTGCTGTTTCATCCCAATCTGGATTACGCCACCTGGAGTGGCCTCTTCTCTCAGACCTGGATGCGCATTTTCTCGCTGCTGGCCTTCATTTCGATGGCCGCTCACGCCTGGGTCGGTCTCTGGACGGTTTCCACTGACTATCTCAAACACACCGGTGCACGATTCGCCTTCCAGGCCGTCGTCATTTTCGCCATCTTCGTTTTTCTGGTGTGGGGCGTCCAAGTCCTCTGGGGAGCCTGATCTATGTCTACCATGCGTAGCTTGACATTCGACGCCATCATCGTCGGTGGTGGTGGTTCTGGCCTGCGAGCCGCACTCGAGCTTGCCAAGTCGGGTAAGAAGACCGCGGTACTTTCCAAGGTATTTCCAACCCGTTCGCACACTGTCTCCGCTCAGGGCGGTATCACCTGCGCAATTGGCTCTGCCGACCCGGAAGATGACTGGCGCTGGCATATGTACGATACCGTCAAAGGCGGCGACTACATTGCTGATCAGGACGCCGCAGAGTACCTCTGTTCAGAGGGGCCAAAAGCCGTCTTCGAGCTCGAGCACATGGGTCTGCCTTTCTCGCGTTTCGACAACGGGCGTATCTATCAGCGTCCCTTCGGTGGGCAGTCCAAGGACTTCGGTAAGGGCGGTCAGGCGGCGCGGACTTGCGCGGCGGCCGACCGTACCGGCCATGCGCTGCTGCATACGCTCTATCAGAACAACCTGAAGAACAACACCGTCTTCCTCGATGAGTGGTATGCGGTGGACCTGGTGACCAATGCCGACGGCGACGTGGTCGGCTGTATCGCGCTCTGTATCGAGACTGGCGAGATCGCGCATGTCAAGGCGAAGGCCACGGTACTCGCGACCGGTGGTGCAGGCCGAATTTTCGCCTCGACCACTAACGCGCTTATCAACACCGGCGACGGTATCGGTATGGCGCTACGCGCCGGATTCCCGATGCAGGACATGGAGATGTGGCAGTTCCATCCCACCGGCATTTATGGGGCCGGCTGTCTGGTCACTGAAGGATGCCGTGGCGAGGGTGGCTACCTCATCAACAAGGATGGTGAGCGCTTCATGGAGCGCTATGCGCCCAACGCCAAGGACCTCGCCGGCCGTGATGTCGTCGCTCGCGCGATGGTCATGGAAGTGTTGGAAGGTCGAGGCTGTGGCGAGAACGGCGACCACGTGATGCTCAAGCTCGACCATCTTGGGGAAGAGGTATTGATGAAGCGCCTGCCGGGCATCGTCGAGCTCTCCAAGACCTTCGCGCATGTCGATCCGGTCAAAGAGCCGATTCCGGTGACGCCGACCTGTCACTACATGATGGGGGGCATTCCCACCAACGTGAACGGTCAAGCGCTGGCGCAAGATGCCGATGGCAACGATCGGATCATCAACGGTTTGTTCGCCTGCGGGGAAGCGGCCTGTGTCTCGGTACACGGCGCCAACCGCCTGGGTGGTAACTCCTTGCTCGATCTCGTCGTATTTGGCCGCGCTGCCGGTATCCATATCGAGAAGTCGCTCAACGAAGGCGTGGATTACCTCGAAGCCTCGCAGTCCGACGTCGACCGTGCCATGGCACGCATGTCGCGCTGGAACGACTCCAATGGTGGCGAGTCGGTGGCCGATCTTCGAGCCGAGCTGCAGAGCATCATGCAGAACGCCTTTGGCGTCTTCCGTCAGGAAGACAACATGCAAGAGGGCGTGACCAAGCTGGCCGAGCTGCGCGAGCGTATCGGTAACGCGCATCTGGGTGACAAGTCCAACGCCTTCAATACCGCGCGAGTCGAGGCGCTCGAGCTGGATAATCTGCTCGAGGTGGCCGAAGCGACCGCCATCGCAGCGCTGGAGCGTAAAGAGAGCCGTGGCGCGCACTCGCGTTACGACTACCCGGATCGTGACGACGTCAACTGGCTCAAGCACTCGCTCTTTCATCCGAGCAACAAGACGGTGACCAAGCGGGAAGTGAACTTCACGCCGAAGACGGTCGATACCTTCGAGCCGAAAATCCGTACCTACTAAGGGGGTTGTCACTCATGTCCAATCTTCAGGTTTCCGTTTACCGTTACAACCCCGAGACCGACTCCGCACCTTACATGCAGGAGTTCCAGATCGACACGCAGGGCCGTGATCTGATGGTTCTCAACGTGCTGACCATGATCAAGGATCAGGACAGCTCGCTGGCGTTTCGCCGTAGCTGCCGTGAGGGCGTCTGTGGCTCCGACGGCATGAACATGAACGGCAAGAACGGTCTGGCGTGCGTCACCGCAGTCTCGGAGGTGATCAAGGACAACAAGCTCGTTCTTCGCCCGCTGCCGGGTCTGCCGGTCATGCGCGATCTCGTCGTCGATATGGGGCTCTTCTACAAGCAGTACGAGCGTATGCAGCCTTATCTGCAGAACGACACCGCGGCGCCGGCAATCGAACGTCTGCAGTCACCGGAAGACCGCGACAAGCTGGATGGCCTCTACGAGTGCATTCTCTGTGCCTGCTGCTCGACCGCCTGCCCGTCGTTCTGGTGGAACCCCGACAAGTTCGTGGGTCCCGCTGGCCTGCTGCAGGCGTATCGCTTTCTCGCCGACACGCGCGACAACGCGACCCAGTCGCGTCTGGCAGAGCTTGAAGACCCGTTCAGCCTCTTTCGCTGCCGCGGCATCATGAACTGCGTGGCGGTCTGTCCCAAAGGGCTCAACCCCACGCGGGCGATCGGCAAGATCCGTGAAATGCTGCTCTCCAACGCGACGTGATCAATGAACGGGCATCTACGACTTAAATCGAAGCGGCGAGCTTGTTATCATTCGCGACAGCAACGGGCTGCGGCACATTGTCGCAGCTATCGGGTTGGATAGATGTCGGCCGGTGCCTAGTGCACCGGCCTTTAACGATCATGGCGCCGAAGTTTGCGGTGCGATCGTCATACCGTCTCGCGACGGTCCGGAGTGACGCCGATACGCCTCATCGCGGCCGGCGCCGACAACACCCCATCAGTGCAGGGTGAACGAGAGATGCAAGAAGGCATAATGGAGTTGATGTGGCGCACTTCCCACATGAGCGGTGGCAACGCCCATTACGTGGAAGCGCTCTACGAGCAGTACCTTGAAGACCCCACTACGATTCCCGACGAGTGGCGCGAGGCTTTCGATCAGCTGCCTCGCCTGGAAGGTACTCCCTCTCAAGATGTTCCTCTCGGTCCCATTCGGGATCAGTTCTATCAGCTGGCGCAAGAGCGTCGCGCACCCGTCACCGCCGCTTCCGGCAGCAGCGAGAATCGTAAGCAGGTCAAGGTTCTGCAGCTGATCAACGCTTATCGATTTCGCGGTCATCAGCGTGCCGATATCGATCCGCTGGGGCTGCGGCCGTCGGATACGGTGCCCGACCTGGATCTCTCTTTCCACGACCTGACCCAGGCCGATATGGAAACCGTGTTCCAGACCGGTTCGCTGTTCATCGGCAAGGACGAGGCGCCGCTCAAGGAGATCGTCGAAGCGCTGAGTCAGACCTACTGCCGGTCGATCGGCTGCGAGTTCATGCATATCGTCAACACCGAAGAGAAGCGCTGGCTACAGCAGCGATTCGAGTCGGTGCGCTCGAAGCCGAACTACAGCCAGAGCGAGCGTGAGCATCTGCTCGAGCGGCTGACGGCCGCCGAAGGACTCGAGAGCTACCTGGCGTCGAAATACCCCGGCACCAAGCGCTTCGGTCTTGAGGGTGGTGAAGCCTTCGTCCCGATGATGGACGAGGTCATCCAGCGCAGCGGTGGCTATGGCGTCAAGGAAGTCGTGATCGGCATGGCGCACCGCGGGCGTCTCAACCTGCTGGTCAACATTCTGGGCAAGAGCCCGTCGGAACTCATCGACGAGTTCGACGGCAAGAAGCAGATCGAGCGCGGTTCCGGTGACGTCAAGTATCATCAGGGCTTCAGCTCCAACGTGATGACGCCGGGCGGCGAGGTACATCTGGCGCTGGCGTTCAACCCGTCACACCTTGAGATCGTCTCTCCGGTGGTCGAGGGGTCGGTGCGCGCGCGGCAGGATCGTCGTGATGATGAAGATGGTCAGCAGGTATTGCCGATCGTCATTCACGGTGACGCTGCCTTTGCCGGGCAGGGCGTGGTGATGGAAACCTTCCAGATGTCGCAGACCCGCGGTTACAAGACCGGCGGCACGCTGCACGTGGTGATCAACAACCAGGTCGGCTTCACCACCTCGCGCATCGACGACGCACGCTCCACCGAATACTGCACCGACATCGCGAAGATGGTTCAGGCGCCGATCTTCCACGTCAACGGCGACGATCCGGAAGCGGTGCTGCATGCCACGCGCGTCGCGGTCGACTACCGCCGTGAGTTCAAGCGCGACGTCGTCATCGATCTGGTCTGCTACCGTCGCCGCGGGCACAACGAGGCCGACGAGCCTTCCGGCACGCAGCCGCTGATGTACTCCAAGATCAAGTCGCACAAGTCGACGCGCACGCTCTACGTCGAGCAGCTGATCAAGGAAGGCTTCCTCGACGAGGACCAGGCCAAGCGAATGGGCGAGCAGTATCGCGACGATCTGCAGGCGGGTAATCATGTCGCCAACGCGCTGGTGAAACAGCCCAACACGGGGCTCTTCGTCGATTGGACGCCGTACCTCGGTCACGAATGGAGCGGTGACACCGATACCAGCATCGATCGCGACCATCTGGTGCAGCTCGCCCAGAAGATGAGCGAGATTCCCAACGGTATCGACGTTCAGCGTCAGGTCTCGCGCGTCTACGAGGAGCGTCGCAAGATGCTCGCCGGTAGCCAACCGCTGAACTGGGGTTTCGCCGAGACGCTCGCTTACGCCACCTTGGTGGACGGCGATCATCCGGTGCGTCTCACCGGTCAGGATTCCGGCCGCGGCACGTTCTCCCACCGTCATGCCGTCGTTCACAACCAGAATGACGGCTCGACCTACGTGCCGCTACAGCACATCAAGGAAGGTCAGCCCGACTTTACCGTTCGCGACTCTTTCCTCTCCGAAGAAGCCGTGCTGGCGTTCGAGTATGGCTACGCGACGACCGCTCCCAACTCGCTGATCATCTGGGAAGCGCAGTTCGGCGACTTCTTCAACGGCGCGCAGGTCGTGGTCGACCAGTTCATCTCCTCGGGCGAGTCGAAATGGGCACGTCTTTGCGGCCTCACGCTACTGCTGCCGCACGGCTACGAAGGTCAGGGGCCGGAACACTCTTCCGCGCGCTTGGAGCGCTTCTTGCAGCTGTGTGCCGAGCACAACATGCAGGTGTGCGTGCCGACCACGCCGGCGCAGATCTTCCATCTGTTGCGCCGCCAGGTCATTCGACCGCTGCGCAAGCCGCTGATCGTGATGTCGCCCAAGAGTCTGCTGCGCCACAAGGATGCGACGTCGACGATGGAAGAACTGGCCGATGGCCGCTTCCAGATGGTGATCCCCGACATCGGCGAACGCGATGCGAGTCAGGTCAAGCGCGCCGTGCTCTGCTCGGGCAAGGTCTACTATGATCTCGCGACTTATCGCGCCGAGAACGAGCGCGACGATACGGCGATCATCCGCGTCGAGCAGCTCTACCCCTTCCCGAAGGAAGAACTGTACGAGGCACTCAAGGCCTTTCCGAATCTGGAACAGGTCGTCTGGTGTCAGGAAGAGCCGCTGAATCAGGGCGCCTGGTATCAGAGCCAGCACCATCTTCGCCTGGTGGCGAGCATGGTGCGCGAAGGATTGGACCACAGCCTCAAGTTCGCTGGTCGTCCGGCATCCGCCGCACCAGCTGCAGGCTATATGTCTGTCCACGTGGCACAACAGAGCCAGCTGGTCGACGACGCCTTCAATGCCTGAAGCGAGTCGCCGCGAAGCCGCGAAAGAGAAGAGACTAAGGATACGACATGGCTACTGATATCAAAGCGCCGAGTTTTCCGGAATCCGTGGCCGAAGGCACGGTTGCCACATGGCACAAGAAGGTGGGCGACAGCGTCGAACGTGACGAGCTGATCGTCGAGATCGAGACCGACAAGGTGGTGCTCGAAGTCGTCGCGCCGGAGGCGGGTACTCTCTCCGACATCAAGATCGAGGAAGGCGATACCTGCGAATCCGAGCAGGTGCTGGGGGTTCTCGGGGCCGCCTCCGAAGGCGGGCCGGAGAAAGCCTCCGCTTCGGCCGGCGATGATCAGGGCGAAAGCGAAAGTGCCTCGGACAAGAAGTCCGAAGAGCCGGCCAAGTCCGAGTCCAAGCCGGCGGCCTCCGGCAAGACGCACGAGGTAAAAGCGCCGAGCTTCCCGGAATCCGTGCAGGAAGGCACCGTCGCCAGCTGGAGCAAGAAGGTTGGTGAAGCGGTCAAGCGCGACGAGATTCTCGCCGAGATCGAAACCGACAAGGTCGTGCTGGAAGTCGTCGCCCCGGCCGACGGTTCGCTCAGCGAGATCAAGGTCCAGGAAGGCGAAGTGGTCGAGTCCGAAGCCGTTCTGGCGACCTTCTCCGAGGGCGCCGCCGGCGGCGCCGAGGGTGCGTCTGCCGAATCCGCCGATAATCAGGACCAGGCCTCGGCTGCCGACGACGGCGAGCAGGATGCCAAGGTCGATGGCAAGATACTCGCGCCTGCCGCACGCAAGCTGGCCGCCGAAAACGATCTCGACGTCGCCAAGATCGAAGGCACCGGTAAGGGCGGTCGTGTCCTGAAGGAAGACGTCCAGAAAGCGCTGAAAGACGGTTCCGCCAAGAAGTCGGCGGCCGCCGAGAGCGGTGCGACGACGCCTAAGGCAGCGGCGACCAAAACACCGGCCATCGAAGGCGAACGCCCCGAGCAGCGCGTACCGATGAGCCGGCTGCGCCAGACCATTGCCAAGCGCCTGGTTCAGGCGCAGCAGACTGCGGCGATGCTCACCACCTACAACGAGGTGGACATGACCGCGGTCATGTCGTTGCGCAGCCAGTACAAGGACACCTTCCAGAAGGCGCACGACGTCAAGCTCGGTTTCATGGGCTTCTTCGTCAAGGCGGCAACGGAGGCGCTCAAGCGCTTCCCGGACGTCAACGCCTCGATCGATGGCACCGACATCGTCTACCACGGCTATCAGGATATCGGCGTGGCGGTTTCCACACCGCGCGGTCTGGTCGTGCCGGTGCTACGCGACACCGACAGCATGAAGCTGGCCGATGTCGAGAAGGCGATCGGTGACTTCGGTCAGCGCGGCAAGGAAGGCAAGCTCGGCATCGAGGACATGCAGGGCGGCACCTTCACCATCACCAACGGCGGCATCTTCGGTTCGCTCATGTCGACGCCGATCCTCAACCCGCCGCAGACCGCGATTCTGGGTATGCACAAGATCCAGGAGCGCCCGATGGCGGTGAACGGCAAGGTCGAGATTCGTCCGATGATGTATCTGGCCGTGTCCTACGATCACCGCATGATCGACGGCAAGGACGCGGTGCAGTTCCTCGTCGCCATCAAGTCGCTGCTGGAAGACCCGGCGCGCCTGCTGCTCGACATCTGAGTCGCAGCCTCTGACTACCTTGCATTCGGTTCGCCGGGCTTGCCCGGCGGACGGCAAACGAAGCGAACAGGAAATCTTTCATGGCCGATAAATTCGATGTGATCGTCATCGGTGCGGGTCCTGGCGGCTACGTCGCCGCGATTCGCGCCGCTCAGCTGGGCCTCAAGACCGCCTGCGTCGAGAAGTGGGTCAACAAGGAAGGCAAGACCGTTCACGGCGGTACCTGCCTGAACGTGGGCTGCATCCCCTCCAAGGCATTGCTGGAGACATCCCACAAGTTCGTCGAGGCGCGGGACCACTACGCCGAGATCGGCATCGACGTCGGTAACCTCGAAACTAACGTCGAGAAGATGCTCGAGTTCAAGAACAGCGTCATCGCCAAGAACACCGGCGGTATCAGCGCGCTGTTCAAGGCCAACGGCGTCACGGCGCTGGAAGGTACCGGCAAGCTGCTCGACGGCAAGAAGGTCGAAGTCACCGGGCAGGACGGCAAGGCCGAAATTTACGAGGCCGACAACGTGATCCTGGCTTCCGGCTCCGTGCCGGTGAACATTCCGCCGGCGCCGATGACCGACGACATCATCGTCGACTCCGCCGGCGCGCTGGAGTTCACCGAGGCGCCCAAGCGTCTCGGCGTCATTGGTGCGGGTATCATCGGTCTCGAGCTCGGCAGCGTGTGGAACCGTCTCGGCAGCGACGTCACCATGCTCGAAGCGCTGGATACCTTCCTGCCGGTGGTCGATCAGGCGGTCGCCAAGGAAGCGCAGAAGCTCTTCAAGAAGCAGGGCCTCGAGATCAAGATGGGCGCCCGCGTCACCGGCACCGAGATCAAGGGCGAAGGCGACGATCGCGAAATCGTGGTCAAGTACACCGACAGTGACGGCGAGCAGGAGCAGGTCTTCGACAAGCTGATCGTCTGCGTCGGCCGAAAGCCGTACACCGATAGCCTGCTCGACGACAGCGCCGGCATCAAGATGGATGAGCGCGGCTTCATCTTCGTCGATGATCAGTGCCGAACCAACGTTTCCGGCGTCTACGCTATCGGCGACGTGGTACGCGGCCCGATGCTCGCCCACAAGGCTTCCGAAGAGGGTGTCATGGTTGCCGACGTCATCTCCGGGCAAAAGCCCGAGATGAACTACGATGCCATTCCGAGCGTGATCTATACCGCACCCGAGGTTGCCTGGGTGGGTATCAACGAACAGCAGGCGAAAGAGCAGGGCATCGAGGTCAAGACGGGCAGCTTCCCGTTCTCGGCCAGCGGTCGTGCGCTTGCCAACAATGCGCCTGAAGGGATGGCCAAGGTGATCGCGGACGCCGAAACCGACCGCATCCTCGGCATTCATATCATCGGTCAGCACGCCGGTGAGCTCATCGCACAGGGCGTCATCGCCATGGAATTCGGCTCTAGCGCCGAGGACCTCGCGCTGACCTGCTTTGCGCATCCGACGCTCTCCGAGGCGGTGCACGAAGCAGCACTCGCTGTCGACGGCCACGCGATTCACGCGGCCAACCGCAAGAAGCGCAAGTAATCGTTATTCCGCTTCTTGTTTGAGGTGTCGTCCGGCTTCGGGCGACACGGGGGCATCGGGTCACAGTGGCCGGGTGCCATTCGAGTCACATGCAACCTAATGGCATGAATCGATGAACCTTCACGAGTATCAGGGCAAACAGCTGTTTGCCGATTACGGTCTTCCGGTCTCCAAAGGCTTCGCGGTCGACACCCCCGAGGAAGCCGCTAAGGCTTGCAAGAAAATCGGTGGCGACAAGTGGGTCGTCAAGGCGCAGGTCCACGCGGGTGGTCGCGGCAAGGCCGGCGGCGTCAAGCTCGTCCAGAGCCCGGAAGAAGCCAAGGCCTTCGCTGAGCAGTGGCTCGGCAAGAACCTGGTGACTTTCCAGACCGACGATAAGGGCCAGCCGGTCGCGAAGATCCTGGTCGAGAACTGCACCGATATCGCCACCGAGCTCTATCTCGGCGCCGTCGTCGATCGTGGCACGCGTCGCGTCGTCTTCATGGCGTCCACCGAGGGCGGTGTCGAGATCGAAAAGGTCGCCGAGGAGACGCCGGAGAAAATCCTCAAGGCCGAAATCGATCCGCTGACCGGCGCGCAGCCGTATCAGGCCCGCGAGCTGGCGTTCAAGCTCGGCTTGAACAAAGAGCAGGTCAAGCAGTTCACCAAGATCTTCCTGGGACTCTCCAAGCTGTTCCACGACAAGGATCTGGCGCTGCTCGAGATCAACCCGCTGGTCATCACGGAAGACGGCAACCTGCACTGCCTGGATGCCAAGATCAACCTGGACGCCAACGCGCTCTATCGCCATCCGGACCTGCAGGCGATGCGTGATCCGTCCCAGGAAGACGAACGTGAAGCGCACGCCCAGCAGTGGGAGCTTAACTACGTCGCGCTCGACGGCAACATCGGCTGCATGGTCAACGGTGCCGGTCTCGCCATGGGTACCATGGACATCGTCAACCTCAATGGCGGCAAGCCGGCCAACTTCCTCGACGTGGGTGGCGGTGCAACCAAAGAGCGCGTGGCGGAAGCGTTCAAGATCATCCTCTCCGACACCAACGTCAAAGCCGTACTGGTCAACATCTTCGGCGGTATCGTGCGCTGTGACATGATCGCCGAGGGCATCATCGGTGCCGTCGAGCAGGTCGGCGTCAACGTGCCGGTCGTGGTGCGTCTGGAAGGTAACAACGCCGAGCTGGGCGCCGACAAGCTGGCCTCCAGCGGACTGAACATCATCGCTGCTACCAGCCTGACTGACGCGGCTCAGCAGGTCGTCAAAGCGGCGGAGGGCAAGTAATGAGTATCCTGATCGACAAGAACACCAAGGTCATCTGCCAGGGTTTCACTGGCGGCCAGGGGACCTTCCACTCCGAGCAGGCAATCGCCTACGGCACCAACATGGTCGGCGGCGTGACGCCGGGCAAGGGTGGCCAGGAGCATCTGGGCCTGCCGGTGTTCGACACCGTCAAAGAAGCCGTGGAGAAGACAGGTGCCGAAGCGTCCGTCATCTACGTGCCCGCCGCGTTTTGCAAGGATTCCGTCCTTGAAGCCGCCAATGCCGGCATCAAGCTGATCGTCTGCATCACTGAAGGCATCCCGACGCTCGACATGCTCGACGTCAAGGTGAAGTGCGACGAGCTGGGTGTGCGTCTGATCGGTCCGAACTGCCCGGGTGTCATCACGCCGGGTGAGACCAAGATCGGCATCATGCCGGGGCACATCCACAAGCCGGGCCGCGTCGGTATCGTCTCGCGTTCGGGCACCCTGACCTATGAAGCGGTCAAGCAGACCACCGATCACGGCTTCGGCCAGTCCACCTGCGTGGGCATCGGCGGCGACCCGATCCCGGGATCCACCTTCATCGACATCCTCGAGATGTTCGAGAAGGACCCGCAGACCGAAGCGATCGTGATGATCGGTGAGATCGGCGGTACCGCCGAAGAAGAAGCGGCAGCCTACATCAAGGCCAACGTTTCCAAGCCGGTGGTCTCCTACATCGCGGGTGTCACCGCACCCCCGGGCAAGCGTATGGGCCACGCAGGCGCGATCATCGCCGGTGGCAAGGGTACGGCTGACGAGAAGTTCCAGGCGCTGGAAGACGCCGGCGTCAAGACCGTGCGTTCGCTGGCCGAAATCGGCGATGCGCTGAAGGCCGCTACCGGCTGGTAAGCGTCAGCCTCGCTGAGGCGAGGCTCAGGCCTCGAAAAACGCCCCGCCAGACACTGTCTGGCGGGGCGTTGTCGTTTCGACGCTGCCGCCTCGAGCTCAACGGCAAGCAGGGCGAACCGTTTGAGGAAGGGGCGGCCGGTTGCGAAATTGGACGGGACCATGAGCCCGTCTCGGCCGCCTGCTAAAAAGGCGGGGCGAGAGGGGGCGAGATCCTGACGGCACTCAGTTCTGGCTGCGTTTGCTCATCATGCGCAAAAACGTTCGTCCCGCCGTCGCCAGGAAGATCGGGAAACCGGCGAGCAGGTAGAAGTAGTAGGTGACGAAGCGCCAGATCAGCACCGCCGCCGCCGCGCTTTGAGCGCCGATCAGCGGCGTCAGCATCGCCGACGAAGTCAGCTCCGCACCGCCGGCGCCACCGGGGAGAAAGCTCAGCTGCCCGGCGGCCATCGAGACCATCTGCACCAGAAAGGTCCACGCCCAGTCGATGTGCTGACCGAGACCCTGCACCACGAGATACAGAATGCTGTAGCGGATCAGCCAGTGGGCGCAGCAGAGCAGGAATACCGTCAGCAAAAGCCAGCGTGGCAGTCGCAGGGTTTCGACCAGGGAGTTGCGAAAATGCAGCAGCCGTCGGGCCAGGCCAAAACGCGAGCGGCGTTTGACGTTGAGCTTTTCGAGCCAGCGACCGGTGATCTGCATGACGCGCGCGTAGTTCGTGAGGGTCAGCCAGAGCAACCCCAGAGCCGTCACCAGGAGCAGCGTGGGCAGCCCGACGAGCCAGCCGAGGTTGAGATCCACCGCCTCGATCAACACGTAGATCGCCACGCCAACGAGGCCGGAGAGGAAGAACAGTAGATCGGTCAGCTGATCGACGGCAAAGATCGCCGAGGCCTGCGCCGGGCGCACGCCTCGCCGCGACAGCAGGCCCAGTAGCGTCAGTGGCCCGCCGGTGCCGCCTGGCGTGGCGCAGATCGCGAACTCGGTCGCCATGATGATCGAGAACGCCCGCGTCTGGGATAGCCGTCCGGCGCGCCCCGCGAGCAGCAGGCGCAGGCGCAGCGCGTTGATGTTCCAGCAGACGAAGACCATGCCGAGCATGATCATCAGCTGCGACGTAGGAAAGCCTCGAAGCTCGGTGACGATGCCGCGACCGCCAACCAGCAGCGGTATCGCCAGCGCCGCGACGAGCCCCAGTGCCAGAAACCAGAGGATGCGTTTCATGCCGTCGAACGGCCCCCAGACACTGTGTCGGTCGTCGGCGCCACGGTATCGAGCCAGTCTCGTTTGGTGATGGGCCGGCGATCGCTTGCGAGCAGCTGCTCGACCAGATTCAGCCAGTAATCGCGAGACACGCGATGGCGCATGTCGACCGGATGCAGCGCTAGACGGATGAGGGGGGCCGATTCGGCGCGGCGATACTGCAGCGTGCTGACGACGCGTGACATACCACGGCGCCAGGCGCTACGTGCGCTCCAGACGATGCTCGGGGCATCGATCGCCGTGAAATCGGGGAGGCGATAGAGGCGCTTGGGATCGCTGGTGTAGTGAAAGGCCCGCTCGGCCAGCGCCTCGCGGGTACCCTGGCTCATCAGCCAGGCCGGCGCGACGAAACCGCCATGCGGCCAGCCGCACGCCTCGAACTGTGCCATGCCGCGATCGAGCAGATCGCCCGCGGCTGCCCGGTCGAGCGCATAGAACTCGCCCTCCCACGTGTAGAGGCGGCGCATGTAGAACTCCCGGGGCGTTCGCGGCGCGGGCGCATCGTCGCGGTGGTAATAGCCGTGCAGCACCAGCTCGTCATCGAGCGCTAGGCGAGAGTCGAGCACCTGGCGTAGCCTAGCGCTGGCGCGGCACTCACCCCGCCCGTGAAAGTCCGGCACGACCAGCCAGGTGATGGGGATGCGGCGACCGTGGCGTGCGCCCAACGCATCCACGGCGGCGACGAACGTGCGATAGTCATCCCACGTTTCCGGCGCGATGTCGTGCAGCACCAGGGAAAAATGACGCTCAGCCATGCTGCGGGCCCTGCTGTGCTTCCCGGGTGCCGACGCTCGAGTGGGTCAGGCGTCGATAGTGCGAGCACAGCCCGTCGATGACGATGTCCCAGTCATGATGGCGCTCGACGTAGCGACGCGCGTGTCGACCGGTGCTCGCGGCATCGTGATTGTCGAAAAGCTCGCGAATCGCGCGGGCCATGTCCGTCGGCGAGTGTGGCTCGCTGAGCAGCCCGCAGCCGAGCGGAACGTTTTCGGTCAGCGCGCCGGCACGGGCCGCGACCACCGGAATGCCGCAGGCCATCGCCTCCAGTGCCACCAGCCCGAAGGTCTCCTGCGTCCCCGCATGGACGAGCACGTCGCTGCTGGCGAGCCAGCCCGCCACTTCTTCGGTCGGCGTGTAACGATCGATGACGCTGACGTTATCGGGTACCTGATGCGGCATGTTGGGGCCGACCAGCAGCAGGTGGTATCCCTTGCCGAGCTGACGCGCCATCGTCAGCAGATCGTGCAGGTTCTTCTCCCGCGAACCGCGACCGACGAAGATCATCAGCCTGGTGTCATCGTCGAGGCCCAGACGCGTACGCAGCTCGGGGTCCCGGTAGCGGGGATGGAAGCTCTCGAGGTCGACCCCCAGCGGCTGCACGGCAACGCGCTCGACGCCGATTCGCGCCAGCCGCTCGGCCATCACACGGCTCGGCGCGAGCACCTGGTCGAACTGGCGATAGAGTCTTCGCACGTAGCGGCCCACCAGCCGGTCACTGCCGAGTCCGACACGGTTGCTGATGAGCCGAGGCAGATCGGAGTGGTAAAAACCGACCACCGGGACGTCGAGTCGGCGTCCGGCGTCGAGCGCCGCCCAGCCCGTCACGTAGGGGTCGCCCGCCTCGATGATATCGGGGGCAAGACGCACGAGTTCACGCTCCCAACCACGTTTTCGCAGGGGAAAGCGGTAGCCCTGGCTGAACGGCAGGGGTGGGGAGGGAACCTGGTAGATGCCTTCGTCGGTGAAGGGCTGTGGCCCGGGAATCAACAGGCTACAGGTCGTACCGGGCCGGTTGGCCAGACGCCGATGCTTGGCGTCGAGATAAGTGCGGACCCCGCCGCTAGCGGGGGCATAGAACATCGTAACGTCGGCAATATGCAACGAGCCGCTCCTCTTAGAAACCGTCCCTGTCGATACGGCGCATTCCGAAAATGGTGCAGAGCGTCAGCGTGTCGGATGACCGCGAACCCACGCGATACCCGCGCCGTATAGGTCGAGGAGTATATCGCGTCACTGTCACGGGGTGTTCACACCATGGTGGTAGCCGCCGCTCGAGACGAGAGCGGCGGCCAAGGGCTCTTCAATCGGCAGGCGTGGCGACCAGTGAACGCGTGGCTTCCCGCGCTTCCACCAGCTTCACCCGAATGGCGTCGCCGAGCTTGTAGCGGGGCTCGTCGGCAATCTGGATGCGTCCCTCTTTGTCGTCGATGACGACCTGATTGCGGTCGCTGTGGATCAGCGGCGCGGGGACGAAAGCCGTGGCGCCGTTGGCGGTCAGGCGTACGCGCATCCCGCCGCGGCGAATGTCCATGATCTCGGCATCGAAAACCGTGCCGTCATCGAGGGAGGCGCCGAGGTAGCGCACGTAGAGCCAATCCTTCACGTCGCGCTCGGCCAAGCGGTTGAGTCGTCGGCGTTCGGTCAACTGCTCGGTGAGCTTCTGGCTCGCTTCTTCCGGCGCGGTCTCGGACTTGAGCACGCGCTTGATCAAGCGGTGGTTGACCATGTCGCCGTACTTGCGGATCGGCGAGGTCCAGGTGGCGTACGCGGGGAGCCCCAGGCCGAAGTGCGGGCCGGGCTTGGCCGACATGTTGGTATAGCCCTGGAAGCGGCGTAGACGCACGTCGAGCCAGGCATCCTCACGCGCATCCAGCGCCCGGCGAAACTCGCGGTAGCGGGGCAGCTCCGAGAGCTGTTCGCGCTCCACCTCGATGTCCTGACCGGCAAGAAACTCCATCGCCTGATCGATCTTCTCCGGCTCGAAAGCGTAATGGACGTTGAAGATGCCGTGACCGACCTCGCTTGCGAGCAGATCCGCGCAGCAGGCGTTGGCGACGATCATCGACTCCTCGATCATGCGCTGGGCGATGCGACGCTCTTCGGTGCGGATCGCCAGCACGTTGCCGGCGTCGTCGAGATCGAAGACGTAGTCGGGACGATCCTTGAACACCAGGGTGTTCGCCTCGCGCCAGGCGGCGCGCGCCTGGGTGAGCGCTTCCAGTGTCTTGAGCTGCTCGGCGATCGGCTCGGCGGGCGCGGCGGCGCCGGAGGCGTCTTCCAGCCAGTCGGAGACAGCGTCGTAGACCAGCCGGGATTGGGAGCGGATGTTGGCGGCAAAGAAACGATACTCGCCCAGCGAGCCGTCGGCGTGAACGTGCAGCCGACAGGCCAGCACCGGGCGCTCGACGTCCGGCTTCAGCGAGCAGAGATCATCGGCCAGCGCTTCCGGCAGCATGGTGATGTTCTGTCCCGGCAGATAGACGGTGAAGGCGCGGGTGCGCGCTTCCAGATCCGCCGGGTGCGACTCGTCGACGTAGGCCGTCGGGTCGGCGATCGCTACCGTCAGCATCCAGCCATCGTCGGCGGCTTCGATGCGCAGAGCATCGTCCATGTCCCGCGTCTTCTCACCGTCGATGGTGAAGAAGGGCTCATGGGTCAGGTCTTCGCGAGTCAGGCCTTCGTCGGCCAGCGGCCAGGACTCCGCAGCGGGCGGGCACTCCTGCTCGAGTGCGTGACGAGCGAGGGTGACGCGCCACGGCACTGCCGGGTCGTCGCTCTTGACCACCAACTCGTCGATCTGAGCGAAGAAACCGCGATCGTCCGGGCGCAGCGGGTGGCGGATCAGACGCGCCACCACCCAGTCGCCGTCGGCAATGGCGTCTTCCTCGAGCGAGCGCTTGAGTCGCGCCTTGAGCGCCAGGTTGATCGACGGATGGTCGGGCACGACGGCGAGGCGGCCTTCGCGTTTCTGAACCCGGGCGACGAAGCGTTCGAGCGAGGCTTCGAGCAGCGTCTCGGGTTCGGCCTGTTTCTTGTCGCCGTCCTCCTTGATCGTCGCTTCGATACGATCGCCGTGAAGAACGCGCTTCATTGCGGGCGGTGGAATGAAGTAAGAGCTGCCATCTTCGGACTCGAGAAAGCCGAAACCCTTCTCTGTGGCCTTGATGGTGCCCTGAACGCGGGGCGTGTTGGCACGAATCTCTTGTTTGAGCTGAGCCAGAAGATCGTTGTTCTGCAGCATCGGATCGAATCGGTCGGTGGACGAGAGCGCCACTATACGGATTCCGTCAGGGCCACGCCAATGACCGTCCTTCCGCCAGTGAAAGGCGCGCGGGCCTGCGAGGGTCAGGGGGCGCCGACGCACGCGACCGGCGCGTGAAGCGCGAACGCCGTGAACGAGAAAGTGCATGACGACACGCCACCCATCGGATGAGAGGCACGGCGCAAGGGAGAGCACCGAACGAAGCCAGGCGAATAGAACGAAGGGTCAGCGACGGCAACTGGGAAATTGGTATGCAAGTGGTTATGTTGGTGGCTGTCGGTCGTTGCCCTCGATCCACCGGTTTACTGCTGAGAGCCCACTATCGTCATGAACGCTTTCGAACTTCCCCTCGACCCGAGTCACGCCACGCCGCTCTATCTGCAGCTGGCCGAGCGCCTCGTCGAGGCGATCGACAGCGGGCAGTGGCGAACGGGCCAGGCGCTGCCCTCCGAGCGCGCCCTCGCCGAACGGCTGGGCGTATCGCGCATTACCGCGCGCAAGGCGCTGGACCGATTGGTCGCGCGAGGGCAGGCACGACGCGCGCGCGGCTCGGGCACTTTCGTCGCGCCCCGCGTCGATCCTTCGCTGTCACGGCTGACCAGCTTCACGGAACTGCTGATTCAACGCGGCCACCGGCCCAGCTCCCGCTGGCTGGGCCGTGAGACAGGCTCGGCGAGTTCGGATGAGCGGGACCGGCTCGATCTTACCGCCGGGGCGACGGTCTGCCGACTCAAGCGCCTGCGCCTGGCCGACGACGTCGTGGTCGCAATGGAGGAGAGCTGCCTGCCATCCAGCGTGCTCGCCGAGCCACAGTCGGTGACGCACTCGCTCTATGCGACGCTTGCCGCGCTGGGTACGCCGATCGTCAGAGCGCGCCAGCACGTCTCCGCGATCAACGCCACGCCGGCGCTCGCCCGGCTCGCCGAGGTCGAGGCCGGGCAGGCGCTACTCATGATGACCCGCGTCGGCTACCTCGCCGACGGCCGCCCGGCGGAGCTGACGGTGACCTACTGCCGCACCGACTATTACGACTTCCAGGTAGTGCTGACCCCATGATGCCCTGTGCGAGCGTCGCCGACGGTCGCGCTAGATCGCCATTCAACACTGCCATTCAAGACCGTCATTCGAGACAGGAACGCCCATGCTCTACGGCAACATACTCACCCCCGACGGCTGGCGACTCGGCAGCCTGAACTGGCAGGCGGGGCGGATCAGCGTCATCGACGGCGAGGCCGTGGACCCCAAGACCAATGCCTATCCACGCATCCTGCCGGGCTTCGTCGATCTGCACGTTCACGGCGGCGGCGGGGCGGACGCGATGGAGGGGGGCGACGCCGCGACGACGCTGGCGCGAACCCACGCGCGCTTCGGCACCACCAGCCTGCTGGTGACCACCATGACCGCGCCGCTCGACGACATCCGCCGCGTTCTTGCCGAGACGGCGCAGGTAGTGAGCGCTGGCCCCGACCAGGGCGCACGCGTGCTCGGCGTGCATCTGGAGGGGCCCTACCTCAACCCGGACAAGCTCGGCGCCCAGCCGCCCCACGCCCGGCCGGGCACGATCGAGGCGATGGAGGCGCTGCTCGCGCTGGCGCCGATCCGGCTGGTCACGCTCGCCCCGGAGCTGCAGGGTCACGCCGCGCTGATCCGCCATCTCGCCGATCGCGGCGTGCGTGTGCAGCTCGGGCATACGCTCGCCAGCTACGAGGAGGGGGTCGCGGCCCTCGGCCACGGCGCCAGCGGTTTCACCCATCTGTTCAACGCCATGACCGGGCTGCATCACCGCGAGCCGGGCGTGGTAGGGGCGGCGCTGGCCCACGCCGAATATGCCGAGATCATCCCGGATCTGCTTCACGTCCACCCGGGGGCCATCCGTGCGGCGCTGCGGAGCATTCCGCGGCTCTATGCGGTGACCGACTCCACCTCGGCGGCGGGCATGCCGGACGGCGACTATCGTCTCGGCGAGCAGCACGTCGTCAAGTGTCTCGGTGGCGTCCGCCTCGCCGACGGCACTCTGGCCGGCAGTACGCTGACCATGGATCAGGCCCTGCGCAATTTCGTCGAGATCGGCCTCGATCTCGCCGAGGCCTCGGATCGGCTCTCCCGATTTCCCGCCGAGTTTCTGGGGGAGACCGACGTCGGCCGGCTGGCCCCCGGTGCCCACGCGGATATCGCGGTTTTCTCGCCGGCGCTCGAGCTCGAGGCGGTCTATGTCGGCGGCGAACGGCTCGACTCCGTCGCCGGCGATCACGCAACCCCATTACCCACCTCTGAGGAGTCGGTCTGATGTCACTCATGTTGCAGGAGGCGCAGAGCGCCCCGGCTCAGCTTGCCCGCCAGTGGTCCGCCAACGCCGAGCGCGTCGTCGAGATCGGCCATCGTCTACGCGAAGCCGACCCCCGCGGTGCGCTCACCGTGGCCCGGGGTAGCTCGGACCACGCTGCGGCCTACTTCGGCTATCTCGGGATGAAGCGCCTGGGACTGCCGGTGGCATCGATCCCGCCGTCGCTGGGGACCGTCTCGCCGGCACCGTGGCGGGTTCGGGGTCAGCTGGCAGTGGCCATCTCTCAGTCCGGCGCGAGCCCGGATCTGCTCGCCGCCCAGCGGGCGCTCGCCGACGGCGGCGCGCGCACGCTGGCGCTGGTCAATACGCCCGACTCGCCGCTCGGCGAGGCCAGCGACGAGACGCTGCTGCTGCACGCCGGCGCCGAGAAGAGCGTCGCGGCGACCAAGAGCTATCTGGCCACGCTCGCCGCCGGCGCGCATCTCGTCGGCGCCTGGCAAGCCGATGGTGAGCTGCTCGCCGCCCTCGAGCGACTCCCCGAGCGTCTCGAGCGAGCGGCCGCGTTCAGCTGGCAGCCGGCGATCGAGGCCCTGCAGGGCGTGGACCGCATGATGGTGATCGGCCGCGGCGTCGGGCTGGGGATCGCCCAGGAGGCGGCGCTCAAGTTCAAGGAGACCTGTGGCATTCAGGCCGAGGCGTTCAGCGCCGCCGAAGTGCGTCACGGACCGATGGCGCTGGTCGGTTCGGGCTATCCCGTGCTGGTGTTCGCGCCCCCCGGGCCGGAGCAGGCGGGACTGCTCGAACTGGCCGCCTGGCTCGAAAGCGTTGGGGCTCGGGTGCTGCTGGCGGCGGATGACGGCGTCGCTTCGCGTCAGCTCGATCTGGTCGATGCCGGTCACGACGACCTCCAGCCGCTGTCGACGATCCAGAGCTTCTACCCGATGGCGGCGGCGCTCGCCGTGGCGCGGGGTGGCGACCCCGACCGGCCGCCGCACCTCAAGAAGGTGACGCGTACCCTTTGACCATCCCAGGGCGCTGACCGCCCGGCGGTCAGCCATCCACCCGGTTCGAACGAGAGTCTTTGCATGCAAGCTTCAACACAGACACTGCTCGCCCCGATGCGGGGCGTCGTCGTCCCGCTCGACGAAGTCCCGGACCCCGTCTTCGCCGGCGCTGCCATGGGCCCCGGCATCGCCATCGATCCGCTCGATGACACCCTTCACGCCCCCTGCGAGGGGGAGATCGTCCACTGTGCGCGCACCCATCATGCGCTGACCCTTCGCGGCACTGACGGCAGCGAGTGGCTGATGCACATCGGCCTGGATACCGTCGATCTCAATGGCAAGGGCTTCGAGATGAGGGTGACGGAGGGCGATCGCGTCGCGGCCGGGCAGGCGCTGTGCCGTTTCGATGTGGACCGTCTGGCCCAGGACGCCACCGCGTTGATCACCCCGCTGGTGCTGACCAACGCCGACGGTCGCCAGATCGAGTGGCGCGCAGCGCCGGGCACGATCGTCGAACTCGGTGCCGAGCTGCTGGCGGTGACGCTCGCCGCCGATGCCAGCGAGGCGTCCCCCTCGGTCGACGCAGACACGACGGCTCCCGCCGCCGCTGATGCGTCGACCCGGGAGGCGAGGGTGGCGGCGAGCAGCGGTCTGCATGCCCGCCCCGCGGCGAGACTGCGAGCGCTGGCGGCCGAGTTCGCGGTGGAGATGACGCTGTCACACGGCGAGCGCGAAGCCAGCGTCGCCAGTCTCAGCGGGCTGCTCGGGCTCGGTCTGGTACAGCACGATCGTGTCAGTGTGGTCGTCCGGGGCGCGCGGGCCGAGGCCGCCGCCGAGGCGGCAGTCGAGCTGCTCGAGCGCGCGGAGCCCGGCGAGGCGGCCCGGCCGTCGACGGATGGCAGGGGAAGCGATCACCAGAACGAGACGGTACGGCAAACGGCGCCCGGTACGCTCAGTGGCCTGCCGGCGAGTCCGGGGCTGGCAGTGGGGCGGCTGCGTCATTTCCAACGCGCGTTGCCGACGGTCGCTAGGGACGCCGACGACGGCGCCGAGGAGCGTCGGGCGCTGGAGGCCGCGCTTCTGCAAGTCGCGGAGGCGCTGGACCAGTCGCAGCGCCGCGCCCGGGTGCGCCAGCAGAGCGCCGAGGCGGAGATATTCGAGGCGCACCGGGCGTGGCTGGACGATCCTGAGCTGAAAATCGCCGCCGAGGCGCGTATCGATGCCGGACGCAGTGCCGGGCGGGCCTGGTTCGAGGCGCTCGAGAGCGAGATCACGCGACTCGAGGCCTCGAAAAGCGCCGTGCTGGCGGCCCGCGCCTCGGATCTGCGCGATCTGCAGCGTCAGGTCATGCAGGCGCTGTCCGTCGACGGCGAGGCCGTGGATGAGGATGTGGTCGGGGCGATCCTGGTCGCCCGTGAACTGACGCCCTCCGAGTTCGTCGCCGTTGCCGAGCGCATCGCCGGGCTCTGTCTGGCCGCAGGCGGAACCACCTCCCACGTGGCGATTCTGGCCCGGGCCCGCGGCGTACCCTGCGTGGTGGCGCTGGGCGAGTCGCTGATGACCCTCGAGGCCGGCGAGGTGTGTCTCGATGCCGACCGCGCGACGCTGGAATTCACCCCGGACGCCGAGCGCCTGGCGGCCTTTCGCGCCGAGCGCACGCGGCGGGAGCAGACCGAGCGCGAGGCGCGGGAGAACGCCGATGCCCCGGCGATCACGCAAGACGGTCGCCACGTTCACGTGCTCGCCAACGTCGGCTCGGCCGCCGAGGCCGTCACCGCCGCCGAAGCCGGCGCCGAGGGCGTGGGGCTGATGCGCAGCGAGTTTCTGTTTCTCGCCGGCGACGAGGCGCCGAGCCAGCAAGCGCAGCGCGAGGTGTACGCGGCCACCGTCGAGGCCTTCGGCGGTCGCCCGGTCACCGTGCGGCTGCTGGATATCGGTGCCGACAAGCAGCTCGGCTACGTGACCTTGCCGTCGGTACCCAATCCGGCGCTCGGCGAGCGCGGCGTCAGGCTCTGGCACACATTACCCGCGCTCTTCGAGACTCAGCTCGACGCGCTGCTTGAAGCCGCCGAGGCGGGCGCCCGCAACGCCGAGGGCGTGCCGGCACTGCGGCTGATGGTGCCGATGGTGAGCGACGCCACCGAGCTGCGTTTCGTCCGCGAGCGCCTGCGCGAGCGTGCCGAGCGGCTGGGCATCACCCAGCTGCCGCTGCTGGGGGCGATGGTGGAGGTGCCGAGCGCGGCGCTCGGTGCGGCGAGCCTCGCCCGCGAGGCGGACTTTCTCTCCATCGGCACCAACGATCTCACCCAGTACGCGCTGGCGATGGACCGAGAGGCGACGGCGCTGGCGGCGCGCTGCGACGTTCTGCATCCCGGCGTGTTGAAGCTGATCGAGCTCTGCGTGCAGGGGGCGGCGGGGCAGTGCCCGGTCGGCGTCTGCGGCGCGGCGGCGGGGGATCCTCTCGCCGCTGCCGTGCTGGTCGCGCTGGGCGTCGACGAGCTGTCGGTGGAACCCGCCCGCGTTGCCGGCGTAAAGGCCGAGCTGCGCAAGCTCGACGTCGCCGGCGTGCGTGAGGCACTGCCGTCGCTGATGGCACGCGACGATGCCGCAGGCGTGCGCGCGACGCTGGCCGCGCTGGCGTCACAATCGACTGCCACTCCATAACAAGAATTCGGAGTTATCCATGATCAAGACCTTCGGTTCCCGACTGATGGGCGGGCTGCAAAAGCTCGGACGCTCGCTGATGCTGCCGATCGCGGTGCTGCCGGTGGCGGGGCTGCTGCTGCGACTCGGCCAGCCCGACCTGCTGGACATCGCCTTCATCGCCAACGCCGGCAACGCGATCTTTGCCAACCTGGCGCTGATCTTCGCCATCGGTGTCGCGGTGGGCTTCGCCGACGACGACAACGGTGCCGCGGGCATGGCAGGCGTCGTCGGCTATCTGGTCCTCAACGGCGTGCTGGAGACGCTCAACCCCGAGATCAACATGGGGGTGCTCTCCGGCATCATCATCGGCAGCGTGGCGGGGCTGCTCTACAACCGCTACAAGGCGATCAAGCTGCCGGACTATCTGGCGTTCTTCGGCGGGCGGCGCTTCATTCCCATCGCAACCGGCTTGGCGGCGGTGGCGCTCGGCGGGCTCTTCGGCATCATCTGGCCGCCGATCCAGCACGGTATCGACCAGCTCGGGCAGTGGCTGATCGATGCCGGCAATCTGGGGCTCTTCGTCTACGGCGTGCTCAACCGCGTGCTGATCGTCACCGGCCTGCACCACGTGCTCAACAGCTTCATCTGGTTCATCTTCGGCACCTTCGAGGGCGCCACCGGCGATCTCAACCGCTTCTTTGCTGGCGACCCCAGCGCGGGCAGTTTCATGGCGGGCTTCTTCCCGGTGATGATGTTCGGTCTGCCGGCGGCGGCGCTGGCGATGTACCACACGGCAGCGAAGTCGCGCCGGGCGCAGGTCGGCGGGCTACTGCTGTCGCTGGCACTGACGGCGTTCCTGACCGGGGTGACGGAGCCGATCGAGTTCTCCTTCATGTTCCTGGCGCCGGCCCTCTATGCGCTGCACGCGGTGCTCACCGGGGTGTCGATGGCGGTGATGAACCTGCTCGACGTCAAGCTTGGCTTCACCTTCTCCGCCGGCGCGTTCGACTACGCGCTCTCCTACGGGCTCTCGACCAATGGCTGGCTGATGATTCCCGTAGGGCTGGTCTATTTCGCGCTCTACTACGTCGTCTTTCGCTGGGCGATTCTGCGCTTCGATCTGCCGACACCGGGGCGGGAGCCGGAAACGGCAGGCAGTGTCGCGACGCCGAACGCCGAGGGCGATGCTCGCGGTGGCGCCTTCGTGACCGCGCTCGGCGGCGCGGGCAATCTCATCAGCGTGGGTGCCTGTACTACCCGGCTGCGGCTGGTGCTCGAGGATGACGAACGCATCGACGAGCCGGCACTCAAGGCGCTCGGCGCCCGCGGCGTGCTGCATCTGCGCGGCGGCGGACTGCAGGTGATACTCGGTCCCATCGCCGATGGCGTGGCCGACGAGATTCGCGTCAGCGTGCGCGAGCACGGCCAGACGTTGAAGACGGCACCGACGCCGGCAAGCGACGAAGGCCTGGCCCATGCAAGGCTCGACGACGCCTCCCGTGAGGCCTGGCTCGCGGCCTTGGGCGGTCGCGACAACTTGCGTGAGCTCTCGGCCGTCGCGACCACGCGGCTGCGTCTGACGCTCGCCGATGCGTCCCACCTCGACGAGAGGGCGCTCGAGTCACTGGGCACGCTCGGCATTCAGCGCCTCGAGGGCGGCCTGATCCATCTGGTGGTCGGGCGTCAGGCGGTGGCGATCGCCGAGTCGTTGGCGGCCCCCGCTCCCGGCGCGTGACGTCTTGAGCGATCTTGCCCGAGACCCGCACGATGCCGGTGCTCCAGACCGCCCGCCTCAGTGCGGGCGGTCTTCATCTCGCCGCACGCGGAGAAGCCGTGGTCTGCGGCAATAGTCCAATGGCGTGCGCCTGCCGGCAAAACGTCGCTAAGCTGAAACCGAAGTCGAATGGAAGGAGGTTGGCTGTCTCGACCCGCTTTTTCTAAGAAAAAGGGTAATAACGATGAAGAGTGCAAACGTTAGTTCCGATGCGCGCGACGGCAAGCGCAACGTTTTCGTCGTGGGGCTCAACGATTTCAATCGGGCTCGTCTGGCTCGGCTGAGAGGTGCCGAGCAGTGCCATTTTCTCGGCGTCATCGACCCCGCCGAGGTGTACGACACCGAGATCTTTCCCATCGAGGAGATGGTCGAGCGCGCCGGCGCCACGCTCGAGGCGTTCGATGAGCGTATCGATGCCATCGTCGGCTACATGGATTTTCCCGTCTCCACCATGCTGCCGCTACTCTGCGAGCGCTTCCATACCCGCACCACGAGCCTCGAGAGCCTGCTCAAGTGCGAGCACAAGTACTGGAGCCGGCTGCTCCAGCGTGAGGTGATCGGCAACTACATCCCGCGTTTCACCGCCTTCGACCCGTTCGACGATGACGCGCTGGCAACGATCGGTAGTGCCGGGCTCTACTTCCCGTTCTTCATCAAGCCGATCAAGTCGTCGGGGTCGCGGCTCGGGTTCCGTATCGATCAGCCCGAGGACTTCACCTCCGCCATCGCGCAGCTACGCGAGCAGATCGGCTCGATCTCGGCGCCGTTCAATTTCATCCTCGATCAGGCCGACGTCCCCGACGAAGTGCGAGCGGTGGACGGGGGGTTCTGCATGGCCGAGGAGATCATCGGCGGCTGGCAGTGCACGGTGGAGGGCTACGTTCACGAGGGGCGAGTCGAGCCCTACGGTATCGTCGACTCGCTGCGCTATCCCCACGTGCTCAGCTTCCTCTGCTACCACTACCCCTCGACGCTGCCCGAGCCGATCCAGGCAAAAATGCGCGAGCTGACCGTCACCGTTCTCGAGCACATCGGCTTCGACAACGCCGCCTTCAACGTCGAATTCTTCTGGGATGAAGTGCAGAACCGGATCTGGCTGCTCGAAATCAACACGCGTATCTCTCAGTCCCACTGCGACATTTTCGAGAAGGTCGACGGCGTCAGCCACCAGCAGGTGACCGTCGATCTCGCGCTCGGTCGATCGCCCGACATGCCGCACCGCGAGGGCGAATTCCCCGTGGCCGGCAAGTTCTTCTACCGCGTGTTCTTCGGCGATGCCGTGGTCAGCCAGGTGCCGAGCGAAGAGGCGCTGGCAGCGCTTTGCCAAGACTTTCCCGGCACCGTCATCGATCTGCAGGTCACTGCCGGGCAGCGCCTCTCCTCGCTGCCCGAGCAGGACAGCTACAGCTATGCGCTGGCCTACGTCTGGATGGGGGCGGCAGACAGCGAAACGCTGGCGGCGAACTACCGACGTCTCGCCGACCGGCTTCATTTCGAGTTCACCGATGTGACGAGCTGAGGGCTCGCCGTTCTGGGGGTAGGCATGCAGATCATCAACGATTTTCCCCATCCGGTCCTCGAAGAGGAGACCTGGATCGAATTGGCGGACGGCACCCGACTGGCGGCGCGCATCCGACGGCCGGCCGAGGGGCCGCCGGTGCCGGCGATTCTCGAGTACCTGCCGTATCGCAAGCGCGATCTCACCGCCCAGCGCGACGCCGGCATGCATCACTACTGGGCCGGGCACGGCTACGCCGGCGTGCGCGTGGATATCCGCGGCACCGGCGAGTCCGACGGCGTGCTCGAGGACGAGTACCTGCAGAGCGAGCTCGACGACGGCGTGGCGGTCATCGAATGGCTGGCGCGCCAGAGCTGGTGCGACGGCAGCGTCGGCATGGTGGGGATCTCCTGGGGCGGCTTCAACGGGCTGCAGATCGCCGCACTGCAGCCGCCGGCACTCAAGGCGGTCATTACCCTGTGCTCCACCGACGACCGCTACGCGGATGACGTCCACCACATGGGCGGCTGCCTGCTGGTGGACAATCTCTCCTGGGCCTCGACCATGCTCGACGGCAACGCCTGCCCGCCGGACCCGGCGCTGGTGGGGGAGCGCTGGCGCGAGATGTGGCACCAGCGGCTGGCGGGCAGCGGTCTGTGGCTCGAGAAATGGCTCCAGCATCAGCGCCGCGACGACTACTGGAAGCACGGCTCGGTGTGCGAGGACTTCAGCGCCATTCGCTGCCCGGTCTACGCCATCAGCGGCTGGGCCGACGGCTACTGCAACGCGGTCTTCCGGCTGCTGGCCGGGCTGTCGTCGCCCTGCAAGGGGCTGGTCGGGCCGTGGTCGCACAAGTATCCGCACCTTGGCGTACCCGGGCCGGCGATCGGTTTCCTGCAGGAATCGTTGCGCTGGTGGGACTACTGGCTCAAGGGGATCGACACCGGGATCATGCAGGAGCCGGCGCTCAGGGTCTGGATGCAGGAGTCCGCGCCGCCCTCGACCCGCTACGACGAGCGCCCTGGGCGCTGGGTCGCGGAGCCGAGCTGGCCCTCCGCCAACATCGAGATGCAGCACTTTCGGCTGACGCCGGGTCACGATCTGATACCCGAGGACGATCGCGCGCCGCCACCGCTGGACCGACCACTGACGCTGCGCTCCCCGCTATCGGTCGGGCTGCACTCCGGCAAGTGGTGCTCCTATAACGCGCCGCCGGATCTGCCCCACGATCAGCGCGAGGAGGACGGCGGGGCGCTGGTCTTCCAGACCGAATCGCTGGAGATGCCGCTGGAAATCTGCGGCCAGCCCTGGCTGGAACTCTCCCTGTCGGCCGATCAGCCGGTGGCAATGGTCGCGGTACGCCTGATCGACATTCATCCCGACGACAAGGCGACCCGCGTCTCCTGGGGCCTGCTCAACCTGACCCATCGTGACGGCCACGAGCACCCCGAGCCGCTCAAGCCCGGCGAGACCTATCGCGTCCGGGTGTCGCTCAAGCACATCGCCCAGCAGTTTCCCGCCGGCCATGCGATACGGATCTCCGTGTCGACCAGCTACTGGCCGCTGGCCTGGCCCGCGCCGGTACCGGTCCGCCTGACACTGCATCCGGCAGACTGCCGGCTGCATCTACCGGTGCGCGCCCCGCGTCCGGCGGAGGAGGCCGCACTGCTCGACTTCGGTCCGCCGCAGGCGGCGACGCCGCTCGCGACCACGGTACTCGAGCCGCCCACGGAAGCGTGGCGCGCGATTCGCGATCTCGCCTCTCACCTCAACACGCTGGAGGTGATCAACGACGAGGGGCGCTACCGCTTCGATGAGATCGATCTCGAGATCGCCGCCCGGGTCACCGAGCGCTACAGCTATGCCTATGGCGACTACGATAGCGTCGAGGGCACGACGCTGTGGGAGCGAGAATTTCGCCGCGGCGACTGGCACGTGCGCCTGGTCAGCCATACGCGCCTGACCTCGAATCGCGAAGCGTTTCGTATCCAGGCGACGCTCGACGCCTGGGAAGGGGAGTCGCGGGTGTATTCCCAGAGCTGGGACGATCACGTGCCACGAGACCTGGTTTAGGCACGCCAGACGCCTGCCTCGACAGGTTCCAATCGCAGGGCGGGAAGCGGCAGAAAACGCATCGAAAGGGGCGCGAGACGAGAGAGCCGTCTCGCCGCTGGCGCGCCCATGGCCTAAGGTCGGTTATCGAGCGTCAGAGAACGACCATGAGTCACCAACGAACACGCTCGTTTCCCCTTTCCGACAAGGAGTCTGCATGCGCCAGCATCTGATCGTCAGCGATCTCGACAGCACACTGCTCGATGGCGAGCATCGTATCGACGACCTCACCCGCGACACCCTGCGCGAACTCTCGGCCCAGGGCCATGTGATTGCGCTGGCTTCGGGGCGACACTACCGCGACATCGCGACGTTTCGCCGGCTGCTCGACATTCCCGCCTGGCTCATCAGCAGCAACGGCGCCTACGTCCACGATCCCGAAGACAACGTCGTCGGCGAGGCGCTGGTGCCGGCAGCGCGGGCCGAGGCGCTCACCCAGCTGCCGCGCCCCGACGACGTCCGGCTCAATCTCTACACCCGGGACCGCTGGCTGATCGACGCCGAGGCGCCCGCGCTCCTGAAACTTCACCAGACCACGGGGTTCACCTACGAGGTGACGGATCTCGCGGCCGCCGCGGTCGACGAGCCGGTGGGCAAGGTGCTCTACATCGGCGAGCCGGCGGCACTGTCGCCGATCGAAAGAACGCTACGGGAGCGTTTCGAGGCGTCGCTGCACGTGACCTACTCCGCCGCGGATTCGCTGGAGATCATGGGGCAGGGGGTCAACAAGGCATCGGCGCTCGAACGTGTGCTCGCCGCGCTCGACATGGACCCGTCGCAGACGCTTGCCTTCGGCGACAACTTCAACGACGTCGAGATGCTGACGCTGGCAGGCCACGCCTTCGTCGTCGACAACGCCCATCCAGAGGTCGTCGAGCGGTTGCCGCGAGCGACGCGTATCGGGTCGCATCGCGAGGCGGGCGTCGCACGCCGGCTGCGAGCGTTCTTCCGCCTCGACTGACGCGCGACGGTTTACCCCACGGCGCCAAGCATGCCGCCGAGGGTCGTTACGGCTTCTTTGACCCGTCCTCGAGCCGGCGCAGCCGATGCCAGACTTCGCGTCTCAGGTCGGCCAGGCGCGGGCGTTCGTCGGGCTCGAAGGCGATGGGGCGGGTCGTGGCGATGGCGCGAAGGCCGAGCCGCGCCGTCAGCAGGCCGGCGCCCAGGCCCTGACCGGCGCGCGCGGAGAGTTTGCCAGCGACGTTCATCGAGAGCATGTCCATGCCGGCGTCGGTAGCGATCTCGCTGGCCCCGGCGAAGGCCATGTTGCGCAGCACGTCACGAAAGAGCCGCAGCCGGCTGGCGTAGCCGAGCTGTAGCCCGTAGAGCGCGGCGATGCGATCGAGCATGGCGATGTTGCGCCACGCCATCAGTGACATGTCGATCAGCGTCAGCGGACTGATCGCGACCATGACCGCCGTTTCCCCGGACATCCGGGTCACCAGGCGTCGCGCTGCCCGATCCCGGGGGTGCAGCAGGTGATGGGCGATGAGCTCGCGGGTCTCGAAGGCGCTGTGGTGGGGCTGATGCGCCTGCACGAACGACTGCCAGTGCGGATGTGCCGTCGAGAGTCCCATCTGGCTGCGGAGCTCGTCGGCGAGCGCCATCGGGTCGTGCGCCGAGGTGTCGGCGTCGGGCTGCATCCATTCTTCGTCGAGGCGCGCGCGCAGCCGCGCGTGACGGCGCAGCTTGCGCAGTCGCCAGAGCTCGCCCAGCAGCGCCTTGCCGCCAAGGCCGAGGGCGAGAAGGCCGACCAGGCTCCAGGCGCCGGCGAGCCAGTCGCCGCCGAGGGTGGCGTAGTAGAGCGTCTCGCCGGCCTGGGCGATACCCAGCCCCAGCGTCGAGCCCAGCACGAGGAGAAGGCCCCAGCGGCGTTTGCGCGGGGGCGCGAGTGCGGCGTCCAGTGTCGGCGCCGCGGCGCTCTCTTCGTCACTGAGCGGCTCGGACGCCTGCGCGGGGAGATAGGTCCGGGCGCTTTCCAGGCTGTCGGCGAGATCCGGACTCGGTTCGTCCAGACGATAGTGGCGGCCGGGTCGAGGATCGCTCATCGCAGTTTGTCTCCCAACAGCCACTCGAGCGCGGCATCCATGCGGATGTGCGGCAGTGCACTGGCACCGTCACTGGCCGGTGGCCGAAAGCCGGTAAAGGTAAAGCCCTGGCGCTGCCAGAAATCTCGTGGGGGTAGCGTTGGCGGGACGTCACCCGGATAGATCAGCAGCGGCTGATCGTCGAGGCCGTGGCCCCGCAGCACCGGCTGGCGTCGGCCGTCGTCCTCGATCTCCCGCGCCTGGGTAGCGCGAATGGCGGCCAACGACAAAGCCCGGACCGGGACATCGGCGTAGCGCAGATCCTTGATCGGCTCGGCCAGCAGCGCCTCGAGCAGCGCGACCAGGTTGGCGTGCTGATCCGGGGTCACGTGATCGGCCTTGGTCGCGGCGATGGCGAGTCGATCGATGCGCGGCGCAAACAGCCGATTGATCAGGCTGCGCTTGCCGTAATCGAAGCTTCTCATCAGGGTCGACAGCGCCAGCGACAGATCCTCGAAGCGTTCGGGCCCGGCGTTGAGCGCGCCGAGCACGTCGACCAGCACGATCTGACGATCGAAACGACGAAAATGCTCGCGGTAGAAGGGTTTGACCACGTGCTGCTGGTAGTAGCGAAAGCGCCGGGCGAGGGTCTGGTAGAGACTCGTCGACGGTAGCGCCTCCAGCGTGGCGCGGTCGCTCTCCTGGACGCCGGGCAGCGGGAAGAACTGCAGCACCGGCGCGCCCTGCAGATCGCCCGGTAGCAGAAAGCGCCCCGGCTGGAGATGTGAAAATCCGGCTTCGCGCGCGTCGCTCAAGGAGGCGGCATAGCGCTCGGCGAGCGCGGCGAGCCGTGACTCATCGACGACGTCCTGGGGGGTGAGGGCCGACATGGCCGACTGCCAGTCGTGGGCGTAGCGCTGGCGCTCCGGGCCCATCGCCTTGAGCTGGGCTTCGCTCCAGCTGAGAAAATCGTGCTCCAGCAGTGGCAGGTCGAGCAGCCACTCGCCGGGGTAGTCGATCAGATCGAGGGTGAGGGTGGCGGTATCGCCGAGCAGCCCGTGGGCGCGCCGGGTTCGATAGCGCAGCGTCAGGCGCAGCTCGCTGATGCCGCGGGTGGGCTCCGGCCAGCGCGGCGGTGTCGTTGCCAGCGAATGCATCGCTTCATCGAAGGGAAAGCGAGGGATGCCGAGATCCGGCTGGGAGACGCGCTGCGCGCCGAGCAGGCGCTCCTCGCGCGCCGCCTTGAGCAGATCGAGCCGGGCATCGATGCCGGCGTGACGGAGCTGGTTGACCAGCGAGGTGAGAAAGGCCGTCTTGCCGGCGCGGGATAGCCCGGTCACGGCGAGACGGAGCTGACGATCGCGGCCGCGGTCGATCAGATTCTGGATTTCCTGCGTCAGTGCGCGGCGCATCGCCAATGTCTTGCGTCCTTGATCCTGGAGTTACCCGCAATGTGCGGGCAAACCGGCAGCGTGACAAGGCGTCAAGGGAGCGATGAAGACGAGAACGCCCCGCAGTGGCGGGGCGTTCGATGCTCGATGAAGACGGCGAAAGCGCCGAACGCTTTCGCCGGGGCCAGTCGGCCCAGCCTCAGCCGGCGAAGGCGAAGTAGATCGCGAACACCAGTACCAGCAGCACGATGCCGACGGGAACGGCGCCTTTCCACGGCGTGAGGTCGACGGCCTTGACGTCCTCGTGGACCCAGGCTTCGCGACGCGGCGCGATCTTGCCGATCAGCAGCATCCCCAGAATCAGCAGCACGAAGACGCCGGCGACGAAGTGGTACTGATTGGTGATCTCGAGGATGGCGTTGAACGGCGGCACGAAGTAGCCCAGCGCGATCAGCACGATACCGCCGACCAGGCCGAAAATGGCGGCGCTCTCGGGTACGCGCTTGGTCAGCAGACCCACGATCACCACCGCCAGAATGGGAATGAAGTAGATCGCATTCATCGTCTGGAGGTAGTCGAACAGGCTGTCCTGACCGGCCAGCAGCGGGGCGATCGCCATCGAGGCAACCGCCATGATCCAGCCGAATACCTTGCCGACGTTGACGACCTGCTGCTCGGTGGCGTCCTTGCGCATCACGCCCTTGTAGATCCCGAGGCTGAACAGGGTCGTGGTGCTGTTCAGCGCCGAGTTGAACGACGACAGGATGGCGCCGACCATCACCGCGGCGAAGAAGCCGGTGAGCCACGGCGGCAGCAGATTGAAGACCAGATGGCCGTAGGCCTGGTCGGGAGAGATGCCGTCGGCGGCGTAGAGCTGGTAGGCGATGATGCCGGGAAGCACCAGATAGAGCGGGCCGAGCAGTTTGAAGAAGCCGGTCAGCAGCACGCCTTTCTGGCCCTCGGAGAGGCTCTTGGCGGCAAAGGTACGCTGGATGATCTGCTGGTTCGTCGACCAGTAGAAGAGGTTGATCAGAAAGACACCGGTGAACAGCGTCGGCCAGGGCACCTGCTGGTCCGGGCCGCCCAGCGAGTTCATGCGCTCCGGCTGGGACTCCTGGATCGCCTGCCAGCCAGCGGCGACGCCGTTGTGGTCGCCGACCGCATCCAGACCCAGGTAGACGATGACGAAGCCGCCGATCAGCAGGCCCGCGGCGTTGAGGGTGTCGGAGACGGCAACGGTACGCAGGCCACCGAAGAGCGCGTAGATCGCCCCGATGATGCCGACGCCCCAGACAGTGAGCCACAGCAGCGTGGTGCTCGACTCGATCCCCGTCAGCACCGGGAGATCGAGCATGCCCTGCAGGCCTACCGCGCCTGAGTAGAGAATGATCGGCAGCAGGATGACGGCGTACGCAACCAGAAAGATGACGTTACAGATCAGCTGCGTGGTGGGGCCGAAACGCGCCTGCAACAGCTGCGGTACCGTGGCGATGCCGCTTCTGAGAAAGCGCGGCAGAAAGAACAGCGCCAGCAGGACCAGGGCGACCACGGCGACGACTTCCCACGCCATGACGCTCAGGCCGTCGGCGAAGGCGGAGCCATTGAGACCGACCATCTGCTCGGTCGAGAGGTTGGTCATTAGCAGCGAGCCCGCGATCAGCGGAAAGCTGAGGCTGCGTCCGGCGAGAAAGTAGCCTTGGGTGTTGCTGAGATCGTCGCGATGAGTGATGCGCCATGTGATCAGGGCGACCAATCCCGTGAAGAAGAGAAACGAGATCAGAGTCCAAGCATGCATGAGTGTGTCCTTGTCGAATGCATCCCGGTGGCGACGTGAAAAGCCCTTCGAACGGGTCTCGTGGCGTCGTCGCCACATTACCGGCGGCAGTGTTAGTCAACTAACGACAAACCGCCATTCTCCATTTGTCTGACATAGCTTATCGAATGTGTAGGCGTTTGTGCGCGTCAACGGTTCAATCGCCCTGCATCGGTCATGGCGGGAGCGCCTTGCGAGAGTCAGCGTGGCGGACGATGACGAGGCTGCGTCGGGGCGAGCGGCGGCGTGAACCCGGGGGCTGGTTCCGGCTCTGCCCGAGGTGACGACGTTTCAGCGAGTTGGCTATCGCGAGTTGGCTATCGCGAGTTGGCTATCGCGAGTTGGCCATCGAGAGTGCCATGAGCAGCGTGCCCCCCCGGGCTGAGCAGAAAACGGGGAAAAATCGCGTTCGAAAGTCGCGGCATGAGTCGGCACGAGAAGGGAGTTTTCCGGCTCTGCGAGGGGGCCGATTTTGACGCTAGGGATAGAAAAATTCAGTGGCGGGCGGCGGCGGCCGCTGATTCGGCAAGGCGATGTAGGGGTAGCTGAATACCCTCGAATACGCCATTATCTGCCGCCATCGGCGGTGCCGGAGAATCGCCGCGGGTCGGGAAGCCATCCACGAATAGGCACGACGCGTCGAATGATCCCAACGGCGCTTCGCTCGTTGTCGTGGGTGATAAATGTTGTAACGCAGCCTTACCTTTTTGCCGAGAACGCCTGTGCTAGACTGCCGCACTGCGGGGCACGGAAGCTTCGTTATCTCGTCACACCCGTCACGAATCACGATCGAGAGATCGTCCGGCGCCAGCCTCGTTCGCGTTTTTATTGGCATGAATCGCCGTTCTCGCGCGGCGCCCAAAGCTTCGAACGTTTTGAACTTGTCGACCGCGTCGCGCGCGTCGCCAGCGGCCAAGCTAGTCATGACAGGAGTAAGAGTGTGAGTGAATCGAATCGGCGAAGTCACTTCGAAAGACGTAAATCGCTGCTACCGATAGCGGCCCTGGCGGGCTTGCTACTCGGCGGCGTTGCGCAGAACGTGCTGGCCTTCAGTTTCGACGATGTCGCCGAGAAGGCGCGATCGCTGTCAGAGCAGGGCTACAGCGAGCCGGAGCACAATCTTCCCGAAGAGCTGCGCAATCTGGACTTCGGCCAGTACGAGCAGATCCAGTTCAAGCGCGATCGCGATGTCTGGAGTGGCGACGATGTGCCCTTCACGCTGAGTTTCTTCCATGAAGGCATGCACTACGACAGCGCCATCGATCTTCACAGTGTGGACGAGCAGGGCAACGTCCGGGACTTTGCCTTCAACTCCAACGACTACACCTACGGCGATCTGGATCTCTCGGACGACGTCAAGAACAGTGACGATCTAGGTATCGCCGGGTTCAAGATCAACTACGACTTGAACGACAGCGAGCGCAACGACGAGACCATGGTCTTTCTCGGCGCGAGCTACTTTCGCGTGGTGGGAGAAAATCAGGTCTACGGCGTTTCCGGACGCGGGCTCGCCGTCGATACCGGTCTGACCTCGGGTGAAGAGTTCCCCCGGTTTCGCGAATTCTGGGTCGTGAAACCCACCAAGAGCAGTCAATATCTGACCGTTTTCGCGCTGCTCGACTCCGCCAGCGTCACCGGTGCCTACCGTTTCGTGCTCCGGCCGGGCAGCGATACCGTCGTCGACGTGAAGTCCCGGCTCTTCCTGCGTCGGCCGATCGAGAAGCTCGGCGTGGCGCCGCTCACCAGCATGTATCTCTTCGGCGCGGCACAGCCGTCGTCCAGCACCAACTATCGCCCGGCGATTCATGACTCCAACGGTTTGCTGGTCAGCGACTCGCAGAACGGCTGGATCTGGCGTCCGCTATCCAACCCGTCGAAGCTGATGATCAACGAGCAGGCGACGCCGCGGCTACGGGGTTTCGGCCTGATGCAGCGTGGTCACCAGTTCGCGGACTATCAGGATATCGACAACCGTTACGATCTGCGCCCGAGCGCCTGGGTCGAGCCACAGAACGAATGGGGCGCGGGTAAGATCGAGCTGATCCAGATTCCGACGCCCAACGAGACCAACGACAACATCGTCTCGATGTGGCTGCCGGAGACATCGCCGGATCCCGAAACCCCCGTCGACTTCGATTACCGGTTCACCGTCACCAAGAACGAGAGCCGTTATTTCGATGCCTCTCTCGCTTGGGTCGAACAGACCCGTCGCTCGCAGGGCGAGGTGATGAAGGACAATCTGGTGCGGGAATCCGACGGCACGACCGCTTTCGTGGTGGATTTTCAGGGACCGTCGCTGGCGGGGCTGAATGCCGATGCCAACGTCGCCGTACAGGCGAGCGTCGGCGACAATGGCGAGCTGGTCTCCACGCGTGCGGTGCCCAACCCGGCGACCGGCGGCTGGCGGCTGTTCGTCAAGATCAACCGCAATGACGACAATGCGCCGCTCGATATCCGGGCGCATCTGAGTCAGAACAACAAGCGCCTGACCGAAACCTGGTACTACAGGCTCCCGGCGAATGGCTGAAGTGAAATCTCCCTCGTACAGCACCGCCGCCGACCTCTATCTCGAGCGTCTGGCGCTCGAGGCGCAGGATCGCGAGGAGCGTCGCCGGCTGTTGGCGAGCGATCTCGACGCCCACGACATGGCTTCACTCCACGCGGCACTCGGCGGCCACGAGCCGGACGCCGAGGATCCCGCGGGGCAGTCCGTGGGCCGGCGTCTCGCGTTGGCCTATGCCGAGCCGCCGCTGGCGCCGCCGGAGGTGTTGACCACCGACGATGACGGCGTCACGCGGCTCCAAACGGCGCCGCCCATGAAGCGAACGGCGCTGGCGCCCGAGGCGTGGTCGACCAACCCGTTCGTGCGTGGCGGGCAGCGATTCCGAAGCTGGATGGGGCGTGGCTTCCGGCGGCGCGAGCGCGAATCGCGTCCGACGCCGCGCTGGCAGTGGGTGGCATCGATACGCCGGTGGGTGTTGCTGGTACTGATCTTCGGTCAGAGCATCCTGGCGGCGAACCAGATGCGAACCGTGTTGCCGGGGCAGGGGCAGCAGTGGCTCGAACTGGCCATTCTGGGGCTCTTCGTGCTGCTGTTCTCCTGGGTGTCGGCGGGTTTCTGGACCGCGCTCATGGGGTTCTTCCAGCTGCTGCGCGGGCGGGATCGCTACGCCATCGATTCCGACGTCGGTGACGAGCCCATCGCCGAGGAGGCGCGAACCGCGCTGCTAGTGCCGATCTGTAACGAGGACGTTTCCCGCGTCTTTGCCGGCGTGCGGGCGACTCTCGAGTCGCTGCGCGAAAGCGGCAACGGTCAGCACTTCGATGTCTTCATCCTGAGCGATACCTACGACCCCGACGTCGCCATCGAAGAGACGCATGCCTGGCTTGCGCTCTGTCGCGATCTGGAAGCGTTCGGTCAGGTCTTCTACCGTCGCCGGCAGCGCCGGGTCAAACGCAAGAGCGGCAACCTGGATGACTTCTGCCGCCGCTGGGGCGCGCTCTACCGCTATATGTTGGTACTCGATGCCGACAGCGTCATGAGCGGGGCCTGTCTCACGCGTCTGGTACAGATGATGGAGGCGCATCCCGATGCAGGCATCGTGCAGACGGCGCCGCGGGCCTCGGGTCGTCTCAACCTCTACGCACGCATGCAGCAGTTCGCGACGAGGGTCTATGGACCGCTGTTCACCGCGGGCCTCCACTTCTGGCAGCTCGGCGAATCCCACTACTGGGGGCACAACGCCATCATTCGCATGGCGCCTTTCATGCGCCACTGCATGCTGGCGCCGCTCCCCGGCAAGGGCTCGATGTCGGGCGAGATCCTTTCGCACGACTTCGTCGAAGCGGCGCTGATGCGGCGCGCCGGCTGGGGTGTCTGGATCGCCTACGAGCTGGAAGGAAGTTACGAGGAGATGCCGCCCAATCTCCTCGAAGAGCTCGGTCGCGACCGTCGCTGGTGCCACGGCAACCTGATGAACTTCCGGCTGTTTCTCTCCAAGGGGATTCATCCGGTCCATCGGGCGGTCTTTCTCACCGGGCTGATGTCCTACATCTCCGCACCGCTGTGGTTCCTGTTCCTGGTGCTGTCGACGGCTTTGCTGGCGGTGCATACGCTGAGCACGCCCAACTATTTCCCTGAACCCGGCATGATGTTCCCGGTCTGGCCGCAGTGGGATCCCTCGCTGGCGGTAGGGCTTTTCGGGGCGACGGCCACGCTGCTGTTCTTGCCCAAGGTGCTCAGCGTCATTCTGATCTGGGTCCAGGGCAGTCGTCAGTTCGGCGGTCCGTTCAAGGTGCTGGTCAGCATGGTGCTGGAGTCGCTCTTTTCGATGGCGCTGGCGCCGGTGCGCATGCTCTTTCATACCCGCTTCGTGCTGACCTCGATCCTGGGGTGGGCGATTCAGTGGCGCTCCCCGTCTCGCGAGAACAGCGATACCACCTGGGGAGACGCCATTCGCAATCACTGGACCCAGGCCCTGCTGGGCGCGGTCTGGGCGGTAGGCGTCTACCTGATGGAACCGACGTTCCTGTGGTGGATGTCGCCGATCGTCGGCGCGATGATGCTGTCGATTCCGGTGTCGGCACTATCGAGTCGAGTGTCGCTAGGCAGCGCCTGTCTGCGCGCGCGGCTGTTTCGGATTCCGGAAGAGTCTCATCCGCCGCGGGTGCTTCGACGAATGGTTCGCCATCTCGGACGCATGAACGCTGCGGCACCGACGCCGAGTTTCGTCCAGGTCGTTGTCGATCCGGTCTCCAACGCACTGGCCACGGCGCTGGCGATCTCTCGTCACGCCAGCGCGGCGCCGCTACAGCGACGCCGCACGGAGCGGGTCGATGCGGCGGTCTCTCAGGGCCCGGATGCGATGAGCAACCTGGAACAGCTGGCCTTTCTGGACGACCCGGTCATGATGTCGCAGTTACACTTTCGGGTCTGGGAAGATCCGAAAGCGCATGCCAGCTGGCACGCGAAAGGGTTGCCGGCTCGCGAGTCGCTGCGGGTGCCCAGTTTCTAGTCCGGATTCAATGTCGTTAGCCTTCAGAGCTTCTAGCATGAAGAATCGGGCAATGATGACTATCCTCAAGGCTGTAACGTTGCTTGCCGAGAACGGTGAGTCCCCAATGAGAATCAAGGAGTGAATCGATGGGCTTTATTCTATGGCTGATAATCGGCGGTATCGCGGGCTGGATCGCGGGCAAGGTCATGCGCGGTGGCGGCTTCGGCATCCTGGGTAACATCGTGGTCGGTATCGTCGGTGCCGTACTCGGTGGCCTGCTCTTCAGTCTGCTGGGGCTTTCCTCCAATGGCTTCATCGGCTCGCTGGTCGTGGCGACCGTCGGTGCAATCCTGCTGCTGTGGATCGTGTCGAAGGTCAAAAAGGCCTGACGCGGTTCGCTTCGAGCACCGCGATAAACTCAGAAGCCGCGCGCCAGCGCGGCTTCTTTGCGTCCGGTAGTCGCTTTCATTCTCATCGAATCGGGTACACTAGCGGCCCTTTCGTTGGTTAGAGATCGTCAGAATGCCTGGTTCGACGCCCGTCGGGGGCAAGGAGCGATTCATTGGACTCGAGTGGTTACGCTTTCTACTCGGCCTTTACATCGTCATCTTTCATACCCTGCACAGCTACCCCTCGATCAGTGCCTGGTCACACTACGTCACCGATATCGGTTTCTTCTCGACCAGCGCTTTCTTCGTGCTTTCCGGATTTTTGCTGACGCACGTCTACCTGGACGAGCAGCATCGCATGCGCGAACCGGCCAAGAGTTTCTGGCTGAAGCGCTTCTCCAATCTCTATCCGATCCACATCGGCGCGCTGGTCCTGGCCATGAGCGTCTCGGCGCTGGTGGGGTATCTGATGATCGCCCCCGGGGATGGCGACATCTCGCTGCGCTTCGTGGTCTACGACGTGAATAACGATATCGGCCAGACGGACTGGGAGAGCCTCAATCACACCATGACGCCGGTCGAGACCGGGATCAATCTGGTGCTGAATTTCACGCTGCTTCATGCCTGGAATCCGCTGTATCTCACGTTCAACCCGCCTTCCTGGTCGATCTCGGCGCTATTCTTCTTCTACCTGACTTTCCCGTGGCTGGCACCGCGTCTGCGACGCGTGCTCAAGCCGCGTCGTGCGATTCTGCTGCTCAACCTGCTGTACCTCTTGCCGCCGTTGATCGTGATTGCGACGACCAACTACGGCGTTCCCGAGACGGGCATCCTGCATCGCAATCCGATCATCCGCCTGCCGGAGTTCGCCGCCGGGATTCTTCTGTATACCTTTTACGCTCGGCGTCGCGAGCAGCAGCGCAAATTCACGTTCGGGCAGTGTCTCGGCGCGCTTGCAGGAATCGCGCTGTGCGTCGCCGCCGCGCTGTATCTGCTGGGGCGCGGGCACGCCTGGTATTACCTGCTACACAACGGCTTGCTGCTGCCGGCACAGCTGATGCTGATCTATGCAGCGGCGCAGTGGGGCGAGCCGCGCAGTGAGCGCGTGAGGCGCTGGGCGGCGCGGCTGGGGGGCGCATCGCTACCCATGTTCGCCCTTCATGTCCCGCTTTTCGCCGTTTTCTCGCGCGTCGAGAGGGTGCTTTCGGGCGACCCGGCGCTCTGTCGGACCGATGTCTCCGGCTGTCTACAGGCAGCCGGTGAGCTTCATCTCTGGCTCTATCCGGTGTTCCTGATGATGACGGTCGCCTACTGCGTCGTGTTCCAGGAGCGCTTCGTGGTTCGCGTGCGCCGTTTTCTGCTGGCGCATCTACTGCACCGAACACCGCGCTCTCACACCGACAAGCTCGCTCAGCGCTCGCAGTAGCCGTTGCCTTGCCCCGTCGGCGACCGCGGGGCTTTAAGGTATACTGGCCCGCCGCGTCGGCGGGCCTTGCTGGTCCGCCAGACGTCGTTTTCGGTCCATGAGGTTTTTCTTGCACGACATCCTTCTCCAGTGGTGGGCGCAGCAGCTCAAGCTCTGCGGCTGGCCGCCCGTTGCCGATCCCCGAACCGGCTTATCCGCCGAGACCGCGAGAGACCGCCTCGCCGCGCTAAGCATCGAGGATGCCGACGAGTTCGCTTGGCGCCTTTGGGAAAGTGCCACCGATCCGCGTGATCCGGCGCTGGCCGGTCTGGCAGCGCTCGAGCTATTGGCGCTGGGGGAGCGTGCGGGCTGGGTCGCCCCGAGCATTGCCGCGAGCTGGTTCGTGCGTGTCGCCCACGGCATCGTCGCTGACAACCCGACATTACGCGCGTGGTGTCGGCGGCTAGGCGCGCTGGGGGATCCGGAAATCGACCGCCTCTCAGGTGAGATGCTGCGTCAGGAGCGGCAGGGTCGCGGGCCTCGCTGGGAGAACGTGGCGAGTCGGCTCGCGCAGCTTGAACCGGTTTTGCATCTGCCCTGGGCCGACGATCTCTGGCGCGCCAGGGCCGCGATAGCGCCGGCGCTCGCGTGGCCGTTCTCGACGCAACCCGAGGAGCGCCAGGCTCATCGCCAAAGGCTCAAGGCCGAGGACGCCGTGACCAACCGGGTACAGCTGCTCGAGACGATCGAGTGGCTGACCGTACAGGGCGACCGCTACGGCTGGGAGATGGATGGCTGGCGGCTGCAGCGCGAAGGCGCAGAGAGCGCTCAGGCCTGGCTCGCCTCACTCGGAGAACAGGGTGACTACGGTGCGACGCTGCTGACCTTCGTGAGGCGCGAGGAACCCCTCGAGTGGGCGGCGTGGGACTGGCTGCGCGCGCTGGATCAGGCTTGGACGGGGTTTGGTGCCGGCTGGCTCTCGCAGGCGGAATCGGAAACGATTGCGGCACGGGTCGTGGACCTGCTGCAGGCGCGCTATGACGATTGGGAAGCGGTGGCACGCGCCTACCAGCGCGGTCGCAGTCTCAGTGAGGGGCGCGATCTGCTCGGCGAGTTCGAGCGGGAATGGCACCAACTGCTCAACTCGACCGATAGCCCCTGGGTGATCGGGCTTCACGAGACGCTCGACGAGGCACGGCGGCAAGAATCCCGCCGCGAGCTCAAGGCGCGTCACGCCACGCCCGATGCTTGGATACTCGCTATTGCCAGTGTGCGAGAACCCGAGCTCGCCGCCCGCCAGCATCTGCAGCAGCCGGTTGACGAGGCGCGACAGCGTGACGCCGAACACTATCTCGCCAACGTCCTCGGCCTCGCCGCGGATGAGGGTATTGCCGGTCTTGCCCGTTTCTGGTTGCCGGCGCAGTCGCACCACCTCAATCAGCTGGCCGCGGATGCGCGTCACGGGGCGGCGTCGATGAAGCGCCAGACTCGCGTGCGCTTATCGGCCTGCGCCGACCACGCCGCCACGATCGCCATGGCGGAAAAATACGCCTTCTATCTGGTAATGGCTTCGGACAGCGGGCGCTACGCATCGTCTGACATTCAGGAGTTGGCGGCGTCGCTGACGCAGGTGCTGACGAGTTTCTACCTCGACGTATCGGCCTTGCTTGCGGCCTGGTCCGCTTGGAGTCCGCTATTGAGCGACGGCGAATCGGCGGAGGAAAGCGCACTGCGCGACGATCTGGCCTGGCATCGCCGCGATCCGGGCTCGCGTTTTCATTGGCTCGGCTCAATGACGGCGAGGGCCTGGCGAGAACCGGGGCCGCGTCCGCAACTCGCAAGTTTCACGGCGCTGTCGCTGGCCGGGCCTCTGAACGAAGCCGCCTGGCGCATGCCGCAATATGCCGGTCGCGATGAGCGTCGTTCGCTACGCGAATGGGTCGAGCAGCAGTACGGCTTTCAGAGCGCGGGCGATCTGACCGAGTTTCTCGATTTTCTTCTCGAAGCGGGAGATCGTCAGGAGTACGAGATCAACTACGCGCCCTATACGCTCAACCGTACTCGACTCGATTCCGAAATCGACACGCTCGCGTCCGGCGAGTGCAGCGAGGAGGATCGAGTCCATCTCGCGCGGCTGCGGCGTGTGCGGGACAACGCCTGCCACTGTAACGATGAGGACATGACCGCCTGGGATGTCGCCCAGCTGGTGGATCTGGCGACGACCGGACGCGAACTCGGCTGGGTCGATGATGCGAAGCTCGGCGACTGCCTGGACGCGGCGCTGCGCCTGGCGCGCGCACACTACGCTAGCTGGCGTGCGTACGCGGAAGGACTCTACAGCGGCTTTGGCTTCTTCATGGACGATACCCCCGAGAGGGCGTCGTTTCTCGAGAGCTTCAGAGAAGCGCTCAACGCCTGGTTGACCGCGGAACCGCTACTCGCCGGGCCCTGGGCGAGTCTGGATTTCACCGGTCGCGAAGGAGGGCGCTGGACGCCAACCCACGTCGACGTATTGATCGGCGAGCCGCAACGCATGCACTGAGTTTTTGTGCTACCGGGGTCGTCAAAGCCCATTCAATGACATATGATCCCGCCTGTGCTACGCCCCTTCGATGACGGGCGGCTTGGCGCTCTTGTACTTTCGCTTTCCATAAAACGATCGACGATTCGAGCCGAATGCAGGCCGTTTTGGCGGTGACACCCTGAATGCGAGTGTCACCACCACAGCGACTCAATTTGTCCGATGAGAGAGGCGATGTTTGCTCTTTCTCGCCGACGGAGTAGGGCGTCAGCGCCGGCTCGTAGGTGAATGAGGTTGCGCTGAATGTTCAAACGTATGACTGTGGGGCTGGCAGCTGCCTTGGTTCTGGCGGGCTGTTCCGCTTCACCACAACAACAACGCGTCAACGCGCAGTATTCGCTTCCGCTCGTCGCCCAGCAGACACAGTCGATGTCGCCCGTCTCTTCGCGACGTCCGACGAGCCAAGTGGTCCACAATTTCAAGCTTGCCCAGGTCTCTCCCGTCGTCATTCGTGAAGCGCTGCTCGACGAACACGAGCGCTGGATCGGTACGCCCTATACCTTGGGGGGAACGTCTCGTCACGGCGTCGACTGTTCATCGCTGATGCAGCATGTCTTCACCGAAGCCTTTTCGTTGAATCTGCCACGAACGACGGAAGAGCAGGTTCAGGAAGGCGACTGGGTATCCCGCAGTGATCTCAAGGCCGGGGATCTGGTTTTTTTCCAACCTCCCGGGCCCTACAGGCATGTAGGCGTCTATGTGGGGGACGGCTACTTCCTGCACGCTTCCTCGTCGCAGGGCGTCAAGCTTTCGCGTCTGGATAACGTCTACTGGGGTCGTTACTACTGGCAGGCACGCCGCCCGATGGAACGGACTCAGCTGGCCCAGCGTGTGACGCTGGCTCGCGAGGGCTGAGCGATCGCCCTGAAGCGCCTCTCGGGCGCGGTTGGGACATGAAAAAGGGGCNNGGCTGCCCCTTTTTCGATTCCGATTCGAACCGGAGGCTTTCGGCCCCCGGCAGGAAACCTGGCTCAGTGCTCGTGACCGCCTTCGCCATGCACGTGGCCGTGAGAGACTTCTTCTTCCGTGGCTTCACGAACTTCGGTGATTTCCACGTCGAAGTTGAGTTTCTCGCCCGCCAGCGGATGGTTGCCGTCGACGGTGACCGTGTCGCCTTCGACCTTGGTGACTGTGACCATCAGCGGGCCTTCCTGAGTCTGCGCCTGGAACTGCATGCCCGGCTGGACTTCGTCGACACCCTGGAAGGCATCGCGCGGCACTTCCTGAACGAGCGCCGGCTGGACTTCACCGTAACCTTCCGTCGGCTCGACGGCGACTTTCAGCTTGTCGCCGCTGTTGCAGCCTTCGAGCTCTTTCTCGAGACCCGGAATGATGTTGCCGGAACCATGCAGGTAGGTCAGCGGATCGCGACCATCGGAACTGTCCAGCACTTCGCCTGCATCGTTGGTCAGCGTGTAATGGAACGCAACCACGGAATTCTGTGCAATCTGCATCTGACAACCTTCATATTTGAGCGTGTTGCCTCATTTTAACGTGCCATCCGGGATCTGTCAGGTGCGTGCCCGCGAGCCGTTCGGCAGTTGCGCCGCCAGTGGGCGGTGAGTACCCTTCGAGTCAGTAAAGCTACCGTGGCTGTTGGCGTGAGGAGAGCGCGTAATGACCGTTTTGATAGTCTGGCTGATCGTATTCGTCGTCGTACTGGCGCTGGCGCTGAAAGGCTGGGAAGGCATGCTGGGGCGAGTGGCGACGCGATGGTTGCCGGCGCCGCTGCGAAGCGGTGACGACCAGGATCGCTGGGTCGTGTCACTGGCGCTGGCCGTGCTGGCGGCGACATTCATCGTCGCGCCCATATCCATGATACTGACGCTGATTCTCATTGCGCTGCTGATCTGGATCGCTCTGCGAGTGGGCCCCTGGGTGATGAAGAAGGTCAAGCTTCATTAAAGCCGGCATCGGCTGCCGGCCACTGGGATCCTGAACGTTCGACGCCGACGGGCGCTGTCATTGGCAGCGTCCGTCGGCTTGTCGAGGATGTGGATCCGTCTTGGCAGTACGTCGGCTAGAGCCAGGTGGAGAGGGTCACCGACCCGAAGCGGTCGGCGTTGTCCTGGCCATCGAATTCCCGCGTTCGCCACAGGGCGCTGTAGGTGACCTGCCAGCGGTCCCAGGAGAGGGCGACTCCGGCTTGGGCATCGCCTACCCAGTGACGTCGATCGACTGAGTGGCTGTCCTCGAAACTGTTGCCGTCGAGCAGCATGTTCTGAAACATGCGGCGGCCTTCGACATTGGCGAACAGGTACCAGTTGAAGCCGCTGTCCTTGTCGAAGAACACCCGGGTGCCTTGAGACGGGGCTACGGCCGGGATGCCGAAGCTTTCTTCTAGCCCCTCCCCCAGGCGTATGCCTAGCCCAGCAGCGGCATAGGTGTAGAGGTTGCCGGCGGCGAACCCGGCCGACGGCCCGTACTCCGTTTCCCACCCGTTCAGTCGAGCCTGCTTCCACCATGTCTTGCGAAAGGCGACATTGATGAAGGGCTCGTTGTTCAGCTGATTGTGCCAGCCTTCGGGCTCTTCACTACCGATGAGTTGGTGGAAATTCTTCTGCACGTCCTTGCCGCCGGCGCCCGGGCCCACGAGACCGGCATCCAGATAGAGGCCACTGGTATAGCGCCAGCCAGCCGCCTGCTCGTCGCTGAAGAGCGTCATGCCCGCGTAGAGTAAACCGGCATAGGGGCGGTCGTCTTCGATGCGGTCGGAAACATCGATGTCTTCGGGGGTGTATATCTGCTGGCCAAAGCGGTAGCTCGCCGCACTGAGCGAGTCCCGATCCCAGCCCGGGACGATGTCGGCGACGTTGCGCGTCCAGTGATCCCGAGCGGGTCGGAAAGTCCAGCTTGCCTCGAAGCCGTTGGTATAGTGGCCGTCGCCGCCACTGGCGAAAATGTCATTGTCGGACTTGAGGGTGAGAATGCCGTCGGCGCTCGCACTCCCAGCGATGAATGCCAACGCGAGCCCGAGACCTGCGCGCGATAAGCCGAGTCCTTTCATCATTTGGTAACGTTCCCTGTTGTGACCACGTCATGCGAACATACAATAGCGTATGTAAACGAGCGGGAATAGTCACAATTAGTATCGGGCTAACGAAAAACGGCGCCCGAGGGCGCCGTTTTCCATGTCGCTCGTCGGGCTCAGTAGGGCGCGACGCTGACACTCGAGCCGCTGGCGATCAGGCGGACCCGTTGACCCACTTGCCAGTCGCGGTCGGCCTTCTGTACGACGACGACGTTCTGGCCGCTGTCCTGGCGGATTTCCAGTTCGTAGCCGTCCACGCGGTCGGTCGCCTGCTCGACCTTGCTACCTGCGATCGTGCCTCCGATAGCGCCAGCGGCCGTTGCGATGGTGCGGCCCGAGCCGCCACCCACCTGGTTGCCCAGCAGGCCGCCGATCACGGCGCCGCCCAGACTCCCCAGGACGCCTTGACCTTCGCCACCCTGGATCTGAACGGGGCGAACCGACTGGATCGTGCCGTAAGTCACGGTCTGTGCCGTTCCTGCCTGATTGCCACGGTAGACGTCACCCGAATAGGTGGACGTGTTGGTGCAGCCCGCCAGCGCCAGAAAGCTCATGGTGAGGGCAGGTAGAAGAAGTCGTTTCATGTCGAGAGTCCTTGTGACAAGAGCGATGGCTTGATATCGAAATAGTAGAACAGTGTTTCGTAACGCGTCCAGTCCGACTTCCTTCAGCGGTGTTCCGGGCGCTTCGATTCTACGGCGCTGCCTGAGTGGCGTCGTTGGATACCAGTGTAGGAAACCGGGACACCGGGCGCTCGAAGATCGATATCCGCAATCGTCGATGAATCGCGCTCAGTGATCTTGCGTGTCCTCCCAGCCCAGGCTGCCTCGGTCGACCAGCGTTGCCAGCACTTCCGCAGCCTGGGAGAACGTGAGTAGCGAGGCATCCAGGCGAGTCGCATCGCAGAGCGCCCGTGCAAGCGCCGGATCACACTCGAGGGTGTCGCCATCGCTGAACAGCGTCGCTCGATCGTCGTCGAGCCGACGCCAGGCGAAGCGCGACCCCAGCGAGCGTTGAAGCTCGGCACCGTCCGTGAGCATCGTGCGAACCGCTTCCGGCGCCGTCGGCGTCTCTGCGGCGGCGAGCTGGTCGAGATACTTGGGCTGCGTCATGGCGCGCCCGAACCATTGAGCGATCTGCTCCGGTCGGTCGATCGCATCGAGCAGCAGTCTGCGAACCCGCTCGACGGCGACATCGTCCATCTCACTCGAATGCGCCGGCGGTGCCAGGTCGGCGTCGCCGTAGCGCTTCGTTTCGCCGATCTGCTCGCCGACGTAGTCCGCGAAGGCGGTCACGATCTCGTCTGCCGACGGGGCGCGAAAGCCGACGGAGTAGGTCAGGCAGTCGTCGGAAGCACTGACGCCATGGTGGGCGACCCCAGGCGGCAAATAGAGCATGTCGCCGGGCTCGAGCACCCAGTCCTGGTCCGATTCGACGGTGAAATCCTCGAGGATGCGCAGATCGATGCCGGGAATGAGCTTCGCCTCGCTGCCGAGGCTTCCGCCCAGTTGCCAGTGACGACGACCGCTTCCCTGGAGCAGGAAAACGTCGTACTGATCGACGTGCGGTCCGACGCTGCCGCCGGTGGGGGCGTAGCTGACCATGACGTCATCGAGGCGCCAGCGGGGGATGAAGTCGAAGGATTCGAGCAGCTCGCCGACCTCGGGCACGTAATGATCGACTGCCTGGACCAGCAGCGACCAGCCGTGCTGGGGAAGTCGCGCGAAGGTGGCTTCGTCGAAGGGGCCATGGCTCACCTGCCACGCCTTGTCAGGGCCCTTTTCTTCCACCAGGCGTGACTCGATCCCCTCCTCGCAGGCGAGGCCGGCAAGATCGTCCGGATCCAGCGGCGAGGCGAAACCGGGGAAGGCGCCGCGGATCAGCAGCGGCGACTTCTGCCAGTGCTGGCTCAGGAACTGCTCGGCCGTGAGGCCACCCAGCAAGGCGCGCGGCGTATTGGCGGACGTCATGACTCTCTCCTCAGGCGCCGCCGACGCCGAGAAAGGCGTCGGCGATCGAATTCTCGGTGCGTGTGGCCCTAGAGGGCTTTGGCTTGTGCCGCTGCGTTGCCGGTATAGGTCGCGGGCGTGAGCGCCTTCAGCTCGTCCTTGACGCTGTCGGGCAGCGCGAGGGTGTCGATAAAGGCGGCAAATCCGGCCTGATCGATCCGCTTGCCCCGAGTCAGGGTCTTGAGCTTTTCGTAGGGCTTTTCGATGCCGTAGCGACGCATGACGGTCTGGATCGGTTCGGCCAGGACCTCCCAGCTGTGATCGAGATCCTCCTCGAGGCGAGTCGGATTGGCCTCGAGCTTACCGATGCCCTTGAGCGCCGCTTCGTAGGCGATCAGGCCATAGGCGAGACCCACGCCGAGATTGCGCAGCACGGTGGAGTCCGTCAGATCCCGCTGCCAGCGAGAGATCGGCAGCTTGCGCGCGAGATGGTCGAGCAGGGCGTTGGCGAGGCCCAGGTTGCCCTCAGAGTTCTCGAAGTCGATCGGATTGATCTTGTGCGGCATGGTCGACGAGCCGATTTCGCCCTCGACCGTGCGCTGCTTGAAGTACCCCAGCGAGATGTAGCCCCATACGTCGCGGTCGAAGTCGATCAGGATGGTATTGAATCGGCTGATCGCATCGAACAGCTCCGCCACGTAGTCGTGGGGTTCGATCTGCGTGGTATAGGGGTTGAAGGTCAGTCCCAGTGATTCGACGAAGATGTAAGCGTTCTCGGCCCAGTCGATTTCGGGGTAGGTCGTCAGGTGGGCGTTGTAGTTGCCCACGGCACCGTTGATCTTGCCCATCAGTTCGACCGATTCGATCTGCTTGAGCTGGCGCGCCAGACGATAGGCGACGTTGGCCATCTCCTTGCCAAGGGTCGTCGGGCTCGCGGTCTGACCGTGGGTGCGCGACAGCATCGGCTGCTCGGCGTGGGCGTGGGCGAGTTCGGCGATCGCGTCATGCACTCGCTGCATCGTCGGCAGCAGGGCATTCAGTCCGTCCCGCATCATCAGCGCGTAGGAGAGGTTGTTGATGTCTTCAGAGGTGCAGGCGAAGTGAACGAATTCGGTAATCGCGTGCAGCTCTGCCTGGTCGGCGATCGCCTCCTTGATGAAGTACTCCACCGCCTTGACGTCATGATTGGTCGTGCGCTCGATCGTCTTGATTCGCGCTGCATCATCCAGCGAAAAGTCGGCGATCAGTCGGTCGAGAAAGGTCTGCGCCTCGGTCGACAGCGCCGGAACTTCCGGAATGCCGGGGTGAGCGGCCAACCGCTCCAGCCAGCGCACCTCGACGGTGACCCGGGCGCGAATGAGGCCGAATTCGCTGAAGTGTTCCCGAAGCGGTTCGGCCTTGGAAGCGTAGCGCCCGTCGACGGGGGAGAGGGCAGTCAGCGCGGAGAGTTCGATCATCGTGGAGTCCCGGAACGTCTTGCGCGAGCAGCGGCTCGCGCCTTGGCAGAGAAAAAGTGTCAGGTGTCGACGCTCGCGTTCAGCGAGCGTCCAGGTCGCGCAGAGCGCGCTTGATCGCGCCGCGCTGGAGTATCAGTCGCCAGCGTCGTCCGCCCTGCTGATGCCAGAGCAGAGCGAAACGCACGCCGCTGAGCAGGGCGGTACGGATGCGCTCCGGCATCATACGGCTTTGCAGCAGGCTCGGTTCGCCCTGAACCACGATGCGATAGCGAAACGTCGATAGCGTTTCCTGATAGAGCTCGCCCAGGCTCGCGACGACGTTTTCATGCGTTTCGCCGAAATGCTCGCCCTGGCCCTGCACGCGTTTGAGCCGCTCGCCGACGCTCTGCATCATCTCGCTGTTCTGTCGCAGCTTCTGCATCAATAGCACCATCGAGAAGCCGTAACGCATGACCTCGGGTTGAACCTGCTGGCGTGACATCACGCTGGTCAGCGTGTCGATGCCCAGGCGCAGGTTGTTGTGGTGGCCACCATAGACCGCCTCGAAGGTGGACGGATTGGTCTCGAGCGTGGCCCGCACCAGCGTGGTCCAGGCGCGCTCATCGCACTGGCCGGTGCGCCCGAGCTGGTCGACCACTGCGGCGGCTTGAAAGACGCCGGCCAGAGCGATGGCTTGGCGCGTCGTGGCGTCGCCGGGGGCAGATTGTATGGGGGTAGTGCTCATGCCGGTTGCGAACTCCCGCTCAGCGGCGCCGCGGCAGAGGCCGCGAGGGTGACGGCGTCGCGGATCACCGCGCCGCCCAGACAGACGTCGTCAGCGTAGAGCACCAGCGACTGACCCGGGGTCACGGCGCGCTGGGGCTCGTCGAAGCGCACCGTCAGGCCGCCGTCGTCCTGCACCTCGATCTCGCACGTCACGTCCTGCTGGCGGTAGCGGGTCTTGGCGTGAAGGCGACTCTCGGTCGGCGCCGTACCGGCAACCCAGCTCGCCGGTTCGCAGTAGACCGTTTCGCTGTAGAGCAGCGGGTGCTCACCCTGAGCGACAGTCAGCACGTTGCGCTCGAGATCCTTGGCGGCGACGAACCACGGGTCTTCGCTGTGATGCTTCAATCCGCCGATGCCCAGTCCGCGGCGCTGGCCGAGGGTGTAGTACATCAGCCCCATGTGTTCGCCGATGTCTTCGCCTTCGGGAGTCTCGATCCGCCCGGGCTGAGCCGGCAGATACTGCTTGAGAAAGTCGCTGAAACGGCGCTCACCGATGAAGCAGATCCCCGTGGAGTCCTTCTTGCGGGCTGTCGCCAGCCCGTGACGTTCGGCGATGGCGCGAACCTCGGGCTTGTCGAGTTCGCCGACGGGAAAGAGCGTGCGGGCGATGGCGTCCCCCGGCACGGCGTGCAGGAAGTAGCTCTGATCCTTATTGGTATCGAGACCCTTGAGCAGCTGCGCCTGGCCGTGTGAATCGATTCGTCGACGCACGTAGTGGCCAGTGGCGATCAAGTCGGCGCCGAGCATTTCGGCGTAGTCGAGAAAGACTTTGAACTTGATCTCGCGGTTGCAGAGGATATCCGGATTGGGTGTGCGCCCGGCCTGGTATTCGGCGAGAAAGTGCTCGAACACGTTGTCCCAGTACTCGGCGGCAAAGTTGGCCGTGTGGAGTTTGATGTTCAACGTGTCGGCGACCGCCTCGGCATCGGCCAGATCCGCCATGGCCGTGCAGTATTCGGTGCCGTCGTCTTCATCCCAGTTCTTCATGAACAGGCCTTCGACGCGATAGCCCTGCTCGATGAGCAGCAGGGCCGTCACGGAGGAGTCGACGCCGCCGGACATGCCGACGATCACTTTGGGCGCCTCGCTTGGAGAAGCGGCCCCGGGGGAGGCGTTAACGAGCGTCATGACGTTCTCTGCAGATAGAAGATGCGCCGGCCATGGTGGAATACCCACGGGCGCGAACTGCCTGGATAAATGACCGGCGATTATAGCCGAAACGCCGTGGCCGCATCGAGTCCGAGCCGTATCGCCGATACGTGAGCCTCGGGTTCAGCGTTCGCGGATCACGTCGAGCGGGTAGTGATGGCCGTCGCGAGCATCGCGCAGGCGTTGCATGACGACGGCGCTGCGCAAGCGGTCCATGCGGTCGAGATCGTCGATCTCATCGAAGGTCAGCCAGTGCGCAGCGCGTATGCCGCTATCCAGAGGGTTGCCCAGGTGCGCGAGCGCCAGACCGATGAAGCCATGGCTGTGAAAGACGATTCCCTCCGGCGTGCGGTGAACGTAAAGCCCGAGGTAATCGGTGATCGCGACCTGCCAGGCAGCCTCTTCGCGGGTCTCGCGCTCGGCGGCGGCGGTGAGTCGCTCGCCGCGCTCCAGGTGGCCGGCCGGCTGATTGAACAGGCTGAACGGCCCGCCGCGATCCTCTTCCACCATGAGATAGCGACCGGCGCGTTCGATAACGACGGCAACGGTCACGCGAGGCGTCCAGCGGTCCATGACATCTCTCTCCTGAAACGGGCCAGCGGCGTAGCCGAATCTCGGCTTGTACCACCGGCGAAGCTTGCGATCATACGCCCTTGCGCCGGCTTCGGCAGGCGGTGAAGCGGCGCTGACCCGCTAACGTCTGCGACGCCGTGAAGCGGCGTGCTTGGGCTTGGCGGGCGCTTTGGGCGCATTCAGCGTCTCCGATCGCCAGGCGCCGGAGGCGAGCGAGCTCAGCGTCCACGGGCCGATAGCGGCGCGAATCAGGCGAAGCGTGGGGTGGCCGATGTGGGCGGTCATGCGGCGGACCTGGCGGTTGCGCCCCTCGCGCAGTTCGATCTCGAGCCAAGTGGTGGGTATGGTCTCGCGGTGACGCACGGGCGGGTCGCGGGGCGTCGGTTCCGGTCCTTCCAGACGGCGTACCTTCGCCGGTGCCGTAGGGCCGTCGTTGAGCGTCACGCCATCCCGTAGCGCGCGCATCGCCGTAGCATCGGGTTCGCCTTCGACCTGTACCCAGTAAGTCTTGGCCAGTTTGTGGCGCGGATCGCTGATGCGGTGGATCAAGGCGCCGTCGTCGGTGAGCAGCAGCAGGCCCTCGGAGTCATAGTCGAGTCGGCCAGCGGCATAGACGTCAGGGATATCGAGATAGTCGGCGAGCGTCCGGCGCCCCCGGGGGTCGGTGAACTGACAAAGTACCCGGTACGGTTTGTGAAGAAGGTAAATCCGGCTCATGGCATGCATCCGGGGGTTGGGCGAAGGCGTAAGTCGAAGCAGACGGTGAAGAGGTGCCGCGTGCGCGCCGACGGGGGAGCGGGTCGTGGCGCGAGAGAGTAAAATGGTATCGGCATTGGCGAAACGCCTATGCCGAACTATTTTTAACCGAGGCTTGCATAGCGATCACCCCGACCGCATCTTCGGGATAAGCGAATAGCCCACGGTCACCGCGACCTCGTTTGTCGGCAGGTCCGAGTCAATCGATGTGTTCGCGTCGATGTATCCAGGAACTCATCCCCTATGTCTGAAATCGTAACCACCGTGTCGTCCGGTATCACCACCGAGATGACGCGACAGGGCATGACGCGCCCGCCCGAACCGGGACACGACGAGCAGGGTGACGTTGCCGAGCAGGCGGCGGACCCCCAGCTGGCGCCGCCGCCGATGTACAAGGTCGTGCTCTACAACGACGACTACACCCCGATGGAATTCGTCGTCGAAGTGCTCCAGGAGTTCTTCGCCATGGATAGTGAGAAGGCCGTGCAGATCATGCTGGCGGTTCATACCCAAGGCAAGGCCACGTGCGGGATCTTCACCCGGGACGTGGCGGAAACGAAGTGCCATCTCGTCAACGAATATGCCAAAGAGTGCGAGCATCCCCTGATGTGCGACGTGGATGCCGCCGAATAATGCGACGATTGGGCCGGACGCGCTCCGCGCGCCGGGGTTGCCAATCCTAAGATTGTGCCCGATTGTGAAAGTGCCGACCGACGCCTTCAAAGGCTAAAAGGGGACTGCCATGTTGAGTAAAGAACTTGAACTCACCCTGAACACGGCCTTCACCGTGGCGCGCTCCAAGCGACACGAGTTCATGACCGTGGAGCATCTGCTGCTGGCGCTTCTCGACAACGCCTCGGCAGCCGACGTGCTCAACGCCTGCGGTGCGAATCTGGACAAGCTGCGCGCCGACCTGCAGGACTTCATCAATTCCACGACACCGCTGATTCCCGACGATCACGAAGATCGCGAGACCCAGCCTACGCTGGGTTTCCAGCGCGTGCTGCAGCGGGCCGTCTTCCACGTTCAGTCCTCCGGCAAGAGCGAAGTGACCGGTGCCAACGTACTGGTCGCAATTTTCTCCGAGCAGGAGAGTCAGGCGGTCTATTTCCTCAAACAGCAGAGCGTTGCGCGCGTCGATGCGGTCAACTATATCGCTCATGGGATCTCCAAGGTCGCCGGTCATGGTCAAGCCCAGCAGCCTTCGCAGGACGCCGAGGAGAGCGAAGAGGGCGGCGGCGAAAACGGCCAGAGTCCGCTGACCAACTACGCCACCAACCTCAACGAGCAGGCGAGGCTCGGCAAGATCGACCCGCTGATCGGGCGCGATCACGAGCTCGAGCGCGTCGTGCAGATTCTCGCGCGGCGTCGCAAGAACAATCCGCTGCTGGTGGGCGAGGCGGGGGTCGGCAAGACCGCCATCGCCGAAGGGCTTGCCAAGCGCATCGTCGAAGAGGACGTCCCCGACGTTATCGCCGATGCGGTGGTCTACTCCCTCGACATGGGTGCGCTGCTCGCGGGCACCAAGTATCGCGGCGACTTCGAGAAGCGACTCAAGGGGCTGCTGGCGGAGCTGCGCAAGCAGGAGAACTCGGTGCTCTTCATCGACGAGATTCATACCGTGATCGGTGCCGGCGCGGCATCCGGCGGGGTGATGGATGCGTCCAACCTGCTCAAGCCGCTGCTCTCCTCGGGTGAGCTTCGCTGCATTGGCTCGACGACATTCCAGGAGTTCCGCGGCATTTTCGAAAAGGATCGGGCGCTGGCCCGCCGGTTCCAGAAAGTCGACGTGCCCGAGCCGACCGTCGAGGACACCATCCGCATCCTCAAGGGGCTGCGCGGCCGTTTCGAAGAGCATCATCAGTTGAAGTACACCGACAGTGCGCTGGAGAGTGCCGCGCGGCTCGCCGATCGCTACATCAACGACCGTCATTTGCCGGACAAGGCCATCGACGTCATCGACGAAGCCGGTGCTCATCAGCGACTGCTGCCGCCGGAGGCGCGCATCTCGACGATCGATACCGATCAAGTGGAAGCCGTGGTCGCCTCCATCGCACGGATTCCGCCGAAGAGCGTCTCGAGCTCGGATCGCAAGCTGCTCTCCAACCTCGAACGCGACCTCAAGATGCTGGTCTTCGGCCAGGACGAGGCCATCACCAGCCTGTCGGCCGCGATCAAGCTCTCTCGAGCCGGTCTCAAGTCGCCGGACAAGCCGGTGGGGAGTTTTCTCTTCTCCGGTCCGACCGGCGTGGGCAAGACCGAGGTCGCACGCCAGCTCTCGCATCTGATGGGGATCGAACTGGTTCGCTTCGACATGTCCGAGTACATGGAGCGTCATACCGTCTCGCGTCTGATCGGCGCGCCTCCGGGCTACGTCGGCTACGATCAGGGCGGGCTGCTGACGGAGGCGATCAACAAGCAGCCGCATTGCGTTCTTCTGCTCGATGAAATCGAAAAGGCGCATCCGGAGGTCTTCAACCTGCTGCTGCAGGTGATGGATCATGGCCGTCTGACCGACAACAATGGGCGCGAGGCGGATTTCCGCCACGTGATCTTGATCATGACGTCCAACGCCGGGGCCGAGCAGATCTCGCGTCGATCCATCGGCTTCCAGACGCAGGATCACTCCACCGACGGCATGGAAGTCATTCGTCGGACCTTCACGCCGGAATTTCGCAACCGGCTGGACGGCATCATCCAGTTCCACGGTCTCGAACCCTCCATCGTGCGCAACGTGGTCGACAAGTTCCTGGTCGAACTGCAGGCGCAGCTCGATGAGAAGCGGGTACAGCTGGACGTAGACGAAGAGGCTCGCGCCTGGTTGGCCGAGAAGGGCTACGATCCGGAAATGGGGGCGCGACCTATGGCCCGCGTGATTCAGGAGAAGCTCAAAAAGCCGATGGCGGAGATGATTCTCTTCGGCGAGCTGGCCGACAATGGCGGCATCGTTCACGTCAGAGTCGAGAACGACGAGCTGCAGCTGGAAACCGAAGCGGCAGAAGTGGCCTGACAGCAATCGGGCCGTTTCGCGAGACTCGGCCGCCAACCAAAACGCCTCGCCATNNATGGCGAGGCGTTTTCGATTCTGGCCGGGGGCGAAGCGATCGGTGCCGGACGGCGTGAACGCTAGAAGTCGGGCGGGATCGGGCTTGGCGGGCTCAGCGAGAGCGGTAGACGATACGGCCTTTCGACAGGTCGTAGGGCGTGAGCTCGACCTTGACCTTGTCGCCGGTCAGAATACGGATGTAGTTCTTGCGCATCTTGCCGGAGATGTGGGCGGTCACGACGTGGCCGTTTTCCAGCTCGACGCGGAACATGGTGTTAGGCAGCGTGTCGACGACCACGCCCTCCATTTCGATATGATCTTCTCGTGCCATATAGGCGATCCCTCTTCGAGTTTGGGTGTGGGCCAAGGCCGGCATTCAACGCAGTCTGCCGCGAACGGCGCCGATGCCATCCACGGTCACTGGTGAGCGAGCCCGGCTAGGACCCCTGAAGTGCGCGATATTATGGGCTATCTCGTCGCGGAAGGCAAAAACGCGTCGCGAATCACGCCGATGCGTGGACGGGGATCAATCGTTGCCAACGACCGCCGTCGAGATACTCGAGCGGCTGATACGCCTGTTTGTAACGCATCTTCTGACACTGCTGTATCCAATAGCCGAGATAGACGTGGGGGAGGTTTCGCGCCCTGGCGAGCTCGATCTGCTTGAGAACGGCAAAGACGCCCAACGAGCGTCGCTCGAAAATCGGGTCGGGATCGAAGAAGGTGTAGATGGCGGAAAGGCCATGCCCCAGCCAGTCCGTTGCCGCCACCGCCATCAAATGCTCGCCGAGCCGAAATTCGATCAGACTGGCGAATGAGCGGGGGCGGGCCAGAAACTGGCGGTACTGATCCTGACTGGGAGGGTACATGTCGCCGTCGGTGTGCCGCTGCGCAATGTAGCGCGCATACAGCGCGTAGTGCTCGTCGCGGAACTCGGCGGGCCGGACGCTGACTTCGAGATCCGCATTACGGTTGATGAGCTTGCGCTGCGTTCTCGTGGGCGCAAAGTCGCGCACCGGGATGCGCACCGAAATGCAGGCGCGGCACTCGTCGCAGTGCGGTCGGTAGAGATTGCTGCCGCTACGCCGAAACCCGAGGAGCGTCAACGCGTCATAGATGTCGGCGGTAGGGCGAGTTTGCGGGTCCAAAAATAGCGTGGTCGCCTCCCGTCCCGGCAAATAGCTGCAGGGGTGCGGAACGGTCAGAAAGAAGCGCAGGTCATGCACGGGGTCTTGTCGGTGCGCTCGATCCGGCGCGTCATGCCCGCCGTCAACGTCAGGGCGCGAAGACGGCGAATCGTCCGGCGTATCGCGGTGAGCGTCACCGCCTTGCGTATCGTCGCGGCTCACGGCGTCTCCCTCGGCCAGATCGGGGCCGGATGGACTCGATCCACACTGCGTTCAAGATAGTCGATGAACGTTTCCCGGGCGATGTCACGCGCGCCGAGACTCGCCAGATGCGGGGTATGCATCTGACAGTCGATCATCGTGTAGTCGTGGGTCTCGAGGTGTCGTGCCAGGTGGACGAGCGCGATCTTCGACGCGTCGGGGCGCCGGCTGAACATCGACTCGCCGAAGAACACTCCGCCCAGCGAAAGCCCGTAGAGGCCGCCCACGAGCGACTCGCCTTCCCAGACTTCGACGCTGTGCGCATGCCCCAGTTCATGCAGACGACAGTAGGCTTCATGCATGGCGTCGTCGATCCAGGTGCCGTCGTCGTCGCGAGCGGCCGCGCAGGCGCCGATCACACTGTCGAATGCTCGGTCGAAAGTCACGCTAAAGCCAGCGTTGCGAAGCCGCTTGGCCAGGCTCCGGCGTATGCGAATCTCAGCCGGGAAGAGCACCATACGCGGGTCGGGGGACCACCAGAGAATCGGCTGGTCCTCGGCATACCACGGAAAGATACCTCGCCGATAGGCGCTCAATAGCCATTCCGGGCTTAGCCCGCCGCCTGCGGCGAGCAGGCCGTTCGGCTCGTCCAGTGCGGATTCGACGGGCGGAAAACGGATCGGTTGCGGATCAAGCCAGGGCAGCATTCGGTCATCCGGTGGCGAAATAAACGATTAGCTTAACAAGCCACTCCCCAGGATGTCCGGGGCCAAGGCGTACCCGGGCGGGTAAGGTCGGGGTTGGCGTGCTCAAGTTCCGACAGGGGATGCCGATAGAGCGCGCTCTATCTTTCGAGGAATTGCGTCATGGGAATCGGGGAGCGCCTGAAGAGTGCCGGCATTGGTACCAAACTGGCGGTAGTGGTCGGTGTTCTGCAGCTTATCGTGCTTTTCGGTCTGGCCATGGTCATGGCGCAGTCGAGTGCGACACAGCTCCACCGCGCGACCGAACACGAACTGCAGACGCAGCAGGCCGCGATTCACGACATGATCTCGCTGTTCGACTACAGCCTGGGTCAGCAGGCCGACCGCTACGAGCGTCTCTTGAGCGATCTTTACTCCGGGCGCTTCGAGCTCGACCCGAACGAGCGAGTCTCCGTAGCGGGGCGCGAGACGCCCAGGCTGCGAGACGGTCTGGAAGTGCTCAACGACAATACCTACAAGCTCGACCGCTTCACCGCGCAGACCGACACCGTGGCGACGGTCTTCGCCCGCGACGGCGACGATTTCGTCCGCATCTCCACATCGTTGAAGAATGAACAGGGCGAGCGGGCGATGGGTACCCTGCTCGATCGCGGGTCGCGAAGCTATGCCGCCCTCGCCAAACAGGAGTCCTTCGTTGGTCTGGCCCGTCTCTTCGGCGGCGCCTACATCACCAAGTATCGTCCGATCACCGATGCCGACGGCGCCGTCGTCGGCGCGCTTTTCGTCGGCGTCAACGTCGACGACGAGATGGCGCAGGTCCAGGACCGCATACGCGACATGGGCATCGGCGCGCGCGGCTACACCATGCTCGTCAAGGCGGCGGACGATGATCGCGGTTATGTGCTGGCGGGGGGGCCATACGAAGGCGAGAACCTGCTCGAGGGTGAGACGGCCAACGATTTCGCCCCGCTATTCGCCAGTGACGACGGCAGGGTCGAATATATCGCCGCGGACGGCGATCATCGTCTGGTGGCGTTTTCCCGCTATCCGAATTGGCAGTGGGTCATCGCCGGCGCCGTCTCTCGTGACGAGACCGAGGCGGCGGTCATGGCCACGCGAAATCACTTCCTGCTGGCGGCAGTAGGCCTGGCAATCCTGCTGGCTGTGCTGATCTACGGGCTGTTCCGGCGCATGGTGACGCGGCCGATGAACCGTGCGCTGGGGCTCGCCACCGCGCTCTCGGAGGGAGACCTGTCCCAGCGCGTCGACACGCGACGCCGTGACGAGATCGGCCAGCTGATGCTGGCGATGAACGGGGTGGGCGACGGGCTCGAACGGATCGTTCAACAGGTGCGATCCGTAATCGGCGAGACCGAAGTCCACGCTCGCGAACTGAGTGCCGGCAATGCCGATCTCGCGCAGCGCACCGAATCGCAGGCGGCCAGTCTCGAGGAGACCGCCGCGAGCACCGAGCAGCTCAATGCTACCGTACGCCAGAACGCCGAGCGGGCACGGCAGAGCGATGCCCAGGCCAGCCAGACTGCGCAGGCGGCAGGCGATGCCCGCTCGACCGTCGATGCTACCGTCGAGGCAATGGGGCGTATCGACGACATGGCCAAGAAGATTGCGGACGTCGTGGGTGTGATCGATGGCATCGCCTTTCAGACCAATCTGCTGGCTTTGAATGCCTCGGTCGAGGCGGCTCGAGCCGGGGAGCAGGGCCGCGGTTTCGCCGTGGTCGCCCATGAGGTGCGCAATCTCGCCGAGCGGTGCGCCGCCTCCGCGCAGGAGATAAAAGGCCTGGTCGCGCGCACGACGACCGAAGTGGAAAACGGCAATCTGCGGGCCGCCGAAGCAGGAGAACGGGTCGGTGAAATCGTTTCGCAGGTGCAGGGGATCAGCACGCTGCTCTCGGAGATCCGTCTCGCCTCCGAAGAGCAGTCCCACGGCATCGAGCAGATCAATGTCGCCGTCTCCCAGATCGACGAAACCACTCAGAGCAACGCCGCGCTGGTGCGCCAGTCGAGTCAGGCGATGCAGCGCCTCGACGAGCAGACGCGACAGTTGGGGCAGACCGTTGCCGTATTTCGCCTGCGAACGGGTGGCGTTGCCGGCCAAGAGCCGGCGTCCCTAGCGGCGCCGGAATCGACCGCGCGACGGCCCGAGCGACTCACCCCCGCCTGACGCCGACAAGCGACACTCGGCCCGCGCCGGTAGGGCCGTCATGCCCCCTGTGATGTCGGCGCGGCCCCCGGTATGATGGCGGGTCGAAGAGGCTGGCTCGCCATCGGCGGGCCAGGCGTTGATTGTCGTCAGCGGGTGGAATGGAAAGCCATCGGTTCACGGCAGTCGATTGGGCTACACCACGCCCGAGCGGGCCGAGGGGGTTGACCGTTTGAGTGCCAAGAGTCCGGCCAAGAAGAGCCGTCGTTCGTCCGTACAGGCCAAGGAGCAGGCGCGACGTGTCGTCATGCGTCTGCAGGGTGTCACCCGCGAGGGCGTCGTCATCGCGCTGCTCGCCGTCTGCGTTTTCCTGTTGCTGGCGCTGTTCAGCTACAGCCCGGTCGACCCCGGCTGGTCCCACAGCGGGCCCGATCAATCCGTCTCCAACTGGATGGGGCGAATCGGGGCCTGGCTATCCGATGTCCTCTATTCTCTCTTCGGGGCGAGCGCCCTGTGGTGGCCGGGGATGTTCGGTCTCGGCGCCTGGCGGATCATGCGTCAGCATCAGGTACAGATCGCCTGGGATCCGGTAGCGCTTGCCGTTCACTCCGGGGGACTCGTGCTGCTGCTGATGAGCACCACCACCCTCGGCGATCTGCATTTCTACAATCCGGCCAGCGATCTACCCAATCAGGCCGGCGGCATTCTAGGTAAAGGCATAGCCGGCGCGCTGAGTGGACTGGTGGGCGTTCGCGGGGCGACCTTGATCGCCATCGCCGCTTTCATGTCGGGCTTCACGCTCTTCACCGGGATGTCCTGGCTTACCGTGATGGATGAGCTCGGCCGCTCGATGAACCGGCTTTTCCGCTGGTCTCGCGACACGCTCTCCTCCCAGCGCGATGCGCGGGATCAACGCCGCGCCGAGCGCGAGGCCAGTGCTGTCGACGCGACTGGCGTCGACGAAGAGATCGATGATGACTCGGGTACCGATGAGGCGGTCACTGCCACCCACCGTTCCCGCTGGTGGTCACGCTTCCTGCCGTGGAACCGGGCGCCCGATCTCGAACAGTGGGATACCCAAGCGCCGCGTCGCGAGCCGGGTCTCGACGCTAGTGAGGACGACACCGCTGAAGAGACTTCGGCCTGGCGCCATGACCATCGCACGGACATACCCTGGGATGAACCGGCGCGGACGCCATCCGCCAAACGTCCAGAGGCGTCCTACGCCAGCCGTCAGCGGCGCGATGAAGCCCGCGAACCGACGCTGGGCGGTTTCTCCGATCCAACATCGAACGACGCCGACGAAACACCGGTGTCCCGCGATGCCGTCGATCTCCCAACGGCAAACGATGCGGCCCAGCCCCTGACGTCTCGCGACCCGGCCGACGCTTCGCCGTCTCGCGATACCGTCGAGCCGCCGAGGCCTTTTCATCCGGAACCGGCGCCGGTCGCCGAGCGGCATCCCGCCGATCGGGGCGAGCCGCAATCGCCACCGCGGGAAGCGGTGCGTGATACGGCGCCGTTCCAGCCGGGTGTCGTCCAGCCGAGTGATCCCGAACTCGGCGTGCCTGAACCCGACATGCACGAACCCGACGCGCACGAGCGTGATGCCTTTCGCGCGGACGTCACGCGCCGGCGCATTCCGGATGCGTTCCAGGCGTCGGGTGTCGCTGCCGCTGACGAGAGCAAGACTGCTGATACGTCGCTACATGCCGAAAACAGGGCGCCCGAGACGATGGCGCCCTGGCAGATCCGCGCCGACCGAGACGACGTCGAGCAGGATGGTGCCGTGCATGGGGGTGGCGAACGTGATGCGCTCGAGCGCCAGGCTTTTGAGCATCAGGCGTCGGAGCATGCTGCTGGCCAGACTGCCTCTAGCGGGCGGCACGGCGCGCCGCACGACCAGGCGCCCTTCGAAGCGGAGCGTCGATCGTCCCGGGCCGAGCCTTTCTTGGGGGAGACCGAATCCGTGACAGACGCGTCCGCGGACGAAACCTTCGCTGGCAGGGCCCCGCGGCGCGAGCCTCGTGCCGATTGGCAGCCGGTGCCTCCCGGCTATGACGAGGGTGAACGGGACGCCCCGCGACGTGAGTACGACTCGCCGGCTTCATCGGTCGCCCCTCGACCCGACACGGCCGACGACACTGCGATGACGGCGAGCTCGGCTCGGCCGGAAGCGGAAGATTCGTCGGCGGATCATCCGCCCGTCATTCGCTGGGACGATGCCGAAATCGTCGAGCCGACCCGGCCTGTATCGCCCACGGCCGCGGCTGCCGGCACCGGGGCGGTGGCAGCGTCACGGCGCGAGCCGCTGCTGAGCGACGCCGATGAAGGCGAGCGTCGTTCGTCGCCGGCCGCGCGTCGCGAACCGATGCTCGGGCAGTCCGAGACGTCATTCGATGCGGCGGCATCCGCAGACCCCGATCACGATCTCCCGGCCGCTGATCGCGAATCCTCAATCGGTGATCGCGAACCCTCAATCGGTGATCGCGAACCCTCGTTCGGCGATAGGGCAGCGCCCCAGGCGCCCGAGCCGATGATCGACGATCGCGACGAGCGTGAGACGGTAAAGCCGCGGGACGAGGTCGCCCCCGCTCCCCGGTTCAGCGAACCCGAGCCGGATGCACCCGGTGTCGAGCCGCCTCACACCGAGCCGACCGTGGCCGACGATGGCCGGCAGGCGATGTCGAGTCGCGAATTCGTCGAGCCGGCACCCCTGCCCGAACGCCCGAGCGATGCCGAGCTCGCGCCTCGTGTCGAGCCGCCGGAGGCGCCGTCGCCCTCGGTGGCAAGCGCGGCGCAGGCTCGCGCCGCCGTCGAAGACCAGCCGACGCTCTGGACCGTCGAGCACCTGCAGAGCCAGCGTCCGGTGATGGACGACATGCCGGAACCCAGCGGTGAGCTACCCTCCGTGCGCCTGACGACGCCGGCCGACCCCGAACAGCCCAACTACACCCCGGAACAGCTCTCCGACATGGCAGAGCTGCTGGAGATGCGCCTGCGCGAATACGGGGTGAAGGCGGAAGTCGTCGACACCTGGCCAGGCCCGGTCATCACACGCTTCGAGATCAAGCCCGCGGCCGGCGTGAAGGTCTCCAAGATCAGCAACCTGGCGAAGGATCTGGCGCGCTCGCTGATGGTCAAGAGCGTGCGCGTGGTCGAGATCATTCCCGGCAAGCCGACGGTCGGCATCGAGATTCCCAATCCCAATCGAGCGATGATCCGCATCCGTCAGGTCCTCGAGTCCAGCGTCTATCAGGACGCCGAATCTCCGGTCACCCTGGCGCTGGGGCAGGACATCGGCGGCAAGCCGGTGGTGGCGAATCTCAACAAGATGCCGCACCTGCTGGTGGCGGGCACCACCGGCTCGGGCAAGTCGGTGGGCATCAACACGATGCTGGTGTCGATGCTGCTCAAGGCGACGCCCGACGAAGTGCGCATGATCATGGTCGACCCGAAAATGCTCGAGCTGTCGGTTTACGACGGCATCCCGCATCTGCTGGCACCGGTCGTCACCGACATGAAAGAGGCGGCCAACGCGCTGCGCTGGTGCGTCGCGGAGATGGAGCGGCGCTACAAGCTGATGGCGGCGATGGGGGTGCGTAATCTCGCCGGCTTCAACGCCAAGCTCGAGGAAGCCGAGCGACACGGTGCCCAGGTGCAGGACCCGCTGTGGGAGCCGCAGCCCTGGGAGATGCACGAGCAGCCGCCGACGCTGACCAAGCTGCCCTACATCGTGGTGGTGATCGACGAGTTCGCCGACATGTTCATGATCGTCGGCAAGAAGGTCGAGGAGCTGATCGCACGACTGGCCCAGAAGGCGCGCGCCGCGGGGATTCATCTGATTCTTGCGACCCAGCGCCCCTCGGTCGACGTCGTCACCGGCCTGATCAAGGCCAACATCCCGACACGGATGGCCTTCCAGGTCTCCTCGAAGATCGATTCCCGGACCATTCTCGATCAGGGCGGCGCGGAGAACCTGCTGGGCCATGGCGACATGCTCTACCTGCCCTCGGGCGAGGGCATGCCGCAGCGCGTGCATGGCGCTTTCGTCGACGACGATGAGGTGCATCGCATCGTCGAGGACTGGAAGCGTCGCGGCGAGCCCGAGTACATCGAGGAGATCCTCTCGGGTGGCGTCTCCGCGGACGCGCTGGCGGGGCTGGAAGCCGAGGGCGGCGGCGATGGCGACGACGCCGAGCAGGATGCGCTCTACGACGAGGCGGTTCAGTTCGTTACCGAATCGCGTCGGGCTTCGATTTCCGCGGTGCAGCGACGCTTCAAGATCGGCTACAACCGCGCGGCCCGACTGGTCGAGGCGATGGAGCAGGCTGGCGTCGTCTCGTCGATGGGCAACAACGGCTCCCGCGAGGTGCTGGCGCCACCGCCTGTCGGCAATTGAGCGCGATTGCAACGGCCGTCGGGGTAAACCCGGTGGCCGTTTTGCTGTCCAAGGTCGAAGACGTCATGCGCCAGGTATTGGCGAGACAGCTTTCACGCACGGGATCACCACAAGGAAGAGACAGGCGGATGATGAAAAAACTCGCAACGCTCGGCGCCATCGCGCTCGCCCCTTTGGCTGTCGCCTCCGCGGCGCAGGCGGATCAGGCCTCCGTGGACCGCTTGACCCATCTGCTGGAGCCGCTGGAGAGCTATTCGGCGGACTTCGAGCAGCAGATTCTCGATGCCTCCGGCTCGAGCCTGCAGGACACCAGCGGCCACATGTGGCTCTCGCGGCCGGGGCATTTTCGCTGGGAGGTCAACGAGCCCTATCGTCAGCTGGTCGTGTCCGACGGTGATGATGTGACGCTGTACGACCCCGATCTCGAGCAGGTCACCATCCAGCCCCTCGACGAGCGCGTCACCCACACGCCGGCGCTGCTGCTCTCGGGCAGCGCTTCCGAGCTCGCCCAGAACTACGACGTCTCGCGCCAGCAGCAGGGCGCCAGCGAAACGTTCACCCTCGCGCCGAGGGCCAACGACACGCTGTTCGAGCAGTTGAAGCTCACTTTCTTCAGCGAGTCTCTTGATACGCTGCAGATGACCGACAGCACCGGCCAGCGTACGGCGATCGACTTCGACAACGCCGAAACCAACGTGACGATCGATCCCGCGCAGTTCGAGTTCGAGATTCCCGAAGGTGCCGACGTGATTCGCGAGCAGTCCCCCGCCAGGCCGTAAGCCCCCTCGCATTGGTGCCACGCAGCCTGATTCGCCCGACCCCGTCTTGATGGCGGGGTCGGGCGTTTGGATTTGGGCCGATGGGTTTTTGACGGGAAGAAGATCAGCTCGCGTCGTCGGCCCGGCGGTCCAGCTCGTCACGCCACGCCTTGATCTCGCGAAAGCGCTTCTCCTGGCCGAATTCGCTCGGTTCGAAGAAAGCGGCCTTGGGAAGGTCGGCGGGCCAGCAGTCGTGACGACTGCCGGCGGGGTAGCCCTCGGGTTCGGCGTGGGCGTAGCGGTAGCCTTCGCCATAGCCGAGCGACGCCATGAGTTTGGTGGGGGCATTTCGCAGATAGACCGGCACTTCGAGGTCGGGGTGTGCGGCCACGAACGCCTTGGCCTGGCTCCAGGCCTGATCGATACGGTTGCTCTTGGGGGCGGTTGCGAGATGGATCGCGGCGTGGGCGATGGCGCGCTGACCTTCGTAGTCGCCGAGGCGCAGGTAGGCGTCCCAGGCGGCGATCACCAGCGGCAGCGCTCGCGGGTCGGCGTTGCCGACGTCCTCGGAGGCGATCGCGGCCAGGCGTCGAACGACGTCCAGCGGATCGCCACCGCCGCTGACGAACTGCGCGATGTAGAGCAGCGCGGCATCGGTTCGCGATGAGCGAATCGACTTGTGAATGGCAGAAAGCAGGTCGTAGTAGTGCTCTCCCTGCTTGTCGAAAGCCGCCCCCTGATGGCCGATCACCTCGGCCACGGCGTCTTGCTCCAGCCGCTCGCCGTCACCCTCGACGACGGCGAAGTCGCACGCGGTCTCCAGCAGTCCCAGTGCCCGACGGGCGTCACCCGAGGCGGCCCGGGCGAGCGTCGAGAGCGCCTCGGCACTGGCATGAATGCGGCGCTTGCCGAGACCGTTGGCCTCGTCGCTCAGCGCCCGCTCCAGCACGGTGATCAGTTCCGCTTCGTCGAGGGATTTCAGCACGTAGACCCGCGCCCGCGAGAGCAGGGCCGAGTTGACCTCGAACGAGGGGTTTTCGGTCGTCGCGCCGATCAGCGTGAGCAGCCCGGACTCGACGTGGGGCAGCAGAGCGTCCTGCTGGCTCTTGTTGAGGCGATGGATCTCGTCGAGGAAAAGCAGCGTCTGGCGTTCGCGAGAGTGCGCTTCGCGAGCGCGTTCGACCACCGCGCGGATCTCCTTGACCCCGGCCATCACCGCCGAGAGCTGCTCGAGTCGCGCCCCGGAGGTCGCGGCGAGAATCTCGGCAAGTGTGGTCTTGCCAACGCCCGGCGGCCCCCAGAGGATCATCGAGCGGACGCTGGCGGTCTCGGCCATGCGCCGCAGCGGCTTGTCGGGGCCGACCAGCGCCTGCTGGCCGATATAGTCGTCGAGCCGTCGCGGACGCATGCGAAAGGCGAGCGGGGCGGTATCGTTCGAGGGTGCGGCGAAAAGATCCATGAATATCTTCCAGGCGGGCAGTCGGCGGTGAAGCGGGTACATTTCGCTACAGCGAATCAGACATTAGCCGTAGAGCGTTTGGCGAAAAAACCGCTAGGGTATGAAATTCTAGCGGCTGACCCGAGGCGCGCCCAATGCGTGTCAGGTGTCGCAGGCGTCGACGGGAAGCACTTCCCAGTCGCGCGGCACCGACTAGACTAGGCCAAGGGGTGGAGGTAGCTGTCGCGCCCTGCGCGAACCCCGCGACGATGCCCGCTGGCATCGCCACTGCACGGACAGGAGAATCCCATGCCCATGCTCACCCAACTGCGCCAGGATCATGCCAACATGGCACGCCTGCTGCACGTGCTTCAGTTGAAGCACAAGACGCTGTCCGACGGCGAGCGCCCGAACTTCCGCCTGATTCGGGAAGTCGTGGACTACATCCTCGATTACATGAACGGGTTCACGGTGCCGCTCGAGCGGATCTGCAGCGAGCAGCTCGCCAGCAAGGTGCCGCAGGCCGAGGCACTGAGTGAACGCCTGACCCAGGACTACCAGCATCTCCACGAGCAGCTCATGCGTCTCTCCCAGGACATCGACATGATCTTGATGGATGGTGTCATGCCGATGGACAAGTTCGCCGACGATCTCAAACGCTACCTCGAATCGCACCGCGCCTACCTGCGGGCCGAACGCGAGGAGCTCTTTCCCCTGATTCGCGAGCACTTCGACGAAGCCGCGCTGGCGAAGCTCGCCAGTGAACTGCCGGATCATGCCGAAGCGGAGCTGGCGCGACTCCAGGAAGCCTATCCTGAGCTCTACACGGAGTTTCGCGACGCCCCCTCGCCGCTGGCCTCCTGACGGTCGTCGGCGACGGCGCCTCCAAGGGCTCGCTTTCGCCGACGTTTCTCTCCCGCCCGCACTCTTTCTCGTTCGGATTCTTTCTCGCCCGGATTCTGTCTCGCCAGAACGCCTTCTCGGCTGAGCTCCCTCTCGCCAAAGTTCGCTCTCGTTGCCGTCGTCTACGCGACGACGTGCCGCCAGGCGCGAGACATTCGCCGTGTCCAGGGTTGGCTTTCGCTTTACCCAGGAATGGCTCCCGGGGGCGTTCAAGCGATGCGCCGGGCAGTCAGCGATCGCCTCTGCGCGATCGCGGCCCTTTGCGTAGAATGGCGCCGATCAGCGCGAGGAGAGAGCATGGATCGGCTGCAGGCAATGCAGATTTTCCGCACGGTGGTGGAGGCGGGCAGCCTTGCCGCGGGCGCACGGCGACTGGGGGTCTCCAACGCCATGGTCAGCAAGCAGATCGCGCGGCTCGAGCAGACCTTGGGCGTGCGCCTGCTGGTGCGAACCACGCGGCGGCTCCAGCTCACGGCGGAAGGCGAGCACTTTCTCGCCGCCGGCGGGCGGCTGTTGGATGAGTGGCAGGAACTCGAAGCGGGGCTCGGCGAGCGTCGCGGCGAGATCCGCGGGCGACTGCGTCTCTCCGCGCCGCTGGATTTTGGCGTCCGGGCACTGATGGGGGCGCTGCAGGCGTTCGAACAGGCCCATCCGGCGGTGACGCTCGATCTCGTACTCGAGGACAGACACGTCGACCCACAGGCGGAGGATTTCGATCTGGTGGTGCGTATCGGCGAGCGCAAGGACTCGAACCTGATCGCGCGTCCCTTGATGCAGATGCCGGTCCACGTCTACGCCTCGCCCGACTACCTGCGCCGACACGGCACGCCGCGGCACCCGTTCGAACTCAAGCAGCATCGCTGCCTCACCTATACGCTCTCGCCCCAGGGCTCGCACTGGGGATTTCTCATCGACGGCCGGGTCGAGCGCCTGCGTCTACCCATCACGTTGTCCTGTAACAATGGAGGCGCGCTGATCGAAGCGGCGGTGCTCGGCATGGGACTCACTCGAAAGCCCGAGTTCCTGGGGGAGCCCGAAGTAGCGGCGAGGCGTCTGGTGCGGGTGCTCGAACCCTTCGAACTGCCACCACTGGAAGTGCATCTGCTCTACGCCGAGCGTGCCTACATGCCCGCTCGGCTCCGGGCGCTGATCGACTCGCTGCTCGCGTATTTCGACGGTCGCGGGGGCGTATCCCCGCCTCGAGAGTCGGTCATCGATGCCCCCGTTCGGCCGGAAGAGCGGCATGACTGACGCCCTCGTCTTCGACTCCGGCGTCGGCGGGCTTTCGGTCTACGCCGAGATCCGTCGCCGCCAGGCGCATCTGTCGCTCGATTACGTCTGCGACAACGCGGCACTGCCCTACGGTACCAAGCCGGATGCCTGGCTAACCGCGCGCATCGTGGCGGTCTGTCTCGCCGCCTGCGAGCGCGTTCGCCCGCGCGCGCTGGTGGTCGCTTGCAACACGGCGAGCACGCTGGCGCTCGAGGCGCTGCGCGAGGCGTTGTCGATCCCTGTCATCGGTACCGTACCGGCGGTCAAGACAGCGGCCGCACTGAGTCGCTCGCGCTGCATCGGACTGCTCGCCACCAGCGCGACACTCAAGCGTGGCTACCTCGATCGGCTGATCGTCGATTTCGCCGGCGACTGTCGCGTCATGCGGGTGGCGGCGGATGCCCTGGTACTGGAGGCCGAGCGTCGTCTGGCGGGGGAAAAGGCACGTCACGAGGTGCTGATCGAAGCGCTGGCGCCGCTGTCGGCGGCGATCGAGCTCGATGCCGTGGTGCTCGGCTGCACCCATTTTCCGCTGCTTCGCGAGGCGCTGGCCGCCGTGCTGCCGGTCGGGGTCCGCTGGATCGACTCCGGTGCCGCCATCGCTCAGCGTCTCGCGACGATTCTCGGCGCGACCGTCGAACCGTCTTCGATCACGCCGCGGGACCGCAAACTCGCCAGGAGCTTCGCGACTCGACCGGACGCCCCGGGACTCGCGACGGCGCTGGGCCGCTTCGGCCTCGGCGCCCCCGAACGCCTTGCGCTCGCTCCGGTGCCGACAGGCTCACCGTCGACGCCGTCGAACGCATCGTCCGTACCTGTATTACCGTTTTCTCAAGGAGAATAGTGTGGTCATCACCACTATCGAGGCGTCGCGCTATCCGGCCCAGCTCGAGGCCAAGCGTCAGCGGATCGAAGCACAGTTCGCGGCCTTCGAGCCGCCCGCGCTCGAAGTCTTCGCCTCGCCTGCCGAGCACTATCGCATGCGTGCCGAGTTTCGCCTCTGGCACGAGGGCGACGACCTTTTCTATGCCATGTTCGAGCCCGACCATGACAAACCGCGTCATCGCGGCAAGGTCGCCCAGCGCATCGTGCGACTCGAGACGTTTCCCGTCGCCAGTGAGCGAATCAACGCGCTGATGCCGGCGCTGCTCGACGCCATTCGCGACGAGCCGCTGATGCGCCACAAGCTCTTTCAGGTCGAATTCCTGACCACGCTGAGCGGGGAGGCGCTGGTGACGCTGATCTACCACAAGCCGCTGGACGAGGCGTGGGAGGCCCGAGCTTGCGAGCTGCAGGCGTCGCTCGGCGTCTCGCTGATCGGTCGCTCCCGCAAGCAGCGCCTGGTGCTTTCCCGCGATCACGTCTGGGAACGGCTGGAGGTCGACGGTCGCGAGTTCGTCTATCAGCAGGTCGAGAACAGCTTCACTCAGCCCAATGCCGAGATCTGCCGGTCGATGCTCGAGTGGGCGCGGGACGCGACCCGCGAAAGCCACGGCGATCTGGTCGAGCTCTACTGCGGCAACGGCAACTTCACCGTGGCGCTCGCCGAGAATTTCCGGCGGGTCGTTGCCACCGAAATCTCGCGCACCTCGGTCGCTTCGGCACAGGCCAACGTCGAGGCCAACGGGCTGGATAACGTGCACGTGGCACGAATGTCCGCCGAGGAGTTCACCCAGGCGTTGGCGGGAGAGAAAACCGGTCGCCGCGTTGCGGCAATGGCGCTCGACGAGTGCGAGTTCTCGACGGTGCTGGTGGACCCGCCGAGAGCGGGGCTCGATCGCGAGAGCTGCGAGCCGCTGAAACAGTACGAACGCATCGTCTATATTTCCTGCAATCCGGCGTCGCTGGCGGTCAATCTGGCCCAGCTCGACGAGACGCATCGCATTACACGCATGGCGCTGTTTGACCAGTTCCCCTGGACCGACCACTGTGAGTGCGGGGTGCTGCTGGAACGCCGGCACTCGCGCTGACGTTGTCAATCATTGCCTGGGCCGAACGACGCCCCGGGCGATGCGCAACCGACATGTGTCATGACGAAGCCATTAGTTGAATGGGGCGCTTGTCGGCGCTGGCGTAATCTTCGCGCATGCGAGTCGCGACCCGAGGGCATTAAGTGTCTGTCGAGCGCCGACTCGCCAATAATCTGGTGGCCGCCACGATGACGGCCGGTGTCAGCCGAGGTGATAGATGCAACATGTCGCGATCGAGGGAAAAACGGAGTTTCTTGAGCAGCTGCGGGAAAAGCTGGCTCAGCGACTGCCCGAGGAGAAGGTCAACCGCATCACGGCGTTCGCGGAGGATCTCTACGCGACGGCGCCATTCGAGGAGGCCGCGGAGCGACAGCTCGAGGATGTCTACGGTGCGACGTTGGCAGCCTGGCACTTTATGCGCACCTTCGATCCCACCGATGCCAAGGTGCGCATCTTCAACCCCAATTTCGAAGAGCACGGCTGGCAGTCGCCGCACACCGTCGTGGCGGTCCTTCACGAGGACATGCCGTTTCTGGTCGACTCTGTGCGCATGGAGCTCAACCGGCGCGGGCTGACGCTGCATGCCATCCACAATGCGGTGCTCGCGGTGGCGCGGGACGCCCGCCATCATGTCGAACGCATTACCGGCATCCGCGCCAGCGACGCGCCCGAGTCGCGAGAGTCGATCATCCTCATCGAGGTCGATCGCCATACCGATCAGGCCATGCTCGCCGACCTGGAGCAGAACCTGCACGACGTCCTGCGTGACGTGCGCACTGCCGTGACCGACTTCGAACCGATGTGCGAGCGCATGCGGGGCGTCATCGGCGAGCTGCGCGAGCAGGTGACGCAAGGCGTCTCGGCTGCCGATCAGGACGAGACCGTTGCCTTTCTGGAGTGGCTGCTCGACGAGCACTTCACTTATCTGGGCTACGTGGAAAGCCGGTTCGTCGGCGAGGGCAGCGACGTCCGCCGCGAGGTCGTCGAGGGGAGTGAACTCGGCGTGCTCAAGCTCGACGAGCCGCGCTACGCCGAGGCCGTACCGTTCGAGGCTGGCGAGACCGCCGATACTCAGCCGGCGCTGCTGCGTTTCGCCAAGAGCGCCTGGCATTCGCGGGTGCACCGGCCCACTTATCCCGATCACATCGCCGTGGTGCGCTACGACGCCCAGGGCCGTGCGGTCGGCGAGTGGCGTTTCTTCGGACTCTTCACCTCGCTGGTCTACAACGAATCGCCGCGCAGCGTGCCGGTGCTTCGACGCAAGGTCGAAGCCGTGATCGACATTGCCGGCGTCAACCCCAAGGGCCATAACGGCAAGCTGTTGCTGCAGATTCTCGAGGTGCATCCCCGCGACGATCTGTTCCAGAGCACGACCGAGGAGCTGGCCGAGACGGCGTTCGGCATTCTCAACATCCGAGAACGTCGTCGCGTGCGGCTGTTCGTGCGTACCGATCACGCCGGACAGTTCTACTCCTGTCTCGTGTTCGTACCGCGGGACATCTTCTCCACCGACCTGCGCCTGCGCATTCAGAACTTGCTGTGCCAGGAGCTCGACGCCAACTTCGCCGACTTCAACCCGTACCTGTCGGAGTCGGTGCTGGCGCGAATCCAGTTCACGCTGCGCTTCAAGGGCGAGGCGCCGGTGGAGTTCGATCGCCGTGCGCTGGAGAAGAAGGTCATCGGGCTGACGCGCAACTGGCGCGAGGATCTTCACGGCGCGCTGATCGAGGCGCTGGGCGAGGAGGCGGGGAACCGACAGCTGCAGGTCTTCCGCGACGCCTTTCCCGGCGGCTATCGCGATGACTTCTCGGCGCGCACCGGCGCGAACGATATCCGCTACCTGCAGGCGCTGGACGAGGGCGCGCCGATCGGCGTCAGCCTTTACCACATGGCCGAGCGTGCGGCGGGCAGCGTCAATCTCAAGCTCTATCATCTCGACACGCCCATCCCGCTCTCCGACATGCTGCCGGTGCTGGAGAATCTGGGGCTGCGGGTGATCAGCGAACGGCCGTATCGCATCGCTACCGCCGAGCAAGCGTACTGGATCCACGACTTCACCTTCGAGTATCGCGGGGTCGAAGAGGTCGATCTGGGCGAGATGCGCGAGAACTTCATCGATGCCTTTACCCGGATCTGGGTCGGTGATGCGGAAAACGACGCCTACAACCGGCTGATCATCGGCGCCGGTCTCGACTGGCGCCAGGTCGCGGTGCTGCGCGCCTATGCCCGCTACCTCAAACAGCTGCGCATCGGTCTCTCGCAGGCCTATATCGCCAATACGCTGGCCACCTACACCGACATCACCCGCGGGCTGACCGAGCTGTTCGAACAGCGCTTCACCCCCGACGGCGAAAGCGACCGGGATGCCGCCTGCGAGCGCATCATCGAGTCGGTCAACGGCCAGCTCGATCAGGTCGCGAGCCTCAACGACGACCTGCTGCTGCGCCGCTACGTCGACCTGATCCAGGCGACGGTGCGTACCAACTTCTTCCAACCCCAGGCCGACGGCGGCGCCAAGGCGTACATCTCGTTCAAGCTCGAGCCCAGCAAGGTGCCGGGCATGCCCAAGCCGCGGCCGATATTCGAGGTGTTCGTCTACTCGCCGCGCATGGAAGGTGTGCATCTGCGCGGTGGCAAGGTGGCCCGCGGCGGATTGCGCTGGTCGGATCGCAACGAGGATTTTCGCACCGAGATCCTGGGATTGATGAAGGCCCAGCAGGTGAAGAACTCGGTCATCGTGCCGGTGGGGGCGAAGGGCGGTTTCATCTGCAAGCGCATGCCGGAGAACGCGGATCGGGATGCGATCCAGGCCGAGGGCATCGAGTGCTATCGCATTCTGATTCGCGGACTGCTCGACATCAGCGACAATCTCGATGGCACCACCGTGGTCGCGCCGACGGCGGTGGTTCGTCACGACCCGGACGACCCCTATCTGGTCGTCGCCGCCGACAAGGGCACCGCGACCTTCTCCGATTACGCCAACGCCATTTCGCTGGAGTACGGGTTCTGGCTGCGCGACGCCTTCGCCTCCGGCGGGGCGCAGGGCTATGACCACAAGGGCATGGCGATCACCGCCCGCGGTGCCTGGGAGTCGGTGAAGCGCCACTTCCGCGAAATGGGCATCAATACCCAGAAAGACGAGTTCACGGCACTGGGCGTCGGCGATATGGCGGGTGACGTCTTCGGCAACGGCATGCTGCTCTCCGACAAGATTCGTCTGCTCGGGGCGTTCAATCACCGCCATATCTTCGTCGATCCGACCCCCGATGCGGCGGCCTCGTTCACCGAGCGCCAGCGTCTGTTCGAGCAGCCCCGCTCGAGCTGGTCGGACTACGACGAGAGCGTGATCTCCGAAGGCGGCGGCATCTTCGATCGCAACGCCAAGTCGATCGCGATCTCGCCGGCGATGAAGGAAGTCTTCGACATCGAAGCGGACAAGCTCGCGCCCAACGATTTGATCAACGCGATGCTCAAGTCACGCTTCGATCTGCTCTGGAACGGCGGCATCGGCACCTACGTCAAGGCCTCCACCGAGAGCCACGCCGATGTCGGCGATAAGGCCAACGACGGACTGCGCATCGATGGTCGCGAGCTCAAGTGCCGCGTCGTCGGCGAAGGCGGCAACCTGGGCCTGACACAGCGCGGCCGAATGGAGGCCGCGGCCCGTGGCGTCCGCGTGAATACGGACTTCATCGACAATGCCGGCGGGGTGAACTGCTCCGACCACGAGGTCAACATCAAGATCCTGCTGGATGACATCGTCCAGCGCGGTGACATGACCGAGAAGCAGCGCAACGAGCTGCTCGGCGAAATGACCGACGAGGTCGGCGACCTCGTGGTGCGTGACAACTACCGTCAGACCCAGGCGCTCTCGCTCGCCGAACTGCAGTCCCAGGAAGGGCTGGGGCCGTACCGACGTTTCATCAACGAGCTCGAGGCCGCCGGCAGTCTCGACCGTGAACTCGAGTTCCTCCCCAGCGACGAGCAGCTGATCGAGCGCAGCAACAACGACGGCGGCCTGACGCTGCCCGAGCTCTGCGTGCTGATCTCGTATGCCAAAAGTACGCTCAAGAGCGATCTCATCGCCGCCGAACTCCCGGACGACCCGCAGCTGCAACAGCACGTGACCCGGGCATTCCCGGGAACGCTTGCCGAGCGGTATCCGCAGGATCTCTACCAGCACCGGCTCAAGCAGGAGATCGTGGCAACGCAGCTGGCCAACAATCTGGTCGACCACATGGGCGTGACCTTCATTCGCCAGCTGCGCGACGCCACCGGCGCCAGCCGCGTGGAGATCGCTCAGGCCTACGTCATCGCTCGGGACAGCTTCGGCCTGGAGCGGCTGTGGGAGCGTATCGAGGCGCTGGACTACAAGGTCGAGAGCCAGGTGCAGTACCGAATGATGCTCGATCTGATGCGGCTGCTGCGCCGGGCGACCCGCTGGTTCGTGCGTCACCGCGGCTCGCTCAGCGTCAAGGAGTGCGTCGACCAGTTCGCCCCGCAGCTGGCACAGATCCAGGAGGATATCGGCAACCGTCTGCAGGGCGACGAGCGTGACGCCTGGATCGAGCGACGCGATGCGCTCGTCGAGGCGGGCGTGCCGCAGGCCACCGCGGCGGTCGTGGCGGCGGCCCCCAGCCTTTATGCCGGCCTCGGGATCATCCAGGCGGCGCGCGCCAGCGATGAAAAGCTCCAGCGTGTCGCCGAGGTGTACTACACCGTGGGCGAACGGCTCGATCTGCCGTGGATGATGCAGCAGCTCAACGGCCTCGAAGTGCGGGACGGCTGGCAGGCGCAGGCACGGGAAACCTTCCGTGACGATCTCGATCGCCAGCAGCTGGCGTTGACGGTCAAGGTGCTGGGCATGGCCGAGGCCCCGCGAGACGTGGAGAAACGGGTCGAGCGCTGGGAGCAGCAGCATGCGGCGCTGTTCGAGCGCTGGAACGCGCTGCTCGCCGAAATCAACACCGGCACGCAGGTCAGCTTCGCGCTGGCCGCGGTGGCGATTCGGGAGCTGGTCGATCTTGCCGAAAGCGAGAGTGACGGATAAGGTTGCCCGAGCCGGGCGAGGCGTGCGTGCCTCGTCCACTCCGAGCGCGTCGACGCGGTCGCGCTCCCTTTTGATCGACGCGTGCCGTTACCCCGTCGGGTATCGGCAGGCGTCCTCGTTACGCGGGAAGCGACGTGACCGTCGCCAATGCAGAGAGGCCCCATGAAGCATCGCGTATTCACTACTCTCGTCGTGGGCTTGAGCCTTGCCGGCGTCAGCTCGCAGACGCTCGCCCAGAGCGAAGCGCTCAAGGACGCTCAGGAAGCGGCCAGCCAGGTCGACCTTACCAAGTTCTTCAAGTCGAGCAGCGACGCTCGTAGCCAGAGCTTCTTCTTCGGCGGTATGTATCAACATCCCTTCACCGTGGAAGAGGCGGGCCGCTATCGTTTCGCGAGCTCGACCCTGCCGGGTGAGTCGGAGGACTACAAGATCCTTGCCACGCTCGTCGATGCCGACGGCAATGTCGTAGCCAAGGACAGCGGCATGGGTTACTCCGGCGGTCTGGTCATGGAAGAGGCGCTGGAGCCGGGCACCTACACCATTCAAGTGTCGGGTCAGAAATTCGGGACCACCAAGACCGGTGGCAACAGCTACAACATCAGCGTCGCCGAACTCGATGCCCAGGGCCGCGTGCTGGATAACGGCCAGAGCGGTATCGACGACGGCGGCGGTATCATGTTCGGCGGCGCCGCACCTTCCGGGCGGACGACCGCTTTCGTTGACGAGAGCGATCAGGTCGCGACGCTCAGCGCCCCCAGCCGACGCGGCGAGGATGCCCAGGCCGGCGGTAACGGTGAGCGGGACGCGGGAGATGGCGACGCCACGCACGCGCCTTCCAACACCGGTGTCGCGGCAACACCGCCGGCGACGCCGGATACGGATGCGGCCGCCATCGACGAGCCGCTGGCGGAGAAGGCCGTCGAATCGGCTTCCACACCCAACCCTGGCCCTCGTGAAGCGCCGGCGATGCCCGACGGTTTCGACGAGATCGTCGCCGATATCCTGATTCGGGAGCAGGGCGTCGTGCTGAGCTTCAACGTCGCTACGGCGGGGACGGTTTCGGTGGCAAGCTCGACCTTCCCGGGCAACGAAGGGACTTACCGGCTCGAGGTGCGGATACTCGACGAGAACGGTCAGGTCGTTGCCAGCGATGAGGGTTCCATGGCCGATGGCGATTTCGATATCGAAACCGTGCTCCCGTCGGGCCAGTATCAGGTCTGGGTGAACGGTCAGCGGTTCGGTTCGGCCATGAACGGCGCCAACAACTACACGCTGCGTGTGCAGCAGCTGGATACACAGTAGTGCGCTGAGTTCTCTTCGACGGATGCTAGCGACCCGGCGCCATTGGCGCCGGGTCTTTCGTCTACGGTCGGACGTGGCGATTCGTGCCCGGAAGAGGCGTTGAGGTATACTCGCACGCCGCCGAATCTCGACCCTTTCGCCATTTCAACCGCCGCCGACGAGAATTCCCATGTACCCCGTCGTTCGCTCGCTGCTGTTTCGTCTCGACCCCGAGACCGCCCATCGCCTGACGCTCACCGGCCTCGATACCGCGCACCGGCTGCATGTCGCCGGGCGGCTTGGCAGTCGTTCCGACGACGCCACGCCGGTTGACGTCATGGGGCTGTCGTTCGCCAATCGCGTGGGGCTGGCGGCAGGGCTCGACAAGAACGCCGATCATCTCGACGCGCTGGGCGCGCTCGGTTTCGGCTTCGTCGAGGTCGGTACGGTGACGCCCAAGGCGCAGCAGGGCAATCCGCGGCCGCGGCTTTTCCGGCTCACCGGCCCCCAGGCCATCATCAATCGGATGGGGTTCAATAACGCAGGCGTCGATCATCTGGTCGCCAACGTGCGTCGGAGCCGCTATGCCGGCGTCATCGGTATCAACATCGGCAAGAATCTCTCGACGCCGGTCGAGCGCGCGGTCGACGATTACGTCACCTGTCTGCAGCGGGCGCATGCGGCGGCGCACTACATCAGTGTCAATGTCTCCTCGCCCAACACGCCGGGGCTTCGGAGCCTGCAGTTCGGCGAGCATCTGGATTCGCTGCTGGGTGCGCTCAAGCAGGAGGCGACCCGGCTCGACGCGGTCAACGGCCGACGCGTCCCGCTGGCGGTGAAGATCGCCCCGGACATGACGCGCGACGAGATCGGCCTGGTCGCCACCGCATTGAAGGCCAACGCCATCGACGGCGTCATCGCCACCAACACCACCGTTGCGCGGGAAAACGTAGTGGGCACGCCCCACGCGCACGAGGCCGGTGGACTGTCGGGCGCGCCGCTGTTCGCGACCTCCACCGCGGTGGTTCGAGAACTGCGGCGACGCCTGCCCGATATGCCGATCATCGGTGCAGGGGGGATCGACAGCGGCGTTCGCGCCAGCGAGAAATGTCAGGCCGGCGCCGACCTGGTCCAGCTCTACACGGGGTTCATTTACCGCGGGCCGGAGCTGATCGGCGAATGCATCGAAGCGACTCGCCGGACCGACGAATTCGATAGCGCCGCGCTCTGATCGCTGAGGAATTGGCAAACGTAGTGGTTGTTGCGCGGTCTCGGGAGTCAGAGAGGCCCGCGGTCGAGGGCAGGGATAGGTTATCGCGGTTTGGCAGACGTGCCGTCAGACACGAAAAAGCCCGCCGTGAGGGCGGGCCTTGATTGGGCCTCGGCCCGACGTGGCAGCAGGGCCACTGTTCGGGTCGTTGCCGGTGTCGAATTCGAAGACAGTGTGTGAAGTTCCGAGAACGAGGTCAGGTCATGACCGCTGGATTTTTGTGAATGCCCGAAATGCCCGTCATGCCCGCCCACTGATCGCCGCGGCCTTCGCGCCAGCCGCTCATCCAGTTTTCGCGCAGATTGACCTCTTGGCTAGGGCATTCGTCGCGTGAGCGACCGGCCACCCCCGCTTTATAGCCGTGCAGATATGCCCGCTGAGTGCGATCACGTTTCTGTCGTTTCATCGTATGGCCTCTTGTCAAAACCACTACATCTGCGTTGGGACAGCACGGTCCATTGGGTGCCCGAGAGCCTCCAGGATTGGACCGTCCGCGGAACGTCCGGACAAGCGTTACACATGCGTTTTACCGTAGCTACGAGTGTTAGCTTTAGCCGAAATGATAACCAGTGTCGATAAGCGTTTTGGCATAAAGCCGGCCCCAATTTGTCATCACAGGAATATGACCGTCCGACGACGGTTTTAAGACGCCACCATGAAAGACGATAACTCGCTGTTGAGTCTCTATATCACCTGCCCCTGGAGCGTCGAAGCGCTGCTGGCGGACGAGGTCGCCGAACTCGGGGCTCAGATACAAAAAACTACCGTCGCCGGCGTTCACGTCACGGCGGACCGGGCGACGGCGTATCGCATCTGCCTCTGGTCGCGTCTGGCCAACCGGGTCGTGATGACGCTTGGCCGCAGCGCCGGCTGCGACGAGCCACCGGCGATCGTCGAGGCCGTCCGAGGGCTCGACTGGCCGGGCCTGTTGCGCGACGGTCAGACCATTGCCGTCGATTTTCACGGGCAGTCCGCTGCCATCCGCCATACCCGGTTCGGCGCGCAGGTGGTCAAGGACGGTGTGGTCGAGGCGATGCAGCTGTCAGGGCGCAAGCGGCCCTCGGTGGCGCCCAAGGACGCCGACGTTCGCCTCTATGCGCATCTGCACCGCGGACAGCTGCTGGTGGGGATCGACCTGGTCGGAGCGAGCCTGCACCAGCGCGGCTATCGTCGCGATGCGGGCCATGCGCCGCTCAAGGAAAACCTGGCGGCGGCGATCCTGGTGCGTGCCGGCTGGCCCGCGCGTGCCCGGCGCGGCGACTCGCTGGTGGACCCGATGTGCGGCGCGGGGACGCTGGTGATCGAGGCGGCGATGATGGCTACCGACACGGCGCCGCAGCTCGCTCGTGAGCAGTTCGATTTCGAACGCCTGACGGACTTCGATGCCGAGTGCTGGCGAGAACTCATGCAGGAAGCGCGGGCGCGCGCCTCGCTCGGTCGGCGGCGAGTTCAGTCGCGCCTCTTCGGATTCGACCAGAGCCCGCAGGCGATCGCGGCGGCCAAGAGCAATGCCATGCGCGCCGGCATACCGGCGGTCATCAACTTCGAGGGGGGCGCGGTCCACGCCCTCGAGCGTCCGGCGGCGGCGGCCGATACCGGCTTGGTCGTCACCAACCCCCCCTACGGTGAGCGCCTGGGCGAACTGCCGGAGCTCGTTGCGCTCTACGGCAAGCTCGGCGAGCGATTGAAGCACGGGTTCGGCGGCTGGACACTGGCGATGTTCACCGGTAACCCGGATCTCGGGCACCGGCTCGGTCTGCGCGCCCACCGGCAGTACGCCTTCAAGAATGGGCCGCTGGACTGCAAGCTGTTGCTCGCCGACGTTGCCGTCCGTTCGGCCGCGCCGGCAGTCGAGGCCGCAACGCTATCGGAAAATGATGGGCTAACAAAGGCGGCGCCGGAAACAGCGTCCACGGCGGGCGACGGGGCCTCTTCCCGCGCCACCTCGGCCGCCGAGTCTGATGACGCCCTCAGTGAAGGCGCGCGAATGTTCGCCAACCGGTTGCAGAAGAACCGCAAGCGGCTCGCCAAGTGGCTCAAGCGCTCTGGGGAGAGCTGCTATCGGCTGTACGATGCCGACATGCCGGAGTACGCCCTGGCCATCGACGTCTACGGTCACCAGATCCACGTTCAGGAGTACGCGCCACCCAAGTCCGTCGACGCCAGCCGGGCACAACGCCGGCTGCACGATGCGCTGAGTGCGATCCCGGTGGCGCTGGGCGTACGCCCCGAGCAGATTCACTACAAGCAGCGCGAGCGTCAGAGCGGCAAGGCGCAGTACGAAAAGCAGGGCGATAGCCATCAGCGCTTCGTGGTGAAGGAGGGAGCAGCATCGCTATGGGTCAACCTGGTCGACTATCTCGATACCGGGCTCTTTCTGGATCACCGCCCGGTGCGTCGGCTGCTCGGCGAGAAGGCGCGCGGCAGGCGCTTTCTCAACCTGTTCTGCTACACCGGAACGGCGACGGTTCACGCCGCACTCGGTGGCGCGAGCGAGAGCGTCAGTGTGGATCTCTCCAATACCTATCTGGAATGGGCGCGAGACAACTTCACGCTCAATCAGCTGGAGCCGAGCCGACACCGGGTGGTGCGTGACGACTGTTTTCGCTGGCTCGAGACGGCCAGCGCGACCTTCGATCTGATCTTTCTCGATCCGCCGACGTTTTCCAACTCGAAGAAGATGGCCGGTACGCTCGACGTCCAGCGCGATCACGCACGACTGATCGAGCTCGCCATGGCGCGTCTGGCGCCGGGCGGCGAGCTGATCTTCTCCAACAACCAGCAGCGTTTTCGCCTCGACCCGTCACTGTCGGCGACGTTCGTGGTAGAGGAGATCACCCAGCAGACGTTCGATCCCGATTTCACGCGGCGCACCAATCTTCACCACTGCTTTCGCATTCGCCATCGCGACTGACCCGAGAAGGGCGTCGCCGACTCAGTCGAGCAGCGACAGCTGCGCCATCGCGCGGCGCCCTTCGGGGCTTTCGTCCTCGGCTTCGAGCACCTTGCGCAATCCACGCGCGAGCTGGATATGGGCAAGGCTCTCGAGCCAGAGTTGCGCCTGTTCGTAACTGTCGGCGACGGCGTGCTTGAGGCCGCCGTACTGCGTGCCGATCTGGCCCCAGGCGCGGCTGAAGATCCAGTCGCCGAACATGTCCTGATGCAGATGAACGAGCACGTAGTCGTGCTCACTTTCCCAACGAACGATCACGCGAACTCCTGTCGTGCTGGGCCCCACGGCTTGTTCACGCCGGGTGGCCGGCCTAAGATGGCTGCGCCGAATCGGCTTGCCCGATGCGCTTGTCGAAGCGACATTGTAAAGCACGCGATGAATAAATCGACGCGCGTGGTCAGCGTCGGAAACGGCCAGTTGATTGCCGGTAAAAGACAGTCGACAAAAAAGCCGTCGTGCAAGAACCGTCCAGAAAGAACCGTCGAGGAAGAGAGGTCCCATGCGCATCCTGGTGGATGAAAACGTGCCGCTGGCGGAAGAGTTCTTCGGCGAACTCGGCGAGGTGTCGCGGCAGTCCGGCCGCGAGATGACGCCAGAAAGCGTGCGCGATGCCGATGTGCTGATCGTGCGTTCGGTGACCCCGGTAACGGCCGAGATGGTCGAGGGGTCATCGATCAAGTTCGTCGGCACCTGCACCATCGGTACCGATCACATTGACCAGCAGGCGCTCGCCGACCGCGGCATCGGCTTCGCGAGTGCCCCCGGCAGCAACGCTGATTCGGTGGTGGACTACGTCCTCTCGAGCCTGCTGCTGCTTGCCGAAGAGGAGGGGGTGTCGCTCTCCGGCAAGACGGTAGGGGTGGTCGGCGCCGGCGAAGTCGGTGCAAGGCTGGCCTCGCGGCTGGACGATCTCGACGTGGACTGTCTGATCTGCGACCCGCCCCGCGCCGCCGCGGAAGGGCGAGACGATTTCCTCGATCTCGATACGCTGATCGAGCGCGCCGACATCCTCTCGCTGCACACGCCGCTCGTCGAAGCGGGCGAGCACGCGACCCGCCACCTGCTGGATCGTCGTCGCATCGAGGCGCTCAAACCCGGTACGGTGCTGATCAGTGCCGGTCGCGGCGACTGCCTCGACGGCGACGCCCTGCGCGAGCGTCTGTCCCGGGCGCAGGATCTGCGCACCGTCATCGACGTCTGGGAGCACGAACCCGCCATCGACGAAGCGCTCTACTCGCTGGTGGACATCGCCACGCCGCACATCGCCGGCTACAGCGTGGACGGCAAGATGCGGGGTACCGAGATGATCTATCAGGCGGCGATGCGCCACTTCGGTCTCCCGGCGCGGCGCAAGCTGGGGCAGCTGAGACCGGATCCGTGGCTGAGCAAGATCGTCCTGCACGGCTGGACGCCGCCGCTGGATGCGCTGTCGCTCTGCGCGCGAGCCTGTTACGACGTCCGCCGCGACGTGCTTGCCTTCGATCGCTACCGCCGCCGCCTGGGCATGGCGGCAGGCTTCGATAGCTACCGTCGTGAATATCCGCCGCGTCGGGAGTTCCAGACGCTGCGGGTCGAGCTCAAGAAGAACAAGGGTGAGCTTCGCGATGCTCTCGAAGGCGTCGGATTCAGCGTCAAACTGAAGTGATCCGCGCGCTGTAAGCGCCTCCGCCCCACCGTTGCCCCTCCTCGAGACGCGACCGAGCCGCATGCCGCCTAACCGGCGGTTGCGGTTTCGATCGCGGCATCCTCCTGTTTGACCACACGATGGCCGTCCTCGTTGCTGCCGCGCTTCCAGTAGCTCGAGAGGTAGATGGCGCGCCTATCCACGCCGCGCTCGTCGATCAGATGTCGGCGCAGCTTGCGCATGCCAGAAAACTCGCAGGCCACCCAGATGCCGAGTCGGCCGGCGGGCCACGCCAGTGCCTTGACCGCGTTCACCAGTAGATCGCTGTCGCTGCCCGGGTGCGGATTGATCAGATACTCGATCGTCATGCCGGCGGGCAGGTCGAACGTCTGCTCGTCCGCCTCGTCCGATACTTCGACGATGACGTGTCCTCGGGCGTACGGGGGCAGGCGCTCCAGGTTGGCACCGATCGCGGGTAGCGAGGTCATGTCGCCGACCAGCAGGTTCCATTCGGCGTCTTCCGGCAGGCGTTTCACCGGCCCCGGCCCGGCGATGAGGATGTCGTCGCCGGGCTGGGCGCCGGCTGCCCAGCTCGAGGCGGGGCCGCCGTCCTCGTGAAGCACGAAGTCGACGTCGATCTCATCGCCGCGCTGCGCGCGAACGGTGTAGGTGCGCATGCGGTCGCGGCCCTCACCGTCGGTCGGAAACACGAGCTTGATGTGGGCGCTCGGCTGATCGGCGGGGAAATCCGTCATGCCGTCGCCGCCGAGCGTGAGGCGCAGCATGTGCGGTGTGACTTGCTGACGCGCGAGTACCGTGAAGGGGCGGGGAGGTGTCTTGGCCATGGGGGCTCCGTGTCAGTCGAGGTTATGGATCATGCGCTGGCTCAGGCGGGTGAAGGCGTTCAGGTCGTCGCGGTCCAGCTCGGCGGCGAGTCGTCCATGAACGTGGCGTTCGCTCTTGTCGACGCGAGTCAGCAGCGCCTGGCCCTCGACGGAGAGCGCCAGTATCTGGCGGCGGCCGTCCGCCGGATCGGGACGTTTGACGACGCTGCCGGTATCGATCAGCTCGCGTAGCAGCCGGGTGATCTGTGCCTTGTCGCGCTGCAGGTAGGCCGCGATACCCTGCGCCGTGGTCGGTGCAAGGGCGCGGATCGACTTCAACGCCCGAATCTGAGCCACCGTCAGCGACAGTCCGGCGTCGTCGTAGGCGCGTCTGAGCGCGCGCCGGTAAGCGTGCAGGAGGTGATGAAGGGTCTCACCCGCAGGAACATCCGTCGTCATGGCTTGGCGTATCAAGTTGATAATATCAACCAATTAAACGCTTCGGCGAACGGTAATGTCAACCATTCTCATATGGGGCGCTCATTTGAGAGCACCCGCACGCCCCACGACGGCGTCGGCTACCGCTACATCTACAGCGAGACGGCGCGGCCGATGAACTGAATCGGGCCGGTCGGGCGATCCAGCGGCGATCCACCGGCGTTTTCCAGGGTGAGTTCGAAGAGCTGGTTCTCTTCGAGCGGTGGGAGATCGTCGAGCGTCAGACGGCGCGTCCGGTTGGCTTCGACCAGGCCAAGGGATACCGGGCCGCTCCAGTCGTCGGCCTTGGTCCAGAACTCCAGCGTCTTGCCCGCGGGCACCTGAAAATCGTCGAGCGGAATCAGTTCGATGTCGCGCTGCGATCCGGCTTGGACCATCCAGCCGGCCTGAGTGTGTTGCGGTGTCGATAGCACGACCATATAACGCGGGCCGCGCTCTGCGGGATTGAGGGCCAGCAGCAGGGCCAGGCCGATGGCGGTAACGATGCTCGCCAGGCTCACACCGCGCCATAGTGTCAGGCTCTGCCACAGCGCTCCCCAGCTCGATCCGCGCGGCGAGTCGCTCATCTTGGCGGTATGGCTGGCGGCGGTGGTCTCGGCATCGGCAGGTCGCTCGGCGACGCTGCGCTCGATGCGTGACCATAGCGCAGGCGGCGGCGTCAGCGGCTCGACCATGCTGGCGTAGGGGGCGAGTCGCGACTCCCAGCGGACGACGGCTTCCCGCAGTGCGGGTTCCTGTGGCAGGCGCCGCTCGACGTCTCGACGCGCAGTGGCGTCGAGCGTGCCCAGCACGTATTCGCCGGCCAGCTCGTCCAACGTCTCGGCACTCATCGAGGAGTTTGGCGCGTCATCGGTCATGAGAGGCACTCGCGCAGTGACTGTAGGCTGCGTTTAATCCAGGCTTTGACGGTTCCCAGCGGACGGTCGAGCCGTTCGGCGATCTCCGAATGGCTGTACCCGTCGACGTAGGCGTGGAACAGGCAGTTGCGACGCTCGGGCTCGAGAGCCTTCAGACAGCGATCGAGATCGCCGCGCCCCTGCCAGTCGAAGGTGTCTTCGATCTCGGCACTGGCGGTGAGCGAGCGCTCGGCGTCGAGCTGCTCTGCGGTCGTGTCATCCACGGTGACCTCTCGATACTGTCGGCGCACGTGATTCAGTGCCAGATGACGCGCAACGCTGAAGATCCAGGTCTTGCCGGAGCCTCGTTCGGCGTCGAAGGTGTGCGCCTTGGTCCAGATGTTGACGAAAGCGTCGTGAATGATGTCTTCGGCGAGGGCACGGTCCTGGACGATACGCTGGACAACGCCGAGCAGACGCGCGCCTTCCAGTCGATAGAGCGTCTGCAGTGCGCCGTGATCCCCTGCGGCGCAGGCTTCGAGCAGGCGGCCGTGCTCTTCGTTCGGATTGTTGTGAGTCACTCGAGCATCCCTTGCGTCGAACCCGCAGGCGGGGTCCTCGAGGATCAGTCTACGAAAAGCGGGCCCGCCGTGGCGAGCCCGCATCCCTGCGATCTTCCTCTCGGCGATCAGCTCGCTTTGAAGAAGTTGTAATCCGCCTGATATTCGACGATCTCGGTGTCGCCTTCGTTATCGGCACTGCACGCCATGTCGGGCGCCACGCCGCCCTGGGTGTTGAGGCGCTGGACGTAGGTGACGTCGGTCATGTGCCCCTCACCGTCGGCCGGGTTGGCCTCGACGAGCTGCAGCGGGATGTTGCCGTCACCGCCCGGTGCCTTGCCGATCTCGGTGCCGGTGATCTTGGAGCCGTCGCTGGCTTCCCAGGTCGCCGGGGGACCGTAGTAGCTGCCGACCTGGTTGCCGTCAGCGTCGTTGAGCTTGGCGTCCGGGCCCTTGAAGACCCAGGCGTAGTCGCCGTCTTTCATTTCGCAGGCGTAGGTGATCTCACCGACGCCGACCGTCTCCATGGCGATCTCGTTGCCTTCCGGGACCTGGACTTCCTCGGGTGTCATATCGGCCAGCGCGGCGACACTGAGTCCGCTGAACAGGGCGGCGGTGATCGTTGCGCTTGCGAGTTTCCGGGTTGTCATGGGTTCTCTCCTGGCTGAAGTCGTTGACTGCATAAGGGGCAAGACGCATCGCCTTGCCATTGGATTACCGCCGACGCCCGCCAGCGGATGCAGCCGCGTGAACTTTTTTTCGAGACGGATTTCGACGACCCTTTCTGCGGCCCCGCGATTCCGTCGTCACTGCGGGATATCGCGAGCCGCGCCTGCCGCAGGGGCGAGATGGCCGTGGCGAGCGCTCGAGGCAGTCAGCAATCGGGCGCAGAGCGGGTAGAGCGCCAGTGCCAGTGCGATTCCCACCAGCGGCGGCAGCCAGGGCGAGAGCCAGGCGCCAACGGTGGCCAGCGCGTAGGTCACCAGCCCAGGTAGCGCGAAGGCCGGCAGGGCGATGTCCGCAAGCCTTGGATAGCGAGCGCGTCGGGCGAAGAGAAAGTCGGCGATGATGACACCACCGAGCGGCGGAATGCAGGTGCCCAGCGCAATCAGGAACGGCACCAACAGCGTGTCCATTCCGGCCAGCGCCAGCAGCGTACCGACGGCTGCACCGGCGATCGTGACGCGCCCGCGACGCCGGGTGCGCAGCAGGTTGCAGCCGGCGGCGGCGAAGTTGTAGATGGTGTTGTCCTGCGTCGTCCAGAGATTGAGAAACAGCATGATGAGCCCGACGACGGTGAGCCCTTGGAGCGTCAGCACTTCGACGACGTCGGGCGCGCCGTAGACGAAAGCGCCCACGGCGCCGATCAGTATCATCAACCCGTTGCCGATGAAAAACGCCAGCAGCGTTGCGACGACGGCCTGGCGCGGCGTTCGGGCGAATCGACTCCAGTTGCTCGCCTGCGTTGCACCGGAGACGAAGGTTCCGAAAATCAGCGTGATGCCTGCCGTCCAGCCCAGACCGCCGTCCGGCGTCATGTCAGCGAGACCTTGCCAGCCACCGCCGTCGCGCCAGGCGATGACCATGCTCGTCGCGATCAGGATCGTCATTGCCGGCACCGCCAGGTTCGAAAGCCAGGCCAGGCCGCGATAACCGATCACGGCCGTGAGGCAGAACCCGAAGCCGAACAGGAGCATCAGCGCGGTCGTCCAGCCCGGCGCCAGCCCCAGTGTCGATACCAGTACTTTGGCGATCGTCGCTACACCCCACGCATACCAGCCCACCTGGGTGATACCCAGCAGCAGATCGGACAGCGCACTGCCGCGTGTACCCAGCGCGAACCGTGCCATCAGGGCGGTGCTCAGCCCCGAGCGCGCGGCCATGAAAGCAATGACTGCCGCGTAGGCACCGAGCAGCAGGTTGCCGACGACGATGAGCGTGATCAGTTCGGACAGCGCGAAGGCCTCGCCCAGTTGGCCGCCGGCGAACATCGTCGCGGTGAAGAAAGTGAAACCGAGCAGCACCATGACGAGCGAGGCGAACGGCTTGCGCGCACTCTCTGGCACTTCGCTGAGGGGATAGTCGGTGTCGGTATGGGTTGCAGTCATGGCTCGTGATCTCGACGGGGGATCCCGTTTCACTGCAAAGAGCGTGCCGTCGGACGTCTAACCGGCGTTATCGGCGTGATGCGTCGGTGTGAGCGCGTCAGAGACGGCGACAGATGCACTATCGAGGTGCAGCTCGAGGGTGAGTAAGGCTGAATGGAAAACGCCCTGCACCAAGGCAGGGCGTGAAGTAGGTGTCGAGTCGCCGCCGGCAAACCGGAACGTTCGCCGCGCTCGGGATCAATCCCGGTAGGCGGATTCCTTGAGCGCGCGGATTCGCTCGTCGAGCGGCGGGTGACTCGCGAAGAGCTTTTCCATGACCTTGCGCGTCTGGCCGGTGGTAATGGCGAAGGCGGTCAGCGAATCCGGCATCTGGTCGGGCTGATCGGTTTCCGCCTTGAGTCGCGAAAGCGCGTTGATCATTGCGCCGGCACCGGCAAACTTGGCCCCCGCCGCATCGGCGCGGTATTCGCGAAAGCGGGAGAACCAGGCGACGATGATCGACGCGACCAGTCCGAAAACGATCTCGGCGACGATGACCACCGCGAAGTAGCCCATGAAGCCCAAGCCGCCACCGCTGTCGCGGCCGCGCAGGAAGCTGTCCACCAGCTGGGCGACGATGCGGGCGAAGAACATCACGAAGGTGTTGAGCACGCCCTGGATCAGCGCCAGCGTGACCATGTCGCCATTGGCGACGTGGCCGATTTCGTGGGCGAGGACGGCTCGAACCTCTTCCGGGCGCATGCGCTCGAGTAGTCCCTGGGAGACCGCGACCAAGGCATCGTTCTTGTTCCAGCCGGTGGCGAAGGCGTTGGACTGCTGCGCCGGGAAGATCGCGACTTCCGGCGTCTTGATGCCGGCCTGCTGAGCGAGCTCGCGCACCGTCTCCAGGAGCCACTGCTCGTTCGAATTGCCGGGTTGTTCGATGACGCGGGCCTTGGTGCTCATCTTCGCCATCCATTTCGAGATGAACAGCGACACCAAAGAGCCGGCCATGCCGAAAACGAAGCAGAAGATCAGCAGGCCGTTCATGTTCAGCCCGTTGGCGTTCAGATACGGCTCGACGCCGAGCAGTCGCAGCGTGATGCTCGCAACGAGCACCACCGCGAGGTTGGTTGCCAGAAACAGGATGATGCGCATCATCGGTCGTTACCCTCAGTCATGGTAGGCCTCCGCAATGGTGCGGACGCGTTGGTTAGCCTGTTTATTGTTTTTGCGACGAATCAGTCGTTTATGAAAGCGTTAGATACGTCTTTCCGGTAAGGGTTTCAAGCGCACGACGTTTCGCCATCGTCGCAAAGGGGGCTGGGGCACGAGGCAACCCGCGACCCTCTGGCATCTCACTGACGATAGCGCGAGAGGAAGCGGGCGAAGCGGTCGATGGCGTCACCGAGCTGATCCGCCCACGGCAGCGTGACGATCCGCACGTGGTCGGTATCCGGCCAGTTGAAGGCGCTTCCCTGGACGAGAAGAATGCGCTCCTGCAGTAGCAGGTCGAGCACCATCTGGGCGTCGTCGTGTATGGGGTACATCTCCGGGTCGAGTCGCGGAAAGGCGTAGAGCGCCCCTTTGGGCTTGACGCAGGAAACGCCCGGAATGGCGTTGAGTTTCTCGTGGACCACGTCGCGCTGCGCCAGCAGTCGTCCGCCGGGCAGGATCAGATCGTTGATTGACTGATAGCCACCGAGCGCCGTCTGGATGGCGTGCTGGGCGGGAACGTTGGCGCAAAGCCGCATCGAGGCGAGCATGTTGAGCCCTTGAATGAAGTCTTCGGCGTTGTGCTTGCCGAGCCCGCCCGAGAGGATCATCCAGCCGGAGCGGAATCCGGCGCAGCGGTAGCTCTTGGAGAGGCCGTTCATGGTCACCACGAGCTGGTCGTCGGCGGCGAGCGCGCCGGTCGAGACGTGCTCGACACCGTCGTAGAGGATCTTGTCGTAGATCTCGTCGGAAAACACCACCAGGCCGTGCTGGCGAGCGATGGCAAGGATCTCCTTGACCACGGCAGGGGGGTAGACGGCGCCGGTCGGATTGTTGGGATTGATCAGCACGATGGCGCGGGTGCGCGAGGTGATCTTGTCGCGGATGTCGGCGATGTCCGGCGACCAGTCGGCGGCCTCGTCACACAGATAGTGTACCGGACGGCCGCCGGAGAGATTCGCGGCGGCGGTCCAGAGCGGATAGTCCGGCGCGGGAATGAGCACCTCGTCGCCGTCGTCGAGCAGCGCCTGCATCGCGATGGTGATGAGCTCGGAGACGCCGTTGCCGATGAAGATGTCCTCGACGCCGACACCCGGAATGCCTTTGCGTTGACACTCTTGCATGATCGCCTTGCGCGCCGAATAGAGCCCCTTGGAGTCACAGTAGCCCTGGGCGGTCGGCAGATTGCGCATCACGTCCTGAAGGATCTCTTCGGGTGCTTCGAAGCCGAAGGTGGCCGGGTTGCCGATGTTCAGTTTAAGGATGCGGTGGCCTTCGTCCTCGAGGCGTTTGGCATGCTCGAGAACGGGGCCGCGAATGTCGTAGCTGACGTTGTCGAGCTTTTGCGATTTCCGAATGGGGCTGTTCATCGTGATTCCATGTGCGCACGGCAGGTAGGGCTGCCGGGTGAGTCGTGATCGGGGCGCAGCGCGCCGGGGAAAGCATAGCGCAGCGGCGCGGGGGACAAAATCGGCTTGCGGGCGATGGCGTCAGTCGATGGCCGGCTCGTCGTTCGCGGGTGCTTCGACACTCGGCTCGTCGTCGGGAAGGGCGGGCGGGGGAGGCGGAATGTCCGTCGGCAGCTCCAGCGTCACGCGGCCGAGCTTGCCGTCGCGGAGTTCGTGAAGCAGCACTTCGGCACCGCGATGCAAGTTGACGACGCCACCGGCCTTGAGCCCGCCGCGCTTGCGCGCGATTTCGGTAAGAATGGCGTGGCCGTCGAAGCCGGCGCTGGCCTGAAGATCGACGAGCCGCGGCCCATCGGCGTCTACCGCGTCGGCATCGGTGGGGGTGGCGTAGGCCGGCAGTTCACCGAGCTTGTAGCGCTCTCGAAGGGCATCCGGATAGCGCTTGGCGAGTTCCGCGGCGCAAACGATGGCGACGTCGACGTACTCGATGGCGGTATCGCGAATCGCGCCGCTGGCGGCCAACCGATGGGCGCTCGCCTGGTCTTCGATCTTCGGCCACAGCACGCCGGGGGTGTCGGTGAGGGCGACGCGACCGTCGATGCGAATCTTCTGCTGGCGCTTGGTGACGGCGGGCTCGTTGCCGGTCTTGGCGATCTTGCGCTTGGCCAGGCCGTTGATGAGGGTGGATTTTCCCACGTTGGGAATGCCCATCACCATGACGCGAACGTCACGGTCGGCGCGCACCTGGCCCGCCAGCTCATGGCACAGCGCCGGGATCGGCTTGAGTTCGCGGCCCTGGGTCGTCGTCACCGCGATCGCGCGGCTGTCGGGCTGGGCGTCGAAATGCGCGATCCACGCCTGCGTGGCGTCCGGGTCGGCGAGATCCGCCCGCGAGAGGATCTTGAGGACCGGCTTGTGTTCGGTCAGCTCGGCGAGCATCGGGTTGCCGCTGGAGTAGGGCAGGCGAGCATCGAGCACTTCGATCACGACGTCGATTTCCGGCAGCGCTTCCCGAATCTCGCGCCGCGCCTTGTTCATGTGTCCGGGGTACCAGCCGAGCATGGGGTTCTCCTGCGTCATCCTGGGTAGCTGGCGTCAGGGCGTCTCTCGCCCCACCAAAAAGGGCGGCCATTCTACCAGAACGGCCGCCCTCGGGAGCGGGTGGGACGACGTCGTCGCCCTTCAGTGATGCTAGGTCGTGCGGGTGGTCAAGACGCGACGATCACTCGCCGGCGTGAAAGGTGATGGCCACCGAGTTGATGCAGTAGCGCTGGCCAGTGGTCTCCGCCGGGCCGTCGGGGAAGACGTGGCCCAGATGAGCGTCGCAGCGGCGGCAGGTCACTTCGATGCGACGCATGCCATGAGTGGTGTCGTCATGCTCTTCGACAGAAGCGGCCGCCAGTGGTCGGTCGAAGCTTGGCCAGCCGCAGTGCGCCTCGAACTTGTGCTCGTTCTCGAACAGCGGCGCGCCGCAGCAGATGCAGTGATAGATGCCCTGCACCGGCTCGACCTGATAGTCGCCGGTGAAGGGGCGCTCAGTGCCTTTTTCGCGAGTCACGTGATACTGCTCCGGCGTGAGCTGCTCTCGCCACTCGGCTTCGGTCTTCTCGATCTTGCTCATCGTCGTTCTCCTGACCTGAGTCGTGTTGCTCGCCACGAGCTTATGGCTCGCCGAGCGCGTTGCTTTCATTACAGGTTATTTGGTGTCGACTGACCAGTACCGATGCGCCACCAACCGGACTGCATTGCGATGGCGCCCCACCGAGTCGACCGGTCGCTCTGCCGATGGGGGCTGCCTCTACTTGCCGAGTATTTTTCGGCAATCATTTCTCGGCGTTAGGGCAATCGTTTCCCGGCGTTAGATAGAGGGGTAAAGCGCTGCCCTATTGGCCGCATCGATGCTCGATAACGTCAGGGCGAAAATCGGTTGAATCAATGGCTTGACACTCAAAAAGGCGCTGAGTAATATACGCGCCACCTCGACGGAGCCGAGACATCACGTCCCATTCGTCTAGTGGTCCAGGACACCGCCCTTTCACGGCGGTAACAGGGGTTCGAACCCCCTATGGGACGCCACTCGACTCTTTCAAGGTTCGCTCGAATGCATGGCTTTCGGCGATCGGATGCGGGAATAGCTCAGTGGTAGAGCATCGCCTTGCCAAGGCGAGGGTCGGGAGTTCGAATCTCCTTTCCCGCTCCAGTTTTGGGTAGCGTAGATAGGTCGCATTGGGTCGTGAGCTGGATCGCCAGCCCGGTCGAATCTCCTTTCCCGCTCCATTTTGTAGTACTTGAAGTGCGATCGAAGGTCGTGAACCGGAACGCCGGTCCGATCGATCTCCTTTCTCGCTCCAATTTGCGTCCCATTCGTCTAGTGGTCCAGGACACCGCCCTTTCACGGCGGTAACAGGGGTTCGAACCCCCTATGGGACGCCACTTCGATGATCATTGGGTCATCTCGTCGAAGCTTGCTTCGACCGACAAGCGGGAATAGCTCAGTGGTAGAGCATCGCCTTGCCAAGGCGAGGGTCGGGAGTTCGAATCTCCTTTCCCGCTCCAGTTTCATAATGCCGACGCGCCAGTGTCGGTATGCAGTAACCCGAAACGCCTCCGCCGTTTCGGTGTTTGCGTCCCATTCGTCTAGTGGTCCAGGACACCGCCCTTTCACGGCGGTAACAGGGGTTCGAACCCCCTATGGGACGCCACTTTTTTCCTGCCTCGCGTTAGTTTCATCGATCGATTCGTCGTCGCTGCACGTGACCCAGCGTTATAACGATAGTGGCAATTCGTCTGCTCAATATTGATTCGCGAAGAATCGACCCCATATTGGCGGGCAATCCAACTCGTGAACCCACAAGGACACCCTGATGGCAGAACCTGCACTGTCCATCCGCGGGCTGACCAAAGTCTACGGTAATGGTTTCGAAGCGCTGAAAGGCATCGATCTCGATGTCGGTCAGGGCGATTTCTTCGCGCTGCTCGGTCCCAACGGCGCCGGCAAGTCCACCACGCTCGGCATCGTCTGCTCGCTGGTCCAGAAGACGGCGGGGCAGGTAAAGATCTTCGGGATCGATATCGACAAGGACTTCGCCAAGGCTAAGTATCATCTCGGCGTGGTGCCGCAGGAGTTCAACTTCAGCCAGTTCGAGAAGGTCGAAGATATCATTCTGACGCAGGCCGGCTACTACGGCATGTCGATGAAAGAAGCGAAGCCGCGCAGCGATCGGCTGCTCAAGGATCTCGGCCTCTGGGACAAGCGAAGCGGCGCCGCGCGGATGCTCTCCGGTGGCATGAAGCGCCGACTGATGATCGCCCGTGCCCTCATCCATCGCCCCAAGCTACTGATTCTCGACGAGCCGACGGCGGGCGTGGATATCGAACTGCGCCGCAGCATGTGGGAGTACATGCGCCGTATCAATCGAGAGGAGGGCACCTCGATCATCCTCACTACCCATTACCTCGAGGAGGCCGAGAGCCTGTGTCGCAACATCGCGATCATCAACCGAGGTGAGATCGTCAAGAACACCTCCATCCGCGAACTGCTCACCGAGCTCGATACCGAAACCTTCCTGCTGGATCTCGCGGCACCGGTCGAGACGCTGCCAGTGCTCGATGGTTTCGAGCTCGAACGTGTGGATGCCCAGCAGCTTTCACTGTCGGTTCGCAAGGGGACCAGTCTCAACGACGCCTTCGAGCAGCTCTCCGCGCAGGGAATCAAGGTGCTGTCCATGCGTAATCGCGCCAATCGCCTTGAAGAGCTCTTCGTCTCGATGACCTCTCAGCCTGACGCCTCGAGCGACATCGACGGCGCGCCATCCACGTCGGCCAAGGAGACGGCGTCTTGAATAATCGACAACTGCTGATCTCTCTCTGGACCATGGTGGTCAAGGAGATTCGTCGCTTTTTGCGCATCTGGCCGCAGACGCTAGTGCCGCCCTCCATCACCATGACGATGTACTTCATCATCTTCGGCAATCTGATCGGCTCACGGGTGGGCGAGATGCACGGCATCTCCTACATGTCCTACATCGTGCCGGGCCTGATCATGATGTCGGTGATCACCAACAGCTACTCCAACGTCGCCTCGTCGTTCTTCTCCAACAAGTTCCAGCGCAGCGTGGAGGAGATGATGGTGTCGCCGATGCCCAACTGGGTCATTCTGGGCGGTTTCGTCATTGGCGGCGCGGCGCGCGGGCTCGGCGTGGGCCTGATCGTCACGCTGGTCTCGTTCTTCTTTACCGACTTCAGTCTGCACCACCCGCTGCTCACCTTAAGCGTGGTGATCATGACGGCGCTGCTGTTCTCCATCGCGGGATTCATCAATGCGCTACTGGCGAAGAAGTTCGACGATATCTCGATCATTCCGATCTTTGTGCTGACGCCGCTGACCTATCTGGGGGGCGTCTTCTATTCGATCGATCTGCTGCCGGACGTCTGGCAGAACATCGCCATGATCAATCCGATCCTCTATATGGTGAATGCCTTTCGCTACGGCATTCTCGGTATCTCCGATATCCCCGTGACCGGGGCGCTGATCGCCATCGCCGTCTTTATCGTCGTGTTCTGGAGCCTGGCGCTGTGGATGCTCAATCGCGGCAAGGGGATTCGCTCGTGAGCCTCTATCGTCCCGAGACGCTGACCGATGCACCGCTGGGCCAGGCCTCGGCCTATCCCGAGCGTTACGACCCGGCGCTGCTGTTCCCCATTGATCGAGCGGCGAATCGTGAGCCGTTGGGGATCAAGGATACGGCGCTGCCGTTCGTCGGTGGCGACGAGTGGTGGGCCTTCGAGCTCTCCTGGCTCGACCCTCGCGGCAAGCCGGTGGTGGCCGTGGCACGGTTTCGGCTACCGGCGGACTCGCCACGCTTGATCGAGTCCAAGTCCTGGAAGCTCTACCTCAACGGCTTCAACCAGACGACTTTCGACGATCGAGACAGCGTGATCGATACGCTGCACCGCGATCTGACCGCTACCGCCGGCGTGGATGTCGCCGTCGAACTCTTCTCGCCGGATGCACCCGAACTCGCCCCGGCGCCGCTACCGGGCGAGAGCCTCGATGAGCTGGACGTGGATATCGACCGCTACGCGCCGGCGCCGGAACTGCTCGTCTGTGATGAGGAGACAGTCGTCGAGCAGACCCTGCACTCGCATCTGCTCAAGTCCAACTGTCCGGTCACCGGTCAACCGGACTGGGGTAGCGTGGTGATCCAGTACCGCGGCCCACGCATCGAGCCGGCATCGCTACTGCGCTATATCGTCTCCTACCGGCAGCATCAGGATTTTCACGAGCACTGCGTCGAGCATCTGTTCGTGGACCTGATGGCGCGATGCCGTCCCGAGCGGTTGATGGTGATGGCGCGCTACGTACGCCGCGGTGGTCTCGACATCAACCCGTGGCGAGCCACGCCCGGTTGGGCGCCGACGTTACCCGCGAGGCTGCTGCGCCAGTGAGCCGGATCGCCTAAAGTGAGTCGAAATCGATTCTCGATCAGTGACTTGCTAAGGAGTCAGACATGGATGCCTTGGAACTGCTTCATCAGCGCCGTTCGGCGGGTAAGCTGGCAGATCCCGCCCCGTCGGCGGTACAGCTCGACGCGCTCTATCGTGCCGCACTTCGCGCGCCAGACCACAAGGAGATGAAGCCTTACCGCTTCATCGAGTTCAGCGGGGCGGGGCTCGACCGGCTGGGGGATATCTTCGCCGAGTCCGACCGCCAGTCCGAGCCCGATATCAGCGACAAGCATCTCGCCTCGGCGCGCAAGAAGGCTAAACGTGCCCCGATGATCATTGCCGTGATTGCCGACATCACGCCCGACAGCAAGAAAGTGCCGCCAGTCGAGCAGATCATCACCGCCGGCTGCGCCGCTCATGCCATGCTTTATGCGGCCTATGCGCAAGGCCTGGGCGCCATGTGGCGCACGGGCACCTATGCCCATGACCGTCGGGTGTGGAAAGCGCTGGGTCTTGGCAAAAACGAAGAATTGCTCGGCTACCTTTATCTGGGGCAACCCGCAGGGAAGCTCCGGGGCGCGCCCAAGGAGGCCTACGACAAGTTCGTCGAGCGCTGGAACGGGTAAGAAAAGTCCGGTGAGTCAAAAAATGGCTTGCGATCACGGGTTTAGCTCGATATTATGTGCGCCGTTCTGAAGGAGGCGTTACACACGCCGAAAGCGGAATGACAATGCGGAGGGGTGTCCGAGTGGTCGAAGGAGCACGCCTGGAAAGTGTGTAAGTCGAAAGGCTTCGAGGGTTCGAATCCCTCCCCCTCCGCCACGAATTGAAAAGAACCGGCTCTCAGTGGCCGGTTTTTTCATGCCTGGAATTAGGCATCAGTTAAGGGGAGTGGATGAGAACCCTCCGGTTCGACCCGAGGCGCTCGCGGTTTTGGTGTTCGAGCGCCGACAAACGGCCTCGCGAAGCGAGCCGATAATCCCTCCCCCTCCGCCACGAATTGAAAAGAACCGGCTCTCGGTGGCCGGTTTTTTCATGCCTGGAGGAAAGGTCTGGCCGGCGTAACGGGATGGCGGCAGGTAAGCGGCGTGAGCCGGCGAACGACGCCGGCTTCGGAGTGACAGCGTTCTGTTCCAGACCAGAGGAAGCGGGTAACGCTGCCCGGCCGAGCCCGATCGATGGGGTTCGTGGCGCTAGCGTTACGTGGCATGGGCCGCGAATGCGCGCTTGGCGGCGGCGATGGCGTTGATCGCCGCGGGGACGCCCGCGTAGACGGCAACCTGCAGCAGCGTTTCGACGATCTCTTCACGCGACACACCGACGTTCAGCGCGCCGCGAACGTGAAATTCGAGCTGACCCGAAGCCGTGCCCATGGCGGCGAGCATCGCGACAGTGAGCAGCTCGCGTGTCGGGAGGGCCAGCCCTTGTCGTGAGACGACGTCGGTAAAGCCGAAGCCGAGCAGAATCTCCAGCGCCTCGGCATCGAAGTCATCGAGATTGGCGGCGACTTTCTCAGGGGCCGTCGCCTCCAGGCGAGCCAGCAGCGCCAGCGCCTGGCGGCGGCGGGAGGTTTCAGTGTCACTCATGCATCGACCCCCTTCATGCCTTCAGCGCTATACCGCGCCCCCTCGACGCGCGTGGCCGAGACGGCCTCTTCGAGCGCACGGCATTCGGTATCGCTCAAGCGGATATCCAGCGACGCGGCATTCTCCTCCAGATAGGTGAGACGTTTGGTGCCAGGAATCGGCAGGATGTCAGTCCCCTGCGCCAGTAGCCAGGCCAGCGAAAGCTGAGCTGCGCTGCATTCTTTGTCAGCCGCTATTCTTTCGACCGTTTCCGCGATGGGCCGGTTGGCCGCCAACGCGCTCGGCGTGAACCGGGGTAGGTTGGGACGGAAATCGTCGGCATCGAAAGCGCTCTCGTCGGTGAAGCGTCCGGCAAGAAAACCGCGTCCGAGCGGCGAGTAGGGCACGACCCCGACCCCCAGCTCACGACAGGTCGGTAAAACCTCTCGTTCCACCTCACGGCTCCAGAGTGAGTACTCGGTCTGCACTGCCGTAATGGGGTGAACGGCGTGCGCGCGTCTCAGGGTCGCTGCACTAACCTCACACAGACCGATGCCGCCGATCTTGCCGGCGCGAACCAGGGCCGCAAGCCCGTCGATCGTCTCCTCGATCGGCTGATCGCGATCGAGGCGATGAACGTAGTAGAGATCGATCCGCTCCACGCCGAGCCGTCTTAGCGATGCCTCGCAAGCCTCTCTGGCGTATTCCGGACGATTGTCGATGTGGCGCGCATATTCGCCGGGTTGACGCACGATGCCGAATTTCGACGCGATGCGAATCGGGGCTCGCGTCTCGGCGAGAAATCGACCGATGAGTGTCTCGTTGTGAAGAGGACCGTACATATCGGCGGTATCGAAGAAATCGATGCCTCGCTCGACGGCTCGAGACATCACCCGGAGCGAGTCGGCGTCATGTCGGGCGCCGTAGAACTCGCTCATGCCCATGCAGCCAAGCCCTAGCGCGGAAACCGTGAGGGACTGTCCCAGCGTTCGTCGTTCCATAGTCTTCTCTCTGTGGTGGGGCGCGAAACGGGAGCCAGGGTGGCATGATTCGAAATCGGTAAGTAGCTACGAAAATAGCAACCCGATTTTCAAAAATGGAAAACCGCCTGATGAACTGGGACGATACGCGTGACTTCTTGGCAGTGGCGAGACGGGGCACTCTGAGCGGCGCAGCGGGGGATCTCGAGACAAGTATCGCGACGCTGTCACGCCGGATCGAACGCCTCGAAAGATCGCTGAAGCTTACGCTTTTCGTGCGGCACCAAACGGGATACCGCCTGACCCGGGAGGGTATCGATTTAGTGGAGAAGGCCGAGGTATTGGAACGCGCCGCGCTCGCACTGATCGACGAGGCTGACAGGCACGCCCGGGTCGAAGGACGAGTGAGGCTGGCGACGGCGGAAAACTTCGCCACGGCATTACTGCTACCCGAGCTACCCGTATTACGCACGCGCTATCCGTCTCTCGAGCTGGAGCTGGTCACGGATATCGCGACCACGAACTTGCACCGTCGTGACGCGGATCTTGCCCTGCGGGTGGTCAGGCCCGAGCGCGGCAACGTGACTCTTCGCCGCGTGGGAACGTTGGGTTACGGGGTGTACGCCAGCCCAGCGTATATGGCACAACGAGAGACAGCTCGTCAGCCGGGCGTAAGCGTATCGGCTGAGGCTGCGCGTGAAGGCGCGGAGTGGTTTATTGGTTGGGACGAATCCTATGCGCATCTGCCGGCGTCACGGTGGCTATCGCAGCGCCAAGGAGGCGGTTCGCTCGCCCTCACGACGACCTCTCTCTCAGCGCAGGTGTCGGCGGCGAAGGCCGGGCTAGGGCTCGCAGTGCTGCCGCATTTTCTGGCGCGCGAGTCAGGATTGGTCTGTCGGGAGGATGCGCCGACGCTCGATCAGCCCATCTACTTGGTCATTCACGCCGATCTCGTCAGTGCCCCACGGATTCGCGCCGTTGCCGACTTTCTCCTCGAACTCGTGACGAGGAACGCGACACGTCTCGAGCGGGGTGAGTGAGGGTGCTTTCGCGACCGGATGCGAGGCGTCGACGGCCCCAACTCCTACAGATTGACCAGGCAATTCAGCCCGTGACCAGGCGACCGAAGATCGATAATGACGCGGGGACAACCCCTGCGTACTTACCCGGCCTTCGGGCCGGGGTTTTTTACCTACCACTCGCTCTCACTGATGGCAGACTTTCGGGAAGGCGCTCGTCATGCGCGCTTGCTCTGCCTCTCGAGCTCGTATGTCACCGTTTCTTGCCGGTCTGTTTCCGTTTCCAAAGCGCTTGTCGGTGATAAATTCCGGTCCCCGGCGGGCCAGCATGGCTGTGTATGCCCCGGCGACTCATCACCAGATTGGCGCCACGTGGACCGATCGATAGAGCGGGCCCGCCTTTCCCCATGCGAAGTCTCAAGCCGGGGGCGAGGCGCCACGTACGTCGGAAGTGAAGTCCCATCTGCTTTTCCTCGTGAAGTATCGATCCGTTGACCCGAGACGTACCACCGGGTTCCAGTCAGCCCAGGTTGAGCCTGGGTTTCTTATCGCCGTCGCTGTCCCGGGCGATGCGACAGGCGGGGAGCGAGAATTCGCCAGGCCGGGCCGCCGGGCGCCAGAAACGCGAGTAGCGTGCAAGCCAAGGCTGGCGAGGCGACATCGAGTATCGAGTCGGGGGACCAGTGGTGAAACAGGCCGTAGAAATAGTCGACCTGCTTGGGGCCGCCGCCAGCGTACTCGTGTTGCGCAATTTCGCGCCCGAGAAAAACCGCAACGATCAGAGAGCCCGCGACCCAACGACCCACTAACGGCCAGAGTAGGCATTGAATACCGATCGCGATGACGATGTGCTCGAGGTGAGAGGCGTTCATTCGCAACCGGCCGATTGGAAAGGAGAGGGTAGGGTAGAGGGGCGCACGTGTAGGCAATATCCTACAACAAGTGAGGGTCATGACCTCTAGTGACGGATTGCCCTGTCTTTTATCTTGATCGCTCGTTGTAGATCCTTATTTCCCCGTGCCTCGTGCCGGGGATTTTTTTGCCTCAAATACGCTGTCGATACACCAGTGCATCGTCGATACGCGGGAGAGGAGGGCAACGAGGCACCGCCTCGGGCGAGGGTCTCGGAGTAGAGCCAACGGTGGCAGGCCGATGTAGCGAGAAGGCGAACTGCCGCAAAAACGCCACGTCGTACGTCGTCGACATCGTGCTGGTTGCCAAACCTCGGTAGCCGGCTTTACCATGCCTGCGGCCTTGCGGGTGTAGCTCAATGGTAGAGCAGAAGCTTCCCAAGCTTAAGACGAGGGTTCGATTCCCTTCACCCGCTCCAATGGCCCCTACCTTCAACCGTCTGACGTACCCGCATCAGGCGCGCTCATCACGCTCAGGCACCGCCTAACCATCGGTCACCGAATACGATTCGTACGACTCTTGAGCCGCCGATGAACGGCGCTCTTGAATGCCGCGGTAAACTGGGACGATTCCGACCTTGATATCTGACGCTGGCGTACCAAGATTGAGGGTGTGACACAAGGGCGCCGAGAGGATTCAACGGCGCGTTTCACTGAGCAGTGACGAAGGACATGACACATGAGCAGTGCAAAGACTCGTAACATCAAAGATGCCAAGGCGACGACGGGCAATCTCTATCCGACCCGCATCGATCTTCCCGAAGAGCAGCGGGCCAAGATCGTCGCGTTGATGAATCAGCGTCTGGCCGAGACCATCGACCTGTCATTGGCCATCAAGCAAGCCCACTGGAACCTCAAGGGGCTGCAGTTCATCGGCGTCCACGAGATGCTCGACGGATTTCGCACCGCCGTCGATGGTCATGTCGATGAGATTGCCGAGCGTCTGGTCCAGCTGGGCGGCACGGCCCACGGGACGGCTCAGGACGTCAGCAATACGACGAGCCTGAAGGCCTACCCGACCGATATTCACAAGGTTCCCGATCACCTCAAGGCGTTGGCAGATCACTACGGCAGCGTCGCCAATGCCGTTCGTCAGTCTATCGACGAAACCAGCGAGCTCGGGGATGAGGATACATCGGATCTTCTTACCGGCGTGTCGCGCACGCTCGACAGCAACCTCTGGTTCATCGAGGCACATCTGCAGGAGTAATCTGCTTCGCTGTAGAAGACGTCTCACGGCGGCGATACCCTCGCCGCCGTTTTTTTTGTTTTTGTCGAAGAGGCTACCGGGTTCGCGGCGAGCAGTCGGGGCGCTCTCGATGAGACAAGCGACGCGAATCCGGCAGGTAAAAACGAGCGATGACGTTGATCAACACACTGCTGCTCTTCATGGCGACCGCTGTCGCGGAGATCGTCGGTTGCTACCTGCCTTACCTTTGGCTCAAGCAGGGCAAATCGGCTTGGCTGCTGATTCCTGCAGCGGCGAGCCTGACGCTGTTCGTTTGGTTGCTCACTCTTCACCCGATGCCGGCGGGGCGCACCTATGCCGCTTATGGCGGGGTCTACGTCCTGGTTGCCATCGGTTGGTTATGGGCAGTCGACGGTATCATGCCCTCTCACTGGGATATCGTCGGCGTTCTCGTGGCGCTACTCGGTATGGCGATTATCGTTCTCGCCCCCGGTCATTGATGATCGGATGGCGATCTCGACCCGTGGTTGCGGTTCGGACCTGACAGTCTGGATGGCGACGTATTCATACCCTCCAAGATCGCCAGCGAGCCGATAAAAGAAAGTCTCGGCGAGTCGATGTCGATGCACTGAGGGCGGTCGAGCGGCGTGACAGTGAGCCGCACTTAAGAAGCGGTTCGGGAGGCGTGATGACGCCAACTCAACAGCGCGTGGCTTTGACTGATCTGAATCACGCGAATGTCCCTGTGGCCCTCGAGATGCTCGAGCGCCGCTGTCCAATCTTCCGGTGACTCCTGATGAGCGCGCTCGACCACCAGCTGGGAGCGGCACTGGTTTTCCGCGCGAAGAATATACGAGCCTAGCTTGCGACTGAGGCGAGTATAAGAGGAAGGAAAGGGGAGGATCATCGTTGCTCCACGAGCCGAGTGGCGTACTACTGTCTATGCATACAGTATGCGCTCGGTGATCGGTACGGCGCAACACGAGCGTGGTATCCCCGCCACACCCGCGCGTCTCCTGAGCGTCTACCTCTCACAATTGTCACGCGACCCGCCATATTACCCCTGCCGAATCCCGTGAAGCCAATTCACTGTTTGGACTCGATCAGGAAAGGGCGACGATTAGCGCTTGGGCGGTGCTTTCGTGTTGGTCGTGGAGCGGCGGCGCTGAAAGCCATCGTAGGCCTTCTGCGCCGTCTGCTTGGCCTTTTCACGATTCTCTGGCTTTCGAAACCAGTTGGCGATGGCTGCGCCGAGGATCTTTTTCATGATTGGCTCCTGGTCGTATGGATTCGTGATCGTTCAGGTAGGCGTTTCCGGTGGGGCTTGTGGCCTGGAATGTCTCAGTCGGCGCTACCGATAGGCGCACTATCGTCGCCGTTGAGCCGCTCGGCCTCCATTTCGGCCTCTTCCTCGAACGCATGCCGAGACATGATCCAGCGATCATCTGGCGTCTCGTCGTAATGCTCGTCTACAACAAGCCATTCCGGTGCCTGCTGCGATGCGTTGGCGGTCGAATGTCTTACGCTGAAGTGACTCATGATGTCATTCCACTGAAATTTCAGTATCAGCATAGTCACTAACCGGATTCGACTCGAATCGGAGACGATTTCGACTTCGCTTCACCGCCATGAAAACGGGGCCGTCAGGCCCCGTGGTGGGAGGAGTCGATCGCGGCGCTATCCCGGCATCGACACCTTACTGGGTCTTGAGGGCGTCACCGGCCTGCACGCTTTGGCCCTGTGCGTTGAGCTCGTCCAATGCCGGTGCGTTAGCTATCCCAGTGGCTTCGTCGGTTTCGGCTTGAACGGCATCGAGCGCTTCGTTGGTGGCATCGCTATGGCCGCTATGACTGCTCTCGCTCGAGTCGCCACTGGCGGTAATGCCTGACCCTGCCGCCAAGGGCTCGTCATTGGCGTCGTAGGCCTCCTGCATGGCGGCGCTTTGGGCGAAAGCACTCCCGGCACTGAAGGCCAGTAGGGTGGCCAATGAAGCCGCGGCAATGACTGTTTTCATTTTGATATCCTCATACGCAAACGCGTTGTAAAAAGAATGTAACCAAGATCGAATCTAGCCGGTTAGCCGAATTTTACTGAGAGATTTCGATCGAGTTCGGACCTTTAGGCGCCAAGTCAGGAGTATTGGGCGTGTGGGCTATGCTGACTGGGTGCCGAGATGCCCAACGCGGCGCGGGGACTCGTTATTCGGATTGAATTCGTCACGATCGACTCCATATAGAGAGCTGCGACCGCGTGGACTCGCGGTTCGCCGAACGCTGGAGGTTACTGATGAACGCAAGAGACTATCTCGCCAAGCAGGGCATATCGCTCGATAGAGACGAAGCCAAGCCTCAGTCGCTCGAGGAGAAAGCCTGGGCGCGAGCTCAGGCAGCCGCCGAGCATGGCCCACGAAGCGGGACCCCTCACGACTGGGAGGATTGGGAGCGACATCACGAGGCGCTCGCATCGAATTCCGAGTCGCTCGTGACCAAGAAGCGAAAGCGTCACGAGAGCGATGACGAATCCGAAACGCCTTGAATTCAAGACGTTGTCGGTGGATCGAGCAATTCACGTCTATGCTGGGTGAGGGCCGAAGCGAGATCGGTACCGAATTCGGGGTGAGCGCGAGTCAATAACTCGCGACGTTATCAAGATAAGGCAGCGCAACGGACTGTTCTCCAAGCGGTGTCAAATAGAGCAATGGAGGCTACATGGACATTATTCGCATCATCTTCGCCGTTATCCTGCCGCCGGTCGGCGTCTTCCTGCAGGTCGGTCTGGGTCTGCAGTTCTGGATCAACATCGTGCTGACGCTGCTGGGCTACATTCCCGGTATCATCCACGCTATCTGGATCATTGCCCGGCGCTGAATCGACGCGAGTGGACGAACGGCTTCCCAAGGGAAGCCGTTTTCGTTTTCGGGTCGAAACCTCTCGGTGGGTTGCCGACCGTCGACGCGCCGGCTGGGTCTCGGGCGGTGACAAGACCGAACGTCTTCGACGCTACCCGCCCTGACCCGACCCAGTCAGCCTATCGGTAGCGATAGTGCAGGCGCTCGTCTTTTCTGGGCCCTGCGATATGCCAGTGCAAGTCGAACCCCGCATTGTCCAGCAGGACTTCCGCGCTGTAGGCGTCAGCCCCACACTGATGTGCCGTCTCGCTGACCAAGCGAGTATCCCCGACGGCCACGAGGTCGAACAGAGCGACCGCTGCCTCTACTCCCCGGCGTTCGTGAGAGAGCGAGATCCGCCGCTCGCCGATTCGCCAACGATAGACGTTACCCATGGTGACCGGGCAGGACTGCCCCCTGAGCAAGAAACTTCCCGATTCGATGAAATGGATCGCGTCGCCTCGTCGCGAGGCGGTAACGGTTCCGTACCCGTCACCGATCCAGCCGGTTTTCGAGTGTTCCCCGGGGGTCGCTGAGAATTCGAACCTCTCGATACTGGTCAGTATCTCAGTCAGACGTATAATGGCAGTCAACTTTAAAATCCTGGAATGTTAACAGCGTATGGTTTATCTCACTGGCGTCACGCTGCTGTGGGCGTTTTCCTACAGTCTGATCGGAGTCTATCTTTCCGGGCAAGTCGACAGCTACTTTGCGGTATTGACGCGTATTGCGCTGGCGAGCCTGGTCTTCTTGCCGTTGCTGAGACCTCGATCGATTCCCTGGGCCGTGCGTCTAGGGCTAATGGCGATCGGTGCGATCCAGCTCGGCGTCATGTACCTCTTCTTCTACCAGTCGTTTTTACTGCTCAGCGTGCCGGAAGTATTGCTGTTCACGATCTTCACGCCTCTCTACATCACGCTGATCGATGACGGTCTCGCCAAGCGTTTTTCGCCGCGCTATCTGGTCGTGGCGGGGCTCGCCGTCGCGGGCGCAGCGGTGATTCGCTTCGAGGGCATCACGGCCGATTTCTGGCTCGGCTTTCTGGTCGTGCAGGGTGCCAACATCGCTTTCGCTTTCGGCCAGGTGGGTTATCGCCACCTATCGGCGCGTCTGCCGAGCGACATCGCGAGTCGTCATCTCTTCGGCTGGTTCTATCTCGGTGCGCTCTGCGTCGCCCTGCCGGCGTTCTGGCTACTGGGCGATGCGACTCGGTTGCCGACTCTCACGGTACAGTGGGTCGTTCTGACCTGGCTTGGCGTCGTCGCTTCCGGGCTCGGCTACTTTCTCTGGAATAGCGGCGCCTGCCGCGTCGATGCGGGCACGCTCGCCGTCATGAACAACGCGCTCATTCCGGCCGGGCTGGTGGTCAATCTGCTGATCTGGAATCGGGATGCGGATCTCGTGCGTCTGACGCTCGGTGCCCTCATCATCGGGGCTTCGCTCTGGCTCAATGCGTGTTGGGCTCGACGTCGGCGGCAGTCTATCGCTTCGCCTCAAGGTGATCCGGTGTCAGCGGGATCATCGGTGGCCAGGCGTTCTTGACCACGAACAGCCGTGCACTACGTTCGTCGGGGAGCGTCAGGCGGCAGTGCACCGGCGCCAGCTGCCGTGCGAAGTGCGCGGCAAGCGCTTCGCCCAGCGTGTCGAGCGTGAGCTGGGGTTCGAACTGTGTCGCCAGCCAGTGCGGTTTTTGCAGGATCGCCGCGCGAGTCCCCGTCGGTAGTGCTGCGGCCAGCCGGGGCCACTCGGCGTGGCGACACCAGAGCCCCTGAAGCACGCTCTCGTCACTGCCGTTCGGCAACGCCAGCCGCTGGTTCCACGGGTGATAGAGACAGCCTGGCATGATGACGTGCTGCTGCAGGGGTGGGGTCGAAGCCTTCGACGCCGGGGCGGGCATCAGCGCTGCCAGATGAGCACGCGCCGGCGTCGAGTGTCCCATGGGCAACTGATGCTGCCTCAGACGGTGCGTCTTGATCGCCAATGAGTCGAAACTGCCGATGCCGATCCAGCGGCCCTTTGCTCGGCTGTCACCGGGGCCCGTCGCGAGCCCCAGGAAGAACTTGATCGCAAGCTCGGCGTGATGGGGCACCGGTGGCAGCGCCACCGTGTGAGGCAGGCGATGAGCGAAGAGCAGATCGAGCTCGCCCCGAGTCTGCGATCCCTCTCTCAGGGCGACGTTGTGTCCGAGCAGACGCGTCCGCGGGGCATGGCTCAGGATCCACTGCCATAGCGCTTCGTGATAGAAGCCCAGGCGGGCGCGGCCACGCTGGCCGAGGCGAGCCTGGAACGTCGCCTCCATAGGCTCCTGTGCGGCGAGCCAGGCTCGGCGCCGGCCGTCGTCGCCGAGTCCCAGCGTCTCGAGCGTCGGTTTGCCGGCGTAACGTTCGGCCGGGGGCGAGCGGTCGACGGACGTCATGTCCGCGGCATGCAACAGCCAGGCGATATCCCGAACCCAGGGGCGATGAAGCCCGGCGAGATCCTCGCGCAACGCGCTGGGTTGGTGTCGGAACACGCCGAGCGGAGCGGTCAGCTCGGCGGGTTTGGCGTCATCCGGGGAGACGATAGAAACGAAACTCCTGCGTCTGCGTGGTCATCGGCAGCTCGGAAAACCAGCCCGGCGAGATGTGGCGGTCGTGGAAGAAGAGCGCCCCCCGGGTGCGGTCCGGCAAGGTGCCGTTGAGTGCCTGGCGGGCGACGTCGAGGGCCAGCGTGTATTCGTCGAGCTCTGAGGCGTCGTCGGGGCGGCCGTCGCACCACCAGGAGAACTGGCACTGGCCGCTCTCGGAGCCCTGCTGGACCACGTCACACAGCGTCGACGGGAAGAGTCTGTTGCTCAGCCGGTTCATGATGACGTTGGCGACCGCCTCCATCTCCTCGCGCGGGGTACCCTTGGCTTCCCAGTAGATCGACCGCGCCAGGCACGAGATGGCATCGTCGAGCGGCGCGGTACCGTCAGGATCGACGGCGATGACCCCGGTCAGCGTCAGGCGGGCGTCGGGTGCGGCCGGCGGTATCTCGGCCGCCGTCGCTGCGCGCTTCTCCAGCGCATCGGCCTTCTCCAGGGCAACGTCCGCGGGGGCATCGGCATGGGCGGTCGGCAGTAACAGCGCCGAAGTCATCAGCACCCCGGCCAACGCCGCCCTCAATCGCTCTCGAACGCGCCGCCAGCGCTCATGCCCGTTTGCCGCCCGCATTACGCATCTGCACTCAGTGTCTGAATGACCTCGAAACCTTCGAACTTGGGCGGGCCGAGATAGAGACCTTCGCGCCGGCTTTGACCGGCGTTGGTGTGTGCGGCGCGAAACGCCTCGGAGTGGGTCCAGGCCTCGAAGTCCTCACGCGAGCGCCAGATCGTGTGCGATGCGTAGAGAACGTGATCCTCCTCTTGCGGACCGCGCAGCATATGAAACTCGACGAATCCCGCCAGCCCTTGGAGATGGCTCTCCCGTTCTAGCCAGATGGCTTCGAATTCGTCGGTGCGTTCCGGGGTGACACGAAAGCGGTTCATCGCGATGAACATGAGACGGCTCCTGGTAAGGGTCCTGGTGGCGAGTAGCGCGACGCAGCAAAGATCCTAACCTAACACGCCGACACCGGGTCGATCTCGATCCGGGCGATCGGGCGTGTTGACCTCGTCTGGCGTCAGTGGGCTAATTCCGTCAACACGCACAACGCGACGCTCTCCTATGGATATTCCGCATCAGCGCCTGGTCTACTTTCGCGTGACGATCGAGTCGGGTTCGCTGCGCAAGGCCGCGGCAAGACTCGACATCGCGCCGTCGGCCGTCAGTCGTCAGATCTCCCTACTGGAAACCGCCTTCGGCGCCAGCCTGCTCGAGCGTACCTCTCGCGGCATCCGGCCGACGCCGACCGGCGAGATGGTGCTGGAGTACTGTCACCGCCGCGGCGCGCTGGACGACGACTTCATCGCCCGCCTCGAGGCACATCAGCGGCTCGAAACGGGCACCATCTCGCTGGTCGTCGGAGAAGGCTTCATCGGCGATCTCATCGACGCGCCGCTCAAGGCGTTCGCCGAGCGCTACCGGGGCATTCGCCTGGACATCGAGCAGGCGGGTACCGACGAGATCATCGACGCCGTGGTGGATGACCGCGCGCACATCGGGCTGATGTTCCATGAGCGCGTGCATCCGCAGGTGCGGTTCTGGGCCTCCAGCGGCCAGCCGCTGATGGCGATCGTGCCCGCAGGGCATACGCTGGCGGCCTCGACCGAGCCGCTCACGCTGACGACGCTCTGTGAGGCCCCGATGGCGCTGTGGCGAGTGGGCCATGGCGTGCGGCGACTGGTCGACGACGCCTTTGCCAGCGCCCATCTGCATCCGCGAGTCGCGCTCGAGACGAACTCGATAGCGGTGCTTCGCCGGGCCGTGGTGGCGGGAATCGCCGTAACCCTGCTCCCCCGCTTTGCCGTGGCGCAAGAGCTCGCCGAAGGGAGCGTGGTGGCGATGCCGGTCGCCTGCCGGGCTTTCCAGAGCTCGCAGTCGCACATGATCACGCGGGTGGGGCGGCGTCAGCCGCAGGCGAGCCTCAAACTCCTGCGCCATCTGAGCGGCTGGATGCAGGCCTTCCGTCAGTACCGTGACTAGGGGCGTCGCGTGACCGATCACCACTGTTCGAAGGAGAGCAGCGTGCCGAGAACGCCGGGCGCAATGTCTGCCCGGTCTTCGTCCTCGCGCCGATAGGCAATGCCGTGCGCTTCCCAGTGAGCGATGGCCGCTTCCAGATCGCGGCAGGTGAGGGTCAGTGCCACGGCGCGCGGCGGCTCGGCCTCCAAGTCGCCCAATCCTTCGAAACGCGCCTTTATGGCCGCGGCCGACAGTAAATGGCAGTCGCCCTTGAGGGTATGGATGGTGACGCTTTCGTCCCCGCCGCGGCGCACCACGCTATCGCCGTGAATGCGCCGGAAGTGCGCCGCGTCGTAGGCCGGATCGTCGCTGACATACCAGATGTCCGCGATCGACGTGGCCGTATTGGCGTGAGCTTCCTGGGTGGGGTCGACACGAAACAGCGGCGGTCGCAGCTGCTGAAAGAGAAACTGGGTCAAGAAGGGGCGCTCGGCGTCGTGAAAGACGTCCAGCGCCACGCTGATCGCCTCTTCGCTGCCGTCGGCTCGACGAGCCATTCGGCGGAACACGATCGGGCGGGACTCCGCGAAGCCGCGAGCGGCGGCGAGGGCGTGATCGCGCTGAATGCTGTCGCTGTCGAGCGCGACCGTGGCAATACCATCGCCGAGACGGCTCAGGCGCCCCTCGATCAGCCGGCCGAATTGAAAGCCGTTGTCGTCCTGATGGTCGAGGCACTCGGGACGGTCGATGCCGATCAGCTCGATGAAGTTGTTGCTGAACAGCAGCTGATGATTGGCGGTGCCCCAGGGGTGCTGATGCCCCGGATTGACGGTGAATCCGAGAGTCCGGGCCGCATCGGTGGCCCGGGCGAGATCGTGGACGGCCAGCAGGGGATGATCGATACCGAAGCTCATGAGAGGTCACGCCGGTGTCTGCGTCCTCTGCAGTGTATGCGCAATCCCGGCTCGCGTCAGAGCCGGTGGTTGAGATCGGGGAGGAGCGCCGCGAACCGTGCCTCGATCGGCAACGGTTCGCGCACACCAGAGGATCGAGTCTCAGGCTCTGCCGTCACCGTAGCCCATGGCAACGCTCGCCTCGGCGCCGGTCTCGACCCACACGCTCTGCGGCACGGTGTACTCGCGCAGGCCGTCGAGGCCGCTGGAGCGACCGAAGCCGCTGTCGCCGAAGCCGCCGAAGGGCGACATCACATTGATCGCCTTGTAGCTGTTGATCCAGACGGTGCCGGCGCGCAGCTGCCCGGCGACACGGTGCGCCCGGGCCGGGTCCTGGGTCCAGACGGCGCCGGCGAGGCCGAAGCGCGTCGCGTTGGCGAGCCGAACGGCGTCGGCTTCATCGTCGAACGGCATCGCGACCACCACCGGCCCGAAGATCTCCTCGCAGGCGATCTCCATCGACGCGTCGACATCGGCAATCACGGTGGGCGCGAGATAGTAGCCGTCGGCGCCCGCCGGCAGCCCGTCGGGACGTCCGCCACCGGTAACGACACGGGCGCCGGCCGCGCGGGCGCGCTCGATCATGCCCGTGACTCGGGCGAACTGACCGGCGTTCTGCAGCGGGCCCATGCGCGTGGCATCGTCCGCCGGCAAGCCGACGGCGATCCGGCTGGCGGCGCGGCCGACACGCTCGACCACGACATCGAAGATGTCACGCTGGATCAGCAGGCGAGAGCCGGCCACGCAGCTCTGGCCGGCGGCGGCGAAGATCGCCGCCTGCGCCCCGGCGACCGCATCGTCGATCCTGGCGTCATCGAACACGATGTTGGCGGACTTGCCGCCGAGCTCCAGCACGCTGGGGATCAATCGGCGCGCGCCGGCCTCGGCGATCAGACGGCCGCTGTCCGGCGAGCCGACGAATACCAGCTTGGCGATGGCGTCGTGGTCGGTCAGCGCGGCGCCAGTGGTGGGGCCGAGACCGTTGACGATGTTGATCAGGCCTTTCGGCAGGCCGCCGCCCTCGAGCAGGCGAGCGATGACCACCGAGGAGAAAGGCGTCAGCTCCGAGGGTTTGAGTACGACGCCGTTACCCGCGGCAATCGCCGGCGCCAGCTGCCAGGCACAGGTGAACATCGGCGCGTTCCAGGGCGTGATCTGACCGACCACGCCGAAGGGCACGTGACGCACGTAGTTGAGATGCGACGTGGGCACCGGGATGACCTCACCGTGCTGTTTGTCACACCAGCCGGCGTAGTATTCGAACATCTCGCGCACCTTGCCCACTTCGCCCCGGCAGTCGCGGATCGGCTTGCCGGCAACGATGCTCTCTAGCTGGGCGAGATCTTCCTCGTGCCCCTCGAGTCGACGTACAGCGGCATTCATGCGCCGCCCCCGCTCGCTGGCCGTCAGCGCCATCCATTCGACTTGCGCCCGGGTTGCCGCCTCCACGGCCTGGCCGAGCAGCGCGGGGCCAGCGTCGCGATAGTCGATCAGCGATTCACCGGTCGCCGGGTTGGTCAGCTCGACGGTGTCGCCGTCGCCGGCCACCAGGTCGCCATCGATCCAGTTGGAGAGCGGCGTCCGTTCGGCGTCGGTTCTCAGGCCGAACGACGCCATCAGCTGCTGCAGTTTCTGCTGGGCTTCGGCGTTGAGTGTGCTCATGCGGAACTCTCCTGATCGGTGCGGCCGGTGGCGGCGAAATCGACTCCGGCCTGGGCCAGAATCGCTGAGGTGATGTGGTTGAAATCATCGGCATCCGTCGGATGCTCGGCGTCGGCGTGCCAGCCGGCGACGACCTGCTGCAACAGGCCGAGATCGAGGGACAGACCCTCGGCGGCATCCCGCGCCAGCCGCAGGTCCTTGCGCATCAGGCCGCTGGTGAAGCCGGAGTCGAAACGCCCCGAGAGTATCCACTCGGGGAAATTCACCTCGCTGACGGCACTGCGACCCGAGCCGCCATTCAACCCGGCGAGACAGGCCGCCGGGTCGACGCCGGCCTTGGCGGCCAGCGTCACCGCCTCGGCGGTGGCGATCAGGTTGGTGGCGCAGAGATAGTTGTTCGCAAGCTTCACCACGTGGCCGCTACCCGGGCCGCCGACGTGAGTCCGTCTGGCTGACATGGCTTCGAGCATCGGCATGACGCGATCGAGCGTGGCGGTCTCGCCGCCGAGCAGCATGCCGAGCTTGCCCAGCGCCGCGCCATTGGGGCCGCCGCTGACCGGCGCATCGAGCCACTCGAGACCGGCATCGATCACCTTGGCGGCGAGCTCGCGGCTCACGCTCGGGTCGCTGGTGGAGGTGTCGACGATGACGCTGCCGGGCGATGCTGATGTCAGCAGGCCGGGCGAGCCCTCGATCACCTCGCGGACGTGAGCGGAGGTCGGCAACGACAGCAGGTAGACGTCGCCGTCGGGCAGCGCATCCGGGGCGGCGGTGGTCACGCCCTGCGCGGCCAGGCGGTCTCTGGCGGTTTCGAAGACGTCGCTGCCGACCACGTCGAAACCGGCGCGCTTTAGCGTGACGGCCATGTTGCCACCCATCTGGCCCAGGCCGATGACGATGATCTTCATATCACTCTCCCGATGCGTTGTATTTATAGAGATGTCGTCTGTGTAGAGGCGCCGTCGTCAAAGAGATGTCGATGAAACGGGGTTTCAGGTACTCAGCAAACGGCGCACCAGCGCCTGCCAGTACTCGACGCCGAGCGGGGCGATGGCGTCGTTGAAGTCGTAGGCCGGGTTGTGCAGGGCGGCACTGTCGCCGTTGCCCAGCCAGACGTAGGCGCCGGGGCGCTGCTCGAGCATGAAGGCGAAATCCTCCGACCCCATGCTGGGGGCCAGATCGCGATGGACTTTCCGAATCTTAGACATCGCCGTCAGAACGTCGGCGCAGCGTGTGGCGTGGGCAGGGTCATTGATCGTCGCTGGATAGCGCGCCTGATAGTCGAAGTCGACAGTCAAGCCGTGGAAGCGGGCGGTGGCATCGATGGCGTCGCGGAAACGTCGCTCCAGTCGCGCTTTGAGATCGGCGTCGAAGGTGCGCACGGTGCCCCGCAATTCCACCGTTTCCGGCAGTACGTTGTAGGCGTCGCCGGCATGGAACTGGGTGACGCTGAGGACCGCCGGCTGATGCGGCGGTGTTTCCCGGCTGACCAGGCCCTGCAGCTGGTTGACCAGCTGACAGGCGGCGAGCACGACATCGGTACCCAGGTGGGGCATGGCGGCGTGGCAGCCGTCGCCGGTCAGCTTGAGCGTGAACACGTCGAAGGCCGCCATCACGGGGCCATCGTGGACGGCCGCCTCGCCGACGGCGAGCCCCGGCCAGTTGTGCAGACCGTAGACGGCATCCATCGTAAAGCGTTCGAACAAGCCCTCTTCGACCATCACCCGACCGCCACCTTCGCTCTCCTCCGCAGGCTGGAAGATGAGATGGACGGTGCCGGCGAAATCGGGGTCGCGAGACAGCGCACACGCCGCCCCCAGCAGCATGGTGGTGTGGCCGTCGTGGCCGCAGGCATGCATGCGCCCCGGGATCTGCGAGCGATAGTCGACGTCGTTGAGCTCGTCGATGGGTAGCGCGTCGATGTCCGCGCGCAGACCGATGCTTGGCCCGGGGCCTTGGCGGCCTTCGATCGTCGCGACCACGCCGGTGCCGCCGCCGAGCCCGGCGACGTGTTCGATCCCGTGTTCGCTCAGGATCTCGACGATGCGCGCGCTGGTGCGGTGCTCGTCGAAGGCGATCTCCGGGTGGCGGTGGAAGTCCCGTCGCCATTTGGTGAGCGTGGCTGGATCGGGATAGGTCGTGTTGGAGTCGGTAGAAGTGGTTGTCACGTTGCCTCCTGGTGTGAAGAGCCGCGAGCGGATCGAGGCCGAGGGGAGGGCGCGCCCGCTGGGGCGCGTCGTCGAGAACGTCGTGAAAGGCGTCGACGAAACCGTCGACGCCGCCTTACAGCAGCATTTGTGCGACGAACGCCGAGCCGATGTACGTGCCGGTGAAGACCAGCAAGGAGACGACGATCAGCTTCCAGCCGGTGCGACGGAACATGATGAATTCGCGCTGGCTCAAGGCCAAGCCGGCGTAGGCCAGTACCGGGGTCACGATCGCCAGGAAGTTGACCGCGGCGAGCTGCTCGACCATCCAGGCGCTACCGGGGAAGAAGGGCAGCGTCATCACGATGCTGATCAGTGACACCCAGGCGACGCCCGGCAGATAGAAGGGGGCGAGCCGGGTCACCACGAGACCGAGCAGGGTCATGGCGTAGAGGATGAGCATCCCCGGGAGGGCATCGATCAGCGAGGCACCGTTGATGGTGTTGACGACCCAGCCCACCGCGCAGGCGATCGCCAGTACGGCGGCGGTCTTGCCGAGGTTCGCCTCCGGGCGCTCCTCGGTGGTGAGTTCGGCGCCGTCCTCGACCAGCGTCTCGTCGCTCGCCGCGCCGTCATGGCCGGTGCTCCGACGCTTCCCACGGCCGCTCAGCCGGCGGTAGAGCCATTCGGCAACGGGCAGCGCGATGAACAGGGAGACATAGAGACCGGTCGCGTAGGTGAGCAAGTTGCTGGCGCCGGCGAACGCGAGCAGGTCATCGGCCAGCTCCGGCACCACACCGGCGAGCGCGCCCGAGCAAGCCGCAACCATACTGCCGCTGCCCACACCGCAGGCCATCGCCAGCGCCCGCGGGTCGAACCAGCCGAGCGAGGCGAGGTAGCCCGCCATCAGCGCGAACCAGAGCGTGCCGAACATGGTGCCGACGACGTACACGCCCATCACCCCGATACCTTCCGGGCCCTTGAGGCCGTACTTGTCGGAGATGATCGCGATGTTGGGTTCGCGGGCGATCGAATAGGTCGCACCGATCGCCTCGCGGCCCATCTTCAACACGACCACGGCGACCGGCAGTGCCACCAGCATGGTGCCGAGGTTGCCCAGTTCCTGAAGAATCAGCGCAGGGCCGGCGCTGATGATCTGGTCGATCGCCGGGCCAATGGTCGAGCCGAAGCGCGCGATGAACGGCATGATCGAGATCAGGATCAGCGGGGTTGCGGCGTCGCTTATCCGCTCCGGCAGGAAGCGCTGGGTGCCGGAGAAGAGATGCGGATTGAGCAGTACGCCGAGAATGAAGGCGTAGAACAGCGGTAGCAGCAACAGCGTGCCGGGGCCGAGCGGGATCTTGATGATGCCGATCGCCTCACTCACGAGCGAGACGATCACGACCAGCAGATGCAAACGCCAGGCGAGCAGGTGGGAGAGTTTCATCCGATGAGACCTCTTTGTTGTTGGGGGAGAGGTTGTTCATCGAGTATCGAGACAGAGCGCGATCGAATAAAAGACGTCAGGTGTTCTATTAATTGCACCGCGCCGGAAGGCGTCTCGCCGGTGGCGATGGCCGTGTCACGACGAAAAACGGGGCGAGCCCTGAGGCCCGCCCCGTCATCGTCTTACGACTTGGCGTTGCTATGTGCTGCGACGCTTACTCGTCGTCGTCTTCCGGCAGCGCATAGACGACCAGCTGGTCACCGACTTGGTCCTTGAGGATGGTGTTGCCGCCCGACACGAAGGCTACGTACTGACGCCCTTCGTATTCGTAGACCGACGGGTTGGCCACGACCGGGGCCATGGTCTGGTCGGACCACAGCTCGTCGCCGCTCTCCAGCGAGAAGGCGCGAACCTTGGCATCCATCGAGGCGCCGATGAAGACGACACCGCCGGCGGTGACTGCCGGGCCGCCGATGGTGGGCGAGCCCCAGCGCTCCGGCATGAAGAAGCCGAACTGCTGAGAGGCGCCGACCGGCTTGCGCCACTTGACGTCGCCGGTGTGCATGTCGAGGGCGACGATCTCACCGAACGGCGGCTCCCAGCACGGCATGCCGAGCCAGTTGGAGGCGACTTCCAGACGCATGCCGTAAGGGGCGCCTTCCTGCGGCGCGAAACCGCTTTCATTACCGGAGCCGTTGTTGGCTTCCTCGTAGTCTTCGCGGTTGTAGAGCTTGAGCGTCTGCACGATGTGAGAGACGTTGACGATCGCGGTCTGGCTCTCGGGATCGAACGCCACGCCGCCCCACTGGACGCCACCGGCGCTGTCCGGGAAGGTTAGCGTGCCCTCGCCCTGGGTCGTCGGCGGGGTGTACATCCCTTCGTACCAGAGATCGTCCCACAGCGCCGAGCACTGGCCGCCGCCGACGGCATCGGCCAGAGCCCAGATCTTCGGCTTCTCGGACTGGTCGAGCAGCGGTGCCGGCTTGGTCGGGAAGGGCTGGGTCGGCGCGTAGTATTCGCCTTCGACGCTGCCGTCGCCGCCCGGTACCGGGCGCTCCTCGATCGGCCAGACGTCTTCGCCGGTCAGGCGGTTGACCACGAACAGAAAGCCCATCTTGGTTGCCTGAATCAGCGCCGGCACTTCTTCGCCGTCAACGGTGATGTCCATCAGCGTGGGCGCAGCGTTGATGTCGTAGTCCCAGATATCGTGGTGAACCCACTGGCGTGACCAGACGACTTCACCGGTATCGACGTCGAGCGCCGTGGTGGAAGTTCCCAGCGGTACTTCTTCCTTGCGGTTGCCGCCCCAGTAGTTGGGCGACGGCGAGGAGACCGGCAGATAGATCAGGTTGTTCTCTTCATCGGCCGACATGTGCGTCCAGACGTTGGCCGTGCCGCTCTGCTCGCGGATGCCGTCGGGAATGGCCTCGAAGGTCCATTCGCGCTCGCCGGTGCGGGCATTGATCGAGAACACGGTACCCGGGGGCGCTTCCTGATAGGCCCAGTCCTTACCGGCCCAGCCGAAGATCACGTGGTCGCCCACGATGGTCGGCGGCTGCAGCAGCGACAGCGGGTACTTGGGATTGACGGTGTTCCACTGATCGACGTTGAGCACGCCGTTGTCGGCGAAGTCCTTGCAGAGTTCACCGCTGTCGGCGTCGAGGGCGAAGAGCTGCGCGTCCATGGTGCCCATGTAGACGATCTTCTGGCACGACTCGCCTTCGACCGGCTCATCGGCTTCCCAGTAGGCGACGCCACGGTTCTTGAGCACCGGCTGCGTCAGCGCTTCCTTGCTGGACTGGGTATCGAAGCTCCACTTCTCTTCGCCGGTCGCCGGGTTGTAGGCGATCAGCCGATAGAAGGGCGTGCCGATGTAGAGCGTGTCGTTGGCGAATACCGGAGTGGAGGACCATACCGTCGCGGGGAGATCGCCCGACCCGTCGGAAAGATCGCCGGTGTGGACTTCCCAGACCTTCTCCAGATCACCCACGTTATCGACGTTGATCTGATCCAGCGGGCTGTATTTCTGGGCGTTCAACTGACCGTGAAAGCTGGTCCAGTCGGTGGAGTTCGGCACCAGAGGAATCGGCGGCTCGTTCGACGACGCCGTGTCGCGATCTTGCGGGTCGGACGTGTCGTCGTTGGCATCGTCCTGATCGGTGTCACCCTGGCTGGCATCACCCTGACCGGCATCGCTTTGCGCATCGTCAACGCGAGCGGTATCGGCGACCTGCGTCCCGCGATTCGATGACTCGGCGGAAGACTGCGCCGGCTGGGCGGCGTCGTCGGTATCGGTGGACTGTGCTTGGGCATGGACCACGCCCGGTGTCAGGCATAGCGCGAGCGCGGCGGCGGTGCCGAGGCGCTGGGCGGTTGATATCGGTGTCGGCATGAAGAGTTCCTTATGAATGCGCATGACGATGCGAGGCGGTCGGACGATTCATGTCGATGACGAGTCCGATCAGGCCGACGATCATGGCGACGGTGATCCACCACTGGTGAAGGAGCAGAGCGGCAAAGCCGGTGCCGGCGAGTCCGGCAAGAATCAGCACGCGGCAGACGACGCGGCCGCCGCGACCCTTGGCGGCGGCGAGTACCAGCGCCAGCAGCGCGAGCAGCAAACAGGCGAGCGTGACGACAAGCGCCCCGAGCGAACCGTTGACGCCGGTCAGCGGGGTCAGATAGGCGTAGAGTGCGATGGCGAATCCGACGAGCGAGGCGACGAACAGTACGATCGCTCCCAGTCGGCGCGATGGGGTTTGCGACATGGCCCTGTAATCTCCCTAGGTAAAGCGGTTTTGAGTGCGTGGCGGTTCTGATTCGTTTTCAGCGACAGCCGATGACCGGCGTCGAGGTATGCCCTCCATGACGACGACGCACGCGGGTGAGCGCCCAACCCAGGGCGCTCACCCGAAATGACTCTGCTGTTCACTCAAAAGCGTAGGTGATTCTAACACTTTCGACGAACCGTTAGCACGCTGTGGGCCACCGCTGCCGGGTTTGCCGCACCCGCGCCCGACGCCCATAATCATCCGTCGTCACGCGGCCAGAGAGTCCTTGCATGGAAGTCTTCAATACCGTCGGTCTCATCGGCCGGTTGGGCAGCGATAAAGCGGTCGAAACGCTCACGCGTGTGGTCACGTTTCTCACACGGCGCGGTCTGGCAGTGGTGATCGAGGATCGCACCGCGGCGCTGATGGGGGAGCATGGCTTTCGCGAAGCCAAGCGCAAGGAGCTCGGTACGCTCTGCGATCTCGTCGTCGTCGTCGGTGGCGACGGCAGCCTGCTGGGCGCGGCGCGAACGCTGTGTCATAGCGCGACGCCGGTTCTGGGTATCAACCGCGGCCGGCTGGGCTTTCTCACCGACATCGCCCCGGATGAAGTCGAGCAGAAAGTCGGCGAAGTGCTGGATGGCGAATACGATTCCGAGCGACGCTTTCTGCTCGACGCCGAACTCTACCGCGGCGAGCGTCTGATCGGCTCCGGCTCGGGGCTCAACGACGTGGTGGTCCATCCCGGCAAGGCCGCGCGAATGATCGAGTTCGAACTCTTCATCGACGACCGCTTCGTCTACTCCCAGCGCTCCGACGGGCTGATCATGTCGACCCCCACCGGCTCCACTGCCTATGCGCTCTCCGGGGGCGGGCCGATCGTCCATCCCGGGCTCGAGGCGATCACGCTGGTGCCGATCTTCCCGCATACCCTGTCGAGCCGCCCCATCGTCATCGATGCGGCAAGCGAAATTCGTGTCCACATCGGGGACATCAATCAGGCCTACCCCCATGTCAGCTGCGACGGACAGACTCGCGTCGTCTGCAAGCCCGGTGACATTCTCCACGTTCGGCGCAAGGCGCAACGACTCACACTGATCCATCCCCGCGGCCACAGTTTCTTCGAGGCGTGCCGCTCCAAGCTCGGCTGGAGCAGCAGGCTGGGAGACTGACATGAGCATGCCGACGGGGCTCGAAGGCTACGATCTGATCGGTGACGTCCACGGCTGCGGTCGAACGCTTGCCGCGCTGCTCGACAAGCTCGGCTATGCCGAGGTGCATGGCGTCTACCGTCATCCGCGACGGCGGGTGATCTTTCTGGGGGATCTCATCGATCGCGGGCCGAGCATCCGTCTGGCGGTCTCGATCGCTCGCCGCATGGTGGATGCCGGCGAAGCGCACATCGTCATGGGCAACCACGAGGTCAACGCCATCGTCAGCGCCGAGCGAGCCCCTGGCTCGCCTCCGAGCCGGATCATGCGGCGTACGCACGAGCAGTTTCGTGACCACCCCCGGGAGTGGCGGGAGACGCTTGCCTGGTTCCGGGAGCTGCCGCTGTGCCTGGAGCTCGATGGACTCCGGGTAGTCCACGCCTGCTGGGACGAGTCGCTGATCGATGCCTTTCGTCGACGCTGTCCGAACGGCCGTATCGATGCGGCGTTTCTCGCCGAAGCCAGCGTGCGGGGCAGTTTCGAGCATCGGGTGCTCGACGTGCTCACGCGTGGGGTGCAGCTGGCACTGCCCGACGGCATGACCATTCGCTCGGCGAACGGTGTCGATCGGCGCGCCTTTCGTACGCACTTCTGGTGTGAACGTCCGCATACCTATGGGGACGTCGTCTTTCAACCCGATTCGCTTCCCGACGTGCTGGAAGGACGAGTGCTGGACGCAGCCGAGCGCGAGCGTCTGGTCTGGTATCCGGAGGAGGCACCGCCGCTGTTCGTTGGCCACTACTGGTGCCGCGGCGTGCCGGCGGTGGTTCGCGACAATATCGCCTGTCTCGACTACAGCGCGATCGATGCCGGTCGGCTGGTGGCGTATCGCTGGTCGGGGGAAACGTCGTTGACCGCGGATCGGTTCGTCTGGACCCGGGTGGAGCCGCAAACGATCGCTGCGGGTGGTGCCTGATCGCTCCATGGAATCCGCATCGGTCGGCGGTTAAGCTTCTGTCTGCCAAGGCAATGTCGGTTCACGGAAAAATAATCCCGATTTTTTTGCCGCCCAGCGGAACTCTCGCAGCGTCAGGCCATCAGATTAAGTGTTCCCTTGAATGATCCCTTGCTCTTATCCGGCGGCCCTCCCGCCGGATTTTTCTTTTCTACGTCACCTGCGACGGATTTCTCCCTCGTCCGGATCGCTCGTGGACGCGATGGGCGATGCGTTTCTCGATCGAATGTCATCAACGCCCGGGCCGAACGTCATCAACGCCAGGACCGAACGGGGCGGCGTCAAACCGTCGGCCGCTCGGCGCGACGTCCTGAGTCGCTCATGTAGAATGTTCGCGCTGGCCGATGCGTGAATCGTCGACCGGCCGTCATCGAGTCAACGGGCCGTCTTCACTATGTACAAGCTTCTCGCCGTGCCGAAGGATCTCGACACGCATACCCTGCGCCAGACGCTCTGGGCGCATCGGATCGGCCACCGCGTGACGCAGCAGGACGATCAGCAGATCGTCTGGCTGGCCGATCCTGAGCAGCGCGACGCGGCGGCTCGCTTGATCGAGCTGTGGCATCGCGGCGAGCTCGAGACCGCGGCACCCGCCAAGCCTCGACGAGGTAAAGGTGTCACGGGGCATGCCTTCGCGCAGGCGCCGCTGACGGCCTCGCTCATCGCGGTGTGCACGCTGATATTCTTTGCCATGGGAGCGCTCGACGACGCGATCGTTCGGGCCTTGAGCATCGTGCCGCTCGAGATCGTCGGCGACCGCCTGATGGCGGGCAATCTCGAACACACGCTCGCCAGCGGGCAGCTGTGGCGGCTGGTGACGCCGGTACTGCTGCACTTTGGCTGGATGCACATCGTATTCAACATGCTCTGGCTCTGGTACTTCGGTCGTCAGATCGAGGCGATCCAGGGGCGGCGCTGGCTGGCACCGATCGTGCTGGTCGCGGCAATCGGGTCCAATCTGGCGCAGTACGCCACCGGCACGGTGCTTTTCGGCGGCATGTCCGGCGTCGACTACGCGCTTCTCGGCTATGTCTGGCTACTCTCTCGGCTGCGGCCGGGGAGCGGTTACTTCGTGCCGCAGATGCTGGTGGTCTTCATGCTGATCTGGATGGTCTTCACGATGACGGACATGGCGGGATCGGTCGGTTTCGGCAACGTCGCCAACGAGGCGCATCTGGGCGGTCTGCTGGTGGGCCTGGTCATCGCCGCGATCGCCAGCCGTTGCGTGACCGACCGACAGCGCTGAGCCGACGAGCGACGAGTCCAATCGCCGAGTGGCGACGTTGCGGGCGCATCGGTGCCCGAAGAGACGAAGAGGAGAACGGCAATGAACGAGAAGAGTTTCGACCAGATGGTCGCGCAGATGACCGCTGAGATGTATACGAGCTTCAAGCAGGCGATCCAGCTGCGCAAGTGGCCCGACGGACGGCGGCTGAGCGACGAGCAGACCGAGCTCTGCATGGAAGCCGTGATCAAGTACGAGATGATTCACGACGTGCCGGCCGAGGAGCGGGTGGGGTATCTCGAGCGCAACGAGTGTGCCTCGGGTGATGCGTCGTCCGCCGAGGAAGCCGCCATCAAATGGATCAACTGAGCTCTCCATGGCGGACTTGATCTCGTCCGACACAGCAGCGATCGAAGGCTCGCTGCGTAAGCTGGATATCCATCTGCCGCCCGCCGGCGTGGCGGAGTATCGCCTCAGGGCGGGTGACGCGACGCTTTCGCTCAATGCTCGCCTGGGCGAACGTCTGCGACTTCGCCACCTGGGCGAGATCCACTGTGTCCACTGCGGCCGCAAGACGCGCAAGAGTTTCGCCCAGGGGCACTGTTACCCCTGCTTCACCCGGTTGGCCAGCTGCGATCTGTGTATCGTGCGCCCGGAAACCTGTCACTACTTCCAGGGCACCTGCCGCGAACCCGAGTGGGGCGAGCGCCACTGCTTTCGACCGCATATCGTCTATCTGGCCAACGCCTCGGGGCTCAAGGTCGGCATCACTCGCGGCACCAACACCCCCGGGCGCTGGCTCGACCAGGGCGCGATCCAGGCGCTGCCCATTCTGGAGGTAGCGACGCGTCAGCAGTCGGGCTTGGTGGAGACCCTGTTCAAACCCCACGTGTCCGATCGCACCAACTGGCGCGCGATGCTCAAGCACGAGGTGACACCGCTGGCGCTTCACGCCGAGCGCGACCGGCTACTGACGGCGGTCGGCGATGAACTCGACGGCTTGCGGCAGCGCTTCGGTGATGATGCCATCCAGGCGTTGGACGCCGCGGCGGTATCGATCGACTACCCGTCGCTCGCCTGGCCGCGCAAGATCGTCTCGTTCAACTTCGACAAGCAGCCGCTCGTCGAGGGCACGCTGATGGCGATCAAGGGCCAGTACCTGATCCTCGATACCGGCGTGATCAACCTGCGCAAGTTCGCCGGCTACCGAGTCGAGGTCGACGCCGCCTAGCGCCGACCCAGGCTCTCCTAACGCTCGATGCCGGGCGCGGTTCTTTCCAGGGCGCGTGCCGGTACCGGGTTCTGCCCGGTCTCGCCGCGTCCCGGTTCGAGCTGGCGCTCCATGCGCTTGAGAAAGACGCTCATCACTCGCGTGTAGAGCGCATCGCGCAATACCAGATCCTCCACTCCCGCATCGAGATTGGGGTTGTCGTTGACCTCGATGACCACCACGCGCTCGCCGATCTGCTTGAGATCGACCCCGTAAAGGCCGTTGCCGATGAGCCGGGTGGCCCGCAGCGCCGCCTTGACCACTGCCGGCGGTACATCGGCGGGATCATGGGTGGTGAATCCTCCGCTGCGAGTCTTGCCGCTGGAGTGATCGTAGATCTGCCAGTGACCGCGAGCCATGAAGTAGCGGCTGGCGAAGAGCACCTCGCCGTCGAGCACGCCGATGCGCCAGTCGAAGTCGGTGGGCAGCCACTCCTGCAGCAGCAGCAGCGCGGAAGATTCGAACAGCTTCGGCGCCTCGGCCTCGAGCTCCTCGCGGGAGCGTATCTTGACCACCCCCTTGGAGAAGGCGCCATCCGGCACCTTGAGTACCAGCGGATAGTCGAGGGTGGCGAGTCGCGCATCGAGATTCGCCATGTCTCGGCGATGCAGGAGCTGGCCTCGCGGCGCGGGTATTCGGTGAGAGCCGAGCAGGGCGTGCAGGTAGATCTTGTTGGTGCAGCGCAGGATCGACTGCGGGTCGTCGATGACCACCAGCCCCTCGTGCTCCGCCTGTTTCGCCATGCGGTAGGTGTGATGGTCGAGCCGCGTGGTTTCGCGGATGAACAGGGCGTCGAACTCTGCCAGACGGCCGGCGTCGCGGTGGGTGATCAGGTTGACGTCGATGCCCAGCCGGCGACCGGCGCGAATGAACTGTCGCAGTGCGACCTTGTTGCTCGGGGGCAGCGCCTCTTCGTGATCGACCAGAATCGCCAGATCGAAGCGATAGCGCCGCCGGGCACGAGGCGTCCGCCACACCTTGGTCGAGTGCCGGTTGAGCGCGGTGGCAAAGAGATCCTGCTCGCTCTCGGCGAGCGCGCCGATTCCCAGCGGCGCCAGGGCGGTGAGATGCCAGCTGCCGTGTCGCTTTTCCAATGTCGCTTCGAGCACCGGGTGCGGCAGGCGCTCGAACAGCCGGCGAGCGAGCCTCGCCAGCGCCGGGTCGCGGCACTCGCCGAACACGGCTCGGAACGTCAGCGTCTCGCCGGGTAACGCCCCGCGGCGATCCAGCTCCTGCAGCAACGGCTCGATCGCCGCCAGCTGCAGGTCGATCAAGGCCTGGCGCGAGAGCTGGTTGAGCGTCTCCACGCTGGGCAGGGCGCGCTGGCGGCGGGCCTCGGCCAGCAGCGAGACGTAGTAGCCCGTCTCGAGATAGGCCAGATCGGCGCAGAGATTGATGACGTGGGTGGCATCGATTGGCGCCGCCGCGCCATCGAGGGCGAGAAAATCCTCGGCGGTGATGAGATCGTCCGACGGATAGTAGGGCGCCCAGTCGGACAGCCGGTCGACCACGATGCACAAACGGGACATGTTGCGGTGACTCCTTTTCGAATTCGGACGACCTCGACGCGGCCGTTGAGACAAGGCGCAAGAATGCGACGACTGACGAAGAGCGACAAGTCGCCTTCTGCGTGAAATAATTTCATCCCGCCTCGGGTCGAGCCGAGGGCCGCCAGGGCGCATTGAGATTGCGCGCCGCGGCCCGTCTCTAGCCGGCGCCGATGCCGTGGCTTCATCATCGATCAGTCCAGCGAGTTCCCATGTCCTTCACCTTGCGACAAGGTCTGTCCACCGATCGCGATGCACTGCTTGCGCTGGAATCGCGCGCCTTCGAGGGTGACCGGTTCAACCGGCGCCAGCTGGGCCACCTGCTGACGCGAGCCAACGCGGCCACGCTGGTCGCCATCGACGAGCATGAGGCGGTGATCGGCTACGCCACGCTGCTGTTTCGGCGCAACAGCGCCACGGCACGGCTCTACTCGTTCTGCGTCGATCCGGCGCGCCGCGGCATGGGACTGGGGCGGCGGCTCTTGGAAGCGATCGAGCAGACGGCGATCGCGCACGGCGCGGGCCGTCTACTGCTCGAGGTCCGCGCCGACAATCGCGTCGCCATGGGCCTCTACCGCCGCACCGGCTACGTGGCGCACCGCTGGCTCGACGACTACTACGAAGACGGCTGTGCGGCGTGGCGCATGGACAAGCTGCTCGACGACACGCCGGACGAATCCGTTACCCCATCCTGATACGTCGTCCCCGCGCGTCGGCGCGGGCGACGGGAGACTGCCAATGCCCTCTTTCGATATCGTTTCCGAATTCGACCGCCACGAAGCGACCAATGCGGTCGACCAGGCCAACCGCGAGATCCAGACGCGCTTCGACTTTCGCGGCGTGGATGCCAGCTTCACCCTCGAAGGCGACACCGTCTCGCTGCAGGCGGACGCTGAGTTCCAGCTTCAGCAGATGATCGACGTGCTGCGTGCCAAGCTCATCTCACGCGGTATCGATGCGCGCTGCATGGAGATCGAAGACGCCGAGACCTCGGGTGTGAAGGCGCGCCAGCAGGTCAAGCTCAAGCAGGGCCTCGATCAGGCCGACGCCAAGGCGATCGTCAAGCAGCTCAAGGACGCCAAGCTCAAGGTCCAGCCGGCGATCCAGGGCGACAAGGTGCGAGTGAGCGGCAAGAAGCGGGACGACCTGCAGCAGGCCATCGCGCTGCTGAAGGGCGAGTCCGGGCCCAACCTGGCGCTACAGTACGACAACTTTCGCGACTGAAACGGCTGAGGAGCGATCCGGGGCGTTCGTGAAGCGCTCCGGCACTGACGGGAAGCGACCCGACACGGACGTGACGTAAGCCGCGGCCACCGCGACGTCCGGCCGAGACGATACCGTCGCGCCCTCGTCCCGGCAGCGCATCAGGCGACGTCGATCTCCAGTGCCTCGCTGCCCAGCGCCAGCATGCTCAGATTGCCGTACATGAAGCTCTCGTGAAGGGCGATGAGCGGCGCGCCGGCCATGGCCCCCACGCTCATCAGCAGCGGCAGAAAGTGTTCGGGGGTGGGGTGGGCGTAGCGTGCGCGGGGGGCCATCTGCTCCCAGTGGCGCATCGAGTCGAGATCGCCCCGGGCGGCGACGTCGATCGTCCAGGCGTGGAAGTCTTGCGCCCATTCATCCGGGGCATCATGTGCCGCGTGCCGGTCGCCGAGGTTGTGGGTCGCCGCGCCGGAGCCGATCAGCATCATGTCGTGAGACTCGGCCCAGCGCCCGAGGGCGTCGGCGATGTCGAGACGTCTGGCATTGTCGAGCCGCATGGGAACGCTGACCGGTATCAGCGGCACGTCGGCCTCGGGCCAGAGCAGCGACAGGGGCGACCAGATGCCGTGATCCAGCGGCCGTTCGGGATCGAGGCGCGTGTCAACGTCGTTGGCGGCAAGATCGTCTGCAAGCTCACGGGCCAGGCCGGACAATCCCGGCGCCGGATACTGCAGCGCGTAGAGAGCGTTTGGGAAGCCATGGAAGTCGTGCCAGGTCCGAGGCCGCTCGGCGCTGCCGAGCGTCAGACCGGCGGTTTCGTAGTGCGCCGAGATCACCAGCGCGCCACGCGGCCTGGGCAGGCGCTGGCCCAGCGTCTGCAGAAACGCTCTGGCGGGATGCTCGCTCAGCGTGAGGTCGGGCGAGCCGTGTGAGAGATAGAGAACCTTGCGTGAAGGCATGTCGCGCTCCTCGGCGTATCGATGGGCGCCAGTCTACGCCTCGCCGGGCCTGGCACCAGCGAGCGCACGGCGAATGGACCTTTTCCGAATGGGAGACGATGTCTGTCGCTCTCGTCGTCCGCCGAGTGTCTTCGCTCGACGGCGGGCACCGGCGGGATTGGAGCGCACGCCTCGCGGTGGTTTACACTCACAGACCAAATGCTTCACCCCTTTCCGTTTCACCTCTTTCATGAAGCGGTGGCTCTTTCATGAAGCAGTGGCAACGTCACTCGTCCGGGAGATCGGCATGCGCAATGCCATGTATGTCACATTGGCCGGCATCAGCTTTGCCCTGGGGTTCATCGGTCTGTTTCTGCCGGTGATGCCGACGACGTGCTTCATGCTCGCGGCGGTGTGGCTCGCCTCGCGGGGCTCGCCCCGGTTTGCCAGCTGGATTCGCAACCATCCGCGCTTCGGCCCGCCGATCCAGTCCTGGGAGCGCGAACGCGCGATCCCCAAACATGCCAAGATCATGGCGGTCTGCATGCTCAGCGTCTCCTGTCTGATCATCGCGTTCACCGTCTCTCTACTCGTACTGAAGATCGCCCTGATCGTCGGACTTTCGCTGCTGGCGGTCTGGATCGTGACCCGTCCGCTGCCCAGCCTGAACTGCCCCGTACGCCAACTCTGGTCCGACGACTCCTCCGCCGAGCGCCGCTGACTCGCGGCGCCGTCAGCGTTCTACGACCCGCCGAGGCGTACCGTGGCGCCTGCTGCCACGACAATCGTGACCCGACGCTCACGCGCCTTGCCGCCGGCATCCTGCCTTGCCCGGCATCCTGATCTCGAGTCGATAGCGCGGCGATGGCGCAGTCAGCCAAGCGGTGCGTCGCGCGCACGTTCGATATCGATCCCGCCGGGCGGGTAGAATGAGTGACGATCGAGAACCCGACGTCATCTCACGGGTTCGACTCTCATTCCACAAGGAGCGTCTTCATGTCGGCAATGCAAGCGACCTACCTCGAGAACTATCGGCCGCCGGCCTTTCGCGTGAGTCACACCGAGCTCACGTTCGATCTTCATCCCTCGGCGACTCGGGTCAAGGCGCGACTGCACATGGAGCGTCACCCCGAAGCCAGCGCCGATGCGCCGCTGGAGCTCGACGGCGACGGGCTGCGACTGCTCGCCATCGCCATCGACGGCCAGGCGCTCTCGCCGGACGAGTACACCACCAGCGACAGGGGGCTCAGCGTGACGACGGTGCCCGAGCGCTTCCGGCTGGATACCGAGGTCGAGATCGACCCCGACGCCAATACCGCGCTCGAAGGGCTCTACCGTTCCAACGGCATGTTCTGCACCCAATGCGAGCCCGAGGGGTTCCGGCGCATCACCTTCTATCCCGATCGCCCCGACGTCATGGCGACGTTTTCGACCACCGTGATCGGTGATCAAGAGACGCTTCCGGTGCTGCTCTCCAACGGCAATCCGGTCGAGCGGGGCGAGCTGCCCAATGAACGCCATTTCGTGACCTGGGAAGATCCGCACCCCAAACCCAGCTATCTGTTCGCGCTGGTCGCCGGTTCGTTGGAGAAGGTCGAAGACCACTACACCACGACGAGCGGACGCGAGGTGCTGCTGCAGATCTGGGTCGAGCGGGAGAATCTCGACAAGACCGAGCACGCCATGGCCTCGCTCAAGCGCTCGATGGCGTGGGACGAAGAGACCTACGGCCGGGAATACGATCTCGACCGCTTCATGATCGTCGCCGTCAACGACTTCAACATGGGGGCGATGGAGAACAAGGGGCTCAACATCTTCAACTCGGCGGCGGTGCTGACCCACCCGCAGACCGCCACCGACGCCGCCTTCCAGCGCGTCGAAGGGATCGTCGCCCACGAGTACTTCCACAACTGGTCCGGCAACCGCGTCACCTGTCGCGATTGGTTCCAGCTCTCGCTGAAAGAGGGCTTCACCGTCTTTCGCGACCAGACCTTCTCCGCCGACGTCAATTCGGCCCCGGTCAAACGGATCGAGGACGTTGCCCTCTTCCGCACGGCGCAGTTCGCCGAAGATGCCGGCCCGACCGCCCACCCGATTCGGCCCGATCACTACATCGAGATCTCGAATTTCTACACTCTGACCATCTATGAGAAGGGCGCGGAAGTCGTGCGCATGCTGCGCCACCTGCTCGGCTGGGAAGAGTTCCGTCGCGGCAGCGATCTCTACTTCTCCCGGTTCGATGGCCAGGCGGTGACCATCGAGGACTTCGTCGACTGCATGGCGGAAGTCTCGGGGCTGGATCTGACCCAGTTCCTGCGCTGGTACTCGCAGGCGGGGACGCCGGAGATCGACGCGCACGGCGAGTACGACTACGTCACCGGGGAGTATCGACTGCGACTGGCCCAGCGCACCCCGGCCACCCCCGGACAGAGCGAGAAGCAGGCGCTGCACATCCCGATACGTCTGGGGCTGGTCGGCACCAAATCCGGTCACGACCTGACGCTGAAACTGCAAAACGAGGAGGGCGAGAGCGAAACGCTGGGCAAGGATGCGGTGATCCATCTGCGTAAGGCCGAGCAGACCTTCGTCTTCAGCGACGTCGAGGAGGCGCCGGTGCCGTCGCTACTGCGGGGTTTCTCTGCGCCGGTGAAGCTGCGCTACCCGTACTCCCGCGAAGAGCTCGCCTTCCTGCTGACCCACGACAGCGACGGCTTCAATCGCTGGGATGCCGGTCAGCGATTGACCCTGCTGGCGCTGGACGATCTCATCGCCGCGCACCGCAACGGGGTCGAGAAGGTGATGGATGCGCGGCTCGTCGACGCCTACCGTAGCCTGCTCAACGAGCCTACCGACGACAAGGCGGTGCTGGCGGAGATGCTCACCTTGCCCTCGGAGGCCTACATCGCCGAGCAGCAGCCGGTGGTGGACGTCGATGCGATCCACGCCGCGCGAGAGTTCGTGCGTCAATCGCTCGCCTGGCAGCTGCGCGAGGAGTTCCTCAAGATCTATCGCGACAATCAGTCCGACGAAGCCTACGCCCCTACGCCTGAGCAGATTGCGCAGCGCAAGCTCAAGAACACGGCGCTCGCCTATCTGATGAGCATTGCCGACGACGAGGCCACGGCACTCGCCGAGACGCAGTTCGAGCAGGGCGGCAACATGACGGATGTGCGGGCGGCGCTGACGCTACTGGCGCACAGCGACCGCACCGAACTCGCCGAGCCGGCGCTCAAGCGCTTCGGCGAGAAGTGGGCGCACGACCCGCTGGTGATGGATCAGTGGTTCTCGATCCAGGTCACGCGACCGCAGGCGGACGTGCTCGAGCGCGTGCGTTTCCTAATGCAGCATCCGCTGTTCTCGTTGAAGAATCCCAACAAGGTGCGTGCGCTGATCGGCGCTTTCGCCCAGAACCGGGTCAACTTCCATCGCCCGGACGGTGCCGGCTACAAACTGCTGGCGGACGTGGTGATCGAACTCAACCGGCTCAATCCGGAAATCGCCGCGCGTATCATCACGCCGCTCACCCGCTGGCAGCGCTTCGATGACGAGCGTCAGGCGCTGATGAAGGCCGAGCTCGAGCGCATTCGCGCCGAGGACCTTTCGCCCAACGTCTACGAGATGGTGGAGCGCGCGCTGGCGGATGCCTGAGCGACGAGCGACCGCACACGAAAAGCCGCCCCTCGGGGCGGCTTTTTTATTGCCGTTTTGCCGATGACCACGGCCCGGCGTCGGGACGGCGGGCCAATGGACGCCATCGGGCAGTGGCGACAGGATCAGCCGTGATGCACGTACATCGTCTTGCTCTTGACGTAGGCTTCGAGCCCGTACTTGCCGTCTTCACCGCCGAGACCGCTGTTGCGATAGCCCTTGTGGAAGCCCTGCACGGACTCGCCGCCGCCGCGGTTGACGTAGATCTCGCCGAAGTCGAGCTCGCGAGTCAGCGCCATCAGCCGCTTGACGTTCTGGGTGAAGACGTAGGCGGAGAGGCCGTATTCGGAGGCGTTGGCGTACTCCATCGCCTGCTCGAAGCTCTCGACTTTCATCACCGGCGCCACCGGTCCGAAGATCTCTTCCTTCATGATGTCCATGTCGTTGTTCACGCCGGTGAGAATCGTCGGGGCGTAATAGTTGCCCTTGTCGTACTCGCCGCCGGTCAGACGCTCGCCGCCGGTGAGCAGCTCGGCGCCCTGGCTTTGCGCGTGCTGGACCATGTCGTGAATCTTGTCGAGCTCGGCACGGTTGATCTTCGGCCCCATATCGACGTCGCTGTCGGTCAGCGGGTTGCCGACCTTGAGCGCCTCGACGCGCTGCTGGAAGCGCTCGAGGAACTTATCGAAGATGCCGGACTGAACGTACATGCGTTCGTTGCAGGTGCAGACCTGACCGCAGTTGTTGAAGCGCGAGGCGATGGCGGCATCCACGGCCGGGTCGAGCTCGGCATCGTCCATGACGATGAACGGCGCCTTGCCGCCGAGTTCCAGCCGCACGATCTTCAGATGCTCGGCGGCGGCCTTGTTGATCTCGCGGCCGCCGCGCACGCTGCCGGTCATCGACACGAGCTGGGTAATGGGACTGGTGACGAGATGGTTGCCGACGTCGCGACCGCGACCGTTGATCAGGTTGATCACCCCCTTGGGAATGCCGGCCTGGCGCGCCAGCTCGACGAGCTCCAGCGCCGTCAGCGGCGTCTCCTCGGAGGGCTTGAGCACGATGGTGTTGCCCGCGGCCAGCGCCGGGCCGAGCTTGCGGCCGACCAGCGCCGCCGGAAAGTTCCAGGCGGTGATGCCGACCACGACGCCGTGGGGCACCTTCTGTATCCAGATCTGCTCGTCGGGGTCGTCGGCGGGGATGATGTCGCCCTCGAGACGGCGCGTGTTTTCCGCGGCGAAGCGGATCAGGTCGCAGCACATGCCCACATCGGCGTCGGATTCAACGAGCGGCTTACCCTGTTCGGTCGTGATCAGGCGTGCCAGCCGGTCGCGGTTCTCCTGGATCAGTTCCACCAGCTTGTAGAGGTGATCGGCGCGCTCGACGGCGGTCTTGCGCGACCAGGCGGGAAAGGCGGCCTGTGCGGCCTTCAGCGCGCGGTCCGCCATCGCCTCGTCGGCGAGTGACACCCGGGCGACGGTCTCGCCGGTGGCGGGATTGTGCACGTCCAGTGGCTCACCGCCGCCGGTGATCCATTCACCGTCGATGAACTGGTTGTAGAGATCGACGCCTTCCTGTTGGGATTTCATCGATTCAGCCATGGGTGGCCTCCTTGCGGTCTCTGGCGCCTCGCCTGGCGTCGACGACGGCGCCGGTGGTTGATCGACGTTTCGAACCTCACGATCCGATCGACGATCGATGACCCCACAAAGGTGGTAGAGCATGGCGTTGCTGGCAAGTGAGTGGGTCGTCGATTGTCGGCCGGAACGTCTTGAAAACGAGGGAATATCCTCTCGAGTGGCGATGCCTCGCGTGCCTGGCGAGGAGCCGTTCGACGCGAGGAGAGGGGTAGGAGCGAACGGGCGGCGGGGAAGGTGGTAGGCGTGGGACGGTATAGGCATGTGAGGGGACAGGCGAGGGTGTCTCTCGCCGAGGGCTTCGTCGCGGCGGGCGTTCCGCGACGGAGCCGATCGTGCTCAGCTCAGCTCAGCGCATCAGCCAGCTCAGCACCAGCAGGCCGAGCAGTAAGCCGATGACACCGCCGACCACGCCGCCGCGCACCAGGGCGCGGATGCCGTTGATCAGCAGCAGTACGCCGACGACCAGCACGGCGATACTGAAAAGCGAGTCACTGATGCCGAGGGCGCCGGTCAGACCATCGACGAAGCCGTCCATGGAGTCCCACAGTCCGCCGAAAAGGCCGTTGAGCGTCTCGACGATCGTGCGGATGACGTTGCCGATCGCTTCGCCGAGCCAGTTGAAAAAGTCGTTCATGGTTTGCGTTCCTGTCGCTTTGCATTCATCGGATTCGGTGGCCACCGCGTCCTGGCGGTGGCCGCTATCGCTCTCGTTTCAGACTCGGTCGATCGCCCGTCGGCGAGATCGCCCGGGCGCCAAGCCCTTTTCGAACCGAGCTAAGGTGCCTCGGCGTGCTGCTGGTCGCGCAGCCACTGAATCTCGTCGGCCCAGATGGCGGGGTCGACGGTTTCGAGAATCAGCGGGATGTCGTCGGTGCGCTCGTCGCGCATCAGGGCGGCGAAGCCCGCAAGGCCGATATTGCCCTGACCCAGGCTGTGGTGTCGGTCGACGCGGCTGGCGAATTCGCTCTTGGCGTCGTTGAGGTGCATGCCGCGCAGGTAGCGTCGACCCACGATCGACTCGAAACCGTCGAGCATGGCCACGGCGTCCTCGGCGGTGCGCAGGTCGTAGCCGGCGGCGAAGGCGTGGCAGGTATCGATGCAGGCACCCACGCGGTCCTTGTTCTCCACCTGCTCGATGATTGCCGCAAGCTGCTCGAAACGAAACCCCAGGTTCGACCCCTGACCGGCGGTGTTCTCGATCACCGCCACGACGCTGCGGGTCGCCGCGTGGGTCTCGTTGATCGACTCGGCGATTCGCGCCAGGCAGTCGCGCTCGCTGATCTTGCGCAGGTGGCTGCCCGGATGGAAGTTGAGCAGCTCCAGCCCAAGCTGCTCGCAGCGCTGGCACTCGTCGAGGAAGGCGGCACGGGATTTCTCCAGCCCTTCGCGCTCCGGATGCCCCAGATTGATCAGGTAGCTGTCGTGGGGAAGGATCTGCCCCGGGCCGAAGCCGTGCTCGCGGCAGGCGGCCTTGAAGGCGGCGATGGTCGCCTCTTCGAGCGGCTTGGCGTTCCACTGACGCTGGTTCTTCGTGAACAGGGCGAAGGCGTTGGCGCCGATCTCCACGGCTCGGCCGATGGCCCGGTCGACGCCCCCTGCGGCGCTGACGTGCGCTCCGATGGTTTTCATCTGACGATCCACTTGTAAAGGCGGCGCTCAGTCTAGCAGCCGGCGCTCTCTTGCGTCGTAACGTGCCGGCCTCGCGCGCTCAAGGATCGAAAAGTCCGTGCCGATGTAAACTTAGGGGGCGCACTTACCTCGTCCGCTAGGGTTCTCGATCTCAAAACAACAAGCCGCCGAACGCGGCATCGGCACGAGAGGAACATCATGGTTTCGCTTTCATTCCGGCGCGAGCTGCTCGGCGACGTCTATCTCAAGGCCAATCGCGTCATGCGGTGGCTCTTGGGGGCGCTGTTCGTGACCACGCTGGGCATGGCCGGGGTTCACAGCTTGTGGGCGGCGGCGCTGATCGTCGGCCTGCCGGCGACGCTAGGGCCCGTGTTACTGATGCGATGGCTGCCGACGCACCTGTTCACGCGACTGGCGGTCGCCTTCGGACTCATGGTGCATGCGGGACTACAGATCCATCTGCTGCTGGGAATGATCGAAGGGCACTTCGTCATCTTCGCGCTGCTCTCGGCGCTGCTGGCCTACCGGGATTGGCGTCCCCTGGTCGCCGCGGCCGTGACCATCAGCGTCCATCACCTGCTCTTCTGCTATCTGCAGAGCCAGGGGCTGGCTGTCTACGTGATGCCGGGGTCGCATCTGCACGCCTATCTACCGATGGTGTTGATTCACGCCGCTTACGTCGTCGCGCAAACCGCCATTCTCGTACTGCTGGCCAGGCAGAGTGAGCGCGACGCCATCAGCGGCGAGGAGCTCGCGCGATTGAGCCAGCACATCGGGCGGCGCGAAGGGACGTTCGATCTGGGTTTCGACGATGTCTCGATGCAAAGCCGCGTGGGCAACGACTTCAAGCGCACCATGCAGGCCGTGCGCGTAACGCTGAGAGGCGTCGGCGGAACGCTGCGCGAAGTCACGCGAATCAGCGATACGCTTCGCCAGGGCAATGACGAACTCGCCGGTCGCAATCGGCGCCAGGAGTCGGCGCTCGAGCGTACCCAGGAAAAGCTCGACACGCTGGGGCGCTCTGTCCACGACACCAGCGAGCGAAGCGGTCGTGCCAGCGCGCTAGCCGCCGAGTCGGGGCAGGCCGCGGAGGCGGGGGAGGCGCTCTCGACGGCGCTCACCCAGGCCATGCAGCGACTCGAGGAGGGGTCGCTGCGTATCTCGGAGATCACCGAGGTGATCGACGGCATCGCCTTTCAGACCAACATTCTGGCGCTGAACGCGTCGGTGGAAGCGGCCAGAGCCGGCGAAAGCGGGCGTGGTTTCGCCGTGGTCGCCGGCGAGGTCCAGGATCTGGCGAACCGCAGCGCCAGCGCGTCCCGGGAGATTCGCGAGCAGACCGAAATGTCGCGACGCCAGATTCTCGACGGCACCGACAGAGCCGGAGAGGTCGCGCGGAGCATGAGCGATAGCCTCCACAGAGCGCGTACGTTGGCGACACTCGTCGACGAGATCACGATCGCCAGCCGCGAGCAGCGCCAGGATCTCGACGGCGTGAGCGGCGATGTCGCCAGCATCGGGGAGGACACGCAGCACAACGGGGCGCTCGTCGAGTGCGTCTCGCAGACGGCGGCGCAGCTTCAACAGCACTCGCAGGTTCTGCGGGCCAAGCTCGCGGTCTTCGAACTGGGCTTCGAGCGGGATCGCGCGCAGGCATCAAATGACGGGGCTGGCCGCGCCTCTCTTGCGACGCCGAGCGCTGCCAGCGAGCGCCCGGCGAACGCGGGCCTGGGCAACGAGAGCGAAGCGTCGGCTGCGCGCACCCCCTGCGCGGCTGTCTGATCGCGGGTGCGTCATGTCGCGGCGGGGCCTGGGCGTTACCGCGGATTCAAGTCGGCCGTGTCGGCGGCCGATGATTCGAGAGCGGGATCCCAAGATCCCGATACCTCTTCCATCGAAACGAGGATTTCGCCATGGATACTGCGGTGAATGCGGTAGTCGGTAACGCGCTGGCGCTACAGAGTTTCAATCAAGGTCAGGAGGTGCAGAATAACCTGTTGAAACAGTCCTTGGACGGCCAGGCCGCCCACATGGATCAGCTGCTCTCCTCCATCGATCTGGAGCCCGCACTGGCATCGTCCGGGTCGCTCGGCACGCAGATCAATACCTTCGCCTGACCCTTTCGCTCCCTCGGGTAGTCTGCCCGCTGGGGGCCTCTCGGCTCGCTGTCACCCAGCGGTGGGCTCGATCACCCGCGACGGCTTCCCTCATCCGCGACGGCCTTCATTGTCCATTGCCAGTCTTGAGGCAGGACGGCCGACGTGATGATCGCCGGTCGGGAGAGATGAAGTCTTCCGGTGCCGAGGCATCGCATGGCGTGATTCCCAACGTTCAGACTCGCCAGCTGACAAGTTCCGGGCAGTGGGGGCTCGAGAACAGGATTATGGGCGCGGCAGTAACGAGTTGCATACTCATGAGCCGCCGTTTCTTTCTTTCAGTGTGAAAGTCACATTGTCCGAGTTGACGCTCCAACGGCGATCCCTTTTAATCAAAGTGTCGGTGTAATAATCGGTCAATACTGCGATTTGGCGTTTAAATGGACGCAAAATCGCGCGGCGATGAGCCGATACGATTTCGATTCATCGAGCGCGATTCGTCGAAAAGCGACTTGTCAGTTATTGGTTATACCGACGGTCGTTGACCGTCAGCTCGACGGTCCAAGCCCAGTCCAACTTCCGCCAGTTGGCGGCTCGATACATTTTAGGAAATTCGATGCGATTCCAGCGTTCGACGTCACTACAGCTCGCCAATACCGCGAATCATCGCGGTATGCGAGTTCGTGGATCGTCGCGCGTCAGGGATTGAATCGACACCTCGGCCGCGACACCCTTCGCGGCCGAGACCCGAACGTCATTTCCTGTTTTCTTCCGCGATGCGTGTCCGGCCTCCTTTTCAAGGAGATCGGTATCATGATTTTAAAAGCCCTTCTGACTCGACTCGCGTCGATCGGCAAGACAATCCGCAAACGTAACGGGAGTCGTTACCCCGTTTCCGAATTCAGCGATTACACGCTTCGCGATATCGGGCTGCGCCGTGAAGAGGGCAAGATCGTTTCGCGTTTCGAAGCCGAATGGGAAAACCCCGAGCCCGGCAATGCCGGGACGTCAACGACGCCCATTTGCCGCGAGACGACTGAGGCGGGAGCTGCGCGCGCATTCCCCGCAGGCCAGCCCAGCATACGGTGTCCACGGTGCGGAGCCGCCGTGACTTAGCCAGGCCCCGGCCACAAAAAGTGGTCGGGGCTTTTGCGTATGGCTTCGGGCGTCAAGCTTCGCGGGGGAAAATCGCCGTCGTGAAATGCTGACGCCGGGCCCGCCGGGTCAGTACCCCGGGCCGGATTTGGCGGCCTGGGGAAGATCGTGCTTGTAACGCGCGATCGTTTCTCGCGCCGCCTGACAGAGCAGCGAGACGTCGATGCCCACGGCGATGAAGTCGAAACCCCAACCGGCATAGCGCCTGGCATCGGCCTCCGCCGGTGCGAGAATGCCGGCGCGCTTGCCTGCGTCCTTCGTCGCTTTGAGCACACGACGAATCATGGCCTGCACGTCCGGGTGCGAGGGGTTGCCGAGGTGCCCCGCGTCGGTCGAAAGATCCATCGGCCCCACGAAGACGGCATCGATGCCCGGTGTCGCGGCGATCGCTTCTGCATTTTCGACGCCGTTGCGCGATTCGATCTGCGGTATCAGGCAGAGCGCCTCGTGGGCGTGGGTCATGTAGTCGTCCACGCTGTCCCATCGGGTGGCGCGGGTGAGCCCGCCACCGACGCCGCGAATGCCGTTTGGCGGATAGCGCGTCGCGGCCACGAGGCGAGCGGCCTGTTCGGCGTTGTCGACCATGGGAATCATCAGGGACTGGGCGCCGATGTCGAGCAGTCGCTTGATCAGGGCTGGGTCTTGGCTCACGGCACGAACGACCGGCGCGCAGGGGTAGGGCGCGACGGCTTGAAGCTGCGCCAGAATGCTCTGCACCGTATTTGGCGCATGCTCGCCGTCGATGAGCAGCCAGTCGAAGCCGGTGGTGGCGAGAATCTCCGTGGCGTAGCCAGTGGCGAAGCCGGCCCAGCAGCCATAGCGAGTCTCGTCCCCGAGCGATGCCGCGAAAGGATTGGTAGGAAGTTGCACGTGGATGTCGTCCTCGATGACGTGAGGGAGAAAACCCGGCGACATCGACCCGCCGGGCATGATGGCGACGTTCAGCGAGCGAGGTTCATTTCGCCCATGATCTTGCCGAACTTGGCGTCGTCCTCGGCCATCAACGAGGCGAAGTCATCCGCGTCGCGCCAGACCACACCGTAACCCTGTTTGGCCATGAAGTCCTGATAGGCATCGCTGTCGTAGGCCGTTTTCAGCGCGCTCTCGAGCTTGGCGACGACCTCGTCGTCCATGCCTTGCGGGCCGACGATGCCGCGCCAGGCGCCCAGGGTGAAGTCGCTGTCGAGCTGCTCGGCCATCGTCGGGACGTCGGGAAAGTTTTCGAGCCGCTCGGGGGTCATTACGCCCAGGCTGCGAAGCTCTCCGGCGTCGATCATGGCCCGTGCTTCCGGCAGTGACGAGCCCACCAGGTCGACGCTGCCGGAGGCGAGTTCGGTCATCGCCGGGGCCGAACCCTGGCTGGGGATCCAGGTGATCTTGCCCGCTTCGATACCCTGTTCCATCAGAAAACCGTTGAGCGCCACGTGCCAGATACCCCCGAGCCCGGTACCCGACGCGTTGAAGGTGCCCGGCGGGGACTCGCGCACCGCATCGAGAAGGGCGGTCACGCCGTCGTACTCGGCATCCTTTTCGACGGAGAGGCTGGCGGAGTCGAAGTTGATCTGGGCGATCGGCGTGAATGCCTCGTAGGTGAGATCGGTCAGTCCCTGCCAGTGCATCATGGCCACTTCGACCGTCGCCAGGCCAAGGGTGTAACCGTCGGGTCGGGCGTTGGCGATGGCAGTGTGGCCGACCACGCCACTGCCGCCGGTGCGGTTGACGACGTTGATGGTCTGGCCGAGCTCGGCCTCGAGAGACGAGGCGATGATGCGCGCCGTGGCGTCGGTACCGCCGCCCGCGGACCACGGCACGATCAGCGTGATCGGTTTTTCGGGATAGTCTGCCCAGGCGGGCAGCGAGAGCCCGCAGGCGGCGAGCAGCAACAGCGGTGTCAGGCGTTTGGCTGGCATGGAGTCACGACCTCGAGGGCAGCGTCGGCGCGGCGCGTGGTCGACCGCTACCGTATGGATGGGCTAGCCATCCATCTCTTACCAACTGCCGATGCGCGCCACAATTGCGCCATCGTCTAACGCCTCGGGCTAATACACCGGGCTAATATATCGGCCTAGCGCGCGGGGTCGGTGGGAACGCCGCGATGTTCGAAGACGCGTCGCAGTACGAAACTGGTATGGGCGCCGGTCACACCCTCGATCCGATTGATCACGTGCAGCAGCAGGTGCTGGTAGTCGTCCATGTCGCGCACCAGGATCTTGAGCTGAAAGTCCGCCGCTTGTCCGGTGATAATCAGACACTCGACGATCGCCGGGATGTCACGCACCTGACGCTCGAAGTTATCGAAACGTTCCGCCGTGTGCAGATCCATCGAGATGTGCAGCAGCGCCATGAGGTGATAGCCCAACGGGCGTGAATCGACCACGGCACGGTAGCCGAGTATCAGCCCGTTCTCCTCGAGGGCCTTGACTCGCCGCAGGCAGGGGGATGGCGAGAGTCCGATACGCTCGGCCAGCGTCTGGTTGCTGATGCGCCCGTCGCGCTGAAGAATGTCCAAGATGGCGCGGTCATAGCGATCGAGCGACAGCGGTTGAGGCGTCGTCATGAGCAGAATCTGCCTTTTCATTGAATCCAGTGGCTATTCTATGCCAAAAAAGCTCCTCGTGGCGCCGAGATCGCAATATCCTGGCGCCACGAAAGCGATACACTGAACGGGCTGTCACGAGCAGCGCCGGGTTCGGTCGGCATACCCTGTCGCCGATCTCCTTCGCTCGCCGTTACCCACGGCGCTGGAATCGCATTCTCTACTCTCAGGAATTGTCACCATGTCTGCCTTCGACCATCGCGCCTTCGATCACACGAAATATCGTCCGGCTCCCCGCGTGCCTGCTTTCGACCGCCAGTGGCCCGATCGCGATCTCGATCACGCGCCCGTCTGGGTGAGCGAGGATCTGCGCGACGGTAACCAGGCGCTACTCGAGCCGATGAGCGTCGAGCAGAAGAAACGCTTCTGGCATCAGATCGTCAAGGTGGGCATCAAGGAGGTGATGGTCGGCTTTCCCTCGGCGAGCCAGCCGGATTTCGATTTCGTGCGCTGGCTGATCGAGGAAGACCAGATTCCCGACGACGTTACCATCGCCGCGCTGGTGCAGTGTCGCGAGCATCTCATCGAGAAGACCTTCGAATCTCTGGTCGGGGCCAAGCGGGCCATCGTCCACCTCTACAACTCGACCTCCACCACCCAGCGCGAGCGGGTGTTCGAGATGGATCGCGGCGGCATCGTCGACATTGCCGTACAGGGCGCGACCTGGGTCAAGACCTACTCGGAACGCTACCCGGAGGTCGAGTGGCGCTTCGAGTACACCCCGGAGAGTTTTTCCAGCACCGAGATCGACTTCTCGCTGGCGATCTGTGAAGCGGTCATGGACGTCTGGCAGCCGACGCCGGCCAGCAAGTGCATCCTCAATCTGCCGACCACGGTCGAGGTGGCGGGGCCGCATCACCATGCCGATCAGATCGAGTATTTCTGTCAGAACATCAGCCGACGCGACAGCGTGATCATCTCGGTGCATACGCACAACGACCGCGGCGGCGCGGCGGCCTCCGCGGAGCTTGCGCTGCTGGCCGGCGCCGAGCGCGTCGAGGGGACCTTGCTGGGTAACGGCGAGCGCACCGGCAACATGGACATCGTGACGTTGGCGATGAACCTCTACAGTCAGGGCATCGATCCCGAGCTCGATCTCTCCAACCCCGACGAGATCATCCAGGTGGTGCAGGAGTGCACGGGCATCGCCATGCACCCGCGCCACCCCTGGGTCGGCGAAATGGTCTACACCGCCTTCTCCGGCAGCCACCAGGACGCGATTCGCAAGTCGCTCAAGAAACAGCAGCCCGACGAGCCGTGGCAGGTGGCCTACCTGCCGATCGATCCTCGCGATATCGGCCGCGACTATCAGGCGGTGATTCGGGTCAACAGTCAGTCCGGCAAGGGCGGCATGGCGTTCTTGCTCGAACGGGACTACGGCATCAGCCTACCGCGCTGGATGATGCTGGCGCTGGCCCCCTACGTTCAGCAGGAGAGCGAGGCGCGCGCCAGCGAACTCTCCAGCGAGATCGTTCGCCAGGTGATGTTCGACACCTTTCAGCGCGAAGCACCGCTGTCGCTGGCGGACTACCGCATCTCCAAGGGGCGCGAAGAGGGGATCGAAGTCACCCTCTGGCAGGGTACCGAGACGCTGCGGCTCTCCGGAACCGGCAACGGTGCGATGTCATCCTTCACCGATGCCTGGCAGAAGCACTCCGGTGACAGCGTCGGCATCGTCGACTACAGCGAGCACTCGCTCGGCGGCGACAGCGAGGCCAACGCGATCGCCTTCGTGCAGCTCAACGTGGCCGGCCAGCGCATCTGTGCCGTGGCGGAGGACAGCGATACCGTCAGCGCCTCGTTGAAGGCGGTCATTTCGGGGATCAACCTGGCCCGCGCGCAGACGTCGAGCGCCATGCGCGAACTCGAGGCGAGCGAGTAGCGTTACCCAGCGAGGAGGGCGTTACCCAGCGAGGAGGGCGTTACCCAGCGAGAAGAGCGTTATCCAGCGAGTAGGGCGTTACCCGGCGAATCGCGTGCTGCGCGAGTCGATCGCCACGCCAGAACGAGAAACGGCGCCCCGCGGGGCGCCGTTTCTCGTTCTCCTGTCGCTAGGTCGTGCGCCTCAATTCTCGCTTCGTATCTGCGCGTGGCTGATCAGCGCGAAGATGAAGGTGCCGCCCACCACGTTGCCGGCAAGCGTTGGGAAGCCGAACTTCAGGAAGTAGTCCGCCCAGTTCGCCTGGCCCGCAAAGACCATGTAGAGAACCTCGGTGGAGCCGACGATGATGTGGGTGAACTCGCCGATGGCGACGAGGTAGGTGACGATCAGTATCACCCAGATCTTGGCGTGGCCGGCGGATGGCAGTAGCCATACCATGGTCGCGATCATCCATCCGGCGATGATGCCCTTGGCGAACATCTCGGTGGGCGTGTTCTCGAGTACGTGCTCGCCGAGGGTGATGAACGCCTCGTGCGTCGGCGTCGAGAAGATCGGCAGGGCCAGGATCGCCCAGGCGGAGACGGCGACGCCCACCAGATTGCCGATCAGTACCACCCCCCAGAGTCGCAGGAGCTGCATCAGTCGAATGATTCGCGGCTGGCTCATCACCGGGATCACCGCGGTGACGGTGTTCTCGGTGAAGAGCTGCTGGCGGGCCATGATGACCACCAGAAAGCCGACGGTATAACCCAGCGATTCGACGAGAAAGCCAATGTCGCTGTCCGGCAGGTGGGCATGCAGGATGCCTTTCGCGAGCATCGAAAAGCTCATCGACAGGCCGGCAGCCATGGCCGACCAGAACAGCGCCGATACCGTTCGTTCGAGCTCTTTTTCGCCCTCTTCACGAATCGACTTGTGGACTGCGGCGGCGTGGGAGGGAAGCTCCTCCTCGTCCTGCTGGAGGTCGTGTTCGTCGTTTTCGTCTTCCACCCGGCTGGGCGGCGTGAGGTTATCGATTGCTGACAAGCGAGAGTCCTTTTTCGAGGGCGTTGCGAAGGCGGGGGCGTGTCGATTCATCGAGGGTGGGCGCACCGTTTCAACGCGCCGCCGGAGTGTCGTCCACGAGACGATGACGCCTGGCCCACGCGGATCATGTGAACATAGACCGAAAACCGTACGCTTGATAGGGGAGTGATACGTCGCGTCCCTGTGCCGTCGACGAGTATTGGAAGTCATCGGGGTACGCTCGAGGCAGGCGTGCCCGGGCATCGTCGTCCCGATGGGCGCCGCGGCGCAAGCCACCGTTCTCGGCCGCGGGCGAATGGCTTCGACAACGCTTGTCATCGCTGTGCCAGGCGCTAGAGTGGGCGCTCCTTACAGGGTCGTCGAGGTTGTGATGCAGGTCGGAAAACGCCCGCCATTCTGGATATTGATGGGGGCGATCATGCTCTCGCCGCTGGCCATCGATATCTACTTGCCTGCCTTGACTGCCATGGCTCGGGAGTTCGAGCGCTCCTTCGCCGCCCTTCAAGTGACGATCACCCTGTTCCTCCTGAGCGTGGGGCTGGGTCAGATACTCGTGGGACCGCTGGCGGATCGCTACGGGCGACGGCCGGTACTGCTGACCGGGGCGTTGCTCTACGGCACCGGGGCGCTCGCGGGTCTACTGGCAGGCAGTATCGAGGTGCTCTACGCCGCCCGCGTGCTCCAGGGGTTCGGGGCCTGTGCCGCGATCACCGTCGCTTTCGCCGCCATCCGCGACAGCTATTCGCCGGAGGAGGGCGCGCGGCTCTACAGCTATCTCAACGGTTCGCTGACGCTCATTCCCTCGGTCGCGCCGATCCTGGGGGGAGCGTTGACAGTGGCTTTCGGCTGGCGGAGCAATTTTCTGTTCATGATGGCTTTCGCCGCGCTGCTGGCGTTCGGCGCCTGGCGGGTCTTCGGCGAAACGCGGCCAGGCGATACGCCTGCTCGACCCCGGCTCTACGAGTGGCAGCGCTATCGGCCGGTACTTTTCGATGCCGGGTTTCTCTATCACGCGATCATGGTGAGCGTGATGATGGCGGCGATTCTGGTCTATGTATCGGCCGCCCCGGTCATCGTCATGGATCGGCTCGGCCATCCCGAGTGGGTGTTCAGCCTCTGGTTCGGCGCCAACGCCCTGGTCAGCACGATCGCCTTTTTCATCGTGCCGCGCCTCATGGCGCGCTGGGGGCGCGAACGAACCATCCGGCGAGGCCTGTTGGTGGTGAGTGTGGGCGGGGCGCTCATCGCTGCGCTCTACTTCACGCTACCGCTTTCCGTTGCCGTCTTCATGGGGCCGGTGGCACTGCTTTCCGTCGGGTTTTCGATGGTGCTGGGGGCGGCGGCGAGTCTGGCGCTCGAGTCGTTCGCGGACCGGGCGGGCACGGCGGCGGCACTGCTGGGCGCGATTCAGCTCGGCGGCGGTGCGAGCGCGGCGACGCTGATGCTGACCACCCCGCTACCGCCCCAGCTGGGCTTGACGCTGATCTGTACCGGTGGCGGCCTGTTGCTGTGGGCGTTGCGAACGCGCTATCAGGGCGAGATCACCCGCCGCTGACCCGAACCCGCGGCGGGTGCCGGCGGGCCAAGGAATCACGTGCAATCGAGGAGTCGCCATGCTGTCTCAGGCGAGGACGACTCTGAACTAGACTGGAGATAGCCGAACCGCGGCGCCGGCTTCAGTGGAAAGCAACGAGCAGGAAAGCACCCTTGGCTCGGCCAGAGTCAGGGTCCCAGAAGGAATCGATCGATATGGCCACTCATGGCACGGAAAGCACATGGTTGATACTCAATGGAAAGTCGGCACAGCAACCGCAGATTCGCGAGGCCGTGGAATCGCTTCGCAAGGCAGGGCATGCGCTTACGGTTCGTGTGACCTGGGAGGGCGGTGACGGCCTGTGGCTGGTCGAGGAAGCGGTCAAGATGGGGGCGACGCGAGTCATCGCCGGCGGCGGTGATGGCTCCATTAACGAAGTCGGTGCCGGCATCATGCGTCTGGACCCCGCTCGGCGTCCGGCGCTAGCCATCCTTCCGCTTGGCAGCGCGAACGATTTCGCCACCGGCCTGGAACTGCCGATGGAGCCCTATGCCGCGCTCGAGCTGGCCTTGACCGGCAAGTCGCGAGCCATCGATGTCGGAATGCTCGATGACGACCCGTTCGTCAACGTCGCTTCCGGGGGGTTCGGCGCCGAGATCACCACGTCCACCCCGGTAGGGCTCAAGCGACTCCTCGGCGGCGGGGCGTACTCGCTGATGGGAATGCTCAAGGCATGGAACTATCAGCCTTACGAAGGGCATCTGCGCTGGCCTGACGGCGAAACGCGCGTGCCGCTGTTCATGCTGGCGATCGGTAACGGGTGTCAGGCCGGCGGCGGCCAGCGGCTGGCGCCGTCGGCGAAGCTGGACGACGGCCTGCTGGAGCTGCTCTTCGTGCGTCATTTCAATTCGATCGGCGAGCTCAAGCAGATCATCGACGAGCTGGAGAACCTGCCGGAGGACGGCGAGTTCGTGCGCTATCTGCGCGTGCCCTGGATCGAGTTCGAAAGCAACGGGGCCTTCCCGCTCAATCTCGATGGCGAGCCGCGGCGCTACGAACGGTTTCGCGCCTCGCTCGACCGCGACGCGATCGCGCTGGTCGCACCTGCGGAGTGCGAGCTCTTCAGCCGCACGTGACGCCACCCCTTCACTCAACGGAGAACAAAGACGATGGATCCATTCATGCAGGCGGCAATCGACGAAGCGAGCACCGGTCTCGCCGAGGGCGGCGTACCCATTGGTTCAGTGCTGGTGCATCGCGGTGAGATCATCGGTCGCGGACACAATCGTCGTCAGCAGCAGTCCAGCGCCATCCTGCACGGCGAGATGGATGCCCTGGAGAATGCCGGGCGCCTGCCGGCGTCGGTGTATCGCGAGTCGGTGCTCTATACCACGCTGTCACCGTGCTGCATGTGCAGCGGCGCCATTCTGCTCTACGGCATTCCCAAGGTCGTGGTCGGCGAGAATCGAACCTTTCAGGGGGAAGAAGCGCATCTGCGCGACCGCGGCGTCGAAGTGGAAGTGCTGGACGACGAGACGTGTCAGAAGCTGATGACGACCTTCATCGAGGCCCATCCCGAGATCTGGAACGAAGACATCGGCGAGCCCTGAAAGGGCTATCGCGCGTTCATGGGTCTTTGAGTCCTGCGTGCACGCGCCATGTGCGGCAGGGCGGGGCGACTGGCAGCGAAAAGCTGGCGCGCGGGAATTCTGGTTAGGTCACGCCGACGTATCAGGCATTAAAAAGCCCACCGTGATGGTGGGCTTTGCTCAAGGGTGTCAGACGTATCAGCCGGTAACCTTGATGTTTGCGGCCTGAAGGCCTTTTTTGCCCTGAGTGACGTCGAAGGAGACCTTCTGGCCGTCTTGCAGAGTTTTGAAGCCTTCCGCCTGAATTTCGGAGAAGTGCGCGAACAGGTCATCACCGCCGTCGTCCGGAGAGATGAAGCCGTAGCCTTTAGTGTCGTTGAACCATTTGACAGTGCCAGTTGCCATTGTCGATTTCCTTAACTTGCCTATTGATGTAGCTGAGCGATTCGAGGAAACGCCCGAATTGCGCGGTAAGGCGAGGAAGGGAATGCGCTAGAGAAGTTCGACGAGATCGACTACCAACTGACGCCATTCTACCTGCAAACCTACGCAGCGATGGTGCATGTCACGTTCGGAAATCGTCAAGCCGTGTCGACCTGGCGTAACCCGGTGCGTCATCACACATCGCTTTGAAACCTTAGATGGAAATTCGAGCGCCGTCTACACGACGTCAGCGCCTTTTTTTCGGGGGGATCGCGACGCCGAGTATGGTTTTATTCACCCTTTTCGAGAAGGTGGCCGAAGTGTGTGCAATCTCTCTCGCTACTCATCGATCGACGGAATTTTCGACCACCGGATCGATCGATGACGGTAAACGTTCTCGTGGCGCTTCACTGGCGTAGAATACTCGCGCTCGGCGCGTCGCTCGACGCCGCCGGTCGGCATGCAACTTCGACAATCATGGCAGCTCGGGAGCCACAGGCGTGACGCATCAGGAAGTCGTCCTCAACGACACTCACAGCAAGATCATCGGCTACATCCTTTGGGTGTTCGGTTTCACCGGCGCTCACCGTTTCTACTACGGTAAGCCCGTTACCGGCACCATCTGGTTTCTTACCCTGGGTCTGTTCGGCATCGGCTGGCTGATCGACGTGTTCTTGATCCCCGCCATGGATCGCCAGGCGGACCTGCGTTTTCGCGGCGGGCCGGTGAGCTACACGCTCGCCTGGGTTCTGCTGACATTCCTGGGAGTGTTCGGGGTTCATCGGCTCTATATGGGCAAATGGATCACCGGGATCATCTATCTGTTCACCGGCGGCCTGTTTCTCGTCGGCGTTCTCTACGATTTCTGGACGCTCAACGACCAGATCTCGCTCAAACACGCCCGCCGCGGCCTTTGATCGGTATCGCTGAATTGATACCGCCACCGCGATCTCAACCTGCGTCACACGGAGGTGACACTTGGCAGACACGCTCAAACTGACCGACATACTCGAAACGCTCGACGATCGCGTCAAAGACGAAACCATCACCCTTGGCGATATCGTCGAAACGTTCGACTCACGGGGCTTCGGCCCCGTCTTTCTGCTGCCGGCGCTGATCGCCGCGCTGCCGACCGGTGGCGTACCGGGGGTACCGAGTCTATGCGGCATCTTCATTGCACTGATGGCGATTCAGCTGGTCTTCGGGCGACGCAGTCCGTGGCTACCCCGCATGCTTCGCGAGCGGGGCATCAGTCACGACCGCTGGCATCGGGTCACCGAGCGCATCAAACCCTGGACGCGACGCATCGACAAGCTGCTCAAGCCGCGGTTGCAGTGGCTAATGGGGGAGATGGCGCAGCGCCTGCTTGCCGTTCTGCTGACGGTGCTGGGGCTGGGGATGATCCCGCTCGAACTGTTGCCGTTCGCGGCGGCGGTTCCGGCAATCGCCATCGTCAGCATGGCGCTCGGGCTGACCGCAGGTGACGGGCTACTGATGCTGATCGGGCTGTTGGTGACGCTGGGCGGCGGTGTCGGGATCGCCTTCGGCGTGCTGTAATCCCACTCGGCACTCGAGACGTGAAAACGACGACGCCACGCTGATCCGATCAGCGTGGCGTCGTCTTTCAAGGCCCCGCGAGCACGCTGCTCGCGGTTGAGCGTTCTTCGTCACGCCGGCCCGCGACGGCGGCGAGTCGCGCCGCGCCCGACGCTCAGTTACGCGCGATCAAGGTGGCATCGTAGCGGCCTTGGCGCTCCGTCGGCGAGAGCATGGCGACACCCTGGGTGTCACCCTGCTTGGCGAGGCTCTCGAAAATGACCCTATAGGCGAGAACCGCCTGGACGTAGTCTCGTGTCTCGCGAAACGGAATGCTTTCGACGAAACGGTCGAACTCGCTCGGCGCGCTGGCCAGCCAGCGATCCACACGGCCGGGCCCGGCGTTGTAGGCAGCTGTCGCGGCGATGCGATTGCCGCGGTAGCGCTCCAGCATCGACTGGATGTAGCGGCTGCCCAGTCGAATGTTGAGCTGCGGGTCGAATAGTGCTGCGGTCGCCGGTGCGCTGATGCCGAGATCCCGCGCGACGTGATCCGCAGTACCGGGCATCAGCTGCATCAGCCCGCGGGCGCCGACCGGCGACATCGCTGCCGGGTTGAAGGCGCTCTCGCGGCGGGCGATGCCCATCAGCAGATAAGGATCGACCTGGTTGCGCTCGCCCCACTGAAGGAACGAGTCCCGGTACGCGGCGGGGAAGCGCCAGGGTAGAGCATCCCACTGTTTGGCGGCGATCGTCGTCTGGACCGCCATGGCGTACCAGCCCTGACGGATGGCGTAGTCGGCAAGGGCTTCGGCCTGCTCCTCGCTGTCTCTGGCGGCAGCGGTATACCACTCGCTACGCGCCAGCCCCTCTTCACCGATCCGCATCAGTGCCTCGGTTCGCTGCACGACCGGCAGCATCGCCGTCAGCTCCTGCTGCAGCGGTGTGATCCGGGTATCGGCCATCTGCAGGCGATACGGTTGGCCGACACGGTCAGCGGCCGCGAAGCCGAAGAAGTTGCGTTCGTTGGCAGCCAGCGCGTAGGCCTGGCGAGCGGCGTCGTCATCGCCCATCGCCTCGCGGGCACGACCGAGCCAGTACCGCCAGTGCGCGTCCTGACGCGCCTCGGGGGAGAGTGCCTGCACCCAGTGCACGACGTTCGGCCAGTTGCCCGAGGTCACGGCGTTACGAATCCGCAGTTCGATGAGATCCGTATCCGCGAGCCGCGGTAACGTCTCGTCGACCCAGCCCTGATTGTTGCCGACATCGCGGACCATGGAGTAGAAGGCCAGGTCGTGCTCGACCTCGTGGCGTTGTGCCGGGGCGAGATTCACGTGGGGCGACATCTTGCGCCAGGCCTCCAGGGCGGCTTCGGTGTCGGCGCGGGTAAAGGCGTGGAAGGTGGCGGCGATCAGCGCGCCGCTGGCTTCGCCGTCCGGGCCGAGATTCAACGGTACGCCAGTCACGCCCGCATAGTTGCCGCGCATACGTTCGTAGCTCGCGATAGCGGGCTGCCAGCTTGGCGGCAGCTGGTCCGCGAGGTAGTCAGCGAGTCCGCTCTGGCCGTTCTGCCAGGCGAGCATCGTTCGCTCCCAGGTATCCTCGTCGGTGAGCACGCCGCGACGCTTGAGTGTCTCGAAGAGCGTGTCGCAGGCGTCGGGCTGCGAGCTGCCCACGTGCCAGAGCGCTTCGCCCCCTTGCGCCGCCTGGCCGGGGTCGCGGTCGAGTAGCGCCGTGTAGTAGTAGCACTGGCGAATCGTGCTCGACGGTTCGCCGTCGCTGATCGCGAGCAGGTCGTCGAAACGCCCGAGCTGACCGAGGCGCGTCTGCGCGACGCCGCGCATCCAGTCGGCCAGCGGCGAATCGCCGTAGCGTACGAGAAAGTCGTTGATCTCGGCTGCCGACGCGGTGGACAGCCGCGCTTTGAGGCGGTGGTATTCGACGTAGCCGGCGAGAACGTGATCCTGGATCGCGCCCTGATCGATGGCGGAGAAGCGCTGATCGCGGGCGGCATCCAGCGCTCGCTTCATGACGCGATCGCTGTCATCGGTACCGGGCATCGTCGCGGCCGGTAGCGTCAGACTCGTGCCGACCGCGCCGAGACTCAAGGCGCCGGCAAGACACCAGCGCAACCAGCGTGGACGCGAAAACATCGGGGGCATGGCTCTACTCTCTGTCGTCGTCTTGTATCTTGGCTTTCGTTCGCCACCGTCACTGCCAAGCGGGGATGCGCCGTCTATTCTGATAGTCGTCGCGGTGCGTTCTGGTCCGCGTCCGTTACCTGGCGGGTTGCCGATAGCGGAGCGCACGGGTTCGAGCGACGCGAGACGTGGCGTAGTGTGGCATGTTCGTCGCGAGATTGAATCCGGGCGTTGTCGCAACCATATCCTGTCCACCCCGCGGCGATGAAGCGCCGAGCGTGCCTATCACTGGAGTTGCCCATCATGAATCCCTTGCGCCTGTTCTCGCAGTTCTCGCGACTCAAGCAGCGTGGCGGTGCGCTGACGCGAATCGGCCGTGCGTTTCGAATCTTCGGCCCCATGACCGTCGATGTCGCCAAAGGTCGTTATCGCCCCGTCCCCTGGTCGGCGTTCGCGTGGATGGCCCTCGCCCTGGTGTATCTGGTCTCGCCGTTCGATCTGATCCCGGATTTTCTGATGATCATCGGTGTCGTCGACGATATCTTCATCGTCGGCTGGCTGCTTACCCGAGTGGATCGCGCCCTGGCGGACTATCGACGCTGGAAGGGCGTCGAGGAGGACTTCGAAGAGGAGAAGTCCGACGTCGCCGAGTGAGCGAAGCGGGCGGTAGTGGTATCCGGCCGTCAGCGTCGAGCTCACGCGCCCTGCGACGCAGCCTCGGCTGCGTCGTTGTCTTTGAGGGGACCATGCGCCGTGGATGGTTGAAATCCAACCGCCGAGCCCCATATTCACTGGCGTCTTCATTTCGTTCGCTTTATTTCGAAATCGCGTCAAGAGGCTCGTCAATGACTACCGCCACCCATCAAGAAGAAACGCTCGGCTTCCAGACCGAGGTCAAGCAGCTTTTGCATCTGATGATTCACTCCCTGTACTCCAACCGGGAGATCTTTCTACGCGAGTTGATTTCCAACTCGGCGGATGCCTGCGACAAGCTGCGCTACGAAGCGTTGGAAAACGACGCGCTCTACGGCAGCGATGCCGAGCTGCGTATCGAGATCGAACACGATGCCGAGGCCGGCACGGTGACGGTTCGTGATACCGGTATCGGCATGAGCCGAGACGAAGTGATCCAGAATCTCGGCACCATCGCCAAGAGCGGTACGGCAGACTTCCTCAAGCAGCTTTCCGGCGAAAAGCAGAAGGACGCCAAGCTCATCGGCCAGTTCGGTGTCGGTTTCTACTCGGGCTTCATCGTCGCCGATGAAATGGTCGTGCGCACCCGCCGCGCGGATGCGGAGCAGGGCGTGGAGTGGCGCTCCAAGGGCGAGGGCGAATTCACCATCGCCGAAATCGAGCGTCCCGAGCGCGGCACCGAGATCGTGCTGCACCTGAAAGAGGACGCCAAGGAGTTCGCCGACGAGTTCCGCCTCAAGAATCTGGTCCGCAAGTACTCCGATCACATCGATGTGCCGGTGCGCATGCCCAAGGTCGAGAAGGCCCAGGATGACGAGGGCAACGAGATCGAAGGCAGCGAGACCGTCAGTTGGGAGACCGTCAACGAAGCGACTGCGCTCTGGGTGCGTCCGAAAGCGGAGATCAGCGACGACGAGTACAAGACTTTCTACAAGCACATCTCGCACGACTTCAACGACCCGCTCACCTGGAGCCACAACAAGGTCGAGGGCAAGCTCGAGTACACCAGCCTGCTGTATCTGCCGGCCCAGGCGCCGTTCGATCTATACCAGCGTGACGGCGTGCGCGGCCTGAAGCTCTACGTCCAGCGCGTCTTCATCATGGACGACGCCGAAGCGTTCCTGCCGCTCTACCTGCGCTTCGTCAAAGGGGTGCTCGACTCCAAGGATCTGCCGCTCAACGTCTCCCGCGAGCTGCTGCAGAAGTCGCCCCAGGTCGACTCCATGAAGTCCGCGCTGACCAAGCGCGCACTCGACATGCTCAAGAAGCTCGCCAAGGACCCGGACGCCTACCAGACGTTCTGGAACACCTTCGGCAGCGTGCTCAAGGAAGGCCCGGCGGAAGACCACGCCAACCGTGACAAGATCGCAGAACTGCTGCGCTTCTCCACGACCCATACCGACAGCACGACGCAGGACCAGTCGCTCGCCGACTATGTGTCGCGCATGAAGGAAGGCCAGCAGAAGATCTACTACATCGTCGCCGACAGCTTCAACGCGGCGAGCCACAGCCCGCATCTCGAGATCTTCCGCAAGAAGGGCATCGAAGTGGTGCTACTCCACGACCGTATCGACGAGTGGCTGACGAGCCATCTCACCGAGTTCGACGGCAAGGCGCTCGCCGATGTCGCCAAGGGGGATCTCGACCTCGACGACATGGCCGACGAGCAGGAGAAACAGGCGCAGGAAGAGACTGCCAAGGCGAAGGAAGACCTGGTCCAGCGCGTCAAGCAGGCGCTCGGCGACGACGTTCAGGAAGTGCGCGTCACGCACCGCCTGACCGACTCTCCGGCCTGCGTGGTGTTGCCGGAGCACGAGATGGGCTTCCAGATGCGCCGACTGATGGAAGCGGCCGGTCAGGCGTTGCCCGAGGTGAAGCCGATCCTCGAGCTCAACCCCGAGCATGCGCTGGTCAATCGCCTCGAGACGACCGGTAGCGAGACTTTCGACGATCTGGCGCGCATTCTGCTCGACCAGGCCGTGATTGCCGAGGGCGGCCATCTCGACGATCCGGCGGCCTACGTCAAGCGACTGAACACGCTGCTCAGCGCCTGACGCCCGTCAGATCTCGAGCGTCGATCTCCGGTCGACTCGATCGCCGGCCGGCCCGAAAGGGTCGGCCGGCTCCTTTTTGAGGGGTAGGCGCTTGCACGGTTTTTCCTCAAGCGCACGCCCGATTGCTGTTAGTCTTCTTGTCTATTCGCAAAGAGGGAGCGGAAATGTCGCGATCCTCCTCCATGTTCTTTCTAAATCGCCGAATCTTCGAGCGTCTGTCTTCGCGTTGGACGTCGCTGGCACCCACTGTCGCGACTCGCCGCCGTACGCTGGCGTTGACGCTCGGGCTTGCGCTCACCTGGGGCGGCGCATCGCTGTCGCCGGTGGTGCAGGCAGCGCCGACGTCTCAGCTGGCGCCCACGCTACATGGCGAGGTTCAGCCTCCGGCGCTCGATCCGGTCGACGAGCTGCCCGATCTGCGCAAGGTCAAGGCCGGGCCCAAACGCAAGGCGGCGTTTCTGGAACTCGTCGTCCCCCTGGTTCAGGCCGAGAATGCGCGGGTTCAGGCGGATCGCAACTGGCTGGTGGGTATCGAGACTCGCGTCAATCCGCTGCGTGAGGACGAGCGACGTCGACTCGCCGCGCTCTGTGACGACTACGGGGTCGCCTATGACGGCGGCGAGGTCCCTCGCGAACTGCTCGCCCGCGTCAATACCGTGCCGCTGGAGATGGTCGTCATTCAGGCCGTCGAGGAGTCCGGTTGGGGAACGTCGCGTATCGCCCGCCAGAGTAACAACGTCTTCGGCATGCGCTGCTTCAGCGACGGCTGCGGCATCGCCCAGCAGGGCACGTCGCGTCGGTTTCAAGTCTTCGACACGGTGCGCGACGGCGTACACGCCTATCTGCACAACCTCAATACCCACCGCGCCTATGCGCAGCTCCGTCGCGAGCGCAATACGCTGGCGCTTCAGGGTAAGTCGATCTCCGCCGAGCGCCTGATCGGTACGCTGCACAATTACTCCACGTCGCCGGACTATCAGAGCCAGCTGCTCGGCCTGCTGCAGACCAATGGCGATCTCATTCGCCGCCACGGCATCGAAGGCGGGGAAGGGCTGGTCGTGGCTTCGCGCCACCGTCGGGTCTGACGCCGGCGCGCCGCGTGCCTGCTCCGGCACTCGCTCGAGGCCGGGTCCGTTCGGCCGCCGATGCTCGGCTCGCGGATTTTACGACCCCGCCCGCCTTTACGTTAGACTCAAGGTCTTATACGCCAGTCCAGGAGATCGCCATGGCTCGTGACTCGTCTCTCGAGACGTTGACCTTCGATAACGTCTGGTCCCGTTTCCCCGAAGACTTCTTCACGCGCGTCGCGCCCACGCCAAGGGTCGATACGCAGCTTCTCGACGTCAGCCCTACCGGTGCCCGGGCGCTCGGGCTCGACGCCGATACCCTGGATCGCGACTCGCTGACCGCGCTGCTCGGCGGCGAGCGAGTGCTGCCGGGCATGGATCCGCTGGCACAGAAATACACGGGGCACCAGTTCGGTACCTACAATCCGGCGCTCGGCGACGGTCGAGGGCTGCTGCTGGGCGAGGCGATCACGCCCAACGGCCCGATGGATCTGCATTTGAAAGGGGCCGGGGAGACGCCGTACTCGCGCTTTGGCGACGGTCGAGCAGTGCTGCGCTCGTCGATCCGCGAATATCTCGCCGGCGAAGCGATGGCGGGGCTGAAGATTCCCACCACGCTGGCGCTCGCCGTGGCCGTCAATGGCGAGAAGGTGATGCGGGAGCGCGTCGAGCCCGGCGCGACGCTGCTGCGGCTGGCGCAGAGTCACGTTCGCTTCGGCCATTTCGAATGGCTCTACCAGCAGCAGCGCACCGAGGATCTCGAGCGGCTGCTGCGCCACGTGATCGACCGCCATCGGCCCGATCTCGCCCAGCAGGAGGCGCCGCTGGAGGCCATGTTTCGGGACGTGGTGACGCGCACCGCCGAACTGATCGCCCGCTGGCAGGCCTACGGCTTCGTTCATGCGGTGATGAATACCGATAACATGTCGATCCTCGGGTTGACGCTGGACTACGGCCCCTACGCGTTCATGGATCGTTTCGAGCGCGATCTGACGCCGAATCACACCGACGCCACCGGGCGTTACGCCTTCGATCAGCAGCCCGGAGTGGCGCTCTGGAACCTGAGCGTTCTCGGTCAGTCGCTGACGCCGCTGATCGCGACCGAGCGACTGCGCGAGATTCTCGACAGCTACGAGCCGACGCTTCAGTCCGCCTACGCCATTCTGATGCGCGCTCGTCTGGGACTCGAGACCGCCCGGGAGGACGACGGCGAGCTGATCGACGGCTGGCTTGCGCTACTCGAGACAAGCCGTGCGGATTTTCACCGCAGCTTTCGTGCCCTGAGCGATCAGGACGTCGTCGGCGGCCTGTCGCTGACCGACGAAATCGATCATCCCGACCGGGATGCCTGGCTCGAGCGATACCGCGCGCGGCTCGCTTCGGAAACTCGGAGCGATACCGAACGCCTCGCCGCCATGCGCCGGGTCAACCCGCTCTACGTGCTGCGTACCCATCTCGCGCAGCAGGTCATCGAAGCGGCGGCGCAGGGTGATGTCGAGCCGCTGCGCACGTTTCGAACGCTGCTGGCGTCGCCCTTCGAGGCGCAGCCGGGGATGGAGGCCTGGGCCGAGGCGCCGGCGCCGAGCGCCCCGCCGGTGGTGCTCTCCTGCTCCTCGTAAGTGCCGCTTCCCGATGTCGCGTGGACGCACCCTGCCGAATATCTCCGGCGGGGATGCGGCGCAGCCGGTGCGAGTGCCCCGGTGGGGCGCCCCTGAATCGATGAAGGGTACCGGCCGAAAAACCGTGGAATAAGCCATTCGTTATGGCATCGATAACCGGACCGAGAGGTCCGGTTTTTCTTTTTTTATTCATCACGTTATCTGTGAATCAAGACATAACGATTGGCTTATGCAAGCCATAAAATATTGATCAGGTTGGTTTTTCTCCCTGCCGCTTGATCCGCTGCCGCGCTTTGCGAAAGATGGCATCCACTAACCGTCATCACGACACGTCGGTCACGAGCCACAGGAGCCCGAGGGCATGACTCAGCGCGAGCGAGTGAACACGAGCGTCGGCGATTCCGCGTCGACCGGGAGAGAACTGACATTGGCCGTCGCCCGCCAGGCGGGGGGTTCCGCATGAAGGTCGGGGCTGTGAAAGAGCGCGCCAGGGGCGAGGCGCGGGTGGCGCTGACGCCCGAAAGCGCGCGTCAGATGCAGAAGCTCGGCCACGACTGTTTGATCGAGAGTGGCGCCGGCGTGCTCGCCGGCTTCACCGACGACGCCTACCGGGAAGCGGGCGTCGAGGTGGTCGAGAGTGCCGAGGCGCTCTGGACGCGCGCCGAGGTAGTGATCAAGGTGCGCGAGCCCCTGGACGACGAGGTCGGTCGGCTGCGCCCGGGGCAGACGCTGATCGCTTTCTTCTGGCCGGCGCAGAACGAGGCGCGTCTCGAGGCATGCCGCGCCACTGGCGCCACCGTTCTCGCCATGGATATGGTGCCGCGCATCTCGCGCGCTCAGAAGATGGACGCGCTCTCGAGCACCGCCAACATTGCCGGCTATCGCGCGGTGATCGAGGCGGGGAACCAGTTCGGTCGCTTCTTCACCGGTCAGGTGACCGCCGCCGGCAAGGTGCCGCCAGCGAAGGTGCTGGTGATCGGTGCAGGGGTCGCGGGGCTTGCCGCCATCGGTACCGCGACCAGCCTCGGCGCCGTGGTGCGTGCCTTCGACGTGCGTCCCGAAGTCGCCGAGCAGATCGAATCGATGGGCGCAGAGTTCCTGTTTCTGGATTTCGACGAGGGGCAGGACGGTGCCGGCAGCGGCGGCTATGCCGCCCCCTCGAGCCCGGAGTTTCGCGAAAAGCAGTTGGCACTGTTCCGCGAGCAGGCCGCCGAGGTCGACATCGTCATCACCACGGCGCTGATTCCCGGTCGAGAGGCGCCCAAGCTCTGGCTCGACGATATGGTCGCGGCGATGAAACCGGGCTCGGTGATCGTCGATCTCGCCGCGGAAAAGGGCGGTAACTGCGATGCCACCGTGATGGACAAGCGGGTCGTTACCGACAACGGGGTCATCGTCGTCGGCTATACCGACTTCCCCTCGCGCATGGCGACCCAGGCCTCCTTGCTCTATGCCACCAACGTGCGTCATCTGCTGACCGACCTCACCCCGGAAAAGGACGGGCAGATCGTCCACGACATGGAGGACGATGTGATTCGCGGGACGACCGTGGTCCACGAGTCGCAGGTGACCTTTCCGCCGCCGCCGCCCAAGGTGAAGGCGATCGGGGCGGCCAAGCCGAAGGCGCGGGTCAAGGAGCCGACACCGGAAGAGAAGCGCGCCGCCGCTCACGCAGGTTTCGTGGCCCAGACCCAGCGGCAGGTCGGTCTGCTCGCCGCCGGTGCGGTAACCATGTGGCTGCTGGGGATGGTGGCGCCGGCGTCGTTCATGCAGCACTTCATCGTCTTCGTGCTGGCCTGTTTCATCGGCTTCCAGGTGATCTGGAGTGTGAGTCACTCGCTGCATACGCCATTGATGGCGGTCACCAATGCGATCTCGGGCATCGTCATCCTGGGGGCGATCCTCCAGATAGGCTCCGGGAGCTCGCTGGTGGCGCTGCTGGCGGGACTCTCGGTGCTCATCGCGTCGATCAATATCGTGGGTGGCTTCCTGGTTACCCGACGCATGCTCGCCATGTTCCAGAAATCCTGACCCGCGGAGAGAAATGATGTTGCAACATGAGTTCGTTTCCGCCGCGGCGATCGCGGCGAGTGTCCTGTTCATCCTGTCGCTGGGCGGGTTGAGCAATCAGGAGAAGGCCAAGCGGGCGGTGTGGTACGGCATCGTCGGCATGGGCATCGCCGTCGTTTCCACCATGTTCGGGCCGCGGATCGGCGGTTTCGGCTGGCTGCTGCCGATGATGCTGATCGGTGGCGTCATCGGCGCCTGGCTGGCGCGACGCGTCGAGATGACGGAGATGCCGCAGCTGGTGGCGGCGCTGCACAGCTTCGTCGGGCTGGCGGCAGTCTTCATCGGCTGGAACGCCGAGATGGAGCGCGCCCGAGTGGTAGGCATGCAGGGCGCCGGCGTGATGCGCGACGATCTCTCCGCCTTTGCCGCGACGCTCGCGACCAAGACCCCGCTGGAGCTGACGTTTCTGCAGGTCGAGGTCGTGCTCGGCGTGTTCATCGGCGCGGTGACCTTCACCGGCTCGGTGGTGGCGTTCGCCAAGCTCGCCGGCAAGATCGGCGGCAAGCCGCACAAGCTGCCGGGCGGTCATGCGCTCAACGCCGGCGCCGCGCTTGCGTGTCTGATCCTCGCGGTCGCCTACTTCAACGGCGCCGGCATGTGGACGCTGGTAGTGCTGGCGGGGCTTGCGTTCTTCATCGGCTGGCATCTGATCATGGGCATCGGCGGGGCGGACATGCCGGTGGTCGTCTCCATGCTCAACAGCTACTCCGGCTGGGCGGCAGCGGCGATCGGCTTCACGCTCGGAAGCGATCTGCTGATCGTCACCGGGGCGCTGGTCGGCTCCTCCGGGGCGATTCTCTCCTACATCATGTGCAAGGCGATGAATCGTCAGTTCGTCAGCGTGATCCTCGGCGGGTTCGGCACGACCCAGAGCGAAGCGGCGGCGATCGAGGGCGAACAGGTCGCGATCGATACCGGCGGTGTCGCAAGCGCTCTCAACGATGCCGACAGCGTGATCATCGTGCCCGGTTACGGCATGGCGGTGGCGCAGGCGCAGAGCGCGGTGAGCGACCTGGTACGCAAGCTGCGTGGCGCCGGCAAGAACGTTCGCTTCGGCATCCATCCGGTCGCCGGGCGACTGCCGGGACACATGAACGTGCTGCTGGCCGAGGCGCGCGTACCCTACGATATCGTGCTGGAGATGGACGAGATCAACGACGACTTCGCCGGCACCGACGTGGTGATCGTCATCGGCTCCAACGACATCGTCAATCCCGCCGCCCAGGAGGACCCGGGCAGCCCGATCGCCGGCATGCCGGTGCTCAAGGTATGGGAAGCCAAGCAGGTCGTCGTCTGCAAGCGGGGGCAGGGCACGGGATATTCGGGCATCGAGAATCCGCTGTTCTTCAAGGAGAACACCCGCATGCTCTACGGCGACGCCAAGTCCAGCATCGACGCCCTGGTGCCGATGATCGACTGACCAGCGTAAGCAACGCCGGCACCCTCACGAGCAGCACACCCCGTCGCCCACTCGCGTCGGGGTGTTTTCGTTCCCGGGTCGATCGACGATTCTCGACCGCGACGATGCTCACGAGCGATGCGGATCGACGATGCTCGAACGCGATGTTTCGCTACAATGGGCACATCCTTCACTGAGCGCGGGTAGACAATGTCAGAGCAAGGTTCGCAGGACTCCATCGATAGCGCGATGCAGGTCGCCGTTCTCGGCGGCGGCAGCTTCGGCACCGCCATCGCCAGCATCGCCGCGGACAACGGCGCGACGGTTCGCCAGTGGCTGCGCGACGAAGCGCTGGTCGATCAGATCAATCGGGAGCATCGCAACGGCCGCTATCTGCCGGACTACCCGATCAACGAGAGCGTCGTTGCCTCTACGGACCTGGCCGCGACGATCGACGGTGCGGCCGTGATCTTCATCGCCATTCCCTCCAAGGCATTTCGCGACGTGCTGCGACAGGCCCGCGCCCATCTGCGTCCCGAGCAGATTCTGGTGAGCACCACCAAGGGCATTCAGGCCGAAGGCTTCAAGCTGATGAGCCAGCTGATCGAGGAGGAGACCGGCTCGTCGCACATCGGCGTGCTGTCGGGGCCGAACCTCGCCGCCGAGATCGCCCAGAAGCAGCTCACCGCGACCGTGATCGCAAGCAGCGATCCGGTGACGCGGGCCTACGTGCAGGCGGCGCTCGGATGTCGCTATTTCCGCGTCTATGCGGGTAACGATCGCTACGGCGCCGAGCTCGGCGGCTCGCTCAAGAACATCTATGCCATCGCCTCGGGGATGGCGGCGGCGCTCGGGATGGGCGAGAACACCCGTGCCATGCTGATGACGCGTGCGCTGGCGGAGATGGGGCGCTTTGCCGAGGCCCTCGGCGCCAACCCGATGACCTTTCTGGGGCTCTCCGGCGTGGGCGATCTGATCGTCACCTGCTCCTCCGAGCTCTCGCGTAACTATCGCATCGGCTATGCCCTCGGCGAGGGGCGCGATCTGGATCAGGCGATCGAGGCGCTGGGCCAGGTCGCCGAGGGGGTGAACACGGTCAAGCTGGTCTGCGAGAAAGCCCGGGACGAGGGCATCTACATGCCGCTGGCGCAGGGCCTCAACCAGGTCATGTTCGAGAACGTGCCGGTACGCGACATGGCCAAGGCACTGATGGAAAGCGAGCAGAGCAGCGACGTGGAGTTCATGCTCTCCCGCGAGGCGGTCTCCGAAGCCCATCGCCTGGGCCCGGAGGCGGTATGAGACATCTGGCGATCGTGCGGCACGGCGAAGCGGCACCGGGCGCCCCCGACGCCGAACGCACGCTGACGTCCCGCGGACATGACGAGGCGAGTGGCGCAGCCGCCTGGATCGGCGAGCGCCCCGAACTCGCTGGCGCCCGGGTCTGGGCGAGCCCGTTGCATCGCGCTCAGCAGACGGCGGGCGTTATCGCGGCGGCGCTCGGCGTCACGGTCGAGACGGTCGCTGGGCTGACCCCGGAAGACGACCCGCAGACGTTGGTCGAACGGTTTCTCATCGACGAGCCGGCTCAGCCCGTGATCCTGATTAGTCACATGCCGTTCGTGGGCGAGCTTACCGGGCGTCTGGTCGAGGGGCGTTCGAGCGGAATCGCGTTTCCCACCGCGGGTGTGGCGCTGCTCGACGCCGACGTCTGGGCTGCCGGCTGTGCCACGCTCAACGCCTTCGTCGGCCCGCCGTACGACCCCGCTTCGAGACACGACGCATCGCCTTGAGTGACGACAACGACAGAACCCGCCCCAGACGCGCCAGCGGTAGCGCGAGGCTGACCGATGTGGCCCGCGTCGCCGGCGTGGCGCCGATGACAGTATCTCGGGCGCTCAATCGCCCGGAGCTCGTGACCGAGAGCACCCGCCAGAAAGTACAGAAGGCGGTACTCGAGACCGGCTACGTGCCCAATCGTGTCGCCGGTGCCTTGGCGACCAGCCGCAGCGGGCTCGTCGCGTTGCTCGTTCCCACGGTGGCACATGCGCTCTTCGCCGAGGTCGTGCAGGCGGTGATGGGGGAGCTCACGCCCCGGGGCTACCAGGTGATGCTCGGCCTCGTCGGGTACACCCCGGCACAGGAAGAGGCGGTGATCGAGACCGTGCTCAGCCGTCGCCCCGATGCCATCGTGCTGACCGGGTGCCGACATTCGCCACTGACCCGCGAGCGGCTGACCCGCGCCCAGGTACCGCTGGTCGAGATCTGGGACATGAGCGACGACCCGCTCGACATGCTGATCGGCTTTTCGCATCCCGCCGTCGGGTTAGCGGTGGCCGAGCATCTGCTGGCACGGGGCTATCGCCGGTTCGGGGTCATCACCGCCGACGACTCGCGGGCGGCTCGGCGGGTCGAAGGCTTCATGGCGGGCATCGGTGAGATCGCCGGCAGCGAATGCCTCGTCCGCGAAGTCGGTACGCCCTCGAGCATGCCTTGGGGGCGAGAGAAGGGGGCCGAGCTGCTGGACAGCGCGCCGCTCGATGCCATCGTCTGCAGCTCCGACATACTCGCGCTCGGCGTGATCGCGGAAGCCCAGAGTCGCGGGCTCGCGATCCCTGATGAACTGGCGATCATGGGATTCGGCGACAGCAGCTATGCCGGGGCGAGTTTTCCCGCACTCAGCACCGTGCGCATCGACGGCGCTGCCATCGGTCGGGCCGCCGCAACGCATCTGCTCTCACGACTGGGGCAAAGCGGCTTCTCGCGCTCCGGTGACATCCTCGACGTCGGCTTCACGCTGATTGATCGCGACACGACCTGAGCCACGAACCCGCGCTGCGCGCTTTCCCGCCGGCTGCCCCGACCGTCCATTCCCGGCGAATCCCGGCTCTCGCCGCTCTCATCCTTTCGTCGTAATCGGCGTCTCGTCTGTTTGTCATACAAGTCGACCGGGCTAGTATCGCTCTCAGACGCCGTCGGCGGTCACCGAATGATAGCGCAATCATTTTGAAGATCGATCGCTTGCAGGCATTTGCCCGTGCGCTTGAATCAGACGAGGACATTCATGAACAACGACGCCATCAGCTGGATCCGTTTCTCCCACGTCCTGTTGCCGTTAGCGACGCCGATCAGCGATGCCAAGGTACTTACCGGCCGGCAGAAACCGATGACCGAAGTCTCGTTTCTGTTCACCGAGATCGAGACCAAGGATGGCCACAAGGGCATCGGTTTCAGCTACTCCAAGCGCGCCGGCGGCTATGCTCAGTACGCCCACGCCTGCGAGATCGCGCCGGCCATTCTGGGTGAAGACCCCAATGACACCGCCAAGCTGTGGCAGAAGCTGGTCTGGGCCGGTGCGTCCGTCGGCCGCAGCGGCGTCTCGACCCAAGCGATCGCCTCTGTCGACGTCGGCCTCTGGGATCTCAAGGCCAAGCGGGCAGGGCTGCCGCTGGCCAAGCTGATCGGCGCTCATCGCGACTCGGTCCAGTGCTACAACACGTCCGGCGGCTTTCTGCATACGCCGATCGAAGAGGTGAAGGAGAACGCGACCCGCTCGCTGGAGAACGGCATCAAGGGCGTGAAGATCAAGGTCGGTCAGCCGGACATGAAGGTCGATCTGGCTCGCGTCGACGCGGTGCGCAAGCATCTCGGCGATGACGTACCGCTGATGATCGACGCGAACCAGCAGTGGGATCGGGCCACCGCGCTGCGCTTCGGCCGCGCCATGGAGCCGTACAACCTGGTCTGGATCGAAGAGCCGCTGGATGCCTACGACGCCGAAGGTCACGCCGCCCTGGCCGCCGCGCTGGACACGCCCATCGCCACCGGCGAGATGCTGGCGAGCGTCGGCGAGCACATGGAGCTGATCAAGCACCGCAGTGCCGACATCATCCAGCCGGACGCGCCGCGCATCGGCGGTATCACGCAGTTCCTGAAGCTGGCCGCCGCGGCCGATGCCGCGGGCCTGCAGCTGGCGCCGCATTTCGCCATGGAGATTCACCTGCACCTGGCCGCCGCTTATCCCTCCGAGCCGTGGGTCGAGCACTTCGACTGGCTGGAGCCGCTGTTCAACGAGCGCCTCGAGACCCGCGACGGCCGCATGCTGGTTCCGGACCGCCCGGGCCTCGGCATCACGCTGACCGAGCAGGCACGTCAGTGGACCGTCAACTCCGCGGAATTCGGCCAGCGCGGCTGAACTCGTTCCCCCATTCGATCGGACAAGGACTTTGCCATGAGCTTTCCGAAAGTCACCAAGATGACCGTCATGCCGGTGGCCGGCTACGACAGCTTTCTGCTCAATCTGAGCGGCGGTCACGCCCCCTGGTTCATCCGCTGCCTGCTGATTCTTGAAGACGATGCCGGGAATCAGGGCGTCGGCGAGATTCCCTCCAGCGAGGGGATCATCAAGGGGCTCGAGCAGTGCCGTTCACTCGTCGAAGGCGCGCCGGTCAACGAGGTCAAGCAGACGCTCAATCGCTCGCGCCTGCTGCTGGCGAGCAACGGCCGCGAGGAGCGGGGACGCCAGACGTTCGACCTGCGCGTCGCGGTTCACGTGCTCACCGCGATCGAATCCGCGCTCTTCGACCTCTACGGGCAGGCGCTCGGCCAGCCGGTCGCCGATCTGCTGGGCCGCTACGGTCGCCAGCGTGACGAAGTCGAAGCACTCGGCTACCTCTTTTTGCTCGGCGATCCGGCGAAGACCGATCTGCCCTATCCCAAGGCCGAGAACCCGGTCGACGCCTGGGACGAGGTCCGTCGTCGCGAAGCGCTGACGCCGGACGCCGTGGCCAATCTCGCCAAGGCCGCCTACGACCGCTACGGCTTCAAGGACTTCAAGCTGAAGGGCGGCGTGCTGCGTGGCGAAGAGGAGGCCGATTGCATCCGTGCGCTGCACGAAGCGTTCCCCGAGGCCCGCCTGACGCTCGACCCCAACGGCGCCTGGAAACTCGACGAAGCGGTGCGGGTGCTGGAACCGATCAAGGATATCCTGAGCTACGCCGAGGACCCCTGCGGTCAGGAGGAGAGCTGGTCGGGACGCGAGACGATGGCCGAGTTCAAGAAGCGTACCGGTCTGCGGACCGCTACCAACATGATCGCCACCGACTTCAAGCAGCTCCAGTACGCGGTGGCGCTCAACGCCGTGGACATCCCGCTGGCGGACTGTCACTTCTGGACCATGCAGGGTGCGGTCATGGTGGGCGAGCTTTGCGACGAGTGGGGCATGACCTGGGGCTCGCACTCCAACAACCACTTCGACGTCTCGCTCGCGATGATGACCCACGTCGCCGCGGCGTGCCCTGGCGACATCACCGCCATCGACACGCACTGGATCTGGCAGGACGGTCAGCGCCTGACCGAGCAGCCGTACCCGATTCGCGACGGCAAGCTCAGCGTGCCCCAAACGCCGGGGCTCGGCGTCAAGCTGGACATGGCCCAGGTCGAAAAGGCCCACGCGCTCTACAAGTCCCTCGACGTACGTAGCCGCAACGACGCCATGGCGATGCAGTATCTGGTCGATGGCTGGTCCTTCGATCCCAAGCGCCCTGCGCTGGTGCGCTGAACCTAGCCGGCACACGCGGCTTTCGATTGCCGTGACGTCGTCTTGCGACAATGCGAGGCGGCGTCACGGTAATTGTCTTTCTATCCCCGCCTTTTCGCCTTTCTCATCCGCGTCATTGCCGGTTTATCCGACCAACGTCGACTTCAAAAAAGCCGGTGATCCTTTAGTTTGTATGATGTAAGACATAACTAGAGGCGGAGCAGACAATGGCCATCATTAAATCTCGCATCATTGGCGCACTACTCGTCGGCGCAGTGCCATTCATTGGCATGAATCAGGCAGTCGCCGATTTCCCCGAGGGTGACATCGACTTCATTGCACCGGCCTCGGTCGGTGGCGGTTCCGACTATCTCATTCGTTCACTGCAGCCGGCACTCGAGGACAACCTCGACGTCAGCATCGTGCCGCGATATCTCTCCGGCGGTGGCGGGGCGATCGGCTTCATGAAAGCGGCCAATGCCAAGGCCGATGGGCAAACGGTCGTTGCCATCGACAACAAGATATTTACGCAGCAGGGGCTGGGTAACGTGCCTCTGAAGTACAAGGATTTCGACTATCTCGCGAGCCTCTACTCGGTGCCTTATGTGCTGGCGTTGAGCAGCGATCTGGATATCGACGATCTCGAATCCTTCCTGGCAGACGAGAACAACGAAGACCTGCGCATCGCCTATGCGGGTACGGGATCGTCGACCAACATCATGGCGGTTCTCATTTCCCAGAAACTCGGCGTCGACTACCAGAAAGTCTCCTATCCCGGGGCACCGGAAGCGGTGGCGGCAGTCATGGGCGGGCATATCGACGGCATGGTCATGGACCCCATGGATCTCAGGGGGGCGCTCGAGTCAGGCGACGTCACGCCGATTCTCGTGACGTCCGGCGAGCGTAGCGATGCGCTGCCGGACGTGCCGACGATGAAGGAGAAGGGCTACGACGTCGATATCAGCAACTGGCGTGGCGTTGCGGCGCCGGCAGGGCTCGACGAGGACACCAAAGCGCGCTGGGTGGAAGCGCTGCAGGTCGCCGCCGAAGACCCGCGCTTCGTCAAGCGCATCGAGGATCTCGGTCTCGAAGTCGACTTCCAATCGGGTCCCTCCTTCGACGACTACGTCGATAGCCTCTCCGAAACGGTCATTCCCGTGGCCGAGTCCGTCGGCAATAACGGCTGAGGCCAGGAGCGAGAGATGTCCAGCTATTTTCAAGAGATGATCTTCAGCGTTTGTCTGGTGGCATTGAGCCTGTTCCTGGGCTCGATGGCGACACAGATCGGTGGCGGGGCGAACGGGTCCATCGCGCCGTCGACGTTTCCCAGTGTCATCGCTTTTGCCATAGCTGGGCTGTCGCTGATCAATGCCGTCAAGTGCGGCTGGAGCCTGCGTCGACGGGAGGAATCCGCACACGCCCGAATCGAGGGCATGGCGGCCCTCGCCGTCGTTGGCTTTCTGGCCATCGCGACGCTCTATGTTCTGGGTATCGCGTACGTAGGCTTCGAACTCTCCACCGTCGCTTTCCTGCTCGTCACGACGCTCTATCTGCAGATGCTTCGCCAGCATACCGCACAGCGTTCGGCCATCAAGGTCGTCGCAATATCTGCAGTTTTCGCGCTCGTCGCCGCGTTGATCATCTACCTCGTCTTCGTCGAGTTCCTGCGCGTCAGATTCTGAAAAGGAGATAACCCATGCAGACGCTCGTCGAAGCCTTTGCCCAGTTTGGCCCGCTATCGCTTCTTGCCATTCTCATCGGAACGTTCCTGGGTATCATCCTCGGGGCACTGCCCGGCCTCTCGGCGGCCATGGCGATCGCGCTGTTGCTGCCTTTGACCTATGGGCTCGATACGATCTCGGGAATCGGGCTACTGCTGGGCGCGTTCTGCGGTGCCGTTGCCGGCGGCTCCGTCCCCGCCATATTGCTCAACATGCCGGGGACACCCGGCTCCATCGCCACGACGTTCGATGCCTACCCGATGGCCCGCGGCGGGCGAGCCGGCAAGGCGCTGGGGCTCTCCGTCGCCGCGTCGGTATTCGGCGGGCTGATCAGTGGCGTCATTCTGATTCTCGTCTCGCCGCTGATCGCCGCGGTAGCGCTCAAGTTCGGCCCGGCGGAGTATTTCTCTCTCAGCGTGCTGGGGTTGATGATCATCGTCTCGGTTTCCGGTAACTCGGTGATCAAGGGGTTGATCGTCGGGCTCTTTGGCATGCTGATCTCGACCATCGGTGCCGACCAGGTGACCGGCGTGCTGCGTTTGACCTTTGGCCAGATGTCGCTGCTGACCGGCGTCAATCTCCTGGCGGTCATCGTGGGGATCTTCGCGGTGTCGCAGCTACTGATCGACGTCGAGAAGATGCGTGGCCCGAAGCGCGACATGCAGAGCAGCCAGAGTCTGGAGCGGGCTTTTCCGCGCGTCAGAGAGACGCTCTCTCGCTATCGGCTGCTTATCTCGTCATCGCTGATCGGCGTTGGCGTCGGGGCGGTGCCGGGAGCGGGGGGGAGTGTGGCGTCGATCCTCGCCTATGACCAAGCGAAACGCTTCTCCAAGAACCGCAAGGATTTCGGCTCGGGCTGCCCCGATGGGGTGGTGGCGTCGGAGTCGGCCAACAATGCGATGGTCGGCGGAGCGCTCATTCCGATGCTGACGCTCGGTATACCGGGGGAGGGCGCCACGGCGGTTCTCGTCGGCGGCCTGATGATCCAGGGCATCCAACCCGGGCCGACGCTGTTCGATTCGCAGCCGGCCCTGATCTACGGCATTTTCGCCGCCTTTCTACTGGCGAACGTCGCCATGTTCTTCATTCAGTGGCTGGGCATTCGGCTGTTCGTCAAGATTCTGAAGATTCCGCAGAGCTATCTGATTCCGCTGATCTTCGTCTTCTGCGCCGTAGGCGTTTACAGCATCAATAGCGATCTCTTCGACGTCTATCTGATGCTGGGGATCGGCGTGATGGGCTATCTGTTCTCGCGCTTCGGCTTCGGCGTCGCGCCGGTGGTGATCGGGCTCATTCTGGGTGGGGTGGCCGAGACGAACCTGCGGCGGGGGCTGCAGACCTTCGGGGGCGATTGGGAGCCGTTCGTGACGCGTCCCATTAGCCTGGGGTTACTGCTGCTGGCGGCCGTTTTCCTGATCTATTCGCTGAGGGCGGCGCTGAAGAAGCCGTGAGGCGGTGACCGTCGATGGATGCACTTCGAGTCGAAAGCGATGCCCACGGGCGTCGCTTTTTCGTTCGTCACGCCGTGTGGCGCGGCTGCCGGCTTTGGCTGCAGCCCTCGGATTACAGGCCACTCGGTCTGCCATGACCCTCCAAAGTCTAATGTTGTCCTAAATATGATGTATGGCAACCTTGCTCGCGATAACAAGCAAGCGTCCTCAAACATCAAGGAGCGCCACATGTCCAAGGTTTCCGTTTTCGACAACAAGAAAGGCAACACTGCAGTCAACGCGCGCTGGGTCTCGCTCGCCGCTGCCGGCCTGCTGCTCGGCAGCAGTCTCGCGGCTCAGGCCGACACCTGGCGGGGCTGGAACGTCCATCCCGACGGCTATCCCAATTCGCTGGCGTTGAAATCCTTCGCCGACGAGGTCGCCGAGAAGACCGAAGGGCGGGTCGAGCCACGGGTCTACAACAACGCCGTGCTGGGCGATCAGCCGGATGCGATCGACCAGACCCGTAACGGGGCGCTGGACTTCGGCAACTTCAACATGGGACCGATGGGCCCGATCGTGCCCGAGACCGACGTGCTGTCGCTGCCGTTCCTGTTCAACGGCGTCGATCAGATGTATCGCGTGATGGATGGCGAGATCGGTGAGCGCTTCGCGGATGCGCTGGCGGAGCAGAATCTGGTGGTTCTCTCCTGGTTTGGCTCCGGTGCGCGCAGCTTCTACGACACCGATCATCCGATCGAGACGCCGGACGACGTGCGGGGGCTCAAGCTTCGCGTGATGAACAACGATCTCTACGTCCAGATGGTCGACGCGCTCGGCGGCAACGCCACCCCGATGTCCTACGGCGAGGTGTTCCAGTCGCTCAAGACGGGGGTCATCGACGGCGCTGAGAACAACTTCCCCTCCTTTGAATCCAGCAACCACTACGAAGTGGCCAAGTACTTCTCCGAGACCGAGCACCTGATCATCCCCGAGTGCCTGTGCGTTGCCTCTTCCAGCTGGGATGCGCTCTCCGACGAGGACCAGGAGATCGTGCGTGCCGCGGCACAGAGTGCCGCCGAAGAGCAGCGTCGGCTGTGGGACGAGCGAGTCGAGGAGAGCCGCAAGGTCGTCGAGGCGGCGGGTGTCGAGATCAATGGCATCGAAGACAAGCAGGCGTTCCAGGATCGCATGGAGCCGATCTATCAGGCCTTCATCGACGATCACCCGGAAATGGAAAGCCTGATCGACGACATTCGCAATACCCCCTGAGACTGACCCGGCCGGCCCTGCCTAGGGCCGGTCGACCCTTCATCGTTCATCGCAGGAATGCATCGTGAACAAGAGTACTGACTCGACGGTCACCGGCACCCGCTTGGACGAGGTGCTGGATTGGCTGGCCCGCGCCTGTCTGATCGTGGCCGGGATCTTACTGGTGTTTCTGATTCTGTCGTTCGGCTGGCTGGTCTTCGGCCGCTACATCCTCAACGACACGCCTACCTGGATCGAGCAGTCTTCGCTGCTGATCGTGGTCTATATCACCTGCCTCGGCACGGCAGCCGGGGTGCGTTTCAATTCGCACTTGAGCATCGACTTTCTGCGTGAAGGGGCGCCGCCCGCGCTGCGCGTCGTCATGCATGCGCTCTCCGATCTGTTCGTGCTCGGCTTCGGCGGAATCATGGCCTGGCAGGGTTGGCTGATGATGATGAACAACGTCGGCCGGCCGATTCCGATGATCGGGCTGTCCGAAAGCTGGCGCGCCGCGCCCTTGGTGGCGTGCGGGATCCTGCTGGTGGTGTTCACCCTCGCCAGCGCCTTTCAACGCCTGACCGCCAGTCGACGCACACCCGTTACACGACGCACGGAGAACTGATCATGGGCCTTGCCATTCTATTCGGCGTCTTCCTACTCGGATTGATCGTCGGCGCGCCGATCGCCTTTGCCGTGGGTCTGGCGGCGATCGTCACGTTTCTTTACGAAGGGCTGCCGCTGTTCGTCGGCTTCCAGCGCATCGTGTCGGGCATTTCGGTGTTCTCGCTGCTGGCGATCCCCTTTTTCATCTTCGCCGGCGAGCTGATGCTGCACGGCGGTATCTCGCGGCGTCTGGTGAAGTTTGCCTCCGCCGCGGTGGGGCGAGTTCGTGGCGGCCTGGGGATGGTCAACGTCTTCTCGTCGATGCTCTTCGGCGGGATCTCAGGGTCCGCCGTGGCCGACACCTCGGCGCTCGGTTCGATCCTGATTCCGGTCATGAAGGAGAAGGGCTACGACACCGACTACGCGGTCAACGTCACGGTGACCTCGTCGATCGCCGGCGTGGTGATTCCGCCGAGCCACAACATGATTCTCTACGCGGTCGCCGCCGGCGGCGGTATCTCGGTCACCCAGCTCTTCGTCGCCGGCATCGTTCCGGGAGTCCTGATGTGTCTGTCGCTCGCGCTCGCCGCCTACCTGGTGGCGGTCAAGCGCGGCTACGGCGGCGAGGCATTTCCGGGATGGGAGGCGCTGGTCATCAGCTTCTTCGCCTCGCTGCCGGGTCTGCTGACGGCGGTGATTATCGTTGGCGGCGTGCTCTCGGGCATTCTGACCGTAACCGAGTCCGGTGCCTTCGGGGCGATCTACGCCATCGTCATCACCGGGCTCGTCTATCGCGAGCTACGCTGGGAGCCGTTCAAGAAGGCGGTCTATCAGTCGGTCAAGACGACGGCGCTGGTGATGATTCTGGTCGGCTGCGCATCGGCGTTCTCCTACCTGCTGGCGCTCTACAACGTGCCCGAGCTGCTGGTGAACGCACTGACGTCCATCTCCGACAATCCCATCGTCGTGCTGCTCATGCTCAATCTGCTGCTGCTCGGACTGGGGATGATCATGGACATGGCGCCGCTGATCCTGATCTGCACGCCGATCTTCCTACCGGTCGCCCAGCAGTTCGGCCTGGACCCGACGCAGTTCGGCATCATGATGATGATGAATCTGGGGATCGGGCTCTGCACGCCCCCGGTCGGCGGTTGCCTGTTCGTGGGCAGCGCCATCGGCGGCATCAAGATCGAGCAGACGGTGAAGACGATCTGGCCGTTCTACATCGCGCTGTTCGCGGTGCTGATGCTGGTCACCTACGTACCGGCGGTCTCGCTGGCGCTGCCCACCTGGCTCGGCAGCTGACGCGGCGAGCGCCGTACGGTCTTTCATGACAACCATTCAAAGGAGCAGGCAATGCTGAATCGACTACTGGTCACCGGCGCCGCGGGGGGCGTCGGGCGCGCCATTCGCCCACATCTCTCGAAGCTGGCGCGACAGGTGCGCCTGTCGGACATCAGCGATATCGGCGATGCGGCCGACCACGAAGAGATCGTGCCCTGCGAGCTTTCCGATGCCGCGGCGGTTCGCCGGCTGGTCGCCGGCTGCGACGGCGTGCTGCACCTCGGTGGCATCTCGGTCGAGAAGCCCTGGGAAGGCATCCTCCAGGCCAACATCATCGGCGCCTACAATCTGTACGAAGCGGCGCGGCACGAAGGCAGGCCGCGCGTCGTCTTCGCCAGCTCCAATCACACCATTGGCTACCATCCGCGCACCACCCGTATCGACACGCAGGTACCGCGCCGGCCGGATTCGCTCTACGGGGTTTCCAAGTGCTTCGGGGAAGACCTGGCGAGTCTCTACTACGACAAGTTTGGCGTCGAAACGCTGAGCGTGCGCATCGGTTCCTGCTTTCCCGAGCCGCAGGATACCCGGATGCTCGCGACCTGGCTGGGCCTTGAAGACTTCGTCGCCCTGCTGGAACGCGGATTTCAGGCGCCCAAGCTGGGTTATACCGTTATCTATGGCGTCTCCGACAACGACGAAGTGTGGTGGGACAACCGCCATGCTGGCTTTCTCGGCTGGCGCCCGACGCAGAGCTCTGCGCCTTGGCGTGAAGCACTCGAATCGGCAGCGGGGCCGCTCGATCCCAACGACCCCGCCGTGGTGTTCCAGGGCGGCAAGTTCACGGCGATAGGCCATCCCGACGACGCCTAGTGCTGCAGGTGGCGGCCAAACTGTTAGGCTTGGCCGCCTCATGTCACATCTGTCGTGGCTCGGGAATCGAGTCGACGTGTCACGGCATCGCCAGCGAGGTAGTCGATACGATGGAGCCGATTCAGGCATGGAGCGTGAAACGCATTTCGATGCAGGAGAGCCTGTCACGGCAGATCGCCCAGCAGCTCGAGGCATTGATCACCCAGGGCAAGATCGCCGTCGGTGACAAGCTGCCGACGGAAGGCCAGCTCTGCGAGATGTTCGGGGTCAGTCGAACCGCGGTACGCGAGGCGATCGCGCATCTCAAGTCGATGGGCCTGGTCGAGACCCGACGCGGTATCGGCACCCGGGTACTGCGCTCCTCGCCGGGAAGCCAGTTTCCGGCAAAACGGATCAATGCGACCACGGTGGAGGACATTCTTCACGTGCTGGAGCTGCGCCTGACGCTCGACTCCCAGGCCGCCGGGCTTGCGGCGAAGCGCCATACCCCGGCGGACGTCGCGGCCCTGAAGGCCGCCCACGCCGAGTTCTGCGCCGCCTGCGAGGGGGATAGCCAGGCCCGGCACGAAGACTATGTCTTTCACCGCGCCATCGTCGATGCCACGCACAACCCGTTCTTCGTCGCTCTGTATGACCAGCTACACGAGGGCGCGATTCCGCGGGCCAAGCTGCTTGCGGTGGAACTCGACAGCGCGGCGGTCGATGCCTATCTCTCCCGGGTCGCCCAGGAGCATGGCGAGATTCTGGCGGCGATCATCGCCGGTGACGGCGAGGCCGCCCACGACACCATGTATCGCCACCTCAAGCGCGCTTACGACAACTATTCGGGGTATCAGTAGCGTCCGCGCAGGACCTCACCTGACTGGTGGCGCCGAGCGGGAATCAGTTCAGGCCCAGCCACTTGAGTGCGATCATCCCCAGGCTCAGCGTGAGCATCGAACCAAAGGTGGTGATCACGATGATGTTGGCCGCGAGCTTGTCGTTGGCATGAAACGCTTTGGCCATGACGAAGCTCGCGGCCGCCCCCGGCGAGCCGAGAAACAGCAGCAGTACCCCCAGCGCCGGGCCGCGGATGCCCACGACGAGTGCACCGAGCACGCCGAAAAGCGGTACCCACACCAGTTTCCACAGGCTCGCATCGAGCGCGATGGTGCTGCTGCGCTTGAACGCCGAGATCGATAGCGTCCCGCCGATACAGATCAGACCCAGCGGGAGCGACATCGCCCCGAGGTAGCCGCCGGAGGTTCTCAGCCAGCCCGGCAGATCGATATCGAATAGCGCCACCGGAATCGCGAACACTACGCTCAGGATCAGCGGGTTCTTGGCGAGATTGCGCAGCAGCGAGCGCATGTCCGTCGCCGCCTTCTCGCTGTAGATCGACAGCACGATGACCGAGAGCACGTTGTAGATCACGATCACCGCGCCGGCGAAGATGCCGCCCACCGACAGGCCGTATTCGCCGTACTGGCTGGCGGCCAGCGCCAGCCCGACGATGCCGTTGTTGGCTCGAAACGCGCCCTGAGTGAAGATGCCGCGCTCCACGCGGGGATGGCGCCAGATCGCCCAGCCCCAGGCGAGGAAGAAGCTGACTACGGTGTAGCCGAGAAAATAGCCGATCAGCGTGGGCTGCAGGGCGCGTTCGAGATCGGCGTTGACGATGCTCAGAAAGAGCAGCGCCGGCATGGTTACCTTGAACACCAGCATCGAGGCGGTGGTGATGAAGTGCGAATCGATCCAGCCGATGCGCTTCAGGCCGAGCCCGAGAAAGACCATCAGAAAAACGGGCAGGGTGATTTCGAGGGTGTGCGTGAACGCGGCGAGCAGCCCCATGAATCAGTCTGCTCCCACGAACCAGAAGCCGACGGCGAGCGCGACGACGATGACGGTCCAGAAAAGGCGGTTACGTAGGCGCGTATCGCGATGGGAACCTTGGCGAGGCACGGTACAATCCTTCAATCAGCTAGCGAGTGGATACCCTTGGCCCGGGTCCGTCGGTGAGACGAAAGGGGCGTCCTGGTGAGACGTCGGGCCGGTGGGGTATTCGACGAAAGGCGACAGTTTACGGGAATCTGCCTACCGATGCGTCCATCTCTGGTCTTCGCCCACGCCAACGGTTTTACCGGCGCGAGCTACCAAACCCTGCTCGGCCCGCTCGCCGAGACGTTCTTGCTGCACCCGCTGGATCGTCTGGCGCACGATGCCGACTTTCCCATCGACCGCAACTGGTCCTCGCTCTGCGATGAATATCTCGACAAGACCCGAGACGTGCCGGGGCCGTTCGTGGCCGTCGGCCACTCCATGGGCGGGGTGCTGTCGATCATGGCGGCGGCGCGAGCGCCGTCGCGGTTGCGCGCCGTCGTGGCGCTCGACCCGCCGCTGCTGCTGGGGCGGGACGCACTCGCGCTCAAGCTTGCCAAGATGACGGGCTTCGTCGACCGCATGACGCCGGCGAGAAAAGCACTCCGGCGCCGCGAACAGTGGCCGAGCGGTGAGGTCATGCGCCGCTCGCTGCGCCGCCGGGCGCTCTTTCGTGACTTCACCGACGAGGCGATGGCGGATTACGTCACCGGCGCCACCGAGCCGGCAGCGGCGGGGGCCGTGCGGCTGCGTTTCACGCCGAGGGCGGAAGCGGCCGTGTTCCGCAACCTGCCGGACCACCTCGGAGGCGTACTCAAACGCCTGGAGGTGCCCTTGATCGTGCTTGCCGGCGACCGCTCGGCGCTGCTCACCCCACCCAGACGCCGCGCCCTCGAGGGGCTTGGCATCGGCGTACGCGAGGTGCCGGGCGGCCACATGTTCCCGTTCGAGCACCCCGAAGCCACGCGCGAGGGGATTTGGGCGGCGCTGAATTCGCTCGAGGCGACGTCGAATGTCGGCTGAGACGCTAACGCTGAACGACGGGCGCTACGCGGCGCTCAGTTGGGGGCGGTCCGATGCGCCGCTGTGGCTGGCGCTACATGGCTGGCTCGACAATGCGGCGAGCTTCAGCCGGTTGGCGCCGCTGCTGGTCCGTGAACTCGACGTTCGGCTGGTCGCGCTGGATCTGCCGGGCCACGGCCATTCCGCGCACCGCGGCGAAGGCGCGGACTATCCGCTGCTCGGCTACCTGCCGGACGTGGTCGAGGCGCTGGAGGCGCTGACGCCGGACTCGACTGCGGTGACGCTGCTCGGGCATTCGCTCGGCGCCAGCATCGCGACACTGCTCGCCGCGGCGCTACCGGAACGGGTCGAGCGGCTGGTGCTGATCGACGGGCTGGTCGGTACCACCGTCGAGGCCGAGGAGAGCGTAGAGCAGCTGCGCCTGGCGCTGCAGGCGCGGCGCCGGGGGCAGAGCGCCAGTCGCGGCTTCGAGAGTCTCGATGCGGCCGTCGCGGCCCGCGTTCGCGGTGGCGTGACAAGGTTGGATGGCGATACGGTGAAACCCATCGTCGAGCGTAACCTGGCCCGCGGCAGTGATGGGCGCTGGTACTGGCGCACCGACCGCCGACTCGTCTGGCCATCGTTATCGCGGCTGACGCCCGCGCAGGCACTGGAGGCCGTCGAGCGAGTGACGGCCCCCGCACTGCTGGTGCAGGCGACTCAGGGCGTGCTGGGAGAACGGGCGCTGGTCGCGACGGCGCGACAGCGAATGCCGCGGCTGGCTCGTCGTGTGCTCGGCGGCGGTCACCACCTGCATCTGGAGCGACTTCAGGTGGCGGCGGTGGTCGAGGCGATCGTCGCCTGGTCGCGACGCGCCTAGCGCGCGGACGTAGCGCGGCGTCGAGAGGGTCGATGGGGTGCACGTCTCGTGGGCCTGCGATCGATCTCAGCGGTCGTCGAGGTCGCGAGTGCGCAGCAGCACATAGACCGCGCCGGTGCCGCCGTCGATCTCACTTGCCGAGCAGAAGGCCATGACGTGGGACCAGTGCCGAAGCCAGGCGTTGACGTGGCTCTTGATCACCGGATAGTCGACGCCGCTGCCGCGCGCGCCGCGTGCCTTGCCGTGAACCACCAGCACGCAGCGCAGGCGGTTGGCAATGGCGTCGTCGATGAAGGTTTCCAGCTCCAGCCGCGCCTCGTCGACGGTATAGCCGTGCAGATCGAGGCCGCCGGCCCAGCCGGTCTGACCGCGCTTGAGCTTGGCGAAGGTGCGCGCGGGCAGATCGGGGATCGCGAACTCGAGCCGCTGGTGCGGCGTGACGGCCTCGACCCCGCCGTCGGAGAGCCGCGAGCGCGCGGCGGTCGGCGCCTGCGTCGCCGCTTTCCGTCGCGCCGCGGCGTCAGGCGGCGTCTTTCGAGGGCGGCCGACGTCGGCGCGGTTGGTCTTCAGCTTGCGCACGCCGGCGGCTTCCAGCGCCTGACGAAAGGCGTTGTGGTCGTCATCGTCGTCGGAAAACTGGGTCATCGCCGCCTGCCTCTTGCCTGCCGTATGAGTTGCTCGAAACGTATCCGTGGGCCGGTCGGCGAGACCCGCCACGGTCTTGTTTTCATCTCGCCGTCCTGTCGCGCCGTCCTATCGAACCATCATGGCGCGTCTCGACGTCGCGAGCGCCTAGGGTAATCGGTTCGGAGCGGATTTGCCTCGTCCTCGACGGTCACCAGCGTCATCGGTCGCAGGCGACGGCGCCCCGGTGCCATGTCGGTACACATGCAGGTACAATCGTGCTCCGTTTTTTGCCCGTGAGCCGTGTCCCTATGCCTTCGATGCCGTCGAGCCTTTCGCTCAGTGACGATGCCCTAGCCGCCGATCTGATCAGCATCCGCGACTGTCTGCGCTGGACCACCAGCGAGTTTCACGCGCATCGTCTGCATTTCGGCCATGGCACCGACAGCGCCTGGGACGAGGCGGTGGCGCTGGTACTCGGCGCGCTGCACCTGCCGTGGGACAGCGATCCGGCGATACTCGACGCGCGGCTGTTGATCAGCGAGCGCCAACGCATCGTCTCGCTGGTGAAAAAGCGTGCCGGATCCCGTCTGCCGCTGCCGTATCTGCTCGGCGAAGCGTTCTTCGCAGGCTTCCCGTTCGAGGTCGACGAGCGCGTACTCATCCCGCGCTCACCCATCGCTGAGCTGATCGAGCAGGGTTTCGAGCCGTGGTTCGAGATGCCGCCGGCCCGCGTGCTCGATCTCTGCACCGGCTCGGGGTGTATCGGCATCGCCACCGCCCTCTATCTACCCACCGCCGAAGTGGATCTGGTCGATTTGAGCGTGGAAGCGCTCGACGTCGCCAAGGCCAATATCGTGCGTCACGACGTCGGTCAACGGGTCCGTGCCGTGACCTCCGATCTCTTCGCAGGGGTGGCCGGGCAGCGCTACGACCTGATCGTCAGCAACCCGCCCTACGTCGACCGGCGGGATCTCGCCGCGATGCCGGCAGAGTATCGCCACGAGCCGGACCTGGCCCTCGGCGCCGGCAGCGATGGCCTGGACATCGTGCGGCGGATCCTGCGCGAGGCGCGCGCCTATCTCAACGACGGCGGCGTGCTGATCGTCGAGGTGGGTAACTCCCAGCGCCATCTCGAGGCCGCCTTTCCCGAGGTCGAATTCCTGTGGCTGGAGTTCGAACGCGGCGGCGAGGGCGTCTTCGCTCTCAGCGCCGAGGCGCTCGACTTGCATGCCGACACCTTCGCCGCCGAGCCGGTCTGACGCCCGGCGCTTGCCACCCACGCATTCGACGCATCGAACGGCCGCTCACGCGCGGCCGACAGTCACTTCACTCATCGAGGATCGCGCATGTCCGGCAACACCTTCGGCAAGCTGTTCACCGTCACGACGTTCGGCGAGAGCCACGGCCCGGCGCTCGGCGCCATCGTCGATGGCTGCCCGCCGGGGCTGGCGTTGGACGAGACGATCCTGCAGCGTGATCTCGACCGCCGCCGCCCGGGGTCGTCGCGGCACACCACCCAGCGCCGCGAGCCGGACACGGTGCGCATTCTCTCCGGCGTCTTCGAGGGCCGAACCACCGGCACACCGATCGGGCTGCTGATCGAGAACACCGATCAGCGCTCCAAGGACTACTCGAAGATCAAGGATCAGTTCCGCCCGGCGCACGCAGACTACACCTACCATCACAAGTACGGCGTTCGCGACTACCGCGGCGGTGGGCGCTCCAGCGCCCGCGAAACGGCCATGCGCGTGGCCGCCGGCGCCATCGCCAAGGCGTGGCTGGCCGCCCGGGGGGTGAGCGTGCGCGGCTACATGAGCCAGCTCGGTCCGATCGAGATCGACTTCAAGAGCTGGGAGGGCGTCGACGACAATCCCTTCTTCTGCCCGGACCCGGAGAAGCTGCCCGAACTCGAGGCGTACATGGATCAGCTGCGTCGCGACCAGGATAGCGTTGGCGCCAGGATCACCGTGGTCGCCGAGGGGGTACCGGTGGGGCTCGGCGAGCCGGTGTTCGATCGCCTCGACGCGGATCTGGCCCACGGTCTGATGGGCATCAACGCGGTCAAGGGCGTGGAGATCGGCGACGGCTTCGCCACGGTCTCCCAGCGCGGCAGCGAGCATCGCGACGAGATGACGCCAGAGGGCTTTCTCTCCAACCATGCCGGCGGCGTACTGGGCGGGCTCTCCAGCGGCCAGCCGATCGTCGCCCGGCTGGCACTCAAGCCGACCTCGAGCATTACCCAGCCCGGGCGCTCCATCGACGTCGACGGTCAAGCGACGGAAGTCGTCACCAAGGGCCGCCACGACCCCTGCGTCGGGATTCGCGCTACGCCCATCGCCGAGGCAATGATGGCACTCACGCTGATGGATCACTGGCTGCGCCATCGGGGCCAGAACGCCGACGTTCACGTCGATACGCCCCAACTCGGCCAGCGTTGAGGCGACTCAGCGTTGAGGCGACTCAGCGTTGAGGCGACTCAGCGTTGAGGCGAACCAGCGTCGAGGCGACTCAGCGTCGAGGCGAACCAGCGTCGAGGCGAATCGGCCGAATCCGTGTTGCGCGTACCGACGAAGGGCTCCGAGAGGGGCCTTTCGTCGTTAACGACGGGGCAGCGGGGCTGGCGACGCGGACGCGCTCAGTCGAGCGACACCCGCGCCGCTTCCAGCTCGGCGATCATCGCGCGTCCGGCGTTGGAGAGCGTGCGCTCGGTATGCACGAGGTAGCCCAGTCGACGTTCGATGGGCGGGTGAACGACCTCGAGAGTCACGACGTCGGCATCGATCATGCTCTCCGGCAGCACGCTCCAGCCCAGCCCGATGCTCGCCATCATCTTGAGCGTCTCCAGGTAGTTGGTCGACAGCGCCACGTCGACGGCGAGCCCCGCCCGGTCGAAGGCGTCGACGACGATGTCCCGTGTGAAGGTGAGCGGCCCCGGCAGTACCGCCGGATGACCCACCAGGTCGACGAGCTCGAGCGGGCCGCGCCCGGCGAGCGGATGCTCCGGGGCGCAGACGAAACGCAGGCGGTCGACCCATACCGGAATCGACTCGACCTGCGGGTTCGGCTGCGGGGAGAGGGTCACCACCGCGAGTTCGATCTCCCCGGAGAGCACCCCGTGATAGGCCTGCTCGGAGTCGAGAAAGCGCAGATTGAGATCGACCTCGGGATACGCCTGCGTGAACGCCTTGAGCACCGGCGGCAGCCGGTGCAGCCCGACGTGGTGACTGGTGGCCAGCGTCAGGCTGCCGCGCACCTCGCCGCTCAGATTGGTGAGCTGGCGCCGGCTATCCTCGACCAGCTGCAGAATCTGGCGTGCCCGGGGTAGCAGTAGCCGGCCCGCCTCGGTGAGCCCGACGCGGCGGTTGATCCGATCGAAGAGCTTGGCCCCGGTCTGCGACTCCAGCGTGGCGATGCGCTTACTGATCGCCGGCTGGGTCAGGTGAAGCTGCTCGCCGGCGAGCGAGAACGACTTGAGATCCGCTACCGCAATGAAGGCCTGAAGGCTCTGGGTATCCATGGGCGTTTCCCTGTGCGCCGGTCGAGCGCGACATGCCTGACGCGGGGCGCGTCGCGATTGCCGCTCTCGGATTGCGTTTTTGACCCCGATTTTCGCCTTCGGCTATCGACCTGGGCTCTCGAGTTCCGCTTATGAATTCCTTTATGGAATCCAAAGCATGATAAAGATGAATTGTCTTTATGGAAGCGAAAACCGTAAGCTGGCTTCACGATTCCGAGCGCGCCAGTGAACGCGCCGACTACGGGAGGCGTCGCGCTGACGCCTTCCCTCGAGAACCCGGTCGACGACGCCGCGCAGACGGTGAGCGACGGAGGAGAGAACCGATGGCAGGCCAGACCCTTTACGACAAGCTGTGGACGCAGCACCTGGTGACCAGCCGCGACGACGGCTCGGCACTGATCTATATCGATCGCCACCTGCTGCACGAAGTCACCTCGCCGCAGGCCTTCGAGGGGCTGCGGCTGGCCGGGCGCAAGCCGTGGCGGCGTGATGCCAACCTGGCAACGCCGGATCACAACGTGCCCACCACGCTCAAGGAGCGCTCGGCGGGCAATGCCGGCATTCTCGACGACGTCTCGCGGATTCAGGTCGAGACCTTGGACTCGAACTGCGAAAGCTTCGATATCGAAGAGTTTCGCATCAACGACGAACGTCAGGGCATCGTCCATGTGGTCGGCCCGGAGCAGGGCGCCACGCTGCCCGGGATGACCGTCGTCTGCGGCGACTCCCACACCGCCACCCATGGCGCCTTCGCCGCGCTTTCTCACGGTATCGGCACCTCCGAGGTCGAGCACGTGCTGGCGACCCAGTGCCTGATCGCGCAGAAGATGAAGAACATGCAGGTGCGCGTCGAGGGTGAGCTCGGCCTCGGCGTCACGGCCAAGGACATCGTGCTGGCGGTGATCGGGCGTATCGGCACCGCCGGCGGCACCGGCTACGCCATCGAGTTCGCCGGCAGCGCGATTCGCGATCTCTCCATGGAGGGACGCATGACCATCTGCAACATGGCGATCGAGGCCGGCGCCCGCGTCGGCCTGGTGGCAGTGGACGACAACACCATCGAGTACCTGCGCGGCCGTCCCTACGCGCCGAGCGACGCGCAGTGGCCGGCGGCGGTAGAGGCGTGGCGTGAGCTGGTCTCCGATGCCGATGCGCCCTTCGACAAGGTGGTCGAGCTCGACGCCGCCGACATCGAACCGCAGGTGACCTGGGGTACCAGTCCGGAGATGGTGGTCAACGTCTCCGCCAACGTGCCGGACCCGGCCGCTGCCGAGGACGAGACGGTCGGCCGCGGCATGACCCGCGCACTGGAGTACATGGGCCTCGAGGCCGGGCAGAAGATCACCGACATCACCCTCGACAAGATCTTCATCGGCTCCTGCACTAACTCGCGCATCGAGGATCTGCGCGAAGCGGCCAAGGTTGCCCGTGGGCGCAAGGTTGCCGACGGCATCCAGCTCGCCATGGTGGTGCCGGGCTCGGGGCTGGTGAAGCGCCTCGCCGAGGCCGAAGGGCTCGACAAGATCTTCATCGAAGCCGGCTTCGAATGGCGCGAGCCGGGCTGCTCGATGTGTCTGGCGATGAACGCCGACAAGCTGGGCGCCGGCGAGCGCTGCGCCTCCACGTCGAATCGTAACTTCGAAGGTCGGCAGGGTTATGGCGGACGCACGCACCTGGTGAGCCCGGCGATGGCCGCGGCCGCGGCCATCGAGGGTCACTTCGTCGACGTGCGTGACTACGACTACGCCCCGAGCGATGCGCTGAGCGCCTGAGGAGACCCGTCATGAAGAAATTCGAACGCCTGCAGGGCTTGGTCGCGCCGCTGGATCGCGCCAACGTCGATACCGACCTGATCATTCCCAAGCAGTTTCTGAAATCGATCAAGCGTACCGGCTTCGGCCCGAACCTGTTCGACGAGCTCCGCTATCTCGACGAAGGCTATCCCGGCCAGGACGCCTCCCAGCGACCACTCAATCCGGAGTTCGTGCTCAACCGTCCGCGCTACCAGGGTGCCGAGGTGCTGCTGGCTCGGCGTAACTTCGGCTGCGGCAGCTCCCGCGAGCACGCCCCCTGGGCCCTGGACGACTTCGGCTTCCGCGCGGTAATCGCCCCGAGCTTTGCCGATATCTTCTACAACAACTCGTTCAAGAACGGCATTCTGCTGATTCCCCTGGCCGAAGAGACCGTCGAACGGCTGTTCCAGGAGACCGAGGCCAACGAGGGATACCGGCTGGATATCGATCTCGCCAAGCAGCGCGTCATCACCTCGAGCGGTGAGGAGATCCCGTTCGATGTCGACCCGTTTCGTAAACACTGTCTGCTCGAGGGGCTCGACGACATCGGCCTGACGCTGGAGCAGGGTGGTGCGATCGCCGAGTTCGAATCGCGCCATCGCGCCGCTCAGCCCTGGCTGTTTCGAGATGTCTGAGGTCCCTGCGAAGAACGATCACGATGCGGTGGTCGAGCGCCAGTTTGGCGCTCAGGCGGGTGCCTACATCAGCAGTAGCGTCCACGCCCAAGGTCAGGAGTTCGCGCCGCTGCGTGAGCGGGTCGGGGCGATCGCCGAGGCGCGCGTGCTAGATCTCGGCTGTGGCGCCGGTCACGTCAGTTTCCAGGTGGCCGACCTGGCTCAGCATGTCGTCGCCTACGACCTGTCGCCCCGGATGCTCGAGGTGGTGGCCGGCGCCGCCGCCGAACGGGGCATGAACACGATTGAAACCGTGCAGGGCATTGCCGAGTCGTTGCCGTTCGCGGACAACAGCTTCGATGTGGTGTGCAGCCGCTTCTCTGCGCATCACTGGCGTGACGTTGGGCTGGCGCTGCGTGAAGCGCGGCGAGTCCTGAAGCCGGGCGGACTGGCCGCATTCATTGACGTGACAGCATCGGAACAGCCGCTTTTCGATAGCTTCCTGCAAAGCGTCGAGATGCTGCGGGACACCAGCCATGTGCGCGATTACGCCCCCAGTGAGTGGGCACAGATGATCGGTGAAGCCGGACTGGTGATGACCGCCAGTTCGCGCCAGCGCCTTCGCCTGGATTTCGACACGTGGATTGCTCGGATGCGCACGCCGGATGTAATGCGCGACGCGATTCGCCATTTACAGAGCCAGGTCGGTCAGGAGGTGCGCGACGCCTTCGAGATCGCCGACGACGGTTCCTTCACGACCGATATGCTGGTGTTGTGGGCGACCAAAGAACACGCTTGAGGAAAACGCATGAGCAAGAAAATTCTGGTGCTGCCGGGTGACGGCATCGGCCCGGAAATCACCGCCGAGGCGGTCAAGATTCTGAACGCCTGTCGTGATGCCGGTCTCGATGTCGAACTCGAGGAAGCGCTGGTGGGCGGCGCCGGCTATGACGCAGCCGGCGATCCGCTGCCGGCGGCGACGCTTGCGAAGGCGAAGTCGGCCGATGCCATCCTGCTCGGCGCCGTCGGCGGGCCGCAGTGGGATACGCTGGAAGATCTCTCCAAGCGGCCAGAAAAGGGGCTGCTGGGGCTTCGCAAGAATCTGAATCTGTTCGCCAACCTGCGCCCGGCGCTGCTCTATCCGCAGCTCGCCGAGGCGTCGACGCTGAAGCCGGAGGTGGTCGCCGGGCTCGACATCATGATCGTGCGCGAGCTGACCGGCGGGATCTACTTCGGCCAGCCCCGGGGAATCGAAGAGCGCGACGGTGAGCGCGTCGGCTACAACACCTACGTCTACTCGGAGTCGGAGATCGAGCGTATCGGTCGCGTCGCCTTCGAGATGGCGCAAAAGCGCGGCGGCAAGCTCTGCTCGGTGGACAAGGCCAACGTGCTCGAGGTGACCATCCTCTGGCGCGAAGTGATGAACCGTCTCGCGCCGGAGTATCCGGACGTCGAGCTTACGCACATGTACGTCGACAACGCCGCCATGCAGCTGGTGCGCGCGCCCAAGCAGTTCGACGTGGTGGTGACCGGTAACATGTTCGGCGACATCCTCTCCGATGCCGCGGCGATGCTGACAGGCTCCATCGGCATGCTGCCCTCGGCATCGCTCAACGAGCGCCAGCAGGGCATGTACGAGCCGTGCCACGGCAGCGCGCCGGACATCGCCGGCCAGGGCCTGGCCAATCCGCTGGCGACGATACTCTCGGTGGCGATGATGCTGCGCTACTCGCTGGGCCAGGCCGAGCTTGCCGCGCGCATCGAGCGCGCCGTCGGTCAGGTGCTCGACGACGGCCTGCGCACGGCGGACATCGCCTATCCGGGGACGCGTCAGGTGTCCACCGGCGAAATGGGCGACGCCGTGCTGGCCGCTTTTAACCAGGCATGAACCGGCACGCGAGCCGAGGCGAGCGCCGAGGTGCGCTAGACTGACATCGCCGGCCGCCGCGAGCGGCCTCGAGTTTCATTCAATTCCAACGTATCGCGGGGTAGTTCAACGATGCTGAAAGTCGGATTCGTGGGCTGGCGCGGAATGGTCGGTTCCGTGCTGATGCAGCGCATGCTGGACGACAACGATTTCGCCGGGATCGAGCCGATCTTCTTTTCCACCTCCCAGACCGGCCAGCCCGGCCCGGACGTCGGCGTCGACGTGCCACCGCTCAAGGACGCCAACGACATCGATCAACTGCGAGCGATGGACGTGATCGTCACCTGCCAGGGCGGCGACTATACCGGCGCGGTCTATCAGAATCTGCGCGAAGCCGGCTGGCAGGGCTACTGGATCGATGCGGCAAGCACGCTGCGCATGGCCGACGAGGCGACCATTGTCCTCGACCCGGTCAACCGCGGCGTCATCGACGCGCAGCTCGACCGTGGGGCAAAGACATTCGTGGGCGGCAACTGCACCGTCAGCCTGATGCTGATGGGGCTCGGCGGTCTGTTCGAAGCGGACATGGTCGAGTGGATGACCTCCATGACCTATCAGGCCGCCTCCGGCTCCGGCGCCAAGCACATGCGCGAGCTGCTCAATCAGATGGGGGCGCTGCATGCCTCGGTGGCCGGCGACCTGGCCACGCCGTCGAGCGCGATTCTGGATATCGATCGCGACGTCACCGCCAACATGCGTGGCGGTGATTTCCCGGTCGACAACTTCGGCGCGCCGCTGGCCGGCAGCCTGCTGCCGTGGATCGACAAGGCGATGGACAACGGCCAGAGCAAGGAGGAGTGGAAAGGCGGCGTCGAGACCAACAAGATTCTCGCCACCGGCGACAGCCCCATTCCCATCGACGGCCTCTGCGTGCGTATCGGCGCGATGCGCTCCCATAGCCAGGCGTTCACCATCAAGCTGAAGCAGGACGTGCCGCTCGACGAGATCGAGGATCGTCTGGCGCACCACAATCCCTGGGTCAAGGTCGTCCCCAACACCCAGGAGGCGACGGTGCAGCAGCTCACGCCGTCGGCGGTGAGTGGCACGATGGACGTGCCCGTCGGCCGCCTGCGCAAGCTGGCGATGGGCGGCGAGTACCTGACCGCTTTCAGTGTCGGCGATCAGCTCCTCTGGGGCGCGGCAGAGCCGCTCAAACGCATGCTCGGTATCCTGCGCGAGCGAGCTTGATTGCTTCCCGCACCCTCTCGTGCCTTGATCTCCTCTCGTATCGTCACAAGCCCCGGGTCGCGACTCGGGGCGTTTTTATAGCGAGTTCGATCCGTCGATGCGCGGCGATCTGTTCTAGCGCTGATCGCCGACAGGGCACGAGCCGCCGTGAGCCGATGTGCTCTAACAGCACCGCTCGTCATTCGATCCGGTAGTGGAAGGTGTTCTTCACCTCGGGTACGACGACTCTTTGGCCGCTGACGACCCGGGGTTCGTAACGAAACTGGCGGGCGGCTTCCAGCGACGGCCGAACGAACATGGGATGGCAGTCGCCGACGACATGCGGATTCTCCACCCGACCCTGCGTATTGACCCGGTAGGCTACGGTGCATTCCCCCTCGATGCGACGATTCAGTGCGTTTTGAGGGTAGTCGGGAGCCTGCTTGTTGATCGGCCGGTACTGGCTGGTATCGGCGGCCGCTGAAGCGGCGGCTCTTTGCGCCGCTTCGGCGCGGCCCTGTTCGCGTTGCGCAGCCTCGCGCTGCTGCTCGAGAACTGCCTCTCGTTGGATCTGTTCCTGTAGCGCCGCTTCCCGAGCCTGTGCCTCCCGCGCTTGCTGTCGTCGCTCCTGTTCGAGACGCTCTTGTTCGAGACGCTCTTGTTCGAGACGCTCCTGCTCGAGGCGCTCCTGTTCGAGGCGCTCCTGTTCGAGGCGCTCCTGTTCGAGGCGCTCCTGTTCGAGGCGCTTCTGCTCGAGGCGCTCCTGTTCGATGCGCTCCTCGGCAAGTTCCGCTTCCTCGAGGAGCGCGCGCGCCGGCTCCGGAGGCGGGGGTTCGCTCTCGTCGGGTACGCTTGGCGGGCTAGGGTTGGATACGTGCTGCGGCTCAGGCGGCGCCGTTTCCGCCTCCGGCGAGGCCTCGGTTGGCTCTGGCGATGCCGGGCTCGGTAATTTCAGCATCTCGGTGCTCAGCGTGCGCGACGGCGGGGATGGCGGTGTCTGCGACCAGGCCATCGAAACAAGCAACAGCGCCCCTCCGTGAAGCGCCAGCGTCGCTAGCAGCGGCACTGCTCTCTCGTGCCAGCGCGAGGCAGAGGCGGGTGGCTTGGTGACATCGGCAGTGTCTGACATGGTCACTCCGGGGCCTCGGTGATCAGTCCCAAGCGCGTGATGCCCTCGCGCTGCAAACCGGCGATGCCCGACACGACGCGCCCGTAGTCGGCGTTTTCGTCGGCCCGCACATAGATCTGCGTCTCTGGGTCGGCTTCCACCAAAGCTCCCACGCGCTCGATCATTGCCGCCCGATCGGCGGCCGTTTCCGAGCGCGTTTCGGTATCGACTTCGCTGCCGAGGTGCCAGTAATAGCTGCCATCGGCCTTGACCGAGAGAGTGACGATGCGCCGTTCACCCGGCGTCGGTAGCGCTTGTGCGGCGACCTTCGGAAGCTCGAGCGCGACGCCCTGAGTCAGCATCGGTGCGGTGACCATGAAGATGACCAGCAGCACCAGCATTACATCGATATAGGGCACCACATTCATCTCGGCCTTGGGTTTATGGCGCGTGGCGGGCTTTTTCAACGCAGCCATGTCAGGCGGCCTCCGGCAACGGCTGTCTGTCGCTGTGAGCGGCGCAGTGGAGTCGTGCTTGTAGTTCGTTGGCGAAAGCGTAGTAGCGCGACACCAGGCTGTGATTGCGTGCCGAGAATCGGTTGTAGGCGATGACCGCGGGAATGGCAGCGAAAAGACCTATCGCGGTGGCGATCAGCGCCTCGGCGATACCAGGCGCGACGGTGGCCAACGTGACCTGCTCTACCTGAGACAGGCCAAGAAAGGAGTTCATGATTCCCCATACGGTTCCGAACAAGCCGATATAGGGTGACACCGAGCCGATGGTAGCCAACATCGGCAGGCCCTTCTCGAGTCGCTCTTCCTGCTCGGCGACCGCGACGGCGAGCGTTCTGTCGACGCCTTCGATCAGCGAGTCCGGTGCGATGCCGGGTGTCGCGTTCAGCGCCGTGTAGGCCGCGTAGCCTGACTGGAAGATGCGGCCCATGCCGGCGTCGCGGCTGATCTCCTTCTCCATGAGCGGCGTTAGTTGGCGCGAATCGCGAAAGGTTCGTTGGAACCGGTGGAATTCACGCTCGCTACGCCGCATGACACCGCTTCGGCGGATGATGAGATACCAACTGACGATCGATGCCAGCAGTAGGATGAGCATGACGCCTTGCACGAGGGGGCTGGCGTCAGTGATCAGACTCCAGACGGTGATCTGTTCGACGGCGGATTGCATGTCCAGACTCTCCTGAACCGCCGGCCCATGCCGACGGTGGTTACATTGGCTGAAGCCGACCGCGGATCGCGGTCGGCCGGGGCGATCAATCCAGCTGCAAAGCTTGAGCGATATCCGCCCAGGCAGCGTATTTGTAGTTCTGGTTCTGTTCGGGCAGCCGATTCCGGCCGTCTTGAGCAACCATCAATCCGCGGGAGTAGGCACCGCCAAGATTGGCCGAGGTGACTTCGATGCCATCTGTCTCGGAGGCGCCGTCGATGCCGGCCTCGGCGTTCAGGCCCAAGCGGAAGGCGCCGCGAAGTGCGTAGGGCGGTTCGGCATCGACGACGACATAGCTGTCGTTGCCCTGACTGGAGATGACGAGATAGCTTCTTGCCTCACCCTGGTAGAGCGCCAGGCCTTCTATGTCGGCTTCGATGGGCTCGTCTGCGTCGATGACTTTCTGCAGGGCGCTTGAGGCATCCGCACGCGCCTCGAGCGTCCAGACCGCACGATTCTCCTCGCCGATGAAGAGTCGCTCGCGGCGATCATCAGCCACGCAGCCCTCCGGCTGGGTCGCTACGGCAAACCGGCGAGTGGCCTCGGCCGTGATCCGATCGCCATGAGCGCCCAGGCGGTACTGCACGAAGCGCCCATCCTTGTCGTTGACGATGGCGCTGATCGCACCGTCGCTATTCTTGAAAAGGCACAGCCCGTAGATTTCGTTGAGTTCGGTCGCGGCGTTACCGGCCGCTTCGACGTGACCGTTGGTAGGGTCGATCGAGAAGAACTGCAGGCCGTTGTCATCGCGATGGCTGGCGACGGCGATATCGATCTGACGATCGCCGAGAGTGAAGCCTGCGCGAACATCGACGTTGTTGACCCGACCTACAGGCAGGTACTGAAGCTCGCGCCCCGAGAGATCGTAGACGCCCAGTCCGCCCTGCTTGTCCGTACCCAGCACGCGGCTCTGCTCGGGCTGAGCGGAGAGCCAGATAGCGGGGTCGTCGGCGGCATCGCCCAAGCTCGGTACCGGGTCGGTCTGCACGCGGACCGGAATGCTGACCGGTGAGGAGGGGACGGAAACCGGCGCTGCCTGCCATGCCAGATGCGCATCATGAGTCCGGTCGTCGCCCACGATCAGCAGCCGAAGGCCGTCCTCCTGCATGACCGCGCTGATCTGTTCCGGCTCCTGCACCGATTCGATGGGCAGCGGCGAGAGGGGCTGCCAGCCGTCACCGTCGCGTTGGAAGCGATGCAGTTGCCGGGCGGCGGGGTCGACCATCAGCATCCCACCCGGAATCAACGCCAGGCCCGCGGCGCTCTTCTCCAATTCACCGAAAGGCCGCCGCAGCGCGACCGGCTGACGCGCGAGATCGGCTTCGGGGGAGGCGTCATAGCGCCACAGACCGACATTCTCCTCGTTGATCAGGAGATCGGCATTGGCGTCGTCCACTTGGCAGTGTTCGCTGGCGGGTGGAAAACTCAATTGGCGAACCCGACGCAGGGTGACATCGCGATCCGCATGATCGACGAGCCACTGCTCACCGCGACCCTCCTCACCGATGAGGAAGACGAAAGTATTTCGGGCCGGGTCGCGATAGAGGCAGAGCCCGTCGATCTTGAAATCGGAGCGTTCGAGATAGATGGGCTTTGAGAATTCCTCGTCGCGAAAGCGTATCAGGGCCGCTTGTTGACGATTTTCGTCGAGGGCGGCAACCAGCAGACCCTGGCGGTCGAGTCGGGTATCCAGCGCACCAAAGTGGCCGTCGAGACTAGCGACGGTGGCCCCCGTCGCGTCGAGCAGACGCAACCCGTCGGCGCCGCTCAGCAGTCGTTCTGCGCTCAGGTCCGAGTTTCGTGTATCCAGTAGGCGCGCGGCCTCGACGGTTTCGCCGGCATCAGCGACCTCAAGCGTTGGGTTGGCGCAGAGAGCCGTGCCGGCGTGGGTCAGTCCGCCGAGGGTAACCAGCCCGACGACCAGCGAGCGCTTGCAAGCGACGCGCAGTGAATATCCAGTCATTTAACGAATTCCATCGTGAAAAAGAGGCTTCATTCGTCGAATGAAGCCTTTTGGGTTAGAAGTTGGTCAGCGTCAGACCGAGCTTGTAGGTCGGACCGTATTGCTCGTACTGCGCGTTGTAGTCGTGCGAGCCGGTGTATACGTAGTACGCCTCGTCGGTGACGTTGGCGACATCGAACGACAGGCGCAGGTAGGGCGTCAGGAAGTAACGCGCGCCGAGATCGAGGAAGAGCTGGTCGTCGGTATAGAGGTCGTGATCGGCATCGCCGATCGCGCCCACTTCGGCCAGATAATCGGACTTGTAGTTGGCGGAGGCGCGTAGGCTGAGACGCTCGTTTTCCCATCCCAGCGTGAGATTGGCGACACGATCGGACTGATTGGGGAGATCGACGTCGCGGCTCAGCGTCTGTCCGCTGTCGACGTCGGATCCGGTAATCGTGGCGTCCGAGCGGCTGAAGGTGGCGTTGGCGCTAACGATCAGACCGCCCCAGATGCCCGGCAGCCAGTCGAGTTTCTGCGAGTAAGCCAGTTCGAGCCCGTAAACCTTGGCGCTGTCACCGTTGGCGAAGGTCGCTGCTTCGTAGAAATCCGTCCACTCACCCGTGCCCGCCAGGTCGGTCTGGTAGATGAAGTTGTCGATGTCTTTGTAGAAAGTGAACGCTGAAACGACGCCGCTGCGGCCCATGTAGTGCTCGATGCCGACATCGAAGTTCGACGACTCCAGCGCTTCGAGATCGGGATTACCGAAGCTGGCTTCGTCACCGTCGATGGCATAGCCAGGGGCCATCTGGCCGAACGTCGGACGGACCACGGTGTTGGTCCAGGCGGCGCGCAGCTGGGTTTCGTCGGTCAGCTGATAGCGCGCGTGTAGCCCGGGGAGCCAGTGATCGTAACGTTGGCTCGCCTCGACCGATTCGAATTCACCATCGCGCAGCCCGGTTCCTTCGGATTCCAGGTGGGTACCTTCGTAGCGCACGCCGGCAATGAAGCGCCAGTCCTCCACATCCACACTCTGCATGAGGTAGGCGGCGTCGATGTCTTCCTGGATATCGAAGTCGTTGATGCGCGACTCCTCTTCGTCATAGAAGAGGTCCCGATCCAGATCGACGAGCAGCGAGTCGATGGCGCCGGCGCCGCCGACATTGGCCTGGCTCAACTGATCGGCGCTGTAATAGTCGCCGAGACCCTCGTAGATCCACGTCTCCTGGTCGTTGTCCTTGTCGCGGCGGCTGAGTTTGCCGCCGAACTTAACCTCGCCCCAGAAGCCGCCGATGCTGTTCTCCCGCGCCAGATCCAGACGAACGTTCTTCTCGGTATCGGTCGTTTTCGCATCTTCCCGCTCCACTTCATCGAGGGCGTAGCTGCTCGCGTCTTGAAAGTCCGAATCGATATGGAGCCTGGGGTCGCGCGTGTTGCTGAAGCTGACATCGTCATAGCTGTCGTGACCGGCATAGACGGCCCCGGAGAGGGCGTCGGGCGTCTCTTCGCTAGCGCGGCTATAGCCCACCTGTCCGCTGAGCGTCCACAACCCCATCATGCGCTCGCCGCCAAGCACGTAGGACTGGACTTCCTGGGTCTCCTCGCGGTCCTTGAGCTCGCGTGCCACTTCCGCGCTGCCGGTTTCGCCGGGGCGCAACGGTTCCTCGAATTCGATGATGCTGGCGTTACGCGTCTCGTCGTCCTCGAAACGGCTATACAGCGTACGCAGGTAGTAGTTGGAGTAATCGTCCGGGCGAAAATCGAAGTTCAGCCCCAGTCCGCTACGCTCGCGGGTGATGTCGTAATCGCGGTCTTCTAGCTCCTCCAGGCGCGCGCCATCCTCGAAGTCCCAGGCGCCACCGGTCTCGACATCATCGGAGGCGAAGTTGCGCCGCTGCCAGTTGAAGGCTGCGGCCACTGCCAAATTGTCTTCACCCCCACCCACGCTGAAACGGTCGCTGACGGCACCGGAAAACTTGGGGCTGGATTCGCCGCTGTTGTCGTCGACGCTGCCCTCGCTCGTGACGGTGTAAAACAACCCCTCGTGATCGAAACCGGAGAGGCCCTCGACCTCGATGGTGCCGCCCAGCGAGTTGGCGTCCATATCGGGTGTGGGTGACTTGACCACCGACAGCGACTGCACCAGCTCCGCCGGTATCACGTCCAGAGCGACGGCGCGCCTGTCGCTCTCCGGAGCGGGCAGCAGGGTGCCATTGATGGTAACGGCGTTGAGATCGGGCGCCAGGCCGCGAACGCTAACGAATCGGCCCTCGCCCTGATCGCGCTCCACGGAGATTCCCGGCAGGCGCTGGACCGCCTCGGCCGCGTTCTGATCCGGCAACTGCGCGATGCCGTCGGCGTGCACCACGTTCTGAATGTTGTCCGACTGACGCTGTTCGCGGATCGCCTCGTTGAGACTCGCCGCTTGCCCGACCACGACCACCGTTTCGAGGTTCGATTCGGTCGCGGCGTCTTCATCGGCGGCAAGAAGGGGCGTGCTGGCCAGGATCAGTGCCAGGGCGCTGACGTTGAGACCCGTGAGCGGCGGTGTGCATTTTTTCGTTTTCATCTCGTTTCCCTTGTGATCGATGTTTCGCACGGCTTGCGGTGCGATGGCAGCGAAACCTAGGCAAACCAGATGACGGAGCGGTGACAGTGATCTATGTAATATCAGGAAAACGTTGAATATTTGCGCTTTCCGAGAACGGAATGGGCCGATTTGACCTGCCCTTCAGAACGCCGGAAGCGGGGCGCAGTGGCGATGACCTCCAAAGGCGCGCGGCGAGACGCCCTTTTACTGCCTGACGATCCAAATAGGCTGAGCTGAATTGACCCTTTCACCCATCATCCAACTGTCATCGGGCTCTGTTTCGCTTGCGTAGTCCCGAATGCAGGAATCCCCATGTGAAAACATTGTTCGCGCTACATCGTGTCAAATTGGCTGGGCTGGCGGTGGCGGCCAATCTGGGCTTGATCGCCTACCTCGTGGCTGGCGAGATCAAGCCGGTGGCGATCTGGAGCTGGATGGATGTCTTCGGCGAGGGTGGGTCGGCGCTACTGGTCTTGTGCTGGATCGTGCTGCTGCTCAAGAGCCGCCCCGGCGGGCGTGTCACCGCTTTACTGTTTGCCGGCCTGGCCTGTCTCTTCTTCTCGCTCTGGATGGACACACTGGATGAGTTCATCAAAGTGCCAGTGAGCATTACCTGGGACAAATGGCTGGAATCCGGACCCATGCCGATCGGCTTCATTCTGATCACGCTGGGTATCTATCATTGGCATCGCGAACAGCTGGCGATCAGCCAGCAGATGGAAAAGCGGGAGGGGGCTTTCAGGGAGCATCGCCTGTTCGACCGTCTCACCCCGCTGAGCGGGGCCGACTATCTACGTCTTGAGCTGCAACAGGCGTTGAAGACAGCGCAGGAGGATGGCTGGCCGCTATCGCTGGTCGTCATCGATCTCGATGAATTTGGTCACTTCAACCGGACGCACGGTTATGCGGAAGGGGATAGGGTGCTGCAGACGCTGAGCCAATACCTGCTGCTCAATTTGCGTCGCCACGATCTTCTCTGCCGATTGGCGGGTGATCGCTTCGTCATTCTGCTACCCAATACCGGCGAGTTCCAGGCGCGGCAACTGGCCGAAGCGCTGAAACAAGCCGTGGCGGCCTGGGCCTACCACCGTGATCAGGATGGTGAACGGCTGAGATTATCGGCTAGCGCCGCCAGCGTCACCGCCCGGGAAGAGGATGCCGAATCGGTGCTGCAACGCCTCAATCGAGTGCTGGCGAGCACCCGCGAGCCGATACGGGCGCGTCGTGCCTAGTCCCGCGGCTGGCGATCACGCCTTGCCGTCCTGGCGAGAGAACGACGAGCGTTTCATCCCGGCGCATTATCAGCCCGTGATACTCATCGACATGCTGCTGGGGTGCGGGATCGACAGTCACAAGCTGCTGCGTGGCACGGGTCTGTTCCATGAGGACCTTCTCACGGGTGAGGTCTGTGTCAGCCCCCGTCAGTTCCTCGGTCTGATCGGCAATGCGCGGCAGTTGTTGAAAGCCGATGACTTGAGTTTCCTCTATGGCCAGCGACTATTGCCGGGGCATTACGGGGCTGCGAGTCACGCGCTATGCCAGGTAGGCAATCTGGAAGAGGCGCTGACGCTCTTCTCGGAGCTTCGCAACCTACTAACGCCCTTGGTCGCGCCACGTCTGATCGTCGAGAAGCACACGGCATCGCTTTACTGGGTCGACGCCTATGGGTGTGGCGATCAGTGGCGATTTCTGCTGGAGGCCGGGATGGTTTCCGTGACCTCGGCGTGTCGCTGGCTGGCGAGCAGCCATTTACCCTGGCGATTCGAATTTGCTCACTCGCAGCCCGCCGCCGTGGAGCAGTACTGGGTTCATCTCGATGAGAACGTCCACTTCGACTGCCAGGTGGATCGGCTCTCGATTCCGATCGAATTTCTTCATCAGGCGTGGCCGGGGGGGACTTCGATCGCCGCCAGTGTGGCGCGTCAACAAAGTGAACGGCAGGTGATCGAGCTGGGTGCGCGAGACGGTCTATTAGGGGCCTTGCAGATACATTTCGAAAAGCACATCCGCGAGCCGCTGAATCTCCACGGCGTAGCCGAAGCCTTTGGCTGCAGCCCTACCACCTTCAAGCGCAAGCTCAAGAAACACGGTACGCATTTTCAGCAGCAGTTGGACCTCTCACGAAAGCGCATCGCGCTTCACCTCTATCGTGAACGCGGCTACGCCAACGAGCAGGTCGCGGCTTATTTACGGTTCAACGACGCCACCAATTTTCGGCGCTCCTTCAAACGCTGGACTGGCGTCTCGCCACATGTACTCAAGCAAGACCTTGGCTAGCGTCGAGGCCACGTTTAGCCATTCAAGTTCAATCAGCCTTTGCCGATGAGTGATCACAGACTCATACCAACGCGTAGGCGAGGCACTCCATGCGTCACTGGCTCCCCCTATCTGCTGGCGTGCTCTGGCTTGCGTTCTCGCTGCCGGCGCAGGCGCTTGGGCTCGACGCCCCGAGCGAGACCTCGGCGCTCAACCGGCCGCTCCACGTCGTACTCCCTCTAACGGACAGTCGCGGACTGGACGCGAGGGATGTCACGGTTCGCGTCGCCGATGCCGACGCCTACCGCCGCGTCGGCCTCGTTCCCTCGGCGCTTGGTGACACGCTCGATGCGCGGATCGAGACGACCGGGAGTCGACTGTCGATCGTGCTCGAGAGCCACAGACGCGTCCGCGAGCCCTTCGTCGATCTACTGCTGATCGTCACCTGGCCCGGCGGTGAATGGCAGCGCCAGGTGTCGCTGCTCTTCGATCCTGCCGATTACGTCGGCGCGCCATCGCTGTTGGGAGGCAGCGATGCCGTCGATCCGGGCGGCTACGTCAGCGCGCCGGCGATGGCGGGGCGCTCCGGAGCCGTCGACTCGATCGAAACGGGCCAGCGCCGAACGACAGCGTCCGACGGGCGAGGCGATGCCTGGCCCGCAACGCTGCGCGTTCGACCTGGCAGTACACTCTCGAGTCTCGCCGATGGGCTTGCCAGTCATGGCGTGGCGCGGCGCTCGGCGATGCTCGCGCTCTACCGGACCAACCCCGATGCCTTCGTCGACGGTGACGCCAACCGGCTCCGCGCCGGTGTCACCCTTGAGGTGCCGGCAAGAGCCGAAATCCTAGCGATCGACATGACGGAGGCGCTCGTGACGCTGGCACCGGCGAACGCACCCGGCGTCGATCGTGACGCGCCGAGGGAGTCGCCACCGTCGGAGGTCGTCGCACTGCGCCAGCGCCTGGCGGCGCTCGTCGACACGTCGGAGCGACAGCGCGAGACCATCGATGCGCTTACCCAAGAGCGCGACCGTCTGTTGGCGCGGGCTCCGTCCGATGTCGTGCCGGACGAGACGCCGAGCCCCGAGCCAGCGGCGATCGACGCCGCGCGCGCCGTTGCGACGAGCGAGAGAGCGCGTGACGTTGCGTCGGATGATGGCGAAATAGCCTCGGCGGCGCCCCGAGACGCGGCGGCAGAATCGACCGACGAGGCACCACCGGCGGCGACCCCCGCGATAGCGCCGCCGGCGGTCGCCAGTGAGGGGGCGGCGGGCGAGGTGACGCTGATGGCGTTTCTGAGCGAGCAGGCGCCCTGGCTGGGCGCGGCGCTGCTGGCGCCGCTGCTACTGGTGGGCTGGCGTCAACGCCGTCGCCGCGCGGGTTCGGACGAGACGATTGCCGACACACCGCCGCGATCCCCGAAGAAACCGACGGCCGATGCCGAGGGCGCCTCGATCAGCCAGGCGGATATCCTGATCGCCTACGGCCGGCACGCCGAAGCGCGAGAGTGGCTCGAGCAGCGCCTCGCCAAGGGAGAGGCGCCCAAGCAGCGACTCGGGCTGATTCGCGCGCTCGGCGAGCTCCGAGACATGGAGGCGATGGAGCAGGCGTTTCGGGAGATGCCCGACGACACCCCGCGCCAACGACGCCAGGAGGCGCAGTCGCTAGTCGATCACTATCGGGCACGTTACGTCGACGAGAGCTGGGCGGAGGCGACCGGCGACGAGGCCGAACCTGACGGCGATTCCCAGGAATCGCCAGCGAGCGGACTCGCGGTCGAGGATGACTCGGTGCCAAACGATAAGGGCGAGGACCTTGAGCGGGTCGAACGGGTCGATCGAGAAGAACAGCTCGAGAGAGAAGAGCGAGTCAGGCAAGAGTGGCGATCCGAGCTGGAAGAGCGGACAGAGTCGGATGAACGGGGCGAGTCGGATGTGCGCATTGAGCGGGGCGAAGTCGCGCCGCCTTTGGCAACCGACGACGACGCGGCGAGCGCATCGAAGGGTTCGCGGCTCGACGCCGCCGTAAGGGCCGAAACAAGCGACACCGCCGCGCGCGAGCCTTTCGCCGCCTGGCAAGGGGCGTCAGACGGGATGGCGAATTCGCCCGCCTCGGCGACCATCGACTACGTGCCGCCCACGCTCGAACTCGACGCCGCCTCGAGTCGGGTAGAGGCGGCCGCGGACAACGAGAACGCCATGCCGGTCGTGACCTTCCCGCCGCTATCGGGCAGCGTTCTTGCCGCTGGCACGCCCGGCGAGGTCTCGGCGGGTAGCGATGTCGGAACGCTCGCGCATCGTGAGGAGGAGCTGCGCAGGGTCGACGAGCGCCTGTCCGAGGAGCGTGAGGCCGATGAGCGTGATGCCGATGTGCGTGGGGCATCCGCCGCCGGTGATGGGTCGTTTGATTCGACCGCTCGGAGCGCTGGGGCATCGACCAGCGGCCGGCGCGATACGATCCCCGTCGGTTGGGAGGTCGAGGAGGTGGAATTCGAGCCGTCGCATCGGGATAATGATCGGTCCTAACTCACTCTCCCGACGCAAGTCTCGACTCGACGCAGGTTCCGATGGCGTTTTTCACTCGGCAGGACGACAACCGGCCTCTCAGCGGTCGGCTGGCCATGGGAATCGAGTACGACGGTACTCGCTACTGTGGCTGGCAGCGCCTGAGTCATGCCGACTCCGTACAGGGCGCGCTGGAGAAGGCGCTGACGACCATTGCCGCTGCGCCGGTAAAGGTGCTCTGCAGTGGGCGTACCGACAGCGGCGTTCATGCGACCCGCCAGATCGTTCACTTCGATGCCCCGGTCGAGCGCACGCAGAAAGCGTGGGTTCTCGGCACCAATGCCAAACTCCCGCGCGATATCGCCATCCGCTGGCTCAAGCCCGTGCCCGACGATTTTCACTCGCGTTTCTCCGCGCTCGCGCGGCGCTATCGCTACGTCATCCTCAATCAGCCGACCCGGCCCGTGCTCGAGCGCCATCAGGCGACCTGGTGTCGTGATCCGCTGGACGCCGAGCGCATGCATCGTGCCGCTCAGGTACTGATCGGCGAGCACGATTTCTCGAGCTACCGCGCCGCCGGCTGTCAGTCGAACACACCGATCCGTCACCTCCACTTCATCGAAGTGCGACGCGTCGGGGCGCTGGTGGTGATCGACGTTCAGGCCAATGCCTTCCTGCACCACATGATCCGCAACATTGCCGGTGTCCTGATCGCGGTCGGGCAGGGCAGAGAGAACGAAGCCTACCCGGCGACATTGCTGGCGCAGCGGGATCGCCGGCTTGGCAACGTCACGGCGCCCGCCTGCGGACTGCATTTCGTCGACGTGCGTTTCGATGAGCGTTTCGCGCTGCCGGAGGAGCCGCTCGGGCCGCAGCTACTGGGTTTTCTGGGCGACTGGACCGGCGATCGGGATTGCATCCCGGATACGCCGCTGATGCGACGGCGTCGAGTGTGGCCGCGCTGGATCGATGCCGATGGCAACGTGGTCGACCACAATCCCCATGTTCCGCTCGAGGAGGCCTCGATTTGAGCCGCGCGCGCATCAAGATCTGCGGCATGACGCGAGAGAGTGACGTCGCCGCGGCGGTAGACGCCGGCGCGGACGCCCTCGGCTTCGTGCTCTGGGCCGGTAGCTCGCGGGCGATTACGTCGGCGACGCTGGCCGAGCTCGCCGTTGCCGCCACGCCCTTCGTCACCCGCGTGGGGTTGTTCGTCGACCCGAGCGCGACGGAGGTCGAAGCGGCTCTTGCGCATCTCGATCTGCTGCAGTTCCACGGCGACGAGTCGCCCGAGTTCTGCGCTAGCTTCGCCCGGCCCTGGATCAAGGCGCTGCGCATGCGCGAGGGCATCGATCTCCGCCGCGCCGCCGAGCGCTATGCCGATGCCGGGGCGCTGCTGCTCGATGCCTATCGGCCGGGGGTGCCGGGGGGCACCGGCGAGACCTTCGACTGGGCGCGCATTCCCGGCGATCTGGCAAAACCTGTTATTCTGGCGGGAGGTCTGACGCCGGCCAATGTCGCCGAGGCCGTCGCGCAGGTGCGACCCTACGCGGTAGACGTCTCCGGCGGCGTCGAGGCGCCCGGCAACCGTCGCGGCATCAAGGATCCCGCCGCCGTTCGCGCTTTCTGCGAGCAGGTTCGCATCGCCAACGCCGAGCGCTCGCCGCACCACTTACCGATATCATGAGGGTCCCCACGTGAGCCGATTCTTCGATCTGACGCAACTGCCGGACGCTCGCGGCCATTTCGGCCCCTACGGTGGCCGTTTCGTCTCCGAGACGCTGAGCTTCGCCCTCGAGGAACTCGAGTCAATCTACGCCGAGCTCAAGAACGATCCCGCCTTTCAGGCGGAGTTCGACCGCGACCTGACCCACTACGTGGGGCGGCCGTCGCCGCTCTATCACGCCGAGCGCTGGTCGCGTGAGATCGGTGGGGCGCAGATCTGGCTCAAGCGCGAAGATCTCAATCACACCGGCGCCCACAAGGTGAACAACACCATCGGTCAGGCGCTGCTGGCGAAGAAGGCCGGCAAGCCGCGCGTCATCGCCGAGACCGGGGCCGGTCAGCACGGCGTGGCCACCGCTACCGTCGCCGCCCGCCTGGGGCTCGAGTGCGAGGTCTACATGGGCGCGGAGGACGTCGAGCGTCAAAAGCTCAACGTCTACCGCATGCGTCTGCTGGGGGCGAAAGTGGTGCCGGTGGAATCCGGCTCGCGCACGCTCAAGGATGCGATGAACGAAGCGCTGCGCGACTGGGTCACCAACGTCGACAACACCTTTTACATCATCGGCACCGTGGCGGGCCCGCATCCCTATCCGATGATCGTGCGCGATTTCAGCGCGGTGGTCGGCCGTGAAGCGCGTCGCCAGTCGCTGGAGCAGATCGGGCGGTTGCCGGATGCGCTGGTCGCCTGCGTCGGCGGCGGCTCCAACGCCATGGGCCTGTTCTACCCGTTCGTGCAGGACGACGACGTTCGCATGGTCGGCGTCGAAGCCGGCGGCGAGGGAGTCGCGAGCGGCCGTCACGCCGCTCCGCTGACCGCCAACGCCCCCCGCGGCGTGCTGCACGGCAACCGCACCTACCTGATGTCCGACGAGGGCGGTCAGATCGCCGATACGCACTCCGTCTCCGCAGGCCTCGACTATCCCGGCGTGGGGCCGGAGCACGCCCTGTGGAAAGACGTCGGGCGCGTCGACTACGTGGCGGCCGACGATCATGACGTGCTGGCGGCGTTTCGGGAGCTGACCTGCGTCGAGGGGATCATGCCCGCGCTCGAGACCGCCCACGCGCTGGCCCATGCCAAGAAGATGGCCGCCGAGATGCGCCCCGACCAGCACATCATCGTCAATCTCTCCGGTCGTGGCGACAAGGATATCCACACCGTCGCCAAGATCGACGGCATCGAATTTTGAATCAGAGGCCGACATGAACAGCAGTGACACCAATCGCATCGATCGGCGTTTTGCCGCGCTCAAGTCCCAGGGGCGCACGGCACTGATTCCCTATATCACCGCCGGGGACCCGGGGCCGAGTCACACCGTCGGCTTCATGCACGCCTGCGTCGAAGCCGGTGCGGATCTGATCGAACTCGGCGTACCGTTCTCCGACCCGATGGCCGACGGTCCGGTGATCCAGAAAGCCTGCGAACGGGCGCTGGTCCACGGGACGCGTCTCACGCACGTGCTGGAGATGGTCGCCGAATTTCGCCAGCAGGATACCGAAACGCCGGTGGTGCTGATGGGCTATCTCAACCCCGTCGAGCGCATGGGGTACGACAACTTCGCGCGCCAGGCCAAACAGTGCGGCGTCGACGGGTTTCTCGCCGTCGACATGCCGCCGGAGGAGATCGACGAGAACGCCGCGCTCTTCGCCGAGCACGGGCTGCAGTCGATCTTTCTGCTGGCGCCGACGACCTCGGAGGCGCGGGCGCGCACGATCTGCCATCACGGCCAAGGCTATCTCTACTATGTCTCGCTCAAGGGCGTGACCGGCGCCGCCACGCTCGACGCGGACGCGGTCGGCGAACAGCTCGCCAAGCTTCGTGAGCTGACGACGCTGCCGCTTTGCGTGGGCTTTGGCATTCGCGACGGCGAGAGCGCTGCAGCCGTGGGCCGGGTCGCCGACGGCGTGATCGTCGGTAGCGCCCTGGTGGGGCGCATCGCCGAGCGCGCCGAGACGCCCGAGACCATTCCCGAGGCGCTCAAGGCGATCCTCGGCGAGATGCGCGAGGCGCTGGATCGCAGTGCCTAGGCGCTAGCCGAAAAGCCTGGACCTGATCCCCGAAGGCGGCTTTGCTATCATCGCCGCCTTCACGCGTGATGCGCAGCGTCTCTCACCGCGTCGCGTCACGCCTGTAACGTAACCACGTCTTTGATGACCACGACCTAGATAACCACGTCCTAGATAACCACGTCCTAGGTAACCACGTTCTAGGTAACCACGTTCTAGGTAACTACAGGGAAGCGTTTTTGACATGAGCTGGCTAGACAAGATCGTCCCGTCGATGAGCCGCACCCAGCGCAACGACCGTCGTGCCAGCGTGCCCGATGGCCTCTGGCGCAAGTGTCCGAGTTGTGAAGCGGTTCTCTATCTTCCCGAGCTCGAGAAGCATCAGAACGTCTGCCCCAAGTGCGAACATCACCTGCGGCTGACCGCGCGCAAGCGCCTCAACTGGTTCCTCGACGCCGAAGGGCGAGAGGAGATCGCTGCCGACCTGCAGCCGACCGATCGTCTCAAGTTCCGCGACTCCAAGAAGTACAAGGATCGCCTCGCCGCCGCACAAAAAGCGACCGACGAGAACGATGCGCTGATCGGCATGCGCGGCACGCTCGACGGCCTCCCGGTGGTCGCGGTCGCCTTCGAGTTCTCCTTCATGGGGGGCTCGATGGGCGCGATCGTCGGCGAGAAGTTCGTCCGCGCGGCGACGCTGGCCCGCGAGGAGCGAATCCCGCTGATCTGCTTTGCCGCTTCCGGCGGGGCGCGCATGCAGGAGGCGCTCTTCTCGCTGATGCAGATGGCGAAGACCTCGGCGGCATTGGAAAAGCTCAAGCAGGAAGGCGTGCCTTACATTTCCGTGCTCACCGATCCGGTGTTCGGCGGGGTGTCCGCGTCGCTGGCGATGCTCGGCGATCTCAATGTGGCCGAGCCCAACGCCCTGATCGGCTTCGCTGGCCCGCGAGTCATCGAGCAGACGGTGCGCGAGACACTGCCCGAAGGCTTCCAGCGCAGCGAGTTTCTGCTCGAGCACGGCACGGTCGACATGATCATCGCCCGCCCTGAAATGCGCGAACGTCTGGGCCGCGTGCTGCGTCAGCTGACGCATCAGCCGTCGCTCTCCGATGGGGGTGCGGCGATGGGGGACTACTCGCCGCTGCGTGACGAATCCGACCTCAGCGCGACGCCGCGCTGAATGGGCGGGGCGGAACGTACCGAATGATCCACGACGACAGCGAGACATCGACCCTCGACGACTGGCTCTCTCGTTTGGAGCACCAGCATCCCGTAGCCATCGAACTGGGGCTCGAGCGGGTGGCGCGCGTCGCCGAGCGCCTGGGATTGACGGCTTCGGCGCTCGGCGGCCGGGTGGTCACCGTCGCGGGCACCAATGGCAAGGGTTCGACGGTGGCGATGATCGAACGCCTCGCACGCACGCACGGGCTGTCGACGGCGGCTTATACCTCGCCTCATCTGATTCGCTACAACGAACGGCTGCGCTTCGATGGGGAGTCTGCGGACGACGCCACCCTGATCGATGGCTTCGCGCGAGTCGAAGCGGCGCGACTCGACGGTGAGCCGGTGAGTCTCACTTACTTCGAAGCGGGAACGCTGGCGGCGATGGTGGGCATGGCCCAGCGCCGTGCGGACATCGCGATTCTCGAGGTCGGCCTCGGCGGTCGTCTCGATGCGGTCAACGTGATCGATACCGATGTCGCCGTGATTACCACCATCGCGCATGACCACGCCGATTTCCTGGGTGACGACCTCGACGGCATCGGCCACGAGAAAGCGGGTATCCTGCGGGCGGCGCGGCCGGCGGTATTGGGCTCGCGTGTGCTGCCGGCGAGCGTCGGCGAACGACTCGAAGCGCTCGCGTGCTCGAGCTACTGGCTGGGTCGGTCATTCGATCATCGTCTCGGCGACGACGGCCGCTGGTCCTGGTGGGGCGCTAACGCATCTGGAATGGAGGAGCGGGCGAATCCTGTCGAGACGGGGGGCTCTCGCTACGAGTTCGATAGTTTGCCCGATCCAGGCTTGCCACTGGACAATGCCGCGGCGGCGCTGCAGGCACTGGCTCTGTGCGGTGTGGCACTCGACCCGGCGGCGGCGGTGACCGCGTTTGCCAGCGTCTCGCTGACGGGACGTCTGCAGTGGCGGGGTCAGTGGTGTCTCGATGTGGCGCACAATCACCACGCGGCGAGCTACGTCGCCGATCGCCTCGCGTCGCGGCCGCACCCGCCACGTCGCATCGCACTGATCGGCGTGCTCGCGGACAAGGACGCCGATGCGCTCGTGACCGCTTTGATGCCGGTCGTGGATGCCTGGGTCGCCGTGGGGCTCACCGGGCCGCGCGGGCGGTCGGGCGAAGCACTCGCCGAATGTCTTGGCGAGCGGGGCATCACGCCGGAAGCGGTCTGCGATTCGCCCGCGGCTGGCGTGCAGTGGCTGTTGCCGCGGCTTACCGACGGCGAGGAAGTTCTGGTTTGCGGCTCGTTTCACACCGTCGGCGAGGCGCTCGTCGGTCTCGGCGATGCATCATGAAAAGCTGGCATGCGGCGTCCGCCGCCGGGTATGGCTCGATCAAGGAGGTTGTATGAAGTACGGATGGCGTGAACGTATCATCGGCGCGGTCATTCTCGTCGCGCTCGGCGCAATCTTTCTGCCTATGCTGTTCGACGATCCGGCACCCCGGGAGCAGGAACCCGAGCCGGTGATGGTCATCGAGCAGCCGGTCGACGGCGGCGAGACTCGCCAGCGCATCATCGAATCTCCCCAGCCGCCGGCATCGGTGGCCGACAGCGGCGCCGGGCAGTCGAACCAGCCGAGTACCGCGGTGCCGGAGCCGGATACGTCCGGTCAGCTCAGTGGCGGCGGTAGCGGCTTCGGCCAGCCGAGTGAAGGCGACGGTGCGCCCGCCGAGAGCGCCCCGACCGGTTCTCAGGCGACCGAGCCGCGCACCGATCCGATCGCCGAGATCGCCGAGTCGGAGTCGGCGCCGAGCCAGGGGCAGAGCGCGACGACCTCGAGCGAGAGCCCGGCGCCGGCCGCGACCCCTTCACGCACGCCGGCGGCGAGCGGCGGCGGCTGGGTCGTCCAGGTCGGCAGCTTCGGCCAGAGCGGCAACGCCGAGCGGCTGACCGCAGATCTCAAGTCGCAGGGCTTCCCGGCCTACTCGAAGCCGCGTGACAACAATCTGACCACGGTCTACGTCGGTCCCTACGACTCTTCCGACGCGGGCGAGTCGGCGCGTGGCGAACTCAAGCAGGCAGCCAATATCCAGGGGCTCTTGATCCGCAACCCGAGTAACTGATGCCCCTGACGTGGCTGGACTACGCCTTTCTGCTGGCGTTGACGATCTCGATGCTGGCAGGTTTCATGCGCGGGCTGGTGAGAGAGGCACTGGGGCTTGGCGCCTGGATTGCCGCACTGCTGGCCGCGCGGGTCTTCGCCCAGCCCGTTGGCGACATGCTCGAACCCTACATCGATCATCCGGACGCTCGGCTGGTGCTGGGGTTCGTGATCGTGATCCTGGTCGTCGTCATCGCCTGTGGCGTGGTCATTCGCGTGCTGACGGCGGCGATCGAGTGGGTCGGCCTGGGATTTTTCAACCGTCTGGCGGGGGCGGCGTTCGGCTTGGCGCGAGGCGCGGCGATTCTGATCATCGCCACGGTCATCATCGGGCTGACGCCGCTCTCTCAGATGCAGGCGTGGCGGGACGCACAGCTGCGGCCCTCCTTCGAATCGCTGCGAGACTGGGCGGTGGTTCAGCTGCAGAGCTGGGACCTCGATCCTTCCCGGGCGGAGAAGGCGATGCGGCAACTGCCGCTGGGGCTCCCCGGCGACCCAACATCTTCATACCAACGGGAGGAGAAGGCGGCGTCCGAGCCTTCGAACTCCCGTCCGGCCCCTTGAGCGGGTGCAACAAGCGAGGTAAGGCGGAATGTGCGGTATCGTAGGCCTCATGGCCAATGAAGCGGTCAATCAGTCGATCTATGACGCGCTGACGGTTTTGCAACACCGCGGACAGGACGCCGCCGGCATGATGACCTGGGACGACGGTCGCTTCCTGCTGCGCAAGAACAACGGTCTGGTGCGCGACGTGTTCCATACGCGTCACATGAAACGGCTCAAGGGCGGGCTTGGCATCGGGCACGTTCGCTACCCGACCGCGGGTACCGCGAGCGAGGCCGAATCGCAGCCGTTCTACGTCAATTCGCCCTACGGGATCACGCTGGCGCACAACGGCAACCTGACCAACTCCGACCAGCTCAAGCAGGAACTCTTCTCCTCGGATCTGCGTCACATCAACACCAGCTCGGACTCCGAGGTCCTGCTCAATGTCTTCGCCCACGAGCTCGGCAAGCAGGGGCTGCATCTCACGCCGGAAGACGTCTTCGACGCCGTTCGCCGCGTCCATCGCCGCTGCCGCGGCGGCTATGCGGCCGTGGCGATCATCAACGGTTTCGGACTGGTAGCGTTTCGCGACCCGCACGGCATTCGCCCGGTGGTCTACGGCACGCGTGACGAAGGCGGCAAGCCGGACGTGATGATCGCCTCCGAGTCGGTGGCCCTCGACGTCGGCGGGTTCGAGCTCGAGCGGGATCTGTCACCGGGCGAGGCGATCTTCGTCGACATGGACAAGACCGTGCACACCCAGGTCTGCACCGATCGCCCCAGCCTCACGCCGTGCATCTTCGAGCACGTCTATCTGGCGCGTCCGGACTCGATGCTCGACGGCGCCTACGTCTACGGCACGCGGATGCAGATGGGCCGCAAGCTGGGCGACCGCATTCAGCGCGAGTGGCCGGATCACGACATCGACGTGGTCATTCCGATCCCCGACACCTCGCGGACCACGGCGCTCGAGCTTGCCCAGCACATCGGTGTCACCTTCCGTGAAGGCTTCATGAAGAACCGCTACATCGGTCGGACCTTCATCATGCCGGGGCAGACCCAGCGCAAGAAGTCGGTGCGCCAGAAGCTCAATGCCATCGCCAGCGAGTTCGCCGGCAAGAACGTGATGCTGGTGGACGACTCCATCGTGCGCGGAACCACCTGCAGCCAGATCATCCAGATGGCGCGCGACGCCGGCGCCAACAAGGTCTATTTCGCCTCCGCGGCACCGGCGGTGCGCTATCCCAACGTCTACGGCATCGACATGCCGGTGGCCAGCGAGCTGGTGGCCCACGGCCGCAGTGACGCAGAGGTGGGCGAGCTGATCGGTGCCGACCGCCTGATCTATCAGGATCTCGAGGATCTCAAGGCCGCCTGCCGTGAGGTCAATCCGGCGCTGGACGACTTCGACTGCTCCGTCTTCGACGGCCAGTACGTCACCGGCGACGTCGACGAAGCCTATCTCGCGGCACTCGAAGCCGCACGCAACGATGCCGCCAAGTCGGAGAGCGACAGCCTCAACGCCGTCGTCGATCTGCACAACGACAGCGAAGACGACTGACCCGAACGGATTCCAGTGCCGGTCGTGAGCGACCGGCCGTCCCAGCCGAGGACCAGGAGAGCAGCAATGACAGACGAGACCCGCCAGGGCGAGCCCTTCGACGAATCCACGCTGGCTCTCGAGACGCTGGCACTGCGCGCAGGCCACGAGCGCACCCACGAGCAGGAGCACGGCGAGCCGATCTTCCCGACGTCGAGTTTCGTCTACGCCAACGCGGCGGAAGCCGCACGCAAGTTCAAGGGCGAGGAGCCGGGCAATGTCTACTCGCGTTTCACCAACCCCACCGTGCGCAACTTCGAGCAGCGCCTGGCGGTGATGGAGGGCGGCGAGCGCTGCGTGGCGACCAGCTCCGGCATGGCGGCGATTCTCTCTACCGTGCTGGCGCTGCTCGAGGCCGGTGACGAGGTGGTGGTGTCCCGCTCGGTCTTCGGCTCCACCGTCGCGCTGTTCGACAAGTACCTCTCCAAGTTCGGTGTCACGCCGCGCTACGTCGAGCTCGACGATCTCGCGGCGTGGGAGGCGGCAATCACCCCGAACACGAAGCTGCTGTTCGCCGAGACGCCGTCGAACCCGCTCAACGGTCTGGTCGACATCGCCGCACTCGCCGAACTGGCCCATCGCCACGGCGCGTGGCTGGCGATCGACAACTGCTTTTTGACGCCGGCGCTACAGCGCCCGCTCGCGCTCGGCGCCGATCTGGTCATCCACTCGGCGACCAAGTACCTCGACGGGCAGGGGCGGGCGATCGGCGGTGCCGTCGTCGGCCGCGACGCCGAACTCGAGAAGCTCTACGGCGTCGTGAGAACCTGCGGCCCGTGCATGAGCCCGTTCAACGCCTGGATCTTCCTGAAAGGCCTGGAAACGCTCGACCTGCGCATGCAGGCCCACAGCCGTAACGCACGGGCGCTGGCCGAATGGCTCGAAGCACAGCCGGCGGTGGCCCGGGTGCACTATTCGGGTCTCGAGAGCCATCCGCAGCATGCCCTGGCCAAGCGTCAACAGCGCGATTTCGGGGCGGTGATGGGCGTCGAGATCGAAGGCGGTCAGCCCGCCGCGTGGCACGTGATCGACAGCACGCGTGTGATGTCGATCACCGGCAACCTGGGCGACGTCAAGACCACCATTACGCATCCCGCCACCACCACCCACGGTCGTCTCAGCGACGCGCAGCGCGCCGATGCCGGCATCAGCGAGGGCCTGGTACGCATCGCTGTCGGACTCGAGTCGCTCGAGGATCTCAAGGCGGATCTGCTGCGCGGCTTGAGTACCCTCTGACGCCGAACAGGAAGCTCCGCGAAAGACTGCCGCGCACTCGCGTCGTCGATCGAAACCCGCCATTGGCGGGTTTTTCCGTTGTTGCCAGTCGGTCATCGCATTGGCGTGCCGTCGGCGTAGCGTGTCCGATGGGTCATCGATGCGACATGGTGAGGCGGCTATCGTTTCCCTTTCGTGAATGATCGATTGACGCACCCACCGCTAGCGGCGGGGCGGGGAGTCCGTATGCTTGAGACTCGAGAGCCACCGGAGACGATGTCATGTGGGCCAATTCCAGAACAGGGTGGGGAGGCATCAGCATCGGCGTGCACTGGCTGAGTGCGTTGGCCGTCTTTGGCCTGTTCGCGCTGGGCTGGTGGATGACCGGTCTCGGCTACTACGACGCCTGGTACAAGATCGCGCCGTGGTGGCACAAATCGATCGGTATCGTACTGCTGGGCCTGAGCCTGTTTCGCGTGGTCTGGCGTCTCTCTCACGCCACGCCCGAGGCCCACGGCAGCGCCTACGAACGCGCTGCGGCCCATCTGGGTCACGGCCTGATCTACCTGACGCTGTTCGTCGTGATGATCTCCGGCTACCTGATCTCGACCGCCGAGGGAGAAGGGATCGACGTTTTCGGTCTTTTCCGCGTACCGGCCCTGGTGACCGGCCTACCCCATCAGGCGGTCGTCGCCGGCGACGTTCACTGGTATGCCGCCTGGGCGCTGGTCGTGCTCTCCGTCGGTCACGGGCTGGCAGCGTTGAAGCACCATGTCGTCGATCGTACCGATACCCTCACGCGAATGCTCTCGACCCGCGCGGCGAGACGACGCTGATGGCGAACCCACGGTTTTCGCCGCGCAGACCGCAACACCCAGATCCAGTCACTCGAGGAACTCGACCATGTTGAAAAAGACCGCTTTCGCCACACTGCTCGCCGCCGCGCTGCCGCTTTCGCCGGCCCAGGCCGCCGACTATCAGGTCGACGCGGAAGGTCAGCACGCCTTTGTGCAGTTCAAGATCAGCCATCTCGGCTACTCCTACATCCTGGGAGATTTCACGCAGTTCGACGGCCGCTTCAGCTACGATCCGGATGCACCGGAGGCCTCCAGCGTCAGCATGACCGTCGATGTGGATAGCCTGGAAACCCATCACGCCGAGCGCAACAAGCACCTGTTGAGCGCGGACTTCCTCGATGCCGGCGAGTACCCGCAGGCGACGTTCGAGTCCACCGGCTTCGACCTCGAGGACGACGGTGAAGAGGGCGAAATGACCGGCGACCTGACGATCCACGGCGTTACCCGGTCCGTCACGTTCGATGTCGACCACATCGGTGGCGGAGACGACCCCTGGGGCGGCTACCGTCAGGGCTTCGAAGCGGAAACCACGCTGGATCTCGCCGACTTCGACATCGACATGAGCGACTTCCCCGAAGCCATGCACAGCGTCGATCTCTACATCGTGCTCGAAGGCATTCGTCAGTAACGCTTCGATGTATCGACGTATCGACGTATCGACGTATCGACCGATCGACGCGCGGTAAGGCGTCAGCGTCTCCCGATCCCGGCCACAGGCCGGGATCGGCGTTTCTGGAGGAGGGAGACGGAAAAACGCGCGAGTCGAACGGACGAAGGGGCGCGGGCTAACGTTCAGTCTTCACCGCAGAAACGCGCCACCTCGGCACGGTCGCGACGATGCTTGAGCCGGCGCACCCAGCGCCCACGGCACCAGAGATTGCCGCGCCAGGCGATATCGCGCAGATCGCCCAGGTTGAGCGCCTGCCAGCGCGTCAGCGAAGGGGGCGTCGCAGGGTTCGGATCGCCCTTGGCGATGGCGCGTTCCAGGCGTCGAATCAGCGCCTCGGCCCGCTCGCGCGCGGGGAGCGTCGCCTCCGGGTCGCGGGCCAGAATGCGCTCGACCCCTGGGCTCAGGCCATCGGGTTCGGCGGGCCCCCGATCGGGTGACGTGGGTAGACCTGCAAGCCCCGGCGGCGACTGCCGACGTGGGTCGACGATCAACAGACGGTCGGCGGCGACGTGACTGCCGTCATCGAGTGTCAGTCGGCCCTGCTCGTAGCGGGTAGCAGTGGCAACCAGTTCGAGCTGCAGGCCACGGCGGTCGAGGCGGCGCGCCAACCAGCGGTTCGCCCGGCGGCAGGCGCCGGGCAGTGCTCGCCGGTGGGAGTCGATCAGCGACACCGGAAGCCGTCGCCCGTAGCGCTCGCCGAGCGCCAGCAGGTTGGCGGCGAATTCGATCCCCCGAGGGCCGCCGCCGAGCACGGCGACGTTGCCAAGCGTCGATTCGGCGTCGGCGAGGCTCGTCTCCAGCGTCTGGCGCAGCGACCAGAGCGACTCGGCCCGGCCGTCGTGAATCGCTCGCGCGGTATAGAATCCCGGCACGCTGTCGGGGTCGGCGCTCGGCGGGCAATCCAGCGAGAGCCAGTCGTAGTCCAGCGTGGTGCCGTCATCGAGCGTCAGCCGACGATTCGCCGGGTCGACTCGCACGGCATCGACAGGGCGGTAGGCGCCGCCGTGGCGCGCGATGTGGGCGGGATCGATCAGGAGATCGTCGCGCTGCCACTCGCCGCCCAGCATGCCGCCAAGCCAGTCCGGAAAGGCGAAGGCCTCACGGGTGACGAGCGTGACGCGAAAGCCGGCGCGACGCAGCCGGGCACACTGGCCGGCGACGTAGAAATGGGTGTCGCCGCTGCCGACGAGTACCACGTGAGCGGTTGCCGCCGGACTCGGCGTCGTAGTGGTGGGCGAGACGTCTTGATCCTGGGACATGTCGCGATCCGGGCGAGAATTCACGCTGAAGTCTAGCATGGGGGAAGCGCGAGGCCGTTTGTCGGTCGGAGCGGGGTTCGCCGTCGTCGCGCGCTCGCTTTGCCATCCATCAGGAGCCACCCATGACAGATCACCTTTTACCCCAGCCGGGCCTGGGAACGTATCGCCTCAAGGAACAGGCAGTCATCGATTCGGTCACCTCGGCGCTCGAGCTCGGCTACCGCCATCTCGACAGCGCCCAGATGTACGGCAACGAAACCGCCGTGGGCAAGGCGATACGGCAAAGCGGCATCGATCGCGGCGAACTCTTCATCACCACCAAGATCTGGTGGGACCAGCTCGAACCGGAGGCGCTCACGGCGAGCGTCGAGCAGAGCCTGGCGAACTTCGGTATCGAGTGGCTCGATCTCGTCCTCATTCACTGGCCGTCGCCCGGTGACGAGGTAGCGATGGCGACGTATCTCGAGGCACTGGTCCAGTGCCGCCGCCGGGGGCTGACGCGCCACATCGGGGTTTCCAACTTCACCATCGCACAGATCGACGAGGCGCTGGCGCTGCCCGGCGGCGATCAGATCGTCACCAACCAGATCGAGGTGCACCCGTTTCTCGCCAACCGCAAGCTGGTCGAGCACTGTCAGGCAAAGGGCATCGAAGTCACCGCCTACATGCCGCTGGCGGTGGGGCGCGTGATGGAAGACGCGACCCTCAAGCGCATCGCCGAGACCCACGACGCCACCCCGGCGCAGATCGCGCTTGCGTGGATCGCTGCGCGAGACATCATCGTGATTCCCTCGTCGACGAAACGCGAGCACCAGCAATCGAACCTCGAGGCACTGGATATCCGCCTCAGCGATGAGGAGATACGCGAAATCGATGGGCTCGATCGCGGCGAACGCGTCGCCAACCCGGACTTCGCCCCGGTCTGGGATCAGTAAGACGACAAGACGCGATAGATCGGTGGAATGTTTGTTTCAAGTCTCGGTCAAAGCGATGACCGACCTTGGAGATTCCGCATGACGCATCGCATTGCACTTCGTCTGACACTCTGCGCACTCGGCCTGGCGCTGATGCCGCCGGCGTTCGCCCAGCCGTCCGATGCCCCGTCAGCCGGTGCCCCGACGACCAACGACTCCTCGCTCGAGATCCAGGAGGACAGCGGCGAGGTTCAGGCGCCGGCCAACGCCTCGCAGGTCGATCGCGACTCCATCGAGCGCTCGGGTGGGGTAGGCCGCGAGAACGCCGGCTTTACCGATGGTGGCGCGCAGACGCCGGTGGACCAGCGACCCAACGCGCTGAGTTTCGATCAGCTCGACGTCGACGGCGACGGGGTGATCGACGAGCAGGAGGCGGTGAGCGCCCAGAAGGAGAGCCTCTACCGTCAGCTCAGTGACGAAGCGGCCGGCGGCGTGACCCGGTCACGCTTCGAGCAGGCCGTAGGGTCGGATACGCTGTCGCCCTGACCGCCCGGGTCCCCCTCTTTCGGCGGGTACCGACGTCAAAAAGCCCCGCCTAGGCGGGGCTTTTCGTTGCCGCGTGCCGAGCGTGTCGGCAGGCAAAGCGCGGCGTCAGTCGACCACGGCGGCGATCGCCTTGGCGACGTAGGGCAGGTTCTCGCGGGTGAAGCCCGCGACATTGGCCCGTCCGGAACCGACCATGTAGATGCTGTATTCGTCGCGCAGGCGCTTGACCTGGGCGGCGGTCAGGCCGGTGTAGGAGAACATGCCGCGCTGCTCGGCGACGTGGGCGAAGCGCTGCTCCAGCCCGTAGGGCTTGAGCGACTCGACCAGATCGGTGCGCAAGCCGTTGATACGGCCGCACATCTCGGTGAGCTCCTCGTGCCAGACGTCGGCGAGCTCGGCCGATTCGAGAATCTCGGTCACTATAGCGGCGCCGTGAGAGGGCGGATTGGAGTAGTTCTCGCGGGCGACGATCGCCATCTGCGAACGGACGTTCTCCATCTGCTCGGCGGTCTTGGCGATCACGATCAGCCCACCGGTACGCTCGCGGTAGAGGCCGAAGTTCTTCGAGCAGGAGCTGGTGATCAGTACCTCGTCGAGATTCTCCGCCATCAGCCGGGCGCCGAACGCATCGGGTTCGAGACCGTCGCCAAACCCCTGGTAGGCGAAGTCGACCAGCGGCAGCAGGCCACGAGCTTTGACCACTTCCAGCACCTGATGCCACTGATCCCGGTTCAGGTCGAAGCCGGAAGGGTTGTGACAGCAGGCGTGGAGCAGCACCACGTCCCCTTCGGGGATCGTCTTCAGCGTCGCCAGCATGCCGTCGAAATCGAGCTGGTTGTCGGCGCTGACGTAGGGGTAGCGATGCATCGCGATGCCCGCCGCTTCGAAGATCCCCAGGTGGTTCGGCCAGGTCGGATCGGAGAGCCAGAGGCTCTTGCCCGGCAGGTTGGCCTTGATGAAGTCCGCTGCCAGACGCAGCGCGCCGGTGCCGCCGGGGGCCTGAGTGACGCTGGCGCGATTGGCCGCGATGACCGGCGAACCCGTGCCGAGTACCAGATCGGCGACGACGCGGCCGTAGCGCGGGTCGCCATGAGAGCCGATGTAGCTCTTGGTCTGCTCGTTCTTCAGCAGTAGCGCCTCGGCCTGCTTCACCGCGCGCATGATCGGCGTATTGCCCTGGGGATCTCGATAGACGCCGACGCCGAGGTCGACCTTCTGCGGGTTGGGATCCTGATTGTAGGCCTCGATCAGGCCCAGGATGGCGTCTCCCGGGACGCGCTCGATCTTCTCAAACATGGGGTTCCTTAAACCTGGCTCGCCGGTAGCGACGTGGAGTCGTCATCTCGTTCGGACGGAAGGGCCTCGTCGGTTCGGGCGGCCATGATGAAATCGTTGGCGTGGAGTCCTCGAATACGATGCGTCCACCAGCTCACCGTCGTCCGCCCCCACTCGGTGACGATCTGGGGATGGTGCCCCTCGTACTCGGCGAGTTCGCCGACGGTGATCGTGAAAGCGAGCGCCTGCGCGAAGTCGGAAAAGCCGAACGTGCGCTCCAGGCGCATGATGCCATCGCGCTCCTCGATCCGCCACTTGGGCACTTCCCGGGCGAATTCGGCAATCGCGACGTCGTCGAGTCGGGGCGAGTCGCCCCGGCAAGGGGTGCAGTGGCGCTGGGTCAGTGTCGCCATGGCGGGCGTCTCCGGTCGGTCGGGTAGTGGCGCGCGTTTAGGCGTGGCCCACTACCTCGTGGGGAACGTAGGGCGCTTCGAGCGCCGCGACCTCGGCGTCGTCCAGCGTCAGTTCGAGCGCGGCAAGCGCTTCGTCGAGGTGTCGGGGCTTGCTGGCCCCCACGATCGGCGCGGTGATGCCGGGCTTCTGCAGCAGCCAGGCCAGCGCGATCTGGGCCGGGGAGACGCCGCGCGCCTCGGCGACGCCGTGCAGCGCCTCGATCACGGGGGCGTCGCGCTCGAGGCCGAGCTTCCAGTTGCGCATCTGCTCGTCGCTCTTCGCGCGCGTCGTGCTGCCTTCCTCGCCTACCGGCTTGCTGCCGGCGAGAATGCCGCGGGCGAGCGGGCTCCAGGGAATCACCCCCACCCCCTGATCGAGGCACTGGGGAATCATCTCCCGCTCCTCTTCGCGATAGATCAGGTTGACCATCGGCTGCATGGTGGCAAACGTCGTCCAGCCGTTTTCCTTGGCGACGTGCTGCGCCTTGGCGAACTGCCAGGCGTACATGCTGGAGGCGCCGATATAGCGCGCCTTGCCGGCTTTCACGACCTCGTGGAGTGCCTCCATCGTCTCTTCGATGGGGGTGTCGTAGTCCCAGCGATGGGTCTGGTAGAGGTCGACGTAGTCCATGTCGAGACGAGTGAGCGAGGCGTCGATGGCGTGGTGGACATGCTTGCGCGAGAGACCGCGCTCGTTGGGGGACTTTGCCCCGGTCGGGTTGTAGACCTTGGTCGCCACGACTACCTCCTCGCGACGCGCAAAGTCGCGGAGCGCGCGGCCGACGACCTCCTCGGAGGCGCCGTCGGAGTACATGTCGGCGGTATCGAAGAAATTGATACCGGCCTCCAGCGCGCGCTGGATGAACGGCCGGCTCTGGGATTCGTCGAGCACCCAGTCCCGCCAAGCCGGGGTGCCGTAGGTCATGGTGCCGAGGCAGAGCGGAGAGACCTTGAGGCCGGTGCGGCCGAGACGCCGATAGTCCATGTCGAGCTCCTGATGACGAAGGGTGAAAGGAACGTCTTCACCATAGCAGTCGGCGCGCGAGATGGCCGTCGGTGGCTCACCATGACCCGGCGCGGCAACCTTGGCATAATGCCCGGCTTCGAAAAATGCCCATCGAGGCGAACGGGCCACCGATGCGGATCGGTCGCCACGCGCCCGTCTCTGTGAGCTTTCCGTGTCTTCACGTCGTCTTCCGGAGCCGCCATGACCGCCTGGAACAAGCTGCTCACCGCAACGACCCGGCTGCTCGACCTGCACGACAGCGCCCACGAACCCGGCTCGCCCTTCGTCCAGGTCACCCAGGAGCAGCGCCGAGGTCTCCGCGATGGCTACTGGCTCGATCTGGGGTGTCTGCTGCTGGACTACCTGCTCGAGGTGGATTTCGCCACCAACAGTGCTTTCGTCACCCAGCGGCGCTGCCTCGCCCAGCTTCGCAGCGACTATCCCGAGCTGCCCGCCGACGACTTGAGCTTCGTCGTCAATCTGCTCGCCACCCCCAGCGAGGTGCACTATCGCGAGCGCAACGCGGCGGACCCGGTGCCGGAGGGCGACGACACGCAGCGCGTCAGCCGCGGCGGGCGCAGCACCAAACGCACCGCGCTGATCGAGAAGCAGGGGCAGACCGGGCAGGTGCGTCTGACGCCGAGCGGGCGCCAGGCGGTCACGCTGGCAAGCCAGGTCGAGGATCTTCTCTACTCGGAGTACGACGCCGCCAAGGTCGTCGCCGCGCTCTCCCGGGGCGACTACGCCCGCGTGCCGGACATCACCCAGCAGATTCTGATGGCGATCCGCGCCTTGACCCAGGAGCTGCGGCGGGTACGCGAGAACCCCACCCACGAGGGCAAGCTGGCCGCGCTGCTCGACAACGAGCGTCACTACCACAACGCCCTGAGCACGATTCAGAGCACGCTGCTCAGCGCTCGCGCTCAGCTCGCAACGCCCACCCTGATCGATCACTTCGAGCAGTGGGCCGAGCGTCAGGCGGACGAGGAGTGGGATCTGCGCATGCTCTCCGGCGCGATTGGCCGCGTCCTCAACGCCATCGAGAACCTGTCGCGCCGACTCTCCGAACTGCTCTCCGACATCGCCGAGGGACGCATCCAGTCGATGGGGGTGATCGATTTCGCCGGGCTCGCCCACCGGCTTTTGATCTCGCCGCCGCCGACGCGGCTGCGCGATGCCGTGGTGGCGAGGATGATGCCGCTATCGCCCGAGGTCAGCATGCCGCGCACCGAGACGCTGGCGCCGCTGGTCGAAACGCGCCGCGCCGAGCGCAGTGGCGCCGCGCTGGTATTCGACGAAGCGCGCGACCGGCCCGCCGCCGACCCGCTGCTGGCGCGCTATCTCCGTGCCCGCGGCCCCTCGCTGCGCAAGCGCCTGCATCGCGCCCCGATGTCGCTGCCCGAGGCCCTCACCGAAGGGTGGCACGATTTCGACTCGCAGGACTGCCTCGCCCAACTGCTCAACACCTTCGTCGACACCCAGCTGCTCGGTACCGAGTTGAGCGTGGGCATCGACGAGACTCCGTTTGCAATCGAACTACCCGACGGCCGCCGCATCGAGGGCGCCGTGACCCCATCGCTGCGGCTACACGCCGCCGCCGCGGTCGAGACACAGGACGTTGACTCATGAACATGATGGAAATGGGCGAAGTCGTCGCCTATCTGCTGCGCTATCGCACCGCCGAGCGCGTACCCAGCGGTGGCCGCAAGCGCCGCGCGGCGCGGGAAGGCCAGCTCTCGGAGCGCGACGTCTGTGCGCTGATCGACGACGCCCAGGAGAGCGAGCGCGAGGCGCTGCGCGACTTTCTCGCCGGCCAGGGGCTGCGGCTGAAAGCTTTCGAGGCCGGGGACTATCCCGGCATCGCGCCCGGCTCGCGATTCTTCGCCCTGCTGCCGGACCCCGAGCTCGAGCAGCCGCCGCTGTATACCCGCGAGCCGGTCTTCGAGGCGCTCAAGCTGCGCCAGGAGAGCCGTACCGAGCTGGCACTCTGGTACCTGCAGCTGTGGCTGCTGCTGCATACGCTGATCTACACCCGCCTCAATCGCGCGCTCTCCGACGTCAGCCGCTATCAGGAGGCGACCTTCGTCACCCGCGAGCTGGTCGATCTGGTGCGTGACCAGCTGGAGACGCTGCGCGGTCTCGGCGATCGCGCCCCCGAGAACAGCCGGGTGCTGCTCGACGAGCGCGGCGAGGACATCCCGCGTCGCGTTCGCGCCTTCATCGATCTGCTGGGCCGCGCGGGTCATCTGGAAACGGTACGCGACACCGGCGATGAGGAGGTCTGGCAGCAGACCCTGCTGGGGGCGCTCGAAGCCGAGCAGATCGGCGTCCACCACCTGACGCACCTGATCGAACTCACCGCCGGCGAACACGACGAGACGGCCGAGACCCCGGCCTCGATCGCGGAAGAGAATACGTCGGCAGAAGACGTCTTGCCGCCGGGCGAGGCAGTGGCAGACGGCTCCACTGCGGATGACACCGTCGAGGACGGCGCGACGGACGAGGCGCCTGCCGGATCATCGGCAGCCGAATCCCACGAACGGACGACAGCGACGCCGACAGAGACGTCCGGTCACGACACGCAGGCGCCCGGCGAGACGCAAGCTGACGCTCCCGGCGAGACGCACGACGACGGAGACGCACGGCGATGAGTGTCATCAACCGAATCGAGATCGCCAATCTGCTCAACAAGCACGGCGACATCGCCTCCCCCTGGGAGGCGAAGATGCGTCATCTGCTGCTCGATCTGCGCGGGCAGTCCAGCGCCATCAGCATGGAGAACGGCTTCGGCAAGACCACGCTGGCGGAAGCGCTGATCGGCATGCTCTCCCGCGACCGGCAGCTTTTGACGCGGACCCGACGCAAGTGCTCGCCGTCGAAGGTCAACGGCGAGAGTCGCAGCTGGACCCATCTGCGCGTCGAGTTCCGTACTCGCACCGATGCCGCGCAGGAGGACATGCTCGCCGCCGCCGGCGACGAGGTCGCGGGGGATACCTTCGTCTTCGGCATGTACGGCTATAGCGACGGCAGCGGTCTGGTGTTCTACCACTACGCCGGAAAGCTCGCCGACGTGCCGGTGCACCACGTCACCCGCGACGGCAAGCTGGCACTCTACGCCAACGCCGACGTGCAGAGCTGGATGCGCGACAAGGGCGTGACCCGGGCGCACAACCGCGAAGAGTGGCTCGAAGCGGTGGGTGCCCACATCTCGCGCCGCGAGCTTGCCCAGCTCGCGGCGTTCCAGAAGGAGGGCGGTGCCGACAAGAGTCAGATCTTCAACGCGATTCGCCCGCGAGCCGGCGAAAAGGCGGATCAGGCGTTCTTCTACGAGGTGCTCGCCCCGCAGATCCTTTCCGGCGCGACCCGCGGCGAGACCGACGAGGAAGAGGAGCTGATCGAGGACGTCATCCTCAACTCCGGTACGCGCATCACCGAGCTGCGTCATCGACTGGCAGAGGCGGAGGGCGACCAGCAGCGCGCCGACGACAAGGTATCGCGTCTGGCCACGCTCGATGCCGAGGGCGAGAGCCTGCTCGCCTCCCGCGAGGCGCTTGCGACGCTCGACGCGACGCTGCTCGACGCCGAGCGCCTGCTCGGCGGACGGGCTCTGGCACCGCTGCCCGGGCTGCCCGGTCGAGACGCGTCGGCACCCGTCGGCGGCGATGACCAAGCCGACGGTGTGAAAGCTGACGACGTCGACGGTGGGAAAGGGCAGGCGGGCAGCGACGGCGATGCCGCCGGCCTGGCCTGGGTACCCGGCGAGTCCGAGCGCCCGCGGGTCTCTACCTGGCTGCTGGCAACGCTCACCGGCCAGCGCGAGCGCAACGTGAGGCTGGCGCTCTCCGAGCGAGGCGCGCGGGTCGACACCCATCGACGCATCGTGCATCTGCCGCGGGCGGGCTGGGTGAGCGCGCGAGACATCGGTCATGTCGCCTTCGAACAGGCCCGCGCCTGGCTCGCCGACAGCCAGGCCTTCGCCGATGACACCGCGCGCTACCGGGCGCTGAGTCGCCTCGACGACGCGGCGGAGACGTTCGAGTCTCTCGACGGCAACCGCTTCCGCGAGGAAGTGATCGCCGACCGCGAGTACCGTCGCTCGTTGAAGCACGACGCCGAAGGCCTCGACGACGAGATCGAACGTCTCGAGCACGAGCGCGAGCAGCTCGAGTCCCGCCAGCGTGATTTCATCGACAATCAGAGCGTCTACACCCAGGCGCTGGGTGACGGGCTATTCACCGAGGCCGAGCTGGAATCGCCGGAGGCGACCCGGGAGCGCGCCGTCGAGGCGCTCGAGGCCGCGCGGCGTGCCCACGCCGAGCATCTCGGCCGCATGGGCGAGTTCAAGCAGCCCGCCGAAGCGTTCGACGCGTTCACACGCGAGCACCCCGACAGCGACCCGGCGACGCTGCTGGCGGAGAAGCAGGCGCGTTTCGAGACGCTCGGCGAGCAGCTCGGCGAGTGGGACGACGAGGCACAGGCGCTCCAGGCGCAGCTTTCCAGCGTGCGGGAATCCCTCCAGAGCCGACGCGAGCGTCGTCAGCGACTGGAGGGCGAGCTCGCCCCGTTGGCCGCCGGGCGCGAGGCGTGGCAGCAGTTCGCCGACGGCTGGCCCGAGCGCTCGCCGGTCGGCTTCTGGCGCGAGCGGCAGAACGCAATCTCCGCGCTCGAGCAGTCGCTCTCCCAGGGACAGCGGGAGCGCGACGACATCGACGCTCAGCTTTCACGCCTCGCGCCGCTGGAGGATGCGCCGTCGCGCTATCGGGGTTTCCACGGTGAGGCGTCGCCGGTCCATCTGCGCGACACCCTCTACCGCGAGTTTCGCGAGCAGCAGGATCGTCTACGCGAACTCGAGCAGCAGCGTGAACGGCTCGGCGAGATGACCGCGGCGCTCGATGCGTTCCGGGCGCTCGGCAGCGAGTCGCCGTCGAACTGGCTCAAGGATGCGAAGTCCCGCTACCCCCGCCTGCTGCGCGAGCGTGACGCGCTGCTCGAGGCGATCGAGGCCCGCCAGCGCTACCTGGACAGTCTCGCCGGCGACCCGCTGGCCCGACTGGAAGCCGAGACGCAGGCGCAGCGTCTGCTCGAGGCCGACGACATCGCCTTCCTTGCGCTGCACGAAGTGCTCTCCGGCGTCGATACCGACAGCGAACGTCGCCGGGAATGGCTGGCTCAGGCCGCGGGTCAGCTCTTCGCGCCGGTGGTGACCGGGGAGGCGCAGGCGGTACGTGCGGCACAGTGCCTGATCGATGCCGGCTGCGGTGTCCCCGTGCTCGAAGCCGAGCGACTGCAGGCGGCGCTCGCGCGGGGCGAGGCGCCTCTCGGCGCGATACAGGGGGTCGAGACGCTGGCGGTGAAGGCGGCGCTCGACCCCGCGCATCTTGCCGCGCTGCGCGAGGAGACCCAGCGGCGCCTGGAGATCGATCGCGAGCGCGAAGGCGCGCTCGGTGAAGAGCTTGCGCGGCTCGACCCGCACGGCGAGCGCTTCGCCCTGGCGCTCAAGGCCGAAGAAGCGGTCGAGAGCGAGGCCGACAAGCGCATCGCGACCCTCGAGACCGAGCGCGAACGCCTTACGGTCGCCATCGAGGCGCTGTCGCCGCGTCTCGGCGAGGCGTCGCTGAAGGCGATCGACGACTACCAGCGCTATCTCGAGGCCGGCGGTGACGAGGCGCTGAAGACCGCTCGCACCCGGCGCGCCACGCTCGAGTCCCAGCTCGGCGAATGGCAGGGCGAGCGCGACACTGCCGCCGACGAGCTCGAGCGTCACGGCGATCTCTGGCTGGCAGCGGAGCGCTTCGCCGCCGCCGGCGGTGTCGAGCGGCTCACGGCCATCGATGCCGACATCGCGACCCTTGCCGAGGAGAGTGCAGAGCTCGACGAGCGCGCCGCCGAGATCGAACTCGGACGGGAGAGCCTCGACGAGCGCCGCGAACAGGTTCGCGGGCAGATGAACGCGCTCTTCGCCGATGGCGAGCGCGCCCGGCTGCAGCAGCTGAGCGAGTTCGTCGCGGCCGGTGGGCCCGAGTTCATGCGCGATGCCGCCACGCGCGAGGCGACGCTCGAGGCCGCGGTGGGCGAGGCGAGTCGCCGCGCCGACTTCGATTTCGACCGCATCCGGGCCTATCTGCAGATGCGTGACGAGAAGGGCGGCAAACGGACCCTCGAGCGCGATCTGGGACGGCTGAAGCAGTCCCTGCGGGAGGCTCGCGAGCGGCGCAAGACCAACGCCAGCGAACAGGGCGAGGTCGATACCCGCCTGACTCGCCATCAGCAGGCGCTGGACCGAGTGGATCAACTGGCGGTGGCCTGGCTCGAGGTGCTGCGACAGCTGCCCGAAGGGTGGTCGACGCGAACCGCCCCCGATCCCGACGCGCCCTGGCCGCGGGATCACGACGATGCCTCGTCGCTCGACGCCGCGCTCACCGCCTGGTGCGACTGGCTGGCCGCGCCGCTCGGCGAGGTTCAGGAAGGCGATGACAGGACGACCGGTGACCGGTCGGCGTTCGACCTCGCCGTCTTCGAGACCTGCCAGCAGACGCTGCTCGAGGGGCTGGGCGAGCTCAATCTCGGTGAGCGCGCGCGCAACCGCGAGCGTCAGGCGAAGGACGTGGTCGCGCGGGAAAAGGCACTCGGCGAGTCGCTGGCGGCGGCCAGCGACAGCCGACTCTTCAACGACACCGAGCGCGCGCGTCTCGGCACGCTCGAGGGGGTGAGCCAAGCGACACTGGATTCGCTGCGCGGGCTGCATCGTCAGCTGGCGAGCCAGCTCGAAGAGCATCGCAGTCGCGTGTCGCGTCTGCACGCCTCCCGCGAGCAGATCGAGGACACGCTGGTCGAGCGACTGAGCTCGATCATCATCGACGCCGCCGGCAATCTCGGCGTGCTCAAGCGCGTTGCCGGTCGCGCCAGCGAAGGCGGGGCCTACTTCGAGGTCAAGGCGGAGCTGATCGGTGACGACGCGGTGCGGGATCTCATCCAGCAGTTGCTCGGCGATATCGATGCGCACCTGGCGGTGCAGCAGCGCCGCCTCGAACAGTCCGGCGAGTCGCCGAAAGGCAAGCGCGCCGACGACGAGCTGACGCGGCAGATCCGCCGACGCATCTATCGCGGCCTCTTCCGCGACGTGGTCATCCGCCTGCGCCACGACGCCATCCGTCCCCACGGGCGGCTCTTCTCGCTCAACGAGGATATGTCCGAAGGTCAGCGCGAGGCGGTGTCGCTGATGTGGCTGGTGAAGCTCTCCGAATTCGCCATCGAGCGCGAACTCCGGGAGCTGCCGAGCCAGCACCGGCGTCGTGCCCGCGCCAGTCGCGAGAGCGTCATCCTGCTTGACGGGCTCTTCTCCAAGCTCTCGCACCGGCGCCTGATCCAGGATTCGCTGGAGTCGCTGCGCAACACCCGCGGTCGTTTCCAGATGATCGGGCTGATCCACAACCCGAACTACGAAAACGACCCGAGCATCTTCCCCACCTACCTCGTCGGCAGCGTCATCGGCGGCCACCAGGGGCAGGGCGGTCACGTCATGGTGCGCGAAGGGAAACTCGTCGCCCCGGAAGAGACCGGGCGCGGCAGCGGTGAGGCGAGCCTGTTCGGCATTCACGTGACGCCGGCGACGGCGGAGTAGCTCGCCTCGGCCGTCGCGAACGCGGCAGGCGGTACGCGCGACGAGAAAAAGGCCCGCTTCGGCGGGCCTTCTGCGTGAAGCCGCTTCTATCGGTGGCGTCGTGCCCGCGAGACCTCTGCGTGAGTGCCACGATCTGCGTCAGGGTCCAGGTCTGCGCGAGGGTCCAGGTCTGCGCGAGGGTCCAGGTCTGCGCGAGGGCGCGGCCTCACCGCGGCGAATCGTAGCGGCCGCGGCGGGCGTCGGAGAAGACCACCTGCCAGAGCTGGACGCTACGCGCCCGAAAGGCGCCGGCGCAGGAGCCCAGGTAGTACAGGAACATCCGCTTGACTCGCTCGTCGTAGCGATCGCTGATCTCGTCCCAGTGGGCGAGCAGGTTCGCCTGCCACGCCATCAGGGTGGTGTCGTAGTCGGCGCCGAAGTTCTGCCAGTCCTCCATCACGAGCTTCCCTTCGTAGCCGTCGGCGATCTGCTGAACCGATGGCAGTACGCCGTTGGGAAAGATGTACTTGTTGAGCCACGGGTCGGCGCTGACCTCGTTGCGGCTCTTGCCGATGGTGTGCAGCAAGAAGAGGCCTTCGGAGGCGAGCAGCCGTTTGACGGTGTCGAAATAGACGGCGTAGTTGCGCGGGCCGACGTGCTCGAACATGCCGATGGAGACGATGCGATCGAACTGCCCTTCGAGATCGCGGTAGTCCTCGAGCTTGATCTCCACCGGCAAGCCCTGGCATCGCTTGCGGCCGAACGTCGCCTGCGCTTCGGAGATGGTGATGCCGGTCACCTCGACGCCGTAGTGACGCGCCGCGTACTCGGCGAAACTGCCCCAGCCACAGCCGATATCGAGCACCGTCATGCCGGGCTCGAGTCCCAGTTTGCGACAGGCGAGGTCGAGCTTGGCGATCTGTGCGTCGTGCAGGGTGTCGGCCTGCTTCCAGTAGCCGCAGGAGTAGCACATCGTCTCGTCGAGCATGCGGGTGAAGAGATCGTTGCCCAGGTCGTAGTGCTCGCGGCCGACGATGTAGGCCCGCGCCCGGCTCTGCAGGTTGATGACGTTGGAATGGAGCTTGTAGAGAATGCGCTCGGTGGGCGTATGGGCGGCGTCACCGAGTCCGTTTCGCAAGAGGCGATGAAGCGTCTCGTCGAGCCGGTCGCTCTCCCACCAGCCGTCCATGTAGGCTTCGCCGAAGCCGATGGATCCCTGCTTGAGGACGCGCGCGAAGAGGTCGGGATGATGAATGCGAATGTCCCAGGGACGATCGCCGTTGAGTACGACATCGGCGCCCTGGAGCCACTGTTCGATGGTCTGGCGGGCGCGGGTATTCGGCAGCGCCACCGGTGCGAGAGGAGCGTTGTGAGTCATGATCTGTCCTGTCGAAGGGCAGCGCGACGTGAGGCTCTCCGGCCAAACGACGACGGCGGACGATCGATAACCGGCGGCGCAGGCCACCTGACGCATTGACGGATCGTCTTCCTGGCATCGAGGACGGTTGAAGGTTGTCACGATCGGGCGACGCCGAACTGCCACGGTCCCTGTTCCCTGTCGAGGGGCTTGAATCGTCGAAACGGTTCTGGGCTACCGTTGGTCCGAGTTAGGTCGCGTGCTAACGGATTGCCCGTCAACAAGCCTAGCGCGATCGAGATGATAGTCTAGTGTCGTTACCATCAACGTCAGCCGGGGGAGAGATCATGCATGTCATCGTCGATCTATGTGTCGTACCGCTGGGTGTCGGCGTCTCTGTGTCCGAGTACGTGACCGAGTGCCAGCGCATCATCGAGGCCTCGAACCTCGACTACGCCATGCACGCTTACGGCACCAACATCGAAGGGCCGTGGGACGAGGTCATGGCGGTAGTCAAGGCTTGCCACGAGCGAGTGCACGAGTGCGGGGCGCCGCGCATCACCACGACACTGAAGATGGGGACGCGAACCGATCGGGCGCAGTCCATGGCGGACAAGGTCGCAAGCGTCGAGAAGCGTCTGGGCACGTAAGCGCAGCGGCAAACGATGACGCCCCGCCGCGGCGAACCGGGGCGAGGCGTTGTCGTTCTGGGCCGTGAGCGTTGCGCTCGACGACATCGCTCAGCGGCAGCGAATCGTCCAGGTCGCCTTGTAGCCGTCGCCTTCCTGGGTGGCGGCCTGCAGCTCGGTGTCCTCGTTGACGGTCGCGCCCTCGAGCTGTTCGTTGACGCCGACGCTCTTCTGCCTGTCGTCGTTCGGCCCCATCATGCGCTGCTCGACGATGACGAACTCCTCGCGATCCTGCTCTTCACACTGCTCCAGCGAGCGCTCCTTGGCGTTGTCGATCGCCTCGTCGCGGTCGTCACCCAGGCCGGTGATGACGTAGTCGCTGGCGTCCTTTTCCATCGAGCTGCTGTCGCTGGCACAGCCGGCAAGCGCGGTCAGGGCGAGCGCGCCGGTGAGGGCGAGCCAGAGAGAGCGGCGGCGTGGATCGATCATGGGGGCAATCTCCCGGTTGGCGGATAACGGTGGACGGGGGCGGCGGTGCCGTTCCCGATCGTATGTGACTCGGAGTCTAGAACGCACCGGCGATTTCGCAAGGCGCTGTCGACGCTCGAAAAAGTCGTCGAATCGCGACACGCCGGCCGCGTTCAGGCCGCATCGGTCGGCAACAGCCACTCGTCGCTTGCGCTCAGCAGATGTACCGTCAGCGCATCGAGCAGTTCGCCGCCGTGGCGCCAGTAGTGCCAGTAGAGTGGCACGTCGATCGGTCGCTCCGGGTCGAGGTCGATCAGGCGGCCCGTTTCGAGCGGCTCGCGCGCCTGGCACTCGGGGATCAGCGCATAGCCGATGCCGGCGAGCGTCATGTGCAGGACCCCCTCGGAGGAGGGGCAGAGATGATGCGGGAAGGGTTCGCGAAAGCCGCGGACATCCATGTAGCGCTGGTGCAGCCGGTCGTCGACGCCGTAGAGCACCGCGGGGGCGGCGCCGAGACCGCGTTCGGTAATGCCTTCGCTGAAGTAGTGCTCGGCAAAGCCCGGGCTTGCCAACAGGCGATAGCGCATCGCGCCGAGCGGGCGGGCGCGACCGCCCTGGACCGGTCGCGACGTGGCGCAGATGCAGCCGGCGACCTCGCCATCGCGCATCCGGCGCAGGGCGATCTCCTGATCGTCGACCACCAGGTCGAGCAGGACGCCGCGGCGATAGCAGAAATCCCCGATGGTCGGCGCCCACCAGGTGGCCAGGCTATCGGCGTTGATCGCCAGACGCAGCCGCTGCGTCCCTTCACCGAGCGCGGGAATCTGGTCGAGCAGGTCGTGCTCGAGCAGGCGCACCTGCTGGGCGTGATTGAGCAGTCGCTGACCCAGCGGCGTGGGCAGCAGGCGCGGCGTACGCACGACCACCGGCTGGCCGAGCCGCGCCTCCAGCAGCTTGATGCGCTGGGAGACGGCGGACTGGGTCAGATTGAGCTGCTGGGCGCCGCGCTCGAATCCGCCCTGATCGACGATGGCCGCGAGGGCTTCGAGTAGCTTGTAGTCGAGCATCACAATCTCTAATGAGCGATTAGGGTATTTATCTTTAGCTAATGGAGCGTAGCACGGCACTCTACGAATTCATCGGGTGGGAATCGTGGAATTCGCCAAGGGACGACGCGCATGATGCTATCGGGTCTACAGGGGTTCGGGGTCGGTCTCGGACTGATCGTCGCCATCGGGGCGCAGAATGCCTTCGTGCTGCGCCAGGGGCTGCGGCGGGAACACGCCTGGCGGGTGGCGAGCCTCTGCGTGCTCTGCGACGCGACGCTCATCATTGCCGGCATCGGCGGGCTCGCGCCGTTGCTGCGCTCGAGCGCGCTGGCGCTGGAGCTCGCCCGCTGGGGCGGCGCCGCCTGGCTGCTATGGCAGGCGGGGGCCAGCCTGCGGCGGGCGTTGCGCCCCGGGTCGCTCGACGTCGAATCCGGTCAGCGGAGCGCCGGCAGCGTTGCGGTAGCGACGCTTGCGGTGACGCTGCTCAACCCCCACGTGTATCTCGATACCGTCGTCATGCTGGGAGCCATCGGCGCGCAGCAGCCCGATCGCTGGGCCTTCGCAGCGGGCGCGGTGCTCGCCTCGATCCTGTGGTTCTACGCCCTGGTCGCTGCCGCCGGCTGGCTCGCGCCGCGGCTTCGTGACCCGCGCTGGTGGCGGGGCATCGATGTCCTGGTCGCCGGTGTGCTCACGCTGGTGGCGCTGCGGCTGATACTGATGCCGCTGTGAGCCGACACGTCAGCCGATCTGGATCTCCCCCTTGGCGTAGCGCAGTCCCCGGTGCTGCCGCGTGGCCAGGAAATAGCCGACCGAGAGCGGTCCGACGCGACCGAGCAGCATGGTGACTCCCAGCAAGAGCTGGCCGGGGAGCGAGAGGTCACCGGTGACGCCGCGGGAGAGCCCCACGGTGCCGAAGGCGGAGACGGTCTCGAAGGCGAGATCCAGAAATGGCTCGTCACGCTCGGTGATGGTCAGACCGAACAACGCCAGGAACACCAGCAGCACGCCGGCGAGCGCCACGGTGATCGCCTTGATCACCGTCTCCTGCGGGATCGCCCGGCCGAAGGCGACGGGGTGCTCGGTCGAGCGATAGAAGGCGCGAGCGGTCAACAACAGCACCACGAACGTCGTGATCTTGATGCCGCTGGCGGTGGAGCTCGAGCCGCCGCCGATGAACATCAGCAGCATGGTGAAAAGCGTCGAGGGGTCGGTCAGCGACGCCGTATCCAGCGTGTTGAAGCCCGCCGTACGGGGTGTCACCGCCTGGAACCAGGCGGCCTGAAGTCGGCCGGGAATGTCCGCCATGCCGCCGAGGGTATTCGGGTTGTGCCACTCGAGCGCGAGGAGCAGCGCCATCGCCACCAGGTTCAGCCAGAAGGTGGCGAGCAGTACCACCTTGGTCTGCATCATCAGTCGCGACCAGCGCCTGCGTCGGTAGAGATCGTTGACGATGACGAAACCCAGGCCGCCGACGATGAACAGCACGCTGACGGTGACGTTGACCAGCGGGTCGTCGGCCTCGTTCATGAGGCTGTTCGAAAAGGTCGAGAAGCCGGCGTTGTTGAACGCCGAGACCGCGTGGAAGAGGGCGTGCCACAACCCCTGTCGCCCGCCGTACTCCGGCACCCAGTGAAAGGCGAGGATCAGCGTGCCCAGGCTCTCCACGACCAGCGCGAAGGCGATCACCAGTTTGACCAGGTGGCGAACGTCGCTGAAGGCGATTTCTCCCAGCGCCTCGCGGACCAGATTCTGCTGACTGAGCGGCAGGCGTACGCCGAGCAGCAGCACGGTGAGGGCGGCAAAGGTCATGAAGCCGAGCCCGCCGATCTGGATCAGCAGCGTCACCACCAGCTGGCCGACGAACGTCAGATCCTGGCTCACGTCGATCACCGAAAGCCCGGTGACCGTTACCGCCGAGGTGGCGGTGAACAGCGCCTCGTGCCAGGCGAGCGGCCGCGTGGCGCTGCCGGGAAGCCATAGCGCCAGCGCGCCGAGGGCGCACAGCAGCGTGAAACCGATGAGCAGCAGTTCCGGCGGCGAGAGTCGGATGACGGGGCCGTGGGGCGAGCGGCGAAGCGGTCGTTTGAAGCGCTGCCAGCGTCTCATGGGTGATTGCGCCGACGCAGGCAGGCCGGCGCGGTCGCCCGTGGCGCCGCGGATCGATACGTTCGGCTCATAGCTGTCTGCCGATTTCGCGCAGTGCCTCGAGATCCCCCATCAGCACCAGATTGTCGCCGGCTTCGAGCGTCGTATCGTCCTGCGGGTTGTGAATGACCTTCTCGCCGCGCTTGATCGCCACCAGCGTCAATGCGTCCTGGTCGATCGCCAGTTTCGACACGCTGGCGCACTTTCCAACCAGGCGCTCGGTGGTCTCGATCTCGACGATGAACTGACGCTCGCCCAGGCGAATGAAATCGACCATGGCGTGATAGTTGAGGCTCTCGGCGACGCGGATGCCGGCATCGTACTCGGGATAGATGACGCGGTCCGCGCCGAGGCGGCGAAGCAGCTTGAAGTGGGCGTCGCTGTGCGCCTTCGCCCAGACCTCCTTGGCGCCGAGCTCCTTGACGTGCAGCGTGCAGATCACGCTGGACTCGAGATCGCCGTCGACGTCGATCACCACCGCGTCATACGCCTCGAGGGAGAGCTCCGCCAGCGCTTTTTCGTCGGTGAGGTCGGCGATGACGGCGTGATCGAGCACGTTGGAGAGCGCATCGACCCGGCTCTCGTCGCGATCCACGCCGAGGATCTGGTTGCCGTGGCGCTTGAGCTCGCGAGCGACGGTGGTGCCGAAATAGCCAAGTCCGAGTATGGCGAACTGCCGGGACATCGAAGACTCCTTGCAAGGGGACGCGCGGGCGCGGTTGAACGCGCCAAGCTTTGCACAACCTCGCCTCTGTCACCAACGCCTGCAGCGTCCGTTTTCCTGTCGCCCGCTGCCGTGGTCGCCACCCGTTGTGGGCGAAGGTACAATCCCCGCCCGGCGCTCGCCGGGCGATCCTTCGCTCCGACGATCGCGTCGAATTCACCCAGCGGCTTCTTGCCGCCCCATGCAGAAGCGCCTCCGCGATCGTGCATCGCGAGACGGGCTTCTATCGGTTTCGATCCGGCGCCGCCGCGCCGGTGTTGAGTGTCAGAGGCAACATGACCGCATCCGCTAGACCCCAAACCCTTTGGCTCGGCCGCTGGGGCTTCGTTCTCGCCGCCACCGGCTCCTCCGTCGGCCTCGGCAATATCTGGAAATTCCCCTACATGACCGGCGAATACGGCGGCGGCGCCTTCGTGCTGGTCTATCTGCTGTGTATCGCGCTCATCGGCGTACCGATCATGATGGCGGAGATCGCCGTGGGCCGGCGCGGGCGAGCCAACCCGGTAGAAGCGGTGCGGCGAGTCGCGCGGGAGTCGGGCTGCCGCGGGCTATGGTCCGGGTTGGGCTGGATGTCGATGATCTGCGGTTTCATGATCCTCTCCTTCTACGTGGTGGTGGCGGGGTGGTCGATCTCCTATCTCTGGAAAGCCTTGAGCGGGGGGCTGCAGGCCGAGAGCGTCGACGGCATGGCGGCGATTTTCGCCGCCAACAACGCCAATCCTTGGAACCTGGGCTTCTGGAGCACGCTGGTGACGATCGTCACCATGCTGATCGTGGGCAAGGGCGTCCAGGCGGGCATCGAGCGTAGCGTGCGCTGGATGATGCCGGGGCTAGTGGTGATGCTCGCGCTGATGATCGGCTACGCCGTCGTCAGCGCCGATTTCAGTGCCGGCGTCCACTTTCTGTTCGACTTCAACGTCGGTGAGCTCACCGGCGAGGCGGTGCTGGCGGCGATGGGGCATGCGTTCTTCACGCTGTCGCTCGCGGCGGGGGCGATCATCGCCTACGGCGCCTATCTGCCGGCGAACCAGTCCATCGTTCGCACCACGCTCACCGTCGCCATCTGCGACACCCTGGTGGCGCTGATGGCGGGGCTGGCGATCTTCCCGGTGATCTTCGCCAATGGCATGGACCCGGCCTCCGGCCCGGGGCTGATCTTCATGAGTCTGCCGCTGGCGTTTCAGGCGATGCCGTTCGGCGGCGTGATGGAGGTCGTGTTCTTCTTGATGCTGACGGTGGCGGCGCTGACCTCGTCGATCTCGATGATCGAGGCGACGGTGGCGTGGCTCAACCAGAGCCACGGGTTGACGCGGCGGCGCGCGGCCTGGGGCGTGGGAATCGTCCTGTGGGTGATCAGCACGCTGGCGATGCTCTCGTTCAACGTCGGCGCGGAGTGGAAGCTCGCCGGCAAGCACTTCTTCGACTGGCTCGACTTTCTGACGTCGCGGCTGATGATGCCGCTCGGTGGCCTCGGCATGGCGCTGCTGACGGGCTTCTTTCTGCGGCGTCGGGCCATACGTGAGGAGCTGGCGATGCCGAGCTGGCTCTTCGGCCTGTGGCAGTTCGCGGTGCGCTACGTCAGCCCGATCGCGATCGTGGTGGTCTTTCTCGATGCGCTCGGCTGGCTGGGAACCGGCTTCGACTGGCGCTGGCTCGCAGCCATCCTGGTGGTGGGGCTGGCAGTGGAGACCGGGCTGCGCAAGCGGGCGTCCCGCGCCGACGAAGCGGTGGGCTGAGCGAACGGCAGACGACAGCGGTGACCGCGGGCGGCCTTGGCCGCCCGCGGTCGTTCGGAGGATCGCCTGGCGCGGTGGGCCCGAAGCGAGATCAGTCGTCGATCTCCCAGGTCACGTTGACCCCCGCCTCGATGGAGATCTCGCCGCTGCGATATTCAGGCGCGCTACCCTCGTCCATCTTTGCGGCCCGCATCATCATCGGCTGGTAGCGCGGGGCGGTGGTCTCTTCGACGTTGACCACATCGCCGAGCTCGACGCCCAGGGTCCTTGCCATCAACCGGGCCTTGTCATGGGCTCGCTCGAGCGCCTTCTGGAGCGCTTCGTCGTCGGCGGCATCGCTGGTCTGGAGGCCATAGCTGACGCCGTCGAGGGAGTCGACGCCGGCGGCCGTCAGCGCATCCAGCACCTGGGGCAGGCGGTCGAGCTGGTCGACGGTCAACGAGACCGGGCGTTCGACCTGAGTGCGGACCTGGTCGGGCCGATCATCGTCGCGCCCCGACGAGATGACGTCGGGGCGGACGCTGAGCGAGCCGGCGCGGATCTTCGCCGCGGGTACGCCGGCGTCTTCGAGGGCCCGGATGAGCTCACCCACGCGTGCTTCCAGCCGCTGTCGCGCGTCGCTCACCGCGTCGCTGTCGCCGCTTGGGGCCTCGCCCTGGGGGCGGGTCGGGGTGCGCTCCCAGAGTCGGGCGTTCAGCGTCGCCGTGTCGGGCGCTTTCTCGAGTGTGGCGCTGGCCTGGACGCGAATCTGCGGCGGCGTCGGCTCGGCCAGCGCCGGCGCGCTCATCAGCGCCCCGGAAAGCATGGCGCCAGATAGGGTCAGGGTGGCAAGCGTTTTCGCGAGCGGGCGTGTCGTCATGGAAACTCCTTGGGAGCGAAGTACCGACTGCAGGATCGCCCCGAAACGGGACGCGGACGGCGGCGCGCTGGCACTGGCCGAGGCGCCGAGCCCTCATGCTATGCTCCCGCCACGTCGTCTCCCAAGCGTTCGAGTCTCAGATGCGTCATCTTTCCCTATTGCCGAAGCAGTACCGCCCGGCGCCGACCCGCGTGCCGCGCGTTTCGCCCGCGCTGATACTGGTGGCCGGGCTCGGTCTCGTCACAACGGCTGCCACCGCCGAGGATCGAACGGCGACCCGCCCCGTGCTCGTCGCCGGCGACCACGCGACGTCGGTCGAACGCAAGACATCGGTCGAACGCAAGGCATCGATCGAACGCAAGACATCGGTCGAGCCCGAGGCATCTAACCACCCTGAAACGTCAGCGCGCTATCGGGCGGTGGACGACAGCGGCGAGACCGTGGCGCTGTCACAGCCGGCGCGGCGTATCGTGGCGCTGTCGCCGCATCTGGTGGAGATCGCCTTCGCGGCAGGGGCGGGATCGGCCGTGGTCGGAGTGGTGGAGGGAAGCGACGCCCCGGCTGCTGCCCGGACGCTGCCGCGAGTCGGCAGCTATCGGGGACTCTCGGTGGAGGCGATCGTCGCCCTCGAACCGGACCTGGTGCTCGCCTGGGGCAGCGGTACGCCGCCGGAGACGTTGGATCGTCTCGCGTCGCTGAACATCCCCGTCTATCGCAGCGAGCCGCGCGCGCTCGACGACATCGCCGCGACGCTCGAGGCCGTGGGGCGGTTGAGCGGTCACGCGCAAGCGGGGCAGCGCGCGGCTGATCGGTTCGAGCGCGGTCTCGCCCAGACCGCTCAGACACTCGACCCCGCGCCGCGGGTCTTCTACCAGCTCGGCCAGGAGCCGCTGACAACGCTCGCCGGCGGACAGATCGTCACTCAGGTGATTCGCCACTGTGGCGGGGAGCCGCTATTCGACGACGCGCCGGTCGTGGTGGCAGAGATCGATCGCGAATCGCTGTTGCTGGCGGCTCCACAGGTGATCCTCGCCGCCGGCGAGAACGATGCCTGGCAAGCGCAGTGGCAGGGCCAGACCGCGCTGCCGGCGGTGCGCAACGACCGCCTCTATACGCTCTCGCCGGACGCCATCAGTCGCCCGGGGCCACGCATGATCGAGGCCGTGCGCCAGGTGTGCCGGGCGCTGCGGGCCGATCCCCCCTCCTAGAAGTCGATACCGCGCCGGGCCTGAATCCCCACGTCGAAGGCGTGCTTGACGACGTCCATCTCGGTGACGGTATCCGCCATCTCGATCAGCGTGCGGTGGGCGTTGCGCCCGGTGACGATCACGCTCTGTTCCGGCGGGCGCTCATCGATGGCGCGGGCGACCTCGTCGATGTCGAGATAGCCGAACTTGAGCATGTAGGTGATCTCGTCGAGCACGACCAGATAGACATCGGGGTCGGCCAGCAGGCGCTTGGCCTCCTGCCACACCTCGACGCAGGCGGCGGTGTCGCTCTCTCGGTTCTGGGTTTCCCAGGTGAAGCCGGTCGCCATCACGTGGACCGCCAGATTGGCGTCTTCGCTCAGACGCTCGCGCTCGCCGCACTCCCACAGCCCCTTGATGAACTGGATCACCCCGACCCGATAGCCGTAGCCCAGGGCCCGGGTGACCGTGCCCCAGGCGGCGGTGGTCTTGCCCTTGCCGTTGCCGGTGAACACCAGCAGTAGACCGCGCTGTTCGCTGGCGGCGGCAACCTTGTCATCGACATGACGCTTGAGTTTCTGCATCGCGCGCTGGTGACGGGCGTTTCTGTCGCTGGGGGCACTGTCGTGGGGGGCGTCGTCGCTCACGCTGGGGCTCCGGTAGTTCGTTGAAGTCACTCGCTGAAGTGATTCGCTGAAGTCGTTCGCTGAATAAAGAAGGGGGTTCGAGACGTTGGGTCTAGGGCGATGCGTCGTCGGGCCGGGGGTAGCCGAGAGCGGTGGCCAGACTCGTCGCGTTGGCCGCGACCCATTGGGCGTCGATCGGGCCCCAGTCGCGGATGACGTAGCGACCGATGTGGTGGCGCTCGCCCTGTGTCTGCTCGAAGGCACAGAGGATATCCAGCTCTGCCAGTGCGGTCAGTGTGTCCTGCGCGGTACGTCGCGGCATCCCGGTCGCCTCGACGACGGCCGGCACGCTCGTCGCCCGGCCGCTATCGATGAGATACGCGACGAAGAGCCGGCGGTAGAAGCTGGTGCGGGTCTTGCTGAGAGTCATGGCGCGCTCGTGACGGGGCTTTGGCGCCATCCTACGGGATGGGGCGAGCCCACACGAGCGTTCGCCAGCGGATGAGCGTTCGCCAGCGGATGAGCGTTCGCCAGCGGATGAGCGTTCGCCAGCGGATGAGCGTTCGCCAGCGGATGAGCGCTCGCCGGCGGATGAGCTTGGCGTTTCGGGCTACCGACCCTAGGCGGCCAAGGCCTCTTCCCATGCCTCGGTCCCGATGACTCCAGCGCGTTGAGCCACGACGCCACGTCCTGAACGCCTCTGGCAGCGTCAGGATTGTCTGACAAACCGATGAAAACACGAAGTTCGCTTAGTTTCGGCGAAGATTGATGTCATTAAATGTCAACTCACCACTTTATTGTGCCATTGTGCATCGACTTACCGGGCTTTCTACTTTCCAATTAACTAGGCGCGATCAATGACATAGCGTCGGTCACGACGCGCAATGTCATGACTCTCGGCTCAAACGCCTCCCTGCTTGGGGGCGGCATCACGACAATACGTCTTTAAGGGAAAGAGAATGACACCAACCGTGTACCGCACGGCCGGCACAGTCGTCACTGTTACGGTAGGCATCCTTTTGGGGTGGACGGCCGCGTATCAGTTGCCAGGTAGCCAAAAGGCTGACGATGCCAAATCACCGTCGCAACCGCGCCCGGTCGGTGACACGCTGACAGGCGAGCTGACTTCCACGAGCCAGCTCAACGCCAACGACGGCAGCCGATACGTGCGGCTGCCAGTGAAGTTCGATGCCGACACCTTCGTGCGGTTCGAGCTCGAAGGGGCGCTCGGCGGCACCCTGACGCTATTCGACGACAACGACAACCTGTTGGCCCATTCGTCGGCCCCGGCCAGATCCGCCGAACCTGCCAGCGACTCACCAGCCGTCAGCTTGGGCGCCGAGATCGAGAGGACGGGCACCTACTGGTTGGCCGTCAGCGGCGTCGATAGCGATAGCTACGGTCCCTTCGAGGTCAGTAGTGGGACGCTCGACGTCCGCAACGGAGGGGACCTGGCGACCGAAGACGAACTCACCGGTTTTTTCACCGGCGACCCTAACGCCTACTCGCTCGACGTCGAAAAAGCCGGGTTGTACCGCGTCACCATGCGCAGTGACGTGGTGGACGCCTATCTTCGCCTTGCCGGTCAGAACGTCGAGGTCAGCGATGACGACTCCGGCGAAGGCGTTACCGGACGTGATGCCCAGCTGACCACCTATCTGGCGTCTGGCGATTATCGGGTCGAGGCGAGCGCCTACGGTGACACGACGACCGGCGAGTACACCTTGAGCGTCGAACCCCAACCGCTTCCGGCCGGAGACGCGCTACGCAACGAGGGGGACGTTTCCCCCAGTGACGAGTTGACGGGGTACTTCAATGGCGACCCTCGCAAGTACACCCTCAACGTCGACGACGTGGCCACCTATACGATCGACATGCGTTCGGAGACGCTGGATGCCTATCTCGTATTGACGGGAGAAGGCGTGAACCTCGTCGACGACGACAGCGGTGACGGCTACGACGCTCGCTTGAAAGGCATTCTACAACCCGGCACGTACACCCTGAGTGCGTCGGGCTACGAGGCTGGCACTGCCGGGATGTTCACGTTGGCGGTGGCAACGTCGTCAGCCGATGCGCTGTCCGATGAAGCGCGTCGCATCGAGGGCGTCGGGCGGCTCGAGGACGCCTTGATGTCCGATGGCGCCAAGGACTACGTCTGGCATATTGACGAAGCGGGTCGCTACGCCGTGACCATGCGTTCCAGCGAACTGGACGCCTTCCTGAAGCTAACCGGCGAGTCCGGCGTCGCGCTTTCCGATGACGATAGCGGTGGAGGCTATGACGCGCGTATCGAGACGAACCTGACGCCGGGTGATTATACGATCAACGCGAGCGGCTACGAGGACGGAACGGGTCGCTTCCGGCTACAGACCGAAAAACTCGACTGACGCGCCCTCGCGCCGCCGAGTGCTCACGACGCCTTGCAGCTCGGCTGCGAGGCGTCGTCGTTTCCCGATCCTCGACCGGGATGCTTTCGCATCGACTGTCACGGCTGGCCGACCGTTTGCCGGGTCAGTGACGACATCGCCCGCCTGGGAGGCCCCCGACGGCGTGGGTCTGGTAGGAGAAAAAGTGGCCGAGCCAGATACCGACGGCGACCCCAAGATCCGGCTGGTCGAGTCGCAGCCGATGCCGTCAGACGCGGGGGGATGCCACCAGCGCCACATCGCCCCGGCGCGCCCGTTCGGATAGCGCGGCAGGATGCCGGCCGCGTCTTTGACTGGAACGAGGACCGAGAGCGTGGGCGGTGGCAGCGAAGCGAAGCCCCGGGCGAAGAAAATGGCAGTAACCGATTCGCCAATGATCCTGTTCCGACCTCGAACGACGTTCAACCGCCCGCTTGTTGCCCCGGGTGCCCTCAGCCGAAGAGATCCTGTTGACGATGGGGTGGGCGGAAGCCGGCGGTCTCGAGGCCCATCTCGGCGCGACGGCCGAGGCCGAGTTTTCTCGCGCTGCGCGCGAAGCGCTGATCGATCATGTCGACGAACAGCCCCTCGCCGTGCATCCGCTGGCCGAAGCGGCTGTCGTTGGTGGCGCCGCCTCGGGACTGGCGGATCAGGCTCATCACCTTGCCGGCACGCTCGGGGTAGTGCGCCGCGAGCCACGCTTCGAACAGCGGCGAGACCTCCCGCGGCAGACGCAGCAGCGTCCAGCTCGCACTCGCCGCGCCCGCCTCGGCGGCGCGGGCGAGAATCGACTCGATCTCACAATCGTTGATCGCCGGAATCACCGGGGCGACCAGCACACCGACGGGAACGCCCGCCTCGTGCAACTCGCGAATCACCCTCAGACGCGCCGCCGGGGAGGCGGTGCGCGGCTCCAGCGTGCGCTTCAGGTCGTTGTCGAGCGTGGTGAGACTCACGAACACGCGAACCAGGCGGTGCCGCGCCATCTCGGCGAGCAGCGCGGTGTCGCGCAGGATCAGCGCGCTCTTGGTCACCAGCGTCACCGGGTGGCGACACTCGAGCAGCAGTTCGAGCAGCGAACGGGTGCTGGCGTAGTCCGCCTCGATGGGCTGGTAGGCGTCGGTATTGCCCGAGAGATTGATCGGCCGACAGACGTAGCCAGGCTTGCAGAGCTCCTCGCGCAGCCGCTCGACCATGCCGGTCTTGGCGATCAGGCGGGTCTCGAAGTCCAGCCCCGGCGAGTAGTCCCAGTAGGCGTGGCTGGGGCGAGCGTAGCAGTAGACGCAGCCGTGCTCGCAGCCGCGATAGGGATTGAGCGAGCGGTCGAAACCCAGGTCCGGTGAGTGATTCCAGGAGAGTGCGCTCCTGGGGGCTTCCTCGATCACCTGAGTATCGATGCGCTCGGCGGCCTGTTCCCACCACCAGCCGTCGGACTCAGACTCGATGCGGCTCGGCTGGAAGCGGTTGTCCGGGTTGTAGGTGGCACCGCGGCCTTTGCGTGGACCGGAATCGGGATGCATGGTTTGGCGCTCTAGAGGCTGTATCTAAATACAGTATTCGCCTTCGCGGCGGCTCGCAATGGGCCGCCGACGTTAACGGCAGGAGGTATCTCAGCTTTCTCGCGATACCCGGCGCCGGGAAACGTCAGCCTTTTTCGCCACGCCCATTTTCGTATGGGCGGTGAGTGGCGAGCTGCGTATACCTGGGGGCATGGAAGAGCCCGACGACGGTCGTCGCACGGGTGCCACGTCCCCAGTTGCCGGTCCAGCGATCGGTCTAAGAGAGCCTGCATGAAAACCATCGAAGTCGCCGCGCAGTGGTACGGCGAAGAAGCGAGTGTGCCCGGCCCGATCGAGTACCTCGAGTTCGAAACGCCCTATCGTGAAGCGTACGACGAGCGTGTCATCACCGCCGATACGGATGCCGACTTCCAGAGCGCCTACTTCAGCCGCGTGGCGGCCAGTGCCGACGGGCTCTGGTCCCGACGTGTGGCCCGGGTCACTGACGCCCTGATCTTCGGGCAGGCCTGCGTGGTCTATCTGCCCCGGGTGAGCGCCTATCTCAACGGCCACGGCGTCAACTGGTCGCGGCAACGCCTGGAAGCGGCGGTGCGCGAGAACCGGCTCGAATCGCCGGACGCATTCGACGTGCGCGACGAGGCGATCCTGCTCCACGGCCCCGGTATCCACGTCTACGGTCACTGGATCATCGACTACGTCTCGCGGTTGCTGAGCATCCGTCTGGTCGAGCAAAAGACCGGTGTGCGCCGGCCGATTCTGATCAAGAACATGCCGGGCTGGGCGTTCGCCTTCATCGAGGCGGCGGGGCTCGCCGATCGCGTCGTGCGCTACGACAAGTCGCACTACGTGATGGTCAAGTCGCTCTGGGTGCCGGTCATCGGCAAGAACGGGCTGACGCTCTGTACGCGGCAGATGCGCGAGAGCTTCGACTTCCTGCGTGACTGCTACGCCAAGGACAGCCCGAGGGACCGGCGTCTGCCGCACAGGCTGGTGTTGCTGCGACGCAAGACGCCGCGGGTCACGGATCAGGAGACGCTGGAGGCGTACTTCACGCGGCGCGGATTCGTCGCGTTCTACCCCGAAGATCATTCCCTGGCCGATCAGATCGCCTACTTCGAGGCGGCCGAGTGGATCGCCGGGGAGGATGGCTCGGCGCTGCACAACATCGGCTTCTGCCGTCCCGGGGCGCGAGTGCTGATCTGGTCCCGCGGGCCGCGCAACAACTTCTGGCACGCCTCGGTGGCGATGGCTGCCCAGGCTCGGATCACCTATCTGCGAACGAGCGGCACTGATCAGGACTATCGCTTCGACCTCGACGAGAATGCCGCCGCCATCGAGACGTTTCTGGCAACGGCCGTGGCCGACAGGGCGGTCGTCCCTCAGCACGCCTGACCGATCTTCTCGCCGCCGTCAGGAGAGCGCCGGCGATGCCGCGGTTCAAACGTGGCGAGCTCAATAGGTGAGCCTGACGCCGGCTTCGAAGTAGCGACCCTGGGTGTTGTAGCCGTCGACCAGCTGATAGTCACGATCGAAGGCGTTTTCGAGCTTGGCCAGCAGCGTCACTTCCGGCGTCACCGCCCACGAGGTGCGCAGATCGACCACCCCGTAACCGGCGGTGTGAGTCTCGCCGAAGGAGACGACATCGGTATCGCGGCGATTACCGGCGCTTCGCAGCGTCGCGCCGACGTTGTAGCCGGCGAAAGCGTAATCGGCGTCGAGCCGGCCGTAGGTGCGAGCGCGGCGCAGCAGCCGCTCGTCGGTCGAACGATCTTCCGGATTCTGGTGCGTCAGCGAGGCATCCAGGCTCAGGCCGCCAGTCTGCCAGCCGGTAGAAAGCTCCACGCCGCGAATACGCGCCCGGTCGACGTTGATCGGGGCGAAGTCCGGCCCGGTGTAGCTGATCAGATCGTCGATGCGGGTATCGAAGGCGGTGACGCCGAGATGCCAGCGCTCGGCGGTCAGTCGCCAGAACACTTCGGTGGTCTCCGATTCCTCCGCGTCGAGCTCCGGGTTGTTGCCGTAGGGGCCGTAGAGCTCGAGAAAGCTCGGCGCCCTGAAAGCCGTGGCGTAGCTCGCGCCGAGCTGCTGGCGCGCGGTGAGGTCGAAGGCGTAGGCGACGTTGCCGGTGGTGGCATCGCCGAAGCGCTGATCGTCGTCGAAGCGGGCACCCGCGGAGAGCGAGTGGCGGCCCAGCTGGCGATGGGCGTTGGCGTAGAGGCCGTAATTCTCGCGCGCATCATGCGCGTAGCTCGAGGCGCCGTCGGTGAGTTCTTCCTGACGATAGTCGACGCCGAGGGCCGCACCGCCATCGTCGAGATGGAAGCGGTGGGCGATCCCGAAGTCGTTGCGCCGGGTGGCGGTTCGCCCGTTGCTGTCGCTGTCGATGATCTGACGCCGCGACTCCCGTGCCTGCCCGGCCGTGAGCACCATGTCCCAACTGTCGGAAAGGTGACTGGTGAGCGCCGCGTTGGCGAGAAACTGCTCGCCCTTGCCGCGGCAGTCGTCGGAGCCGGCGCAGTCGTCGTAGTCGTAGCGGGTGGTCGAGCGCAGCAGCGACACGTCGAGATCGGCCGACTCGCCGAACGCGTGAGAGAGCGAGAGCTGGCCGGTGTTCTGGGCGAAACCGTCGTCGTCGCTTGCGTCGTCGCGGGCGGAGAAACCGTCGCTTTTCGCATGATCGAGCAGCGCCGATAGACGCGTGTCGCCCTGAACGGTGGAGAACCAGCCGCTCTGCTGCTGGCTATCCTGCTCGCCGGCGCGTAGCTCGAGCGTGGCGTGCTGGCCGGGTGCATCGGCGCTACGGGTGAAGATGTTGATCACCCCGCCGATGGCGTCGGCCCCGAAGGCCGAAGCGCGCGGGCCGCGCACGATCTCGATACGCTCGATGGCGGCGACCGGCAGAAATTCCCAGTTGACTGAGCCGTCGGTGGGGGAGGCGATGCGCTGGCCGTCGACCAACACCAGGGTGTGATCGGAGTTGGTACCGCGCATGAATAGACTGGTCGTATTGCCGCGCCCACCGTTGCGGGCGAGCTCGATGCCGGCCCGGCCCTGGAGCAGCTCGACCAGGCTCGATGCCTGACTGCGCTCGATCTCGGCGCGCTCGATGACGGTGGTGCTCGCCAGCACGTCGCTCTGGGTCTGGACGAGCCGGTTGGCGGTCACCTGCAGGTCGTCCAGGCGTGCCTGATCATCGACGGTCTGGGCATGGGCGGTGGTGCTCGTCGCCGCCAGCAGGAAAAGCCCCCCGGCGACGAGCCGCTGGCCGGCGGATGGCGAAGCCGTCAGTCGTGAAGCGGTCGGCGGCGCGGCAGTGGCGGGGCGTCTTGCGTGACGGCCGGGCGCGGGCGTCTCGTTGAGAGTGTGGTGCTGCGTCATGATTGAAGTGATCCCCAGGCGCGATGGGGCGCCGCTCGTGGGCGAGGGCGACCGCTGATCGAAATCGCGATGGGAGGACGGGGTGACGTGAACGTCGCGCGGGCACACGCCTGCGAATGTCGCGCAGGCGTGCGCCACGACGATGGTGGGCATCGTCGCGCCGAGAGACGTGTCGCCACTGGATGAAGCCCTCCGCACCAACCAGTGCAGAGAGCGACGCCGGTCTCCGGACTCTCGCGTGAACGTCTCGATCGCGGGCAGAACCCGCGAGACGTTGCCCACCGGCGCCTTCCCATGATGCCGGCGCGTTCCCTAGACGCCTTCTCACAGTGGCTGGATGCGATCCCTGCCGGTGTCATCACGATTACCGTTGCGGGGGCAGTACGGGGGTTTCACCCGTTTCCCGAACACGTCGCTCTCGACGCGCCGGATTGTCGCAGCTTGCCGGTAAAAGGCAAACGCGATGGTCGGCTCACGGTGCGCTCGTCGGCTGTGGATTCTGCAGCACGATCTCCACCCGTCGATTGCGGGCGCGGCCCTCGGCGGTGGCGTTGTCCGCCAGCGGTTCCACGTCGGCGTAGCCCGTCGCCCGCAGTCGCTCAGCGGGAATGCCGGCCTGACGCAGCGCGCGTACCACGGCCGAAGCGCGCGCCGCCGAGAGTTCCCAGTTGGATGGGAAGCGCAAGGTGGCGATGGGCACGCTATCGGTATGACCCTCCACCGAGAGCGTACCGTCGAACTGCTCGATCAGCGGCAGCAGTCGCTCGACGAGACGCTGGCCGCCGTCGCTGACGTCGACGGCGCTGCTGTCGAATAGCAGATGATCCTCGATGCGCAGGTTGTAGCCCCGTGGTATCGCCGTGACTTCGACCCCGTCGATTTTCGGCAGTGACGCCGGCGGCGGAGCGACATCGAACAGCGGCACCGAGTAGACCATGTCGAGACGGGGCGGCACGACCGACGGCCGGGCGGGGCGTTCGCCGACTGCATAGAAACCGGTATCGCTGGCGACCGGGGCGGCGGCCAGGTGCTTGGGCGGTCGATAGAAGGCCATCGCCGCCGAGGGTCGCGGCGTCGGTTTGGCGTTCTCGTTCGAGGTTGGCGGCGGCGGGCCGGCGCTGTCGTTCGAGACGTTCGAGGCGTTGGAGACGTTCGGCGGCGCAGGCGGTGCGGTGACCATCGCCACGGCAGGCGGCATCGCGGGGGCACCGCTGGCGAAGAGCGACGGCTCGACGACGGCCGGGCGGCCGGCGTAGAGCGCGAGCATCAGCACGAAGAAGGTGACGAGCAGCATCAGTAGATCGAGATAGCTCATCAGCCAGGAGTCGCTCTCCGAGCCCTCATCGAGCACGTCGAAGAGCGGGTCGTCGAGGCTGTCGCCGAACGGGCTGCCGGCTGTCGAGGTCGCAAGGGCACTCATGCGGTACGCGACGTCTCGGGCGCGGCGGTGGCCGCAGGCGAGGGTGCAGCGCTCGAGGTCGGCGCGGGCGTGTCACGCATCTCGTCGCGGTACTCCGCGCGATAGGTGCCGAGCGCCTCTTCGATGAAGGCCGGCAGTCGACGCTTGCTGACCATGGTGACGCCCTCCAGCAGCAGGGTCATCGCGATCAGGCGCGCTTCGGTGCGACGCTCGAGCTTCACCGCCACCGGCTTGAACGCCAGATTGGCGAGCAGAATGCCGTAGAAGGTCGACATCAATGCGATCGCAAGCCTGGGGCCGATGATCGCGATGTCGCCGGCCTGAATCACCTCGAGCATGTTGATCAGCCCCACCAGCGTACCGAGCATGCCGAATGCCGGCGCGTAGACCGCCATGGTGCGCAGGATCTGTGCGTCGGCGCGCTCGCGGGTCTTCAGCCGCATCATCCGCCAGCGCAGCATCTCTCGGATCTCCTCCTCGCGGCTGTTGGCGATCACCATCTGCATGCCGGTGCGCAGAAAGGGGCTGGTGGTATTGGCCAGCACGCTCTCGACGGCGCGGATGTTGCCCCGGTTCCAGTGGCGGGCCATCTCGATGAGCTGATCCAGGTCGGCGTCGAGTTCGCGCCGCGGGGTCTCGCGGTGGAAGACCACGCGAACCTGATGGAGAAGCCGGCGCAGCTCGTCGAGCGGATAGCTGATGAAGCTGGCGGCGAGGGTGCCGGTGATCACGATCGCAAGCCCCGGCAGGTTGAGGAAGCTGTCGGGCGCGTGGGCGGTGAAGAGCACGACGGTCGCCAGGAGAACGGCACTGGTGATCACGCCGATAAGCGTCGAGGGATTCATGGACGGCTCGCTGCGTGGGAGGCGGTGAAGGCCACCCATGGTAACGGCGGACCGCGTGAGCCAAAGAGGCTATTTGGCGACGGTTGTGGGCGCTATTCGCCGGCTTTGGCGGCGTCGGACGCGTGGGTGACGAAGCGGGCGGGGTCGTCGCTGATCACGCCGTCGACGCCCCAGCCCCAGAGTTTGTCGAAGGCGACGGGGTCGTTGGCGGTATAGCAGAAGAGCTTCACCGCCTCGTCGGCGATCTCATGGGCACGCTTGATCTTCAGCTTGCGCCAGTCCAGATGCAGGCTGTAGGCCGCCAGCCGCTCCGTCTCCCGCCACCACTGCTTGGGCGCCTTGTCATCGAGTACCCCCAGGCGCAGCCGCTCGGCGTCGGGCTCCAGCGCGCGTGCCGCGGTGAGCGCGTGACGGTCGAAGGAGGAGACGATGAGCCGCTCCGCCGGCAGCACTTCCAGCACTGGAGGGAGCGCGGTGCGCGCAAGCTCGATGGCGTTGCGCCCGCGGCAGACCTTGAGTTCGAGGTTGAGGCCCATGCCGAGCTCGTCGATCAGGGCGAGCATCTGCTCGAGGGTCGCCATCCGCTCGCCGCGAAACGACTCGCCGAACCAGGCACCAACGTCGAGCCGCGCGGCCCGTCTCACGTCGAGGTCGACCAGCTTGCCGCGGGCGTCGGAGCAGCGTTTGAGCCCGGCGTCGTGCCAGATCACCGGCGTGGCGTCACCGAGTAGCTGGACGTCGAGTTCGACCCAGTCACAGCCCGCCTCGTGTGCCGCGCGGACGGCCGCCAGCGTGTTCTCGGGGGCCTGCGCGGAGAGACCGCGATGGGCGATGTAGCGCGGGGCGTCGGCAAGCGTGGGGGCGAGGGGGGCGGAACTCATGCTCATGCAGTGACGGACTCCGGGCGGGCAAAGGGAGAGGCGGCGACGGCGAAGCGCTCGCGCGGCGCCTAGGGGCGGCGCTCAGCGGTTGACCTTCCATCACCGCGCCCGTGGCGTCAAGGCGGGAGACGCCCGAGGTACGCCCGTCTCGATGTTCGCGATGCGCGCCCTCGCAGACTCGAGCAGAAGCGTAGTGGCCGGCGATTGCCGCGGGATGACACGCGCGCTGATGAAGCGGCGTTCCACGTCGTCCTCGCCACGTCCGATGCCATCACGGCCGACCCCGTCAGGCTGGGTACCGCCCCGCTCGTCCTTCCGGATTCGATCGCCGTGCACTCGCCCGCACCCAGGCTGGCGGTGTCGGCCGGGCCGGTTGTGCTACGCTGCGCGCCTTTGCCAGCGTCTTTCCGCCCGCCGCCCCTGAGCGGGGTGGCGGGCGGAAAGCGATCCGAGAGTCGAAGCGGAGAGTCCGATGAAAGTCGTCCATGTAAAAGATCCCGATAGCCGTGAGGCGTGTCTCGCCCAGCTCTGCGCCGATGTCTACGGTCAGGATGCGGGGCTGACGCCGCTGGTCACCTTCGCCGGCACCCTCGGTGTGCTGTTCGAGCAGCAGGCCGCAAGACTGTTCGCGCTGACGGACGATGAAGGCCACGCCCTGGCGATGGCGCTGCTCTCGTCCGACGTGGACGGGCAGACCATGGAGCTGGCGATGCTCTCCACGCCGCCGGGCGATGGGGTACAGACCCACGGTCGCGAGCTGGTCGAACAGCTTGCCGCCAAGGCACCGCTTCGCGTTCTGGCTCAAGACGAGGCGGGCGAGGCTTTCTTCAAGAGCGCCGGCATCGAGCGCTGGGTCGACGCTGCCGAGGGTGGCCCTCGGGTCGGCCTCGGCCCGCGTCACCCGACGCCTGACGGCGATGCGCTGCCCAAGATGGTGCGCTTCGACGGCGAAGGGATCGTCAAGACCTTCAAGCAGCAGCCGGAGGCGTTCGAGAACTACAAGACGCGCTTTCTCGAAGCGCTCGAGCGCTATCCCCGCGTCACGCTCTGAGCCCGCCGTCGCCGCGGCTTGACCGGTGGCCCATTAGGCGCTTCGATGAACAGCGATCCATTCAACGGCAGGGACAGTCCATGGCCAAGCGTATCCAGTTTGCCCGCACCGGCGGGCCGGAAGTTCTCGAACTCATCGATGTAGAGCCCGCCGCGCCCGGCGCGGGTGAGGTTCGCATCAAGAATCACGCCATCGGCCTCAACTTCATCGACATCTACTTTCGCACCGGGCTCTATCCGGCGCCGAGCATGCCCTCGGGGCTCGGCACCGAAGGCGCGGGTGTCGTCGAGGCGGTCGGCGAAGGGGTCGATCATCTGGAGGTGGGGGACCGCGTCGCCTACGCGCAAGGCCCGCTCGGCTCCTACGCCGAAGTGCACGTGCTGCCGGGTGAGAAAGTGGTCAAGCTACCCGAGGATATCGACTTCGAGACCGCGGCGGCCGGCATGCTCAAGGGGCTGACCGTTCAGTACCTGCTGCGCCAGACTTTCCCGCTCGAGGGCGGCGAGACGATTCTCTTCCATGCCGCAGCCGGAGGGGTCGGCTCCATCGCCTGCCAGTGGGCCAGCGCGCTGGGGGTGAAAGTGATCGCCACCGTGGGCTCGGCGGAGAAGGCGGAGATCGCCAAGCGCAACGGCGCCTGGGCGACGATCAACTACCGCGAGGAGAACGTGGTCGAGCGGGTGCGCGAACTGACCGACGGGGCGATGGTGCCGGTGGTCTACGACTCGGTGGGCAAGGATACCTGGGCGATCTCGCTCGACTGTCTCGCCCCGCGCGGGCTGATGGTGAGTTTCGGCAACGCCTCCGGCGCAGTCGAGGGAATCAACGTCGGCATTCTCAACCAGAAGGGCTCGCTCTATCTGACGCGGCCGAGCCTCAACGGCTACGCGGACAGCCGCGAGCGGCTCGAGGAGATGTGCCTGGACCTGTTCGACATGCTGGAGAGCGGCAAGGTGCGCATCGACATCGGTCAGCGCTTCGCCCTTGCCGAGGCGGGCAAGGCGCAGGAGTCCCTCGCCTCGCGCGGGACCACCGGGTCGACCGTTCTCATCCCTTGAGAAAGCCCGTCGGCGCGCCGCTCATTCGATGAGCGTGCGCGCCGGATTCGTCCAGTCTCTTTTCAGAAAGGTCTAGGATAGCCGAGCCGGCGCCGCGACTTCGCGACGCCGGCTTTTTCGATGCCGCGCGGTCGTCGCCGCCCGTCGTCGTATCGGGATCTCATCGCGTCGGGAGAAGCGGCATGCAGGATGCGTACGTGGTATTCGCGATACTCGGGTTGACCCTGGTGGGCTTCGTCTGGGGGCGCTTTCGCTACGATCTGGTGGCGATGGCGGCGCTTTTGGCGAGCGTACTGCTCGGCGTGGTACCGGCGGAGGAGGCGTTCTCCGGATTCGGTCATCCGGCGGTGATCACCGTCGCCGCAGTGCTGATCTTGAGCCGGGGCTTCGAGCACGCGGGGCTGGTGGACTGGATCGCCGAGAAGACGCTCGCCGCCGCCAGCCATCCGACCTGGCAGCTGGCGGTGCTGACCGCGACGGTGATCCTGCTTTCGGCGGTCATGAACAACGTCGGCGCGCTGGCGCTGCTGCTGCCGGTGGCGGTTCGCGTCGCCCGCGAGCACGGCACCTCGCCGTCGATGCTGCTGATGCCGCTGGCCTTCGGCTCGCTACTTGGCGGGCTGATCACGTTGATCGGGACGCCGCCCAACATCATCATCAGCGCGTTTCGGGCGGGCCAGGGAGAAGGGGCGTTTCGCATGTTCGACTTTGCCCCGGTCGGCGGTCTGGTGGCGCTCGCCGGCTTCGCCTTCATGCTGCTGATCGGCTGGCGCTTCATTCCGCATCGCAAAGGGCAGGCCTCCGCGGACACGCTGTTCGAGACCTCGGCCTATCTGAGCGAGCTGACGGTGGCCGAGGACGCCAAGGCGGTCGGCTGGACACTGCGTCAGCTTCGCGAGGTGTGCAGCGACCCGGTGCCGATTCTCGCCGTGCTTCGCGGCGAGACCCGCCATCCCGGCCACCGCTTCTACGGCACGCTGGCGGCGGGCGACATCCTGCTGCTGGAGGCCGGCACCGAAGACCTGCAGCAGCTCGAGGACAAGGCGGGACTGACGTTCGGCGCCGCACGCGCGGCAACGGCAAACCCGCAAGCGTCGGGTGGGGCTGGCGAGGCCGATCAGCCAGCGACGGACGCGGCAGCGGCAGCGGCGGGCGACGGCGACGAGTCGACTGCGCCGCTGGACACGGAGGATCTGCAGCTGGTGGAGGCGGTGGTGCGAGCGGATTCGATGCTGATCAACCGCACGGTCGCCCAGCTGCGCCTGCTCAACCAGCACGGACTGCATCTGGTGGCGGTTTCCCGCGATGGCGCACGCCTGAAGCAGCGCCTGCGCGAGGTGCGATTCAAGACCGGGGACGTGCTGCTGCTCCAGGGCGACGAGAACGGACTCAGCGAGAGTCTCGCCGAGCTCGGCTGTCTGCCGCTCGCCAGTCGCAAGCTCACCCTGGGCCGGCCGCGTCAGCTGGCGCTCTCGCTTTGCATCTTCGCGCTTGCCATCGCCGCGATGCTGCTCGATCTGCTGCCGGCCGCAGTGGCGCTGTCGACGGCGGCGCTGATCACCCTGGCGGTCGGGGTCCTGCCGCTACGCGAGGGGTACGATGCCATCGAAGGCTCGGTGATCGTGCTGCTGGCGGCGATGCTGCCGGTGGGTCAGGCGCTCGACACCAGCGGCGGTGCCAGGATGATCGCTGACACCATGCTCGCGGTCGGCAGCGGCTGGCCGCCGATCATCACGCTCTGCGCGCTGTTTCTGCTGACGATGTTACTCTCCAACGTGGTCAACAACGCCGCCGCTGCGCTGCTGATGGCGCCGATCGCGGCGAGCCTCGCCAGCGGGTTTTCACTGTCGCTGGACCCGTTTCTGATGGTGGTGGCGGTGAGCGCCTCCTGCGCCTTTCTCACCCCGATCGGCCACCAGTCGAACACGCTGGTGATGGGCCCCGGCGGCTACCGGTTCCAGGACTACTGGAAGCTGGGCCTGCCGCTCTCGGCGCTGACGATGCTGGTGGCGATTCCATCGATTTTGCTTTTTTGGCCGCTTGCCTGAGCCGTGCATCGGGTATCATGCGGCGATCCCCGTTACCGGCGAGGCGCGTCGGGATCGCGCCGGCCATTTTCTTCGACGAGACGACGTCATTTTCGACGACACGACGCTATGAACCTTCACAACGATTCGGCCTCACCGACATCCTCGATTCGACGACGCGGTACTGCGGTAATCGCCGGGCTCTGCGCGGCACTGGTGCTGGCGGGCTGCGTCAGCACCTCGCAGCCCCACGAGCGTTCGAGCGGTCAGCCACCGGGCGTCGCCGCGCCGGCGAAACCCACGGCCAAGGCAGTGCCCAAGCGCAAGGTGTCGCCCCCGGTCGCCGACGACGCCCAGCGACAGCCGCCGAGCGAGCGACCGGTAGCCAACCAGCGTCGCCGGGTGGGCGAGGCGACCTACTACGCCAGCTATTTCCAGGGGCAGCCGACTGCCAGTGGCGAGCCCTACGACGGTCAGGCGATGACCGCTGCGCACAAGACGCTGCCGTTCGGTACCAAGGTTCGCGTCACGCTGCTCGACTCCGGTGAAACGGCCGTGGTGCGCATCAATGACCGTGGTCCCTTCGTTCCCGGTCGGATCATCGACGTCTCCGAGCGTGCCGCCGAACAGCTGGGGCTGGTGGATGCCGGGACGGCCGAGGTACGCCTGCAGGTGCTCGAGTAGTTCGAGCCGTTCAAACCGTTCGCGAGACGACCGAGACGATCGAACCGTTCGAACAGCGTGAGTCCGTACCGGGAGGGCAATGCGACGGCACGAACGACGACGCCCCGNNGGGGCGTCGTCGTTGAGAGTGGTGGTGGCGCGGGTGACGAAGGGCGCGACGTGTCCCGAGCGCCGACGGTTGCCGGCGCCCGAAAACTCATTGCGCCTCAGGCACCTCGGTCATCGCGGCGGTTCGAGGACGCTTCGCTCGCGGTGGTGGTCTCGTCGGAAACCTCGCCGGTACGGTAGGTGTCGGGCGAGGTGGGTGGTTTTTCCGCCGGCTCGCTCAGCGTCGGCGACACGGTGTCACGGTTCGCTTCTCCATGAGCCGTCTCGTCGCCCGCCGCGGTTTTCGGCGCATGGGGTTTGTGCGCATCGGGGTTGCGTCGGGTACCCGGTCCCTCAGTCGAGGCCACCGTGCCATCTTCATCCTTGCGCATGGCGAAGGCGTCGAAGGCGAAGTCGTCCACCGTCAGCATCTCCAGGACTTCGGCCTCGTGGGCGCGCATGAAGGCGGCATCCTCTTCGCTGAGCAGCCCCGACTCCTGCGCGGCGTCGATCCACTGCTCGGGATGCAGCGCCACTTCCGGCAGCTCCTTCTTCACCCGGGCCTTGCCCAGCGTGCGATAGATCGCCTCGGCGCGCTCGGCGTTGGCGAGCAGGGCGTCGTAGCGAACCATCGGGTTGTCCTGCTGGCCCTCTTCCCAAGTGTTCCAGGTGTTACGCGTCATCTTGTGGCGCAGAGCGCTGTCGGTGGAGACGGCGCGGGCGATCTCACGGGTGAGGCGATCCTGCGGCTTGTTCCAGCGACGCCCCAGCGGCATGGTGATCACCGACAGGGTCTTCGCCAGTGCGCGATTGGGCAGATTGTCGAACAGATCGATCATCGCCTGTTCGGCGCGGTTGAGCAGCATCCGGCAGCTGTAGTGAAAGAGCGCCGCTTCGCCGTCGACGCGATCGGTCTCGCGCCAGTGCTTGAGCACCATCGACAGCAGGTAGAGATTGGAGAGCACGTCGCCGAGGCGCGCCGAGATCATCTCGCGCTGCTTGAGCTTCGAGCCGAGGCTCGCCATCGCCGCATCGGCACAGAGACCGAAGGCCGAGGAGAGACGTGCCGCGTCCTGCGCGTACGGCGCGGCGGTGGCATCGAACGGCACCGCCGCGCGGCCGACACCGAACGCCTCGGTGAAGGCGCGGGCAGCGTTGCCGAAGATCAGCCCGATGTGGCGGAAGAAGAGACCGTCGAAGGCCTCGGCGTCGTCATTGTCCTTCGCCGCCAGCTCGTCGAGCACGTAGGGATGGCAGCGGATCGCGCCCTGACCGAAGATCATCAGGTTGCGGGTCATGATGTTGGCGCCCTCGACGGTGATCGACACCGGCGTGGCACTGAAGCCGATGCCCAGATAGTTGCGCGGCCCCAGCGTCACGGTACGTCCGCCGTGGACGTCCATGGCGTCGGTCATGATCTCGCGCTGGAACTCGGTGAGCTGGCTCTTGAGGATCGCCGACGGCACCGCCGGCTTGACGCCGTGGTCGATGGTGTTGGCAGTCTGCATTACCGCCGCCTGCGAGATGTAGGACTTGGCAGCGATACGTGCCAACGGCTCCTGCACGCCCTCCATGTCGGCGATGGCGATGTTGAACTGGCGACGAATGCGGGCGAAGCCGCCGGTCCAGCCGGTGGCGTAGCGGCCGGTGCCCGCCGCGCCGGAGGGCAGCGTGATGCAGCGGCCCACGGAGAGGCACTCGACCAGCATGCGCCAGCCCTGACCGGCCATCTCCAGCCCGCCGATCAGGTAGTCCAGCGGAATGAAGACTTCCTTGCCCTTGATCGGTCCGTTCATGAAGGGACTGCCGATCGGATGGTGGCGACGGCCGATCTCCATGCCCTGGGTGTCACGCGGAATCAGCGCACAGCTGATGCCGATGTCACTCTCGCCGCGTTCGAGCAGGTCGTCCGGGTCGAACATGCGAAACGCCAGCCCGACCACCGTGGCGATGGGGGCGAGGGTGATCCAGCGCTTCTCGAAGGTGAGCTTCAGCCCCAGCACTTCGCGGCCCTCGAACATCCCGCGGCAGACGATACCCACGTCCGGGATGGAGGTGGCGTCGCTACCGGCACGCGGGCCGGTCAAGGCAAAGCAGGGAATCTCGCGGCCGTCTGCCAGCCGCGGCAGGTAATGGTTCTTCTGCTCATCGGTGCCGTATTTCAGCAGCAGCTCGCCCGGGCCGAGCGAGTTGGGCACGCCGACGGTGCTCATCAGGGTCTCGTTGAAGGAGAGCTTCTGCAGCACGGCGGACTGCGCCTTGGCCGAGAACTCCAGGCCCCCGTAGGCCTTGGGGATGATCATCCCGAAGAAGCGCTCCTTCTTCAGGTACTCCCACAGCGCCTCGGGCATGTCGGCGCGCTCGCGGGCGATCTCCCAGGCGTTGCACATGCCGGCGGCGACGGCGCACTGATGATCCAGAAACGCCTGCTCCTCGTCACTCAGCCCGGCGTTGTCGAAAGCGATCAGCTTGTGCCAGTCGGGGCGGCCGCTGAAGAGCTCGCCGTCCCAGGCGACGGTGCCGGCATCCAGCGCCACGCGCTCGGTGTCAGAGACCTTCGGCGCGACCTTCTTGAACATCGCGAACAGTCTGGGGGAGAGCCATAGCCGACGAATCGGCTTGAGGCCGCAGGCAGCGACGCAGAGGGCGGCAAGCAGCAGGATGACCCCGATGACCTCGGCATCGAGAACGAGACCGAGAAGGCCGAGAACGGCGAGCACGGCAAGCGCCGGCGCCGCCCCCGCCTCCCGGCGCATGACGACGAGACAGCCGACGATGGCGGCAACCAGAAGCAGCAGTGTGATCATGGCGAACTCCGGAGGGGAAACGAAAATTCAGACGAGCGTTTGAATTTGAGTTTCAGACTAGCGGAATGCGCCTCGGGTGACTAGCGGGCGCGGCCTCATCCTTTGGGATAGTCAGCCACGAGCCACGAGCGACGAGCCACGAGCCACGAGCGATGAGCAAAAAGGAGAAGCGAGTGACGCCGCACCGGCCGCGGCGAGCAGGCCGCGGCCGGTGCACTCGAAGGTCAAGCGGGCGTTTCTGCCAGCCGGCGCGGGCGCAGGCGACGGTGAAGCCGGTCGAGGTAGAGATATACCACCGGCGTGGTGTAGAGCGTGAGAACCTGACTGACGATCAGCCCGCCGATGATGGTGATCCCCAGTGGGGCGCGCAGGGCGGCGTTCTCGTCGGTGCCCAGCAGCAGCGGCAGCGCGCCGAGGAGGGCCGCGAGCGTGGTCATCATGATCGGTCGGAAGCGCACCAGCGCCGCATGGCGGATCGCTTCCAGCGGTTCCATGTTCTCTTCGCGCTCACAGATCACGGCGAAGTCGACCAGCATGATGGCGTTCTTCTTCACCACCCCGATGAGCAGGATGATGCCGATCAGCGCGATCAGGGTGAACGGCGTGTCCAGCGCCATCAGCGCCAGCAGGGCGCCCACGCCCGCCGAGGGCAGCGTCGAGAGGATCGTCAGCGGGTGGATGTAGCTCTCGTAGAGAATACCCAGCACTAGATAGACCGTGACCAGGGCCGCGAGGATCAGCCACGGCATCGCCTCGACGCCGCTCTGGAACTGCCCGGCGCTGCCCTCGAAGTCCACCTGAACGTCGGTGGGCAGGCGCAGGTCCGCGACGGCCGCGCGAATGCGATCCGTCGCCTGGCCCAGCGAAACGCCGTCCTCGAGGTTGAACGACACCGTCGAGGCGGCGAACTGACCCTGATGATTCACGCTCACCGGCAGCGTCGAGCGCTCGACGTGACTGAAGGCCGATACCGGGATCATCTCGCCGTCGCGGCCGCTGACGTGGAGATCGGTGATCGCTTCCGGTGCCTGACGGAAGGGAGCGGCGACCTCCATCACCACGTAGCGCTGCTCGTCGGCTTCATACAGGCTCACCACCCGGCTCTGGGCGAAGGCGCTGCCCAGGGTGGAGTCGATGGTGTTCATGTCGACGCCGAGCCGGGAGGCGGTGTCGCGATCCACCACCAGCTTGGCCGCCTGCCCCTCGCCGCGGCTGTCGCTGTCGATCCCGGTGATACCCTCCACGCCCTCCATCGCCTGACTGACCCGCTTGGACCACTCGTCGAGCAGGGGGAGGCTGTCGCTCTTCAGGGTGATCTCGTACTCGGAGGCGCTGCTCGAGCGGCCGCCGACGCGGATATCCTGCAGCGGAAACATGAAGGTGTTGACCCCGGCCATGCCTTGCAGTCCTGCCATCAGCCGATTGCCGATCGCCTGCGTCGATCCCTCACGGTCGCCCTTGAGCGTGATGAACAGCGTCGCCGAGGAGCCGCCGCGCCCGGGACCGCCGCTCCCCATGAACCCCAACACGCTGTTGACCGCCGGGTCGGCGGTGAGACGCTCGCGTACCTGGCGCAGTTTGTCGGAGGCCGCCTCGAACGATACGCCCTGGTCGACGCGCATGGTGCCCAGCAGTCGGCCGGTGTCCTGATCCGGCACGAAACCCTTCTCCACGGCCGTGTAGAGATAGCCGTTGAGCACGATCACCGCGATCAGCGACAGCAGCGTCAGGCGCCGATGCTTGAGCGCGACATCCAGCGTCACCGCATAGGCCTTGAGGCAGCCACGGCCGAATCGGGTCAGGGCGCGCTCCCAGGCGGGCTCGCGTTCGCGCGGCGCCTGGGGCTTGAGCCAGCGCGCGCAGAGCATCGGCGTCAGCGTCAGCGACACCAGCAGCGACACCATGATCGCCAGCGACAGCGTCACCGCGAACTCGTGGAAGAGCCGGCCGACGAAGCCGCCGAGCAGCAGCAGCGGAATGAACACCGCCACTAGCGACACGCTCATCGCGGTCACTGTGAAGCCGACCTCCTTGGCGCCGAGCAGGGCAGCGGGGAAGGGTTTCATGCCGGCTTCGATGTGGCGGGCGATGTTCTCCACCACCACGATGGCGTCGTCGACCAGAAAGCCGATGGAGACGATCAGCGCCATCAGCGAGAGCGTATCCAGCGAGAAGTCGAACACCCACATCATCGCGAAGGTGCCGACCAGCGACACCGGGATCGCCACGCTGGGGATGATCGTCGCGCGGGCGTTGCGCAGAAAGAGGAACACCACCAGCACCACGAGCACGATCGCCAGGATCAGCGTTAGCTGGGTCTCGTGGAGCGAGGCGCGGATGCCCGGGGCGCGGTCGAGCTCGACGCTGAGCGTCGCGCTGGCCGGCAGCAGGCTGCGGATCTCGTCGAGCCGCTCGCGCACCCCGGCGATCGTCTCGATGATGTTGGCGCCGCTGGTGGGGCTGATCACCAGCAGTACCGCCGGCAGGTTGTTCTGAAAGCCGACGTTGTAGCGATCCTCGACGCCGTCGGTGATCTCGGCGACGTCGCCGAGACGGAGCAGCGAGCCGTCGTCGTCACGGGCCAGCACCACCTGACTATAGTCGCTGGCCTCGAGCAGCTGGGAGTCGGTGTCGACCTCCCAGCGGTGTTCGATGCTCGACACGAAACCGGTGGGCGACTGCGTCGTCGCCGCCCGCAGGGCGCCGGCCACGGCATCGAGGGTGATGCCGGCGTGGTTGAGTCGACGCGGGTCGAGGGAGACGCGTACCGCCGGCGACGAGCTGCCGCCCACGCCGACATCGCCGACCCCGGGCACCTGCGCGATGGGCGGGGCGATCTGGCTATCGGCGAGGCGGTAGAGCTCGCTGGTGGGTAGCGTGTCCGAGGTGAGCGAGAGGATCAGCACCGGCGCCGACGCCGGGTTGAGCTTGCGGTAGCGCGGTCGGCTGGTCATGGCGCTGGGCAGCAGCGGCTGGGCATCGTTGATCGCCGCCTGCACCTCCTGGGCGGCGACATCGATGTTCTTTTCCAGATCGAACTGCACCACGATCGAGCTCGAGCTGTCGCTGCTCGAAGAGGTCATCTGGCTGATGCCGGGAATTCGTCCCAGCGAGCGCTCCAGCGGCGTCGCCACGTTCGATGCCATCGTCTCCGGGTTGGCACCGGCGAGGCTCGCCGAGACCATGATCGTCGGGAAGGAGACGTTGGGCAGCGGCGCCACCGGCAGGCGCTCATAGGCCAGCGACCCCAGCAGCAGAATCGCCAATGCCAGCAGCACGGTCGCCACCGGCCGGCGGACGAAGGGCGCGGAGAGACTCACGTTCCGAGGCCTCCGTGCTCGCCGTTGCGTGCGTCGTCCGGTGCGCCGGGGCGATCCCTCGCGTCGTCGTCATCCTGCCGACGTCGCCCGAAACGGGTGCCCAGCCGGTCGAAGAACAGGTAGATCACCGGCGTGGTGAACAGCGTCAGCAGCTGGCTCAGCAGCAGCCCGCCGACCATGGTCATCCCCAGCGGCGCTCGCAGCTCGGCGCCGTAGCCGCTGGCGAACATCAGCGGCAGCGCGCCCAGGAGCGCGGCAAAGGTAGTCATCATGATCGGTCGGAAGCGCAGCAGGGCGGCGGTGTGGATGGCGTGGACCGCATCCATGCCGCGCTCGCGCTGCGCTTCCAGCGCGAAGTCGATCATCATGATGGCGTTCTTCTTGACGATGCCGATCAGCAGGATGATGCCGATCACCGCCACCAGCCCCAGTGAATTGCCGCTCAGGTTGAGCGCGAGCAGCGCACCGATCGCCGCCGACGGCAGCGTCGAGAGGATGGTCAGCGGATGGACGTAGCTCTCGTAGAGCACACCGAGCACGATGTACATGGTCACCACCGCCGCCAGGATCAGCCAGAGCGTGTCGCTGGTGGAGTCGGTGTAGGCGAGCGCCGCGCCGCGATACGCAAGCCGGGTCTGATCGCTGAGCGTTTCGCTCGCGGCGGTGTCCACTGCCTCGAAGGCCTGGGACAGCGAATGGCCGTCCGCCACCGCGAACGACATCAGCGCCGAGGGGAACTGATTCTGACGCTGCAGCGAGAGCGGGGTGCGCTGCTCCTCGAGCGTCACCAGACTCGACAGCGGTACCAAGGTATCGTCGCTGCCCGTGACGTAGAGCCGGGATAGCGCCTCGACGCCGTCACCGTCCGCCGAGTTGGCGGCCAGCACCACGCGGTACTGACTCGCCTGGGTGAAGATGGTCGAGATCAGGCGCTGACCGAACGCGTCGTAGAGCGCGTCGTCGATGTCCGCCACGCTGACGCCGAGACGCCCCGCGCGGGCGCGGTCGATGGTCACGGCGAGCTTGCGGCCGTCGTTCTGCACGTCGCTCGCCACGTTGGCGATGGCCGGGGATTGGCGCAGACGCTCGAGCAGCTTTCCGACATCGCCGTCGAGCACGTCGCGATCGCCCTGGGTGAGGGCGAACTGATACGGGTAGCGGCTGATGGTGTCCTCGAGGGTGAGATCCTGCACCGGCGAGAGCGCAAGCGTCAGTCCCGGGATGTCGGCATCGGCCTGGCGCAGCCGGGCGAGCACGGCATCGAGGCCGTCGCGCTCGCCCAGCGGCGTCAGGTTGATCGAGACCCGCCCCCCGTTGAGTGTGGTGTTGGTGCCGTCGATGCCGATACTCGAGGAGAGACTCGCCACCGCCGGGTCGTCGAGCAGTCTGTCGACCAGACGCCGTTGACGCTCGGACATCGCCTCGAACGAGGTCGACTGGGTGGCGGTGGTGATGCCGCGGATCACGCCGGTGTCCTGCACCGGGAAGAGCCCCTTCGGTGTGGCGACGAACAGCAGCGCCGTCACCGCCAGCGAGCCCAGGGCGACCAGCAGCGTCAGCGTCTGGTGGCGCAGTACCCAGTCGAGCGCGTGCTCGTAGCCGCGGGTAACGCGGCCGAAGAGCCCTCGGCGATTGCGTACCATCGCTTCGTCGTCGCTCTCGCCGACGGCATCCGGGCGATGCTTGAGCCAGCGCGCGCAGAGCATCGGCGTCAGCGTCAGCGACACGAACGCCGAGATCAGAATCGAGATCGCAAGCGTCAGCGCGAACTCCCGGAAGAGTACGCCCACCACGCCGCTCATGAAGACCAGCGGGATCAGTACCGCCAGCAGCGAGACCGTCAGCGAGACGATGGTGAAGGCGATCTGGCGTGAGCCCTTGAGCGCCGCCGCCAGCGGCTTCTCGCCCTTTTCGACGTAGCGGGTGATGTTCTCCAGGACCACGATGGCGTCGTCGATGACGAAGCCGGTGGCGATGGTCAGCGCCATCAGCGTGAGGTTGTTGAGACTGAAGCCCGCCAGATGCATGGCGCCGAACGTGCCCACCAGCGACAGCGGGACCGCGAGGCTGGGAATCAGCGTCGCCGGCAGGTTGCGCAGGAACAGGAAAGTGACCATGACCACCAGCGAGATCGCCAGCAGCAGTTCGAACTGAACGTCCTTCACCGCGGCGCGGATGGTGGTGGTGCGGTCGGTGAGCACCTCGACGTTCACCGCGGCCGGCAGCGTATTCTCGAGTCCCGGCAGGCTCTGCTTGATCGCATCGGCGACGCCCACCACGTTGGCCCCGGGCTGGCGTAGCACGTCGACCAGAATGGCCCCGCGGCGATTGGCCCAGGCGGCGAGATAGGCGTTCTCCGCGCCGTCCTCGACGCTTGCGACATCCGAAAGCCGCAGCACGCTATCGTCGTCGGCGGCGAGTATCAGGTCGCGATAGCCCTCGGCGGAGAGCAGCTGATCGTTGGCGTCGATGGTATAGGCACGGTACGGCCCGTAGAGCGTGCCCTTGGCCTGATTGACGTTGGCAGCGTCCACGGCACTTCGCACCGCGGCCATGTCGAGGCCATGGGCGGCGAGCTTGCGCGAATCCACCGTCACCCGCACGGCAGGCTCCTGGCCGCCGGCCAGCTTGACCTGACCCACGCCGCTGATCTGGGCGATACGCTGGGCCATGCGGGTGTCGACGAGATCGTAGACCTCGGTAAGCGGCAGGGTGTCGGAACTCACCGCCAGCGTCATGATCGGCGTATCCGCCGGATTGACTTTGGAGTAGCTGGGCGGCCGCGGCAGATCGCTCGGCAGCAGCGTCTCGGCCTGGTTCAGCGCCGCCTGCACCTCCTGCTCCGCCACGCCGAGATCGGCATCGAGAGAGAATCGCAACGTGATCAGCGACGCCCCGCCGGTGCTGGTCGAGCTCATGTCCTCCAGGCCCGAGATCTCGCCGAGCTGATCCTCCAGCGGCGCGGTGACGTGAGAGAGCATCACGTCCGGCCCGGCGCCGGGGTAGAGCGTGGTCACCTGGATGGTGGGAAAGTCGACCTCCGGCAGCGAGGAGATCGGCAGCAGGCGGTAGGCCAGGGCCCCGGCGATAAGAATCGCCAGCATGATCAGCGAGGTGGCGACCGGCCGCAGAATGAACAGGCGAGACGGATTCATGGCGTGCCGGCGTCTTCGTCAGTGTCGTTCGCCGCCGGGGTCGTCTCGCCGGCGGCGCTCTCCTCGTCGCTCGCTTCGCCCGGCAGGGCATTGCTGACCACGCGCACCTTGGCGCCGTCGCGAAGGTTGTCCACGCCGTCGACGACGACCCGGTCACCCGCTTCGAGTTCGCCCTCGATGACGCTCCGGTTGCGCTGGTTGGCGACCAGCGTCACCGAACGCTGGCTGACGCTGTCGTCGGCGTTGACCACGTAGACGTAGTTGCCGTCCTGTCCGGTCTGCACGGCGGGTTCGGGGACGATCAGCCGGTCGCGCAAAATCTGCGACACCAGGCTCACGTCGACGTAGGCGTTGGGGTAGAGCGCGCCATCGGGGTTGTCGAGGGTAGCGCGCATGCGCAGCGTCCCCGTGGTGCTGTTGATCCGGCTGTCGAGGCTCGCCAGTTCGCCGCTGTGAGTCTTGCCGCCGGCCGTGGTGACGGTGACGGTGGGGCGATCGCCGCTCGCCAGGCGCTCGCGCAGCGTATCGACGTAGCGGCTGGGTAGCGAAAAGATCACCGAGATCGGATCGAGCTGGGTGATGGTGACGATGGGATCGTCGTTGCCGAGCTGCACGATGTTTCCCGGGTCGACGTTGCGAATGCCCACCACGCCAGTGATGGGGGCGGTGATGCGGGTGTAGTCCACCTGGACCTCGGTGCTCTCGAGGCTGGCCCTGTCGCTCGCCACGGTGCCTTCGTACTGACGCACCAGCTGGCGCTGCTGTTCGAGTTCCTGACGCGAGACGTAGTTGGTCTCGATCAGCTTGTTGTAGCGCGCCAGATCCTCTTTGGCAGAGGCGAGCTGAGCCTGGTCCTGCTCGAGCTGGCCCTGGGCCTGGGCACGCTGCGCCTCGTAATCCCGCGGGTCGATACGTGCAAGGACCTGGCCCTTCTCGACGACCTCGCCCTCTTCGAAGGAGACCTCGGTGAGCTCGCCCTCCACCCGGGGCCGCACCTCGACGCTGGCCAGCGGCCGCACGGTGCCGAGCGCCGTCAGCCGGATCGGCAGATCGCCGCGGCTGGCGGTGACCGCGGAGACGGCAGAGGCCTGGGGGGCGCCCGCCGGCGTGCCGCCGGCGTCGGCGGTATCCGCGCTGTCGTCTGCGTCGTCGCGCAGCAGCCAGTAACCGGCAAGTGCCACGGCGATCAGGATCAAGACGATCAGGACCCAGCGCAGCGGACGGCGGGGGCGAGAAGAGGAAGAAGAGGACATAGACGAGCTCGATCCAGTGATATCGGGGCGGTGAAGCGTCGGCGGTGCGGCAGTGAAGGTACGTCGTCTCGACGCCAGGCGAACGGCTCATCGACGAGGCTCGAGCCGGCGCGGTCGAGCGCTCGCACGGTCGGCGCTCATACTAGACAGTTTCGCAGTCTAACAAAACGGTGTTCGTCAAATGCGCAAGGAGTACGCAACCGAAGGCCGCGCGGATGCCGGCGCCGCGCAAGGTCATGCAAGCGTCCGCGCAATCGGCGGCTCGAGGGAGGGCCGGCTTGGCCGGAATCTCGCCGTCGAATCGACAGGCGCCGATGCCCGGAACGGGGCCGCGACAGCAGGTCGAGAAGGAGATGCGAACCTGGCTCGCGCAAGCGACCGGGACGGCGAGCGCGTCGAAGAAGCGACGCCAGCGGGCGCCGCCGGGGCAGGGTCAAGCAGGGCGCCGCGAGGGAAGGCGGTGACAGCGCGAGCGAGGCCACTGCTTCGCCCGCGATGTGTCGTCCCGCCAACACGCGCGGCGCTGGAACCCTAGCGGTCGGCGGTCGCCGGGATATTGCGGGCCGGTACGCCGTTGGCGACGTAATAGTCGGTCGTCGACGGCGCTAGCGGCTCGCGACCGCGCACGCGGTCGGCGAGCTTCTCGGCGATCATGATCGTCGTGGCGTTGAGATTGCCGGTGACGATCTGCGGCATGATCGAGGCGTCGATCACGCGAAGGGCGCTCACCCCGTGGACGCGGCCCTCGTCATCCACCACGGCATCGTCGCCGTAGCCCATGCGGCAGGTGCCACAGGGATGATAGGCGGTCTCGGCGTGCTGCCGGACGAAAGCGTCGAGCTCCTCGTCCGTCTGGACGTCGGGCCCCGGCGAGATCTCGCGACCGCGATAGGCATCCATCGCCGGCTGCTCGACGATCTCGCGGGTGATGCGAATGGCGGCGCGGAACTCCGCCCAGTCGCGCTCGTGAGACATGTAGTTGAAGAGAATGCTCGGCGCGCTTCTCGGATTACGGTCGGTGAGCTGCACCCGGCCCCGGCTCATCGAACGCATCGAGCCGACGTGGGCCTGAAAGCCGTGGGCCTGCACCGCGCTCTTGCCGTTGTAGCTGATCGCGATGGGCAGAAAGTGATACTGGATGTTGGGCCAGCGCTCGGCGTCGTCGGTGCGGATGAAACCGCCGGCCTCGAACTGGTTGCTGGCGCCGATGCCCTTGCCGAGAAACATCCATTCGGCGCCGATCTTCGGCTGGTTGTACCACTTGAGCGAGGGGTACAGCGACACCGGCTGCTTGCACTCGTACTGGATGTACATCTCCAGATGATCCTGAAGGTTCTCTCCTACGCCCTTGAGATCGTGCACCAGTGGCACGCCGTGGGCCTCCAGCAGGGCGGGGTCGCCGATGCCGGAGCGCTGCAGAATCTGTGGCGAGGCGATGGCGCCACCGCACAGCAGTACCTCGCGCCGCGCGAGCGCCTGGCGTGGCTGTGACTTGTGCAGGTAGCTCACGCCGACGGCGCGCTTTTCCTCGAACAGAATGCGATCGGTCGTGGCGTGGGTGACGATGGTCAGGTTCTCGCGCTGCTTGGCGATATCCAGATACCCCCGCGCCGTGGACGAACGGCGACCGTTGGTCGTCGTGGTCCGATCCATCGGCCCGAACCCTTCCTGCTGATAGCCGTTCAGATCGTCGGTACGCGGATAGCCCGCCTGCACGCCGGCGTCGACGAAGGCCTGGTAGAGCGGGTTGTTGTCCGCCTTGGGCGTGGCGACGCTCAGCGGGCCGTCTCCGCCGTGAAACTCGTTGGGTCCGATGTCACGCGTCTCGGCCTTCTTGTAGTAGGGCAGGCAGTCGAGATAGCCCCACTGCTCGAGCCCGGGCATCTCGGCCCAGTGATCGAGATCCATGGCATTGCCGCGGATGTAGCACATGCCGTTGATCAAGGATGAGCCGCCGAGGCCCTTGCCGCGACCGCACTCCATGCGCCGGTCGTCCATGTGCGGCTCCGGGTCGGTCTCGAACGCCCAGTTGTAGCGCTTGCCCTGCAGCGGATAGGCCAGCGCCGCCGGCATCTGGGTACGAAAGTCCGCCCGATAGTCCGGACCGCCCGCCTCCAGCAGCAGCACCGTGACGCCGGGTTCCTCGGTCAGCCGCGTGGCGAGGACGTTACCCGCCGAGCCAGCGCCGATGATGATGTAGTCGAATTCACGAGCCTGATCCATACGCTTGTTCCTGGTTGAACAGAAGAGAGAAGAGCCGAGATTTCACCTGGACGAGTGAAGCGGCAATCGTCAGAACACCGACTCGAACGGCCCCATCTCGATCTGCACCGACTTCGTCTGCGTGTAGTGAGCCAGCGTCTCCATGCCGTTTTCACGCCCGATACCGGACTGCTTGTAGCCGCCGACCGGCATCTCGGCGGGGGAGTCGCCCCAGGTATTGATCCAGCAGATACCCGCCTCGAGGCGATGCACGACCCGATGAGCGCGGTTGAGCCCTTCGGTGAAGAGGCCGGCGGCGAGGCCGTACTCGGTGTCGTTGGCGCGGCGGATCACTTCGTCTTCCTCGTCGAAGACCAGCAGCGAGAGAATCGGCCCGAAGATCTCTTCGCGCACGATGCGCATGTCGTCATCGCAGTCGGTATAGACGGTGGGCGCGATCCAGGCGCCGTCGGCGAAGTCGCCATCCGTCATTCGCTTGCCGCCGATCAGCAGGCGAGCACCGTCCTGCTGGGCGATCTCCAGATAGCTTTCCACTTTCTCCCGATGCTCGAAGCTCACCAGCGGGCCGAAGTTCGTCTTCGAGGCGAGCGGGTCGCCGGCCCTGACGCGTTCGACGCGTTCGACGAGCTTCGCCTCGAACGCCGCCTTGACCGAACGGTGGACGAAGACGCGGGTGCCGTTGGTGCAGACCTGCCCGCTGGAGTAGAAGTTGGCCATCATGGCGGCATCGGCGGCGCGGTCGAGATCGGCATCGTCGAAGACGATCAGCGGCGACTTGCCGCCAAGCTCCATGGTGACTTCCTTGAGCGTCGACCCGGCAGCCGCCGACATCACCTTCTTGCCGGTGCCGACCTCGCCGGTGAAGCTGATCTTGGCGATGCCCGGATGTTCGGTGAGCATCGCGCCGACGCGGCCGTCGCCGTGAACGACGTTGAACAGTCCGTCCGGCAGGCCGGCCTCGGTGAAGATCTCGGCCAGTGTCATGGCGGTTAGCGGGGTGACTTCGCTGGGCTTGAAGACCACGGCGTTACCGGCGGCGAGTGCCGGCGCGGCCTTCCAGCAGGCGATCTGCACGGGGTAGTTCCAGGCGCCGATGGCACCCACCACGCCGAGCGGTTCGCGTCGGGTATAGACGAATGAGTCTTCGCGCAGGGGAATCTGGGTACCCTCGAGCGCCGGCGCCAGGCCCGCGAAGTACTCCAGCGCGTCCGCGCCGGTCACGATGTCGACGCTGGCGGTTTCGCCGATCGGCTTGCCGGTATTGCGCGTTTCCAGCTCGGCGAGTTCGTCGTTGCGCTCTCGCAGCAGCGCCACCGCCTTGAGCAGAATGCGCGAGCGCTCCATGCCGCTCAGTTTCGCCCACTCGCGCTGTGCCCGGGCGGCGCTTTCGACGGCCTTGTCGACATCGGCGGCGCTGGCCTGCTGAATGCTGGCCAGGGTTTCGCCGTTGGCCGGATTGACGACGTCGAAGGTCTCTGTGCTCGTCGCCGGCTCGCGGCGACCGTCGATGTAGAGCGTCTGGGTCTCGAATCGTGCCATGGAGTCTCTCCTGTAGTGCCCGGTTGGAAGCGCGGCTGGCGTCGAAGCGCCGTCATGGGAATCGGTCGTTCGATCTCGACCGTGCGGCCTGAATCGTGCAGCCGGGTGGGACGCTGGGCGCTGGGCCTTCAGTCAGGCTGCATCTCCCGGTGCCGTCGAGGCGTCGTTTCGGCGAGGGTGTCGCCGTGGGCGAGCTGCTCACGCACATAGTCATAGGCGAGCCGGCGCGCGCGTTCGACGTTGAGTCCCTCGGGGGCGAGCGCACCCCGCAACCACAGCCCGTCGATCAGTGCGGCGAGGCCGCGAGCGGCATCCCGCGCCTGGTGCTTTGGCAGCGCGCGGTGAAACTGTGCGCAAAGGTTCGAATACAGGCGCCGGTCGTTGACCCGCTGCAGCTTCTGCAGCGGCTTGTGATGCATGCTGCTGGCCCAGAAGGCGAGCCAGGTCTTCATGACCGAGCGGCTGGTCTGACTGCGGTCGAAGTTGCCATCGATGATGGCATGTAGATGCGCCCGCGGCGGGGCTTCGCCGAGTCGGGTGCGGCGCTCGTTCACCGCCGTGCCAAGGTCCGTGAGGATATGACGCATGGTGGCCTCGAGCAGACCGTCGCGGCCCTCGAAGTAATGACTGATGATGCCGGTGGAGACGCCGGCCCGCCTGGCAATACGCGAGATGGTGGCATCCGCCAGGCCGAACTCGTCGATGGTGGCGAGCGTCGCTTCGATGAGCTGACGACGGCGGATGGGTTGCATGCCGACCTTGGGCAAAGCGCGACTCCTTATCGACTACCGATCTTTATCTGCTACCGATCTTTCTCTTACCGATCTTTCACGACTATCGATGTTTCTGTGAATCGCTTCATCGTCGATCCGCCATGCGGCTCGGTTGGCATCGTCCACAAAGTCATCCTATTATGGAAATTCTTTATTGAACGGTCAATCAACAAAAAATCGCGACCGTTATGCAGTGCAGGAAACGCGTTTTCGAATAACGCGGAATGATTCATCTGCCTGGTCTCTGCCGAGGTCGGGTGTGCCATCAACGACAATCAACCATAGGCGATATCGAGATGACTTCACGAGACGATCTGGGCGAATTCCACGTAATCTCCTCCTCCCATCAGCGTGGTGGCACGCCGCGTTCGCGCCGAGTGCTCGTCGGCGCGGCGTTGACGGGCGCTGCGCTCGCCGCCGGTACCATCGGCGCTGCGCAGGCGGCGGTACCGGAGAGCTGCCGGACGGTGCATTTCGCCGAAGTCGGCTGGACCGATATTCAGGCGACGACCGCTCTGGCGAGCGTCGTGCTCGACGGACTTGGCTACGAAGCGAGTTCCGATACCGTATCGGTACCGGTGGCCTACGCCGGCATGAAAAACGGCGACTTCGATGTCTTCCTGGGCAACTGGATGCCTTCCATGGCATCGATCAGCGATCCCTACATCGAAGAGGGCGTCGTGGATCGCCCCCGCGCCAACCTGGAAGGCGCCAAATACACCCTGGCGGTGCCGCAGACCGTGCTCGACGCCGGCGTGACGTCCGTCGCCGACCTCGATGCGCATGCCGAACAGTTCGAGCACAAGCTCTTCGGTATCGAGGCGGGCAACGACGGCAACATGATCATCCAGCAGATGATCGACGACGACGCCTTCGGCCTCGGCGACTGGACGCTGGTGGATTCCAGCGAGGCCGGCATGCTCGCCGAGGCGAAAGCGCGCGCCCGCAGCGACGACTGGATCGTCTTTCTCGGCTGGGCACCGCATCCGATGAACACCAATCTGGAGATGGGCTATCTCTCCGGTGCGGATGACTACTTCGGGCCCGATTTCGGCGGCGCCACCGTCTATACCAACACTCGCGCCGGCTACACGGAGGAGTGCACCAACGTCGGCGGGCTGCTCGAGAACCTCAGCTTCACGCTGGACATGGAAAACGAGGTCATGGGCGCCATCATGAATGACGGCGAAGACGCCGAGGACGCGGCCCGCGCCTGGCTGTCCAGCAACCCCGAGACGCTCGACGCTTGGCTCGAGGGGGTGGAGACCGTGGAAGGAGAGCTGGGGCTGCCTGCCGTTCGCGAGTCGCTGAATCTCTGACTCTAAAAACGACTCGGCGGACTTGTGATCCCACGAGTCCGCCGGTATAGTGCGCCCCCGTTGCCTTGGCGGTTCTCCCCGAGCCCTGAATGAGGCGACGCTGGATGGCTACGTAGCTCAGCTGGTTAGAGCACATCACTCATAATGATGGGGTCCCCTGTTCGAATCAGGGCGTAGCCACCACTTTCAGCACTTCCTCTCGTACTTTCTTCAGCGTCTTCTCTCGAATCGAGGTTTTACACTCGCTTTCGCGAGCCGCTGGTGCCTAGCCCCCGCACCGACTTCCCTGCATTTTCATCGTGTCCGACGCTCGTCGGCGGTTGGCCGATTGATGGCCAGATGCAGTCGCGACGTGCCGCTCGAAGTGACCATTGCGATGCTTCATCGCCGATCGTTCGGAACATGCTCAATGGCCGCTTGCTGACCGACGCCGACGGCCGGGCGCCCACGAGCCGAACGGATGGCGTGATGTCGTCACGTGCGGCGTGAGCGCCACGTTCGAACCGCGCCAGCCGGGCATCGCCCGTCGCAAGAGCGCGATGCAGTCGCTTGATTGTGGACGAGAATTTGGCGCCGCCGTGCGTATCGAATTGCGGGTAGGGCTTGACGCCTAAAAACCAGCGCGTATACTACGCCGCGTGCTGAAGACGGTCCCCGATAGCTCAGTTGGTAGAGCAAATGACTGTTAATCATTGGGTCACAGGTTCGAGTCCTGTTCGGGGAGCCAACGACTTCAGCACGCGGTGAGACCGATCCCCGATAGCTCAGTTGGTAGAGCAAATGACTGTTAATCATTGGGTCACAGGTTCGAGTCCTGTTCGGGGAGCCATCATCATCGCCTTACATCGTTAGTGCATCGATCCCCGATAGCTCAGTTGGTAGAGCAAATGACTGTTAATCATTGGGTCACAGGTTCGAGTCCTGTTCGGGGAGCCAACGATGCCCTGCCTTTCGGCCAGCCGGCCACCGTTTGATACCAATTCGATTCGAAACACCCATTGATCGCCGCGAGCGATCTTTCGCGTATCTGGCTGTCACCGATCCCGTCGTGACCGTTTTTCTGCGTCTGCAGGAACGCTCGACGACGCCTCGTTCTGATTGCCACCTGGAACCGCTCGCCAATAGCCGAACCTCGGTCGTGACCGCCTGACGGGCGTGCGACAGGCTCGAAGCGTCGGAAGCGGTAGGCTTCAGTGAGTGCGTTTAGTCGCCGACCACGTGATCGCGCCATGACATCGATATCGACCGGGGCCGCAAAAATCGGGGCCGCAAAAAAGCCGCCGGGTGATCCGGCGGCGTTTTCCCGATGCTGGCGGTAATCGATGGCGTGTGTATCAGCCGTCGCTTTTCGACCCCGCCTTGTCGTCCTTACGGTCGATATGGCGCTTGTGCGCCTGCTTCTCTTGGCTTATCTGCGTACCGCGCACCGGGGTCTTGTCGCCCGAGGTATTCAGGCCGGGGTTTTGGCGGCTGTCGGGGTCTTTCTGATTATCGACGTTTTCGCCTTCGAGATAGGGCTTGGGCTCCTGCTCGGTCTCGTGACCGCGTTTTTCATTGGCGTCGTTGGGGACTTCCCGCTCCAGAGTCTTTTTCGCCTTGCGCGCTTCGTCTTCGGACTGCTTGGGGTGTTCGTGAGAATGGCTCATAAAGACTCCTTGATAGAGAGGCCGGTCAGGCGGCGCTCTTGAAACGTTCCAGCCTTCCGTTCAGCGTTTGGCCTCCGAGTCACCCTGTTCGGTGCGAGAGAGAAAGGTGCGAGTGACGTCGCCGAGGTTCTCTTCCAGCCACTGGGCCATGGCGAGCTCTTCGGCAAGGTTCTGTTCGCAGACGTCGCGAACGGTCTGTTCACCGAGGGCTTTGGCGGCCGCGATCAACGCCCGGTAGTTGGCGATCTCGAAATGCTCGAAAGCGTAGCTCGACACGCAACCCTTGACCGCCTCGTCGGAAACCATCGACCCGCCGATCGTCTGACCCATGGAGGCCAGCTTGCCGCCCAGGTCTTTCCACATCGACGTCCCTTCATCGATGCCATCGAGACAGGTTTCCAGGCGTCGCGCCTGACCTCGCGTCTCTTCGACATGCTGCTCGATCCGTGTGCGCATCTGCGGGTAGTGCTCCAGCCGCTCGGCCTGCGCTTCCAGCGTTTTCACCGCCTGTTCTTCCATGGCGTGCGCATCTCTCAACCAGGCATAGAATTCATTTCTCGATTCCGTGCTCATTGGGGTTTCTCCGGAAAGCCGGCGCAGGCTCATCGAATTGATGAGTGCCCGTTGCGCTGCTTTCCATCTCAAGATAGACGACTCCCGAGTGCTACGGTCAATTGCTTTGCCGAATCGTGATTCAAGGCGACTTTGCGAGCAGATACCCGCGCGTTCACGACTTTTGGGGTAACGAACGATTACGCTCGGTTACCCGTTTCACCCCCCGAGGAGCTCGAGGTGTCTTGTGGGCGTTCTGCCCGTCAGCGGGGCGATGCGTCGAGAGATCCCCGAGCCCTGACCGGTCACGTCACTCCCTTCGTCTCAGTGGGAAGGGTCAGGTCAGGCACCGGCCGGCCGGCGTAGCCCGAGCCAGGCGTTGACGAGTAGCGTCGCCAGCGTGAGCAGGCCGCCGTAGAGCGTGGCGGCAGGGGGTTCCTCGGCGAGGAACCACCAGACCCAGAGCGTGCCGAGGATCGCTTCGATCAGATAGAACAGCGCCACCTCGGCAGAGGGCAGGTAGCGCGTGGCGTTGTTGATCAGTGCCGTAGCCAGCGGCATCTGCAGCAGCCCCATGACCGCGAGCACGGCGTAGCTCGGCGGCTCCAGCGCCAGCGGACGCGCCATCGGCAGGGCGACGAGGGCGGTGATCACGCCGCCGCCGGCGATCAGCGGGAGGCGATCCAGCGTCGGGAAGCGCCGCAGCAGCGTGAGGTTGGCACCGACGGCCATCGCCGCGCCCAGCGCGAAGAGATCCCCGAGCAGCCCGTCACCGCTCAGCGAGCCGGCAAAGACGATCACCAGCCCAAAGGAGGCCAGCGCGATCGAAAGCCAGGTTCTCCCGGGCACCCGCTCGTGCAGGAAGAGACGCGTGAGAATCGCCGCGAACAGCGGCGCCGTACTCAGAATCACCACCACGTTGGCCACGCGGGTATGCATCACCGCCATCACGAACAGCAGTGAGATCGCGGCCAGTAGCCCGGCGGAGATCAGCGAAGCGACGCGATGCGCGTTCAGTGTCGCCAGTCGTCGCGGCTGGCAGTAGAAGACGCCAACGACGACCGCCATCAGCGCGCCTCGCCAGAACGCCACGTTCCAGCCGTCGGTCGCCGCCAGCCGCACCAGCAGGCTGTCGAAGCTCAGCACGAACACGCCCACCGCCGCGAGTGTCAGTCCGCGGGCGTGATCGCTCGCCAAGCGCAAAGACCCGATTGGCATACGGCTCGATTCCTCGATGGCGTGCTCGAATGACGACGACCGCACTGAATGTGGCCGTCGCCCCGGGACGGGTGACCGGCGCCTTGCACCGCGCCGGGTCGATCAGGCGCGCGAGGGCGCCCCCTGGCGCAGGCGGGCACTCCCGCGTCCGCCCGCCACGCGCAGGCCGACCGCCCCTGCGATCACCAGCATGCCGCCGCAGGCAAGCGCGAGCGCATAGGCGCCGAGTGTCGCCGAACGCGAAAGACCGTATTGCGCGGCGAAGCCGGCCAGCGTCTCCGCGTACTGAACCCAGAGGAAAGCCCCGACCGCCACGCCAGCCAGCATGGTGACCCCGGCGATAGCTCGCGTTCCGTTCTCCCAGGCTGTCAGTGACGTCTCGGACGGCGCGTGGAGCTGGGCCAGAAACGCGCGCTCGGCCGCGCTGACCGCCGTCAAACGCGATGCCACGGCGATGGCAATCACTGCCGCCAGCGTACTGATCACCACCGGGTGCAGATAGACCGGCAGGGTGAGCCACTCCGCCTGCACCGCCAGCGAAATCAGGAGATTGCCGACGAAGCCCACGGTCAGCCCCCAGCCGGCGCCCGCAGCGGTGATGCGTCGGCTCCAGATGCTCATCAGCGCCACCGGTCCCCAGGAAGACGCGAACAGCGTCGCCGCGAACCAGACCACCGCCATGACCGCCGGAGGCTGGAAGAGTGCCAGCACCAGAGCAACCAGGCCGGCTCCCAGCACCGCCAACCGGCTGGTGCGCATCGCGGTCTTTTCGCTGCGTGAGGGCGGCAGGATGTCGTTGGCGATGCTGAAGCCGATGATCGACAGGAACGTCGAGCACGACGACAGCCCGGCGGCGAACACCCCGGTGAGAATCACCATGCCCAGCCAGGTCGGCAGCACGTTCATCGCCGCCCATACCATGGCGCGCTCGGAATCCAGATCGGGGGTATAGAGATTGAGCGCGGCGCCGGTGAGCATCATCAGCGCGTAGAACACCGCCAGCGCGACGGCGGTGAGCATCGCCGAGCGCATCACCACGTGCTCGTTGCGCGCCATCAGATAGCGGCTGGACTGCCACGGGCTGGCCGCCAGTACCGCCGCCCATACCAGCCCCAGCGTGATTCCCCAGGTGGCCGCCTCGCCGGGTGTCGAGAACTCGGCGCCATCGCCTTCCAGCACCCCGTGCCAGAGCGCGATGCCCGGCTTGTCGCTCTGCGCCAGCAGCCCGTCGATCACGCCGTGCCAGCCGCCGAGATCGTCGATGATGTAGATCGAACCGCCGACCGCGGCCAGCGAGAAGATCACGAACATCACCGTGTCGGTGAGTACCACGCCGGGTGAGCCGGAGTAGAGAATGAACCCGGTGAAGGTCAGCCAGACCAGCAGCAGGCCGAGCCAGTAGGGCAGGTCGGTCAGCTCCTCGAACATGATTCCCGCGCCCTGCATCACGCCGAGCAGATAGGCGCCGAGCCCCACCACCGTGGTGAGCCCGGCGATGCGCTGCACCCGCTGCGAGGCGAAGCGCTTGCCGAAAAATTCCGGCACCGTCAGCGCCTCGCTGCGGCGCAGATAGCGGCCGAACGCCAGCGCGCCGAGCAGACAGCCTGAGGTGCTCAGCGCCGCAAAGATCAGCATGACGAAGGGATAGCCCGCATAGGCGAACCCCGTCTCGCCGAGAAACGCACTGGTACTGAGATAGCTCGCCACCAGCGTGCCGAGAATCAGGAAGGTCGGCGAGTTGCGCCCGGCGACCAGGTAGTCGTCGAGATGCTTGACGCGCCTGCCGGCCCAGTTGCCGATCAGAAAGTAGCCGACGAGGCTGAAGACGATGGCGAGGGTGTAAGCCATGAAAAATCCTGCTCGCGAGTTGTTGTTGGGGAAGCGTCGTGTCGCCAATCCTAAACCGCAGACAGCGAGTCTCTGTTCCCGTTGCGTCATCCGGCGAAACGTCGCCGACGCTTTCCACCGACAACGCGCCAAGCGCATGGACGCGCTGGAGTTTCCGAGACGGCCCTGCGTAGAATGCCGCATTTCTTCTCGGCGTCACGCTCGGTGCGCGCGAGACGATTCACGAGGCCGCTTGCGGGCGGCAGGCGCACGTCGGGGATGAGCATGGAAATCGACGCCTGGTTGAGCATCGCGACGGTCGGCGCCGTGCTGGGCACGCTGGTACTGACGCGGATCGCCCCGGACGCCATCGTCGTCGCGGCGATGGCGTTTCTGATCTTCGCCGGCGTCCTCACGCCCACCGAGGCGCTGGCGGGCTTTGCCAATACCGGCGTCATGACCATCGCCGCGCTCTACGTCGTCGCCGCCGCGCTCAAGGAAACCGGGGCGATCAAATGGATCGCCGGGCGCCTGCTGGGCCAGCCCGCCACCCTGCGCCGGGCCCAGTGGCGGGTGATGCTGCCGGCGTCGATTCTCAGCGCCTTCATGAACAATACGGCCGTCGTCGCCATGTTCATCCCCGCGATTCAAGACTGGTCGAAGCGGCTGGGGCTCGCGCCCTCCAAGCTACTTCTGCCGCTGAGTTACATCTCGATACTGGGCGGTACCTGCACGCTGATCGGCACCAGCACCAACCTGGTCGTGGACGGCCTTCTCCGGGATCGCCTGGGCGTATCGCTCGGGATGTTCGAGCTGACCTGGATCGGCCTGCCGCTGGTGGTGGTCGGCGGGGGCTTCATTCTGCTGTTGGCCAAGTGGATTCTGCCACGACGAGACGCCATCGACGCCCGCATGGAAGAGGCGCGAGAGTATCGCGTCGAGGTGATCGTCGAAGCGAGCGGGCCATTGGCGGGGCGGCGTATCGACGATGCCGGGCTGCGCAATCTGCAGTTCGGTCATCTCACCGCCATCGAGCGCGAGCACGACGTCCTCGAGGCGATTCCCGCCGATACCCGTCTGGTCGGCGGCGAGACGCTCATCTTCATCGGCGCGCCGGAGTGCGCCCGCGAGCTACGGGAGATTCGCGGCCTGGCGCCGGCGAGCGGCAATGTCGGCAAGCTCGGCGTCGCGCCGCATCATCGCTGCCTGGTGGAGGCGGTGATCAGCCCCGATTTCACCGGCATCGGCACGAGCGTGCGCGAGAGCCGCTTTCGCTCCCGCTTTCAGGCCAACATCCTCTCCATTTCCCGCCGCGGGCGGCGCCTGGATGGCAAGGTCGGCGACATCGAACTGCAGATGGGGGATACGCTGCTGCTCGAGACCGACCGCGACTTCGTCGATCAGTACCGCTACCGCAAGGACTTCCTGCTGGTTAGCCAGCTCAACGACTCCACGCCGCCCAACTTCGAGAAAGCGCCGCTCTCGCTCGGCATTCTTGCGGTCATGGTGGTGCTCAGCGCCAGCAACGCGGTGTCGATACTCGAGGCGGCCTTTCTCGCGGCCGGCCTGATGCTGATGACCCGCTGCTTGAGCATGAGCACGGCGCGGCGCTATATCGATCTCTCCGTCCTCGTGGTCATCGCCGCCTCGTTCTCTCTCGGCGCCGCCATGACCCAGTCCGGTGCGGCCCAGACCCTCGCCGAACAGGTGGTCATGCACATCGACTCGCCCTGGGTCGCCCTGGCGTTTGTCTACGTGATGACCGTGCTGTTCACCGAGATGATCACTAACAACGCCGCCGCCGTCCTCATGTTTCCCATCGCGCTTGCCGTCGCCGACCAGCTCGGCGTGAACTACATGCCCTTCGTCATCGCCATCGCCGTCGCGGCATCCGCGAGCTTCATGACCGCGCTCGGCTACCAGACCAACCTGATGGTGATGGGGCCGGGCGGCTATCGCATGCACGACTACCTCAAGCTCGGCGCGCCGTTGAGCCTCATCGTCGGCGTGATCGCGGTGTCGTTGATTCCGCAGATCTGGCCGTTCTGATCGCGACTGCCGGGCCGATGCTCGAGTGCCGTTGGAGCTGAAAAGGCAGGGCGAGGGAGGATGCTGAGACGATCAAGGGTGCGAGTTCGCCTCACGCGACGTGAGTCGTGAGTGAGGACGGTTTTGTAGGAAATTTGCCATTTCTGAGGCAGGTTTCTAACGCGTAAAATATTACGTAAGTTAACTAATTCGAGCGGGCCGATTGCCATATCCGCGCCTCGAGAGGTAGGCATCTCATCGAGAGCGCCATACAATCGTCGGGCTCCACGCCACGGATTCAGCCGAATCAAGGTATCACCATGACTGCGCTCGAAGGTCTCGGCACTCGCTTGCCATTCACGCGTATCGACTCCCTGCCTCGACGTTCGTATCAATACGAAGGCGCGCGAGCACGCGTCGCCATCGCGTCGTGAGAACAGCGCCGAACGAGACCCTCGCGCTTTCTTCATCCATCAGGTTGAACACACAGATCAGGTTGAACACACAAGATGTCTAACGTTCTCGACGGGGTGTCCGGCGGCTTCGGCCGGCTTACGAAATGGCTCCAGGTGGGCCTCATGGCCGCGGCGGTTACCGGCTGCGCCTCCCAGAGTCACTACGGCGGTAACGACGTCGGCGCCATGCCCGGCGCTGCCCCCGTTGGCCCGGAAATCTCTACCTTTCTCGACAATGCCACCCCCGGCACCATCGCCGCTTTCCCGAAGAGCCCTTGGGGTTCCAACGTCTCCGTCATCGTCAACGAGCGCTATTTCTCCGGTAGCGGGCGGCTCTGCGCGCATCTGGATGTCTCTCGCAGCGTCGGCGCTCAGAACGTGAGCCAGGCCGAAGTCGCCTGCGTGGTCGAAGACCAGGGCTGGTACACGCAGCGTCTCGTAACGCAAGTTCTCACCGGGTTCAGCAATCCGTAACCAAAATCGAATGCTGTTGCACCCCGCGCCGCGTGTAGAGTTTTCGGCGGCAGGGTAAGGCGCGTGAGCTGTCGGCATACGATGCACGCACTGATCGGCTGGCATGCCTTTTGCGCCTCGTTCGACGTGTCACATTCGCTCTGCAGTCGGGCCGCGCGGTAGCGCCCGACGCGACAACACAACAGGAAGTCTTGCATGAAACATGCAGCATCGTTCTTCCGGGCCGGGTGCCTGGTGGCGGTAGCGTGCCTGAACGCCCCCCTGGCCGGCGCGCAGACCTTCGGCACCGACATCGTGCCGCAGAACCAGCAAGCGCAGTCGATGACCAGCCAGAGCCAGGAGCAGGGGGCCAGCGGCCAGCAGGCCGGCCAGAGCGTCGACGACGCCCCCCGTGCCAACTGGAACAGCGCCAATTACGGCCCCGTCGACCCCAGCGCCGCGCCGGTCGACCCCAACATGCTGCCGCCGTTCGGCGCGAGCCTCTTCTCCGGCGGCTTTCGCGGCGTGATGGCAGACGGCCTGAACCCCGGCTACACCATCAAGCCGGGGGATCAGGTCAATCTGCGCGTCTGGGGCGGTACCGAGCTGCAGAGCGTGTTGACCGTCGACTCCCAGGGCAACATCTTCCTGCCCGGCATCGGCCCGCTCAACGTGCAGGGCACTTCCAACAGCGAGCTCAACTCGCGGGTCACCTCGGCGATCAAGTCCGTCTATCCGGAGAACGTCGAGGTCTACACCAACCTGCAGGGCGTGCAGCCCGTGGGTGTGTTCGTCACCGGGTACGTCAAGAACCCGGGGCGCTACTCGGGTACCCCGAGCGACTCGCTTCTCTATTTCCTTGATCAGGCCGGCGGTATCGACCAGGCGCTGGGCAGCTATCGTCAGATCGTGGTGAAGCGTAGCGGCCGGGTCATCGAGACCGTCGACCTCTACGACTTCCTGATCGACGGCGAGATGCCGCAGACCCAGTTCCGCGATGGCGACACCGTCGTGGTCGAAGAGCGCGGCCCGGCGATCGCCGTCGTGGGGGACGTGCAGAAGCCGTTTCGCTACGAGCTGGCCGGCGAGCGCCTCACCGGTGGTGACGTGACCGATCTGGCCCGTCTGCGCTCCGGCGTCTCCCACGTGCTGCTGCGCGGCGACCGGCCCGAAGGCCCCGTCGCCCGCTACCTCACGTTGAACGAGTTCCGCGATGCCGACGTGCAGCGCGGCGATGAAGTGGTCTACAGCTCGGATCAGCGCAGCGAGAGCATTGTCGTGCAGGTCGAGGGCAGCTATTACGGCCCCTCGCGCTACGTGCTGCCGCGAGACGCCCATCTGGGCGAGTTCCTCAACGCCATCAGCGTGCCCCGGAACATGACCAGCTACCGCGACGTCTCCATTCGCCGTGACAGTGTCGCCGAGCAGCAGGAAGAGTCGCTCAACGCGAGCCTCGACCGGCTGGAGCAGACCTACCTCGGCTACCCCTCGCGCACCGCGAAGGAGGGCGAGATTCAGGTACGCCAGGCCGAGCTGATTCAACAGTTCGTGCAGAAGGCGCGCCAGACCGAGCCCACGGGCCGGCTGGTGGTCGCGCGCAATGGCGACATCGCCGATATCCGCCTGCAGGATGGCGACGTCGTCACCATTCCCGAAAGTTCGGATTCCGTGCTGCTGAGCGGCGAGGTGACCATCCCGCAGGCCATGGTCTTCACCCCGGGCATGAGCGCAGAGGACTACATCCGTCAGGCCGGCGGCTTCACCCCGCGGGCGGACGATGACCAGGTACTGGTGGTTCACCGCAACGGCGCCGTCATCCGCGCCGGTGATACCGACGTACGCGCCGGCGACGAGATTCTCGTGCTGCCTGCCGCACCTACCAGCAACATCGAGCTGGCGAGTTCGATCACACAGATCCTCTACCAGGTAGCGGTGGCGACCAAGGTCGCGTTGGACCTCTAAGCCGGACCGGCCTTCATCAGCCCCGCTTTCACGCGGGGCTTTCTTTTGGGTTCTTCCAATGACTTTCGAGTTCTTTCAATGACCGTCTTCCGGGTTTTGACCAATGACCGCTTTCTGGACTTCTGACGCGAGCGAGTGTCGATCGAGCGTCCCACCGATCGCGTCTGACACCCACACCGAAAGGGAGCGTCGATGAGTGACATGACGCAACCCATGCCGCACGAGCCGCGTAGCGCCATGCGCGTAACGTGGGATGTGTGGTCGGCGATGACCCTGCGCGAGTTCATCGCTCGTACTACCGCCGACCGCATGGCCTGGTTCTGGATGATCTTCGAGCCGCTGGCGACCATCGGCATCATGATTTTCCTACGTACCTACATCCGGGGCTCCCGCCATATAGCCGGGGCGGAATTCATTCCCTGGCTGATCGTCGGCCTGATGGGCTTCTACATCTTCAAGGCCTGCATGACGCAGCCCATGGGGGCGATCGATGCCAACAAGGGGCTGTTCACCTACCGCCAGATTGCGCCCATCGACCCGGTGCTGGTGCGCTGCTGGGTCGAGGGGATTCTGCGCAGTTTCATCTTCCTGCTGTTCATCCTGATCGCCAGTCTGTTCAAGGTGGACATGACCGCCTACCACGCCGTCGGCGTACTACTGGACTGGCTCTCACTTTGGGCGCTGGGTTCCGGTCTGGGCGTGCTGTTCTCGGTCGTCGCGGGTCTGGTGCCGGAAGCCGGACGCATCATCAAAATGCTCTCTTTCCCGCTGCTGATTCTTTCCGGCGTCATCTTCCCGGTGACCTATTTCCCGCATCAGGCGCAGGAGTACATGCTTTACAACCCGATCCTTCACGGGCTCGAGAGCATGCGCATGAACTACTTCCAGTACTACCAGTCGATTCAGGGCATCGACATGACCTACCTCTGGTACTGGGCGCTGACCAGCATGGCGCTGGGGCTAATGATGCACATTCACTTCGCGCCGCGTTTGAAAATGCGCTAACGGGGCCGACATGATCGAAATTCGCAATCTCTACAAGCGCTACCACGGCCCCTTCGGCGGCGACTGGGTGCTGAAGGACATCAACCTGACCTTTCCCAGTAACGTGAGCGTCGGGCTGATCGGCCGTAACGGCGCGGGCAAGTCGACACTCCTGCGACTGATCGGCGGGATGGACTTCCCCGACCGCGGCGTCATCAATCGCCAGGCCCGGGTCTCCTGGCCCATCGGTTTGGCCGGCGGCTTCAAGGGCAGCATGACCGGGCGGCAGAACGTCAAGTTCGTCGCGCGGATTCACGGCGTGCGCCGCGATCTACACAAGCTGATCGAACGCGTGCAGGACTTCGCGGAGATCGGCAAGTCCTTCGATGAGCCGGTCAGTACCTACTCCTCCGGTATGCGCTCGCGCCTCGCTTTCGGTCTTTCGCTGGCGTTCGACTTCGACGTCTACCTCTCCGATGAGGCAACCGCGGTGGGGGATAGGGCCTTTAAGCAGAAGGCCAAGGATGCCTTCAATGAACGCGTCAACTCCGCCAGCCTCATCATGGTTTCTCACGGTGAAGGCATCTTGAAGGATCTCTGCCAGGCCGGCGTGCTGCTGGAAAAAGGCCACGCCACCTGGTTCGACGACATCAACGATGCCATCGAGCACTACCACAACACCTCGGGTAAGAAGTAAGCCTTCCTATGACACAGACTGCACCCGCGGCCAGCGCGCCGCACCGATGGCTGGATTTCGCCAAGCGCCAGATCCACTGGACAATCTGCCTGCTGCTCATCGTCATCGTCAGCTTCTACTGGGCGGTATGGGCCTCCGACCGCTACGTCTCACACGCTCACGTGATTCTCGAGAGCCCGCAGATCTCCACCCCGGAGCTCAGCTTCAGTTCCATTCTCTCCGGCGGGGGCGGCAAGAACAGCGCCGACATGCTGCTGCTGCGGGACTACATGCTCTCCACCGATATGCTGCATTTTCTGGAGGAGAACGCGGACTTTCGTGAGCACTACGCCAACAACGGCGATGTCTTCTCGCGGTTGAACGACGAGAGCGCGCCCACGGAAAAGCTGCTCGATTACTACCACAACATGGTCTCCATCGAATTGGATGAGTACGCCGGCGTACTGCGGGTGGACGTGAATGCCTTCACGCCGGAGAAAGCGAACCAGATCGCCAACCTGATTCTCCAGCAGGGTGAGCGCCACATGAACGACATGGGCCAGCGCCTGGCGCAGGAGCAGGTCAAGTTCCTGGAGCAGCAGGTCAACGTACTGGAAGAGCGTTTCGAAGAGACTCGGCAGGCTCTGCTCACGTTCGAGAACGAGAACGGCCTGGCGTCACCGACGACGACGGTCGAAAGCCTGAGTACCGTCGTCGCCAAGCTGGAAGGGGAGCTGGCCAGCCTGAAAGCGCAGCGCGCCGCTATGGCCAGCTACCAGAGCCAGAGTTCCGCCCAGATGGTCAGCCTGCAGAGCCAGATCACCGCGCTGGAAAACCAGATCGACGAAGAGAAGAGCAGGTTGGCCGCTCAGTCCGGCGACGCGCTCAATGCAGTTTCCAGCAAGTACCAGACCCTACAGCTCCGGGCCCAGTTCGCGCAGGAGGCCTACTCCGGCACGCTCGCCGCGTTGGAGAACACTCGCGTAGAGGCTGCTCGCCAGTTGAAACAACTCTCTGTATTGCAGTCGCCGACGATGCCGGAATATCCGGAAAAACCGGAGCGGTTCTATATGATTGCGGTATTCGCGGTGATCGCATTATTTGCAACATTGATTTTAAATATGTTGATTTTGATCGTGAAAGATCATAAGGACTAACGGTGAATAATCAGAAATTGGCCGTTTGTTTAAAGCGATGTAAGAGCTTTGATCGAAATTGGTATTTGGAAACGTACCCTGATGTGCTTGCGGCGGGTTTTTTGCCAGAGTTACATTACGCTAAATATGGATGCAAAATGCAAAGGCGTCCAAGTCTTAATTTTACATTCAGTGAGCTGGCTTTAGAAGTGGAGATGTTGAGCGGTATAAAACTGAAAATTTCAAGCACTGAAAGCCAAGGTTCTAACATTGATGGTCCCTCGATAGGGCCCAGCGAAGCAGCCGACATCAGTGAAACGGATGGACAGGAGCATACTGGCAACCTTTCAATGCTCTGTTTTTACGACAATCCTATTGAGAACTTCAAAAAAATATTACGCTGCATAGAAGTGCGAAATTAAGCGGTGAGTATAGTGAGGGTTGCAATGTCGCCAAGCCTATTTACATTATGTTTAGAAACCTTTGAGAAAGTTGCTTCGGTGATTGAGGGTAACGAAAACTATGCTCGAGTGATGGGGGGTAGGTTAGAGACTGCATTTTATAGAAGGCTGTCTAACGGTAATGACTTTTTAAGTCGAGAGATAGCTGTCAAAGCGTTTTGTGAAAGAGTAGATGTTCTTAAGGCACCTATTCTAATTCCTCAATCAATGCCTCTCGGTGAGGCCAATAAGATTAGTTTAATAGGCTACGGGAATACTAAAAACAATCGTAGAGAGTTTGATTTTTTATGTGCCAAGGCTGCTGAATATGGAGTGCCAGTAGCAATCTTAAATCTTGCGGACGCTAGTTGGAAGAAAGAGGGGAGGTTAGATAGCCATCTAACAGTCCCAATAAAGCATGCTTTTCAGGAATTTCTGACATCTAGGCAGACGCTTTCTTTAAGCGCTTATCACCAAATAAGTAACTGTGTAAGCGCAATCGCTCAAGCATACGAAATACTTAAAACGCATAAGGGGCGAATTTTTTTTGTGGCTAATGATCATTCTCCTCTACCTGTTGCTTATGCTAAAGTTGCAGAGTTTATGGGAATGAAAGTGGCTTATCTTCAGCACGCTTCAGTTACTAATATATTTCCCGCATTGGACTTTGATTATGCCATCCTTCGTGACACTGCTTCGCGTGAGATTTACGAGCAAAAAAGAGGATCAGTAAGGAGACATAGTCGCATAGCAGTTGTGAATCGGGATAAAGCAGTAAGCCCAGATGCTATCGAAGAACAGCGCCGAAGCATCTTAGAATCAAAAGCTATGGCAGTTGGTGTCTATGTTAGCTCAATATTTAACGCGGATAGTATTCGAGAAATTATAGAAAGTTTGAAGCAAAATCAATATGTAAAATCCCTATTCATTAAGTTTCATCCGTCGCAATCTGACTTTGAGGGTATTGAAGACTTACAGGTATACTCTCGACAAGACATTCAGTCCGTTCCCCACGTCGCCATATGTGGGAATACATCTGTTGTTCTCGAGTTGCTACAGAGAGGTAATGTAGTATTCTACACCAGCAAGTTAGACGAGATTGGAGAAGATTACTATGGATACATAAGGTCCGGTTTGATTGAGCAATTACCGGGGGGGCTGAGGTCGGAAGTTTTTTGGTCTCAAACTTCCCGTGAAAAGTTCAGCACGACATTATTAGCATATTACTGCGGAAATGTCATGAGCAGTGATAACTTGTCCAACGGCGATGAGTGCCGTAACCTCATCTTGTCAATTTTCGAGGAAGGGCTGAGTTTTGAAGATCTAAGTTTCATGAATTTCTGTCAAGATATTCTGTTTTATTATCCAGCGTTTGAACGGCTATCGAGGCGGGGGGGGACACCTTATTCGGATCAATTTTGCCTTTTAAGTTTAGAATCATTGTTTAATGCTCGAAACCCTTTATTGCAAAGCCTAATGTCTTCTGTTGCGGTTGAAGAAATAACGTCGTTTCTAGCTTTTTGGATGCAAGTTAAAAAGGTCGAGTGGAACGGAGAAAAGCTTACTAAGTTAAAATTAGATTCATTGATCGGTTTTTCGGAACGGTACAGCTCGGTAAAAAAGATTAAGAAGTGGCTGGAAACAAAGTGCTTAGATGTGATAATGAGGTGTGGTGATGTTTCTAGATTCTATTTTTTCATCGAAAGCTGCAAATATCTAAAGCTAGAAAATCTGAGCATTAATAGAAAAATATCCTGTCTTAATTTTGTTGCTTCTTTTGGAGAGTTTGATCGCCGTTACTACGAGCTGCGCAAAGATTTTTCTAAAAACCTGCATGCTTTCGATTTGCTAAAGTTGGCGGTTCAGGTACATGAGCCTCAGGGGGTGACCTCTAAGTATACAAGTTATAAAGAAATTGAAAAGGCGTTCATGACTAGCCTGCCACAGCTCGCTGAAGAGTATCAGAAGTTTGTTATTGAGCCATATTTAAAGTTTTCTGGTCGTGATAAATTCATTGACGTCAAATTCAAAGACGAGCAGAAAGAAAGCTTTTTGAGTCTGGTGGAAGCTAGGCTTAAAAATTATGCCGCTTTTTCTCTTATTCGATTGAGCGATGGAGAGGGTTATCTCTTTGGCGGTGAGGGTGAATTGTTTACGCGGCTTGATTCTGTTAATCGTGAGTTTCACTGGTGGGGCGATAGCCTCCCCGTGCACAAGTCAGATGTGATAAGAAAGGAAGCAATATCTGCGGCCTGCGAGGCGGATGTCATTGGTATACCAAGTGTTTACAGATTTTTGAGAGATCATAGCTCAAAATCAAAATCTCTTTTACAGAATTTACAGGGGCGTGGCTTAGCGGCTGTTTTAAAAGGTATTTCAGCTATAGATACACAAAGCAAGCTCTACGCAGACGATAAAATTAATATTGCCGTTTTTGATAAAATCACAATTTTGCGGCTGGCAAAGCTGGCAGATAAAACCATTGTTGTTTCGAGCTGTTCGAGAGAAGCTTTGCTAAACCTTTTTCCGGTTGATCTAAATCTAGAGATTGTAGAAATTCCGACCCACAACAAGACTAAAAAGAATAAAAAATATGTCCAGAAGGATGAGATACTGCCAAATGTGTATGAGGAAGTTGCGCTACATTTAAAAATGGCTGTGCGTCCAGGAGCTCTCGTTCTAATCGGTGCGGGGATTGTAGGTAAGATTTTTGCTGGAATTGCAAGAGAGAACGGTGGGGTCGCTCTTGATCTAGGTAGTGTAATGGATCAGTTGGTTGATGCGAATATACACTCGCTTTATTGAAAGCCTTTTAAACTTTTAAAGGAATAGTAATGTTTGATAATTCTACAATCCTCGTTACCGGTGGCACTGGGTCCTTTGGGCATAAGTTTTTACCTATGCTTCTTGAGCAATATAATCCTAATAAAGTTATCATCTACTCCCGCGACGAAATGAAGCAGTGGGAGATGGCGAAGCTTTTCAAGGATGATAATCGAGTACGTTTCTTTATCGGAGACGTGAGAGATCGCGATCGCATGTATCGGGCGCTTGATGGTGTGGACTATGTTGTCCATGCGGCCGCTACCAAGATCGTGCCCACGGCTGAATACAATCCCTTTGAGTGTGTCAAAACTAATGTGATGGGCGCCATGAACCTTATCGATGCCTGCATCGACAAGGGCGTCAAGAAGGTGGTTGCGCTTTCTACGGATAAGGCAAGCAGCCCGGTAAACCTCTACGGCGCAACCAAGCTGACCTCGGACAAGTTGTTTGTCGCAGGCAACTCTTATGCCGGTGGGCACGATACTAGTTTCTCCGTGGTACGCTACGGTAACGTCATGGGCTCCCGCGGTTCGGTTATCCCATTCTTCATGTCTGTCAAAGATAAAGGCATTTTGCCGATCACTGACCCGCGTATGACTCGCTTCATGATCTCATTGGAAGAGGGCGTCGAGCTGGTCTGGCACGCTTTTGAGGATATGGAGGGTGGCGAGATCTACGTCAAGAAGATCCCGTCGATGAAGGTGACCGATCTAGCGCGTGTCGTCGCGCCTGATGCCAAGCAAGAAGTGGTTGGTATTCGGCCGGGCGAGAAACTGCACGAGCAGATGATCGGCGAAGAAGATGCTATCTACACCTACGAGTATCCTGAGCATTACAAGATTCTGCCTGCCATCAACAATTGGGACAAAGATGTCAACCGCATTAAGGATGGTGTCAAGGTCAAGGATGACTTTAACTACTCCAGCGACAATAACGTCGAGTGGATGACTGATGCGCAGTTGCAGGCGTGGATTGACCGTAACTGGGAAAAGATTGGAGCCATCTAATGATTCCTTACGGTCAGCAGGAAATCGATCAAACTGATATCGATTCTGTGCTTTCCGTGCTGCAGTCAGACTTTTTGACGCAGGGGCCACAGGTGCCCCTGTTCGAAAAAAATCTGGCTGAGCACGTAGGCGCTCGACATGCATTGGCGGTCAACAGCGCTACGTCGGCGCTGCATATCGCCTGTCTGGCGCTGGGCCTGGGGGAGGGCGATTGGCTCTGGACCAGCCCAGTGACCTTCGTCGCTTCGGCCAATTGTGGCCTTTACTGCGGTGCACGTGTCGATTTCGTCGATATCGATCCCAAGACCTACAACTTGTGTCCCAAGGCGCTTGAGACCAAGCTTCTAGAGGCGGAGCGTCAGGGGTGCTTGCCCAAGGTGGTGGTTGCCGTGCATCTGTGCGGTCAGCCCTGCGAAATGCAGGCGATCCATGCGCTGGGTAAGCGCTTCGGCTTCCGTATCATCGAAGACGCTTCGCACGCGGTCGGCGGCAAGTATCAGGGAGAGTTCATCGGCGGCGGTCGCTACAGCGATATCACCGTGTTCAGCTTTCATCCGGTCAAGATCATCACCACCGCCGAAGGCGGCATGGCGCTGACTAACGACGATACTTTTGCCGAAAAAATGGCGCTGCTGCGCAGCCACGGCATTACGCGTGATCCGGCTTCCATGACCCATGAGGCCGACGGGCCCTGGTACTACCAGCAGATCGCGCTGGGCTTCAACTATCGTATGACCGAGTTGCAGGCCGCGCTGGGTGTCTCCCAGATCGAGCGGCTCGATCACTATGTGGCCGAGCGGCACCGTCTGGCGTCGCGCTACGACGCTGCACTGGCTGAGTTGCCGGTGGTGACACCCTGGCAGCATCCGGATAGCTACTCCGGGCGCCATCTTTATGTCATCCGGCTCGAGCTTGAGCGAATCTCGGTCTCTCACCGCGAGGTGTTCGAGGCTCTGCGCTCACGTGGTATCGGTGTCAATCTGCACTACATCCCGGTGCATACCCAGCCCTATTACCGAGCGCTCGGGTTTAGTGACGGAGACTTCCCCCAGGCAGAGCGCTATTACGCCGAGGCGATCAGTCTGCCTCTGTTCCCAAGCCTGAGTGAGTCTCAGCAGGACGAGGTGATTCGCGTGCTATCCGAGGTGCTGGTGTGATGCGGCTGGCAGTGATCCCAGCGCGGGGTGGTAGCAAGCGGATTCCGCGCAAGAATATCAAAGCCTTCTGCGGTAGACCGATGATCGCCTGGTCCATCCAGGTGGCGCTGGCGAGCCGCTGTTTCGATCGCGTTATCGTCTCGACGGACGATGAGGAGATCGCCGCGGTGGCCAGGGAATGGGGGGCGGAGACGCCCTTCATGCGCCCGGCAACGCTATCTGATGACCACACCGGTACGGTGCCGGTCATCGCCCACGCCATTACGGAGATTCAACAGGCGGGAGTCTCTCTTGAGGCAGTCTGCTGCCTTTATGCCACGGCCCCTTTTGTGTCTGCCGACGACCTGATCGCCGGGCTCGATCGCCTCAAGGGAGAGGACGTCGACTATGCCTTTTCGGTGACTAGCTACGCTTTCCCGATCCAGCGGGCGCTGCGCATGACGCCCGAGGGGCGGGTGGCGATGTTCGAGCCGGAACACTTCAACACCCGTTCCCAGGATCTGGAAGAGGCGTGGCACGATGCCGGCCAGTTCTACTGGGGGTGCCCGGCCGCCTGGATGGCGGGTAGGTCGCTGTTCTCGGAGCGCGCTGTGCCGGTCAAGCTACCGCGTCATCGGGTGCAGGATATCGATACGCCGGAAGATTGGCAGCGAGCTGAATGGTTGTTCAAGGCTTGGAAGGCGGCATCGGGAGAGAGTGTCTGATGGTTTGCGTGGCTTTTCGCGTCGATGCCTCGGTGGAGATCGGTACAGGCCACGTCATGCGTTGCCTGACGCTGGCGACGGCGCTGCGCGAGCATCACGCGGCGCGATGCTACTTCTTGTGTCGCGAGCTTCCCGGGCATTTGATCGGGCGTATCGAAGCAGAGGGGTTCGAGGTGCTGCGTCTGGCGGCGCCCGTGGCTGCAGGGACATCGCCCTCGGGCCTGGATGCATACGAGACCGCCCATGCGGCCTGGTTGGGCGTCGGCTGGTCGCAGGATGCCCGCGAGAGCGCGGACCTGCTCGCGCCACTCGACGCCGATTGGCTGGTGTTGGATCACTATGCCCTGGATGCGCGCTGGGAGTCGGCAGTGTGTTCGTCGTGCGCGCGGCTGCTGGTCATCGATGATCTCGCAGACCGTGAGCATATCGCCCATCTACTGCTGGATCAGAACTTGGGCAGGCTGGCAGAGGATTACGCCGACCTAGTGCCGGCAGACTGCCGGCTGATGATTGGCCCGGATTACGCACTGCTGCGCCCGGAGTTCGCCGAGTGGCGTCGGCCGAGTCTGGAAAGACGCGATAGCCAGCCAGGGCTGTCTCAGTTGCTGATTAGCTTGGGTGGGGTAGATAAAGACAATGTCACTGCTGAGGTACTGGGGGTTTTGCGCAATGCCGAGCTGCCGGGAACGTGCCGGATCACGGTAGTGATGGGGGGCACCGCGCCATGGATCGAGGCGGTGAAGCGTGTAGCGGAAACTCTCGAACAGCCCACCGAGGTCGTTACCAATGTCAGCGACATGGCGCGACGCATGGCCGAGGCCGATCTGGCGATCGGCGCGGCGGGCAGCACATCTTGGGAGCGCTGTTGTCTGGGCCTGCCGACCCTGATGCTGGTGCTGGCCGAAAATCAGCGCGATATCGCTGCCAATCTCGAACTTCGGGGAGCGTCCATGACCCTTGATCGGGAGGCACTGAAAGATAATATGATCGAGGCAATTTCCGAAATTAAAAACATCCAGCGTCTTTCTAGCCTTAGTGTCTGCGCTCGTGAGCTGACAGGCGGGCTCGGGGCATCTCGAATAGCTCGCGAGTTGACTCAAGCAAGTTGAGGAACATCAATGCTTACAAAGATCCGACCTATCCGGCGTGAGGATCTTTCTTTCGTCCTATCTTGGCGTAATCATCCAGATGTGCGTCAGTACATGTATACGCAGCAGGAAATCGCCTGGGAAGAGCATCTCGTTTGGTTTGAAAGCGTCTGCGCTAATGATGATCTTCATGTGATGATTTTCGAGAATAATGGCATTCCTTCTGGATTAGTTAATATTAATATTGTTTCTAAAAGTGATAAAAGGGCCGAATGGGGGTTCTATCTTTCCCCTATAGCTGCTAAGGGTAGCGGCACCCTTCTTGGGAATCAAACATGTGAGTTTGTGTTTGAGTCTTTAGATTTGCATAAGCTCTGTGGAGAGGTGCTGGCATATAATCACCGGTCAATAAAATTTCACGAGCGCTTGGGTTTCAAGCAAGAAGCAATATTGCGTGAACATTACTGCGATGGAAGTCGTTATCTTGATGTCATTGGCTTTGGGCTACTGGCTGCTGAATGGAAAGTGCAAAGGAGAAAGTAGATAATGCAAGCTCCCTTTATCGAAATAGCAGGTAGGCGTATTAGTGCGGACGACTCGCCATATATTATTGCTGAGTTGTCGGCCAATCATAATGGTAACATAGAGAATGCATTTCGTATCCTCGACGAAGCCAAAAAAGCAGGCGCTGACGCTGTCAAGCTCCAAACTTATCGTCCGGACACTATTACACTTGATAGTGACAACGAAGAGTTTGTAATCAAGGGTGGCTTATGGGATGGGCGTAAGCTATATGAGCTTTATGAAGAAGCTCATATGCCATGGTCTTGGCACAAGCCTCTGTTTGAGCGTGCGCGGGAGCTAGGCATCACAATTTTTAGCTCTCCTTTCGATGCCACTGCGGTCGATTTGTTAGAGGAGCTTGGAGCCCCAGCATACAAGATAGCCTCATTTGAAGCCGTCGATATTCCACTGATTGAGTACGTCGCGAGCAAAGGCAAACCGATGATTATTTCCACCGGCATGGCAGATGCGGAGGAAATTCAGGAGGCGATTCAGGCTGCTCAAGGAGCCGGTTGCAAACAACTGGCCATTTTGCATTGTGTAAGCGGTTATCCGGCGCCTTCTGAGGACTATAATCTTCGCACTATCTCTGACATGATTGAACGCTTTGGCGTGGTTACCGGGCTATCAGATCACACCATCGATAACACCACAGCGGTAACTAGTATTGCATTGGGTGCTAGTATCGTTGAAAAGCATGTGACATTGGACCGTAATGGTGGTGGGCCGGATGACAGTTTTTCACTGGAACCCGTCGAGCTAATGGCGCTTTGCCAAGATACAAAAACTGCTTGGAAAGCGATCGGTAATGTCGACTATGGCCGAAAATCCAGCGAGCAGGGAAATGTTCAGTTTAGGCGTTCTTTATACTTTATTAGAGATCTTGAAGTAGGGGATGCAATCACAGAAGACGCGGTGCGAAGTGTTAGGCCCGGATATGGCATTGCTCCAAAAATGTTGTCTAAAATAATAGGCAGAAAAGTCACGGCTAAGATTAGTAAAAATACACCTGTACTGCTTTCTGTGATGGAGGGGAACGGCTGTGACTGATCTGACAATAATTATTCCATGGTATAACTCCAAAGAAAAGTCTCTTAACCTTTTTCGCCAAATAGATAAATATTGTGGTAGTAAAAAAAAAGAGGCAGTATCATTCATCATTGTCAATGACGGTTCTGATAAGGATCAAAGTAGCTTTTTAGAGAAGAGATTTGATAATCTAGCACCGGTCTCAATAATTTCTCAGGTTAATAAAGGGCCAGGAGGTGCGCGCAATACAGGTCTTGAAGCTGCCAATTCAAAATATATATGGTTCGTAGATGCCGACGATAGCATCGACCTGGAGAATGTGGTTAGCGAGCTTAAGATTTTAGCCAGCGAGAGTGAGATAGATTTTGTAGATTTCAATATTGATAAAAAAGGTGTGTCTTCAAATTCTACAGGCTTAGAGGTAGGTGCTTATGGAGTTGAGTCAAGGCTAAAGCTTTTAAAACGTTTTGGTAGAGTGGTAACAAAAATTTTTCGCAGAAACTTTCTGCTCGATAACAACTACCTTTTTCCAGAGTTTTGTGTATTTGAAGATAACTACCTAATTTTATTACTCCCTCTTTCTGTTAAAAGATTTTATGTAAGCGGCAAGACTGCTTACTATCATAATGTTTCATCGCATTCTGTTACTAGGCAACCACTTCATCCTCGATACTACGATAGACTTTTTACTGCGTTGGCAGGTTGGGAAAGAGCCATTGAATTCAATTTAAGTGCTGAGTTCAATGAAGTATTAAAATATAAATTTCGAAGTTTGTTTTTTTCTATAACCTTGAAAAAAATGTTGCTCGATGAAGAGGGCAGGCAGTGCATAAGAGACCTAATTAAAAGTTATTTATTTGCAGTCAATAAAATAGAGCCAAATTCTGATATGAACTGCGAGCGTAAGTGGGTGAATAAGACTCTATTGGCTTGTGCTGATGAAAACCAATGTTTTTCCTGCATTAGTTCTTTGCCGGGTGAGAAAGGATGGTTGCCATCGAGTCATAGTCTTGAGGATTTTAAAAGAATACGGGACAGCGATTGGGGTAGCAATATCCTGTTTCCAGGGAGTGGAGTAAGATGAATACAGAAAGTTGTTCATCATCTTCTGATGAAATGTATCGTGAGATCCTAAGGCTACGTGAAACAGTCGCAGGTTTAAAATCTGAAGTGCTTAGCTTGAAAGTTGAGCTAAAAGATTGTTACGACCTTATGTACGAGGCGGCGGTGCTGTTGCAAGAAGCATAGTGGTCGGTATTTATATTGGCGCTTTGTGCGTGCAGTGCGATCTATTTTTTTTTTAAAACTCCGCCTGATCGCTGGTTTATTTTTATTCCGTTGTATCCGGTTAGCTGAGGGTTTTGCTTCGTGTCTTATTTTGGAACTGATGGTATACGGGCTAAAGTAGGCGAATTTCCTATGACCCCCTCAATTGTACTTGCCATTGGATGGGCGGCAGGTAGAGTACTCGCCGCTGAAGGGGTTCGTGAAGTCCTTATAGGGAAGGACACCCGCGCCAGTGGATACATGCTGGAGTCTGCACTGGAAGCGGGGTTTTCTTCTGCAGGTGTTAATGTCGCTTTGGTCGGTCCGCTTCCCACGCCAGCTATTGCTTATCTAACATCTACTTTCCGCGCCGATGCAGGTGTCGTTATCAGTGCGTCCCACAACCCGTTTTATGACAATGGCATCAAGATTTTCGGGAAGGGCGGTTTCAAGCTCAAGGATGCGCAAGAGCAAGAGGTCGAGCGCTACCTGCAAATTGCGCTCGATGGCGAAATGACCTGTGTTTCGCCGGAAAGGTTGGGTAAAGCTCGACGCATCGATGACGCTTCGGGGCGCTACATCGAATATTGCAAGGCGGCGTTGCCGGGCAATTTGAGCCTCGACGGCCTGAAGATCGTGGTGGATTGCGCCAATGGCGCTGCCTATAAGGTGGCGCCGGCCGTCTATCGCGAACTTGGTGCGGAAGTCATCGCTATTCACGCAACGCCAGATGGCTTCAACATCAACGAGCGCTGCGGTGCGACGTCGATGGAAAGCCTGTGCGAGGCGGTTGTATCCCACAAAGCGGATCTCGGTATTGCGCTGGATGGGGATGCGGACCGCTTGATGATGGTCGATCACACCGGTGCGGTCGTCGATGGGGACGAGTTGCTGTACCTGCTGACGCGTCAAGCCAAAGCGCGGGGCTACAGCGGCGGGGTCGTGGGTACGCAGATGACCAATCTCGGGCTGGAGCAAGCACTCGGGGCGTTGGGTGTGCCATTTTTGCGCGCCAAAGTGGGTGACCGCTACGTGATGGAACAGCTGGAGGCCAACGGCTGGCGCATCGGTGGCGAGACGTCCGGCCATCTGATCAATCTCGATCATGCCTCTACGGGGGATGCCATCGTTGCTTCCATGCAAGTGCTGGCGTGCCTGGTCTCGCAAAATCTCACCTTGTTCGATGCCAAGCAGGGCATGGACAAACTGCCGCAGACGTTGATTAACGTTCGTTACCAAGCGGGCCAGAGTAGTGATCCTCTCACCCAACCAGAGGTGAAAGAAATGGTCGCTGCAGTAGAGCGCGAGCTGGGTCATGATGGCCGCGTTCTACTGCGAAAGTCCGGCACCGAGCCGGCGATCCGTGTCATGGTCGAGGCGATCGACGCCGAAACCGCAGAGGCGTCAGCCACGAAGATTGCAGATCAGATTCGTCACTCTGTAGGCTGAGCCGTTTTAGTACGACGCCGGTGTCTCGCGGGGGCACTAGTCAAGGCATCGTGAAAGCATCGATAAGGAAGTTGAAAATGAAAATTGCCGTCGCGGGTACGGGTTACGTAGGTCTCTCTAATGCCGTTCTCTTGGCCCAACATCAAACAGTCGTTGCGGTCGATGTGGTGGCCGAGAAGGTCGAGCAGATCAATGCGCGCCAGTCGCCCATTGAAGACGCGGAGATCGAGTCGTTCTTCCGCGAGAAGTCGTTGAACCTCCAGGCGACGCTGGATAAGGAGTCCGCATACGCCAATGCGGATTTCGTGATCATCGCCACGCCCACGAACTACGACCCGGTCACCAATTACTTCGATACCTCCAGCGTCGAATCGGTGATTCAGGACGTCATGCGCGTTAACCCCAACGCAGTCATGGTGATCAAGTCCACCGTGCCAGTGGGTTACACCAAGGAAGCTTGCGAGCGCTTCGGCACCAGCAACCTCATCTTCTCGCCGGAGTTCCTGCGCGAAGGCAAGGCGCTTTATGACAACCTGCATCCGTCACGTATCGTGGTGGGTGAGCGCTCCGAGCGTGCCGAGCGTTTCGCGGCGCTGCTGAAGGCCGGCGCGGAGAAGCAGGATATCGCCACGCTGTTCGTGGATAGCACCGAGGCAGAGGCGATCAAGCTGTTCGCCAATACCTACCTCGCCATGCGTGTCGCCTACTTCAACGAGCTGGATACCTACGCTGAATCGCACGGGCTCAATGCCAAGCAGATCATCGAAGGTGTCGGGTTGGACCCGCGCATCGGCATGCATTACCACAACCCCAGCTTCGGCTACGGGGGCTATTGCCTGCCGAAAGACACCAAGCAGCTCCTCGCCAACTATGAAGATGTGCCCAACAACCTGATCGGTGCCATCGTCGAAGCCAACCGTACGCGTAAGGATTTCATCGCCGGTTCGGTTTTGAAGCGCAATCCGCAAGTCGTCGGCGTCTATCGGCTGATCATGAAGTCCGGTTCCGACAACTTCCGTGCCAGCGCCATGCAGGGCGTGATGAAGCGCATCAAGGCCAAAGGCGTCGAGGTCGTGGTGTACGAGCCGGTTTTGGAAGAAGACGAATTCTACAACTCCGAGGTGCTTAAGGATCTCGAAACGTTCAAGCAGCGCTGCGATGTTATCGTCGCCAATCGCTTGACCGACGAGATCGCGGACGTTCGCGAGAAGGTCTACACGCGGGATCTCTTCGGTCAGGACTGATTGGCCATCGGTCTGAAAGGATCGCCTGGCCCGGCAACGCCATCCAGGGGTAACGATATGAGCGACAACGAACACCCGGTCGATTCGATGCCACTCGACGAAAAGGCAAGTGACGATAGGTCGGCCGGGGTCATGTCAGCGCTGCAGGCGCTGGAGTCACGGATCGACAAGCTCGAATCCAATCTGCTTGCCAGGCAGCGGGAGTCGAACCTCCAGCTCTATCGTCAGTTCGAGGCGTTCCACTGGCTGACCCAGCGTCTCTCGATCAAGGGTCGGCTGCCACCGCTACGTGGCTGGCCGCTCTCGCCGGATATCCTGCTGGAACTGCACGAGACCGTCAGCGCGAATCGCCCTGGGCTGATCGTGGAGTTCGGCAGCGGTTCTTCCACGCTGGTCATCGCGGATGCGCTGGCGCAGATCGGGCAGGGCAGGCTCGTCTCGTTCGAGCACTCACCGCACTACGCGGAAGAGACGCGCCGCTCGCTCGAGCGCGAGGGTTTGCTCGAATGGGTCGATCTGCGCGTTGGTGAATTGGCGCCCTGGCAGGGCGCTCACCTGGCGTTTGAGACGGAAGAAGGGGCGAAGAGCACGATTGGAGATGAGTCGGTGCCCCACTGGTATCCGGTGCCCCTGTTGGAAGACCTTGACGCGATCGATTTCGTTCTGGTCGATGGCCCACCTGCCGGCACCTGTCGCTTCGCGCGATACCCAGCGCTGCCGGCCCTGGCTGGTAAGCTCGCATCGGGCTGTAGCGTCTGGCTGGACGACGCGGGACGGTGGGAAGAGAAAAAGATCATCGAGGCGTGGGCCGAGCATCAAGCGGCAACCGTCGAACAGCGGCCGATGGAAAAGGGGCTGGCGATCGTGGCCTTTGATGACGCCCCGTGACGAAAAGCATCGGATGAGACATCAGCGCCCGCCGGCTTGCCCTGCGGGCGTTTTGCCGTTTGCGGTATGCTTACCGCTTTGTCGGTCGATTCAAGCCGTTTGGGCAAGCCTGAGTGGCATGGTGATAGCCGCAAGATGCTCACTTTGTCTTCTGCCAAGATGGGGAAGAACGATAATTTTTCAATTTTTTAGCTAAGCAGGCGGGGTGTGTATGGCTGAGATGATCTATTTCTGCATATCGTTAAAGTCGCGCAAAAACGCTACTGATTGGGATGCTGTATGCGCTCTCTTGAGCAATACCATTGATTCGATAAAGAACTCGACCAGTAAAAATTACCATATCGTAATTGCAGGGCATGAGAAGCCGCAGTTCATCGAGGGGGATGATGCGGTTACCTTCGTCGAGGCGCCGTTTGCGCCCCCGGGCGCCAATACGAAAGGTAGGGGCAATGACAAGCACAAGAAAAGAAGGCTGGCTGCCGCATGGGTAAAAAGCCAGGGCAATCACACCAATCGACTTGGCTACATAGACGCCGACGATTTGATCGATAAGACACTGGTCGAGAAGGTGCTTTCGTCCGGCGGGGATGTTTCGGTCATTGTCAATTCAGGCTATAAGCTGGATATGCGTAACGGTGACATGGAGTTCATTTCCAAACGATTTTCGCGCTACTGTGGTTCCTGTTTTTTCCCGGTTTTTACCAATGAAGAGCTACCCTCATCTTGGGATGACGTCAATACCGTTTTTTCCCAATTTGACAAGCACCGAGAATTCGACATTCAGTGCAAAGCGCTTGGCAAGAAGGTCAAGAGCGTGCAGAGCGATGACGCGGGGTTCGTCGTCTATCTGGTGAATCATACCGATAGCCTCGAGTTTTCGAAGAAAGGAATGAAAAACGATACCGTCGACAATGGCCCGCAAGCAGAGGTGAAGCAGCGCGTGCTGGAAACGCGCTTTGGATTGCTCGATTTCCACGCCCTGTTCGAAGAGTCAAATGGCTAAACGTTTGGATTCGCTTTACTCGTCTTATTAATGGTATTTTTTAATGGAAAAATCCCAAAACATAACCAGTCGATTTGAAGAGCGCATGGCTTCATTCGTAAGCGAAGTCAATGCATCGGCTACTAGTCTAGTGGATCCACTTGTCGTATTTGGGATCTCCCTGCGCGCCAAGACGGCACCTGAGCAGTGGCAAGTGGTTCAAGAAAATCTGAATCAAACGATAAAAAGCTTGGAAAATCAGACGAACAAAAACTTTATCGTCTTGATTGCGGGTCATGATCGACCTAGTCTCAAGAAAAGAAGTGTCAATGTGCACTGGATTCGCGCTAATTGGGCGAGGCCAACGGAAGTGTCTAGATATAGCGGTGATAAGCAAAGAAAGAGACGCTTGACACTTGCAGCTTTGAAAAAGACTGAGCTGTCGGGTTTTTATTTTTTCATGCTCGATGCCGATGACTTGGTACATAAAGACGTTTGCGATTTCATTCTAACGGATGATAACCGAGCCGGGTATGTTGTCGACAAGGGTTACGTTTACGATGTGCCTTCAAAGACCCTTGGTGCCCTCAAAGGGACGACTCCTTTTTACGAGCACTGCGGCTCCTGTGCGGCAGTATGGCTGACGAAGGATGAACTCCCTGAAAGTTCTTCCGACAAAGAGACGCTGATTCATCGGATTCGCGATCACGTTACACTGCCAGAGACAATGCGCGAAAACGGCAAGTGCGCGCAAAAAATTCCTTTCTTCGCGGTTTTTTATTATCTCAACCACGGGGTCAATAACCTGGTCTTGAAAGGGGAGAAGGCTCAGCGCAAGTCGTCTCTGGCGGGAAGGCACAAGGTGCTGGAGCAAGTTAAAAAGGATAACATTGCCAAGGCGTTTTCGATTTCCAATTTCGATTTATAACGCTGTAATAAAGAATCTTGCTCGTGTTGGCGTCAGTGATTGCACTGGGTAAGTCATAGCTTTATACAATCTGGAGTGGTGGATGACACGTAAAGGAATCGTGCTGGCCGGCGGTACCGGCTCTCGGCTGTTCCCGATGACACTGGGGGCCTCCAAACAGCTGCTGCCGGTCTACGACAAACCGATGATCTACTACCCGATCTCGGTCCTCATGCTGGCCGGTATTCGCCACATCCTGATCATTTCGACGCCGGAGGCGCTGCCGCAGTATCGCCAGCTACTGGGTGATGGTAGCCAGTTTGGCGTCGTCTTCGAGTACGCCGAGCAGGCCGAGCCGAAAGGGTTGGCCGAGGCATTTCTCATTGGCGAAACCTTCATCGGTAATGACCCGGTCTGTCTCGTGCTAGGTGACAACGTCTTCCACGGCCAGCATTTCTCCGAGCAGCTGCGTCTCGCCTCCCAACGCGCGACGGGCGCCACCGTCTTCGGCCAGTGGGTGAAAGACCCGGAGCGTTTCGGTGTCGTCGCGTTCGACGAGCGTGGTCAGGTTTCGGGTATCGAAGAGAAACCGGCCCAGCCACCGTCGCCTTACGCGGTGACAGGGCTCTACTTCTACGACGCCGACGTCGTCGAGATCGCCCGCCGGGTGACACCCTCCGCACGGGGCGAACTCGAGATCACCTCCGTTAACAACGCTTACCTGGCGCGGGGGGATCTCTTCGTCGAGAAGCTGGGGCGTGGCTTCGCCTGGCTGGACACCGGCACCCCAGAGAGCCTGATGGAGGCCAGCCAGTACGTGCAGAGCATCGAGCATTGCCAAGGGCTGAAGATCGCCTGCCTGGAAGAGATCGCCTGGAATCAGGGCTGGATCGACGACGCCGCGCTCGGGCGTCAGGCCGAGCGATTCGCCAAGACGGGTTACGGTGACTATCTGTTTCGGCTCACCGAGCAGTGGCACTGAAGTCGAAGTGTTTCGTAATGGAGCCGCATCGAGCACGAAGGCTCGATGGGGAGTGACGGATTATTGACATCACGTCGAAGAGACTTAGGGATGACGGCATGTTTTTGAAGAAGATCGAGTTTCTACGCGACTCGGGTTTCGTCGATGAGAAGTGGTACGCCAAACGCTACCCGGACGTGAAGCGCTCGGGTCTGGATCCGGTGCTGCACTATGTGAAGTACGGGGAGCCGTGGGGGCGTCAGCCGTCGCCGTTCTTCGATCCCGCCTACTACCTGAAGAAGTACCCGGATGTGCGACAACAGGCATCCGGGCCGCTGCTTCACTACCTGATGCACGGCATGCGCGAGGGGCGTAAGCCCGCGCCGCGAGTCTCCGAACGCACTGTCCAGGCGACGCGACAGCAGAGCCGGCGCGCCAAGAAAAAGCAGGATCAGCGCATCAAGGATATCGTGGCGCGCATCTACGACCTGGAGTTCTCGCGCATCGCGGTGCCGGAGCTCGAGGCGATCGCCTGCGACGAAATGGGCTACCCTCGGCAGTTGGCACTGTGGGAGCTTGGCGTCTGGTACGCCGCCCAGCCGGGTGAAGAGATGCTGGAGAAGGCGCGGGTCGCCCTCGCAGCCTATATCGACTCCACCAAGGATGAGGCGCTGCAGGCCCGCGCCAGGCGTCTGCTGTCTCAGGTGCACGCCAACGCCGGGCGGCCGGCACAGGCGCTGACGGTACTCGCTGAGGTGCCGCCGTCCCTTCGGGATGACGACTGGACGCTGGCGCGCATCAACGCCCAGCCGGACATGACGGCGCGACTTGGGGTCGTGAACGCGCTCTACGCCGAGCACGGTCTCGAACCGGTATCGCTGACCTCAGCGGCGCACACGCAGGGCTTCTACGAGCGGTTGAGCGCTCACGCCGAGCCGTCACGGGCGTCTACTGCGCGGGTCAGCGTCATCATCCCCGTCTACAACGCGGCGCGCACGTTACCCACCGCGCTCGAATCGCTATTGGCGCAGTCTCATCGCGATCTGGAGATTCTCGTCAGTGACGATGCCAGTACCGATGAGACGGTGGCGGTCGCCGAGGGTTACGCCGCGCGCGATGCCCGCATCAAGGTGCTGCGCAACCCGGTCAATCAGGGGCCGTACGCGGCGCGCAATCACGCGCTGAACCACTGCACTGGCGACTACGTCACCACGCACGATGCCGACGACTGGTCCCATCCGCGCAAGATCGAGCTGCAGGCCGCGCAGCTGGACGCTAACCCAGAGGTCATCGCCAACCTCTCGCGCCAGATTCGCCTGGAAGAGGACGGGCGCATCTACCTGCGCCCGAAGTCCCGCACTTTCGTGCTGATGAATCTCTCGTCGCTGATGTTCCGGCGGGCGCCGGTGACGGAAGCACTCGGCTACTGGGACAAGGTGCGCTTCGCGGCGGATTCCGAATTCCTGGCGCGCCTGCGTGTCGCCTTCGGTGTTGAGGCCGTCGTCACCCTCGATGGCGCACCGCTCTGCTTTCAGCGTCAGGTGCCGGGGTCGCTCACTTCGGACAGCGCCTTCGGCTATCTCGGCTTCAAGACGGGGGCGAGGAAGGAGTACGACGAGGCTGCAGCCTATGCGCGGCGCCAAGCGTCGACGCTCCGCTACGCAGCCGACTCCGAGACGGATGGCGATCGTTTCCCGCGCCCCGCGCCGATGCTGCCGGACAAGGGCGTCAGTCGTACGCATTTCGATGTCATCATCGCGTCCGATTTTCGCCTGCCCGGCGGCACCAGTCACTCGAACATCGAGGAGATCAAGGCGCAGCGCTACTTCGGCCTGCGTACCGGGCTGCTCAATCTGCCGCGTTACGACCTCAACCCTGGCCGCAAGATCAACGAGAACATTCGTCGGCTGGTCGACGGTGAGCTGGTCTCGTTCGTCGTGCAGGGTGAAACGGTGACCTGCGATCACCTGGTGATCCGCCATCCGCCGGTGGTGCAGCGCCTGCAGGATCGAATCCCCAATGTGCAGGCCAAGCGCATCTCGGTGATCGTCAACCAGCCGCCCAAGCGCGAATACAGCGAAACCGGCGAGACGCTCTACGACATCCCCACCTGTCACCGACACATCGTCGAGACGTTTGGGGAGGGCGCGCGCTGGTACCCCATCGGTCCGCTGGTACGAGAATCGCTCTTCGAGCACCACCCGCAAGAGCTCGCGGATATCGACCTGGCCGAGGAGGATTGGGTCAATATCATCAATGTGGCGGAGTGGCAGCGCCCGGCGCATACGCCGGGCGGCCTGCCGATCAAGATCGGCCGCCACTCGCGGGATCAGTACGTAAAGTGGCCTGAGTCTCCTGAGGTATTGAGAACGCTCTACCCGGATGACGACCGCTATCAGATCCACGTTCTCGGTGGGGCGAGTGCCCCGACCACCGTGCTGGGGCAGCTGCCGGCTAACTGGGTAGTACATGAATTCGGCTCGATTCAGCCCGCCGAGTTCCTCAAGGACGTGGATTTCTACGTCTACTACACCCACTCCGACTGGATCGAGGCGTTCGGGCGGGTAATGTTCGAAGCGATGGCCGTCGGCGTCCCGGTGATCATCGATCCCAAGTACCGCCCACTGTTCCAGGACGCCGCCATCTACGCCGCGCCCGAAGCGGTGCAGGACACCATCGAACGACTGCACGCCGACCCCGAAGCCTATCGCCGCCAGGTCGAACGCTCGACCCAGTTCGTGATCGACGCGTTCGGCTACGAAGCGCATCGGGAGAGGCTCGGAGTCGGGCAGACTGTCTAGACGGCGGTCGCTGGGAATAGCAAATAAGAATCGTTAATTTCGAATAGAAGTCCAGAAGCAAGGGTAAACGATGAAGTTGAGCAAAAGTGCCAACAATGCACCTAGCAGTGCACCGCTCCAGTCCTTGGCGCGAGGGGCGATGTTCATACGCCCGGATCACCTGGAGCCGTCGTCCTGGCTCGAGCATTTGCCGTTCGTTTTCTGGCTGTTCGAGGTGGCGGCACCGGCGCGCGCGGTCACGCTGGGCGCCCGAAAAGGCAGCCCGCATCTGACGTTTTGTCAGGCGGTCAACCGGCTCGAGCTTCACGGCGAATGCTTGCTCGTCGCAGACCACAAAAGCCCTGACGCCGAAGATGTTCTCACCCTGGCAGATCGCCGCTACGGCGCACTGTCTCGAGACCTGCGGGTCGATCCGAGGCGAGCGGCCAAGCAGATCGAGCCCGGCAGCGTCGATCTGCTGGCGTTGGATCTCGACATCGATGATGAAGACATGGAGGACGTGCTGGATCGCTGGATCGATCGCGTCTCCGAGCGCGGCATCGTGCTCATTCCCGGCATCAACCGCCATGAGCCGGGCTGCCTCGCCCATGAGCAGTTTGCCAAGCTCCAGATGGTCTATCGTTCGATCACCTTTCATCACGGCGATGGCCTGGGCGTGGTCATGGTCGGTGAGCGACTGCCGGAGCTGCTGGAAACGCTGATATCCCGCTGGAGCGCGCCCACGGCGGCGAGAACTGTTCGCGAGGTTTTTGCACGGCTTGGCCGTGCCTGCGCGGACCAGGTACTTGCCGATCAGCAAACGGCAAGACTGCGCAGTGCCGATGCGCAGGTCGAAACGCTGATACAGGATCGTGACGACCGAGCGGCTACCGTCGCGCATTTGACGACGCAGCTCGAATCCCGTGACGAAGCGCTGAAAAGTCTGGAGTCCGACAAGCTTCACCTGGCTGAAGAACTGGCCGATGCACAGGGGTCGGCGCACTCGTTGCAGACGGAGCTGGCACAGCTTCAAACGCAGCTGAGTGAGAAAGGCGCAGCACTGCACGCGGCCGAGCATCGGTCTCAGGGGCTCGAAGCGCAGATCGCCGAGCGCGATCGCAATATTCAGACGCGCTTCGAAGATATCGCGACGCTGACCCAGATGTCGGAAGCGGCAAGCCTCGAGCGCGACCAGCTGCAAACCGATCTTACGGCGCTCGAAGCCCGGTTGACCGAAGTGACCGCGAGCCTGACGCAGGCGGAAAGCGAGAAGACGCGCCTCGAAGGTGTCATCGCCGAGCGCGACGAGAACATTCAGACGCGCTTTCGCGAACTGGCGACGATGACCAACATCGCCGAAGAGGCGGATCGTCAGCAGGAGTATTACAAACAGAGAGCGGAAGTTTACAACCAGCGTAACGAAGACAAGAAAGTCGAGATGAAGGAGCTTCGCAAGCTCCGTGACAAGCTGACTCGCCAACTCGAAAACACCTCGGCACTGTCATCAGCTGAAGGTAAAAGGATCGAGTCCGAGCTACAGCAGGCAAAGGTGGAGCTTGACAGCTCGCGCGCCGAAGTCGAGCGGCTACGTACTTATGCCCATGAAAAGGAGGCGGAAAAAACCGAAGTTATTGCTCGTCTCCAAGCCGACTTTGATCGACGCACCCTTGAAGCCGAACAGCTCCGTACAAGTTCCAGTGAGCGTGAGGCTCGGGACAGTGAAGTACTGATGCAGCTCGAGGCACGACTGGCCTCGGCAAAGAAAGACAAAAAATCGACCGAGCGAGATCTTGCCGAACTCAAGAAGCTACTTAAAAAGCGCGAGAAATCCCTGGCGAGCCGTTTCGACGAGCTCGGCGATCTCACGGCGGCGATGGAAGAGAAAGACCGCGAGCTGCAGTCGCTTCGCGAACAGTTGAATCCGACACCGGCTGGCGATCAGGCGCGGGCCCGCAAGTCGGGCTTCGCAGGCGGCAGGCTGCCGCTCCCCGGGCTGGGGGCGAAATCCGAAAAACGCCGCGAGCAGCTACGCCAGCGCAAGCGCCAGGAGGAGACCATCGCCGAGGTCGAATCCAGCGAACTCTTCGACGGCCAGTGGTACCTGAAGCAATACCCGGATCTCGCCAACGATGCCGACTACGCCAGCAAACCGGCCCTGCATTACCTGAAGTTCGGCGGCTTCGAAGGGCGTAACCCTTCGCCGCATTTCGACAGCGCCGGGTATCTGGAGGCGTATCCCGACGTCGCGCTGACCGGCATCAACCCGCTGCTTCACTACATTCGCGACGGTATCAAGGAAGGGCGCGAGCCGCGTCCGCAATGATCGCGTCGCTCAAGCGCTGGCTGAAGAGCGCGCCCCGGTGGCAAGAGGATGCCGCCGGGGCGTCCGCTCGCGTGGATTTCGACGCTGAGTGGTACCTGCACGCCTATCCGGACGTTGCCGCGGCCAAACTCGAACCGCTCGATCACTACCTTCGGTTCGGGCAGTACGAGGGACGCCTGCCGCGTCGCAACCGCGCGCTCGCCCGGGATTTTCATCTCTGGCGAGGGGCAGGGCCGGTGATGCTGGCTCGGCTAGAGCGGCTGGCGGACGATCATTCGGCAAGCCGCGAGGAGCGCCATCACGCCCGCTGGGCGCTGGCGCGCTGGACGGCCTGGCGAGGGCAGGCCGAGACGGCGCTGGGCTGGCTTTTCAGCGATGACGCGCTGATCGACTGGCCACGGGGTCCGGCACCGGCGCTGCTGGCGCTGGAGTGTCTGCAGCGCCTGGATGCGGATCCGACGCTTCAAGAGGCGATCGTCTCCGCGCTGGAGCGCGATTGGCCAGGCAGTGCAGAGGCGGCGCTGGCCCGGCTCAATCGGAACCTGGCAGCGGGAATGCCACCCGCGAGGGCGCTGGTCCCACTCAACGCCTGCTTCGAATCGTATCGCGTTTCCACGTTGACGCTGACGGAGGGGGCGGCACCGGCGCTCGATCGGCTGGTGGCGTTGAAGCGCTCGCGTGATCGACGCCGCGGGCCGCTCGTCAGCGTCATCGTGCCGGTCTACAACGCGGCGGAAACCGTCGCCACGGCGATTCGCAGTCTGTTTGCGCAGACCTGGCGCTCGCTGGAGATCATTGTCGTCGACGATGCCAGTCATGACGGCACCGTCGAGGTGCTGAATCGGCTGCGAGAGGAATGTCCGGCGTCGATGACTTATACCGTTATCTTGCAAGCCGAAAACCGCGGCGCGTACGCCGCCCGCAATGTTGGCTTGGCCACTGCGAACGGCGAACAGATCACGACGCACGATAGCGATGACTGGTCGCACCCGGACCGCATCGCGAGTCAGGTCGAGGCGTTAAACGACGCCGAAGCGAGGGCGAGAAAGTCACGCAAGAAAAGGGCCGTCACACCGGTCGCTGCGATCAGCCACTGGACGCGGGCCACGCCGGCGCTCTGGTGTCACCGCTGGCGACTGGAGGACGACGAGGGCTGGGTCCACCGGAATCTGTCGTCGCTGATGTTTCGTCGAGCGGTTGTCGACCGGCTCGGCTTCTGGGACGAGGTGCGCGTCAATGCGGATTCCGAATATCTCGCGCGCATCGAGGTGGCGTACGGGGTCGAGGCGATCGTCCCGGTAGCGCCAGCGCTGCCGCTGGCGTTCGGGCGGGCCTCGGAGACCTCGCTCAGCCAGCACGGAGAGACGCATCTCAGCAGCCAGTTTTTAGGCGCCCGTGGCCGTTACATGGCGGCCGCCCGACGCTGGCATGCTTGCGCCGATGGTGCGCTCTATCTACCCCGTACCGGCGAGCGAGGTAGACGCCATCGGCCGTTTCCGGCACCGCCAGAGTTTTTGCGAGAGCCTGATGCAGCGGAAGCCCTCGTACGCGAAGGCGAGGCGGTGGACGAGCGGGACCGCCTCGAGGCTTCGCCGCTGTTCGATGCCGGCTGGTATCTACGCCGCCACCCCCAGCTACACGACACGCGCGTCGAGGCGTTCGATCACTACTGGCGAGAAGGGCGCTTCGAGGGGCTCGACCCCGGTCCGGATTTCAGTCAGTCCGGTTACGCGCGCTCGCTGAACGGCGCCGTGGCGCTGGAAAACGCCTTGACGCACTGGCTCGTCTCGCCGGTCGCGCAGCGCGGTGATCCGCTGCCGGTGTTCGAGGGCAGGCACGTGCCAACCGAGGCGAAGGCCACGCTCCTGCTGTGCGGCCACCAGGCCGATGTTCAGCTCTACGGCGCCGAGCGAAGCCTGCTCGACGTGGCGCGGGGGCTATGCGAATCGGGGTATCGGCTCATCGTCGCGCTGCCGAGTGCGGTCAACGACGAGTATCTCGAAACGCTGCGTACGATCAGCCACGCCGTGGCAATCCTGCCCTACGGCTGGTGGCAGCTCGGCGGTGAGGCGGAGCCGAGAACGGTCGATCACTTCTCGCACCTGATCGAACGCTTCCAGGTCGATGCCGTCTCCCTCAACAGCCTGGTGCTCGAGGCGCCGCTGATCGCCGCGCGTCGCTGCGGTGTACCGGTCGGGATTCACCTGCGCGAACTGCCAAGGGCAGACGCCATTCTGTGCGACACGCTCAATGCCGATGCCGAGACGATCATCGCCGCCGTGCGCGAACGCGCCGATTTGCTGATCGCCAATTCGGCATACACCCAGGCGGCTTTCATCCAGGAGGCTTCCATTCAGTCGGCTTTCACCCGAACCACGACCGACGTGCAGAGTGAGTCATCCACTACCGCTGGTCCGAACGAATCGGCGGGGGCGCGGCTGACGACGGTATCGAACACCATCGATATGGACCCGCTCCTCGCGCTGCCGGTAGCGGGTGGCACGACCGACGCGCCGCTCCGGGTGGGGATTCTTGCCAGCGCCAGTGCCAACAAGGGGCTGACCGATCTCGAGGCCCTGGCCGCCGCGCTGGGCGAGCGCGAGGCGGCCGTCGAATTCATCGTCTTCGGCACGCCGACGCCGGCCCTGGAGGCGCTGGCTGATCGCGTCACGCAGCGTGCCTGTTGCCGAGTGACGCTGGCGGGGTACATAACGTCACCCGCAAAGGCGTTGACGCGGGTGCAGGTCGTGCTCAGTCTGGCCCACTTCGAAGAGTCCTTCGGCCGTACGGCGCTGGAGGCGATGGCCGCGGGCCGGGCGTTTGTCGGGTATCATCGCGGCGCGCTGCCGGAGGTCGTCGGCGCCGAGGCGGGCGAGGGCGAAGCCGGCGGGTGGCTGGTCCCGTTCGGTGATACCGATGCCCTGGCGCAGGCGCTCGCCACGCTGGCGGCTGATCCCAGCCGGCTCTTGGCGCTGGGGGAGGCGGGACGCCGCCGGGCCGTCTCCCGCTACGGCTGGGATCGGTATGTCGCCTCACTGGACGAGGCCTATGCGACTCTGCTCGGCCGTCGCGAGTGACTGCCCAAGAATGACGAGCGAAAGCATGACGGGCGAGAGCATGACGGGCGAGAGGACGGCGGGTAGGGGCATGACGGGGGCGCGAATCGCGCGAACCCGGTCGACGGAAGATTGTGAAGGGAGTCATTGGTGAAGCTGGCTATTGCGGCAATTGTGAAAGACGAGATCGACTCCCTGCTGGAGTGGATCGCCTATCACCGCGTCGTCGGTGCCGACCGTTTTCTCATCGCCGACAACGGCAGTCAGGACGGCACTCGAGAGATGCTGGAAGCGCTGAGTCGCGATGCCGAAGACGACGACTGGCTGCAGGTCATCGACGTGCCGACGCCATCGGATCGGGCCCCGCAGCTGCTCGCCTACGAGAAGCTTGCCGCGCTCTGTCCCGAGGACGTCGAGCTGATCGCCTTCATCGACGCCGACGAATACATCCTGCCTGTCCCGCCGAAAGGCAAGGAAGACACCGACCCGCGGGCGCGGCTGCATGCCTGGTTGGAGCAGCGCTTCGCGGATGACGCCATCGGCGCCGTCAGTCTCAACTGGTGCTGCTTTGGCTCCAGCGGCCAGCGCTTTCGCCAGGAAGGTCTGGTGATCGAGCGGTTCCAGCGGCGCGCCAAGCAGGCTTTCGGTCCCAATCACCATTACAAATCGATCGTGCGGCGCTCGGCGCTGGCGCGGATGCAGAACCCGCATCACCCCGAACTGACTCGCGGCGAAATGCGCAATGCCAAAGGCGAGCCGTTCGAGTTTCGCCTCTCCCGCGAGGGCATGCCGCGTCGCGGCCTCTCCGAAGAGATCGTCTGGAACGAGGTACGGCTCAACCACTACCTGGTGAAGTCGGTCGAGGAGTTCGTGCTGAAGAAGGCGCGCCGCGGCAGTGCGGCGACCGTGGGCTATACCAAGACCGCCGTCTACTTCGAGCGCCACGATCGTAACGACGACACCTGCACGCTGGCGGCAGCGCTGGCGCCGCGCGTGCGCGATGCACTGGCCGAGCTCGAGGTCATCATAGAGCTCCACCGCCGCCTTCGCGGCGATGCGACAGCGAATCTCCTGCCGATGGGCCACACCTGGCGTGCGCCTCGGGAACCCAAGGAGCCGCTGGTGAGGCGAGAGCCCTCAGCGGGGAGAGAGCCTTCAGCGGGTAGAGAGCCTTCAGCGGGGAAAGCGCCCTCAGCGGTTAGAGAGCCTTCACCGGGAAAAGCGCCGTCAGCGCAGAAAGCGCCCACAGTGGGGCAAGAATTCTCAGCGGGTAGCGGGCTGTCGGCGGACATGGCGCCTTCGACGGAGACCTCCCCCGCGGTCGGGGCGCAGGCGGCGTCCCAGGCACCGAAAGAGAATAAGGCCCCCGCGGCCAAAAAGGAGTGGTCGCTCTTTTCTCGCAAGCCGAGCGAGCCCGCTTCTCCGGTTCGCCACTGGGTGATCGACTATCCCAAGGCCGAGGGGCCGGCGCGAGTCGAGGCGGGGCAGGTTCTGGTGCAGGGATGGCTCTTTCTTACCGACGCCTTCGCCGATTTCAACGCCGCCGCCCGGCTGGTAGCGCGCTGGGCACCGGATTACGAACTCAAGCAGGCGTTCACCAAGAAGCGTCCTGATGTGGTGGCCCATTTCGGCTTCGATGACGCCCCTAGCCACCCTCAGCTCCAGTGCGGCTTCCAGTTCTTGTTGCCGCTTGGCGTGACACGCTGCGAGCTGGAACTCGAGATCGGCCGTCGGCGCTGGCCCCTGCAGACGCTGAAGGTTCGCGGCGACACCGCAACCGTGCGAGAGGCGGATAAGGTGCTGGTCGGCAAACACGACTGGCTCTTTCTACGCGCGGACACCAACTTGAGCGCCGAGCAGCACCGCGGCAATCTGCTGCTCACCCGCCGCGGGCTCGCGAGCTGGCGGGTCTATTTCGACGCCCTCGCCCAGGCCGCGGTGGCCAGAGGTATCGAGCATCGCGTTCTGATCACGCCCTCCAAGGAAACCGTGCTGGAAGAGGCCTACGGCTCCCCGCGAGCGACCACCACGCCGGTCGACCAGATCCTGACGCTTGCACCGGGGAACACGCTCTATCCGCTCGATGCCTTGAAGGCCCTGGGTGACGACGCCTTCTACCGCACGGATACCCACTGGACCCATCGCGCGGCGAAGGAAGCCGCGACCGAGCTGGCCGTCGCCTTCGGCGTGCGGCGCAAGGCGGTGAACAAGCGCTTCGCCAAGGACAGTTATCGGACGGTGGATCATCTGGGCGATCTCGGTGGCAAGCTCGAGCCGCCGGTTCGCCAACCGGTGGAGATCCTTGGCTCGTTCTCCAACGCCAAGCACAAGGTCTACGACAACGCCGTGCCCAACTTCGGCCGGCTGGCGATCTTCGACAATCCCAAGCCGCTGAGCGACGCGACGCTGCTGCTCTGCGGGGCGTCTTCGAGCGCGGGCCTTTTCAACTATCTCTCGCGGATCTTCGCACGGCTGATCTTCGTGCATACGGCCGGCAACCTCGACCCCTCGCTGGTCGAGGCGTTCGCGCCGGACTACCTGGTGATGCAGACCACGGCGCGCTTCGCCATCCGGGCACCGACGACGGATTTCTCGTTCGACACGACGCTGCGGGAGAAACTCGCCTCGCTCGACGCCGACGCGTGGCGCAAGATCGACAAGAACCGGGTCGCACCCGACATTCGCCCCCTTTGGGAACGCTGGGAAACCCTCTACCAACGCGAGCGGGACAAAAGCCCCCTGTCACAGGCTCGACCGGAAGGTGACTCACCATGAAGCCCACGACACGATGAAACCGACAACGCCCCCCAAACGTCGCGTCGCCAGGCGCTCGCGCCAGCTGCGTCTGCGCTACCCGCGATTTCGGACCATCCCCGGCCTGATGCCGATGGGCCAGATGTTCTCGCTTGCCAGGGAGCGCGCGGCGGGCAGCGTCGACGCCCCGGCGCTGGAAACGCCGCCGCCCGGCGCGGCCCAGCCGGATACCCCTGATGCGGGAAGGCGAGAGCCGGACGAGCCACTGGCCGGTGAACGGCCAGCGGACGAACGAGCGACGGACGGTCCCCCGGAGAGCGCGGCACCGCTCGAACCCTTCGAGTGGCGGGTCGGCGAAGGCGAGGCGAGCTTCATCCTCCTCGGCGATCGGCCCACCGCCGGCTGGAACATGATCGAGCTCGGCGTCAGCCACGACCTGCGCGCCGCCGCCGCCTGCATCACCTTCGACATGGGGCGCGGCTTCGAGCGGCGCCACAGCATCTTTCTGGTCATCCGCCGGGGCAAGGTCTCCAAGCGGGTCTGCTTCGTGCCTTACGGCACGCGACGCATTCGGCTGGAACCGCTGGTCGGCCAGCAGGGTCAGTTTCGGATCGATCACTTCAACTTCGTCTGGCTGACGCCGCGCTTCGCCTACGCCCGCATGATCAATCGCATCGGTTACGCGGACAAACGCTTCGACGACGTCAACGAGAAAGCGATCGTTCGCGCCCTCAAGCAGGAGGGCAAAGAGGAGGGCATCAGCTGGAAGAAGCTCCTCGGCGCCTACTACGAAGCGACGTTCATTCACTGTGCGCCGGAGACCAGTTACGAGTACTGGCAGGAGCACATCGAAATGCTGCGCGAGCCGTCGGCGAACAAGGTGGCGCGCCAGCAGTCGCAGTTCTTCGATCCGGCGGAAATCGCCGTGGTCCTGGTCGACGACGGCACGGCGGCCGCCTCCGGCGAGTCGGAGGCGCATCGCGCGCTGCTCGACTCCGTGCGCTCGATCACCGAGCAGCGCTATCCCCATTGGCAGCTCTTTCTGCCGGAAAGCCTGGTGTCGGTTCCCGATGACGGCGAGGCGGGCGAGAGAGGGCTTGCCGCTCGGCTCGCGGCCCGCGAGGAGCGCCTGCGTCGAGTCGCCAGCCCCCGCGAGGCGATCGCGCTGGCGGGTCAGCCGGGCGAAGGGCTCTGCGACTACGCGGTGTTCCTGCGCGTCGGCGACCGGCTGGCGCCGAACGCGCTCTTTCACCTCGCCAACCACTGCCAGATCTCGCCCGATGCCGCCCTCATCTATGGCGACGAAGATGTTCTCGACGAGAGCGGCGAACGCACGCGACCGAACTTCAAGCCGAGCTGGAACCCGGACTTTTTGCTCTCGACCAACTACATCGGCCACGCCTCGGCGTTCTCGCTCGATGTGCTCGAGTCGAACCTGGCGATGCTCGAGCGCGCGCCGTTCGATCTGCACCGGCTGCTGTTGGCGGTGACCCACGGCGTGGACGCCGCGCGGCTGCATCACGTGCCGTTCGTGATCTACCACAACGCGCGGGACAACCTGAATGGCGGGGCGGGTTGCCGGCCCGAGGCGCTCGTCGCGCACCTCCAGCGCCTCGACCCCGGCGCGACCGTCGCGCCGGTGGCGGCCCAGGAAGCGTCAGCGGCAACGGGCTATCGTGTCACCTGGCCGGTACCGACGCCGGCCCCCCTGGTCAGTCTGCTGATCCCCACGCGAGACCGGGTCGAGATTCTCAAGCCCTGCGTCGACACGCTGCTGGCGGTCACTGACTATCCGAACTACGAAGTGATCATCATCGACAACGGCTCGACCTGCGCCGACACGCTGGCGTACATGGATACGATCGTGCGGGATGCTCGAGTGCGCGTGCTGAGTTTCGATGCGCCGTTCAACTACTCGGCGATCAACAATTTCGGCGCTCGCCATGCCAAGGGGTCGGTCATCGGTCTGGTCAACAACGACATCGAGCCGATCAATCCGACGTGGCTGAGCGAGATGGTGGCGCACGCCTGCCGCCCGGAGATCGGCTGCGTCGGCGCCAAGCTCTACTACCCCAACGACACCGTGCAGCACGGCGGGGTCATACTCGGCCTCGGCGGCGTCGCCGGACACGCCCACCGTTTCTTCCCGCGAACGCACCCGGGCTATCAGAATCGCCTCTGCCTGGTTCAGAACCTGTCGGCGGTCACGGCGGCCTGTCTGCTGGTGCGCCGCGAGATCTTCGACGAGGTCGAGGGGCTCAACGAACGCGAGCTGACCGTCGCCTACAACGATGTCGATTTCTGTCTCAAGGTGCGCGAGCGCGGTTATCGCAATCTCTGGACGCCGTTCGCCGAGCTCTACCATCACGAGTCGATCTCGCGGGGCGCCGACGACAACCCCGTCAAGCAGGCCCGCGCCAAACGCGAAGTGGACTACATGCGTCGCCAGTGGCGGGATGCCCTGCAGCAGGATCCGGCCTACAACCCCAACCTGACGCTGAGCTATGAAGACTTCTCGCTGCGCTGATCGCGAGTCGCCGCCTGGGGGGCGGTCACGCTGTGGGGAACGTGGCGAGACGCGCCGGCGTCGAGGTCATCCTTGAGCGGGGCCAGCAGCGGTTGGCTGGTGCTGAGCGACGGGGCGGAACCGACCGAGGACATCTACTTCAGCCACGTGGCCGAGTGGCTGAGGCAAAAGGGCATAGACACCGCGCGCGTCGACACGCGGGACCGCTCGCCCTGGCGAGACTGGCCGTGGCGCGCCTGGCGCTGGCGCCACGTCAACGTTCTCGTCACCCGCTCGCTGAAGGAGCCGTGGCTGGGTTGGCTCGAGCGCTACCGGCGCTGGTTCGGCGAGATCTACTATCTCGTGGACGACGATCTGCTCGCCGCGGCGCGGAATCCGAGCGTGCCGGAAGAGTACCGGTTACGGATGCTGGCCCTCGTCTGCGATGTGCAGCCGAGGTTGTTCGCGCTGGCGGATGAGGTCGTGGTCTGTAGCGAGGCGCTGGCGCAGGTGACGCGCCACCATCATCCCCGCGTCAGCGTGCTCGAACCCTCGTTGATATCCCCGCTGCCGTCGCTCGATCACCACGGCGACGCGCGCCGCGAGATCGGCTTTCACGGTACCCGTGCGCATCTGGGAGATCTCGGCGCCCTCATTCCGGCGCTTCAGGCCGTACACGCCGCCAGGCCGGAGAGCGATTTCGAGATCATGCTGGGCGAGAACACGCCGGCGGCACTGCGTGAACTCGAACGGGTCGCGTGCCCGACGGCGCTCAAGTGGCAGGCGTTTCTCGACTACCAGCGCGGGCGGCGATTGCACATCGGCCTTGCACCGCTATGGCCCTCGGCGTTCAATCGAGGCAAGTCGTGGATCAAGGTGCTCGATATCGCCGTCATGGGCGGTGTCGGGCTCTACAGCGACCGCGAGCCGTACGCCGACGTGATTACCGACGGTCGGGACGGTCTGCTCGTGGCGGATGACCCGCGGGCCTGGCAGGCCGCGCTGGAGCGCCTGGTCGACTACCCGCGGGACACGCATCGACTGGCCCGCGCTGCCGCCGATACCGCCGCCGCGATTGGCGACCCCGAGAAAGCCAGAACGTTCTGGTGGCGGCGGACTCGGGGTTAGCCACGGGCTCGAATCGGCTCCGCCCCTCATGGGCGGGAGTCTGTCCGCGAGCCGATGCAACCGCGGCGTTACATACAGACGCGAGCGCGGCTCGCGAACCCGGGCGATATCCGATCGCTCGCGACTTTCCTGGGAGGCCAACGCTGATGAAACCCTGGACACGCTATCCCCTCTGGCTGGGTGAACTCTTCACCGGGGCCAAATCCTTCGCTGCCAACCCGATCATCGGCAGTGAGCGGCTGAATCGCTACGGCCTGCACGCCGGACGCGTCTGGGCGGCGTATTGGATCTCGCGCCTGCGCATGGCGTTCTTCGCCCCGGGCGTTCCCAAGGCGGATCGCGAGCAGTTCCAGACCCTGGGTTATGTGCTCAAGGAGAACTACCTGCCGCAGGAGCAGTTCGAACGCCTGGTCACGGCGGTTCGCCACTACGAAGGGGAGATCCGGGAGTGTCTGCAGGGTGACACCCGCACGCACCGCGTGCTGCTCTCCCCGGAGGTGCTCGAGACGCTGCCCGAGGTCAAGGCGGTACTCGAGAAACCGTCACTGAAACGGCTCTTCCGCTACTGCGCCGGCCATGCTCGACTGCCGATCTGCCATATCGAGAACGTGCACAACGGCAGCCGTGACAGCGTCACCGAGCGCGACCCGCAGAAGAATCTTCACGTCGATACCTTTCAGCCGACGATGAAATTCTGGCTCTATCTGGAAGAGGTGAGTGACGTCAACGGCCCCTTCGTCTTCGTCCCGGGGTCCAATCATCCCCACCGCGAGCGCCTCAAGTGGGAGTACGAAATGAGCCTGCGCGCGCGTGAGCACGCCGATCGCTACACGGCGCGGGGGTCGTTCCGGGTCAGCGCGGAAGAGGCCGAGCGGCTCGGCGTTTCCGGTCCCACGGCGTTCAAGGTCAAGGGCAACACGCTGCTGATCGGCAATACCTTCGGCGTGCACGCCCGCGGTAACGCCGAGCCGGGCAGTTCGCGCCTGGCGCTCTGGGGCATGAGCCGGACCAACCCGTTTCTGCCGCTGCCGGGCCTGGGCTTCAACGCCTTCAACCGGCTGCAGTATCGCGTTCTCCAGCGCGAGCGGGATCGGGCGGATGCCAAGGCCGCGGCGCAGGGCGGCCAGTCCTCATGGCACGTGATCGACCAGCGACGTCTCTAGCCCGGGGCTCGTGCTCGGGCGTCGTTCGAAGCGCCCGACGTCATCACCGAAAGCCACCCCCGGGTGGCTTTCGGCGTTTTCAGGCCGTGGTTTTCAAGGCCTTGCTTTTCAAGTCATGGGTTTCGAGCCACGGTTTTCGAGACATGATTCTCGAGACAGGGTTTTCAAGACGTCTTGGTGTTTTGGGGCCGAGACTCCGGAGACTTCACCACGCTGGTCATCGACCCGCCGGCTCGACCTTCTATGCTGAGTGAAACGCCGCCGACGACCAGGCTATCCGACGTCGGCGGTCGATACTGCCAGGAGCGATTCATGACCTCACGCCAGCAAGCTGCCGAGACGATTCGTGCGGCGCTCGACGCCGCCTCGATGCGCGGTACCTACGTCCTCTACCGCGGTGAGTACCGTGAAATGCCGGTGGTCGAGGTGCCGATCGGGCTACCGCTGTTTCGGCCGGAGAACGGCCGGCTGATCACCGTGCTGCAGCGCTACTGTCGCGAGCAGGGTATCGAGGAAGGGACGCTCGGCGAACAGATCGAACAGCCCTGGGTGCAGCAGGCGCTGTGGGAGCTTCTCCTGCCGCTCTCCCGCGACCCGCGGGGTTCGATCTTCGATGAGCTGGCGCGCCAGGGGCAGCAGACGGAGCCGCTGCTGATCACCTTCGACGGCGTCGTGGTCAACGGCAATCGTCGCCTGGCCGCGATGCGCGCGCTATTCGACGAGGACCCGGCGCGCTACGCCGCTTTCGCCCGGGTTCGCGCCACGGTGCTGCCGGCGGATGCGACGGCAGCGGATGCCGAGTACGTCGAGTCCACGCTGCAGCTCGCCCCGGAAACCAAGCTCGCCTACACCTGGATCAACCGTCGGCTCAAGCTGCGCCGTCAGCGCCGCGAGCTCGAACTGCCGGTGGCGCGCATCGTCGAGAGTTACCGGCTGCCGGACGAGGCGGCGCTGGAACGCGAGCTGGCGGAGGTCGAACTCGCCGAAGCCTATCTCCGCGACTACTGCGAGACACCGGGCGATTTCGATGCCATCGAGGACGCCGAGCCCTACTTCGTCGCGCTGAACGAACAGCTCACCGCGCTGAACGACGCCAAGCTCGAACGCCTCTGGCGGCTCGCCGGTTTCGCGATGATCCAGGCCCGCGGGCGGGGTACCAAGGTGACCGACTACTACCCGTTTCTGCCGCCGCGCCCGGCTAGCGTGCCTGAAAACGCCATGGCGCGTCTGGCGCAGTCGGCGGGGCTCGACGATCAGAGCGACAGCGGCAAGCTCCCGCACGGGGCGCTGGCGCGCTGGCTCGGCGAGCGTTCCCGGGCGCTCGAGGTCACCCAGGCCCTGGCAGACGTACTCGATCAGCTTCGCATCGAGGCCAACTACCACGAAATGCCCAAGCGCCTGCTGCAGCACGTGCAGAAAGCGCGCAAGCTCGCGGAAAAGCTCGAAGCCGACCGGCTGAGTGCCGACGAGAAAGCGCAGATCGGCTCGGAGCTCGCCGCCATGAGCTATCACAGTCGGCGGTTTCTGGAGGGAGGCGACGACGCCCCGGCGGCGCTATCGCCCGCCGCGCGGAAATGGCGCAAGTTTCGCAGCGAACCGCAGCGTTTCTGTGCCGATTCGACCCATCCCGTGCTGCGGTGGGTCGGTCGCCACTGGCCGGGGGCGTGAGTCCGATGCGCGCAGCCATTGGGCTGGCACGACGCGAACACCAGGCAGGGGTGGGGCGCCAACACCTTATCGAGAAAACTCGCGCCATCTGCCGGCGAACACCCCTTGGCGAGCTCGCTCGCCAAGGAGTGTCATTGTCCGAAAGGTAGGGTTTCGGCGTATCGACTCACTGCGTGCGCGCTTTCCACTCCGTTTCCAGCGCGTTCAACACGTGATCGATCTGCAGGCGCGTGTGGTCGCAGTTGAGGAAGAATCGCAGTCGCGCACTCTTCTCCGGGACGGCCGGGTGCAGAATCGGCTGCACGTTGATGTCGTACGCCAGCAGCGCGTCCGACAGCCCCGCGGCAAGCACGGAACTGCCGACGATGATCGGCACGACGGCCACACCGATGCTCTCGCCGACGTCGAACCCGCGCGCCTTGGCCTGCTCGAGGAAGTAACCCGAGATCGCGTGCAGCCGATGAAGCCGCTGGGGCTCGTCTTTCATCACGGCCAGTGCCGCAAGCGATGGCCCCGCTACCTGCGCCGGCATGCCCACGCTGTAAAGAAAGCCCGGGGCGAAGTAGCGCAGCATTTCGACCAGCTCGCGACAGCCGGCAATGTAGCCGCCGCAGCCGGAGAGCGTCTTCGAGAGCGTTCCCATCCAGATGTCGACATCGGGCGAGGGCACGTCGCAGTGCTCGCGAAGCCCCAGTCCGCGCTCGCCGAGCACGGCGAAGGAGTGCGCCTCATCGACCATCAGCCATGCCTGGTGGCGCGACTTGATCTCGACGAAGCGACCGAGATCCGGGGCGTCACCGTCCATGCTGTAGAGACCTTCGATCACTACCAGCACCCGTTCGAACTGATGGCGGTGGCGGGCGAGCAGGGCATCGAGGGCTTGTGGGTCGTTGTGCGCGAAACTCATTCGCCGCGCCCCGGAGAGCTGCGCCCCGACGACGGTACTGTTGTGGATGTACTCGTCGTGGAGCAGCAGATCCTTCGGTCCGAGCAGATACCCTAGCGTCGAGACGTTGGTGGCGTGGCCACTGACGAAGACCACCGCCTCCTCGACTTCGTAGGTATCGGCCAGCGACCGCTCGAGCGCCTGGTGGATCGGCCGCTCACCGGAGACCGGCCGGCTAGCGGAGACCGAGCTGCCGTAGCGGTTGAGCGCATCGATGCCCGCCTGTATCACCCGCGGGTGATGGGCGAGCCCGAGGTAGTTGTAGCTGGCGAAATTGAGCCGTTCGCGGCCCTCGATGGTGGTCGTGGCGCCGGCATTGCCCTCGTGCACCTTGAAGAACGGGTCGGGAATGCCGAGGCGTTGACCGCCTTCGCGCATCAGCTTGAGCTGCTGATAGCCCGGATGGCGGTCGAATCGCGTGAAGCGTTCATCGACCCCCTGGGCGGTGGCATCGACGGTCGGCGAATCGTCTTCGGGGCGGTCCTGACGACGCTTCCTGGCCTGCTGGAGCAGGCGCTGCTTGAGCGCCTCTCTAGATTGACTCAAGACCGGGCCTCCCCGGTCGGGTTACCGCTTGGCAAATCGTTGACTCCATGTTGTGCCGCGAGGTTCTCGAGCGCGTCGTCCTCGCCGTGTTCTTCGCCGTCGCCGCCGAGCTTGAGCATCAGATAGTCGCAGAGCTTGGCGAGCGTGCCCGCTTCGCTCAACACCATGACCGGCACCTGGATACCAAGACGCGACTCCAGCGCCGTGACCAGCTCCACACCCATCAGCGAATCGAAGCCCATGTCGTAGACCGACTTGTGGATGTCGATCTTCTCCTCGTCGATCAGCAGAATCTTCGCCAGCTCCTTGCGCAGCACGCTGATCAGGGTATCGAAGAGTGCCTCGGGGGCGAGGCTCGCCAGCAGACGCTGCAGATCGTCGTCACCCTCGTCGGTACCGGCATCCGGCGCGGTCCGCGCGATCTCGCGATAGCGAGGGGCTTCCGCGGTCGGCAGAAAACGGGCTAGCGCCTGCCAGTCGAGCTCGAGTACGCCGAGCGATGCGACGTCGGCCACCAGCATGCGCTCGAGCACCTCGAGCGCATCGCCGGAGGTCAGCGCCTGCCCGCCGAGACGCTCCTGCAGGCTGTCCCGAGTCTGTGCATTGCGGGCGAGAAAACCCACGTCCTCGATCGCGCCCCAGCGGACCACGGTTGCCGGCCGGCCTTCGGCGCGACGGTGGGCACCGAAGGCTTCCAGCCAGTGGTTGGCCGCCACGTAGCTCGCCTGGCCGGGGTTGCCGAAGAGCGTCGTCGCCGAGGAGTAGACGACGAAGAAGTCCAGCGTATCGTCCCGCGTGAGGGCGTCCAGGTGGCGGGCACCCTCGACCTTGGGCGCCATCGCCTGACGGATTCGCGTCTCGTCGAGATTGCGAATCAGGCCGTCATCGATAACCGTTGCGGCATGCACGATGCCCTTGATCGGCCCTGCCGCGCGGGCTTCCGAGAGCACTGCCGCCAGCGCGGCCTGATCGGTCACGTCGCACGCGCGGGCCCGAACGCTGACGCCCAGGGCCTCGAGTCGCGCCACGCCGGCGATGGCTTCTTCGGTCGTCGCGCCGCGCCGCCCCAGCAGCAGTAGCTGGCGAGCGCCGCGTGCGGCGAGCCACTCGGCGGTGGCGAGACCAAAGCCGCCAAGGCCCCCGGTGACGACGTAGCTGGCGTTCGCCTCGAGCTCGAGCGGTTCGGGCACGGTCGCCGCCGGTGCCACCTTGGGCGGGCGCTCGTAGGTCACGACCACCTTGCCGATCTGGCGCGCCTGCTGCATGTAGCGGAACGCCTCGACCACGCGGTCGCTGCCGAACGCCGTGTAGGGCAGCGGCGAGAGCGTGCCGTCGGCGAAGAGCGCCATCATCTCGCCGAAGAGTTCGCCGGTAAGGCGGGGCAGTTCGCGCATCAGCTGGTCGGAGTCGACACCGAAATAGCTCAGGTTGTTGCGGAACGGTCGCAGGCCGACCCGCGTGTTCTCGTAGAAATCGCGCTTGCCCAGCTCGACGAAGCGCCCGAACGGGTTGAGCACCCGCAGGTTCTGATTGATCGCCTCGCCCGCCAGCGAGTTGAGGATGACGTCGACCCCGTCGCGGCCGTCGTCTCGGCCGCCGAGACCGCGACGTTCGCTGGCGAAATCGTGGAGAATCTCTTCGGCGAAGGTGAGGCTTCGCGAGTCGTAGAGGCGTTCGACGCCCATCAGTCGCAGGAAGTCGCGTTTCTCCGGCGAGCCGACGGTCGCGACGATCTCGGCCCCCAGCCAGCGGCCGATCTGAATCGCCGCAAGCCCCACGCCACCGGCGGCACCGTGGATCAATAGCCGCTCGCCGGGCTGCAGGCGCGCCAGATGCTTGAGCGAGTAGTAGACGGTGAAGAACGTCGTCGGAATCGTCGCTGCCGCGGCGAATCCGATGTCGGCGGGGATCGGGGCGACGGCGTTGACGTCGGCGATCAGCCGGTCGCTGAAGCTTGCCGGGCCGAAGCCGACGACCGGGTCGCCCGGCTTCAGCGTCGAGTCCGCATCCCCGACGCGAACCACCTCGCCGGCGAACTCCAGGCCCAGGGTCGGCCCGGCGAAGCCGTTCTCGATCGCCTCGTCGGAGAGCAGGCCGAGGGCGTACATCACGTCGCGGAAGTTGAGCCCGGTCGCCTTGACCGCGATCTCGACTTGGCCCGCCTTGGGCGCCTCGAGGTCGTGTGCCATCCAGCGCAGATGACGCAGCTGGCCCGGCAGTTCGAAGCCCAGACTCACGGCCCGGCCGTCCCCGCTCTCGAAGGATTCGTGACGGGTGGGCGCGGCGACGCCGGGCGCCGCCTCGAGACCCAGGCGCGGCACCCAGCGCTGGCCGTCGGCATCCAGACAGATCTCGGTTTCGGCATCCGGCGCGCCGAGCTCCAGCGCCAGCGCATCGAGCAGCGCTTCGCCGGGCGCATTCGATGGCAGATCGAGTAGCGTGACCCGACGCGCGCCCGCTTCGTTCTGCAGTGAACGGCCGAAGCCCCAAAGCGCTGCGTCCTCGGGCAGCGCATGAGGAGCCGCTGCGTCCTCGGGCAGCGCCGCGCTGTGAGCTTTGCCGGTCAGCGTCGATGCCACGCCCTGCGTGACGATCCAGAGCGCGGCGTCGAGTCCCTCGGCGTCGAGCCGCTGCAGCCACTCGGCCGCCAGCACGCAGCGGGTTTCGCCGTCGCGGCCGAGGCCACGCAGATCGAGAATGCGGTCGACGTGGCGTGCCGATGTCGATACCTCGAGCAGGGCGCCGGGGCGGGCATCGTCCGTCACCGCGTGGCACGTCTCGCCGAGCGTCTCCAGGCGCTGGCAAAGCGCGGCGGCGAGCTCACGCGTTGGCGCATCGCTCACGACCAGCCAGCGACCGTTTTCGGCGTCACCATCGCCATCGCGCGCTTCGTCTTGCGCGGCAGCGGGTGCCTGCGTGGTGATCAGTTTGAGTCCGCCGTGGTCGCTCTCCAGGTCATGCACGGCGGTCTGGCGATAGCCCAGCGCCTCGAGCTGGCGCTGCGTCGCGGCGAGCGTGGCCGGCAGGGCCTCCGGCGTCGCCGCCAGCGTCAGAAAACGCTGCCAGTCGGCGCGTGCCGGTGCCAGCAGGGCGATCTGCGCATCGAACGCGAGGCGGCCGGGGAGCCACCGCAGCAGGGCATCGATCTCCGGCTGGGTGGCATCCAGGGTGATCAGCGCGACGTTGGCGCCGACGGCGGCCGGGGCGTCCTCGGTCGGGGTGACGAGCGCGACCCGAGCGTCGTCTTCGGCCAGCGGCTGTGCCTCGTGGCGCGCGCCGTCGCGCAGGGCGACGAACGAGAGCGCCGCGCGATCGCCTTCCAGGCTGCCCATCAGGCGCTCACCGAGCTGCGGCCGGTAGGCGGAGGCCTCGAGCATCACCAGCCGCTGATGCGGGGGCAATAGATCGAGCGAGAGCCGATACTGGCCGCGCCAGGTTTCGGCCAGCGCGTGCCAGCCGCGCTCGCCCACCGTGGCCTGCGCCAGACGGGTGAAGCGCTCGGCGTCGAGCCCGAGCGCCTGGCTCTCCATCGTCTCGTCCAGCCAGTCATCGAGGTGCAGACCGAAACGACCGACGCTGTGCGTCAGCGCCGCGTAGTCCGGATAGTCTCGAATCAGCAGGTTCCAGACCGTCGAGGCGTCGATCTCCGGCGCCGCGCCGAGCTGCCAGCCGCTCTCGGTCGCCTCGACCACGCCCACGGCCGTGGCCAGTTCGATCAGGGCGCGTCGTCGCTGGCGCTGCTCCACGCCACCGTCGTCGAAACGCCATGTCGGCAGCTGTCCGTCGGTGTCGGCATGGGCGCGCAGCGACTCGTCGACGAAAGCGGTGACCAGAGTATCCAGCAGCGGCTCGACTTCGTCCGCGTAGCGGCTGCCGGTCACGTCGCGGTAGTGCGAGACCAGCTCGTCGACGGCGAGCGCCGCCGTGGTGTCGTCGAGCACGAGTTCGGCCGCCTCGCGCGGGGCGGGCACCAGCCGGTGGTCGAGATAGCTCAGCCGATGCTGAGGCGCATGACGCAGCCGGGCGGCCTTGAAGCGAGCGCCTTCGACCACGGCGATCGCGTTGCCATCGGCGTCGAAGAGGGCAACGTCGGCGCACAGCGAGTGCGGCGCGCGGCTGGTGAGACGGACTTCCATCGTCGCCGGCGCTGCGGCACCCGCCCGTAGCTGCAGCCGCTCGAGACGCACCGGGACGAAGGCGAGCCCGCCGGCGGCTTTCAGTTCGTCGGCGAGCAGCGGAATGAACAGCTGGAAGGCGCTGTCGAGAATGCCCGGGGCCAGCAGGCACTCGCGCTGATCTTGGCTGATCGCCGTCGGCAGTTCGATCCGCCCGATGGCGCGGTCGTGCTCGACCCAGAGTTCGCTGACGGCCTGGAAACCGGGGCCGTAATCGAGACCGACGTGGGCCGCCATCGCCAGATGGGTCTCGCGGGTGAAATCGGCCGGCCGTGAGGGGAGTGCGGTTGCGCGCCGGGTGAGCAGCAGGCCGCGGCTCTGGGTACTGATGCGGGCGCGGGCGTTGAGCGTCCACGGATCGTCGCTGGCCGGCTCGCGGGTCTTGATACCGACGCTGCCGTCGCTGTCGTCGAGGGTAAGCCGCAGCTTCTTGCCGTGGGTCGCGTCGAGCAGCAGCGGACTCAGGATCTCCAGCGCCTCGATGTCGAGCAGCGGCGCGTTCTTCCACGCGCTGGCGGCGGCCAGTACCAGCTCGGCGAAGCCGGCGCCGGGGAAGACGGTGGCCCCGCCGACCCGGTGGTCGGCAAGCCACGGCAGTCGGCGAACGTCGAGCTGGCTCTCCCACGCCAGTCCCTGTTGGGCCAGACGGTAGCCGAGCAACGGATGCTCGTAGTGGCGCGCCATCAGCCCCTGAGCGTCGCCGGTCGCGGGCGTCCAGTAACGCTCGCGCTGCCACGGATAGTGCGGCAGATCGACGAAGCGCCCGGTGACCGGGAACCACGCGCTGGGAGAGACTGCTCCGCTGACGAGTGCGGTCGCAAGGGTGCGTTCGATGGCGTCGAGCCCGGCGTCATCGCGAGCGAGGGTGCCCACGACGCTGCCCTCGGCGCTCTGCGCCGACAGGGCATCGGTCAGGTAGCGGCGTAGGATCGGCTGGGCACCGAGTTCGACGAAGGTTCGCCCGCCATCGTCGATCAGCGTGTCGATCGCCGGGGCGAACTGCACCGGCTCTCGGATGTTGAGCCACCAGTACTCCGCGCCGAGTTCGGTCCCTGCGATCTCGCGGCCGCTGACGGTAGAGACGAACGGAATGTCGCTCGGGCGTGGCGTCAGGTGCGACAGCGCCTCGATGACCGGCTCGCGAATCGCATCCATCGCCGGACTGTGAAAGGCGTAGTCGAGCGCCAGCCGCTTGGCGAAGATGCGCTCGTCGTGGAGCGCCTTCTCCAGGCGAGTCAGCGCCTCGACCGGCCCGGCGAGCGTGACGCCCTTGGCACTGTTGACGCCGGCAATGACGATCGACGCGAAGGCGGCATCGTCGAGCCACTCGCGCATCGTCTCTTCACCCAGACCCACGGCGGTCATGCCGCCACTGCCGCGGGTGCGGCCCTGACCGGCACTGCGGTGGAAGATGACGCTGACGGCGTCTTCGAGGGTCAGCGCGCCGCAGGCCCAGGCCGCGGCGACTTCGCCCACGCTGTGCCCGGTGACGGCAGCGGGACGCACGCCTTCGGCGGCGAGCAGACGGGTGAGACCGACCTGCAGCGCGAACAGTGCCGGCTGGGCGATCTCGGTTCGCGCCAGCCGGTCGTCGTGGGCGTCATCGGTCGCCTCGGCGCCCGCGGCGCGCTGGTTGGCGCCGGAGAGCTCGTCGCGCAGCGAAAAATCGGCGTGACGCTGGAACAGCGCGTCAACCTCGTCGACGGCCGCGGCGAAGATCGGCGAGGTGTCGAGCAGCGTCTCGCCCATCGCCGTCCATTGACAGCCGTTACCGGTGTAGACGAAGACCGGCCCCTGATGCTGGGCGTCGGCGTCGTGCCATTCCACGCCCTGACCGACGGCCGCGCCGGCCACGGTTTCGCCGGCCGCCAAGGCGTCGAGACGGGTGATCGCGTCCGCGGAGCTGTCACTGAAGAGCACCGCGCGGTGGGCGTGCACCTCGCGGCGATGGACAAGACTGTAGGCGGTATCGAAGAGCGAGGCGTCGCCCTCGGTCAGGCGGTTGCTCACCCGGCCGGCGAACTCGCGAAGCGCTTCCGGCGTGCGCGCGCTCAACAGCAGGGGCAGGCGTCGGTCGAGCGTCTGCGCCGCCGACTCGATCACCGGCGGGGCCGACTGCAGCAGCACATGGGCGTTGGCGCCGCCGAAGCCGAACGAGTTGATGCCCACGTTGAGCGGCCCTTCGGCCTTGAGCGGGCGCGCGCTGTCGACGATGTCCAGGTTCCAGCCGTCGAGATCGATGCGTGGATTGACCTTGCGAATGCCGATGGTGGCCGGCACTTCGCGCTCGCGCAGGGCGTAGAGGGCCTTGGCGAGGCCGGCAACGCCGGAGGCCGTCTCGAGATGGCCGAGGTTCGACTTGACCGAGCCGATCGGCAAACGCTCGCGGCGCTTCTGGCCGATCGCCTCGCCGATGGCGCGGGTCTCCAGCGGGTCGCCGACGGCGGTGCCGGTGCCATGGGCCTCGAGATAGTCCAGATCGTCCGGCGTCAGTCCGGCGCGGGCGAGCGTCTGCGTCATCAGCGCGACCTGCGCGTCGGCATTGGGGACGGTCAGGCCCTTCTTGTCGCCGTCGGTATTGACGCCGCTACCCGTGACCACGGCGAGAATGCGATCGCCGTCGGCCACTGCCTTGTCGTAGTCCTTGAGCAGGAAGACGCCACCGCCCTCGGAGCGCACGTAGCCGTCACCGGATTCGTCGAAGACGCGGCAGCGCCCGTTGGGCGAGAGCATGCTCGCCTTGGAGAAGATGATGAACCCGAACGGATGCAGGTGCAGGCTGATACCGCCGGCCAGCGCCAGTTCGGTCTCGCCGCTGCGGATCGACTGACACGCCTGGTGAAAGGCCACCAGCGACGACGAGCAGGCGGTATCCATCGACAGGCTCGGCCCGTGCAGGTCGAAGACGTACGAGATGCGGTTCGACACGATGCTCGAGGTGTTGCCGGTGGCGGTCGAGGTGTCGATCGAGGCCATGTCGTCGGCCATGCGGTAGGAGTAGTCGAGGCTCGCCACACCGACGAAGACGCCGCACTGGCTGCCGCGAAGCGTCTGCGGCGGGATGCCCGCGTCCTCCATCGCCTCCCAGGTCATCTCCAGCATCAGCCGCTGCTGCGGGTCCATCTGCGCCGCTTCGCGCGGCGAAATGCCGAAGAAGGCGGCATCGAAGCCGGAAATGTCACCGAGACTGCCGGCCGCGAAGGTGTAGCTGGTCCCCGGATGGTGCTTGTCCGGGTGGTGGAAGGCCTCGAGCCCCCAGCGGTCTTCGGCCACCGAAGTGACGAGATCCTCTCCGGTCTTGAGCGCTTGCCAGAAACGTTGAGAAGTCGGGGCGCTCGGAAACCGGTGAGCCGCACCGATAATGGCAACGCGTTGGGTCATTGGGACTCCTTGCTCCGTAGCTCATGGGCTACGCCTTGCTTTATTCGCGCCGTATTCAGAGGGAGCACGTCCAGAGAACAGGGGTGGGAGCGGGACAGCGGCCGATGCCTCGATCGGACGCCAATCGGTTTCGTCCTTGACTGTCGCTCTCTAGCCACCTGTCTCGTGATCGCGTCTCACGCTCGGCCGATGGTTCTATCGTAGATTGTTGTGCCCAGCTTATCGGCTGCCAGAGTCGTGCGCACGTTATCGCCGCAAAGCGCATCGCTCTGCCAGATGAAATAGTTGGTGAGACCGTCCGGTTCACCGTAATGGGCATACACCTTGGGCATGATCGGCACGTGGTCGCCGTAAAACGCCAGTATCCCCTCACGGTCGTTCGCCAACAGGGTGGTCTTGAGCGCTGCAAGCATACTATCGGTGTTGTGCAGATGTCGTAGATAAACCGTGAGGTCTTCGCAACCCTGAGTAACCCCGCCTTCGACCCAGCGTTCGGCGACCGCCGGATCGGGCGTCTCCAGATGCAGCGGCCCGTGGTTCTCCATGCTGATGACGAACACGAACAGGGGGCCCTCAGCGCCTTCCAGCTGCTCGCGCACCTTCTCGGCAAGGGCCAGATCGCCGATGTACTGCCCGTCGCGGTCTCGATCGTCGAACGCCGCGATGTCGATGAATTCATCGAATCCCAGCCGCGGGTATACCCGGTCGCGCAGATAGAAGGTGCCAGGATAGGGATGAATGCAGACGGTACGGTAGCCGAGCGACTTCAGCGCCCGCGCCAGATTGTTCACCTCCAGCCGGGAGAGCTGGTGGTAAGGATTGAAGCGATGCGCGCCCAGCGACTCGGGGGTGAGGCCGGTGAGTACTGCCGATTCGGTGCGCACGGTGTTCGCCCCCCAGGCGGGAACGTCAAGCGGCCCGCTCTGGACCGAGGCTGCCATCATCGCATCGAAGGTTTCCAGCACGTCGCGACGAATGGACGACAGCCAGTCGCGGGGGTCGAAGAACGACTCGCTCTGCACCAGCACCAGGTGGGGCAGCGTCGTCGGCGGGGTCTCGGGCGCGGGGAAGGCGTCGCGGTTGTCGTCGAGGTCGATCGGCTCTCGCGTCATGAGGGCATAGGCCCAGAGATAGGGGTAAAGGCCCAGGCGCTCGAGATCATCGAAAGGCGCGAGCGTACAGCGAGACAGTCGCGGCAGGTACAGCGCCAGCGCCGTCACCGCCGCTGTAGCCAGCGCGAGCGTAGCGAAGAGCGCCCAGGGACCCTGGGGTCGGCCGTAGAGCGAGGGTTCGAGCCAGAAACCGAGACCGATGGCGATGGCGCCGGCGATCAAGGAGGCGATAGTCAGCCCGACGCCGAAAAAGGGGATATAGAGCCGGGGGTGACGCACCGCGTCGACGAAGTACTCGAAGTCCTGGCACAGGAAAGGCTCCCGCAGCGAGGCCGACTTGGTGTTGTTGACCTGGATCACCACCATCTGCAGCGAGGCGGCGATCACCACCGCGAATCCCGGTCGCTGCACGATCAGCAGCCAGAAGGTGAAGTGCGAAAGCGTCGTCGCCACATGCACGACGACGGCCGCACGCTCGCGTTGCCAGAGCGAACGGGGGCGGGGCTTGAGCAGCGTCTCGAACAGCGTGGTCACGACGAGAGTGGCGACGATCGCCAGCAGCAGATCAATCATGGCGGCGCTCCTCGGGTCGCTCGGCGTTATCGACGTTCGCGGCCGGCGGCGAGTAGTCGAGTTTGGCCAGCAGCCACTGGGAGATGCTGGCGGGGAGTACCGCCAGCCACCAGCAGCCGAAATCCAGCGGGAACGGGAAACTGACGCGGGCGCTGTTGCGCGCCGCCCCCGCGGCGATTCGCTTCGCGGCGCGCTCGGGCTGCCACAGGAAGGGTTTGGGCCCGGGCATCTCGTGACACATCTTGGAGCTCACGTAGCCCGGCATGACCACGGTCACCCCCACGCCGCTGGGACCCAGCCAGCCCCGTAGCCCTTCGGCGTAGGCCTTCACGCCGGCCTTACTGGCGCTGTAGCTCGGCGTCAGCGCCAGCCCGTGATAGGCCGCGAGCGAACTCATGAACACCAGCTGACCGCGGCCCGCCGCGCGCATCCGTTTACCCAGCACGTTGCCCATCGCCATCGGGACGCGCAGGTTGATCGCAAGCAGGCGGCTGGCCTCGTCCCACGCCTCGCCCTCGCCGTGCTCGCCGATGTTGATGTTCATGCCCGCGTTGACGATCACGAGATCCGGCGGCGATGGCTCGCAGAGCGCCTCCAGCCAGGGGGTGAGCGCCGCATCGTCGGTGAGATCGATGCCGGAAACGGTCACCTCGGCCCCGCGCTCGCGACACTGGTTCGCTACGTCGTCGAGGACCGACTCGCGGCGGCCGTGAAGCGTGAGGTGCTTGCCCGGTGCGGCGTAGTGCAGGGCCAGCGCCGTGCCGATGGCGCCGGTCGCCCCGGTGATCACGATGCGCGTCATTGCAGCCCGTCAGCCATGTGGAGTCCGGCGTCAGCGGCCGGAGGCATTGATTTCATCGATGTGAGTTCCCTATTTCGTCGACCAGCTGCTCCAGCGGAGAGCGGTCGCGCTGCATCGTCTGCAGCGCATTCTCGGCGGCCAGCTCGATGCCCGGCTGGCAGTAGAAGCCGCCGTTGATCTGTACCGTCTGGGCGACCGTACGGCGGTAGGCGCGAAAGAGTTCCGGGTCCGGTTTCGGTGCGCTGTGCCAGAACGCGTCGAGCTTGCCCTGGTGAGTCAGCCCGGGCATGTCGTAGATCGGCGAGGCCAGCGTGTGGGTCGGGCAGTGAAAACCCAGCGCCACGTTGCCGGCGGTGCTGTTGACCGTGACCAGACCGCGGGCGCGCTTGAGCATCTGCTCCAGGTTGCCGCCCTCGAGATAGATCAGCCGGTCGCCCAGGTCGTACTCCCGGCTGAGAACGTCGATCAGGCGGGCGTAGTGCGCAAGCCCCATGTCCAGCGGATGGTTCTTGATCACCAGCTTGGCATTCGCCGGGGCATGGTAGGCGAACGACGCCGCCACCTTGCCGATCACCTCCTGCATGTTCTTGAAGTCGGAGTGATAGCGAATCTGCGCGTCGCTCTTGAGCTGCAGCGGCAGCAGGTAGAACGGCTCGTCGGCGGCGAGCAGCGCTTCCATGCGTTTCTGATCGCGCCGCTTGAGATACGGCATGCGCGCTTCGCGCAGCAGGAAACCGGCGTACTCCATCGGCGCGGTGACCAGCGCGTGGTTGCGATAGTAGGGATGCAGAAAGGGGTTGGCCGCGCCCGCCAGGTGATAGAGAACGTCGTGACGCGCTCGGGTCTTGAACTGGTTGGGAAACGACTGCGGCCGGCCCACGCTCGGCAGGCGCTTGCCGGCCTCGCGGTACCACGCCGGGTCCTTGGGCAGCAGCGAATGGGCGTTGACGCCTTCGCGCTCCAGTGTGACCCAGAAAGGACGGAAGTAACCTTCTTCGAACACGTGGTTGCGAATGCCGCGCTGGCGGGCAGCGACCACCGCTCGGCGATGGACCGGGCGACGATCGCCGAACACCACCTGATCGGTGATGCCTTCACGCTCCCAGATCTTCGCCAGATAGCGCGGGATGTCCTCGACGTGACCGCGGTAGACACGCGTCTCGCCGAGGCGCCAGTAGACGCTGTCACCGACGGTGAAGTTGACCTTGGTGACGCGATGGCCCGCCGCCTTCAATCGCTCGCCGAGACGATTGAAGAACGGCGAACAGACGCCCTGTAGCAGCAGGAAGTGCTTGCGGGGCGACGTCGTTGTCCGGGCGGCGGCGACCACTCAGACCCTCCCCGAAAACAGGTTGCGGTAGAGCCGATAGAAGCGCACCCGTGCCGAGAGGCCGCGCTGGCGTGCGCGCTGCTGATGCATCAGCTCGATGGCAGTGTCGGCATTGCAGAACTCGCCGCTCTCCGGGTCGACGTAGGTCGGATAGCGCAGCAGTGCACCGGCAATGAGCGCATCGAGCGAGAGTCGACGCTGGCGGCGGGGCGCGCTGAGCCGGTCGACCGTCAGCCCCCAGCCGGCGTAGAACGGCAGGCCGTGGGTGTGCACCTCGACGCCGCGCATCAGGCCCTCGAAGCCCGTCAGCGAGCACATGGTATGGATCTCGTCGGCAGCATCGATGAGCTCGAGGATGTCGGCATCCCGCGCCTCGACGTCGAACAGTTGCCGCGCCGCGTCGTCGATTACCCCGACCCGCGCCCCGGATACCACGTCCGGGTGCGGCTTGTAGACGATGAAAGCGTCCGGACGCTCGGCGCGTACGGCCTCGAGTAGCGCGCGGTTGGTGCGAACCACCGGCGAGCCCTGAGCGATGGAGGCGTCGGTCTCGACCTGACCCGGCACCAGGATCACGCGTCGGTCACCGATCGTCTCGCGCTCGGGTAGCGCCGTACCGGCCGCGACGACGTTGTACTTGGAGAGTTTCAGCGCGATCAGTCGCTCACGCAGCTTGGCGGCGCGGGCCAGCAGCGCCGGGTCGAACTCGGCGTTGCCGAGCAGCCACTCGAGATCGCTCTCGTGATGGGCGTCGTAGTAGAGCCCGCGGGCGTCGAACGCCAGTGACAGCGGCCGGGTCAGATCGACGCCGAGACCCACCGAGCGCACGAAGCCATCCTCCATGCGCCAGAGTTTCAGGCCGTGCCGGCGGCAGTAGTCGCGCACGGTGTCGGTCGCCTTCTGGCCCCAGACGACGAGGCTATCGCAGCCCTTGGCCTCGTCGTCGCCGGGACTGGCGTGCGGGGTGAAGCGCACGCTCGACGCCGGCCCCAGAAAGTCGCGAACGAAGGCGCGCTTCCAGCTCGAGAAGCCGACAGCGAGCCAGCGGCCGGCGAGCCGGTCGCGCTGACGTTTCTGGTCGCTGATCAGATCGATCGTCGCTTCCAGCGTCGACACCTGCCCGGTGTAGGGGTTGGCATAACGGCAGTAGCGCAAGTAGGTGGCGGCGAAAAGCTCGTCACGACTGCGCGTCCGTCGGCGGCGGTCGCACGTCTGGGTGTCACGTGTCAGCCCCCAGCCGGCATAAAAGGGCAGGCCGAAGCAGGAGACCGGCTTGTCGGCCATCAGCGCCTCGAAGCCGAGCTGGCTGGTGACCACGTAGACCGCTGCGACCGCTTCGATCAGTGTCCAGGGGTTGAGATCCTCGCCGATGAGTCGGCAGCGCGGATGCACGGCGGCGTCGGTGAGATAGCCCTGCTTGCGCCCGGCAATGACGTCGGGGTGGGTCTTGATCAGGATTTCGGCGTCGGGGTGCTCGTCGATGGCGCAGGCAAGCATCCGTCGAAACGCCTCGGCGTCGGCGAGCCCGTGGGTGATCGAGGCGTCGTCACGCGTCTGGTCGACGACCAGAATACGCTCGCGATCCGCGGCCGGCAGCGGCCGGTCCGGCGCGTGGTTGTACTTCGACAGCCTGAGCGTGCGGATGCGAGCGATGGCGCGAGCGGCGCGTTCGAGTTCGGCGTCGTCGAAGTTCGCCTCGTTGAGTAGCTGCTCGAGATCGGAGGGGCGCGTGGCGTCGTAATAGATGCCGCTATGGTCGACGACCAGGCTTTGCGGCTGGGCGTAGTGAACGCCAAGCCCGAGCGAGCGCAGAAAGCCGTCTTCGATGGCGACATAGGGGACGCCGCGTTTCGCTGCCAGCCGCCTGGCCTTGACCGAAGTCGGCTTCAGGCCCCAGCCGAGGATGGCGTCCACGGGACGAGACCGACCCGGGCGAAGGCGGACCTGCTGACCGAATTCCGGCAGCAGACAGCTGACGATTCGCCAGCGCTCCAGACCCTTGGACAGGTAGCCGGCCACACGGGTAGATGACGATCGCGGGGCGGTCGAGTCGTTGGGCATGGAAAAGGCCGCGGTAGTGTCCGGTCGGTCGACGAAAGGGATGGCTAAGCTACTCAAGTTCATGGCTTTAGGCAATCGGGGCGCCAGTGTAACGCAGACGCGGCGCCCGATTTTAGCGTCGTTTTCGATCGATCGCTGAAACCGCTTTGCATTGGGTTACGTCGAGGGCAGGGCGTGAACGCCAATGTAAGCAATCATTTCTTTGTAGCAACGTCGCCAACTCGGGCATGAAAAAGCTAAACCGTGAGCCGCGTTGAGACGCGGATTTAACTCACGGTTTCGTCTCCTGGCGGATGACGATAATTGAATAAAACAGTGGGCGAACTCTCCACGTCCTGCATGAGTTTGCCGCGTCGAACATCGCCGCAACGCCTCTTGCGCTGGCCGAACGAAACGATAAACCGTCGATATTGCGGCAGTTTACACGCCATCAGTCTTCTCATGTGCCCCTTCGCGACAAGGCTTAAAACCCCCTCTCTCAGCGAAGTTAGAACTCGCCGATTGTCCCTTTACAAACTGTCACGCGTCACGAATTTAGCGTTTGACTCACCCGGCCCAACCAGTCGAAAAAGAGCGTCGACAGCGCCAGGCAAAGAGCGCGATGAGTCGGTGAAGCGGGCCGTTTTCGCTGACTGTTGGCTTTTGGTTACGCGTCCGACAAACGCCTTGGGTTTCACCGGCGTCGATGGCGGTGAGACGAAGATCGAGCAGAACGCTCCGGGGAAGAGGGACTGTTGATGGGGACCGCACGATGACGATGGGAATGGATGCGTGGCTGAGCGTGGGATGCGTGCTGGCCGTCCTTGCGACGCTGATGCTCACGCGCATTGCCTCCGACGCCATCCTGATGGCGGCGATGACCTTTCTGATCGCCACTCAGGTCCTGACCCCCGGCGAGGCGCTGGCGGGATTCGCCAATACCGGGGTGATGACCATCGCCGCACTCTACGTGGTCGCCGCCGCGCTGAAGGAGACCGGGGCGATCAACTGGGTCGCCAACCAGCTGCTGGGGCAGCCGGCTACCCTGCGCCGCGCCTACTGGCGGGTGCTGCTGCCGGTGTCGTTTCTGAGCGCCTTTCTCAACAACACCACCGTGGTGGCGATGTTCATCCCGGCGATCCAGGACTGGTCGAAGCGGCTCAAGCTCTCGCCGTCGAAACTGCTGCTGCCGCTGAGCTACGTCGCCATCCTCGGCGGTACCTGCACGCTGATCGGCACCAGCACCAACCTGGTGGTGGACGGTCTGCTGCAGAGTCAGTGGAACCGCTCGCTCGGCATGTTCGAGCTCACGGCGATCGGGCTGCCGCTACTGGTCGTCGGCGGCGTCTTTCTGCTGCTGTTCGCCGACCGGCTGCTGCCCAAGCGCGAGGGTCTGGTCGAGCAGCTCGATCAGGTGCGGGAGTACGGCGTCGAAGTGGTCGTCGACAGCGGCGGGCCGCTGGTCGGCAAGCGCATCGCCGACGCCGGCCTGCGCCATCTGCAGTACGGCTATCTCGCCGACATCCAGCGCGGCCAGGATCTGCTCTCCGCCGTGCCGCCGGAGACGCGCCTGGCAGCCGGCGACGTGCTGGTCTTCGTCGGCGCCCCCGAGTGCGCCCGCGAGCTTCGCCAGATACGCGGCCTGACCCCGGCCAACGGCAGCGTCGACAAACTCGCGGTGGCGACCCATCGGCGCTGTCTGGTGGAGGCGGTGATCGGGCCGGACTTCGCGGGGATCAACCAGAGCGTGCGCGACAGCCGTTTCCGCTCGCGCTTCCAGGCGGTGATTTTGTCGATTTCCCGCGGCGGCCGACGGCTCACCGGCAAGCTCGGCGACATTCGGCTGCAGGTCGGCGACACGCTGCTGCTGGAGACCGGCGACGCTTTCGTCGCCCAGTACCGCTACCGCAAGGATTTCCTGCTGGTCAGCGCGCTCAACGATTCCACGCCGCCGAACTTCGACAAGGCGCCGCTGGCCATCGCCATTCTCTGTCTGATGGTGGGCGTCAATACGTTCGGCCTGGTCTCGATTCTCGAAGCCGCTCTCGGCGCCGCCGGGGCGATGCTGGCGACGGGCTGTCTCACCATGGGCAAGGCACGGCGCTATCTGGATCTCTCGGTGCTGATCGTCATCGCTTCCTCGTTCGCCCTCGGGGTCGCGATGACCAAGACCGGCGCCGCCGAGCAGCTCGCCGTCTGGCTCGTCGGTGGGGTGGTCTCGCCGCTGATCGGGCTCGCCCTGGTCTACGGGCTCACCGTCTTCTTCACCGAGGTGATCACCAACAACGCCGCTGCGGTGCTGATGTTCCCCATCGCCGTCTCCGTCGCTCAGCAGCTCGGGGTCGACATCATGCCCTTCGTGATCGCGGTGACTATCGCCGCCTCGGCGAGTTTCATCACGCCGCTGGGGTATCAGACGAACCTGATGGTGCTCGGCCCTGGCGGCTATCGCATTACCGACTACCTGCGCCTGGGGCTGCCGCTGAGCTTGCTGACGGCGGCGACCACGCTGTCGCTGGTGCCGCTGATCTGGCCTTTCCACCCATGACCGGTCCGTTTGCCACACCACCGAGCGCGCCAGCTCTAGGCCTACGACCGCTTTCGACAGACGACCGCTTTCGACAGAAGACAGGAAATCGACATGTGGAATGACGCAACCCGACAGACCCTGCTCGACGGCGTGAAAGCCGCGGGTGACGCGGTTCTCGCCATCTATCACCGCGACTTCGACGTCGAGACCAAGGCCGACGCCAGTCCGCTGACCGAGGCGGACCTCGCCGCTCACCGCGCGCTGGTGGCGCTGCTCAGCGAAGTCGAGCCGTCACTGCCGCTGCTGTCGGAGGAGTCGGAGGCCGTCGACTACGCCGAGCGCGCCAGCTGGTCGCGCTACTGGCTGATCGACCCGCTCGATGGCACCAAGGAGTTCATCAAGCGAAACGGTGAATTCACGCTCAACGTGGCGCTGATCGAGCAGGGCGTGCCGGTCTTCGGCATCGTCCACGCGCCGGTGCTCGGCGTGACCTGGTGGGGCGAACAGGGCGAGGGCGCCTGGAAAATTATCGACGGCGAGCGCACGCCGATCGCGCCGCGATCATTGCCGCAGGCCGACGACGAGGCGTGGCGCATCGTGGGAAGCCGCTCTCACGGCGCCGAGGCGTTCGAGACGTTCTGCGCGGCGCTGCCGGCCCACGAGCGGGTCTCGATGGGCAGCTCGATCAAGCTGTGTCTCGTCGCCGAAGGGGCGGCGGATCTCTACCCGAGACTCGCCCCGACCTGCGAGTGGGACACCGCCGCCGCTCAGGCGGTCGTCACCGCCGCCGGCGGCGAGGTGTTGGATGCCACAACGCTCGAGCCGCTTCGCTGCAACCGCGGGGAGAGCCTGCTCAATCCCTTCTTCATCGTCTGCTCACGGCGCGATCCGCGCTGGGAGTCGGCACTCGCCACGGCGTTGAGCTGACGCGCATGGCTCGGACTTCCCCTGACCCCTTACTCGGAGACTGCGGCATGTCGGAACTCGTACCCACTCGTCAGACCCACCTCAAACAGCTCGAGGCAGAGTCGATCCATATCATCCGCGAGGTCGCCGCCGAGTTTCGCAACCCGGTGATGCTCTACTCGATCGGCAAGGACTCCTCGGTGATGCTGCACCTGGCACGCAAGGCGTTCTATCCCGGTACGCCGCCGTTCCCGCTGATGCACGTCAACACGACGTGGAAGTTTCGCGAAATGATCGACTTTCGCGACCGTATGGCCGCCCAGGTCGGCATGGAGCTGATCGAGCACGTCAATGAGGAGGGGCGCGCCGCCGGCATCAACCCCTTCGACCACGGCAGCGCCAAGTACACCGACATCATGAAGACTCAGTCGCTCAAGCAGGCGCTGGACAAGTACGGCTTCGATGCCGCCTTCGGCGGGGCACGCCGCGACGAGGAGGCCTCGCGCGCCAAGGAGCGGGTCTACTCGTTTCGCGACCGTCACCACCGCTGGGACCCCAAGAACCAGCGCCCGGAACTGTGGAATCTCTACAACGGCCGCGTGAACCAGGGCGAGTCGATCCGCGTCTTCCCGCTCTCCAACTGGACCGAGCTCGATATCTGGCAATACATCTATCTCGAGTCGATCCCCATCGTGCCGCTCTATTACTCCGCGCCGCGCCCGGTCGTGGTGCGCGACGGCATGCAGATCATGGTCGACGACGAGCGCCTGCCGCTGGCGCCCGGTGAAGTGCCCGAAGAGAAGTGGGTGCGTTTTCGCACGCTCGGCTGCTACCCGCTCACCGGGGCGGTGGAGTCCAAGGCCTCGACGCTGCCGGCGATCATCCAGGAGATGCTGCTGACCCGCACCAGCGAGCGCTCGGGGCGGGCCATCGACCGCGACCAGGCGGGCTCGATGGAGAAGAAAAAGCGCGAGGGCTATTTCTGACGCCGGCTCACGCGCCATGAGCCACGGGCGGTGTCGTCTTCTTTCCCGGCGCCTGGCTTTTCATTCTTCATTCTCAGGGGGCATCCATGTCACACCAGTCTTCGATGATCGCCGATAACATCGAGCAGTACCTGCGGGACCACGAAAACAAGGATCTGCTGCGCTTCATCACCTGTGGCAGCGTCGACGACGGCAAGTCGACCCTGATCGGTCGGCTGCTCCACGACTCCAAGATGATCTACGAAGATCAGCTCGCGGCCATCACCCGTGACTCCAAGAGTCGCGGCACGACGGGCGACAAGGTCGACCTGGCGCTGCTGGTCGACGGCCTGCAGTCGGAGCGCGAGCAGGGCATCACCATCGATGTCGCCTACCGTTTCTTCTCCACCGACAAGCGCAAGTTCATCATCGCCGACACCCCGGGACACGAGCAGTACACCCGCAACATGGCGACCGGCGCCTCCACCGCGAGTCTCGCGGTGATCCTGATCGACGCGCGCTATGGCGTGCAGACGCAGACGCGTCGCCACAGCTTCATCTGCGATCTGCTGGGCATCCAGCATCTGGTGATCGCGGTCAACAAGATGGATCTGGTCGACTACTCCCAGGCGCGCTTCGACGAGATCGTCGCCGACTACCGAGAGTTCGCGACCAAGCTGTCGGTGAACGATCTGCGCTTCGTGCCGATGTCGGCGCTCGATGGCGACAACGTCGTCAACCACAGCGAGCACATGCCGTGGTATCTCACCGGGCGCGAGCGCGGCGCGCCGCTGATCCAGATTCTCGAGACCATCGACATCAGCCACGAGCTGCCGCTGGACCAGCTGCGCTTTCCGGTGCAGTACGTCAACCGGCCCAATCTCAACTTTCGCGGCTACTGCGGCACGCTGGCCGCCGGGGTGATCCGCCCGGGCGACGCGATCCGCGTCATTCCCTCCAACCAGCGCTCCCGGGTCTCGCGCATCGTCACCAACGATGGCGATCTGGCGGCGGCCTATCCCGGCCAGGCGATCACGCTGACGCTGACCGATGAGATCGATATCTCCCGCGGCGACATGCTGGTCGAGGCCGACAGCGAGCTCGAACCCTGCACGGCCTTTACCGCGGACGTGGTGTGGATGCACGACAAGCCGCTGGCGATCGGCCACGAGTACGAACTCAAGGCGGGCACGCGCACCGTGGCGGGGCGGGTGATCCGCATCGTCTATCAGGTCGACGTCAACACCATGGCGCGTAGCGCCACCGACCGCCTCGAGCTCAACGGCATCGCCCGCTGCCAGATCGAGACCACCCAGCCGCTGACGCTGGACGGCTACCAGCGCTCGCCGCACACCGGCAACTTCGCGCTGATCGACAAGCTCAGCAACCTCACCGTCGGCGCCGGCATGGTGGTGGACACCCTCAGCGCCAGCAACATCGTCTGGCACGACATGGCGGTGACCAAGAAGCGGCGCGCCGAACGCAACCGTCAGAAACCCTGCATCGTCTGGTTCACCGGCCTCTCCGGGGCGGGCAAGTCGACGGTGGCCAATGCGCTGGAACGTCAGCTCTTCGGCATGGGCTACAACACCTACCTGCTCGACGGCGACAACGTGCGCCACGGGCTGTGCCGCGACCTGGGCTTCAGCGACCGCGACCGTCAGGAGAACATCCGCCGGGTGGGCGAGGTCGCCAAGCTGATGACCGACGCCGGCATGGTGACGCTGGTCTCGTTCATCTCGCCGTTCCGTCAGGACCGGCAGATGATCCGCGACATGGTCGGCCCAGACGAGTTCATCGAGGTGTTCGTCAATACGCCGATCGAGGTCTGCGAGCAGCGCGATCCCAAGGGGCTCTACCAGAAGGCGCGCGCCGGCGAGATCACGCAGTTCACCGGCATCAGCTCCCCTTACGAGGTGCCGGAGGGCGCCGAGGTGGAGATCGATACCTCGGCCTATGACCTGGAAGAGACCGTGGGTCGGCTGATCGCGGCACTTCGCCGTCATCAGGTGATCTAGCGGCCGCGGCAGGATCGAGGCCGCAAGCGTCAGTCATGAAATGCATCAATAACCACGAAAAGAATCGATGACCATGAAAACGATCGATGCAGTGCGTACGCAAAGTCGCCCCCGGTGTCGCCTGGCAGGTGCGGCGCTACTCGTGCTGGCGCTCGCCGGCTGCGCCGCCAATGGCCACCAGACCGGTAGCGGCCCCAGTGTCCCCATGGACGACGCCACACCGGCGGGGCCGCAACTCTCGGCGTTTCTGGACAGCGCCGCCACGGGAAGCGCGACGACGCTCGCCACCTCGCCCTTGGGAGCCAATGTCGCGATCTACGCCCGTGAGCGCTACTTCGCCGCGAGCGGACGCCAGTGCGTCCATCTCGAACTCACCCGCACCGCGGGACCGTCATCGCTCGACGACGGCGCACTCGCCTGTCGTGTGGCGGGCAATAGCTGGTACACGCAGCGCCTGGTGACGGCCCTCATTCGCTGATCGAACCGATCCGCGACGCCGTCGAAACCCGCCGACCCAGATAGCGGGAAGGCATGAACGCCGGAAGGCTCGCGACCCCGTTTTCGGGGCCGGCGGACCCCTCATGGCCGCAATAACGATTGAGGCAGCACAACATGAACAAGCGGGCAGCGTTGATTTTCCGGGCCGGACGCCCGGTGGCGGTAGCGTGTCTGATGGCGATCACGGCATTGGCGATGAGCGGTCTCGACGCCACCCGAGCCCAGGCGCAGTCGATCGGTGTGGGCAGCGCCTCGCTGCTCGGCGGCCAGGAGGAGGCGGAGCCGGTCACCTCGTCCAGCGAGGGCAACGACGTCGAGACCTCGCCCCGGGCCAACTGGAACAACGCCAGCTATGGGGCGCCCTATGGCCAAGGCACCGGGCCCTACGGGCAGCCGGGCCAGAATCCCAACGATCCTCGCGGCCTCAGCGGCGCGGCGATCAACCCGGATCGGCTGCCACCGTTCGGCGCCAATCTGTTTACCGGTGGCTTTCGCGGCATCATGGCCGACGGTCTCAATCCGGAATACCTGATCAAACCGGGCGATCAGATCACGCTGAGAGTCTGGGGCGGGGTGGAGATCGAGCGCGTGCTGGTGGTGGATGCCCAGGGCAACATCTTCTTGCCGGGCATCGGGCCGCTATCGGTACAGGGCATCTCCAACGCGCAGTTGAACTCCCGGGTCCGCGGGGCGATCCAGTCGGTCTATCCGGAAAACGTCAGCGTCTACACCAACCTGCAGGGCGTGCAGCCGGTCGGGGTGTTCGTCACCGGCTACGTCCAGAGTCCGGGCCGCTACTCCGGCACGCCCAACGACTCGGTGCTCTATTTCCTCGATCAGGCCGGCGGCATCGATCAGGCCCTCGGCAGCTACCGGCGCATCGTCATCAAGCGCGGCAACACCACCCTCGAGGTGGTCGATCTCTACGACTTCCTGATCGACGGGCAGATCGCTCGCCCGCAGTTTCGCGACGGTGACACCATCGTCGTCGAGGAGCGCGGGCCGGCGATCAGCGTCGCCGGCGACGTCCAGAAAGCCTACCGCTACGAACTCGTCGGCGAGAGCCTGACCGGGACGGACGTGATCGATCTGGCGCGTCTGCGCGCCGGCGTCTCCCACGTGCTGCTGCGCGGCAGCCGAGAGTCGGGGCCGATCTCGCGCTACCTGCCGCTGACCGCGTTCGGCAGCGCCGAGGTACGTCGGGGTGACGAGGTGCTGTTCAGCGCCGACCGCCGTGACGAGACCATCGTGGTGCAGGTCGAGGGCAGCTACTACGGCCCGTCGCGCTATGCGCTGCCGCGCGATGCCAAGCTCGGCGAATTCCTGAACGCGATCAGCGTGCCCGAGTCGATGACCAGCTACCGCGACGTCTCGATTCGTCGGGTCAGCGTTGCCGAGCAGCAGGCCGAGTCGCTCAAGCAGAGCCTGCGCCGGCTGGAGACCACCTATCTGGGCTATCCCTCGCGGACCGCGAAGGAGGGCGAGATCCAGGTGCGCCAGGCGGAGCTGATCGCGCGCTTCGTGCAGAAGGCCTCCCAGGTCGAGCCCACCGGACGGCTGGTGGTAGCCCGCGACAACGACGTCGCCAACATCCGGTTGCAGGACGGTGATGTGGTCACCATTCCCGAGAGCACCGACTCCGTACTGCTCAGCGGCGAGATCGTGATCCCGCAGTCGATCGTCTTCACCCCGGGGCTGAGCGCGCAGGACTACATCCGGTTGGCGGGCGGTTTCACGCCGCGCGCCGACGACGATCAGGTACTGGTGGTGCATCGCAACGGGGCGGTCATCCACGCCGACGACACCGCGATGCGCGCCGGCGACGAAATCATCGTGCTGCCGGCCGCACCGACCAGCAACATCGAGCTGGCCTCGAGCATCACGCAGATCCTGTTCCAGATCGCGGTCGCCACCCGCGTGGCGCTGGATCTATGAACGTCCGTATCGACGTCGGCGTGAGGCGACCCGCCGCCGACGCCTCCTCGGCCGAACGCGGAGGTGAGTCATGGCACAGCTGAGCCTTTCCCGGCGACCCAGCCGGGGGCCCTGGCGGGTCACTCGCAGCGTCTGGTTCGCGATGTTCATGCGCGAGGCGATCTCGCGAACCATGGCGGATCGCATGGGGTGGTTCTGGATGCTCTTCGAGCCGCTGGCGATCATCGCCGTGATGGTCTCGGTGCGCGGACTCTTCCTCTCCGGCAGCGAGGTCGCCGGGGCCGATCACGTGCCGTGGCTGGTCGTCGGGCTGATGGGGTACGGCCTCTTTCGCGAGAACATGATGCGCGCGCTCGGGGCGATCGAGGCCAACAAGGGACTGTTCGCCTACCGCCAGGTGAAACCGGTCGACACCGTCCTGGTGCGCTGTTTTCTCGAAGGAGCGCTGAAGTCGTTTCTGTTCCTGCTCTTCATCGGCATCGGCACGCTGCTCCAGTTCGACCTGATGCCGGCGCGACCGCTCGGCGTGATGCTCGACTGGCTGTCGCTCTGGGCGCTGGGCTGGGGGGCGGGGCTGACGGTATCGGTGCTCGGCGATCTGGTGCCGGAAGTCGGCCGCGTGGTGCGCATTCTCAACCTGCCGCTGCTGCTGCTCTCCGGCGTCATCCTGCCGGTGATGTACATCCCGTATCCGTACCGGGAGTACCTGCTCTATAACCCCATCGTCCACGGGCTGGAGAGCATGCGGCTGAGCTTCTTCGACGGCTATCACACCCTCGACGGCATCGACATGACCTATCTCTGGTTCTGGGCGCTTTCGCTGATCGCGCTGGGGCTGATTCTCCATCTGCGCTTCGCCGCGAAGCTCAAGGCCGAGTGAGGAGCGCTCCATGATCGAGATCCGCAACCTCTACAAGCGATACCACAACCATCACGGTAGCCCCTGGGTGCTCGAGGACGTGTCGCTGACGATTCCCGACGGCGTCAGCGTCGGCCTGCTGGGGCGCAACGGTGCCGGCAAGACCACGCTGCTGCGCCTGATCGGCGGCATGGACACGCCGGACCGCGGCGAGATCGTGCGCGAAAGCCGCGTCTCCTGGCCGATCGGGTTGGCGGGCGGGTTCCAGGGGTCGATGACGGGGCGCCAGAACGTCAAGTTCGTCGCCCGCATTCACGGCGCCGACGACGAGATCGACGCCATCATCGACGAGGTGGAGGCGTTCGCCGACATCGGTGATGCCTTCGACGAGCCGGTGAAGACCTACTCCTCCGGGATGCGCTCCCGGCTGGCATTCGGGCTGTCGCTGGCGTTCGACTTCGACGTCTATCTCTCCGACGAGGCGACCGCGGTGGGCGATCGCGCCTTCAAGAAGAAGGCACGGCAGGCCTTCGAGGCGCGTATCGGCAAGGCGAGTCTGATCATGGTCTCCCACGGCGAGAGCGTGCTGCGGGAGTTCTGTCAGGCCGGCATCGTGCTGGAGAAGGGCAGTGCCCGCTGGTACGACGACATCGACGCGGCGATCGCCGCCTATCACCAAGCCACCGACGGGCGGGTGCCGCGAGTGCCGGTGGTGCCCCGAACCCATGCCGAGGCGAGAGAGGGGCTGAATGAGGCCAATCGGGATTTCGCCGAGGCCAAGGCCGCTTTCGAAGCGGCCGGGGACGACCCCGATCGCGAGGCCGAAGACGACACGCTGCGCTGGCGGCTCGAAGAGGCGCGCGAGGCCATGCTCGACGCCCGCCGCCACGTTCAGCGCCTGCGGACACCCGCGCAGAAGACTTCTCATCGCAACTCATCCAATCGTAAGCCCCCACACAAGAAGAGACGGCCATGAAGAAACGTTCCTCTTTCGCTAGCCGGTATCTGCACTGGCTGGTCTGTTTCGCGGCGATCACCGGCGTGACGCTCTACTGGATGCTGTGGGCGAGTGACCGCTACGTCTCCCACGCCAACGTGGTGCTGGAGAGCCCGCAGATCGCCGCCCCGAATCTGAGCTTCAGTTCGCTGCTCACCGGCAGCGCGTCCGGCAACCTCTCGGACATGCTGCTGCTGCGCGATTACATGCGCTCGGTGGACATGCTCCAGCTGCTCGTGGAACAGGCGGATTTCCGCGATCACTACGCCCAGTCGGGGGCGGACCCGATGAGTGCACTGCGCGACGCGAACGCCCCGATCGAGACGCTTCACGAGTACTACCTCTCGCGGGTGTCGATCGAACTCGACGACTACGCCGGCGTGCTGCGGCTCGACGTCGAAGCGTTCGATCCTGAAAAGGCGTACCAGATCGCCCAGCTGATGCTCGACGAGGGCGAGCGACACATGAACCAGATGGGACAGCGCCTCGCCGAGGAGCAGGTGCGTTTTCTGGAGAAGCAGGTAGCGATCCTCGAACAGAGGTTTCAGGATACGCGGGACGTGCTGTTGGACTATCAGAACGCCAACGGCCTGGTCTCGCCGGTGGGAACCGTGGAGAGCCTGAGTTCCGTGGTCGCTTCGCTCGAGGGTCAGGTCGCCGTCGCCAAAGCGCGCAAGAGCGCGCTTGCGAGCTTCCAGAGCGGGCGCTCGCCGGAAATGGTGCGCATCAACGCCGAGATCAACGCGCTCAACAGCCAGATCCAGCAGGAGAGCGAGCGGCTGGCGCGCCAGTCCGGCGACGCCCTGAACGCCGTGTCGTCGGAGTATCAGACGCTGATGCTGCGCGCCGATTTCGCCCAGCAGAGCTACTCCGGCGCGCTGGCAGCGCTCGAGAACACGCGCATCGAGGCGGCCCGCAAGTTGAAGCAGGTCTCGATCCTGCAGGCGCCGACGCGGCCGGAGTACCCGGAGCAGCCGGAGCGCCTCTACAACTCGGTAGTGTTCGCCGTGATCGCGCTGTTCGTCACGCTGATCCTCAACATGCTGATCCTCATTGTGAAGGACCATCGCGACTGAGCGCGCTTCGCAACCATTCAACCCGCTACCGAGGCCGTCATCGATCGCTCGGTGGCACCAACGACATGCCAACAACGGGAGAGAGGACATGAGCAAGACGTTTCTGGTCACCGGGGGGGCCGGTTTCATCGGCTCTGCCGTGGTCCGCGAGCTGATCCGGGAAACGGATCACCGTGTGGTCAACGTGGACAAGCTCACCTACGCCGGCAATCTCGAATCGCTTGCCGCGGTCGAGGACGACCCTCGCTACGCCTTCCGTCAGGCCGACATCTGTGATGCCGAGGCGATGGCCAGGCTCTTCGCCGAGACGCAGCCGGACGTGGTGATGCATCTGGCGGCAGAGAGTCACGTCGACCGCTCCATCGATGGGCCCGCGGCCTTCATCGAGACCAACGTGGTCGGCACCTACGTGCTGCTCGAGGCCGCCAGGCAGTACTGGAAAGGCCTCAAGGAGAGCGACGCGCAGAAGGCGGCGGATTTCCGCTTTCATCACATCTCTACCGACGAGGTCTACGGCGACCTGCACGGCGCCGACGACCTGTTCACCGAGACCACGTCCTACGCGCCTAGCTCGCCGTATTCCGCGAGCAAGGCGAGCTCCGATCATCTGGTTCGCGCCTGGCAGCGCACCTACGGCCTGCCGACGCTCGTCACCAACTGCTCCAACAACTACGGCCCGTATCACTTCCCGGAGAAGCTGATTCCGCTGACCATTCTCAACGCCGTCGCCGGCAAGCCGCTGCCGGTCTACGGCGATGGCAAGCAGGTCCGCGACTGGCTGTTCGTCGAGGATCACGCTCGCGCCCTGATCCACGTCGCTGCCACCGGCGAGATCGGCGAGACCTACAACATCGGCGGGCACAACGAGAAACCCAACATCGAGGTGGTCGAGACGATCTGCGCGCTGCTCGAGACCCTCGCCCCGGCCAAGCCGGAAGGGGTCACGCACTACCGCGATCTGATCACCTTCGTCACCGACCGCCCCGGCCACGATCTGCGCTACGCCATCGACGCCGGCAAGATCGAGCGCGAGCTGGGTTGGACGCCGCGGGAGACCTTCGATTCCGGCATGCGCCGGACGGTTCAGTGGTTCCTCGACAACGAGCAGTGGTGGCGCCGCGTCCAGAGCGGCAAATACCAGGGCGAACGACTGGGAGAGAGCGCATGACGATACTGATTCTCGGGGGCAACGGGCAGGTCGGCTTCGAACTCAGACGCGCGCTGGCGCCGCTGGGTGCCATCGATGCCCCGACCCGCGAACGACTCGATCTGATGGACGCGGAGGCGGTGGACGCGCATCTGAAGGCGCAGCGCCCGGCGCTGATCGTCAACGCGGCGGCCTGGACGGCGGTGGATGCCGCGGAATCGGCGGCCGAGGAGGCCTACCGGCTCAACGCCGGCCTGCCCGAGCAGCTCGCCGCCCACGCCGTCGAGAGCGGTGCGGTGCTGGTGCACTACTCCTCGGATTACGTCTATCCGGGTGACGGCGAGATGCCCTGGACGGAAAAGAGCGCCACCGGGCCGCTCTCCGTCTACGGCGCCAGCAAGCTCGCCGGCGACGAGGCGGTCGCCGCGAGCGGTGCCAGTGCCATCGTCTTTCGCACCAGCTGGGTCTACAGCGCCCGCGGCGGCAACTTTCTCAAGACCATGCTGCGTCTGGGGCGCGAACGGACGTCGCTCAACGTCGTCGTCGATCAGATCGGCGCGCCAACGCCGGCGCGGCTGATCGCCGAGGTCACGCTGTTGGCGCTGCAGGGGCTGCGACAGGGCACCTTCGCCCCGGGGCTCTATCATCTCGCCCCCCGGGGGGAGACCAGCTGGCACGGCTTCGCCGAGGCGATCTTCGCCGCCGCCCGCGACCGCGGCGAGACGCTGGCCATCACCGATGAGGGGCTGGGCGCGATTCCCACCAGCGACTATCCGACGCCGGCGACGCGTCCGCTCAACTCGCGGCTCTCGCTCAACAAGCTCGAACGCGAGCTGGGAATCGATCTGCCCACTTGGCAGGCGCAGCTCGATCTGACGCTGGAAGATATCCTGAGCACGCGCTGAGCACACGCCGCGACGACCGCCAGGGTCGCGGGTATCGAAACGGTTTCAGCAGGGCGCCGGTCAGACCGGCGAGTCAGTCACGTTGCCGGCCGCGCCGGCGTCACGCGTCAATGTCGGTCATTCCGACAAGGAGTTTCAGCATGGCACGTAAGGGCATCATTCTCGCCGGCGGTTCCGGCACGCGTCTGCACCCCATCACTCAGGGCGTCTCCAAGCAGCTGCTGCCGGTCTACGACAAGCCGATGATCTACTACCCGATCTCGGTGCTGATGCTGGCCGGCATCCGCGACATCCTCATCATCTCCACGCCGGAGGATCTGCCGCAATACGAGTATCTGCTCGGTAGCGGCGAGCAGTTCGGCGTGCGTTTCGCCTATGCCGAACAGCCCTCGCCGGACGGGCTGGCGCAGGCGTTTCTGATCGGCGAGTCTTTCATCGGCGACGACTCGGTCTGTCTGGTGCTGGGCGACAACGTCTTCCACGGCCAGCACTTCTCCGAGCAGTTGAAACGCGCCTCCGAAGTGGAGAAGGGCGCGACGGTCTTCGGCTATCTGGTCAAGGACCCGGAGCGCTTCGGCGTGGTGGAGTTCGACGACAGCGGCCGTGCGCTCTCCATCGAGGAGAAACCCAGCGATCCCAAGTCGCCCTACGCGGTGACGGGTCTCTACTTCTACGACAACGACGTGGTCGCGATCGCCAAGGACGTCAAACCCTCGTCCCGCGGCGAACTCGAGATCACCAGCGTCAACAACGCCTACCTCGAGCGCGGCGACCTGCACGTCGAGCGCCTCGGCCGCGGCTTCGCCTGGCTGGATACCGGCACCCACGACAGCCTGCTGGAAGCGGGACAGTACGTGCAGACCATCGAACACCGCCAGGGGTTGAAGGTGGCGTGTCTCGAGGAGATCGCCTGGAGCCAGCACTGGATCGACGACCAGCAGCTCGCCGCCCGCGGCGACGCGCTCAAGAAGACCGGCTACGGCCAGTATCTGCTCAAGCGTCTCGAGGACAGTCGGCGCGGCTCGGTCGCCTGACCGGGCGCGTCTGCTGGCCAGAGGTCGAGACAACCGACTCATAGACGTCGAGACAATCGGCTCATTTCGATAGGGAGACCCCCATGCAATACGAACGCCTCGCGATCCCCGATGTCGTCCTGCTCACCCCTAAGGTGTTCGGCGACGACCGCGGCTTTTTCATGGAGACGTTTCGCCATAGCGAGTTCGTCGAGCACTGCGGCGACTACGCCTTCGTCCAGGACAACCACAGCAAATCGGGCCGCGGCATTCTGCGTGGCCTGCACTACCAGCTCGAGCACCCGCAGGGAAAGCTGGTGCGCGTGACCCGCGGCGAGGTCTTCGACGTCGCGGTGGATCTGCGTCGCGGCTCGGCCACGTTCGGTCAGTGGGTGGGCGCTCGACTCAACGAAGAGAACCGCCAGATGCTGTGGGTACCGCCGGGCTTTGCGCACGGCTTCTACGTCACCAGCGACGAGGCGGAGTTCCAGTACAAGTGCACCGACTACTACGCCCCGGGCGACGAGTACAGCCTGCGCTGGAACGACCCGACGCTGTCGATCGACTGGCCGCTGGTCGACGGCGAGCCGAAGCTTTCCGCCAAGGACGCCGAGGGCGCGACGCTCGAGAACGCCGCAACCTTCGACTGACGTCACTTGGGGTCCACCTTCGACTGACGTCACTCGAGCAGGGCGGCCGAACCGAACTGGGCAGCAGGGGCGTGTAAGAGAGCCGAGCGAGAGCCGGGTCAAAGAGTCGAGCGTTAGCACAGGAGCGAGCGATGAGTGATGACGTTTCCAACGTCGGGCCGGCGGCCAACGACGAGCGCGTCGAAGGCGCCCCGCGTTTCGAGGCCAATCTCGACGATCACGATTGCGGCGTGCTGATCGGCTGGGCCTGGGATCGCCAACGCCCGGAGGCGGCGCTGGCGATCGAGGTGCGCGACGCCACGGGGGTACTCGCGGTCACGCGCGCGGATGGCTGGCGCCGTGATCTGGTGACGGCGGGCAAGGGTAACGGCCGTCACGGCTTCGAGGTCCGTCTCGACCTTGCGGCACTCGCCTCGCCGACCGCGATCCAGCTGTTCGAAGTCGGCAGCGTCGAGCCTTTGCTGAGCGTGCCCTATACGCTGACGCTCGCGCGGGGGCTGCGGGTCACGCTGGGCGGGATCGACTGGGGCCGGCTCGTCGGTGAGGTGGCGTACGAGGACGTCTCGGCCGGCGAGCCTGTCGCCGCCGATACGCCGGCATCGGTCGACGAGCGGCTGGCCACGAGCCGAGCCGTGCTGATCGATGCCGCCGGTAAGATCCATGCCCGGGCGGCCGTGACCCGGGACGAGGCCGACAAGTGGCGCTTTGCGCTGACGCTGCCCGCCGCACTCTGCAGTGGCGAGATTCAGCGCCTCGACGTTGCCGTCGAAGGCTTCCCCGGGGCGGAAGCGCGCTTCGTGGGCGTCGTCCCTCGTCGGCTGGGGGGCGTTGCCACGCTGGAAACGGGAGTCGATGACGAGAGTCACGTCGCCCGGCGCCGCTACGCTTCGCTCACCCGTCAGCTCGGCCGCCTGACCCATCGCCGCCAGGGGGCGGTGAAGGCCATGACGACGCTTCATCGCGCCCACCAGGTGCTGGTCAACGGCTGGCAGGGGCGGCGGCACTTCCCCACGCTCTCGCTGACGCCCGAGCGCAAGCCGGCGGTGAGCGTGCTGCTGCCGGCCCAGGGTGGTCTGCCGCGGCTCTACCATACGCTGGCGTCGTTGGCCTTGACCGCGGGCACGACCCCCTTCGAGGTTCTGGTAATCGACATGGGCGAGCGCGACACCGCCTGCGCGAGCCATGTCAAAGGCGGCTCGCCGTGGCTCGCGCGCCAGGCCGCGGCGGTGTGCGGGAATCTTCGGGTGGTGGAAGCCCTCGGTACCGGCGAACGTCTGGCGACGCGAGTCGCACGAAGTGTGGACGAAGCGCTCGCCGAGCATGTTCTCTGGCTCGAACCCGGCACCGAACTGCTCGAAGGAGCGCTCGAGACGCTGCACGCCACGTTCAGCGATTTCGATCAGGTCGGCGTGGTGGGCGCGAGTGCGCTCGAACCCGACGGTCGTCTGCGGCATGCCGGGGCGATGGTCCTGCGCAACGGGACGTGGCGCCGCTGCGGGGCGAACGAGGCGCCGTCGCTCACCGCCTGGTCCTACGTGCGTCGCGTCGACGCCGCGCTGCCGGGGGCGGTCATGTTCGAACGCCGGACATGGCACTCGCTGGACGGGGTGGCGTCGGTGGACGAGGGTTGGGAAAGCCTGCTGGTGGATCTCTGCCTGCGGGCGGAAGAGCGCGGCTGGCACACGCTCCATCAGCCGGGGGCACAGCTCGTCGCCCTGGAAACGTCGGCGAACGCCCGACAAGCGGCTCCGGTGTCACCTTCGTTCGTGGCGTGCTGGCTCGAGCGGCTCAGCCAGCGAGGGGTGACGGGTGACGAGATCGCCCCCGTCTATCGCGTGCTGATGATCGACGCCGAGATACCGCGGCCCGATCGTAGTGCCGGTGCCTATGCCGCCTGGCAGGAGATGCGGCTGCTGCAGGCGTGCGGCTGTCAGGTGAGCTTCGTCGCCGACAGCCTGGAGTTCGCCGACGCCTATACCCGGGCGCTCGAGCGCGCCGGCGTTCGCTGCTTCCACGCCCCCGAGGTTCGCAGCCTCGAGGCGTTACTGCGGGAACACGGGCGAGATTTCGATCTGATCTACATCACGCGGTTCAACGTGGCCGAGAAGCACCTGGCCGCGATCCGCCAGTTCAGTCACGCCAGGATCGTCTTCAACAACGCCGATCTGCACTTTCTCCGCGAACTTCGGTTGCGGCTCAGCGCCGGCGACCCGGATCTCTCCTTCCCGCTGGCGATTCGAGACAGGGAGCTTGCGGTCATGCGCGAGGCGGACGCCGTGCTTTGCTACAGCGAGGCCGAGCAGGCGGTGATCACCAGCCACAATCTGCGCCAGGACAATCTGTTTCGCTGCCCCTGGGTGGTGGAGGGGCGCGGTGCACGGGGCGGTTGGTCGTCACGGGCGGGCATCGCCTTTCTTGGCGGCTATCGACATCGGCCCAACGTGGAAGCGGTGGAACACTTCGTCACCCAGGTCATGCCGATGCTGCGCGAAGCGCTACCCGGCGTGAAACTGCATCTCTACGGTAGCGACATGCCGACGAGCTTTCAGGCGCTGGCCTCGGAAGACGTGGTGCTCGAGGGCTACGTCGAGGATGTCGCCACGCTCTTCGATGCCCACCGGCTCTTCATTGCGCCGCTGCTCTCCGGGGCGGGGATCAAGGGCAAGGTGCTGGAGGCGATGTCGTTCGGGCTGCCCTGCGTACTGACGCCGATCGCCGCGGAGGGAACCGGTCTGGTGGACGGGGTGAGCGCGCGGATCGTTCAGTCGCCGGCCGACTGGGTCGCGGCGATCGACGAGCTGTATGCCGACGCCGATCGCTGGCAGTCGCTCTCCGAGTCGAGTCTCGGCGTGGCACGGACCCATTTCAGTTTCGCCCGTGGACGCGAGCAGATGCGCCACATCCTGCGCGGCGTGGGTCTTGAGCCGCCGGTAACCCCACGCGCGCTCTGCACGCGGCACGCGCGCTGAATCCGAGCGGTCGTGGCGCCTGGGCGCCGCGGTCGCGATCTCGGCGCGGCGAGAAGTCGCCCCGCTGAGGTCGCTCGCCATCCACGCCTCGCAATCGTCCTACCCGCGTCGCATCCGCTCCCTTCGTTCGCACCGCTCCGACCTGATCCGCTCAGCCATGTCGCCCGCCTCATCGGTCCCGTCATCGGCGTTTTCCCACCACGACCGTCAGACCGAGGCTCGCGACTCGGCACCCGCGCGTGGTTGCGACAGGCACCGTTGACGGCCGAATTTCCAGCGATCATCGATCGATACGTTAATGCCTGTGTCGTCACAAAGCGTCACTACCGGCGATGGCCGTCACGCTTTAGCAACAGTGTCGGATAGTCGCGACGATTTACGTATTTAAACCGTAACCGGGTTATCAATGCGAATACAAATGATCCATTCCGATGAGTAAATTCATCTTCAGATAAAGACCGCCCAAGCTTAGCCTTTAGTCACGGTGAAACGGCGCTTTCGGCCGCAGGATGGCAAGCGTTGGGCGCCTCTCTAGTTACTCATTAAGAACGTCTCGAGAACCGTTAAACAGCGGGCTTTCGTATTCTATCTTTCGATATCGCGAGGCGATATCAGCGAGATGTTCAAAAGAATTAAATGATTTTGACGTTGTCGTTAAGTCGTTGTGGATTGAATATCACGACGCGCTTTTTTGCGAATTCAGGAAGGCTCTCGATCGTACGAATTCCGTCATGCGTTCGAGAGTGAGTTCATTCATTGGTGTCCGTCGTGGCGGGCATCTGGAAGTGGTTAAACGGTTTTCGAGGCCCATCATGCAAGCGAAGAGTCGAGCGTTACAGGATTTCGGCGCGACCTTTCTGGGACCCGCATTACATGCCTACGCCGACGCCATCGAGGCGGAGTCGGCGGGGCATCTTCCGGTCTGTCTGGCCCGGGAAGGGTGGTGTTTCCATCGTCTTCTCGGTCGGCTCAAGCGTGAAGGGCTCATCGAGCTCGAACATGACCCAGTCTATCTGCGCGTGTCTCGAACCTTGCTGTTCCGGGCCATGCTGGGTTCGTCGACGATCATGCCGATCGCGCTGGGCAGCGACTTCAAGGGCAGCGTGCTGGATCTGATGCGCAAGCGCTTCGGCCTGCAGCTCCACGAGATCTTCGCCGTTCTGCCGCTGGAGCTTTTACGCTTCCAGTGCGAGCTGCCGCAGGACCAGGACAAGGTCAGCCAGTGGCTGGCAGCGCATCTGCCCGCGCTGACCGAGCTGGTGGCGCCGACACGCAACGCGCTCGTCGCCTATCTGGCGCGATCCGGACTCACCGATTCGCGCATGAAGCCCCTGATGCTGGACCTGGGATACGCCGGGACTATCCAGAAAATCCTGACTCACGTGCTCAAGCGAGATACCGACGGTCTCTACTTCATTGCGACCAAGCCCGGTGACGCCCCGGTGGGAAATCATCATGCCCATCTCAAAGGCATCTTTCACGAAGGCGTCGGCTGGCGGAGCGGCTGCGTGATGCTCGATCGTTCGCTGCTCTTCGAGTCGCTGCTGACGGCACCCCAGGGCCAGATGGTCGACATTCGTCAGAAGCACAACGGGGAATTCGAATTCTTTTACGGCCGTGAAGCCGCGACGCAGCGCCACTTTCAGGATCTGAAAATGGTGTTCGACGGCGCGATCGATCACGTCATCGACTGTCGACGTCACGGTGTGAGCTATACCCCGACCGATGTACAGAATCTCTACGAAGTGTTCGCCACGCGTCCCAACTGCATTCCCAGAGACGTCTGGCACTTGTTCAGCGTGGATGACGACATTACCGGCAATGGACTCATCAATCCGTTGAAGATGTTCGCGATATAAAAAAGCCAGAGGATCATCTCATGAAATCAGCGGGGAAAATGACATCGCTACTGCCGTGGCTGTTCCAGGATTCGTCCCGGCGCGGCGCGAAGAAGCGACGCGGCCAGCGGGACAAGCTGGCGCGGGAGGAAGCGCCGTTGGAGATCGCCTCGTTGGACGGTGATACCGCCATGGTCAACGCAGCCGTCGGCGATCGCGTTCGCATCGAAGAGCGACCGGTCGCCGTGGCCGTGCGTGAGGCGCTTTTCAGCATGTCTCGAGGCGGTGGCCCGGGGTTGTCGCGCTCAAACAGGCAGCGGGAGAGAGCCAAGGATGAGGCGGCCATGAACCCAAGCGATGACATGCAGCGCGACCTGCAGGCCGAACGCGGTGAGGCTGAGGCCTACACCTTGCCTGCTGCATCGCTGCCCTCGCTCGGCGAGGGGATGGGTGACGCCGTGGCGGCGGAGAGACCGACCGAGCCGATGACGGCACAGGACTCGATGGTCGCAAGCTTGGGCGCGCATCGCTTGGGCGCGCATCGCTTGGGCGCGCATCGCTTGGGCGCGCACCCAGAGCGCGCCATGCTGCAGTCGGCGAATTCGGAAGCGCTCGAGCTGTCGTCGAGACCGGCCAGGCGAGCGGAGGTCGCACGAGACCCCGACGCGGGACGCCAAAATATCGAAGCGATGACGTCGGATCGGGACGATCGGCCAACGCCCGCCCAGGGCGCTGCCGACGACTCGGCGACACCGGGCGAGTCGCCGAGGCGTTCGACGGTTTCAGCGTCTGCCGGCGGCCCGGGGCCGGCTTCGAATGATCCGAATGACGGCGGCGGACCCGACGACGAAACGCCGCCAGGCGCCGGGTCGGTAGCCAACCCTCGCGCTGCCAATGACGAAACGACGCTGTCACTGGTGGATCGCCTCCAGCAGCTCGAGCAGCGCTCGGCGCTGGCCAATCAGCAGGCGATGATGGACCGCGTCTATCAAGAGGCGCTGAAGAGCGAGCTCTTCGACCCGAAGTGGTACCAGGCCACCTATCGCCAGACGTTCGAAAGTCCCCGGGCGGCGTTCGACGACTATCTGCGCAAGTCGCGTTTTGCGCCGGTCAATCCGTCGCCCCGATTCGACAGCGAAACCTATCACCGCATGTACATGGACGTGTTCCACGCCCAGCAGAGCCCGCTGCAGCACTACCTGCTGCACGGTCGTACGGAAGGTCGAGTCCACGCGCCAGCGACGGTGCGTTGGTTCCCGCGCGAGGTGATCGAACCGGCCGCGACGCTCAGCGAGGCGGCGAGCGAGTTGAAGGTCGCACTCTGTCTGCACGTCTTCTATGACGACTTCATCGACCGCTTCGCCAATGCCATCGCGGCGTTTCCGGTCACGGTCGATGTGTTTCTGACGCTGGCGGATGCCAAGTTCGAGACCCGGGCGCGCGAGGTCTTCGAGCAGCACGCGCGAGTGGGACGAGTCGAGACGCGTGTCGTTCCCAACCGCGGGCGCAACTTCGGGCCGATGCTGGTCGAGTACGGCCCGGCGCTGGACGAGTACGACCTGCTATGTCACCTGCACTCGAAGAAGTCGCTCTACTCCGGCAAGGAGCAGACCCAGTGGGCGGAGTACCTGATCGAATATCTGTTGCGCGACGTCTCGGTCATGACGCGGCTGCTCAATGCGTTCGCGGGCGATGACACGCTCGGCATGTACTACCCGACGACCTTCTGGATGATGCCGGGCTGGGTGAATCATCTGACCATGAACAAGGGCGCGGTGCGCGACTGGCAGAACCGTCTGGGGCTGGGGCGCATTCCCGACTTCTTGAGCTACCCGGCCGGTGGCATGTTCTGGGCTCGTCCCAAGGCGCTCGAGGGCATCTTCGATCAGACCTGGGCCTACGACGATTTTCCGTCGGAGCCGCTGCCCAACGACGACTCGATGCTCCATGCCCTGGAGCGAGTGATCGGGCCGCTGGTGGAGCATCTCGGTTACCGGCAGCTCTTCTTCTACCCGCCGACCGGGCAGTTCACCACCGATAACGGCTACATCACGTCGAGCTATCACGGCCACCTCGACCACCATCTGCCGAGCATCCAGGCGCACCCCTGCGTCAGCTTCGATGTCTTCGACACGCTGGTGAGGCGCCGCTACACCATTCCCGATTACGCCAAGTTGAAACTCGGCGCGCGTCTTCAGACGCAGGGCATCGTGGAGAGCGCGCAGGCATTCGTGGCGCTGCGTAACCAGACGGAGTCGGATATGCGGCGGCGCGCCAATTTCCAGGGCGACGTGCGTATCGCCGACATCTACACCGACATCGGCGAGCGTCTCGGCGTCGAGGATGCGCAAGCCCAGACGTGGATGAATCAGGAATTCGAGCTCGATCTCGAGATGATTCTGCCCAAGGACGAGATGGTCGAGCTGTTCAATCACCTGGCGGCAAGTGGCCACATTCTCTGGGTCATTTCCGACAGCTACTACACGCGCGACCAGGTCGGATTGATGCTGCGCAAGGCGGGCGTTTCCGCCGCCTATCGGCTGATGGTGTCGAGTGAAGAGCAGGCACGCAAGGACAACGGCACGCTCTGGATCAAGGTGAAACAGGATCTCGCCAGAGAGGGAATTTCACGCCATCTACACATCGGCGACAACGTGGTCGCCGATGCGCAGCGTCCGGGCGACATGGGCATGACGACATTCCACATCCTGCATCCGATGGATAAATGGCGCGCGCTCGGATTTCCGGACGTGCTGGAAGGGGGGGAGTCTCTCGACGAACAGGAGATTCTCAAATGGGGACGCTTGATCAGCGAGGTTGGACGTAATCCGTTCATTGGCCAATGATGAAAAAAGACACGCTTTATCTCCACGTAGGTTGGTCCAAGACGGGAACGTCGGCGATTCAGGCGCAGATCCAGGCGCAGAACGCGGAGTTTCTCGCTCGCGGCATTCTCTATCCGCAGTCGCTGCAGTGGCCGGATCATTCTCACCATCCCTTTGCGCTCGCCTTTCGCAACGCCGGTGTCTACGCCAGTGACATGTCGCCGGCGCAGGCAGTGGACAAGCTGGAAGCGGAGGTGAGCACGAGTAATGCCGACAACGTGCTGATCTCCTCGGAACTGTCACCGTTCTATTTCGACAATCCGCGGTTCCGTCAGTTCGTGGGCCAAACATTCCGCCAGGTCAAAGTGATCTTCACGCTGCGCTGCCAGTCGGAGCTGCTGCTGTCGCTTTTCAATCAGCTGGTGAAAGATCCCAACATTCGCTATCCGTCGTCGCTCTTTGCCCTGGCGATGAACAACGTCAACTGGCTGAACTATCACCAGACGATCAAGCGCTGGGTGGATGTCGTCGGCCGGGAGAACGTCGTCATCGTGCCTTACGGTCGTGACGTGGTGGATCGCTTCCTGGGGCTTTTCGACGTTCATTACCGTCAGACCGAGACGGGCGAGGCGACCATCGTCAACCCCTCGGTCCCCACTCGCTGTCTGTCGATGATTCAGTCGAAGACCCGCCAGGCGAGCAACAACGAGGAGTTTCTGGCCATTCGCGATCGCATCATCGTCGCCTCCAAGTACGTCGACGGCGATCAAGACAAGCACGTGCTCTTTGCCGTTCCCGAGCAGCAATCCTTCGATCAGTACTTCAAACGCTCCAACCAGACGCTGGCGGAGCAGTTCGACTTCGACGTCGGGTTGCTCGAAAAGTCGAGCTACAAGCCGGTGCTGGTGCTGCCGCCCAATTTCAATCTCGAAGCCTGTCAGGTGGCCTAGAACGCGTCGACGTCGAGCGTGCCGCTCACGTGCGCCCGACTCGTTTTTCGACAGGAGAACGTCATGAATAACGCCTGCTTTACGGCACTGACCATGGTGAGAGGGGAAAGCGACATCGTCTGGTCGTCGCTCGAGCACCACGCGCGTCTTGGCTTCGATCGCTTGATCGTCATCAGCCATCTCGAGCACACCTTCCTGCGCGACTGCGTGGATGTGCTTCGCGAGCGCTTTTCCGACTGCGAGATCGATCTGATCGAGCTCGAATACGACGGCAACTTCTCGCAGAAGAAGGCGTTCTACGTCAATCGGGCGCTGACGCTCTTTCTCGATCCGAAGCGGGAGAACCACGTGTACTGCTTCGACGCCGACGAGTTCCTCTCGCTCGGGCCGTATCGAGACGTGCACGGCTTCTACCGGGCGTTCGCCGAGAGCCTTCCCGAGGGCGGCAATCCCAACGTCGCCTCCCGCTGCTTTCTGCTGCCCTGGCTCAACCTCATCCCCAAGACGCAGGCGTTCGGCGCTGCGGACCTCACCGCCCAGTTTCTGTCAGCGGAGTACTTCTGCGTCGATCGGCGTGAGGAGAGTCGCACCAAGGTGCTGTTCCAGAAGAACGCCGCGACGCGCATCCATATGGGGTACCACTTCTCGTTCGACTCGCCGAAAGACGTGGCCATGATGATGACGCCGGCAGCCAAGCGTTTCGTCGAGACCACGGGTTGCTGTGTCTACCACGTCCCGCTGCGAAGCTTCGCCCAGTTCAGCGACCGGCTCGCCGTCTACCGTCGCAGCGCCACGCAGACCGAAAAGTACAACACGCTGATCGCGCTCTCCGACGGCCGAGAAGAGGACTTTCTCCAGGCGCTGTTCATGGCGTGTACCGCGGCGCAGCCGCTGTTCTCGACGCTCGACGAGGCCGCCGGGGTCTTCGGCGACGCCATTGTCGACAAGAAGCTTCAGGCCATTACCCGCTTCATTCACAAGCCGCGAGTCGACGTCGGCGCCGTGCTGGCGAAGGCGACGGAAGTGCCGGAGACGACGTCGCGGACGATTCGGGACGACGTGACCGCGGCCTCGGCCGTGACGTCGGCATAGGAGAGAGCGATGCGTCAGACAGGAATTCGACGATGAACGAGTCGACGGCTCGTCCCCGCCATGCGTTTGCGATCGCCGCGATCATCAAGAACGAGGCGCCGTACCTTGCCGAGTGGATCGCCTATCACCAGCTGATCGGCTTCACGCACTTTTTCATCGCCGACAACGGCAGCGAGGACGGTGGCGGCGAGATGCTGGCGGAGTGGGCGCGTCGTGGGTGGGTGACCACCCGGCGCTGGATGCCGGAGGAGAAGGCACAGACGAGCTGGTATCGCTACGTGCTCGATGAGTATGGCGACCAGATCGATCACCTGGCGTTTCTCGATGCCGACGAGTTCCTGGTGCATCCGGAGACGGATCGGCCACTCGAGTGGCTATCGCCGGTGCTGGCACGGGCCGATGTCGGTGCCGTCGCGGTCAACTGGCGCATCTTCGGCTCGTCCGGCATGCGTCATCGACAGCCCGGCGGCGTTCTCGCTCGCTTTCGGCGGGCGAGCCGTGTCGAACGTCAGGTCAACTGCCACGTCAAGTCGATCGTCAAGCCGCGTCACGTGCAGTCGATGACCGCCCATGCCGCCGTGCTCGAACCGGGCTTTGGCTACGTCACCGCGGACGGCCAGCCCGCGGCCTTCGTCGACGGAAAATCGGCTTCCGGGCGGACTCAGACGGTCTCCCCGACGCCGCTGAAGATCTATCACTTCAACGTCAAATCCCGCGATGAGTTCGTCGACACGAAGATGACCCGCGGACGCGCCAACATGGGGCCGAACCACTCCCGGGACATGAACTACTTCCGTCATCACGACCTCAACGAGGAGCCGGCGGCGCTCCCCGACGGGCTGTTCACCCCGCTACAGGCGCTGATCGCCCGCTTGAGCACGGCGGCACGCGAGGGCTCGGCACTGGCGGCCACGTCATCTGACGTCATGTCAGCGCAGACCGCGCCACCGCGCTTTTTCGTGCATATCCCCAAGACCGCGGGGACCAGCTTTCGTCTCGGGGCCAAGCAGTATCTGGGCGAGGCTCACGTCTGGCACGACTACGGCGAAGCGCAGCGCGAGACGGCGCCGGCCGTGGTGCGCTGGGCCTACGAGCGGCGTGACTACTGGTGGCTCTGGCAGACGGTGCGCGAGAGCCGGATCGCGCTGCTCGCCGGCCACGTGCCGTTGGCGAAATACGCGCACCTTGCCGGGCTGCGCGACTGCTTCACCTTCGTGCGCGAGCCGCTTCAGCGTATCGCCTCGGACTATCACCACTTCGCTCGCCATCACGGCTACGAGGGGAGCTTCCAGGACTTCTATCGGCGTTCGGACATGGTCAATCGTCAGAGCCGGTTTCTCGAGTCGACCCGGCTCGAGGCGCTGGGTTTCGTAGGGATCACCGAGCGCTACGCCGATTCGCTGGCGCTGATCAACGATCTCTACGGCTGGGCGGTACCGGGGCTCAAGGAGAATCTCGGGCACGCCAGCGCCGAGCACGTCTACGAGATCGGCGCCGACGATCAGGAGGCGCTGCGGGCGCTGAATCTCGAGGACATCCGGCTCTACGAGCAGAGCCTGCGCATCTTCGAAACGCGCCTTGCGCTCTGGAAAGCCGGCCAGCCTTTCGTTCACGGGGCGATCCAGCAGTGCCTGTCGGACCGTGTGGTTGGCTGGGCCTGGTGGGCGAGTGAGGACATGCCGGTAGAGCTCGACGTCTGGGTCAACGGCATTCGCGTCGGCGGCTGTCTCGCCAACGCCCTGCGCCCCGGCTTCTTGCGCTGGGGCGCCCCGCGCGGCGCTTACATCGGCTTTCATCTGCCCCTCGATGCCGAACCCGGCGACCGCGTCGAGTGTCGCGTCGCTCTCACCGGCCAGTCGCTCGGCGAGCAGCGTATCGCTGCCACCGAACGCATGGCCGCGACCACGGAGGCCTGAGGTCATGTCGCCACGTCCCGTTTCGCTCGTCCCCCCCGAGGTGGCGCCGATCCCGTTACGCCAGCGACTGCAGTCGGCGGCACGATTGGTGTGCGCGCCGCGTCTGCGGCCCGTGCATCAGCTCGAGGCGCTCGCGCCGGATTCGGCGGCGGCCCGGGAGGGCTTCGCCTGGCGAGCGACCGGCGAGGACCCGCAGTTCCTCTGGCTGCGTCGGCTACCGCTGCCGGGCTGGAACATGCTGGAAGTGACGCTGGCCCACGATCAGCCCAACGCTGCGGTCAGACTCTATCTCGATACCGGTGAAGGCTTCAGCGAGGCGCAGAGTCTCTATCTGGTGCTGTTGCCGGGGCGCATGAGCAAGCGGCTCTGCTATATCCCGCCGGGGACGCGGGCGATTCGTTTCGATCCGCTGGAGACGCCGGGAAATCTGGCGATTCGCCATCTCCGGCTGGTGTGGCTGCTGCCGGGCTTCGCTCGCGACCGCCTCGCCCAGCGCCTGTGCAATCTACACCCGGAGTGGCTGGAAACGCCGAAGTCGCGGGTCGTGTCGGCGCTCAAGGTCTCCGCGCGAAATCGCGGCGAACCCTGGCTGCCGCTGGCGCTGGCCCACTACGAATCGACCTTCGCGCGACGCTGCGCGGGGCGCAGCTACAGCGAGTGGCTGCGCGGACAGACGCCGCTGTCGGCGGGGGCCATCGCCCAGCGCATCGCGCGTTTCGCCCACCGGCCGCTGGTCTCGATCGTGGTGCCGGTGCACGACCCGGCGCCTGCGCATCTGCGCGAGTGCCTGCAGTCGGTGATCGACCAGCACTATCCGCACTGGCAGCTCTGCATCGCCGACGATGCCTCCCGCGACCCCGAGGTCTGGGAGACACTGTCGCGTATCGCGGCGAGCGACTCGCGCATCGAACTGATTCGGCGCGAAACCAACGGCCACATCTGCGCCGCGAGCAATACCGCACTGGCATTGGCGAGGGGGGAGTTCGTGGCACTGCTCGACCACGACGATCGTCTGCACCCCGAGGCGCTCTTTCGGGTGGTGGAGGCGCTGCAGGACAACCCCGGTGCCGAGGTCTTCTACTCCGACGAGGACAAGATCGACGATCGTGGCCAGCGCTTCGATCCCCACTTCAAGCCGGCCTGGAACCCGGATCTGCTGCTGAGCCAGAACTACATCTCGCATCTGGGCGTCTATCGCCGGGAGCGGCTGACCGCCCTGGGCGGCTTTCGGATGGGGTTCGAGGGCAGTCAGGACCACGATCTGGCGCTGCGCTTCGTGACGGGGCTGGCGGCTGACACCATCGTGCGAGTGCCGCACGTGCTCTACCACTGGCGCGCGGCCACCGGTTCGACCGCGACGGCGGCTGCGGCCAAGGATTACACCTGTCGGGCCGGGCTCGCAGCGGTACGCGAGCATCTCGAGCGTGCCGACCTGGCCGCGACGGTCGAGGAGGGGCGCTATCCCAACACCTACCGGGTGCGCTGGCCGCTGCCGTCGCCGGCGCCCAAGGTATCGCTGCTGGTGCCGACCCGGGATCGTATCGAGGTGCTGAAACCCTGCCTGCAGGCGTTGCTCGAGCGCACCGACTATCCCGATTTCGAGCTGCTGGTGCTCGACAACGGCTCGACTTGCCCGGAGACGCTGGCGTTTCTGGAGACGATCGCAAGCGACCCCCGGGTTCGGGTGCTGCGCTGGCCGGCACCGTTCAACTACTCGGCGATCAACAATTTCGGGGCCCGCGAGGCCAGCGGGGAGGTTCTGGCGCTGATCAACAACGACATCGAACCGCTCAATCCGGACTGGCTCACCGAGATGGTCAGCCAGGCATGCCGGCCGGGCGTCGGCTGCGTCGGCGCAAAACTCTACTACCCCAACGGCACGGTCCAGCACGCCGGGGTGGTGCTGGGTATCGGCGGTGTCGCGGGGCATGCGCACAAGTATTTCTCGCGCCACGAACCGGGCTATTTCTCTCGACTGCACCTGGTCCAGAACTACTCGGCGGTGACGGCCGCCTGTCTGGTGGTTCGACGCGAACTCTTCGAGACGGTCGGCGGGCTCGACGAGGCCAATCTGGCGGTGGCGTTCAACGATGTTGACTTGTGTCTGAAGGTCGGTGAGGCGGGCTACCGCCACGTCTGGACCCCTTACGCCGAGCTCTGGCATCACGAGTCCGTCTCGCGGGGGGCCGACGATACGCCGCAAAAACGGCTGCGCGCGGCGGGCGAGGCGAACTACATGCGCGCACGCTGGCGACACCGTCTGTTCGATGACCCCGCCTACCACCCCAACCTGACGCTGACTTACGAGGATTTCTCGCTGCGTTGACCGGCACCGCCGAGCCTCTCGCGCGTGTCCATTTCTTCAAGGGGAATCGATCATGACTTATCCGCGCTGGGTCGTATTGAGTGACGGTAGCTGTCCCACCGAGGACATCTACTTTCTGCGGTCGGTCGCTCCCTGGCTTCAGACGCGCGGGGCCGAGGTACGGCGTATCGATACCAGTTACTGGCGGTTGCCGATTCTCTGCATGCCGTGGCTGGTCGGCGAAATGCGCAGCGCCCATGTGATCGTCTGCCGTTCGATCAATACGCACTGGCTTTCCTGGCTGGAGAACAACCGTCGTCAGATGGCGTCGATTCGCTATCTGATCGATGACGACATCGCGGCTGCCGCGCTGGACCCGCGCCTGCCCGAGATCTATCGCCGGCGCATGGCGCACATTGCCGCCAACGTGCAGCCGCGACTGATGGCGATCTGTGACGAGATCGTCGCCTGCAGCGAGGGCCTGGCGAAACGCTACCGGGAATTTCACTCTTGTGTGTCGGTACTCACGCCGTCGCTGATCGTCGCGCCCCCCGCGCGAAACGATACCCCGATCTCGGCGACTTCCTCGTCGGTGGTGGGCTTTTTCGGTTCTCGCGCCCACCTGGCGGATCTCGAGTCGATCACGCCGGCGCTGGTCGAACTTCACGGCAGCCACGCAAGCCTCACCTTCGAGATCATGCTCGGCGATCACTCACCGGCCTCGCTGCAGTCGCTCGACCGCGTACACACCCCGAAGCCCATGAGCTGGCGGGCCTTTCAACGCTATCGTCAGCACCAGCGAGTGGACATCGCCCTCACGCCGATGGTCGACACGCCGTTCAATGCCGGGAAATCGCACATCAAGTTCCTAGATAACGCCATCACCGGCAGCGTCGGGGTCTACAGTGCCTGCTCACCCTATCGCCATATCGTCGAGCACGGCGCGGACGGCTTGCTGGTGGAGAATCATGCGGGCGCCTGGAAAGCGGCGATTCAGCGGCTCGTCGAGCGACCCATCGAGGCCCGGCGCATGGCGGGCAATGCGGCGCGCAAGGCGAGGGAACTGGGGGATCCGGTGCAGGCGCAGGCCTTCTGGTGGCAGCGTCGCTAGCCGATCGTTGACCGATCCATTTCGTTCTTTTACGGCCCACCGTTCTGCCGCGCCCACCGTTAGCACCGGTGGGCGCGGTCGTTTGGCGAAGCTGTCTCAACGGTGGGTGACGAACGGTGAGCGCGGCAAACGGTGAGCGCGGCAAACGGTGAGCGCGGCAGAACGGTGGGCGACGAGCAGTACTGCGCCACCGACATGCCCATCCGATAGGCTATCGGCGAGGCGGCCGATTCTTAATAGGCGACACGGGCGTAGGAGTGGCGCAGCAGTGTCTCCAGCGGCGAGTCGCTGTCGATCAAGCGAGGGGCGGCGTTGATGACCGCGAGTGCGCGACCGCCGGGACTGTAGAAGTCACCATTGAGCTGGGTGGCGTGGATGAGTACGCGCCGGTAGATGTCGACGAGACTGGCATCGGGAGACGGCGGGGCGTGCCAGAAGCGATCGAGATGCTGGCTGGCAGCGAGTCCGGAGAACGCGCAGGGTAGCGCGGCGAGCGTAAAGGCCGGGCAATCCGCCTGTAGCGCCAGAAGCGCCTGCGGCAGATGGGGCGTCACCCAGCCGGCGGCGGCGCTCACCGCCGTCGTCGATGGCGGGCCGATGATACCGAGCCGGCCCTCGAGCCCCCAGCGACGGGCCAGATGTCGCAGCCGACGGGTAGACGGTATCGAGCGGTGAAAGGCGCGGCGAGGATCGACGAGCAGGAGACGACAGGCCGGGGGGCCATGACGGGCGAACGAGGCAATGACACGCTCCAGTTCGGAGAAGGCGAGCGTGGGGCGACCACTGGGTTCAGCAGCCGAATGGCCCCTCGGTCGATCGCCCGAACGGGATGACGACGACAGCGAGAGCAGGAAGTAGGGCGCGGCGAGTCCGGTGGTTCGACGATTCGTCGCTCTGAGGGCTGGCGCCCAAACCGAAGTTTCGGCCCGGGGCGAAAACGAACGCGCGGTCGCGGCGCCATCGCGGGGCACACGCTCGAACGAAGGGGGCGGCGAGGCGCTCTCGCTGTAGCGTCCGGGTAACCTCAGCAGAGGATTGAGGATCGCGACGCCCCGTTCGAGCGTCCCGAAAAGGCCGCGCCGGGTGCGGCTGTCACCAGTGGCGCGCGCGGGCAGAGCTGGCGCGAGACGCCGGTTTGCCTGGTGGTACCACTCGGGGTCGTGAGGCAGCAGCGAGCGCTCGTGCGAGCCCTCTCGTTCGAGCGTGATCCAGTCCGGGGCGAGATATCCCTCGTCGAAGACATGGTTGCGAATACCGTAGCGCCTGGCGAGCGGGGCGGCGATGGCGTGCCATGGCCGAGCGTCGCGAAACAGGATTTGGTCGGTAACGCCGTACTCGCGCCAGAGCGTCGTCAAGGTGTGATCCAGCATGCCCAGCGGGAGTCGGTGAAACAGGGCCGGCGAGTGGTGCCAGAAGAGGGCATCGCCAGCCTGAAAATGCAGTTTCACGACCCGGTGTCCGTCGGAGAGTAGCCGCTGCGCCAGCTGTTGAAAGAACGGCGATGGCGGACCCTGCAGGAAGAGAAACGTGCGCTGATGATGAAACATCGAGTTACCCGGTGGCATCGACGAAAGCCGACTCGGGGTGTGGCGCGGGGCAGTCGTGACCCGGCAGTCGGTAAGGGCACTCTAGCCTGAACCCGAAGCGTCGCCATGAACCGTTTTCGTGAACGTGGCGATGGGAAATCGTCATTTCCCGGTCTGTGCGCGGTATGACCTGTCTCAGTCCGAGGCCTGCGCGGATATGGTTGCATCGTCGAGAGCCTCGAGCGATCCCAGTAGCCGGTGGATCTCCGGCGTAGCGAAAAAGCGTACCAGTTTATCCGCACCGACCGGGCCGATACCGGGATACTGTTGCCATTGCGTCCGGCTACGCCCGGCGAGCGCTGGCAAGGGACTGGACAGCGCCTCGGCCCGCATGGCCTTGGGCACCCCGGGGATGCCGAGCGCGACGAGCCAGCGAGAAAGGGGCTCGGTTCGCGTCGCGTCGAACGCTTGGGCCCAATTGGCGGCGCGAGTCGCGCCGACGCCGGGAAGCGTCTTCAACTGCGCAGGCGAGAGCGTTCGCCAACCCAGTAGGTCGTCGACCAGCCCGGCGTCGACCAGGGTCGCCCAGCTTTGCTCGCCGACGCCGCGGATATCCAGTCCTTCACCGCCGCCGAGCCAGGTCAGCCGAGCGATGAACTGCTCGCGACAGCCCTCGGTGGGTCGCAAACAGGTGAACGGTCCATAGCGCGACGCGTTCGGCACGGTGAGAGCCTGGCGTGGCTCGGCCGGGATCACCACGCGGTCGAGACGCGGGATCGTGGCGCCGGCGAGACTCAGCTGAACCTGGTCCTCCGGTCGAACGTCCAGCTCGACCCAGCGATCGACCGAGCCAAGGCTGACCGAACGAACCACGCGATCGTCCAGGCGCACCGGCTGCAGCGTGGCGACCGGCGTCACTCGACCGGTTCGGCCAACGGTAACGTCGATGCGCTCCACCGTGGCGAACGTTTCAACGGCAGGGTACTTCCAGGCCCGGCTCCACGCCGGTGGCGCGGCTTCCCAATGCTCGCCCGGCGGACGATCGGCACGTTTGACGACGACACCGTCGGTAGCAAAGGGTAGCGATGCGCGGTACCACCGCTGGCGCCAGTCGGCGACGGTGTCGAGGGACTCGACGGGATGGGTGAATCGCCGGGTTTGATCGAAGCCGAGCGCGCTCAGGCGCCGCAGCCGCTCGGCGCCGTTTTCTGGGCCGTCCGGCCAGCCCCAGGCGAAAAAACCGATCCGTTCGCGATCCGCGGCGATGAGCGTGTGGCGGGACATGAGGCCGGCCACCACGGCGCGTGCGCCATCGGTACCGTCACGCCGCTGAACGTGATCCGTCTGGCGCAGATAGAGCTCGCCCTGGAGCGTGATGCTGCCGGCGTTCGCCAGACGTGTGCGCACATGGGGCAGGGCGCGGACGGTGTCGGTCCAGTCTTCGCCCGTAAGGCCGTTGCCGCGGCTGATCGCGCGGGTGAGTTCGCCGTCACGATAGACCAAGGTGACCGCGACACCGTCGACCTTGGGCTGAACCCAGAGTGTTCGATCGCCTTGTGCCCGAAACCAGCGGTCGAACGCCTCGCGGTCCGGCGTCTTCGCAAGCCCGGTCTGGGCGTAGGGGTGGGCCGTCTCTCCGCTGTCGACGAAAGCATCGCGGCTCGCCGAGCTTGCCGGCAGCCCGGCACAGTTTCGGAGCCGCGCGAGGCGCCGCTGGGCCTCGTCGTAGACGCCGTCGGTGACCTGCCGCACGCCGTCGCCGTAGTAGGCCGCGTCCCAGCGCTGAATCCGTTCGGCGAGGGTATCGATTCGACGCCGCAGTACCGACTCGCCCTTTACCGGCGCGGCTGCCTGCTCACAGCGAGCGCCGACCGCGACGGAATCGGCGACGACAGAACTGGCCGCGATAGCATCGTCGGCGACAGGATCGGCAGTGACCGGATAGGGAGAACACAGCAGGGTGAGGGTCGCGATGACGGCAAATCGGCGAAGCATGAGAACTCTCCGAAAGGACGGATGTACCCGTTACAACGACGAGGCATGCCATTTCTGAAGGGAGCGTGCGCCGATACCGCGGCGAGGATGATGCCAGCGCGGACGCGAGCGCCGAGATGGCGCGGAGGACGACAACGCCGCGGCTGGCGGGTGAGTGTGGCGCCGACAGCCCCAGCCACTGAATCAGGCACCATGCAAAAGCCCCACGCGGGCGTGGGGCTCGGTCACTGCATTCGATGCCGAAACCGCCGGGTCTCAGCGAGCGGCGGGCTGCTTGAGCTGCACGTAATCCAGCAGGATCTGTGCGGTCTCCTGAAGCTCGGCGCGGTCGAGCGGTTCGGCATCGTCGGTGGTCTGCTCGGATTCGGCGCCGTCTGCCGTCGACTCACTGGCGTCGCGAGCGTCGACCCAGTCCTCGAGGGGCTCGAGACCCTGCGCTCGGCGGCGCTGATTCTCGAGGGCGAGCTGTTCGCTTTCCTGCGCATCCATCTCGCGCTGACGCTGCTCTCGATTGAGACTGATGCTCGTCTGCTGTTCGCGCAGGCGCTTGCTCAACTGGGCCTGTTTTTCGAGGTAGACGAAGTCGGGGTCGGTGGCGATACGCTGCTCGTGACGATCCTGCAGCGTTTCGAGATAGCGCCACGGCTGGCCGTATAGCTGGTACTGAACGGGCCGGACTCGGTCCCAGGGGAGGGCATTGTCGAGAGCGCTCTCGCCGATTTGATCCGGGTCGATCAGGCTCGGGTAGAGGATGTCGGGTTCGACGCCGCGGTGCTGCGTGCTCTCGCCGGAGATACGATAGAACTTGGCACGTGTGAGCTTGATCTGGCCGTGGCTCAGGTCGTTCAGCGTCTGCACGGTTCCCTTGCCGAAGGTGCGGCTACCGATGACCAGGCCTCGGCCGTAATCTTGGATCGCACCGGCGAAGATTTCGGAGGCGGAAGCCGATAGCCGGTTGACCAGCACGGCGAGAGGCCCGTCGTAGGCGGTACCGGCGTCGGTGTCACCGTAGAGGTTGATGCGGCCGCGGGCATCGCGGACCTGAACCGTCGGGCCGCGGTCGATGAACAGGCCGATCATCGAATTGGCTTCCTGCAGGGCGCCACCGCCGTCATTGCGCAGATCGAGCACGATCCCTTCGACGTTCTGGGCCTTGAGCTTTTCGATCTCCTTGGCCACGTCTCGCGTCGTGCTGCGGTAGTCCGTTTCGCCCGCTTGCCAGGCATCGAAATCGACGTAGAACGCCGGCACCGTGATGATGCCGATCCGCTGCGTTTCGCCATCGCGAGTCAGCGTTTCGACGCTGCTGTGCGCCGCCTGATCCTCGAGCTTGACCGTGTCGCGAATGATACGAACTTCCTGCGTCCGGGTGACATCGACCGCCTTGGCGGGAATGATCTCGAGCCGCACCGTCGAACCTTTCGTGCCGCGGATCAGGTCGACGACTTCGTCGAGACGCATCCCCACGACATTGACCATGTCGCCATCCTCGTCCTGACCGACCGAGACGATCCGATCCGCAGGCTGAAGCACGCCGCTCTTGTCGGCCGGGCCCCCGGGAACGAGGCTCGATACCTTGACGTATTCACCGTCGTTCTGGAGTAGGGCGCCGATCCCCTCGAGAGAGAGTCGCATCTGGATGTCGAAGGATTCACCCTGCTGGGGCGAGAGATACTCGGTATGCGGATCGACGGTGCCGGTCACTGCCGCCATCACCAGCACCAGCACGTCTTCCGGCTTGGTCTGCCGCACTCGGTTGAGCTGATTGGTATAGCGGTCGTGGAGCGTGTCCTGGATGTCTTCCGGGGACTGATCGCTCAGCGACAGCGTGAGCGCCGCATTTTCCAGGCGACGGTTCCAGAGCTCGTCCAGCGCCTCTTCACTGCCCGGCCACGCAGCGCCTTCTCGATCGAGTGCCAGCCGCTCGCTGGAGCTGTAGTCGTAGTCGAGGCCGGCGTCGACGCGATCGACAAGCCACTGAAGGCGCGATTCGACGCGTTCCTGATACCGGTTATAGAAGGCATAGACTCGATCCAGTTCGCCATTCTCGACCGCCTCGTCGAGCGACGTCTCGAGATCGCTGAACTGGTCGACATCGCGCTGAAGGAGATACGAGCGCTGCTCGTCGAGCACGTCCAGCAGCCGCGTGAAGGCGCGCTGCGACCAGTCGTCGTCGAGGTTCACATCGGCGTAGGAGCCGTACTGTAATGACTCTGCGACTTCGATCGCCGCTTGGCGCTGCTCATCGGTTGGAGTCGGCGCGGCAAGCGCCGCTGCGCTCCATCCCATCACGAGCAAACACATGGCCGCGTGCCTGGCGGCGACAGTCAGGGTCATCAATGAAGCACTCCCGGTTTCCTGTACACTCTGTTCCCTAGAATACGACCGAATTCATGAATCCGATTCAGCTCCGAAGCCCATTGTAGCAGTCACTCCGACTGACCACAGATCGCCATCAGAGGAACCCGATGACCGAACGTGTTGCCGACACCGCCACTATCGACCGTTTGATCGACTTTCTTCGCCGCTCCCCGTCACCCTGGCACGCTACCGCCAATCTGGCGGCGCGGCTCGAAGCCGCCGGATACCGCCGACTCGACGAGACCGAGAGCTGGACGCTGACGCCCGGCGACAAGGTCTACGTCACGCGTAACGATAGCTCGCTGATCGCGCTACAGCTGCCGGCCTCGAAGCTCGAGGCGCTGCGTATGGTCGGTGCGCACACGGACAGCCCGGCACTGCGATTGAAGCCTCAGCCGGCGCAGGTCAACAAGGGTTGGCTACAGCTCGGTGTTCAGGTCTACGGCGGGGCGCTGCTGGCACCCTGGTTCGATCGCGATCTGGGCCTTGCAGGCCGAGTGCATGTTCGTCGAGGGGACGGGCGACTGCAAGGAGTATTGATCGACGTCGCCGAGGCCGTCGCTACCATCCCGAGCCTGGCGATCCACCTCGACCGCGAGGCCAATAGCGGTCGCGCGGTCAATCCGCAGACCCAGATGGCGCCGCTGTTTCTGCAGGGGGGCGAAGCACCGGATTTCGACCGCCTGCTCCTTGACTGGGTGGAGCGCGAACACGGCTTTACCGATGCCGAAGTGGTCGACTTCGAGCTGGGTTTCTACGACGTGCAGCCTCCGGCGCGGGTCGGTGTCAACGGTGAACTCTTGGCGAGCGCCAGACTCGACAATCTTCTCTCCTGCTTCATTGGACTCGAGGCGCTGCTGGCGGCCGACGGTGAGCAGGGCGCGGTACTCGTCGCCAACGACCACGAGGAAGTGGGCAGCGCCAGCGCCTGCGGTGCCCAGGGTCCGTTCCTGGCCGACGTGCTGAGACGCGCCAATGCGGCGCTCGGCGAGCCCGGTGACGAAGGTTTCGTCAGGCTGATCCAGCGCTCGCTGATGATCTCGTGCGACAACGCGCACGCGGTGCATCCCAACTTCAGCGACAAGCACGACCCCCAGCACGGCCCGGCCCTCAATGCGGGGCCGGTGATCAAGATCAACGCCAGCCAGCGTTACGCGACCAACAGCGCTACCGGCGCGCTGTTTCGCGATCTGTGCCGGGAGGCGAACGTGCCCGTTCAGGAGTTCGTAACCCGTGCCGACATGGGCTGCGGCAGCACCATCGGGCCGATTACCGCTACCGAACTCGGCGTGCCCACCATCGACGTCGGTGTGGCCCAGCTGGGTATGCACTCGATCCGGGAAACCACCGGTACCCGAGATCCGGACTATCTGATTCGCGCGCTGACCACGTTCTTCAACCGGCCGTCGCTAGCGGTGGGTTGAGCAGGACGACGCTGCTGCAGGCGCGGCGGCTTTCTACAGTCATAAAGCGGGTCGCGCCACCGTCCTCTATCGATGAATAGGAGATGTTCCATGCTCGAGACCCCTTACCTGCTATTCCTGGGGGACGTCCCCGACCCGCTCTCTGCCAAGGTCGCTCAGGGTATCCGCGACTGGCGTCCGGAGTACGCCCTCGGGCAGTACCGCCTGCCGGGCTGCCAGGCCGACATGCAGCTGCCGGACCTGGACATCGAGGCGGCTGTCGACCAGGGCGCGAAAACGCTGGTGATCGGCGCCGCCAACCGCGGCGGAGTCATCTCGCGCCGCTGGATCGCGGTACTCAAGGAGGCGCTCGCCGCCGGTATGGACATCGCTTCCGGCCTGCATAATCTGCTGCGCGACGAGCCGGAGCTGGTCGAGGCTGCCGAAACGCATGGTGGTCGACTGATCGATGTGCGGGTGCCGCAGGTGCAGTACCCCATCGGTGACGGCAAGAAGCGGCGCGGCAAGCGCTGCCTGGCGGTGGGGACGGACTGCTCCATCGGCAAGATGTATACCGCGCTGGCGCTGGATATCGCGCTGCGCGACGCCGGGACCAAGTCGAGTTTCCGCGCCACCGGCCAGACCGGCATTCTGATCACCGGCCAGGGGGTGCCGCTGGACGCCGTGATCGCCGATTTCATGGCCGGTTCCATCGAGTGGCTGACACCGGACAACGACGACGATCATTGGGACATCATCGAAGGGCAGGGCAGTCTGTTTCACCCTTCCTACTCGGGCGTCACCATGGCACTGATCCACGGCGGCCAGCCCGACGCGCTGATCCTCTGCCACGAACCGACCCGAACGCACATGCGTGGGCTGCCGCACTACCAGCTGCCGACGCTGGAGCAGCTGCGAGACACGGCGCTGCCGCTGGCGCGCGTCGTCAATCCCGCCTGTCAGGTGGTCGGGGTCTCGGTGAACACCGCGGCCATGGACGCCGAAGAAGCCGAGGGCTATCTGCAGGGTCTGGAGGCGCGTCTGGGCCTGCCGTGTGTCGACCCCTATCGCCAGGGCGGTAAGCGGCTGGCCGAGGCGGTGTTGGCATGCTGACGCTGACGGTCGAGGAGCAGGTATTTCCGCTCGCTGAGGTATTCACTATCTCCCGCGGCTCGCGCAGCGATGCCCGGGTGGTGGTGGCGACCCTCAGCGATGGCACTCACATCGGGCGCGGCGAGTGCGTGCCCTACGCCCACTACAGCGAGTCGGTCGAGAGCGTGATCGCCCAGATCGAGTCGGTACGCGACGATCTGGCCAAGGGCATGGATCGACAAGCGCTGCAGTCGCGGCTTGGGGCCGGGGCGGCGCGCAACGCGCTCGACTGCGCGTTTTGGGATCTCGAAGCCAAGCTGGCTGGCCAGCCGGTGTGGCAACTGGCACAGATGGAGCCCCCGCGGCCGGCGATTACGGCGTTCACGCTGTCGCTGGACGCGCCGAAGGTGATGCGCGACAAGGCGCGGCAGCACGCGGAGAAGCCGCTACTGAAGCTCAAGCTCGGTGGCGAGGGAGACATCGAGCGTCTGCAAGCGGTGCGCGAAGGGGCGCCGTCGGCGCGGATCATCGTCGATGCCAACGAAGGCTGGGATGCCGAGGCCTACGAACGTCTGGCGCCGGTACTGCTCGAACTCGGCATCAGCATGGTCGAGCAGCCGCTGCCGACGGCTGTCGACGAAGCGCTGGCGGCGATCTCCCGACCGCTGCCGGTATGCGCCGACGAGGCCTGCCACGATCGCGGATCGCTTTCCCGGCTCGTCGGCCGCTACGACATGGTCAATATCAAGCTGGACAAGACCGGCGGTCTGACCGAGGCGCTGGCGTTGAAGCGCGAGGCGCAGGCGCAAGGTTTCGAGGTCATGGTCGGCTGCATGGTGGGCTCGTCGCTGTCGATGGCGCCGGCGCTACTGGTGGCGCAGGGCGTCGCGATCGTCGATCTGGACGGGCCGCTGCTGCTGGCCCGGGACCGCGAGTACGGTATGGTATTCGACGTTCAGGGGATCCATCCGGCAGATCGCAGGCTCTGGGGATGAGTCGGCACATGATCCCGCAACAGATTCGTCTCGGAGAGCGCGCATGACGCAGCGAACGGTTTTCGTCAACGGTGACTATGTCGATGAGCGCAAGGCCACCGTCTCGGTCTTCGATCGCGGCTTTCTCTTCGCCGACGGTGTCTACGAAGTGTGTTCGGTACTCGACGGCCGTTTGATCGACTTCGAGGCGCACGTGCGCCGATTGCGTCGTTCGGCGGGCGAGCTCGAGATCGCAGTGCCGTGGAGCGATGACGCGCTGCTCGAGATCCACCGCGAGCTCCTGCGGCGTAATGAGCTGAAGGAGGGGATGGTCTATCTGCAGCTGACGCGCGGCAGCAGTGGCGATCGCGATTTCCACTACCCCGAAGCGGTAACGCCCACGCTGGTGCTCTTTACCCAGGCCAAGTCGCTGGTCGACGCGGCTTCGGGGCGTCGTGGCATCCGCGTGGTGACACAGCCGGACTGGCGCTGGGCCCGACGCGATATCAAGACGGTGCAGCTACTCTATCCGGCGATGGCGAAGATGGCCGCTCGCAACGCGGGCGTCGATGATGCCTGGATGGTTGAGGACGGTTTCGTTACCGAAGGCGCTTCCAACAACGCCTGGATCTTGACGACGGAAGGGCGTCTGGTCACCCGCGAACTCTCGCACGACATCCTGCCTGGCATCACCCGCGCGGTGGTGTGTGAGCTGGCCGAGACGCTCGATCTGGTGGTGGAGGAGCGGGCGTTCACCGTCGAGGAGGCGCAGAGCGCCGCCGAGTGCTTCGTGACATCGGCCTCGTCGTTCGTGACGCCGGTGATCGAGCTCGACGGGGTCGCCATTGCCGATGGATATCCTGGCGAGGTAGTGCGTCGCCTGCGTGAGCGCTATATCGAGGAAAGCCGGCGTCGCGCCCTGTAACGTTGAGCCCTGGCGTCGCCGAGGTCCGGCGCCGATTGGGCGAGATCAGCAGGGCCTTGGGCGCGGCGGCTTGATGGGGCCGAGCGCAACGCGACACACACCCACAAAAAAGCCCACCGTGAGGTGGGCTTTTTCGATGCTGTCTGGTGGCTACGCCCTGATTCGAACAGGGGACCCCATCATTATGAGTGATGTGCTCTAACCAGCTGAGCTACGTAGCCGATGTCGTCTCGCCTGACGCGTGACAACGGAGGCGAATATTACCATAACCCGATGATGCGTCAACGAATTTCTGGCATTTTCGCCGTTCGCTTTAGACGTTGAAGCGGAAGTGCATCACGTCGCCATCCTTCACTACGTACGTCTTGCCCTCGAGACGCCACTTGCCGGCTTCCTTGGCGCCGTTCTCACCGCCGAGAGCGACGAAGTCGTCATAGCTCACCACCTCGGCACGGATGAAACCCTTCTCGAAGTCGGTATGGATCGCACCGGCCGCCTCCGGCGCGGTAGCGCCGATCTTCACGGTCCAGGCGCGGACTTCCTTCACGCCGGCGGTGAAGTAGGTCTGCAGGCCGAGCAGACCGAAACCGGCGCGAATCACGCGGTCGAGCCCCGGTTCTTCCATGCCCATCTCATCGAGGAACATGGCGCGCTCCTCGTCCTCGAGCTCGGAAATTTCCGCTTCGAGTTTGTTGCAGACGGGCACGACCACCGCGTTCTCCTCGGCGGCGATCTCGCGAACGATGTCGAGATGCGGATTGTTCTCGAAGCCGTCCTCGGTGACGTTGGCGATGTACATGGTCGGCTTCAGCGTCAGAAAGCCGTAGCTACGGATCTGACGCTGTTCGTCGGCATCCAGGGAGAGGCTGCGCAGCGGCTTGCCCTCTGCCAGATGCGGCTGGATGCGGTCGAGGATCGCCTTGGTGGCCACTGCCTCTTTATCCCCGCCCTTGACCGCGCGTGCCAAGCGCTGGATGCCGCGCTCGACGGCGTCGAGATCGGCCAGCGCCAGTTCCAGATTGATCGTCTCGATGTCCGCACGCGGATCGACCTGGTTGGAGACGTGGATCACGTTGTCGTCGTCGAAGCAGCGGACCACGTGGGCGATGGCATCGGTCTCACGAATGTTGGCCAGGAACTGGTTGCCCAATCCCTCACCCTTGGAGGCCCCCTCGACCAGCCCGGCGATATCGACGAACTCCATGGTGTTGGGGAGCACCTTCTGCGGTTTGACGATCTCGCTGAGTCGGTCGAGACGCGGATCGGGCATCGGTACGATCCCGGTGTTCGGCTCGATGGTGCAGAAAGGAAAGTTCTCGGCGTCGATGCCGGAGCGCGTCAGCGCGTTGAAGAGAGTCGATTTGCCCACGTTGGGCAGGCCGACGATGCCGCAGTTGAAACCCATGGTGCGTTCCTGAAGGCTAGTTCTGAAAGCCGTATCTGTAGACACGGCGAAAGAGCGAATGGCGCGCATTCTACGGGACGTCGCCTGTCCGGGCCACACTCTTGGCGTCGAGCGTCGAGATGCTAATAACGCAATATCGAACCACGCGAACTGTTGATGCTATTGCGGGAAAGGAAAAAGGAGAGAAACGCAGGCGGGGGAGGGGTATCAGCTCGGTTTGAAGCTGTGCAGGCGATTCATCGCTTTGGCCCAGTCACCCTTGAGCGCATCCGGAAGCGTCATGATGATCTCGTCGATGACATCGTCGATGGCCTGACGTTCGGCCTTGCCGGGCCGGCCCAGTACGTAGTTGGTGACGAGCTTGGCATTGCCGGGGTGGCCGATGCCGATGCGCAGGCGGTGAAAGTCCTTGACGTTACCCAGAGCACTGACGATATCGCGCAGGCCGTTGTGGCCACCGTGACCGCCGCCGGTCTTGTAGCGCGCGAGTCCTGGATCGATATCGAGTTCGTCGTGGGCGACGAGCAGTTCTTGCGGGGTGATCTTGAAGAACTGACACAATGCGGCCGTGGAGGCGCCGCTGCGATTCATGAAGGTGGTGGGGTTGAGCAGGTGCAGATCACGTCCACCGAGCGTGATCTTGGCGTAGAGCCCCTGAAACTTACGCTCGGGACGCAGCGATACCGCTGCGTCCCGGGCAAGACGCTCGACCAGCCAGGCGCCGGCGTTGTGACGTGTCTCCTGGTACTCCGACCCTGGATTACAGAGGCCGATGACCGCTTTGACTTCACTCATACCACCTGCCTGTGCTGATCACGTCGTCGAGGCGCTTACGCCTCGTCTTTCGGCTCGCCGTCTTCGTCGACGCCTTCACCGGCCAGCTCGTCATCACGTACGACGGTCGGGTGAGTCACGCTGACGACGCCAGCGTCGTGCTCTTCACCGTGGGACAGCTCGACCAGCGTCAGGCCTTCCGGCAGTTTGATGTCGGAGAGGTGGATGGTCTCACCGAGCGCCAGGTCCGCGACGTCGACTTCCAGGTACTCCGGAAGCTTCGACGGCAGGCAGCTGACCTGAACGTCGTTGTTGAGCACGTGCAGCACGCCGCCTTCGTCCTTGACGCCCTTGCAGTCTTCCTCGTTGAGGAAGTGGAGCGGAACGTTCATGGTGATTTCGTGCGTGGCATCGACACGCATGAAGTCGGCGTGAGTGATCAGCGCCTTGTACGGGTGGCGCTGCAGATCGCGGATAACGACCTGCTCGCTCTTGCCGTCGACTTCGATATCGACGATCGAGGAGAAGAACGCCTCGTCTTCGATGGCCTTGTAGAAGGCCGGCTTGTCGATGGTGATCGGCTGCGGCGCGGTCTCACCGCCGTAGATGATCGCAGCGACCTGTTCGTTCTTGCGGCGCAGGCGGCGGCTCGCACCCTTCCCCAGCTCCGTACGAACGTTGGCAGTAAGCGTGTAATGGGACATCGATTGTCACCTCTATTGAGCAATAAAGGAGAGCGGCACGGCCCGCGACCAGGCCGTGCCGTCTCCTGAGTGCGACTGCCGTCACGGCAGTCGCTCGGCTATCCGCGCGGTGTGATCCCTTCGATACCGAGCCGCGAGGGCTTCGGCGTCTTAGTGGAACATCGCGCTGACGGATTCTTCGTTGCTGACGCGGCGGATGGCCTCGGCGATGAGGCCGGCGACCGTCAATTGACGAATCTGACCGCTGCGACGCGCAGCTTCGGAAAGCGGTATGGTATCGGCAACCACGAGTTCGTCAAGCACCGACCCGCTAATATTGTCGACCGCCGGCCCCGAGAGGATGGGGTGCGTGGCATAGGCCACCACGCGACGCGCGCCGTGATCCTTGAGTGCCTCGGCCGCCTTGCACAGGGTGCCGGCGGTATCGACCATGTCGTCGACCACCACGCAGGTGCGATCCTGTATGTCGCCGATGATGTGCATCACCTGCGCCTGATTGGCCTGAGGCCGACGCTTGTCGATGATCGCCAGGTCGACGTTGAGCTGCTTGGCGATCGCGCGGGCGCGCACTACGCCGCCGACGTCCGGGGAGACGACGACCAGGTTGTCGTAGTTCTGACGCTCGATGTCGTCGAGCAGGATCGGCGAGCCGTAGACGTTGTCCACTGGGACGTCGAAGAAGCCCTGGATCTGGTCGGCGTGCAGATCCATCGTCATCACGCGATCGACGCCTGCCTTGACCATCATGTCGGCGACGACCTTGGCCGAGATCGGCACGCGCGCGGAACGAACTCGGCGATCCTGACGCGCGTAGCCGAAGTAAGGGACCACGGCGGTGATTCGCGTGGCCGAGGCGCGACGAAGCGCGTCGACCATCAGGATCAGCTCCATCAGGTTGTCGTTGGTCGGCGCGCAGGTCGACTGCAGGATGAAGACATCCTTGCCGCGCACGTTTTCGTTGATCTCGACGGCGATCTCGCCATCGCTGAACTGACCGACCGTGGCATGGCCGAGCCGGTTGTCGAGACTCTCGGCAACTTTCGACGCGAGGGCGACGTTGGCGTTACCGGTGAAAACCATCAATTTAGACACGCGCAGCCACCTTTGAGAGCTTTAGAGGGTCGGTAGGGAGTCGATTTGCGTTGAAGCGAGCGAGTCTGCAGAGGGAACTCGGGGAGAGCGGCGAGAGCTCATGATCCGATGTCGAGCCGGCGCGAGCGAACACGTCTCCCTGGCGAGTCTCTCGACCCGGGGAACGAACGTCGAAGCGGCGGGAGAAGCCATGGCGGCGCCGGTAGGGAAGTCGTGTGGACTGAATGGCCATCGCGTCCCGGTTTCCGTATGCAGGCTTTGGAATAGCGAAGAGATGGCTGGGGTACCAGGATTCGAACCTGGGAATGCCGGTACCAGAAACCGGTGCCTTACCACTTGGCTATACCCCAGCAATGTCGGTAGCGCACATTATGCGCAAAGGCGCTGACCGTTGACCAGTCGTGCACGTAAAACCAGTCTCGAGTCGCTGTTGGCTAAGAGAAAATGACGATAATCCTTTCATCTCTCTTCGCGCGATCGCGGCTCACGTGCAGCCTCGGTCGAGCTTCAAGGTGCGATGCAGCGGTGAGCGATTGCAGCCGCGAGCCTTGAAGACCTGCCATTCGCTCGGCGCATTGCGCAGGGCCTCTTCGGCCAGGGCGTCGTCGAGCGGACAGAAGACGCAAGCGCCTGTCCCGGTAAGCATGGCCGGCCCGTACTGCGAAAGCCAGGCAATGGCACGGTCGACCTCGGGATAGAGCGCACGAACGCTGCTTTCGCAGTCGTTGCGCCACACCGTCTCGGGGGTGGCCCCGTCGAGTGCGTGGCGCATACTAATGGCGAGGCTATGACGTGTCAAACCGGGGTCGTTGAAGACGGCTGCAGTGGAAACGCTGACCCCAGGATGCACGATGACGAACGCCGTTTCATCGAGCCGAACCGGATTCAGGCGCTCGCCGATACCCTCGGCCCAGGCACTGTCGCCACGCACGAAGACCGGCACATCGGCCCCGAGTTCGAGGCCGATCTCGGCCAGACGATCGAGTCCGAGCCCCAAGCCCCATAGCTGATCGAGACCGACGAGCGTCGTCGCGGCATCGGAACTGCCGCCGCCCAAGCCCCCGCCCAGAGGGAGACGCTTGTCGAGCACGATGTCGACCCCATTGCCGGTACCACTGATCGTCTGTAGCCGCTGTGCGGCCTTGACCACCAGATTGTCGTCGTGAGCGACGCCTTCCAGTGCCGATGACAGCTTGATCTGTCCGTCATCGCGGCGGGTGAAGTGCAGGGTGTCCGCAAGATCGAGCAGCTGAAAAAGCGTCTGCAGATCGTGATAGCCATCGTCGCGACGCCCGGTGATCCGCAGCAGGCGGTTGAGCTTCGCCGGCGCGGGCAGCGATAGCGTATTGGGGCGGTCCGTCTGCGCGTCGACCGGCATCATGGCGTTGCGTCGGCCGTGTCTGGCCGCCACTCATTGACCACCAGCGTGGCGCGGACGTCGTCGTAGGTCATGACCAGACGTCGCGGTAGCCAGAGGTCGCCGGCATAGGTCCAGTCCCGATATTCGATACGCCAGCCCGCCTGTTGCAGCGCTTTGGGGAAGCCGAGCTCGTCAGGCGTAGTTTCGAATGCCGTTCCCGGCGCCGGTAGACCGCGCACCCAGTAATCGAGGGCCGAAATCGGCAACGACCAGCCCAGCTGCTGCTGCATCAGGGCTTCGGGCGAGGCGGCCGTGAAAGTGCCGTCACCGGTGGTCAGCTCGACCGAGCCTTCACGGCCTTCGAGCACGCTACGCCCGGTGCCGAACGGTCCGCTGATCAGCATCCGATAGTGCTGCGGCGTCTGGGACCAGTCGAGATTGGCGCTGGTACTGTCATCCGGTGTGCGCAGCCCGACCTTGCCCGCGATCTCCCAGGTATCGAGTGCGACCAGATCATTCTGCTGGCGCTCCCAGTCGTCGCCCTGGCGGGGGACGTCGGGAACCGGCGCCTGACCGGCGCAGCCGGCTAGCCAGAGTGCAAGGCAAAGGGCCCCTAAGGGCCGGTAGCGGCGCCATGGCCGGGGAAAGGGGAGATACGGTCGATCATTGGCCGGTAGACGCGTCGGCATGGGGACGTCCTGTCGAAATCGGAGAAGAGGGTGGCGCAAGTTCGGGATGCCGGCGGAGCAGATCGTCGATGGCCGGATGCGTATCGCTGTTCGCCATCGCCGCGTCGATCACGCGCCTTGCCTCGGCGGCCTGGCCGAGCGTCAGCAGCGCCTCGGCGAGATGGGCAGCGATCTCCTGGTCGGGAACTTTGTCGTAAGCGCGCCGGAGGTAGTCGAGTGCCTTCTGCGTCTCACCGAGTCGGAAATGGATCCAGCCAAGGCTATCCATGATCGCCGGGCTATCGGGATCGATGGCGGCCGCCCGCTCGACAAGGGGAAGCGCTTCGTCCAATCGATCGGTTTCCGTCGCCAGGGTGTAGCCAAGGGCGTTGAGTGCAGCGGCATCGTTGGGATCGCGCTCGATGATCTGACGAAGTGTCGCCAGCATTCGGGGAACGTTGCCCTGCGTGTAGTCCCGCATGGCGCGGGTATAGAGAAGATCGCCGTCGTTGGGCGCTTGGGTTAGCGCATCGCTGAGTAGCGCATCCGCCGCCTGCGTCTGGTCTGCCGCATCCAGCGCCTCGATACCCAGCTGTGTCAGCGTCGAGCGCTGACGCGTGTGCCGGAGCGACTCGATGCGGACGAACTCCTGAAGGGTCGCGTAGCGCGCATCGCGTGCCAGCATTCGAATCGCCAGCGCTCGTGATTCATTGAAACCCGGGCCAGGGGGGACCTGGCGGTAATAGAGCAGCGCGTTGTCCGCCTCCCCCCGAGATTCGGCGATGCTCGCCAGCAGTAGATAGGCGCCGGGCGGCGTGTCGTCGCGATCCAGCAGTGGCAGCAGCAGTCGTTGCGCCGCGTCCGGTGCGGCAGACTGCAGGTAGAGCCGGGCGAGCGCGATGCGAAGCGTGGGGTTGTCGGGGTAGCGCTTGAGCAGACGATCGATCTGCGCCTCGGCGGCCGGAATGTCACCGCGGGCGATCGCACTTTGCGATAGCGCCAGCAGGAAACGGCTGTCACTCGGGGCGAGGGCGAGCCCGCGCTGGGCGGCGGCTTCGGCGAGGCCAGTGTCACCCGCGCCCAGCGCGATCTGAGACTGTACCAGCCAGAGTTCCGCCGATACGGTCGTCGTCGCGGCCAGATGGTCGAGGCGAGCCAGCGCCGCCGCGGGATCACCGCCGACGGCTTCGAGTCTCGCCATCGCGAGACCTGCATCGAGATCGGTAGGATGGCCAGCGACGTAGTCGCGCAGTGGCGCAATGAGTTCGTCGATGGCCGCGCCGGACTCGAGCGCCAGATCGATGAACGACAGTAGCTCGGCCTCTCCCCCCTGACGGGCGAGTTCGAGGCGATGTCCCAAGGCGGCGGGCCAGTCGCCGCGATCGATGGCAATGCCCGACAGCAGAGCCTCCGGCCCATCGTCTTCGGGGGCGAGACGCTGCCACAGGGCGGCGGTCTGGGTGAGCAGGTCGGTGTCTTCGGTATAGCGCGCCGCGAGCGTCGCCCGCTCGGCGAGCGCCGGCGAGCGATAGCGCTCGGCAGCGCCTTGATAGCCGAGCGCGGCGCGACGAAAATTGCCGCGCTGACCTGCCATCTCCGCGAGCAGCACGTCGGATAGCCCCTGGGCGTCGAAGCCGCGGGTGATCGGCGGCGCGTTGCGCAGAGGATCCTGATCTGAAGACGCGGTGGAATCGGCCGACATGCCTTGGCAGCCGGTCAGCAGCGCCGCGCAGCCGGCGGCGTAGAACAGACGTTTGGACATGCCGTCCTCGGGATCGATCGGTGGCTCAAGCATACCCGGTGAATGCGGCGGGTCAATCGGCGCCGCGGGCGGTTTGGCGGTGCCGAGTGCACCGGCGCAAAACGCTTGCCTGCTAAGCGTTCTTCGGTTGTGCTAAAATGGCGTCGCCGCGAGGGCAGGGTTGGACGACACGCGACGTTGCAAGAGGCGAGGGGCCGCAAAGGCTAGCGTCTCGAGAAACAGGCGTCTCGGATTCGAGCCGGTGTCGTCATCCGTTCGACCGGGACCTGCGTAACGACGCACGAGGCCCCGTATTCGGCCCGCCCCGTTTCGGCGAGCCTCTCGACGGCTGCCGCCGGTGTGCGACCGGGCCCAAGCGGCTCCGGCCTCCCAGGTGTCATTCGGGTGAATCGATGCCGGCGGCTCGACCCATGCAAGATTATCGACTGTGATTTCATGACGCTGCTAGCTCTGGGTATCAATCACAAGACCGCCGCGGTGGACATGCGCGAGCGGGTCGCTTTCTCACCGTCGCAGTACGCGGCGGCGCTGGGGCAGCTGCGTGCGCTACCGGACGTGCATGAAGCGGCGGTACTTTCGACGTGCAACCGTACCGAGCTCTACTGCGTCACCGCCGATGGCGGCGAGAGTCAGCTGCTGGAGTGGTTGAGCAGCTTTCACGGCATGGCCGCTCATGAGCTGCTCAATAGCGCCTATCACTACCACGAAGGCGAAGCCGCCCGGCATCTCATGCGCGTGGCCGCCGGGCTCGACTCGATGGTGCTGGGCGAGCCGCAGATTCTCGGCCAGCTAAAGGATGCCTATCAGCTTGCCCGCGAGCACGCCGGTCTCGGTAGTGAGCTGGAGCGGCTGTTCCAGCAGACCTTCTCGATCGCCAAGCAGGTGCGTACCGAGACATCGATCGGCGAGAACCCGGTTTCGGTTGCCTACGCCGCGGTGAGTCTCGCCAGCCGAATCTTCGACGACTTCGGCCGCGCCCGGGCGTTGCTGATCGGTGCCGGCGAGACAGTGGAGCTCGTGGCCCGACATCTGCGCGAGGCGGGAATTCTGGGGATCACGGTGGCCAACCGTACGCTGGCCCGTGCGGAGGCGCTTGCCGACGACTGCGGGGGCAAGGCGATCGAACTCGGCGGCATTCCCCAGGCGCTGGAGCAGGCGGACATCGTCATCGCTTCCACTGCAAGCGATCTGCCCATTCTGGGCAAGGGGATGGTCGAGCGGGCGCTCAAGGTGCGCCGACATCGGCCCATCTTCATGGTCGACATCGCCGTGCCCCGCGATATCGAGCCCGAGGTGGGCGATCTCGACGACGTCTTTCTCTACAGCGTCGATGACCTGCAACAGGTGATCGCCGAGAACCGGCGCCATCGCGAGGTCGCTGCGCATCAGGCGGAGCGACTCATCGAGCAGGGCGTCGAGCACTGGCTTCACGAGCGTCGCGTGCGCGGCGCGGGCGATCTGATTCGGCGCTATCGTCAGCACGGCGAGTCGCTGCGTCGCGACGCCGAAGCACAGGCGCTCGCACAGCTGGCGCGAGGCGAGGACCCCGAGACGGTCATCAAGCGGCTTTCGCATCAGCTCGCCAACAAGCTCATGCACGGTCCGACCCTGCGACTTCGCGAGGCCTCGGGCGAGTCACGCCAAGACATCATTCAGGCGGCCGACAGCTTGCTGATCGACGCCTCAGCAACGACACAGGATTCCGCATGAAAGCGTCTCTGCGCGAACGACTGGACGCCTTCCAGGACCGCTTCGAGGAGCTGTCCGCGCTACTTTCCGAACCCGATACCATCGCCGACCAGGCCCGCTTTCGCAGTTATTCCCGCGAGTATGCCGAACTCGAGCCGGTGGTTGAGTCATGGCTCCAGTATCGCCGGACCGAAGGTGACATCGATGCCGCCGAACAGATGCGACACGACAGCGACCCCGAGATGCGCGAGCTCGCCGAAGAGGAGTGGCTCGCCGCCCGCGCGACTCTGGAGGAGCAGGAGGCCGAGCTCAAACGTCAGCTGGTGCCCAAGGATCCCGACGACGCCAGCAACGTCTTCCTCGAGGTCCGAGCGGGTACCGGCGGGGACGAAGCGGCACTGTTCGCCGGCGATCTCTTTCGCATGTACGCCCGCTACGCCGAGCGTCGTGGCTGGGGCGTGGAGGTCGTCAGCGCCAATCACGGCGAGCACGGCGGTTACAAGGAGGTCATCGCCCGCATCAAGGGGGATAACGTCTATGCCATGCTCAAGTTCGAATCCGGCGCACACCGCGTTCAGCGCGTTCCCGCCACCGAATCCCAGGGGCGTATTCATACCTCGGCCTGCACCGTAGCGGTGATGCCGGAAGCGAGCGAAGTCGGCGATATCGACATCAACGCCAACGACCTGCGCGTGGATACGTTTCGCTCGAGCGGCGCCGGCGGTCAGCACGTCAATACCACCGACTCGGCGATCCGGATCACTCATCTGCCGTCCGGTGTCGTGGTGGAGTGCCAGGAAGAGCGCAGTCAGCACAAGAACCGCGCCAAGGCGATGTCGCTGCTGGCGGCGCGGCTCAAGCAGTCGGCGGTGGACAGCCAGCGTCAGCAGCAGGCGGACACGCGCCGCTCGCTGGTCGGCTCCGGCGATCGCAGCGAGCGCATCCGGACCTATAACTTTCCCCAAGGGCGGCTCACCGATCACCGCATCAATCTCACGCTCTACAAGCTGGGGGAGGTGGTCGGGGGCGATCTCGACGAAGTGCTGGTGCCGTTAATCAACGAGTATCAGGCCGATCAGCTGGCGGCGCTGCAGGGCGATGCCTGAGACTCGTCCGCCGCTTACGGTCGATGAGGCGCTGCGGCGAGCCTCGGGTCGCCTCACTGAGAGCGACTCGGCGCGGCTCGATGCCGAGCTCCTTCTGATGCACGTGCTCGGCGTGGGGCGAACCTGGCTCTACACCTGGGGCGATCGCCCTCTCGATGCCGATGCGCAAGACCGCTTCGACGCTCTGCTCGCTCGGCGCGAGGCGGGGTGGCCGGTTGCCTATCTCGTCGGCCGGCGAGAGTTCTGGGGGCTCGAACTGGATACCACGGCGGCGACGCTCATTCCGCGTCCCGATACCGAGCGTCTGGTCGAGGCGGCGCTGGCCTCGGCGCCACGGCAAGCGGGAGCACTGCTCGATCTCGGCACCGGTACCGGCGCGGTGGCGCTGGCCTTTGCCTGCGAGCGGCCCGGATGGCGGGTCAGCGCTGTCGACGACTCCGCCGACGCGGTGGCGCTGGCGGCGGCCAACGCCGAACGGCTCGGCCTTGAGGTCGAGGTGATGATCAGTGACTGGTTCTCCGCGCTCGCCGGACGTCGATTCGACGTCATCGTCTCCAATCCCCCCTATATCGCCGACGACGACCCGCACTTGACTCGAGGAGACGTGCGGTTCGAGCCACGCAGCGCGCTGGTCGCCGACGCTGACGGTTTCGCCGCTCTCGAGACGCTCGTCATCGGCGCTCGTACGCATCTGAACGTCGGCGGCTGGCTCTGGCTCGAACACGGATTCGAACAAGGGGCGACGCTCCGGCGACGCCTCGAGCACCACGGCTATCGCGACGTCGCGACCTTCGAAGATCTGGGCGGCCGCGAGCGGGTGACCGGCGGCCGCTGGGACGGTGAGCCGCAAAAGCGGTGACGGGAGACATTACCCGACGCTCCCTCGCGCTGCGTGGCTGACCCGGTCGGGCTCGGCGATGACCCGCCCGGGAACCGTTCGGCGGGGGCGTTCGCGAGGACCGATGGGCTCGGCGCGCAGCTGTAGGCGTCCGCGACACGCAGCGGTGGATGTCCGCGACGCGCAGCTGTGATAGTACTAACGCGCCGACCCCGCCGGTGCCAGGCGGGCGGGGTCGACGTTTCTCGATCCACTGGCTGGAACAATGACAGCAATGAAAGCCAAATCGCGCTCGCTCGACCGTATCGATCTCAACATTCTGCGCTGTCTTCAGGACAACGCGCGCATCTCCTATGTCGATCTCGCCACTCAGGTGGGGTTGTCGACCACGCCGTGTCTCGAGCGGGTCAAACGACTTGAACGCGCCGGCGTCATTCGTGGCTACCGGGCGCTGCTCGATCCCAAGGCGCTCAAGTCGAATCTGCTGGTGTTCGTCGAGATCAGTCTCAGCACGCAGTCGCCAGCGGTGTTCGACGAGTTTCGTCGGGCCGTTGCCGAGCTGCCGCAGATCCAGGAGTGCCACCTCGTATCGGGCCAGTTCGACTACATTCTCAAATGTCGCATTCCCGAGATGTCCGCCTATCGTCAGCTTCTCGGCGACGTGGTACTGACCCTGCCCGGGGTCAAGGAGTCGAAGAGCTACGTGGTGATGGAGGAGGTCAAAGAGGCCCTGTCGCTACCCATTCCCGAACTCGAGGCGATCGACGAGCGCTGAGTCGGGTACGCCCCCTCGATTCGCGCCTTTGCCCGCTCCGATCCACTTCCGACGTAACCCGCGAGAGGCCATGAACGACGACCAGCTACTTCGCTACAGCCGCCATATCCTGCTCGACGAGATCGATGTCGAGGGGCAGACGCGTCTGCTCGAGTCGCACGCGCTCATCGTCGGGGCCGGCGGGCTGGGCTCACCGGCGGTGCTCTACCTGGCAGCTTCCGGCGTAGGGCGACTGACCGTCGCCGATGACGACGTCGTCGAGCGCTCCAATCTGCAGCGCCAGATCGCGCATACCGAGGCCTCACTGGGGTCTGGCAAGGCCGCCTCCGCCGCCAAAGCGGCACTGGCACTCAATGGCGACTGCCGGATCGAAGCGCTGCCGAGCCGACTGGCCGGCGAGGCACTGCTCGCTGCGGTGGCGCAGGCGGATGTCGTACTCGACTGCACGGACCGCTTCTCCAGCCGTTTTCCGATCAATCGCGCCTGCGTTGAGACCGCGACACCTCTGGTCAGCGGGGCTGCCATCCGCTTCTCCGGTCAGCTCGCGGTGTTCGATCCCCGAGTTGCCGAGGGCCCTTGTTACGCCTGCCTGTATGGCGATGAGGCGGGCGAGGATGCCCTCAGCTGCGCCGAAAGCGGTGTGGTGTCACCGTTAGTCGGCGTCATCGGCAGCTTCCAGGCGCTGGAGGCGCTCAAGCTCTTGAGTGGGGCGGGTGTCTCGCATCGGGGGCTTTCGACCTTCGACGGGCTTCGCGGCGAGTGGCGGCGTTTCGAGCTGCCGCGTGATCCACACTGTCCGGTCTGTCAGCTACGCTCGGCTGACTGAAGCGACTCCCTTTCGAGAATCGTCTGCCAGCGTGCGTCACGACGGCCATCGCCCGAGCGCCCGAGATATTCGTCCAGGAAGAGCCGCCACTCTTCGCCCCCCCACTGAGTCAAGCGACGAGCGAAGCGCTGAACGTCACGGCGGCGCTCGTGGCGCGGGTTGATCAGTGGCCGCGCCTTTTCCAGATCGATGAAACAGGCGGCGAAGCCATGCGTGGCGGCCGCATCGGGGCGCAAGAACACATGCTTGGCGTACAGGCTGCCGTGGCGCCAGCGTCTGGCGTGCAGTCGGCGCAGGAGTGCCGCACAGCTGACGACGATCGACCGGCGAATCGGCTGTGAAAGCGCTTCCCACTGCTCATTGAGCGAGACGAGATCGGTGTAGTCTTCCAGTTCCGGCGTTGCCAGGATCGCCTCCCAGTTATGGTCGCGGCGGCGCTCGGCATGGTAGGCAACGGTCAGCGCTGGAATATCCAAGCGATGAAACGTCTCGATATTGCGCACTTCGCGCGAGAATGTCGGCTCGCCGAGAGGTCGACGCAGGCTGCGCCCGAGGTGATTGGTCTGTCGCTTCAAGAAAAAGGTACGAGTGGGCAGGCCCGGCGCATCGAGCGTCAACCGCGTTACTTCGGAGTGACCGCCGCGCTCGCGGTTAGGCAGATCGACCGGCTCGAGCGTCAGCGCCCATAACGCGTCGAAATCCGTCAGGCCATGGTGTGCAAAATAAGGGCGGTAGGTGGGAGAAATTGTCGGGTCCACGTGAGGTCTCGGTAGCCGGCGGTCGTTCGGTAGGCCGACGAGTCGCTGCGGAATGGGTTCCCGATGCGCTCGTCCGAAAGCGACGATACCATTAATTTAAGCGGGGCTTAAGATTTGCCATGAGCGTTTCGTTACCGCGCAGCTACTACCACGCTACCCGCCAGCTCGACTTGGCTTCGACAAGCGCTCTCCAAGGGGATGAGACGACAGATATCTGCATCGTCGGCGGTGGCGTGACCGGCTGCTCGGCGGCGCTGCACCTGGCCGAGCGCGGCTATCGAGTCGTTCTGTTGGAGGCTGGGGAGATCGGACACGGTGCGTCGGGGCGCAGTGGCGGCCAGATACTGCCGGGCTTCGGCACCGAAATGCCGGCGATCGAAAACGCCGTCGGGCTGGATGCCGCGCGTCGTCTCTGGGCGATGAGCTGCGAAGCCGTCGACCTCACCGAGCGCCTGATCGCGCGCCACGATATTCCCTGCGATCTGCGTCATGGCTACGTCCATGCGGCGGTGAAACCCCGCCACGCCAAGGCCATGCAGGCGCATACCGAGCGCATGGCAAAGATCTACGGCTATACCGGTGAGCGCTGGCTCGACCGGGATGCCCTTCGCGATCACGTGCGTACCGATGCCTACCTTGGCGGACTTTTCGATGCTGCCGGTGGCCACCTTCATCCGCTCAACTACACGCTCGGCCTGGCGCGCGCCGCCGAGCGCGCGGGGGCGACGTTGCTCGCTCGCTCCCCGGTCACGCGAGTCGAGCGTGGCGACGTCACGCGGGTCATGACGGCCAGTGGCTGCGTGCGGTGTAACGCCGTCGTCGTCGCCTGTAACGCCTACCTGAACGGGCTGGTTCCGCAGCTCGATGGCCGCATCATGCGAGTCAGCAATTACATCATCGCCACCGAGCCGCTCGACGCGGCGCTCGCCTCCCGCATTCTGCCGAGCGATCCGGCGGTCTCGGATGCCAATTTCGTGCTCGACTACTACCGGCTCTCCGCCGATCGGCGCCTGCTCTACGGTGGCGAGGTGAGCTACAGCGGCCGCGAGCCCCGCGCGCTCGATCGACGCATGCGCGAGAAAATGAGCGCGCTCTTTCCGGCGCTGACGGGAACGCGAATCGATTATCGCTGGGGAGGAGACGTCGGCATCACACTCAACCGGGCGCCGGATTTCGGGCGCCTCGGCGACACGCTCTATTACGCGCACGGCTACTCGGGGCACGGCATGGCGCTGGCGGGGCTGGCGGGGTGTCTGCTGGCGGAAGCGATCGACGGCGAGCCGGCGCGGTTCGACGAGATGGCGGCGATCCCCCACCGGCGGTTTCCGGGGGGCGAACGCCTGCGAGTGCCACTGCTCGCGCTGGCGACCACGTTCTATCGCCTGCGTGACCGCTGGTGAAAGCTGGCAGCCGGTACTTGAGCCCCGGGGCGTCCGGGATCAGACCGCGGGCGAGGCCTGGCTCTCGCGCACCATTCGGTGCAGCGTGCTCATCAGTCTCGCCGCTCCCGGCGACATGCGACGCTCGCGAAGGCTGATCAGTCCGTAAGGCTGGACGCTGAGCGCTTCCGGCAGGGCGAGAATCGCAAAGCGGGGCTGGCGGCAGAGCAGCTCCGCGACCTCGCGCGTCGTCACGGTGATCGCATCGGACTTGTCGACCATCGCCAAGGCCATGTAGATGTCCGGCGTGTTGATGATTCGCGCCGGTGGCGGTGAGTCGAAGTGCAAGAAAAGGTGCTCGACGCGCTGGCGCATCAGCGAGCCGGTGGGCTGCAGCACCCACGGGTATGGACTCAGCGCTCGAGGATCGTTGATCGGCGTGTCCGCCAGCGGATGGTCGGCGCGGCACACCGCACACAGGGCTTCCTCGCCGATCTCCTCGAAGACGAAATCGCTCGCCGGCATGTCGGCGGGGATGCGGGCGATGGCGAAGTCGTAGGCGCCGGCTCGCAGGCGCGGCACCAGCTGGCGGCTGACGTCGACGTCGATGTTGACCTGCAGGTGGGGCGCTTCGCGGTGCACCCGCTCGACTGCCGTCGCCAGCAGCGTCACCGCCGGCGCCATCACCGTGCCGATGGAAACGGTGCCCGCGTTGCCCTCCCTGAGCGCGTTGATCTCGTCGCTGGCCTGGGTCAGCGAGGTGAGCATGGCGTGAGCGTGCCGGATCAGGCTCTCGCCGTACCAGTTGGGCGTGACGCCGCGGGAGTGACGCTCGAACAGCGTCACCCCGAGCAGCGCTTCGAGATCGCCCAGCAGCTTCGATGCCGCCGGCTGACTCATACCCAGGCGCTCGGCGGCCCGGTGCAGGTTGCGGCACTCGTCCAGCGCCACGAACAGCTGCAGGTGTCGGAACTTGAGCCGGACGTTGAGGAACCAGTCGGGGGCCAGGAGATGGTTGGAGCGAGAGCGCATGACGTTACCTCGACGGTTCGACTTTGGTTCAGTGTGGAAACGGCTTTCCGGCGTAGCCAACTCACCGAGCAGCGGCTAGTTTGAAAATTCCGAAGCCGGCATTCGCCGCGGCTTCACCGTGTCAAACGTCGAGGGGTCTTCCATGAAACATCTCGCTTTTTCTTGGTCGATGGGGGTCGGACTGTCACTGGCGACGATTGCCGCCGGTTCGGCCGTTGCTGCAACGGGCGGTGGCAGCGGGGGCATGTCTTCGATGCTGCCGGCGGGCATCGAGCAGTCCGGGTTCGGTACACTGCCGGATGGTCGCAGCGTCGAGTGCTACACGATCACCAATGCCAACGGCATCGAGATGCGGGTGATCAATTACGGCGGGATCATCCTGTCGTTGGAGACGCCGGATCGTTACGGCCGCATGGACGATATCGTTCTCGGGTTCGACTCGCTCGGCGATTATCTCTCACCCACCTATCGTCAAGCCAACCCCTACTTTGGTGCCCTGATCGGCCGCTACGGCAATCGTATCGCCGACGGTCGATTCGCCGTCGACGGCCAGACCTACCAGCTGCCCACCAACGACGGCCCGAACACGCTCCACGGCGGCAACGAAGGCTTCAATCAGAAACTCTGGAACGCCCAGCCCTTCTCGAGCTCCGATGGCCGCGGGGTGGTAATGACCTACACCAGCCCCGACGGCGAGCAGGGATTTCCCGGTGAGCTCGCCACCCGCGTCACCTACACGCTCACCGATGACGATGCGCTGGTGATCGACTACCGCGCGCGGACCAGCAAGACAACGCCGGTGAACCTCACTCAGCACAGCTATTTCAACCTCGCCGGCGAAGGCAACCCGAGCATTCTCGATCATCAGCTCACCATCAACGCCAGTGCCTACACGCCGGTCGACGAGACGCTGATTCCCACCGGCGAGATCGCACCGGTCGCGGGGACGCCGTTCGACTTCCAGACGCCGACGACGATCGGGTCACGGCTGGGGCAGCGCGATACCCAGCTCGCCTACGGCAAGGGCTACGATCACAATTTCGTGCTCATCAAGAATGCCGCGGCGCCACAAACGCTGACGCGAGCGGCGCGGGTGGTCGAACCCAACAGCGGTCGCGTTCTGGAAGTGGAAACCACCGAGCCGGGCCTGCAGTTCTACTCGGGCAACTTCCTCGACGGCACGCTGGTCGGCAAGAGCGGCCAACCCTACGTTCTCCGTTCGGGATTGGCGCTGGAGACCCAGCACTTTCCCAACTCTCCCAATCAGTCGAATTTCCCCTCGACGCGTGTCGAACCCGACGAGACCTACCACAGCCAGACGGTCTATCGCTTCTCGACCGAGGACAATCTGCCCTGATCCTGGCTCGCCCGTGGTACCCCAAGGTGTGACGGGCGCCCGACCCAGGCGCGGTGCGATCATTCGTGCCGCCAAGGACCGCCCGCCCGGGCGGTTTTTTTGTGCGCCGGGATCACGCCTGACCAAAGTCGAGGGCGACTTTGGTCTGTCGGAGAACGCCGCCTGCCGGCTGGCGCGGGGCTGAATACCTGGGCTCGCGAAGAGCGATATACAAAACGGTATCGGCGAACGGCGGTTTGAATATTAGGCGGTTATTGACCTCGCTCTTATCGTCGCAGCGTACCCAAGGCAGAAGCACCGGCAGTCTCTGCCGTCCATAACAATCGAGCCCGACAGGGCGGAGGACAACCATGAACCGTGCCTTCCAACGTTCGCTACTCGCTTTGAGCATCTCCGTGGGTCTCGGAATCGGCGGGGCCCACTCTCAGGACGACGTCAAGATCGGCTTCATCGTCAAGAAACCCGAGCAAGCCTGGTTCATCAACGAGCAGGACGCGGCGACGAAGCTCGGTCAGGAAGAGGGCTTCGAGGTGGTGCGACTGGCCGGAGAAGATGGCCAGCAAGTGCTCAGCGCCATCGACAACCTCAACTCCCAGGGCGCCGACGGTTTCGTGATCTGCCCGCCGGACGTTCGTTTGGGGCCGGCCATCATGAATCGTGCCAAGCAGTACGGCATGAAGGTAGTCACCGTCGACGATCAGTTCGTCGGCGCCAACGGCGAGCCGATGGCGGACGTGCCGCACCTGGGCATGTCGGGCTACAAGATCGGTCGGCAGGTGGGTGACGCGATCGCCGCCGAGATGGAAGCGCGCGGTTGGGACATGGATAGCGTCGCGGCGCTGCGACTCAGCAACAACGAGTTGCCGACCGCCAAGGAACGCACCGACGGTGCCACCGATGCGCTGGTCGAGTCGGGCTTCGATGAAAGTCACATCTTCGATGCGCCGCAGCAGAACACCGACACCAGCAGTGGATTCGCCGCCGCCTCACCGGTGTTCTCGAAAAATGCCGACTACGAGCACTGGGTGATCTATGCCCTCAACGAAGAGAGCGTGCTCGGCGGGGTACGCGCCAGCGAGCAGTACGGTCTGGCACCGGAGGACGTCATCGGGGTGGGCATCAACGGCTCGGGCGCGGCCTTCGCGGAGTTCCAGCGCCAGAGCCAGACCGGCTTCTACGGCACCGTGGCGGTGAGTTCGACCATGCATGGGCGCCAGAGCGCGGAGAATCTCTACACCTGGATCACCGAAGACGACATGCCGCCGGCCAACACCGAGACCACCGGCGAACTGATGACCCGCGACAACTGGCAGCAGGTGCGTGACGAGCTTGGGCTGTGATCCCACGCCAACCGAGCGGAGCGGCATTAACCGAGTCGAGCGTCATCAACCGAGCGGAGAGCCATGATGGCACGAGCGCAAGCGAGCCTGCGCGTTGACGGCATCACCGTCGAGTTTCCCGGGGTCAAGGCCCTCGACGGGGTGAGCTTTTCCGCGCGTGGCGGAGAGGTTCACGCACTGATGGGGGAGAACGGCGCCGGCAAGTCGACGCTGCTCAAGGTTTTGAGCGGGGTCAATCGCGTTACCGCGGGCCAGCTCTGGATCGACGACGAAGCGGTGGTCTTCGCCAACGCGCGGGAGGCGTTGGCGAGGGGCGTGGCGATCATCTATCAGGAACTCACGCTGTCGCCCAATCTCTCGGTGGCGGAAAACCTGCTGCTGGGCCAGCTGCCGGCCCGCGGCGGCTTCATCGACCGTCGGCAGATGCGCGAGCGGGCGATGGCGATTCTCGAAGAACTGGGCGAAGGGAGCATTCATCCCTCGACCAAGGTACGCGAGCTCTCCATCGGCCAGCAGCAGATGATCGAGATCGGCCGGGCACTGCTGCGAGACGCCCGGATCATCGCCTTCGACGAGCCCACCAGTTCGCTGTCGGTGCAGGAGATCCGACATCTCAAGCGGATCGTCTCGCGTCTTCGCGACGAAGGCCGGGTGGTGCTCTACGTCACCCATCGCATGGAGGAGGTGTTCGACATGTGCGATGCGGTGACGGTGTTCCGCGACGGTCGCCACATTCGCACCCACGACACCCTCGACGGTGTCGACAACGATCTGATCGTCAGCGAGATGGTGGGGCGAGACATCGCCGACGTCTACGGCTACCGCTCGCGCCAGCGAGGCGACGTGCTGATGCGCCTCGAGGGGATCGAGGGGCGAGGCGTCAGTGCCCCCGTCAGTCTCGAGATTCATCGCGGCGAGGTGCTGGGGCTTTTCGGCCTCGTGGGCGCCGGGCGTAGCGAACTGATGCGCCTGGTCTGCGGCGCCGAACGGGCCAGCGGTGGGCGCGTGATCTTCGACGGGCAGCCACGGCGTTTTTCGACGGCGGGCGAGGCGATTCGCGCGGGCATCGCCATGTGTCCGGAGGACCGCAAGTCACAGGGCATCTTTCCGGTGGCGAGCGTCTCCGACAATCTCAACGTCAGCTGTCGCCGATTCTTCCGCCGCTGGGGGATCTTTCGCAACGCCAAGCGCGAGACCGAGAACACCCGCGACTACATCCGCCGGCTGAGCATCAAGACGCCGGGACCGAAGACGCCGATCGCCAACCTGTCGGGGGGCAATCAGCAGAAGGTGATCCTGTCGCGCTGGCTCGCCGAGCGGATCGAGCTGTTCGTCATGGACGAGCCGACCCGCGGTATCGACGTCGGCGCGCGGCGGGACATCTATTCGCTGCTCTACGACCTCGCCGAGCAGGGCAAGAGCGTGCTGGTCATCTCGAGCGATCTGGCGGAGGTGAGTTCGATCTGCGATCGCATTGGCGTAATGCGTGATGGCGAGCTCATCGATGTCGTGCCGCGCGACGAGGCGACACCGGAGCGTCTACTCGGCCTCGCGCTTCCCGCATGACGGGGCATCGTCAACGCCACCCCGCTTACCGGGCCGAGTGCACGCTCATCCGACCGCGCGCCGGCTCATCGAACCGATCGTCCGCTTACCGAACTGATTGAAAGGAACCGTCGTCATGTCCAGTGACAAAGTCGCATCCGCCGGCGCCGCCGCTCCCGAAGGGCGTCGGGGGTTGCCGAAACCGCTGCGAGCGCTGCTCGATACCTCGGGGCTCATCGCGGTATTCATTCTGCTGTTCATCGGCCTGTCGGTGCTGGTGCCGGACTTCCTGACCGGCCGCAATATCGTCGGGCTGCTGCTGTCGATCACGCTGATCGGCACCATTGCCACCACCATGATGATGGTGCTGGCGCTGGGCGAGGTGGATCTCTCCGTAGCCTCCATCGTCGCGTTCGCCGGGGTCGTTGCCGCGACGGTGACCTCGACCAGCGGCAGCGTGCTCATCGGCGTCGCCGTGGGGATCGCGGCCGGCGCCGCCGTCGGCGCGTTCAACGGTTTCGTGGTCGCACGCTTCGGAATCAACTCGCTGATCGCCACGCTGGCGGCGATGGAGTTCGTTCGCGGACTCGCCTACATCACCTCCGGCGGCGACGCGGTGATGATCACCGTGCCGGGCTTTTTCGACCTGGGCAGCGCCAGTTTTCTCGGCCTGACGCTACCGGTCTGGACCATGATCGGCTGTTTCCTGGTATTCGGCGTGGTGCTCAATCTGACCGCGTTCGGCCGCAACACGCTGGCCACCGGCGGTAACGCCGAGGCAGCGAGTCTCGCCGGGGTCAACGTGCGCCGACTCAAGATCACGGTCTTTGCGCTACAGGGGCTGGTGGCCGGCATCGCCGGGGTACTGCTCACCTCGCGTATGGGACTGGGCGATCCCAATACCTCTCAGGGGCTCGAGCTTGCGGTGATTTCCGCCTGCGTACTCGGCGGCGTCTCGCTCGCCGGCGGGGTCGCCTCGATCACCGGCGTTCTGGTCGGGGTACTGATCATGGGCTGTGTGCAGAACGCGATGGGATTGCTCAACGTCCCCACGTTCTATCAGTACCTGGTTCGCGGGGCGATCCTGCTGCTGGCGGTGATGTTCGACCGCTGGAAGCAGAGCCGACGCGCCGGCGGCTGAGCCAACGAACCACGCGACGATGGTCTAAATCGTCTTCGACTTTTGTCGTGGTGAAAGGGCGGGGCGCAAGTGTGACCGCCCCGGCTCATCCGCTACCGCGCTCATTAATATGCGTTTGGATATGAATGTCTGCGTGAGTGGGCATTATCGGTTATCGAGTCGGCTGGATAACGTGGCGAGGTACTTCCACCGATCGTAACCGGCAGCGTCACTGCCGAGGAGACCGCCATGCAAGACACGGTACCGACGGCGTCGGCTCTGCCCACCCTCATGCTGATGGGGATCGCCGGGCTCGCCATTGCCGTCCTTCTCGTCCTGATCATCAAGATCAAACTGCATCCGTTCTTCGCGCTGGTCATCGTGAGTATCGCCACCGCGCTGGCGACGGGCATCGCCGTTGCCGACCTGCTGCCGGTGCTGCTCGACGGTTTCGGCACCACGCTGGGTAACGTGGCACTGCTGATCGGTTTCGGCGCCGTGCTCGGGCGGCTGGTGGCGGTATCCGGCGGCGCTCGCGTGCTGGCGGATACGCTGATCCGCGCCTTCGGGCGCGAGAAGGCGCCTCTCGGACTCTCCATCGCCTGTCTGCTGTTCGGCTTCCCGATCTTTCTGGATGCCGCCTTCGTGGTGATGCTGCCGGTGATCTACTCAGTGGCGCGGGAGCTCAAGGCATCGCTGCTGCTCTACGGGCTGCCGGCAGCCGGGGCGTTTCTGGTGATGCACGCGCTGATGCCGCCGCATCCTGGACCGGTCGCCGCCGCGGTCTTTCTGGAGGCGGACATCGGTAAGGTGCTGTTCGTGGCACTCATCGTGGGGCTGCCGACCTGGTACCTGATGGGCTATCGGCTGTCGCTGCTGCTCGCCAACCGAACGCCGTTCCAGCCGGTGCCGAGTCTGATGGGCGGTGAAGACGACGAGGTGGAACCGGCGCGCCGTCCGAGCTTCAAGACGGTGCTGCTGGTGCTACTGCTGCCGCTGGCGCTGATCTTTCTCAACACCGGGCTCTCGACGCTGGTCGAAGGTGGCGCCATTCAGGGGGACAACGCCTTGGTGCAGGCACTCACGCTGATCGGCGAAACGCCCATCGCCATGCTCATCAGCACCTGCGTGGCGATGTGGCTGCTGGTGATCCGTGGCGGCGGGGGCGGCGCCATGGCATCGATCAACGAGGTCGTCGAGCAGGCGCTGGCACCGGTCTGCAGCATCATTCTGATCACCGGGGCCGGTGGCATGTTCGGCGGCGTACTCACCGCCAGCGGCATCGGCGACGCGCTCGCGGAGAGCCTGCAAGCATTCGGGCTGCCGGTGATTGTCGCCGGTTACGTGATCGCGGCGGTGATCCGGGTCGCACAGGGCTCGGCGACGGTCGCGGGGACCACGGCGGCGGGGATCATGGCGCCGGTAGTACTGGCGGAGCCGTCGCTCTCGGGGCTGCCGGCGGCCTGCGTGACGGTCGCGATCGTGGCCGGGGCCATCGGCTACTCCCACGTCAACGATTCAGGGTTCTGGCTGGTAGGACGGTTTCTGGGCGTCGATACCCAAACCATGCTCAAGACATGGACGGTGGTCTCGACAGGTATCTCACTGATGGCATTCGGGCTTGCCTGGCTGTTGTTCACGCTACTGTGATTCGAGGAGAAGTTTCATGAGCGATTCATCGTCCTATAACCCGGACGCGAAAGATGCGGCGAGCCAGGGCGTTAAACTGCGTTCCGCCGAGTGGTTCGGCCGCGCCGACAAGAACGGTTTCATGTACCGCAGCTGGATGAAGAACCAGGGCATTCCGGACCATGAGTTCGCGGGCAAGCCGATCATCGGCATCTGCAATACCTGGTCGGAACTCACCCCGTGCAATGCGCACTTCCGCAAGCTCGCCGAGCACGTCAAGAAAGGCGTTCTGGAGGCGGGCGGTTTCCCGGTGGAGTTCCCGGTCTTCTCCAACGGTGAGTCCAATCTGCGCCCGACGGCGATGTTCACCCGTAACCTGGCCAGCATGGACGTCGAAGAGGCGATCCGCGGCAACCCTATCGACGGGGTGGTGTTGCTCACCGGCTGTGACAAGACGACTCCGGCGCTGCTGATGGGCGCGGCGAGCTGCGACGTACCGGCGATCGTCGTCACCGGCGGACCGATGCTCAACGGCAAGCACCAGGGCAAGGACATCGGCTCGGGTACCGTCGTCTGGCAGCTCTCGGAGCAGGTCAAGGCGGGCAAGATATCGATGCACGACTTCATGGCCGCCGAAGCGGGCATGTCCCGCTCCGCCGGGACCTGCAACACCATGGGCACCGCCTCGACCATGGCCTGCATGGCGGAGTCGCTCGGCGTCTCGCTCCCCCACAACGCAGCGATTCCGGCGGTGGACGCGCGACGTTACGTACTGGCGCATCTCTCCGGCAACCGCATCGTCGAGATGGTCAACGAGGATCTCAAGCTTTCGAAGATTCTGACCCAAGAGGCGTTCGAGAACGCGATTCGTACCAACGCCGCGATCGGTGGCTCGACCAACGCGGTCATTCATCTCAAGGCGATCGCCGGACGAATCGGCGTCGATCTCAGCCTCGACGACTGGACGCGAGTGGGTCGGGGAACCCCCACCATCGTCGACCTGCAGCCCTCCGGGCGCTATCTGATGGAGGAGTTCTATTACGCCGGCGGGCTGCCCGCGGTGCTGCGTCGGCTCGGCGAAGCGGACCGGCTGCCGCATCCGAACGCGCTGACCGTCAACGGTCATACGCTATGGGAGAACGTCCAGGATGCGCCGCTCTACAACGCCGACGTGATCCGCCCGCTTGAGGATCCCCTGCGCGAGGACGGCGGCATGTGCGTGCTGCGGGGCAATCTCGCGCCCAACGGCGCGGTGCTCAAGCCCTCGGCGGCGAGCGCCGAACTGATGAAGCATCGCGGCCGCGCGGTGGTGTTCGAGAATCTCGACGACTACAAGGCGCGGATCAACGATCCCGAGCTCGACGTCCTACCCGACGACATTCTGGTGATGAAGCACTGCGGGCCGCGTGGCTATCACGGCATGGCGGAGGTGGGCAACATGGGGCTGCCGCCGAAGATCCTCGAGCAGGGCATCACCGACATGGTGCGCATTTCCGACGCGCGCATGAGCGGCACCGCTTACGGCACGGTGGTGTTGCACGTGGCCCCGGAAGCCGCGGCGGGCGGCCCGTTGGCCGCCGTACAGAACGGTGATTATATCTCGCTGGACTGCGATACCGGCTCGCTGGAGCTGGAGGTGGCTGCCGAGGAGATCGCACGGCGGCTCGAGCAGGCGGACCCGACGGCGGCGTCGGCCAGGATCGCCAGTACCGGCGGCTATCGTCAGCTCTACATCGAACGCGTGCTGCAGGCCGATGAGGGGTGCGACTTCGACTTTCTCCGCGGCTGTCGCGGGGCGGAGGTGCCCCGACACTCCCACTGATCTAGGGGGTCAGGGGCGCAGGTCGCTATCGATGCGGCCCATCGCCGCGGCCCATCGCGCCCGCCAGAGGCTCGCTCGTCGCGTCACTCGCCCGTGAGTGTCGCGACGACTTTGCGCGCGCCGCCGTGGCGGCGATGCTCGCCGAGCCAGATTCCCTGCCAGGTACCGGTCAGCAGTCGGCCTCTCTCCACCGCCAGCGTCAGTTCGGTACCGAAGAGGCTCGCCAGCACGTGGGCGGGCATATCGTCGGGACCTTCCAGCGTGTGTTGCATGCCGGCGACGTTGGCCGGGGCGAGCTTGTCGGCGAAGAGCGTCATGTCGTGGCGCACGTCGGGGTCGGCGTTCTCGTTGAGCGTCAGCGAAGCCGAGGTATGCATGAGCTGGAGATGCAGCAGGCCTGTCTGAACTCGCTGGAGTTCGGGCAGTGCCGCGAGAATCTCGTCGGTCACGAGATGAAAGCCCTGACGGCGGGACTCGAGACTGAACTGGGTACGATGCCACATGCTGATGACTCCTGGATTGCGAGGATAGAGAAAGGCGCGCGAGAGGGAGAGCGGGATGATTCACTTCGACAGGGCGGTGACGGCGATCGGCGCCGATGACTGCGTCTCCGTCGCCGAATCGTTTTCGACGGCGGACGCCCCCCGAGTACAGGCATCCAGTAGATAGTCGAGCCTGGCGACGAGTACGTCTAGCGTGCCTGCCTCGACGTGCGTACGAATCGTCTGTTGCTGAAGGCAGCGCCACAGCGAGAGCAGGGTGAATAGCGTCTGGCGATTGAAGGCGGCAGTGGCGACGAGGTGGTGCGCGCCATAGTCCTCGGCAAGTGCCTGGTCGTAATCCTGCTCGAACCGTCGGCGTACGTCATCGAAGCGGGACAGCGGCGTATGCACGAAGAGCTTGGCGAGCAGATCCGCACCGTCGAAGCCGATGCGTCCGATCTTGACCTCGCTCCAGTCGAGCAGATAGAGGCGGTCGCCATCGACGAGCATGTTTTTGGCGGCATAGTCGAGGTGACAGACGCAGCGCGGCGTCTCTTTCGCCGCACGCAGGCGCGCCTTCAGCCGGGGGCCGAGCGCCTTGAGGGGTGGCAGCAGACGCTCGCGGGTTTCGCTGGCGATCTCGGGTATCTCCAGATTGACCAGAAAGCGCTGAAAATTGAGGCGCGTGTGCCGCAGGTAGGGCCAGCGAAAGAAATCCATCAGCCAGAAATCGAGACGGGCACTCGCGGTGCCGGCGGCGATGTAGCGCGCCGATACGGCTTCCAGCTCCGCGATTCCACCCGCGGCATCGTGCAGCAGTTTCTCTCTCACCGGCCGCTTGCCAGCGATGTACTCCGAATAGATGGATGAGCGTCGAGGCGTTTCCGTCACGCCGAGAAGGGCCGGGTAGGCGATCCGGCGACACGTCGTGAGCATGGCGTAGTGGCGGTAGAAACGGGCTTCGCGACTGCGGTACAGAAGCGGTTTGCGCAAGGATTTCTCGACGACGTTCCAGCTCGTGTCGGTTTGGCGGCTGGTCAAGGCGTGGTGACGAACGTAGTCGACGCCGGCGCCGTTCGAGGGGAGCTCGCGTATCGTGTGGGCATGCCATTCACTCTCGGCGGGCGCCAGACGTGTGAGGCGTGCCGGCGGCAAGGCTTGGCTTGGGGCGTTGTGGTGATCGTTCATGCGTTTTGCTGGCTATCCGGGCGACGTACGTGTCGCTGACGACAAGTCCATCGGGTCCGTCGTGACTCGATCGATGAGTGGTGACAGCGCGAGGAGCGATACTGCGACAGACGTCTTCCTGACGATGGAAGCAGCGTAACGGGGTTTGCCGGAGAGGCCAAGCGAGCGGGGCGCCGTCAGCTGGTCGGCATCGGCAACGAGTGCTGCGCTGCCGCTGAGAAGTGGCCGGCGGGCGACCAAAGTCTCGGTCACCCCCGGCGCAATTGCGCTTAGGCTAGCGCGTGGTTGCCACAATGCCAGCGCCTACCTGTCTTTTGGAGAAGCCATGAAAATCCGTGCCGCCGTGATTCATGAGATGCAGCGCCCGCGACCGTACAGCGATTCTCTGCCGCTTTCCGTCGAGGAGGTCGAACTCGACCCGCCCGGCGCCGGCGAAGTGCTGGTCAGGATTCGTGCCGCCGGGCTTTGCCATTCGGATCTGTCGACCATCAACGGCGATCGCCCGCGGCCGTTGCCGATGGTGCTGGGGCACGAGGCGGCCGGCGAGGTGGTCGAGGTCGGCGATGACGTCACCGATCTCGCGCCGGGCGATCACGTGGTCTTCTCGTTCGCCCCGAGCTGCGGCGGCTGCGCTTCGTGCCTCGCGGGTCGGGCGGCGCTGTGCGCACCGGGACAGGTCGCTAACACCGCCGGACACCTGTTGGGTGGCGGTATGCGCCTGCATCGTGACGGTCAGCCGGTCTATCACCATATCGGCGTGTCGGGATTCGCCGAGTATGCCGTGGCATCGCGGCGGTCGCTGACTCGAATCGAGGCGGACCTGCCGTTCCATATCGCGGCGCTGTTCGGCTGTGCGGTCCTCACCGGCGTCGGCGCGGTGGTCCACACCGCGGGACTGCGGCTGGGGCACTCCGTACTCGTCGTCGGGCTCGGCGGGGTCGGTCTGGCGGCGGTGATGGGCGCGCTCGGCGGCGGGGCGCGCCAGGTGATCGCGGCGGACATCGCCGCCGACAAGCGCGAGACGGCCAAAGCGCTGGGGGCGACCCACGTGGTCGATCCCGGCGCTCCGAACGCCATCGAGCAGGTTCGCGAGATCAGTGGCGGCGGCGTTGATATCGCGGCAGAGTTCGCCGGCGTCTCCCAGGCGCTCGAGTTCGCCTATGAGTGCACCGCCCGCGGCGGCACGACGGTGACCTCCGGATTGCCCCACCCGGACGTGCGGTTTGCCATCAGCCCGACCCGCATGGTCGCGGAGGAGCGCACGTTGAAGGGCTCGTACCTGGGCGGCCACGTGCCGTCGCTGGATGTGCCGGAGTACATCGCACTCTACCGCTCGGGGCGCCTGCCGGTGGACCGGCTGCTGACGCACCGGCTGCGGCTCGACGAGATCAACCACGGCTTCGAGCGTCTGGCGAAGGGGGACGCCATCCGGCAGATCATCGAATTCGACTGACGTTGCCGGCAGGGATGCCGCGCTATGCTCAGTCGCGCCATGCTCAAGCGCGGCATGCGGAATCGGCGCTATGGTGGCGATCGGCTGCTAGCCTTGTAACGTCCCGGCCGCCGGCAGGCGTGCCGCTGGTCGGTCAAGCATCCGTATCGTAAAGGAGAAGGTCATGACCCAGACACGCGTCGAACGCGACAGCATGGGGGAGCTCGAAGTACCCCAGGATGCGCTCTATGGCGCGCAGACTCAGCGCGCCGTGAATAATTTCCCCGTGAGCGGCCAGCCGCTGCCGGCCGAGTTCATCGCGGCCGTGGCGCGCATCAAGCGGGCAGCGGCGCAGGTGAATCACGAGCTTGGGCTTCTCGATGAGGCGCGCGCCAGCGCGATCGTCGCCGCCGCCGACGAGATCATCGCGGGGCGTCATGGCGATCAGTTCCCCGTCGATGTCTTTCAGACCGGCTCCGGCACGTCGACCAACATGAACGTCAACGAGGTCATCTCGCATCTCGCCAGCCGCGACGATCTCGAGGTCGGCCCCAACGATCACGTCAACATGGGCCAGTCGAGCAACGACGTCATCCCGACGGCCGTGCATCTCGCCGCTGCCATCGAGGTTCAGGCACGGCTGCTGCCGGCGCTGACGCATCTCAAGTCAAGTATCGATGACAAGGCCAAGAGCCTGGACGACGTGGTCAAGACCGGGCGCACGCATCTGATGGACGCGATGCCGGTTCGCATGAGTCAGGAGCTCGGCGGCTGGTCGAACCAGGTGGGTCAGGCCGCCGAGCGCCTGCAGGACGGGCTCAAGCGCATCACCCGTCTGGCACTGGGCGGCACGGCGGTCGGGACCGGCGTCAACGCGCATCCGGATTTCGCCGCGAAGGTGGCGGGAAAGCTCGCCGAGGAAACCGCTCTCGACTTTCAGCCGAATGACAGTTTCTTCGCCAGTCTCGCTTCCCAGGACGCGGCGGTCGAACTCTCGGGGCATCTCAAGACGTACGCCTGCGCGGTCATGAAGATCGCCAACGATCTGCGCTGGATGAACTCCGGGCCGCTGGGCGGGCTCGGTGAGATCGAACTCGAGGCCTTGCAGCCGGGCAGCTCGATCATGCCGGGGAAGGTGAACCCGGTGATTCCGGAATCCGCGGCACAGGTGGCCGCTCAGGTGATCGGCAACGACACGGCGATCACCGTGGGCGGGCAGAGCGGTAACTTTCAGCTCAACGTGATGCTGCCACTGATCGCTCACAACCTGCTGGGTTCGATCCGGCTGCTCACCAACGTGAGCCATCTTCTGGCGGACCGTGCCATCGCGACCTTCAACGTGCGCCGCGACAACATCGAGACGCCGCTTTCCAAGAATCCGATCCTGGTGACCGCGCTCAACTCCGTCATCGGCTACAACGCCGCTGCGGGCGTGGCCAAGAAGGCCTATCAGGCCGGGCGTCCGATTCTCGACGTGGCCGAGGAGGAAACCGACCTGTCGCGCGAAGAGCTCGAGCGGTTGCTGGATCCCGCCAAGCTGACGGAGGGCGGCATTCCCGAGTGAGCCATCGTGCAGTCGCCCCGATGCCGGCCGGCAAACGAAAAACGCCACCCCTGGGGGTGGCGTTTTCGATGGCGTGGTTACCCGAGTGCTATACCGGATCTTCGCCGTGACGGTCCTCGGCTTCCTGGATGGTTTCCCGCGCGTCTTCTTTCTCTTCGGCATCGGCGCTTTCGGGTTCGTTCTCGTCGGCGTAAGTCGGCGTGTAGCTCAGCGTCACCAGTATCGGGAAGTGGTCCGAGCCAATTTCGCTCAGCCGCTCCATCGACACCAGCGAAAAGTGCGTCGAGACGAAGACGTGATCCAGCGGCCATCGCAGCAAGGGATATTTGGCGTGAAAGGTGCTGTACATGCCTCGACCGCGACGCAGATCGAGCATGCCACTGATCCGACAGAAGAGCTTGGTGGTGCGTGACCAGGCGACGTCGTTGAGATCCCCCGCAACGATGGTCGGGCGGCTGGTATCGGCGATTTCCTTACCTACCAGCAGCAGTTCGGCGTCGCGCCAGAGCGATTCCTCGCTTTCGGAGGGCGCTGGCGGACGCGGATGCAGCGCGTGAAAGCGGATGCGGTTACCGCTATCGAGCTTGACCCAGGTGTGGATCGAAGGGATGTCGTCTTGGATCAGCCATTTTACCTCCGTCTCTTCGAGCGGCAGCCGGGAATAGAGGTGCATGCCGTAGAGATTGTCGAGCGGAATTCGCACGGCTTCCGGCATGGCCTCGCTGATGGCAGCGTCGAGCTGGTCTCCCCACCACTGATCCGACTCCAGCGTCAGCAGCATGTCTGGCTGGTGGTGCTTCACGTGGGCAATCAGTTTGTCGGACTGGCGATTGGGCGTGAGCACGTTGGAAACGAGCAGGGTGAATGTCTGTTCGCTGTTCTGCTCGGTGCGTGACTCGTGGCGCTGGGTACGAATGACCTGCGAGCGCGCCAGCGGCGTCCAGGGATAGATCCGTGCCCATTGAATGGCAGCGGCGATCAGACTGGCGCCGACGCCGCCCCATTGCCACCACGTCTCGGGGCTGAAGGCGAGCTGAACGATGGCGAAGAGGGTGGCAAGCGTTGCGATCTGAAGCAGCGGAAAATCGAGGCTGCGGATCACGTAGTGGCGAATCTTGAGGTAGGGCAGCAGGGTAATGAGCAGTACGAGGCAGCCGAGCAGGGTTGTTAGCGTTTGAAGCAAGGGAAAACACCTCGAGGAGGAATGGAGGGGTGCATCCCGCTAGGGTAGCAGAGCCCTCGATGGGGGGTAGTGATTTCCCCGTCGAGGGCTGGGCAGTGGCATCGACGGCGCTAGACCGCCGCGCTGTTCAAGGCGTGGCCGGCCAGGTGTGGATGCCCTTCGAGGTAGGAGTCGAGCGCTTGCCGCTGAGGGGCGTCGAACAGCAGGCCGAGCTTGGTACGCCGAAGCAGGATGTCGTCGCTCGTGCGGGCCCATTCACGCTTGATCAGGTAGTCGACCTCTACCTGCGTCAGCCCCGCGCCGAAGGGATAGCCGAGAGCGGCCTGGCTCTCGCGGCCCTCGAGGAACCGCAGACAAAGTGTGCCGTAGCTCGAGGCGAAGCGTTCGCGCTGATCGGTCGTCAGGAAGGGATACTCCCGCGCGAGGCGCTCCGCGAACGCCGCGCGGCTGTCGATATCGCCACCCGGCAAGATCGCATCCGCCGTCCACGGGGCGCCGAGCGTCTCGAAAAGTGGCTCGAGCTTTTGCATCGCCGCCTCCGCGAGCTTGCGGTAGGTGGTGATCTTGCCGCCGAAGATCGAAAGCATCGGTGCGCCGTGGCGGTCGAGATCGAGCGTGTAGTCGCGCGTCATGGCCGATGGGCTCTCGGACTCGTCATCGCAGAGCGGGCGCACTCCTGAGTAGGTCGCGATGACGTCGTCACGCCCGAGCTTCTTGACGAAATGCGAGTTGAGCACGTCCAGTAGATAGTCCGTCTCTTCCTCGCTGATGCCTACCTGCGAGGGGTCGCCTTCGTAGCGCCGGTCCGTGGTGCCGATGAGGCTGTAGTGTTGCTGGTAGGGGAGCACGAAGACGATGCGGCCATCCCGGTTCTGCAGGATGTAGGCGCGCTCGTCGTCATTGAGCCGCGAGACGATCAGGTGACTGCCCTGAATCATGCGAATGCCGTAGCGAGACTCGCGCTGGGCATTGCCCTTGACGAACGACTCGACCCAGGGGCCACTGGCGTTGACCAGTGCCTTGGCGCGCACGGTGTCTCGCCCTCCCGTGAGTCGGTTCTCCAGCGTCACTTCCCACTCGCCGTCGATCTCCCTGGCGTCGATGCAGCGGGTGCGCACACGAACGTCGGCCCCTTTTTCCTGAGCCTGCAGCGCGTTCAGCACGACGAGCCGCGCATCGTCCACCCAGCAGTCCGAGTATTCGTAACCGCGCTGAATTTCGGGCACCAGCGGGCCGTTGCCATCGAACTTGAGCCGCTTGGCATTGGGCAGGCTGTCGCGGCGGCTCAGATGGTCGTAGATGAAAAGCCCCGTTCGAATCATCCAGCCCGGGCGAAGGTGGGGTTGATGCGGCAGGATGAAGCGAAGCGGCCAGACGATGTGCGGCGCCTTTCGCAGCATGACTTCACGTTCACGCAGCGCCTCGCGAACGAGGCGGAACTCACGATGCTCGAGATAGCGCAGGCCGCCGTGTATCAGCTTGCTGCTCGACGAGGAGGTAGCGCTGGCAAGGTCGGCCTGCTCGCAGAGCAGAACCGACAGCCCCCGCCCGGCGGCGTCGTTGGCGATGCCCGTACCGTTGATACCGCCGCCTACCACGACGAGGTCGTAACGCTGCTGCTCTACATCGGCGCTCATGAGGTCGCTCCCGGTCATCTGCCTGTTGGTCACCTGCGTTCGAAAACGAACATAGTGTAATCGGTTCCGAACATCAATGCGAAAACACGGGGCGGCGCGGTACCGCGATCAGAGCCCTTGAGTGTGGACCGGCGCTGAGGGGGCGTTTTTAGTCTGCAGGACGGGCGGCGTCTTCCGCATCGGTGAGCGCATCGACGCTTGCCGCGTCCGGGTTGGCGACGTGAAGTGCCACCCCGTGCTCTCGCATCAGTTGCACCAAGGGGTCAGGGGGCTGTCTGTCGGTAAAGAAGGCGTCGAGCTGGGCCAGGTTACCCTGGCGCACCACGGCATTGCGATGAAACTTCGAATGATCCGCAGCGAGAAAGACCTGCCGGGAATTCTGGATGATCGCCTGCGCGACGCGGACTTCCTGGTAGTCGAATTCCAGCAGTGAGCCGTCGCGGTCGATGCCGCTGATACCGATGATGCCGAAGTCGACCTTGAACTGATTGATGAAATCGATCGTCGCCTCGCCAATGATGCCGCCGTCGCGAGAGCGAACCTGGCCGCCGGCGACGATGACGTTGAAGTCGGTCTTGTGCTGAAGAATGGCAGCGACGTTGAGATTGTTGGTGATGACCTCGAGCCCGCGATGCTGGCACAGCGCCTCGGCAATGAACTCGTTGCTGGTACCGATGTTGATGAACAGCGACGAGGAGTCGGGAATCCTGTCGGCAAGCAACTCGGCGATGCGACGCTTGGCGTCGAGGTTCAACGTCTTGCGGGTGTGATAGGCAGTGTTGACGGTACTGGACTCGATGCCGGCACCGCCATGTACACGCTTCAGGACCCCGTTGTCGGCGAGCAGATTGAGGTCGCGTCGCACCGTCTGCGGGGTGACCTCGAACGTCTTGGCCAGCTGCTCGATAGAGGCGTAACCATGGCGTTTGACCATCTCGACAATGGCCTCGTGGCGTTCCTGCTGCGTCATTGACTGCCCGTCGTCATACGGTTGCTCGATGGACGGTCAGATTATCCGCCTCCCTCGAGTTCGGCAACAGCCGTCTGTGAGCCGTTTTCACTTTCCAGGAAGGTACGTTCGGTCCAGAACGATCTTTGGCCTCTAGGGTCGATACGAGCGCCGTTCCGACGCCTTTTTTCAAGTGTAAGACTAAGGTTTAACGTTTTAAAAAATCTTTTAAATCAGTAAGATAAAAGTTTATTGCGCCACCGAAGACGAGAGCTATCGATTTTTTCGATTGCGAAGATAGGATGCTCGAAATACGACATGCTCAGTGAGTAGCGTTCGGAACATCCGCATTTCGAGGTGGTGATGGGCATTATCGAAACCATTCTGGTTCATGAAATCGTCGGGACGGCTTTCCTGACACTGTTGGGCTGTGGCGTCGTCGCCAACGTGTTGCTCAGCAAGACCAACGGTCACGGCAGCGACGGCATCGTCATCTTCTTTGGCTGGGGGCTTGCGGTCTTTGCCGCCGTTTACGTCGCGTACGATACCGGAGGGCACATCAACCCGGCCGTGACTATTGCGTTACTCGTCGGCCCCGCGACACAGTACGCCGATGGCATCCCGATCACTGTCGCAACGACCCTTGCCTACCTTTTCGCCGAGTTCGTCGGCGCGTTTCTGGGGGCGATCATCTGCTACCTGGCATACAAGAAGCAGTACGACGAGACCGGGGACGTCGGCGCCATCCTTGCCACGTTCTCGACCGCTCCGACGGTCAAATCTCACGGCTGGAATCTCGTGACCGAAATCGTCGGTACGTTCGTGCTGATCTTCGTGATCATCATGTTCGGGCATACCCCGAGCGGGCTCGGACCGCTCGCCGTGGCGCTGCTCGTGGTGTCGATCGGCGCCTCTCTGGGCGGCCCCACCGGCTACGCCATCAACCCGGCGCGGGATCTGGGGCCCCGTGTCGCCCACGCGCTGTTGCCGATCCGGCACAAGGGCGACAGCAACTGGAGCTACGCGCTGGTCCCGGTGATCGGGCCCATCATCGGCAGCCTTCTTGCCGCGCTAGCCGCGCAGGTCTATTGAGCGATCACCATCGCGCATCTTCCGCTCACGCCAATCGAGGAGTCTTTGCTCATGAGCCAACAGAAGAAATACATTCTCGCGATCGATCAAGGAACGACCAGCTCACGCTCGATGCTGTTCGATCATCACGGTCACGTGGCCGGCATCGCACAGCGCGAGTTCGAGCAGATCTTCCCGCGGCCGGGCTGGGTCGAGCACAACCCCCGCGAAATCATGACCAGCGTGCTGACGACGCTCGCCGAAGTGATCAACAACTCCGAGGTCGACGTCGCCGACATCGCCTCGATCGGTATCACGAATCAGCGTGAAACGACGGTGGTATGGGACAGGAACACCGGGCATGCGGTGTGCAACGCCATCGTCTGGCAGTCCCGTCACTCCGCTGAGATCTGCGACGCGCTGCGGGAGGCCGGCCACGCCGATCTGATCCGCGACAAGACAGGGCTGGTGATCGATGCCTACTTCTCGGCAACCAAGCTTAAGTGGATCTTCGACAACGTCGAAGGCGTCAAGGAGAAGGCGGAGAGAGGGGATCTACTGTTCGGCACCATCGACAGCTGGCTGGTGTGGAACCTGACCGGCGGCAAGGTACACGTCACCGACGTCAGCAACGCCTCGCGGACGATGCTCTACAACATTCGCGAACGCCGGTGGGACCCCGAGCTGCTGGCGCTGTTCGGCGTGCCCGAGAGCATGCTGCCCGAGGTGAAGTCCAATAGCGAAGTCTATGGGCAGGTGATGCCGAAATACCTGTTCGGTCACGAAGTGCCGATTGCCGGCATGGCCGGCGACCAGAACGCGGCGCTGTTCGGCCAGGCTTGCTTCGAGCCGGGCATGGCCAAGAATACCTACGGCACCGGCTGCTTCACGCTGATGAATACCGGTACCGAGGCGACGCCTTCCGACAACGGGCTGCTCACGACCGTCGCCTGGGAAGTCGACGGCACGCTGGAGTACGCGCTGGAAGGCAGCGTCTTCGTCGCCGGCTCCGTGATCCAGTGGCTCCGCGACGGGCTGCGGATGCTGGGCCGGGCGTCCGACTCCGAGGCCTATGCCGAGCGCGCGGGCAGCAATGACGGCGTCTATATGGTGCCGGCGTTCACCGGTCTGGGCGCACCTTATTGGAACTCCAATGTGCGCGGGGCGATGTTCGGCCTGACGCGCGGCACCTCCAAGGAGCACTTCATTCGCGCCGCAGTGGAGTCCATGGCCTATCAGAGCGCGGACGTGCTGAAGGCGATGCAGGCTGATGCGAACATCGCACTGACGGAACTCCGCACCGACGGCGGGGCGATTTCCAACAACTTTCTCGCCCAGTTCCAGGCGGACATTCTGGGCGTCGACGTGCTGCGCTGCCAGGTGAACGAGACCACCGCGCTCGGCGCGGCCTATCTTGCCGGACTCGCCGTTGGTTTCTGGGCATCGCGGGAAGAGATTGCCGAGCGCTGGGCGATTGAGCGGCGTTTCGAACCTCGAATGGGCGAGCAGCAGCGGGAAACCCTCTACGCTGGATGGCGGCAGGCGGTGGAAGCGACCATGGGATTTCGAGTGGACTCCTGAACGGCGCCAACGGCCGTGGCGAGCGGGCTGTCGATGAGGCGAGATCCACTCTCACAGCCGCTTGCCCGAAGAGGGCGGCCGGTTCTGACGGCGATCACGAATGTCGATGTGGCGAAGGGCGTCACTCGACCGTTCAAGCCCGTGCGATTGATTCGTACGGGCTCGATCGCGGGCGACGACGCGCCGAAGGACTTCCAAGCTAAGCCGTTGACTATGCGGAAAGTTATTCGCAAATTTTTTATTTTGGGGGTTGCATTCCCCGCCGGGGTCGGTAAAATTCGCATCCGTTGTCACGGCGAGATCGCCAAAAGACGACAGCCAGGTATAGGACCGTAGCTCAGTTGGTTAGAGCGCCACGTTGACATCGTGGAGGTCAGCGGTTCAAATCCGCTCGGTCCTACCAAGTCTGGCCGTCATGACATCGCTTCAGGACCGTAGCTCAGTTGGTTAGAGCGCCACGTTGACATCGTGGAGGTCAGCGGTTCAAATCCGCTCGGTCCTACCAGATTCGAAACCTCGAGTTGCCGCTCGGGGTTTTTTTGTGTCCGTTCGTCGCGCATGCTGAAGCGCCCGGTCTCCGGATTCGGCGTTGACGATAACCCTGCGCTCACGCACCGGATCGGCGCTCATCACGCGAGAGTCGACATGTCACTGCTTCCGCTATTCGAGAAGATTCATCAGCTCCCTACCGTGCCGGCGGTCGTCAGCGAGCTCATCAGCAGTCTCGGCAATGACCGCATCAGCATTCACCACGTCTCGGCCAGCATCCGCAAGGACCCGAGTCTGAGCCTCAAGCTGCTGCGCTCGGCCAACTCGGTGCGCTATGGCGTGGGGCGCAACGTTGCCTCGATCGACAACGCGCTGCTGCTGCTGGGGTTCGACCGGGTGCGTACGCTGGTCATCGCGTCCGGCATGGTCGGCGTGCTAAAGGACGTGCCGGGGCTCGATCGTCGAACCTTCTGGCACGAATCCTTCATGGTGGCCAATATCAGCCGGGCGCTCATCCGGCACAGCCGTCTCGACGGGCTCGCGCCCGAAACCGCGTTTACCTGCGGGATTCTGCATCGCGTCGGGGCGGCGTTGATGCACATCGGCTATCCGGAGGTGATGGCGAGGGTCGACGCCCTGGTCGCCAGCGGCGCGCCGAGAAGCGAGCTGGAGATCGATCAGTTCGGGTTCAACTACGCCGAAGTGGGGGCGGAACTGGCCCGGCACTGGCGCTTCCCCGAGCCGATCAGCACGGCGCTCGCCTATCAGGAGCGCCCGCTCGAGGCGGTGCCTTTTTCGCCCTATGCAGCCGCGGTCAATCTCGCCATCGAGCTGGCGCGTCACGTCGGTGATGGCTGGCGCGAAGAGCATGCACTCAGCGAGATGCCGCGGGCGGTGAGGCGCCCGCTGGCGATCGATCTGTTGAGCCTGTATGAGGCGGTTCTCGAGATCCTGCGGGCGGATGACGAACTCGACGTCTTCCTTGATTGATGCCGCCCGCGGCGTCTGCCCGAGGCTGTCGTCCGGCTTCAGCCGAAATCGCAAGCGCTGACGAAGGTTTGGCAGAGCCGCTCGATGCCGGCCTGATCCTCGGCGCTGAAGCGCGTGGGCTGAGGGCTGTCGATATCCAGAACGCCCCATAGATGCCCCTCCACGACGATCGGAACGACCAGCTCTGAGCGCGAGTCAGCGTCGCAGGCGATGTGGTCGGCGACCGCATGTACGTCGTCCACCCGCTGGGTTTCACGGCTTCGTGCCGCGGCGCCGCAGACGCCGCGGCTGAAGGGGATGGGATTGCATGCCGGTTTACCCTGGAACGGGCCGAGAATCAGCGTTTCGGGCTGGCGCTGCAGGTAGAAGCCGACCCAGTTGAGCCCCTCCAGGCTCTGCATCAGAAAAGCGCTGGTCTGGGCGGCATTGGTCAGCCAGTCGCGGGTGTCGAGCAGGGCGGCGAGCTGACGCCCAAGGCTTGCGTAGTCGGTGGGTTCTTGCATGGGGAGGCGATCTCGCATCGATAGCTGGGAAGATAAGCCCGCGCGTGGAAAGACGCGCCTTCGGCGGCGCGAAGCGCTTCTCGCGACAGGCATGGGTCAGAATGAGTCCGGGTCACTATCAGTGCGGGCGAGCCGGCATTCGTTGCCGGTTTGGTTCATTCGCGGCGTGACCCGGTAACGGTCAGCGGTCGGCCAGAACGCAAAAACCAGCGCCGCAGCGCTGGTTTTCGGTCACGCCGATGCAATCACTTCCAGCCGGGCACGGCGCCGGCGCCGAAGAGCTCTTCGGCTTTATCGGCCACGGCCTCGGACTGGTAGGCCTTCACCAGGTCCTGGATCGCTTCACGATCCTGATCGCCTTCGCGCACGACGATCAGATTGACGTAGGGTGATTCCGGTCCTTCCTTGATCAGCGCGTCGTCCAGCGTCAGTCCGGCCGGCTGAGTGAAGGTGCTGTTGATGAACGCCATATCGACGTCTTCCAGGATGCGCGGCATCTGCGCGGCTTCGATCTCTTCGAAATCGTAGTCGTGGGGATTGTCCGCGACGTCGATCGGAGTCGCTTCCAGATTTTCCGGGTCGTTGAGCTCGAGCATTCCCTCGTCGTGGAGCAGAATCAGCGCGCGCCCTTCGTTGGTCGGGTCGTTGGGCAGGGCGATGGTGGCACCGTCCGGGAGATCGTCGATGCTATCGTACTTGGCCGAGTAGGCGCCGATCGGGTAGACGAAGGTCTTGCCAGCCACCGCGAAGTCGTAGCCGCGGTCCTTGACCATCGCTTCCATGTAGGGCGCGTGCTGGTAGGCGTTGGCGTCGAGGCTGCCATCCGCCAGCGCCGCGTTGGGCGTGACGTAGTCGCTGAACTCGACGATCTCGACGTCGAGACCGTACTGCTCCCTGGCCACGGTGGCAGCTGCCTGCATGACGTCGCTCTCGGGGCCGGCCATCGTGCCGACCTTGAGGCTCTCGTCGGCGGCGTGCACATTGCCGGCGGCAAGACCCAGGCCCAGTGCGGCGGCGCCGAGGGTGTGTTTGAGTGAAATCGGCATTGGCGAATCTCCTTGATCGATAGATCGATGAAAGCCTGATGCGACCGGTTCGATGACGGAACCGGTCACGGGAAGCGTCGAGATCGTTAAAACTAACGGAATAACCGAAATCCCGCTAATTCGTTTTGGTTATCAAAACCTTGAGATGGCGTCAGCGGTCACTTATGATCGCTCTTGCGCACCAGGTAGTCCCCCAGGCTCTGAAATACCTGCACCATGACCACGAGAACCACCACGGTGATCAGCATGACGGTGGGGTTAAAGCGGTTGTAGCCGTAGCGGATGCCAAGATCGCCCAGGCCGCCGCCGCCAACGGCGCCGGCCATCGCGGAGTAGCTGACGAGAGCGACCACGGTGATGGTCAGACCGTTGATGATGCCGCCACGCGCCTCCGGCAGCAGCACCTTCATGACGATTTGCATCGGCGTCGCCCCCATCGACTGCGCGGCTTCCACCAGTCCCGGCGGCACTTCGTTCAGAGCGCCCTCGACCAGACGAGCGACGAAGGGAATGGCGGCGATGGTCAGCGGGACTGCGGCGGCGTTGGTGCCGATGGAGCTGCCGACGATCATCCGCGTGAACGGAATGATCGCCACCAGCAGGATGATGAAGGGAATCGAGCGGCCGATGTTGGTGACCAGCCCGAGCACGCGATGCGCGACCGGCTGGGCGAGAATCTGCCGCGGCCGCGTCACGTAGAGAAGTATGCCCAGCGGGATGCCGAGCAGGGCGGCGATGATGCCCGACACCGCCACCATGTAGAGGGTCTCGAGAGTGGATTCCCAGACGAGATCAATCAGTGCGCTGGACATGGCCCAGTACCTCCACCTGCAGATCGAAGGATTCGAGTGTCGCCAGTGCCTGCGTCGTCTGCTCGGCCTGGCCCATCAGTTCGGCGATCATCAGCCCCAGCGTGCGCCCCTGGACGGATTCGACCTTGGCCTGAAGGATGCTGACGTCGATGCCATGATCGCGGGATAGCGTCGAGATCAGCGGCGTCGAGACGCTGTCCCCCGAGAAGGTCAGACGCACCACCGGGTGCGTCTTCTCGCCGGGCGTCGGTTCGAGACGCTCGACCAGGGCGCGGGGTGGCTCCAGCTCGAGGAAGTCGTTCAAGAAGGTGCGGCCGAGCTGCGTACGCGGGGCGGTGAAGAAGTCGCCGACTTCCGCGTCTTCGACCAGTCGGCCATCGGAGATCAGGCCCACGCGATGGCAAATCGTCTTGACCACTTCCATCTCATGGGTGATCAGCAGAATGGTCAGGCCGAGCTTCTGATTGATCTCCTGTAGGAGCGCGAGAATCGATGCCGTCGTCTGCGGGTCGAGCGCCGAGGTGGCCTCGTCGCAGAGCAGGACCTTGGGGCGGGTAGCGAGCGCGCGGGCAATGGCGACGCGCTGCTTCTGTCCGCCGGAGAGCTGGGCCGGATACTGGTGCGCCTTGTCGGCAAGCCCGGTCATTTCGAGCAGGGACTCGACGCGTTCCTGAATGGTCTGGCGCGATTCGCGCATCAGTTCCAGCGGCAGCGCGACGTTGTCGTAAACGCTGCGATTGGTCAGCAGGTTGAAGTGCTGGAAGATCATGCCGCAGCGATGGCGCGCGGCGCGCAGTTCAGCGGCACTCATCGCCGTCATGTCCTGGCCGTCGATGTGCACGCGACCGGTAGACGGGCGTTCGAGCAGATTGACGCAGCGGATCAGCGTCGATTTGCCGGCGCCTGACAGGCCGATCACGCCGTAGATGGCGCCCTGGGGCACGTCGAGGTCGACGTCGACCAGTGCCGGGACGGCACCCGCGCCGCTGCCATAGGTCTTGGAAACCTTGTCGAGTGAAATCATGGGACCCGTGAGATCGTGGGGGCCGTTGAGCCGAAAAAATGGACTGGTTGCCCGAGGCGGCGCCTGCCAGACGCTGCCCCGGCGTCAGCGAGCGCGCTAGTATACTGATCCCGCTCGTTGGCGGCGACCGCCGAAGCCCTCTCGATCAACGTTGCCGACAGGCTCGCCGCGAGCGACGCGTGCTAGACTGTCGCCACCCTTTCAGCCCATCGGTTGTCAGTCTCTGTCGTTTTTCAGCCCCATTCACCGCCGCCCGGCGATGCGCCGAGGTGGGCCCGTCGTCTCGTGAGGTCTTTCATGTTCACCGGCATCGTCCAGGAAGTCGGCACCGTCGTTGCGATCGAAAAGCGCGATCAGCTCTTCACTCATGTCGTCGCGTTCTCCGAGGCGATGCGTGAGGGGCTCGAACTCGGTGCGTCGGTCGCGCACAACGGCTGCTGTCTGACGGTCACGGCGATCGATGGCGACAACGTCAGCTTCGATCTGATGCGGGAAACGCTGCGGCTCACCAATCTCGGTGATCTCGACGTGGGTGGCCGGGTCAATCTCGAACGCGCCGCGCGCATCGGCGACGAGATCGGCGGTCACTCCATGTCCGGCCACGTCATGGACATGGCGAGCGTGGTCGAGATCGAGGAGGCGCCCAATAACCGACGGCTATGGTTCGCGCTACCCCCGACGCTTGCGCGCTTCGTGTTCGACAAGGGCTATATCGGTGTCGATGGCATCAGTCTCACCGTCGGCGCGGTCGACGAGGGGCGATTCTGTGTCAACCTCATTCCGGAGACGCTGGATCGCACGACCATTGGCGAGCGGATGCCCGGCGATCGAGTCAACATCGAGATCGATCCGCAGACGCAGGTGATCGTCGAGACCGTGGAGCGAGTGCTGGCAGCGAGAGGGTGATGGGGCGAGGCGGGGCGGCAGTGGGGCAGGTCATGATGACGGCATTCGCCGGGATGCCCGGCCTGCGGGTCGCGTCGACGTTCGGGCTTGGTTAACATTGCCGACTTTGCGCGGTGGTCGCTCGTTTCTAGCCCCATCGCACTGCTACCCGGTCCATGGAGTCTTCTTCGATGAGCAGTATCTACGGCGACTATATCAAGTCGGTGGTTCGCACCGTTCCCGATTGGCCGCAGCCCGGCGTGAACTTTCGTGACATCACGCCGCTTCTGCAGAATAGCGCCGCGTTTCGCAAGCTGATCGACAGCTTCGTACACCGGTATCAGGAGCTCGAGGTGGATGCCATCGCCGCCATCGATGCCCGCGGTTTCATCGTGGGGGCGCCGCTCGCCTACGAACTCGGCTGCAGCTTCGTGCCGGTGCGCAAGAAGGGCAAGCTGCCGTTTCAGACCATCAGTGAGACCTATTCGCTCGAGTACGGCGAGTCGACCATCGAGCTGCATTCCGATGCCTTTCGCGAACACGATCGGATCGTGCTGATCGACGATCTCATCGCGACCGGCGGCACCATGCTGGCGGCGGCGTCGCTGATCTCGCGCAGCGGTGGGCATATCGTCGAGCTCGCCTCGATTCTCGATCTCCCCGAACTGGGCGGCTCGCAGCAGATTCGCGATGCCGGCTACAGCGTCTTCGCCGTGTGTAGCTTCACCGAAGACGAGTAATCTATTCTGCCGTCGCCTCGTGGCCACGGCGTCTCTCTGAATACGGAACACGCCCATGACAGCCGATCGCTATCATCATCAATTCACTGTCTCCTGGGATCAGATCCATCGCGACGTGCGTGCGCTTTGTCATTTGCTCGTCGAAAGGGATTTCCAGGGAATCGTTGCGATCACGCGGGGCGGGTTGATCCCGGCAGCGCTGATCGCACGTGAGCTCAACATTCGCCTGATCGATACGGTCTGCATCAAGAGCTACGAGGTTCAGGAGCAGGGGCAGCTGGACGTGATCAAGGGCGTCGACCACGACGGCGATGGCTGGCTGCTGGTCGATGACCTTGTCGATACGGGCAAGACGGCCCGTGCGGTGCGCGAGATGCTGCCGAAGGCTCATTTCGTCACCGTGTACGCCAAGCCCGAGGGGCGACCGCTGGTCGATCAGTATTTGACCGAGGTCGCCCAGGACTGCTGGATCCAGTTCCCCTGGGATCTTGCGCCAGCCTACGTCGAACCGCTGGTGGACCAGGTTCGCGCGTCCAAGTCCTGAAAGGTCGACGCCTCGATCGATGAGGTCGTCTGGCGTCGCGCCGCTTGTCAGTCATCGTTCACCATGATCTCCAAGGAGGGAGTCGAGATGGCGTCATCGCCGCTTCCCGAGAGCTGGAACGCGTATCTGGGTCAAGAATTCGACGCGGATTACATGCGAAAGCTCCGCGAATTTCTCGCCGCTGAGAAGACGGCCCACAAGGTCATCTACCCGCACTCCGCCAACTGGTTTCGGGCTTTCGAGCTCACGCCGTTGGACGCGGTGAAGGTGGTGATTCTGGGCCAGGATCCGTACCACGGCCCCAATCAGGCCCACGGCCTGTGCTTTTCGGTACGCCCCGGCGTACCGACCCCGCCGTCGCTGCAGAACATCTATCGCGAGTTGAGCGAGGATGTCGGCACGACGCCGGTCAAGCACGGGTTTCTCGAGAGCTGGGCGCGTCAGGGAGTGCTGCTGCTCAACAGTGTGCTGACAGTGGAGCAGGGCAATGCCGGTTCGCACCGTAATCGGGGCTGGGAGACCTTCACCGATCGGGCGATCCAGACGGTCAACGAGCAGTGCGACGGCGTGGTCTTCCTTCTCTGGGGAAGCTATGCCCAGAAGAAGGCGAGCTTCGTGGACTGCGAGAAACACCTCGTGCTGCATGCCCCGCATCCCTCGCCGCTCTCGGCGCACCGCGGTTTTTTCGGCAAACGCCACTTCTCGCAGGCCAATGCGTTTCTGGAATCTCGGGGGCGTGGCACCATCGACTGGCAATTGCCAGCCAGCGTCGCCTGAGCGGCCCCTTCTCGCGTATAATGCCGGCGTTTAGATCCATTTTTGACGAAGGCGCCGATCATGAGTGTTCACCAAATCGACCACCCGCTGGTTAAACACAAGCTGGGCCTGATGCGCGCGGTCGACATCAGCACCAAGAGCTTTCGTGAGCTGGCGTGCGAGGTGGCGAAACTGCTGACCTATGAGGCGACGCAGAATCTCGAACTCGAGCCCGCGACGATCGAGGGCTGGGACGGTGGCCCGATCGCCATCGAGCAGATCAAGGGCAAGAAGGTCACCATCGTACCGATCCTGCGTGCCGGGCTCGGCATGCTAGACGGCGTCACCGACCTGATTCCGAGTGCGCGAATCAGTGTCGTCGGCCTGTATCGCAACGAAGAGACGCTGGAGCCGGTTCCCTACTTCGAAAAGTTCGTCAGTGATCTCGACGAGCGGCTCGCCATCGTCATCGATCCCATGCTCGCCACCGGCGGCTCGATGGTGGCGACGCTGGACATGCTGCGCCAGCGCGGCTGTCAGCAGATCAAGGTCATCGTGCTGGTCGCCGCACCCGAGGGGATCGAGCGGGTTCGCCAGGCGCATCCCGACGTCGAGATCTACACCGCTGCCGTTGACGAGAAGCTCGACGAAAGTGGCTATATCGTCCCGGGTCTCGGCGACGCCGGCGACAAGATCTTCGGCACGCGTTGATTCCTGCCTCTGATATCACAGCGGCGCTGCTCGCCGGGGGGCGTGGTACTCGGATGGGCGGCGTCGACAAGGGGTGGGTCGACGTCTCGGGTCGATTCTTGGTCGAGCGTCTCGTCGAGCGTCTTTCGCCGCAGGTCGGCGAAGTAGTGATCAACGCCAATCGTGAACTCGACCGCTACCGTGAGCTGGGTCTGCCCGTCATCTCGGATGACGTTCACGGCTTTCCCGGCCCGCTCGCCGGGGCTGCCGCTGCCATGCGCGCCGTGCGTACGCCCTGGACCCTGCTGGCACCGATCGACATGCCATGGCTGCCGCTCGACTGTGCAACGACGCTTTCGGCCGCCGCAGACGGCGCCGACATCGTCTCGGCCCACGACGGCGAGCGTCGCCAACCGCTGGTCGCGCTGATTCGCACCTCTCTGCGAGAGGATCTGCAGGCATGGCTGGCCACGGGCGAAGCCAAGGTCATCGTCTGGTATGCGCGGCACCGCTGGCGAGAGGTGTCGTTCGAGTGCGGCGGTCGGGCTTTCGCCAACTTGAATACGCCGGAGGAGCGGGTCATGGCCGAACGCCAGGAGAGGGGTGATGATGCCGCGACCTGAGACGCCTGCGGCGGTGATTCCCGTGCTGGGTGTCTTTGCTTGGAGCGGGACCGGGAAGACGACTCTTCTCGAAGCCTTGCTACCTCGCCTTCGCGCGCTGGGTTGGCCAGCGGCTGTCATCAAGCATGCGCATCACGCTTTCGATGTCGATACACCTGGCAAGGATAGCTACCGCCTGCGGGCCGCGGGCGCGGCGCCTACCCTGGTGGCGTCGGATCGGCGCTTCGCGTTGATGATGGAAACGCCAGGACAGGAGGAGCCGGATCTGGGGGCGTTGATCGCTCAGGTAGCGGCTCTTCGCCCGGCGCTGATCCTGGTCGAAGGGTTCAAATCCTGGCCGATCGCCAAGCTCGAACTCCGTCGATGTGAAACGTCCTCCCGGGATGGGCGGGCCGTAGAGAGAGCTACCCAGTCCGATCCCTGGGTTCGGGCGATCGCCATGAAACCCCTGGTGGAGACGTCGGGCGCTGTCGCGCTGGATCTCGACGATCCCGACGCGATCGCCCAGTGGATCGGCGTCTGGGCAGACAACTTCGATCCCGCTTGCGACATCGACGAGAGCCTCGTTGCCGCGGCCACACCGTATGACCGTCGGCGCTGAACGCGAACCGTCGAGTCGCCTACCTCACTCGAGTATCAGCCCCGTTGGGCTCCCATCGGCGACCGACTGCCTCTCGCGGGACTGTTACCGGCAACGCCGGCCGGGTTGGGAAGTCGCCAAGATCCGAACTACGCTTAACGATTGCCGTTAAGACTGACTAGCGAGGCCGAAGCGTTATGACGCTCACCCATCTCAATGCGCGCGGTGAAGCGCACATGGTCGACGTCGCCGACAAGCAGGAGACGCGACGCGAGGCAACGGCGTCCGGACGGATTCGTATGCGGCCGGAGACGCTTGCGCTACTCGCCGAGGGTGGCCTACCCAAAGGCGATGTATTGGCCACGGCGCGCATCGCCGGGATACAGGCCGCGAAGCGTACCCACGAGTTGATTCCGCTCTGTCACGCCCTTGCGCTCTCCAAAGTGACCGTGGATTTCGAACTCGACGAGATCGAATCCTGTGTCGACGTGACGGCGACCTGTCGTTTGAACGGGCGAACCGGCGTCGAAATGGAGGCGTTGACGGCGGTCTCGGTCGCCTGCTTGACGCTCTACGACATGTGTAAAGCCGTCGACAAGGCCATGACGATCGATGCCGTCCAACTTGAGGCGAAGCGTGGTGGGCGTTCCGGCGATTTCTCCCGCGATACCGCACCCGGACTCTCGATCCCGACGACCCCCGATGCGGCGTCAGCGCCAACCCAAGCCGTCGATACGAAAACGACAGTATCGAAAGCGGACAGCGAGCCGTCGATTCGTGTTCGCTTTCTCGCCGAGCTGCGCGAACGATTGGGACACGAGAGTTTGACGTTACCGGTGTCGGCGCTGGCCGAAGCCGACATTCAAGGCGTGAAGCGTGCGCTCCGTGATCACCAAGAGCAGTACGCCATGCTTGACGAGCCGCGTATTCTGATTGCGTGCAATCAAACATTGGCGAGTGACGACACGCGCGTCGAGCCCGGCGATGAGGTCGCCTTCTTTCCGCCGGTGACCGGTGGCTAGAACAGGTCTTCGTGCTCGCGGTTCGAGATTTTGCGCCCAGAGACACGAATCTGAGGCCGGCCGAGGCGAGCAGGGGGGCGGGATACTGGAGAGCGGACGCTAGACCGTTCGAATGAGGAGAAAGACGTGGCCTGGGAAGTTCGAGTACAAGAGTCGCCGTTCGATGTTGGCGTCGAGCAGGCGCGGTGGTTCGGCAATCGGCATGACATCGGTGCGGTCGTGAGTTTCACCGGTCTGGTCCGGGATTTCAACGAACGTCCCGACGTCCAGGCACTGACGCTCGAACACTTCCCCGGTATGACCGAAAAGGCCCTGACCGATATCGCCCGTGCGGCGGGAGAGCGCTGGCAGCTCGAAGGCGTAGGCATCATTCATCGCATCGGACGACTGGCGCCGGGCGATGCGATCGTCCTGGTCAGCGCAGCCAGCGCACATCGACGAGATGCCTTTGAGGCGTGCGACTTCGTCATGGATTATCTCAAGACTCGCGCACCTTTCTGGAAAAAGGAACACACCGCCAGTGGGGACTACTGGGTGAGTGAACGACAGAGCGATCGAAACGATGCCGATCGCTGGGAGCGACAATGACAGCTTTGATCGACAATTTTTCTCGCCAGGTACGCTACGTACGCATATCGGTTACCGATCGCTGCGACTTTCGGTGCGTCTACTGCATGAGCGAGGAGATGACCTTTCTACCGCGGGCGCAAATATTGACCCTCGAAGAGCTTCAGCAGATAGCCCGTGCGTTTACCGAGCTCGGTGTCGAAAAGATCCGGTTGACCGGTGGCGAACCACTGGTGCGGCAGGGAATCGGGGAGCTCGTCACGGGCATGGGCCAGCTACCGGGACTCAAGGATTTCGCCATGACGACCAACGGGGCGAGCCTTCCCAAGCATGCGGTCACGCTGAAGCAGGGAGGTCTTTCTCGCCTCAATATCAGCCTGGATTCGCTGGACCCGGGCCGATTCCGCCAGCTGACGCGTACCGGGGATCTGGCAAAAGTCATCGATGGCATTCACGCAGCTCAAGATGCGGGTTTCGAGCGGATCAAGCTCAACGCCGTCATTCTCAAGGGTCGCAACGACGATGAAGTTCTCGATCTCGTGGATTTCGCCAGAGACGAATCACTCGATATCAGCTTCATCGAAGAGATGCCGCTCGGTGACGTATCGGATCACTCGCGGGGTGAGACTTTCTTCTCAAGCGACGACGTGCAATCGCACATCGAAACCCGCCACTCGCTCATTCCCTCGCCGGAAACCACGCTGGGTCCGTCGCGTTACTTCCGAATGCCTGACAGCACGAGTCGGATCGGCTTCATTTCGCCGCATAGTCACAATTTCTGCAGTACCTGCAACCGGGTACGCGTGACAGTGGAAGGGCGTTTGCTGCTGTGTCTGGGTAACGAACACTCGGTCGATCTACGTCAGACACTACGACGCTATCCCGGCGAAATGGAGCCGCTCAAGGACCAGATCATCCAGGCCATGGATCTCAAGCCGGAGCGGCATCATTTCACCACCGACGGCGACGTGCAGGTCGTAAGGTTCATGAATATGACCGGGGGCTAGTACCGGAAATCTCTCGAGTGACATCGCTTTAACCCCGAAAAGGCACGCTTTTGACGCGTGCCTTTTAACTGGGTTTCTTGCCAAAATCCCGCGCGAGCATATACTTTTATTCGATCACCTAGCGTCAAGCTGCTATCGGTATTCGCAACGGGAGGGGACGATGTCCACCGAATCATTGGAGCGGATCGCTCGTAACAAGAACGTCGCACGCGCAGCGGCTCGCCAACTCAGCATGGAGCAACTCCATAAGCTTTCTGAGGTCATCGGCGAAGTCATCGAGCAAAAGCAGCAGGAAGACCATCTGCGTCAGAAAGAAGAGGCGGACAAGCAGCAGAAACTGGCCGAAATTCGCGATGCCATGAATACGGCCGGGCTTTCGATGGATGATCTCGTGGGTGAGCAACCGCGTAAACGTCGTGGGCGTCCGCCGAAGAGCGCCAGCAAGAATGCGTGATCCTCGAGGTGGGCGATGGGTCTAGGCGCGTCATCGGGACGCGGTGAGCGGTGTAAGCCACCACGCCAGCCTACTAGATCGGTCGGTATCTTTGGGAATCGGGCAAGTTCGAAAAAGAGCGTACGGGTTTTCTACCCGTGCGCTCTTTTTTATCGGCGCAAACCCTAGAACGAATCGTTTGTCCTTACTTCGTACTGGGGTTCGGGGTCAGCCGGCATGAGCTGAAGGTGAACCTGCACGACGCTCGACAGTCGTTCTTGCAGCCAGTCACACAGGGGGCGAAAAAGTTGCTGGCGCAGTTGGAGCAGCGTTTGTGCCGGAATCGCATCGATGCGCTCGTCCAGCCATTGCGCCAACGCCTGTTCATCGAGGTCGAGTTCGACGGCGCTATCCCAGATGAGGCGACCGATGCGCGTCCAGCCGGTTTCGGTGGGCAGAATGGTCAATGCAATGGCAAGCGAGCGGGTATCGCGGGACGTTTCGGGCTTCGGCTTGTCTCCGGGTCGCTGGCGCCCTTTGAGGAGGACCGGACGTAGATGGTGGTGTGTCTTGACGTTGAGCGTCTCACCTTCCCAGGCGACGATCGCGCCATTCTGCGCCAGTATCGGCACGTCGATATCCAGAGACCGTGCGAGATCCCGGTGTGCCTCCTGATGGGCGATTTCACCATGAACGGGTAGCAGGGCTTTCGGGCGCAGCCAGCCGTATAGCGTTCGTAGCTCGTCGCGCCCTGGATGACCGGAGGCGTGTAGCGAGGGGTTGGTGGTCTCGTCGTGGACGATGACGCCGAGACGCTTGAAGCCGTTCTTCAACCGCTCGATGGGCCGCTCGTTACCGGGAATGGCGCGCGCCGAGAAGACGACGTTATCGCCGGTATTCAGATCGAGTACGGGATGGCGGCCCTGGGCCATGCGCGAAAGGGCCGAACGCGGCTCACCCTGGCTGCCGGTCGCTATGATCAGGACTTCGTCCGGCGGCAGGTAGCCGATGTCGTGAGTCGGCACGCGCGCCGGGAAGTCCTCGAGATAGCCCAGCTGCATCGCCGTTGCGACCATTCGCTCCATCGAGCGGCCGAGCAGGCCGACACGGCGACCGCAGCGCTGCGCGATCTTGCCGAGCGCTTCGATGCGCGCCAGGTTACTGGCGAAGCAGCTCACCACCACGCGCCCGTCGCAGCCGCGGATGGCGGTTTCGAGGGCGCTGGCCGCCTCGGATTCGCTACGTGAATGCCCCTCGACGTCGGCATTGGTCGAGTCCGCCACGACGAGATCCACCGGGGAGAGGGCTTGGAAGGTCGAGGCTTTCATGGGCGAGCCGATCAGCGGCGCTTCGTCGAGCTTCCAGTCGCCGGTGTGAAAGACATGACAGGCCGGCGTGACGATCGATAGGGCGCAGCTCTCGGGAATCGAGTGCGTGACCGGCAGGAAGGTTACCTGGAATCGCCCGCAAACGGTTTCACTCCCCGGGGTGATCGGTTTGAGTGCGTCGGTTTTCAGTCCCTGTTCGATGAACTTCGTTCGCAGCATCTCGATCGCCAGCGGCGTCGCATAGATGGGGCAGCCCCAATGGGGCCAGATCCAGGCTAGCGCGCCAATGTGATCTTCATGACCATGCGTGATGAAAACCGCCTCGGGGACCATCGATTCGGCCGCCAGATGATCCACGTCGGGAATCTGGAGCGGCTGGTCGGGCAGGTCTTGGCGGATCATCATGCCGCAGTCGACGGCGATCCAGTGATCGTCATAGCCGTACAACGAGAGATTCATGCCGATTTCGCCGCAGCCGCCGAGAGGATGAAACAGCAGAGGGGGATGACTTCGGGGGCGGATCTGAGCGCGGGTGGGAAACATCGGCGTCCTTAGCGGGGAAAACTGCTTTCACTATAAGTCATGGCTCTCGACGGGCTCAAACGCCCGGTGCCCCCGGCTGCGAACGGGCGTCGTTGCAGTGATCACGGCGGCTGGTCTTTTCCGCGGGCCGGTACGCGTCCCGGTGGCCAAATCGGATACAATATCGCGCTCGACAGCGAGTCCAATCCTTCGATCGAGTCAGGGATTCGGACTTTTCACCCCCTTTGCTCATTGTGAATCGCCCTTCAATTTCTATGTCGACATCAGCCAGTGTTTCGCAAACGGCCATGCCGTCCTCTACCGCCGTCTCTTCGTCGGCCGCCGAGACGTCAATGGACATGGCGCAGCCCGCGCCGCATCACTACCGTCTCATCGTCTCCTGTCCCGATCGCGTGGGTATCGTCTCGCGCGTGTCGAGCTTCATTGCCGAGCAGGGCGGCTCCATTGTGGAAGCGAATCAGCATTCGGATCTCGATGCGGGACGTTTCTTCATGCGCTACGACATTCAGTCGAACGCGCTGAGCGCCGAGGATTTCCGCGCGGCCTTTGAAACGATTGCCCGAGAATTCGACATGGCATGGCGGCTGAGCGAACCGGCGCGTCCGCAGCGGCTGGTCATCATGGTCTCGCGTCAATCGCACTGCCTCGTGGACCTGCTCTATCGCTGGTCCTCGGGTGAGCTCGACTGCACGATTCCGTGTGTCATCTCCAATCATGACGATCTGCGCGCGCTGGTCGAATGGTACGGCATCGCTTTTCACCACGTGCCGGTCGACCCGGCGGACAAGGCGCCTGCGTTCGCTGAAGTCGAGCGTCTGATCGAGGCAGAGGATGCCGACAGTATCGTTCTGGCGCGCTACATGCAGATCCTGCCGCCGGCCCTTTGCCAGCGGTATATGGGGCGGGTCATCAACATCCACCACAGCTTCCTGCCCTCGTTCGCCGGCGCGAAGCCCTATCACCAGGCATTCGAGCGTGGCGTCAAGCTGATCGGTGCGACGTGTCACTACGTGACCGAGGAGCTCGACGCCGGGCCTATCATCGAACAGGACATTCAGCGTGTCTCGCACTGCCACGCGCCGCAGGATCTGGTGAGGCTGGGCAAGGACGTCGAGAAGGCCGTGCTCGCACGCGGGCTGCGCTGGCATCTACAGGATCGTGTGCTGATCCACGGCAACAAGACCGTCGTCTTTTCCTGATCGGCATACCCGGCTGTTCGCGAGCATCGCCAGGGTGGTCAGCACCGGCCGTCACCGGCCAACGTGAGGCGTCAGCCGGGGTGAGGGGTGAGAGGAAGACCGCTGGTCCGGTCACGCGGCGCCGATTCGTCGCGGATTCAATCGGCAGCGTCGAGCGTGTCGAAGAGTCCGAGCTGGCGCTGTTCGTGCTCCGGGGCGAGACGTACGCCCACCCCCAGCAGGCGAACCGGGCGGGCGCCTCGCTGCCAGGCGCTTTCTAGCAGTTCGTGGAAGCGGGCGTGAATGATACCTCGCCCCCCGGTTTCTTGGGTCGTGCTGGTGAAGTCGTTGAACTTCACCTTGACGAACTGCTTGCTGATGCTCGGCTCGCCGTGCTTCGCAAGCCGCTCGTGGAGTCGTTCGATCAGCGGCAGTAATGCTTCTTGGCACTGGGCGAGATCGTTCAGGTCCTGGTCGTAGGTGTTCTCGACGCTGACCGATTTTCGTTCTCGGGTGACGTTGACCGGTCTGTCGTCGATGCCGTGGGCGAGTTCGTGCAGGCGACGGCCGAACTTGCCGTACTGATCCAGCAGTCGTTCCAAAGGTTGCGCCCGCAGGTCGGCACAGGTGGCGATTCCCTGGCTCTCGAGCTTCTGCGCGGTAGCGGGGCCGACACCATGCAATTTCTTCACTGGCAGATCGGTGATGAATCGCTCGGTCTCCTGAGGGGGGATCACGTAGAGCCCGTCCGGCTTGTCCCAGTCGCTGGCGATCTTGGCCAGAAACTTGTTGGGCGCTACACCCACCGAAACGACGATCCCGGTACGCGCGAGTACCTCCTGCTTTAGCCAGCGCGCCATCCAGGTCGCGCTGCCCTGGAACTGCTCGACTTCGGTAACGTCGAGATAGGCCTCGTCCAACGAAAGCGGTTCGACCAGTGGCGTGAGCTCGTGGAAGGTCGCCAGAACCTGCTGCGAGACCTGACGGTACTTGTTGAAGTCGGGAGGGAGGACCTTGAGATCAGGGCAGAGCCTGACCGCGCGTGCCGTCGGCATTGCCGAGTGGATGCCGTACCGGCGCGCCGGGTAGTTGCAGGTCGCGACGACCCCCCGGCGCTCGGCGCTGCCGCCGATCGCCAGCGGTATGTGGGTGAGCGACGGATCGTCTCGCATCTCGACTGCGGCGTAGAAGCAGTCGCAGTCGGCGTGAAGGATCTTTCGCATCGCGGCGTGAAGACTTACTGCAGACCGGAACCGCCGCCGCGAATGACGCCGACGCCGAGGCCTTCTATCTCCAGATGCTCGTTTTCGAGATCGATCTCGATCGGTGCGAAATCCGGGTTCTCGGCCACCAGCGTGACGTGACTACCGTGACGCTGGAAGCGCTTCACGGTCACGTCGTCCTCGATCCTCGCGACGACGATCTGCCCGTCGCGCACGTCCTGTGTGCGATGCACCGCAAGTAGGTCGCCATCGAGGATGCCGGCGTCCTTCATCGAAAGCCCGCGCACGCGCAGCAAGTAGTCTGCCTTGGGCGTGAAATAGTCCGCCGGCATGGGGCAGTAGCGGTCGATGTGTTCGGCGGCGAGTATCGGGCTGCCGGCGGCGACGTTACCGACGATCGGCAGGCCCGCGTCGGCGTCTTCCGAGCGCGTCTCGGCGGTAACTTCGGACTCCGTTTCACCTGCCGGCAGGCGGATGCCGCGTGATGTGCCCGGGATCATGCGAATGACACCCTTGCGGTCGAGCGCGCGAAGATGCTCTTCCGCCGCATTGGGCGAGCGGAAGCCGAGGGCGCGAGCGATCTCGGCGCGGGTCGGCGGATAGCCGAACTCGGCCATCGTCTTGACGATGAAATCGTAGACCGTTTGCTGTCTGGCGGTGAGCGGTCGCGACATTGGCGTCTCCCGGGGCCCGAGTCGTGATAGACACGACGTCGAGCGTGTTTATGTATACAGCCTGGGATTGTATCCAGTCATTGCGGTGTTGGAAAGCGAGCTAGCGCCGCAATCACGCCTGTCAGCGCCGGCCGCCCCAATCTAAGGCGCAATTGTTCATTGCCCCAAAGGGTGCTTAGAATCGCTGGCGTTTGAAACGCGCGTTTTTACCTTCCAGTCGCATAGCCGACGAACGCTCTCGCTGAGAGATATTACCGGCGACGCGCGTTTTCGATGAGAGACATTGCCAGTCCAGAGGAAGTCATGGCGCAATCCGATACGGTCACTCGCATTCTCGACACCGCCGAAGTGCTCTTCGCCGAAAAGGGCTTCGCCGAGACGTCGCTTCGCAGCATTACGACACGCGCCAAGGTCAACCTGGCCGCCGTGAACTATCACTTCGGTTCCAAGAAAGCGTTGATACAGGCTGTTTTCGCCCGCTATCTCGATCCCTTTGCCGAGCGGTTGCACACCGCGCTCGACGAGTTGGAATCGCGCTATGCGGGAACTGCCATCCCTCTCGATGCATTACTCGAACAGCTGGCGCATAGCGTGCTGGAGGTGCCCGCCGAGCGCCACAGTCTTCAGGTCTTCATGAAGCTTCTCGGATTGGCCTATAGCCAGGCGCAGGGGCATCTGCGTCGCTACATCCAGGCGCAGTACGGCGAGACCTTTCAACGCTTCGTGGCGTGTCTGCGCATCGCGACCCCCGAGCTGCCCGACGCCGAGCGGTTCTGGCGGCTCCACTTCATGCTGGGCACGGTGATCTTCACCCTCTCCGGGCTCGATGCGCTTCGCGATATCGCCGATCACGAATACCAGCAGCACATGTCGGTACGCGAGCTGATCCGCCATCTACGGCCGGTCGTGGTGGCCGGCATGCGCGCGCCGTTGCCCGAAGACGATGGTTCAGCGCTGTCATGACGGCAGGGCGTCGTCTAGAATCGGCCGCTTCACGGTTTCAGGTAACGGCTAATGACTCAACCTCTCGGCCCGGTGATGCTGGACGTCGAAGGCATCAGACTGCGAGACGACGAACGCGAGCTGCTCGCACGTCCCCAAGTCGGTGGCGTCATCCTGTTCGCCAGGAACACCCCGGACGCGGCGACCACGCAGGCACTCACCGCCGACATTCGCGCCTGTCGCCCGGACATTCTGATCGCCGTCGATCAGGAGGGCGGCAGGGTCCAGCGGCTCCAGCAAGGCGTTACCCGGATACCGGCGATGGCAACGCTCGGGCAGCAGTTCGCAGTGGACCCGGAAGCCGCGCTGCTGCTGACACAGGACACCGGCTGGCTGATGGGAATGGAGCTCGCCGCCTGCGGTTTCGATCTGACCTTCGCGCCGGTTCTCGATCTCGATGACGGCCAATCGCCGGCGATCGGTACGCGAAGTTTCTCGCCGGATCCCGATGTCGTCTCTCGGCTAGGCGCGGCGTTCATCGATGGCCTGCACGAGGCCGGCATGGTCGCGGTAGGCAAGCACTTTCCCGGCCACGGCGGCGTGACGCAGGACTCTCATTTCGATGTCGCCGAGGACCCAAGGTCGCTGGAAGCGCTGCGCGAACGCGACCTCGTGCCGTTCATGCGGCTCGCCGGCAAACTCGATGCCATCATGCCCGCTCACGTGATCTACCGCGCGTTCGACGATCGGCCCGCCGGGTTCTCGCCCAGCTGGCTGGGACTGTTGCGCGAGGAGTTCGGTTTCAAGGGCGCGATCTTCTCGGACGATCTGACCATGGCCGCCGCGCATGCCGCCGGCGCTCCCGACGAGCGCGCACGCGCGGCGTGGGCCGCCGGTTGCGACATGGCGGTGATCTGCAACGCGCCGGACGACGCGCGCAAGGTCGTGGACGCCTGCGAAGGGGACGGCTCGATCCGCGTTGGCAAGCTGCGCTATGCCCGCGCCAGGCCCAGCCTCGAGTCGCTGGCCGCGATCTCTCGCTGGCGCCGGACTCACGCTCGCCTGGAAGCACTCAACGACACGGCGTCTGCCGCCACGCCTTGACCGACGATTCGCGGCGCATGGCACCTCGATCACGACGAATCATGCGCCGTCGTCACTCTCAGCAATGATATGGAAGACGATGACTCACTCTTTACCGACCGATGCCCTTGCCTCGATGCAGGACGTGATGGACAACGCCGACTGCCTGATCGATCAGACACAGGTGGAAGCGGCACTGGATCGCATGGCCGACGAAATCACCCGGGATCTGGGAGAGAAGCTCCCGGTCTTCTACTGCGTGATGAACGGCGGTCTGATCACCACCGGGCATCTGCTGACTCGGCTGGGATTTCCCCTCGAGGTGGACTATCTGCACGCCACGCGCTATCGCGGCGGCACGCGCGGCGGTGAGCTTTTCTGGCGCGTGTCGCCGGAAGTGCCCATGGCCGGGCGCCACGTGGTCATCGTCGATGACATTCTCGACGAGGGCGCGACGCTTGCCGCCATCCTCGACTACTGCCGCCAGGCGGGTGCTGCCAGCATCACCACGGCCGTGCTGGTCGACAAGCAGCACGATCGCAAGGCGGCGCCCGATCTGAAGGCGGATTACTGCGGGCTGGAAGTGGTCGACCGCTACGTCTTCGGTTTCGGCATGGACTACAAGGGCTACTGGCGTAACGCACCGGGTATCTTCGCGCCCAAGGATCTCTGACCGCCTGCGGTCGCTTCCCAGATCTGGCGATACGTCGTCACGCTCTCCACTTCAGCCCGCCTAGCGCGGGCTGAAGCGCCTCTGCAATCCGCTCTCGTTGATCATCCGCGTCGAGATCTCCTCGATGGAGAAGCGCGTGGTATCGATGTAGGAGATGTTGTGCTTGCGGTAGAGCGCCTCGGCCTGGGCGATCTCCTGCATGCACTGATCCATCGAACAGTACCGACTGTTGGGCCGGCGCTCGGTGCGAATCGCCGAGAGACGTCGCGCGTCGATGGTCAGGCCGAACAGCTTGTGGCGATGTTTGGAGAGCGACGCCGGCAGCGTCAGGGTGCCGTTCTCGTCGAGATCGTCTTCGGTCAATGGATAGTTGGCGGCGCGGACGCCGAACTGCAGCGCCAGATAGAGCGATGTCGGCGTCTTGCCGCAGCGCGAGACGCCGATGAGGATGACGTCGGCCTCCTCGTACTGATAGGTGCGGGCGCCGTCATCGTTGTCGAGCGCGAAGTTCACCGCCTCGATGCGGTGCATGTAGACGTCGTCCTGACCGATGGCGTGAGTGCGCCCGACGGTGTAGGTCGAGTGGGTGGCGAGCTCTTCCTCGAGCGGCGCGAGAAAGGTCGAGAAGATATCCACCATGAACGCCGGCGCTTCGGCGACCACGCGTCGCACGGCCTGGTCGACGATGGTATCGATCACGATGGGTCTGACGCCGTCGCGCTCCGCCGTCGTTTCGATCAGCGTGACCAGGGCATTGGCTTTCTCCAGCGTATCCACGTAGGGCTTGGTGACGTGGGTGAACTCCATGTTCTCGAACTGCGACAGCAGGCTTCGGCCCAAGGTTTCGGCGGTGATGCCGGTACCGTCGGAGATGAAAAAGGCGGTGCGAGTCATCGGCGTGCGTCCAATCGTAGGGCGGTCATTGTCGACCGGAGTTCGCATTGCGATCAACTCGCCCCCCGCCGACTACATAAAACGTTAAAAAGCGGGAAATCCTGTAGAAATACTCCAAACCCTACGCCTTTAAAGCGCTAGCGGTGCCCCGGGGTGGCTGATAGGTTCTGGCGTCATTGCGGTGCAGCCTCTGCGCCGGCGCGTTCAGCAAGAACCGATCAGGAGAGAGCCTTGGACCCGTTCATCATCACTTTCGAGAAGCTGGGTATGGGAGACGTCGAGCGCGTCGGCGGCAAGAATGCGTCGCTCGGCGAGATGATCTCCAACCTGGCGGATGCCGGGGTCACCGTGCCCGGCGGTTTCGCCACCACGGCGCACGCCTATCGCGAATTCCTCGCCCATGAGGGGCTCAACGATCGCATCAACGACGAACTGGCGCGGCTCGACGTTGACGACACCGAGGCGCTGGCCGAGGTTGGCGGTCGCATTCGTCAGTGGGTGATCGATACGCCATTGCCGCCGGCGTTCGAGCGCTCGCTGGCGGATGCCTACCAGACGCTGCAGGTCCAGTATCCCAATCTGAAAGTCGCGGTGCGCTCCTCCGCCACTGCAGAAGATCTACCCGATGCGTCCTTTGCCGGTCAGCAGGAGACCTTCCTCAATATCGACGGCTTCGACAACGTCAAGCGTGCCGTTCATGAGGTCTTCGCGTCGCTGTTCAACGATCGGGCCATCTCCTATCGCGTTCATCGCGGCTACCCGCACGAGAATGTCGCGCTCTCCGCCGGCGTGCAGAAGATGGTGCGCTCGGAAACCGCCTCGAGTGGCGTCATGTTCACGCTGGATACCGAGTCCGGCTACCGCGATGCGGTGTTCGTCACCGGCGCCTGGGGGCTCGGCGAGACGGTGGTGCAGGGCGCAGTGAACCCGGACGAGTTCTACGTTCACAAGCCGACGCTCGCGGCCGGCAAGCCGGCGGTGCTGCGACGCACGCTGGGCTCCAAGCGGATCAAGATGATCTATACCGAGGACGCGGCGGCGGGGCGCTCGGTGCAGACGGTGGATGTCGGCATCCAGGACCGCCAGCGGTTCTGTCTCAGCGACGAGGACGTCATGGCGCTTTCGCGCCAGGCGGTGACCATCGAGCAGCACTACGGTCGGCCGATGGATATCGAGTGGGCCCGCGACGGCGACGACGACAAACTGTATATCGTGCAGGCGCGTCCGGAGACGGTGGTCTCGAATCAGGAGGCCGGCACGCTCGAGCGCTTCACGCTGAAGGAGAAGAGCCGGGTACTGGTCGACGGCCGCGCCATCGGTCAGCGGATCGGTCAGGGTCGGGTGAAGCTGGTCGAGACGCCGGAGCAGATGCACAAGGTGCAGTCCGGCGACGTGCTGGTCACCGACATGACCGACCCGGACTGGGAGCCGATCATGAAACGGGCTTCGGCGATCGTCACCAATCGCGGCGGCCGGACCTGTCATGCGGCGATCATCGCCCGCGAGCTGGGCATCCCGGCCGTGGTGGGTTGCGGCGACGCTACCGAACGCCTCGCCGACGACCAGGAGGTGACGGTCTCCTGCGCCGAGGGCGATACCGGCCACGTCTATACCGGCAAGCTCGAGTTCGAGTGCCGTTCCACCAGCGTCGATGGCATGCCGGACATTCCTTTCAAGATCATGCTCAACGTGGGCAATCCGGACCGCGCATTTGCGTTCTCGGGCTTGCCCAACGAGGGGATCGGCTTGGCGCGGCTCGAATTCATCATCAATCGCATGATCGGTGTGCATCCCCGCGCGCTGATGGACTACGACAAGCTGTCGCCGGATCTCAAGCAGACCATCGACCTGCGTACCGCGGGCTATGACGATCCGGTGAGTTTCTACGTCGACCGCCTGGTCGAGGGTATCTCCACGCTGGCGGCAGCGTTCTACCCCAAGCGGGTGATCGTGCGGCTCTCCGACTTCAAGTCCAACGAGTACGAGAACCTGATCGGCGGCAAACTCTACGAGCCGGGTGAGGAGAATCCGATGCTCGGATTCCGCGGCGCGTCACGCTACATTTCGGAGGATTTTCGTCCCTGCTTCGAACTCGAGTGCCGGGCACTCAAGCGCGTGCGCGACGAGATGGGGCTCGACAACGTCGAGATCATGGTGCCGTTCGTGCGCACGCCGGGTGAAGGCAAGGCGGTGGTCGAGCTGCTCGAGGCCAACGGTCTCAAGCGGGGCGAGCGCGGTCTCAAGGTGATCATGATGTGCGAGCTGCCGGCCAACGCGCTGCTCGCCGACGAATTCCTCGAGCACTTCGACGGTTTCTCCATCGGCTCCAACGATCTGACCCAGCTCACACTCGGCCTCGACCGGGACTCCGGCGTCATCGCGCATCTCTTCGACGAGCGGGACCCGGCAGTCAAGAAGCTGCTGTCGATGGCGATCCAGGCGTGCAAGGCGCAAGGAAAATACGTCGGCATCTGCGGACAGGGACCGTCGGATCACCCGGAGCTGGCGAAGTGGCTGATGGAGCAGGGCATCGATTCGGTCTCGCTCAACCCGGACGCGGTGCTCGAGACCTGGTTCATGCTGGCGGGCGAAACGCTCGCCTGATTCCCACCGGCCGGTACCGGAGCCATGAAAGAGGACGCCGGCGCGACACTTGTCGCGTCGGCGTCACCGTTTCTGGCTGCGCGATCCATTCCGTTCGCCTTGCAGTCCGATGCGCGCAACGTCGGCCTAGGAGCGAAGCCAGTTGCGCAGCTTGATCAGCAAAAGTTCGCCGTCCGACATGGCGTGGCGCTCGTCGAGCATCTCCTGGAGCGCATCTGGGCGGTCGGTGATGATGTTGTCGACCCCCATGTCGATGTAGCGGGACATGTCGCGAGGCTGATTGACGGTCCACACGGCGACACCGCGCCCTCCGTCGTGAATCGTGCGCAGCAGACTCGGGTTGGCCTGGCTGTGGCGCAGTCCGATGATATCGGCGTCGGTCGTGCTGAGCGCGCCGGGCAGAATGAACTGGATGAACAGCGTGGTGCGGATCGAGTCGTCGATCGCTTTCACCGTGCCGATGACGCTTGGCGACAGCGACGCGATGACTGCGTGTTCGGTCATGCCTGCCGCCCTGAGCTCGGCGATGACCTGGCGTGCCAGCGCCTCGGTATCGCCGGGTTCCGGCTTCAGTTCGACGTAGAGACCGATACGTCCGGCGGCCCGGTCGATCACCTGCGCCAGTGTCGGAATCCGCTCGTTGGCGAAGGTGTCGCCGAACCAGCTGCCCACGTCGACCGTTGCGATCTCCGCGAGCGTCATGTCGCTGATGTTGCCCTCGGTACCGGTGACGCGCGCCAGGTTGTTGTCGTGAAAGACCACCACTTCACCATCGCCGCTCAGACGGACGTCGAGCTCCATGTAGTCGGCGCCGTCGACGATCGCCTGCTCCAGCGATGCCAGTGTGTTCTCCGGCGCCTTCTGCGAGCTGCCGCGGTGGGCGGTGATCTGCACGCTGTCGTTGATCTCGAACCCCTGCAGCACCCAGACGGCCTGGCCGATCGCGAACGCCAGCACCAAAAGTTCCAAGCCCCAGACGATAAGCCCCGAACGTTGGGGGGCGGGTGGCGGTGTCACCACTGACGCGCGATTCGTCGCCCGCCGGTAGAGGGTGGTCACGAGCAGACTGTTGGCTGAGATACCCAGAAAAGTCAGGGCGATGGTGCCGAGTATGTAGAGAACCAGATAGGCGACCATCGCCGGGATCAGAACGGCGTTGCGCTCGGGCATTGCCGCTAGCAAAGGCGTGCCCAGTGCATTGAAAACGAGCGTGAAGACGATGGGAATCGCGGTGACGGCGAGCGCGGTCGCAATGACCACCGACGCCATGCGCGTGCGCTGGCCTTTGGTGAGCGAGCGGCTCCGTTTGAGTGCGGCGATGGGGTTCAGATCGTCGAGCATCATCGCAGGCAGGGCGAGAAACCAGCGAAAATAGAGCGCGCCGCTGGCGGCGGCGAGTAGCCCCAGTAGCGGCAGGGCAACGGCGAGGAATTGCCAGAGCGCCGGCGGTTGGACGCGCAGCAGCACGTAGGGCTCGATGCCGCCGATGATGGCCGAGTAGAGGTGCGCCAGGCCGACGGCAAACGGCGTGGCGAGCAGCAGATGGCTGCCGACCTGAAGGAAAGTCAGCGCAGCGAGGGCGGGCAGGCGCCTGAGCACGTGCCATAGCGCCCCCATCGCGGCTCGGTAGCGCCCGCCGGCGCGACGAGAGACTACCAGCATCATCCCTGCCTGCTGGAGAAAGATCACCAGAAAGCTCAGGCCGATCGCAGCCAGTAACCACACGAGGCCCCAGGCGGAGAGCGCGACGTCTACGATCTGACCGTTACTGAGAACGGGGCGACCGATACGATGCAGAAGACCCGAGAGCGTACCGGCGGAGAGCGGCACCCACAGCGCCGTGGCCAGTAGCGTAAAGAACAGATGAAAAGCGATCAGCGAGCGAAGATGGGCACGAATCTGACGCGCAATATCCTGCATCAGCGTTCTGGAGGCGAGCATGGGGCGTTGCCGAAGTCCTTGAGGGCAATGGGTGTCACGGAGGGCCAGGCAGACAGATTGTCTTCAAACCGTCATCTTCGCAAGCCGCTGTTGGGGTGCAAGGCGCCGCTGCGGGCCACGTGCCGGTATAAACGAAGCGGGCCGCTTAGCGCGGCCCGAAGAACGGATTCGACGTTGCGTGACCGGCGTCAGAACTGCCAGCCGACCGAGGCGGTTACCGCATCGACCTGATAGTCGCTGTCGAAGTCGAAACGCTCGTATTCCGCACGCACCAGTACCGGCGCCAGATCGAGCTGGGCGCCGAGACCGTAAACGGGATCGATACCGTCGTCGTCATGAAGCTCGGTGTCGCCTGCACGGCCGCTGGTGTCGGTATCCCAGCGCGCCATCCCGGCCTTGGCGAAGAGATCGAGCCACGACGTGACCGGCAGTTTGCCGATCAGGCTCAGACCGTAGGCGCGAGTATCGATCTCGCCATCGCCCTGAGCGCTTTTCAAATCGAAGGTGCCGAGATCGGTGTAGAAGATCTCGGTGGCGAAGAAACGGTTGTATTCGTAGCCGACGAACGTCTTGAGCACGGTGTCATCGTCGTCGACGTTGAAGTCGCCATTTCGAGAACCGACGAAATCACCGAGTTCCCCATCGCTGCTGTCGAGCGAGCTGACACCGGCGCCGATGCCGGTGTAAAGGCCGTCGGCATTGGCGGCGTAGGTCGCCGGTGCCGCAAGGGCCGCGGAAACGAGAAGGGGGAGAAGCGAGCGAGTCGTATTTTTCATGATGTTTTTCCTGAGATACCGTCGGCTCGATGTGAGGGAATCGCTTCCAGCCGTGGATCGATTATGCGAACACTGTTCGAGGTCGTTCGGGACTGTAAGATTTGAGGCTCTTCGGCGCAAGCTTTGGCTGCCTTTGCGCCGCGCCACGTCGTCGCGGCGGTAACGGCGTCGCCTTGACGCTGCGGGATTGCCAGTCTCATCGAGGGAGTGATAGCGGGCTCATCGCCAGAGCCAGGCCGGGTTACAGAAAAAAACGCCCCGCGATAGCGGGGCGTTTCGGTAGCCTCTTCTGGAAGCTGCGAGCATCGGAAGAGCCGTATCAGGCTTCCTGAGCGACCGGAATGACGGTAGCGGCCGCTTTCTGGAAGTCTTCGATCTCATGGAAGTTCAGGTAGCGGTAGATCTCACCCGCCATGGCATTGAACTCGCCCATGGTCGCTTTGTACTCCTCGACCGTCGGCAGGCGGCCCTCCACGGCAGCGATCGCCGCAAGCTCTGCCGATGCGAGATAGACATCGGCGCCGTCGCCCAGACGGTTGGGGAAGTTACGCGTGGAAGTGGAAACGACGGTGGACTTCGGTGCGACGCGTGCCTGGTTACCCATGCAGAGCGAACAGCCCGGCATCTCCATGCGTGCGCCGGCGCGACCGTAGATACCGTAATAACCCTCTTCGGTGAGCTGATGTTGATCCATCTTGGTGGGCGGCGCAAGCCACAGTCGCGTCTTCAGACTACCGGCAGGCTGCTTTTCGAGAAGTTTGCCGGCGGCGCGGAAGTGCCCGATGTTGGTCATGCACGAGCCGATGAAGACTTCGTCGATCTTCTCGCCGGCGACTTCGGAGAGCAGGCGTGCATCATCCGGATCGTTGGGCGCGCAGAGCACCGGCTGATCGATGGCGTTCATGTCGATCTCGATCACGGCGGCGTACTCGGCGTCGCCGTCGGCGCGCATGAGGCTCGGATCGTCGAGCCAGGCTTGCATCGCTTCGATACGGCGCTCGAGGGTACGTGCGTCGCCGTAGCCGGCGCTGATCATCCACTTGAGCAGCGTGACGTTGGACTCGAGATACTCTTTGACGCTGTCGTCACCGAGCGTGATCGTGCAGCCGGCGGCGCTGCGCTCGGCGGAGGCGTCGGAGAGTTCGAACGCCTGCTCGGCGGTGAGATCCTCGAGACCTTCGATCTCCAGGATGCGTCCGGAGAAGACGTTCTTCTTGCCGGACTTGGCGACCGTCAGGTGGCCCTGCTGAATGGCCTGATAGGGAATGGCGTGCACTAGGTCGCGCAGCGTGATGCCCGGCTGGCGTTCACCCTTGAAGCGCACCAGCACCGACTCCGGCATGTCCAGCGGCATCACGCCGGTCGCTGCCGCAAACGCCACCAGCCCCGAGCCTGCCGGGAAGGAGATGCCCATGGGGAAGCGCGTGTGCGAGTCACCGCCAGTGCCCACGGTGTCCGGCAGCAGCATGCGGTTGAGCCAGGAGTGGATGATGCCGTCGCCCGGGCGCAGGGAGACGCCGCCGCGGTTCTGAATGAAGTCCGGTAGCGTGTGGTGAGTCTCGACGTCCACCGGCTTCGGGTAGGCGGAGGTGTGGCAGAAGGACTGCATCACGAGATCCGCCTGGAAGCCGAGGCAGGCGAGATCCTTGAGCTCGTCGCGGGTCATCGGGCCGGTGGTGTCCTGAGAACCGACGGTGGTCATGCGCGGCTCGCAGTACATGCCGGGGCGCACGCCCTCGAGGCCGCAGGCCTTGCCGACCATCTTCTGCGCCAGGGTAAAACCCTTGCCGGTGTCGACCGGCTGCTCCGGCTTGCGGAAAATGTCCGAGGCCGGCAGATCGAGCGCTTCTCGTGCCTTCTCGGTGAGACCGCGGCCGATGATCAGCGGAATCCGGCCGCCGGCGCGGACTTCGTCCAGAATCACCTGCGTCTTCAGCGAGAAGGTCGAGATGACCTCGTCACTATCGTGGCGCGTGACCTTGCCTTCATAGGGGAAAACATCGATGACGTCGCCCATCTCGAGCTGCTCGACATCCAATTCGATCGGCAGGGCGCCGGCATCTTCCATCGTGTTGAAAAAGATGGGGGCGATCTTGCCGCCGAAGCAGAAGCCGCCGGCGCGCTTGTTGGGGACGTGCGGGATGTCGTCGCCGAAGAACCAGAGTACCGAGTTGGTGGCGGACTTGCGCGACGAGCCGGTACCCACGACATCGCCGACGTAGGCGACGGGAAAGCCCTTGGCCTTGACCGCTTCGATCTGACTCATGGGGCCTTTACTGCCAGGCGCCTCCGGCTCGATGCCGTCCCGCGGGTTCTTCAGCATGGCATTGGCGTGCAGCGGGATGTCGGGGCGCGACCAGGCATCCGGGGCGGGGGAGAGATCGTCGGTGTTGGTCTCGCCCGGCACCTTGAACACGCTGATGCTGATCTTGTCGGCCAGCGCCGGCTTGGCGAGGAACCACTCGGCCTCGGCCCAGGATTCGAGCACGCGCTGTGCGACGGTGTTGCCCTGCTTGGCGCGATCGGCGACGTCATGGAATGCATCGAACATCAGCAGGGTGTGCTTGAGCTGCTCGCCGGCTTCTTCCGCCAGTGCGCTGTCGTCGAGCAGTTCCACCAGCGAGACGATGTTGTAACCGCCCTGCATGGTGCCCAGCAGTTTCACGGCGTGGATCTCGTCGATCAGCGGCGATGTCGCCTCGCCCTTGGCGATGGCGGTCAGGAAGCCGGCCTTGACGTAGGCGGCTTCGTCGACACCGGGCGGAACGCGATCGGTGATCAGTTCGAGCAGAAACGCTTCCTCGCCGGCGGGTGGCTGCTTGAGCAGCTCGACCAGCTGCGCGGTCATGTCGGCGGTCAGCGGTTTCGGCGGCACGCGCTCTAGAGCGCGCTCCTCGACGTGTTGGCGGTAGGCTTCGAGCACGGTGGGGAACCCTCGTCTGGTATCAGGGCCTCGCTGCGACGCCCGCCCATGCCGGATGAGAGGCGATCTGACGGAGGGGGCGGGCGGCGCCAAGGCGCGGCGAAGTCTACGGCAAACTGTCGACAATGTTAAGACTGTCGACAATGTGCGCGCAGGTGTATCTCCGGTCGGGAACGCGGTGCCGGGGTGCTCGCGGGGCAACGGCCCTCGACGCCGGTCGCGTCGATGTCCGCTCGATTCCGACGGTCGTCAGCTTCTCGTGGAGGTGTCGACGCCCGGCCGCCCCAGAATGGATGGCCACGGTGCTCGAACTCGCTGAGCGGTGGCGCTACCATGCGCCATCGAACGACGTTTCCATCATCGAATGACGCTTCCGGCATCGTTTTATTCCACCTTGGTTTTCACGCGCCGGCGCCCGGCTCACTGGGGCGCTTGCGCCACTCAATCGGCGAGATGCATGACCGCTTATACCGACACCGCGACCGATGCGTCGCTGCCTGCCGAGCTGCTCGATTTCCTGCCGTGCCCGACTCCGAACCGCTGGGTCGAGGCGGCGATGAAGAATCCTGCGCTCTTGATGATCGATCACGCCCAGTGCGAGAAGAAGGCGGCCTCGACAGCGATGAGCCTGATGTTTCGCTACGTGGATCGCCCGGAGCTACTCAACAAGATGTCGCAGCTGGCCCGCGAAGAACTTTTGCACTTCGAGCAGGTGATCAACCTGATGGAAGAGCGGGGGATCGACTACTCGCATCTCCAGGCGTCTCGATATGCGGAAGGGTTGCGCCAGCACGTGTCGAAGCAGGAGCCGCAGCGACTGATCGATACGCTGATCGTCGGGGCTTTCATCGAAGCGCGCTCCTGCGAGCGGTTCGCGCGGCTCATTCCGCATCTCGACGAGACGCTGGCGAAGTTCTATCGCTCGCTGGTGCGCTCCGAAGGGCGACATTTCGAGGACTATCTATCCCTTGCCGAGCGCTACGCCGATCGCGATGGCGTCAAGGCGCGGATCGCCGAGTTCGGTGAGTTCGAGCGCGAGCTGATCGAAAGCGACGACGCGACGTTTCGCTTTCATAGTGGGGTGCCTGCCGAATCCTAGCCCGTGCGTGCCGACGTCGACGTTTACCGGCCGAGAGGGAAGCGTGGAACGATCCGTGGGGAGATGATGAGAGGAGGGCGCACGATGTGCGCCCTCGAGAACCGCCGGATCAGCCGAGGGTGAAGGATTCCAGCGTCATCGAATCCCCGTCGACTCGCAGCTGCCAGCCCTGCCCGGGGCGCCAGTCACCGATCACGTAGCGCTTGGCCGGCTCGCCCTCGACGATGAGATCATGGACCGCGGGGCGATGCGTATGGCCGTGGATCAGCACGCGAGCGTCGTGATCCCGTAGCGTCTCGACCACCGCACTCGGGGTGACATCCATGATGTCCTCCGCCTTGTTGGTATTCGCTTCACCGGACTGTTCGCGGAGCTGCTTGGCCAATGCCAGGCGCTCGTCGACCGGCATGGCGAGAATCTGCGCCTGCCACGCCGGGTCGCGGGCCTGACGGCGGAATGCCATGTACGCTTCGTCCCCGGTGCAGAGACTGTCGCCGTGCATCAGCACCACGTGCTGCCCGGCGAGCTCCAGCGTCGTCGGATCTTCCAGCAGCGCGCAGCCGCTGTCGGCGGCGAAGTCCTCGCCGATGAGGAAGTCGCGATTGCCGTGCATGAACGCCAGTCGCGTGCCCGCATCGCGCAGCGCCCGCAGTTCGGCGATCATCTGTCGTTCGAAATCGCCGCGGCAGTCGTCGCCGATCCACGCCTCGAACAGATCGCCGAGAATGGTCAGGGAGGAGGCCTCGCGCGCCGGGCCGCGCAGGTAATCGACGAATGCCTGGGCGATCTCGGGCTGGCTGGGCTGCAGGTGAAGATCGGCGATCAGCAGTTGCATGGCATGACTCGATGGATGGCTGGAAGAGGGTGACGATTCAGTCGATGACTTCGGCGTGCTCGAGGATCACGTCCTCGACCGGCACATCGCTGTGCATGCCGCGGCGGCCGGTCGGCAGCTGGCGGATCTTGTCGACCACGTCCATGCCTTCGACGACGCGACCGAAGACACAGTAGCCCCAGCCCTGCAGGCTCTTGTCGCGATGATTGAGGAAGTCGTTGTCGGCGACGTTGACGAAGAACTGCGCGCTGGCGGAGTGCGGGTCCTGGGTGCGCGCCATGGCGAGCGTGCCTTTCTGATTGGTCAGGCCGTTGTCCGCCTCGTTGTCGATCGGCGCGCGGGTCGATTTCTGCTCGAAATCGGTATCGAATCCGCCACCCTGAACCATGAAGCCGTCGATGACGCGGTGAAAGAGGGTGTTGTCATAGTGGCCGTCGCGAACGTACTGCTCGAAGTTGGCGGCCGTCTTGGGTGCCTTGTCGTAATCGAGCTCGAGCTTGAGAGTGCCGTAGTTGGTCTGTAGAGCGATCATGGTCATTCCTGGTCCGGGAGCGAAGCGTGTCGCACCCGCATGGCCGAGTCCTGGCATTGTGCGGATGCATGGCGCTGTTCGTGCGCGGCGCTATAATAACGCGCTTTGTCGGATGCGGAAAAACGCACCTAAGAAACGCCCGGCGACGCATGTTACTGTGCAGCATATTCCCATTGGCCATGCCACGGTGACATCTGCTGCGCCTGCCAGCGTCTTCCGCCACGGCGCTTTTTGCGTCACCGCCTGAACTTCGCACTGTCACTCGAACCCGCGTGTTCGAACTTTCGTTTTCCCCACAGAGGTTGCCTGCATTCCATGAGCGTCGAAAGCCGCGCCGATAACGACGGTGAAACTCAACACGCCGCCCCCAACTTCCTGCGCAATCAGATCCGCGACGAGATCGCAGCGGGCCAGGCGTCGACGATCGTGACGCGTTTTCCGCCGGAGCCGAACGGGTTCCTTCACATCGGTCACGCCAAGTCGATCTGGGTGAACTTCGGTCTCGCCGAGCAGTTCGGCGGTCGCTGTCATTTGCGCTTCGACGACACCAATCCGGCGAAGGAAGAGCAGGCGTACATCGATTCGATCCGCGAGGACATCGCCTGGCTGGGCTACGAGTGGAGCGGCGAGATTCGCTACGCCTCGAGCTACTTCGATCAGCTCTACGCCTGGGCGCAGCACCTGGTGCGAGAGGGACTGGCCTATGTCGACGATCTCTCTCCCGATGAGATTCGCGAGTATCGCGGTACGCTCACTGAGCCGGGTAGGCCGAGCCCTTACCGTGACCGTGGCGTCGAAGAGAACCTGGATCTGCTTGAGCGGATGAGCCTGGGTGAGTTCGACGAGGGCGCCAAGGTGCTGCGGGCGAAGATCGACATGGCGGCGGGCAATATCAACCTGCGTGATCCGATCCTCTATCGCATTCGACATGCCCATCACCATCAGACCGGCGACAAGTGGAAGATCTACCCCTCCTACGATTTCGCCCACGGGCAGTCGGACGCGATCGAAGGCGTGACGCACTCGCTGTGCACGCTGGAGTTCGAGGATCACCGTCCCCTCTACGAGTGGTTCCTGGCCCATCTGCCGGTGCCGTCACATCCGCGGCAAACCGAGTTCGCGCGGATGAACGTCAATTACACCGTGACCTCCAAGCGCAAGCTCAAGCTGCTGGTGGACTCGGGTGTGGTCGACGGCTGGGACGATCCGCGGATGCCGACCATCTCCGGGCTGCGACGTCGCGGCTATACCCCGGGCTCGCTGCGCAAGTTCTGCGACATGACCGGCGTCAGCCGGGCGGCGAACGTCGTCGACATCGCCATGCTGCATTTCGCGATACGTTCCGATCTCGAAGACAACGCGCCGCGGGCGATGTGCGTACTCAATCCGCTCAAGGTCGTGCTGACCAACGTGTCAGCGGACCACTCGGAGTCGTTCGAGGTTGCCGGCCACCCGGCCCGCGACGATATGGGAACCCGTCGCCTGCCGCTGACCCGAGAGATATGGATCGATCGCGACGACTTCATGGAAGAGCCGCCGAAGAAGTTCTTCCGTCTGGCGCCGGGCAAGGAAGTGCGGCTGCGTAACGGCTACGTCATTCGCTGCGACGACGTGATGAAAGGCGACGATGGCGAGATCGAGGCGCTTCACTGTAGCGTCGACTTCGATACCCTCGGCAAGAACCCGGAAGGCCGCAAGGTCAAGGGCGTCATCCACTGGGTCAGCGCCGAACACGGCGTGCCGGTCGAAGTTCGCCTCTACGACAATCTCTTTCTCGAAGAGGCGCCGGATCGTGACAAGGATGCCGACTTCCTCGAGCACTTGAATCCAGAATCGCTGGTCACCGTTGAAGGCATCGCGGAGCCGTCGCTGGCGGAAGCGACGCCGGAATCGCGCTACCAGTTCGAGCGCGTGGGGTATTTCTGCGCCGATCGCCACGCCAGCCGCGACGGCAAGCTGGTATTCAACCGGACGGTGGGGCTCAAGGACTCCTGGGCCAAGATTCAGCAGAAGCAGGCCCAGGGGGCGCAGTCGTGACCCAAGGATCGCAGTTGTTGGAGAGTGACCCCAGGGGCGTTAGCAAGGACGAGGAATGAGCGCGTTGCAGATTTACAACACGATGACCCGGCGCAAGAGCGAGCTTGCGCCGATCGAGCCCGGCAAGATTCGCATGTACGTCTGTGGCATGACGGTCTACGACTACTGTCACCTGGGACATGCGCGCGTCATGGTCGCTTTCGACGTCATCACCCGCTGGCTGCGGCAGACCGGGCTCGACGTCACCTACGTGCGCAACATCACCGATATCGACGACAAGATCCTCAAGCGCGCCGAGGAGAACGGTGAGTCCATCACGGCATTGACCCATCGCATGGTCGAGGCGATGCACGAAGACGAAGGGCGACTCGGCGTGCTCAGGCCGGACCGTGAACCGCGGGCGACCGAGCACGTCGCTGACATTCTGGCGATGATCGAGCGTTTGATCGGTAACGGCTACGCCTACGCGGCCGATAACGGAGACGTCTACTATCGCGTTCGTCACTTCGAGGGCTATGGCAAGCTCAACAACCGCAATCTCGACGAGATGCGGGCCGGTGCCCGGGTCGACGTGGATAGTCACAAGGAAGATCCACTCGATTTCGTGCTCTGGAAGGCTGCCAAGCCGGGAGAGGCGAGCTGGCCTTCACCCTGGGGCGAGGGGCGTCCTGGCTGGCACATCGAGTGCTCGGCGATGTCGACCTGCTGCCTTGGCGATACCTTCGATATCCACGGAGGTGGGCCCGATCTCACTTTTCCGCATCATGAAAACGAGATCGCGCAGAGCGAGGCGGCCACCGGCGAGACCTACGTCAATACCTGGATGCATGCAGGCGCCGTGCGAGTGAATCACGAGAAGATGTCGAAGTCGTTGGGCAACTTCTTCACCATTCGCGATGTGCTCGAGGTACATGATCCGGAAGTCGTGCGCTACCTGCTGATATCCAGTCACTACCGCAGCCCGATCAACTACGCGCCCGAATCGCTCGACGAGGCGCGGCGATCACTGGAACGTTTTTATCACGCGCTCGACGGTATTCCTGCGGTGGAAGGCGATGTACAGGGCGCGTATGCCGAACGCTTCTCGGCGGCGATGAACGACGACTTCAATACCCCCGAGGCGCTTGCGGTCCTGTTCGACCTCGTTCGTGAAATCAATCGACTGCGCGAGGCCGATCCCGCCCGCGCCGGCGCGATGGGGCAGGAGCTCAAGCGACTGGCGAACGTGCTGGGTCTGCTCGAGCGCTCGCCGGAAGCGTTCCTGAAGGCGGGCGCGGCGTCGCTGCCACTTGACGAAGCCGAGATCGAGGGGCGAATCGAGGCGCGCAACGAGGCCAAGCGAGCCCGTGACTTTGCCGAGGCGGATCGCATTCGAGACGAGCTGGCGGCACTGGGCGTGGTGCTCAAGGATTCGCGTGAGGGCACGCGCTGGAGCTTCGAGCCAACCGCTTGATGTAGGAAGCCCGGCATCGCCGCGGTGAAGCCGCGTTCGGCGAGCGCCGCCTTCCGCGCTAAACAAAAAGCCCCGCTTCGGCGGGGCTTTTTGCGTGAGGTCGTTGCGACCGATCGGCGCTGGCGAAGGCGGCCATGGCCGCCTTAGGCCGTGGCGAGCCGAGCGACGATAGCGTCGACCATTTCGGCAGAGTGAGTCGCTGCGCGCTCGAGAAAGGCGTCGAAGGAGAGGTTCGACTCCTTGCCGGCGATGTCGGAGAGGGCGCGAATGACCACGAAGGGGCAGTCGAAACGGTGGCAGGTCTGGGCGATGGCGGCTGCTTCCATCTCGACGGCCTGCATCTGCGGGAAATGCTCTCGGGTCCTCTCGACGCGTGCGGGATCTGCCATGAAGCTATCACCGGTGCAGATCAGTCCTTCATGAACGTGAATCTCTCCGAGGGCTTCGGCACATTCTCGCGCCGTATCGACCAGGCCGGCATCGGCGACGAAGGCTGGCGGCAAGCCCGGCACCTGGCCCATCTCGTAGCCGAAGGCCGTCACGTCGACGTCGTGATGGCGCACCTCGCGGGAAATGATCACATCGCCCACCTCCAGTGCTTCGCCGAAGCCGCCGGCCGAGCCGGTATTGATGATGGCATCCGGGGCGTAGTGGTTGAGCAGCTGCGTAGTGCCGATCGTCGCGTTGACCTTGCCGATGCCCGACTGCAGCAGAACGATCTCCATGCCATGAAGACGGCCGCGATGAAAGCTGGCGCCGGGGTGGTGTTCGATCGTGGCGTTGTCGAGACGTGACGCCAGCAGGGTGATCTCCTGCTCCATGGCGCCGATGATACCCAGTGTTTTCATGAGGGCTCCACGTTGTCGGTCAGGTTGTCGTCGTGCAGAGCGGCGGCGTGAAGCGTGTTCTGCAATAGCGTGGCCACGGTCATCGGTCCGACGCCGCCGGGTACCGGCGTGATCCAGGCGGCGCGTTCAGCGGCCGGTTCGAAGTCGACGTCACCCACGAGAGAGCCGTCGTCGAGGCGGTTCATGCCGACGTCGACGACGACGGCCCCGGGTTTGATCCACTCACCCTGAATCAGGCCCGGCTTGCCGGCAGCGACCACCAGAAGATCGGCCTGACGTACTTTCTCCTCGAGATCCCGAGTAAAGCGGTGACAGATGGTCGTCGTCGCGCCCGCGAGCAGCAGTTCCATGGACATGGGGCGTCCGACGATATTCGACGCGCCGACAATGGTGGCGTCCATCCCACGCGGGTCGATGCCGCTCTGCTCGAGGAGCGTCATGATGCCCTTGGGCGTGCAGGGCCGCAGCAACGGGCGACGCTGTGTCAGGCGGCCCAGGTTATAGGGATGAAAGCCGTCGACGTCCTTATCAGGACGAATGCGCTCGAGCAGCGGGTTGGCATCCAGGTGAGCCGGCAAGGGCAGCTGAAGCAGAATGCCGTCAACGCTTGCATCGGCGTTGAGCTCGTCGATGACGCGCTCCAGCGTCTGTTGGGACGTATCGCTTTCGAGGCGATGGCTGAACGAGCGGAGGCCGGCGTTCTCGCAAGCGCGATGCTTGTGACTGACATAGATCTCCGAGGCCGGATCGTGGCCGACGAGGATGACCGCCAATCCGGGGCGGTGACGTCCGTCTTCGAGTCGACGATCGACTTCGACTTTCACCTGCTGACGAATGGCACCGGCAATACGTTTGCCGTCGATCAACTGAGCGGTCATCGACTTTCCTTTCTGAGTAGCGAGGGCGAGCAGCGCCCGACAAAGGTGGCAATTCTGGCACGCTCCGTGGCGCAGTCAACGAACCATGCTGCGTCAAAGGGTCATTCGGCGGCTTTTCTCCAGACCCTTCGGCAGGGCATCCAATTCACGTAAGGGCTTGACGGTGCTGAAAGGATCCGTAGAATACGCAGCGCATCGAGGGGCTCGTAGCGTCGCCGACTCGGTTTTACGGTCGTTCGGGGTATAGCGCAGTCTGGTAGCGCGCCTGCTTTGGGAGCAGGATGTCGGGGGTTCAAATCCCTCTACCCCGACCACGGTGAAGCAGCGGTCGACGAAGATGCCGTCGGTTATGGAACGCGCCTATAGCTCAATCGGATAGAGCAACGGCCTTCTAAGCCGTAGGTTGCAGGTTCGAGTCCTGCTGGGCGCGCCACGGCAATCGTGGAAAGCGTCTCGAAGCATCGTCGTAGTGGTGGGTGTAGCTCAGTGGTAGAGCCCCGGATTGTGGCTCCGGTGGTCGTGGGTTCGATCCCCATCATCCACCCCATTCGACGATCTGCTCAAGAAATGGTGGATGTAGCTCAGTGGTAGAGCCCCGGATTGTGGCTCCGGTGGTCGTGGGTTCGATCCCCATCATCCACCCCATTTCTTTTCCTTCTGTTGTTTTTCTCCGCGTCTATCTGTTCGTCGTTTCACGGCCGGTTCATGTGCTTGCTGATCGAGCGCAGGACGCAGTCCGTCACTAACGCGAGTGGTAAGAATGCGGTAGAGTCGCGTGATTTTTCCCTCTCTCCCTTGTATTCCACGGCTTCGAGACCCATGTACGCGGCAGGCCCGCTTGCCAGTGGGCATGGGGATTCATAGAATCGCCCTTTTATTTTTCGCTGTAATCACAGAACGCCCCCGTCGGTAGAGGATCATCTATGCAAGTTTCCATTGAGACGACTTCCCAGATCGAACGTCGCATCACCGTGCAGGTTCCGGCCGCTGAGGTCGACCAAGCGGTTGCCTCGCGTCTTCAGGACACGGCCAAGCGCGTTCGGCTCAATGGCTTTCGTCAGGGAAAGATCCCGATGTCCGTCGTGCGTCAGCGTTTCGGTGGCGATGTCCGTAACGAAGTCGTAAGCGAAATGATGCGCCAGCATTACGTCCGTGCGATTACCGAGCAGAGCCTCAACCCGGCCGGTGACCCGTCGATCGAGCCCACCGTCAACCAGGACGGCAAGGATCTCGAGTTCGTGGCGACGCTTGAGGTCTATCCGGAGATCGAGCTTCAGAGCATCGAGGGCACCGAGATCGAGCGTCCGCAGGCCGAGATCACCGAGGCCGACATCGATTCGATGATCGAGACCCTCCAGAGCCAGCGCGCCGCTTTCGAGCCGGTCGACCGGGCAGCTGAGATGGGTGATCAGGTCAAGATCGATTTCGAAGGTTTCCTCGGCGACGAGCCCTTCGAAGGCGGTGCGGCAGAGGGCCATGACCTGGAACTTGGCTCCAATCAGCTCATTCCGGGTTTCGAGGAGCAACTGGTCGGTGTGAAAGCGGGTGACGATACCGTGGTCAAGGTGACGTTCCCGGAAGATTACCAGGCCGAGCAGCTCGCCGGTCAAGAAGCGTCCTTCAAGGTCAAGGTTCACCAGGTGTCGGCGAAAACGATGCCTGAAGTCGACGAAGCGTTCATCAAGGAGTTCGGCGTCGAAGACGGCGATCCCGAGAAATTCCGCGCCGAAGTGAAAGGCAACATGGAGCGGGAGGTCAAGCAGGCGACCCAGAATCGCGTCAAGCAGCAGGCGCTCGACGCGCTTCAGAAAGCCAACGACTTGACCGTACCGCAGTCGCTGATCTCTCAGGAAACGCATGGCCTCAAGCGTCAGGCGGCTCAGCAGTTCGGCCTCGGTGAAGACTTCGACGTCAGCCAGCTGCCCGACGAGCTGTTCGCCGATCAGGCGCGGACTCGCGTGAAGATCGGTCTGCTGCTCGCCGAGCTGATCAAGCAGCACGAAATGGACGCGACGGACGACGAGATCCGCGCCCGCGCCGAAGAGCTTGCCGGTCAGTATCAGCAGCCGGAACAGGTCGTCGAACAGTACCTGCAGAACGACGAGCTCAAGAACCAGATCAAATCGGCCGTGCTCGAAGACAAGGCGGTCGACAAGCTGCTCGAGCAGGCCAATGTGAAAGACGTCAGCATGAGCTATGGTGAAGCTCTTCAGGCGGCCCAGCAGTCCGAGGAAGAGGCGGACGAGGCAGAAGAAGAGGGCGATTCCAAAGCCTGAATGGCGTTTGGTAATCACGATGACCCGGCTGCGGCCGGGTCTCTAGTCGATGGGCCTGACAATTACCGGATGTAAGGAAGTCGCGATGCAAAACCAATTCGATATCAGCAATGCCGGCGGTTTGGTGCCGATGGTGGTGGAGCAGAGCGCTCGGGGTGAGCGATCCTACGATATCTACTCCCGTCTGCTCAAAGAGCGCGTCATCTTTCTGGTCGGTCCGGTCGAAGATTACACGGCTAACCTGATCGTGGCGCAGCTTCTGTTTCTCGAATCCGAGAACCCGGACAAGGACATCCACCTTTACATCAATTCGCCCGGCGGTTCGGTGACGGCCGGCATGTCGATCTACGACACCATGCAGTTCATCAAGCCGGATGTCTCCACGGTCTGTATTGGTCAGGCCGCAAGCATGGGGGCGTTGCTGCTGGCTGGTGGTGCTCATGGCAAGCGCTATTGCCTACCCCATTCGCGTATGATGATTCATCAGCCGTTGGGTGGCTTCCAGGGGCAGGCGTCGGACATCGAAATTCATACGAAAGAGATTCTGACCATTCGTCAGAAGCTCAATCGAATCCTGGCACACCACACCGGGCAGGACATCGACAAGATCGCGCAGGATACGGATCGCGATAATTTCATGGACGGCGATCAGGCAGTCGAGTATGGCCTTATCGACGCCAAACTGGATAAGCGTCCGGTATCCTGATAGCGTTTTGAGTCAAGGTTTCACACGGTGACGCGCGTCGTCACCGTCCTGACGAGGTACACGAATGGCCGACGGTAAAGGCAAAGACGATAGCGGCAAACTGCTTTACTGCTCGTTTTGCGGTAAGAACCAAAACGAAGTGCGTAAGCTGATTGCCGGCCCGTCTGTCTACATCTGCGACGAATGCGTCGATCTCTGCAACGACATCATCCGTGAAGAGGTGCTCGAGGCGGACGCCGAAGGCGATGAAGATCGGCTGCCTGCGCCGCGCGAGATCCGCAATACGCTCGACGACTACGTGATCGGCCAGGACCGCGCCAAGATGGTCCTTTCGGTCGCAGTCTACAACCACTACAAGCGTCTACGCAGCAGTAGTGGCAAGAGCGACGACATCGAGCTGGGTAAATCCAACATCTTGCTGATCGGTCCTACCGGTAGCGGTAAGACCCTGCTGGCCGAGACGTTGGCGCGGCTGCTGAACGTGCCGTTCACCATCGCCGATGCAACGACGCTCACGGAAGCAGGTTATGTGGGTGAAGATGTCGAAAACATCATCCAAAAGCTGCTTCAGAAGTGCGATTACGATGTCGAGAAGGCTCAGCGAGGGATCGTCTATATCGATGAAATCGATAAGATCTCGCGTAAGTCAGACAACCCCTCGATCACTCGTGACGTTTCCGGCGAGGGTGTGCAGCAGGCTCTCTTGAAGCTGATCGAGGGCACGACGGCCTCGGTACCGCCTCAGGGTGGCCGCAAGCACCCGCAGCAGGAGTTCCTTCAGGTCGATACCGGAGACATCCTGTTCATCGTCGGCGGTGCATTTGCCGGCTTGGACAAGGTCATCCGCGATCGCGCCGAGAAGGGCGGCATCGGTTTCAATGCTAGCGTCAAGAGTAAAGATACCGAGAAGGGTGTAGGCGATGTGCTTGCCAACGTCGAACCTGAAGACCTGGTCAAATTTGGTCTCATTCCAGAGTTCGTCGGGCGCCTTCCGGTCATCGCCACGCTGACCGAGCTGACCGAAGAAGCCCTGATCGAGATCCTGGTCGAGCCAAAGAACTCCCTCGTCAAGCAGTATGCACGGCTATTCGAGATGGAGGGGGTCGAGCTCGATTTTCGCGATGACGCACTTCGCGCCGTGGCCCACAAGGCAATGGCTCGCAAGACCGGTGCGCGTGGCCTTCGGTCCATTCTCGAGGCCGTACTACTCGAGACGATGTACGACGTGCCCTCTCTCGAAGGTGTCAGTAAGGTCGTCATCGATAGTTCCGTCATCTCCGGCGATAGCGAACCGCTGCTGATTTACTCCCAGAAAGAGGAAGGGCGAGTCGCCAACCAGGACGGCTGAGCGAGCGCGGTCAGGGTATCGACGAACGATGCCGATAATGAAGGGGGCTTACTGCCCCCTTCTTGCTATGCGCGCAAGACAATCTCGCCTGCCGGTCGTTCATCGACTTGTAACCGTTCGCTGCAGCCCTCATTAAGGCTCGAGTACTTTTTTATTGCCGCGCTGGTGGCTCACTCATCCTATTGTAAGCCGAGGAAATGCTGTAATGGCGCAGAGCTCAGACCAGACGACCACGCTCCCCCTGTTACCACTTCGAGACGTCGTGGTATATCCCCAGATGGTAATCCCGCTATTCGTGGGTCGCGAAAAGTCTATCCAGGCGCTGGAAACGGCGATGGAAAGTGACAAGCGAGTGCTCTTGGTTGCGCAGCGTGAAGCCGCGCAGGACGACCCGGGCGCGGACGATCTGTTCAAGGTAGGGACGGTCGCGGAAATCATGCAGCTGCTCAAGTTGCCCGATGGCACTGTCAAGGTGCTGATCGAGGGCAGCTATCGAGCGGACATCCGTCAAATTCACGAAACCGACGATTTCGTCACCGCCGATTTCGAGCAGCGGGATAGCGAGCCACTCGGCGAGCGTGAGCAGGAGTCCTTGGTAAGAGTACTGCTGAATCAGTTCGAGCAGTACGTCAAACTGTCGAAGAAAGTCCCCAGCGAAGTTCTATCGTCACTCCAGGAGATCGAAGACCCCAGCCGACTGGTCGATACGATTTGCGCGCACCTCTCGCTGAAAATTGACGATAAGCAGGAACTGCTCGAGATGGATCGCGTTCGCGATCGAATCGAGCATCTGATGGCGCTGATCGAATCGGAAATCGATCTACTGCAGATCGAGAAGCGAATTCGCTCGCGCGTCAAGGATCAGATGGAGAAGTCTCAGCGCGAGTACTATCTCAACGAGCAGATGAAAGCCATCCAGAAAGAGATGGGTGAGCTCGAGAATACGCCGAACGAGGCCGACAAGTACGAGCAACGCATCAAGGATGCGGGGATGCCGCAAGATGCTGTCGACAAAGCGACTCAAGAGCTGAACAAGCTCAAGATGATGTCCCCGACGTCGGCAGAAGCAACAGTCGTTCGCTCCTATCTCGACTGGGTGCTCTCCGTGCCATGGAAGAAGCGTACGCGCGTCAAGCATGATCTTCCGCATGCCGCACGGGTGCTGGACGAAGACCATCACGGTCTCGACGAAGTCAAAGAGCGAATCCTTGAATATCTCGCGGTTCAGAAGCGGGTGAAAAAGCTCAAGGGGCCGGTGCTGTGCCTGGTGGGCCCGCCGGGTGTCGGCAAGACGTCGCTGGGTCAATCCATCGCTAGGGCAACCAATCGTCGCTACGTTCGTCTGGCGCTAGGTGGCGTGCGCGACGAGTCGGAGATTCGCGGCCACCGGCGTACCTATATCGGTTCTCTGCCGGGCAAGCTGATTCAGCGCATGAGCAAAGCCGGTGTACGTAACCCGCTATTTTTGCTGGATGAAGTCGACAAAATCGGCATGGATCATCGAGGCGATCCCTCTTCCGCGCTGCTGGAAGTTCTCGATCCGGAGCAGAACGACAAGTTCAACGATCACTACCTCGAGCTGGATTACGATCTGTCGGATGTCATGTTCATCTGTACGGCCAACTCGATGAACATTCCGGGGCCGTTGCTGGACCGTATGGAGATCATTCGTCTACCGGGGTATACCGAAGACGAAAAGCTGGCGATCGCCAAGCGTTACCTGATCCCCAAGCAGCTCAAGGCCAACGGACTCAAGGACGGGGAGTTGAGCTTCGCGGACGAGGCAGTGCTCGAGCTGATTCGTTACTACACCCGTGAAGCCGGCGTCCGAGAGCTCGAGCGCCAAGTGGCCAAGGTATGCCGTAAAGTGCTGCGTGAGCGTGTCGAAACCGAGAAGGGCCAGGGTGCGCAGTCCGGGCAAACGCTGGCCGCCGGCGACATCGACCAGTACGCCGGCGTCCGTCGTCATAGCTATGGGCTCGCCGACCAAGAGGATCAGGTGGGTCGCGTGACCGGACTCGCCTGGACGTCCGTCGGTGGTGAGCTGCTTTATATCGAGTCCGTCGTCACGCCTGGCAAAGGTCGGCTCAACAAGACCGGCTCGCTCGGTGATGTCATGAAAGAGTCCATCGGCGCGGCGCAAACGGTCGTTCGCGCTCGGGCGTCGCAGTTCGGTATCGACCCCGAACGTTTCGAGAAAGAGGACCTGCACATTCACGTTCCTGAAGGCGCGACGCCCAAGGATGGCCCTAGCGCCGGTGTGGGTATGGTGACGGCGATGGTGTCGGCCTATAGCGGCCGTCCGGTCCGGTGCGACGTCGCGATGACGGGTGAGGTCAATCTGCGCGGTGAAGTCATGCCAATCGGTGGGCTGAAGGAGAAATTGCTGGCTGCCAGGCGCGGTGGTATAAAGATCGTTCTCATTCCGGAAGAAAATCGCCGCGATCTGAAAGAAGTTCCCGACAACATCAAGAATGCCTTGGACATTCGCCCCGTCAAATGGATCGATGATGTGCTGTCGGTAGCATTGGTACCCGGGAGCGAAGGCGAAGAGAAGAACGCCGAAGATGTCAAGAATTCGCAGGCCAACGTCAGTACGCATTGACATGTTTAAGGCAGGCAATTTTAGCGTGAGGCCCGATGTGACGCGGTTTTTCTGGCGATCTCGATTGACAGTAGGAATGACGCATTGCTATAAAATGCGCACTTGTTGTGGTCGAGATCGCATTCAATGACTGCGCATCGATTCCTGTCAATTTCGTATACAGTCAAGGGGTGAAGTGTGAATAAATCCGAGCTAATCGAAGCCATTGCCGCGTCCGCCGATATTCCGAAGGCCGCTGCAACTCGTGCGCTGGATGCCATGATCGAATCGGTTGCGGATAGCCTGAAGAAAGGGGATTCCGTGGCTTTGGTAGGGTTCGGGACGTTTTCGGTCAAGGAGCGCGCCGCGCGTACAGGCCGTAACCCGCAGACGGGTAAGGCGATCGAAATCAGCGCTGCGAAAGTACCGAGCTTCAAGGCAGGCAAGGCGCTGAAAGACGCCGTCAACTGAGGTTGACCGTGCTGGCTGTCGACTATCGTAAGCGAGACCGTCGTACTCTCGACTTGTGATCGATTTCGACCAAGATAAGCGCATCGCTTCGCGATGCGCTTTTTTTATGCATCGTGATAGCGTTCGAGAGTGACTCCTTCGTGTCCAGGGTGTCTGTGACAATCGCGACGTTGTACGATGCGAGCGCAATAACGAGCAACCGACATGCGAGGACAGCATGCTGCAAAGAATTCGTGAGGGTTCCCAGGGGTGGGTAGCCAAGCTCATCGTGGGTGCCATTATCGTGACGTTTGCGCTTTTCGGCGCAGAGTCACTGGTGGGGTATTTCACGGCCGGCAGTAACGATGTCGCGACCGTGAATGGTGAAGGTATCGACCCTCAGGCGGTAGAAACCCAAGTACAGCGTGGCATTCGCTCAGGTCAGGTGCCACCGGGGCAAGAGCGTCAATACCGCGGGCAAGTGATCGACCAGATGATTCGACAGCGGGTGCTGGATCAGTACGCCGGCAATGGTGGACTGCATCTCTCCGATGACCAGCTGGATCAATTGATCGTGTCGATGCCGGAGTTCCAAGACCAACAGGGTCGCTTTTCCAACGAGGTCTTCAGCAATCGTCTGGCGCAGGCGGGCTATACGCCAACGTCATTTCGTCGCGAACTCCGAGCGGACACGCTACGTCGTCAGCTCCAAGCGGGCGTGGCCGGCGCCGCTTTCGCGCTTCCGAGTGAAAACCAGCGGCTGACAGCGCTACAGCAGCAGCAGCGAACCTTTCGGTACGCGACCCTCACCTCAGCGAATCTCGAGACGCCGGTCGAACCGCAGCCCGCGGATCTCGAACGTTACTACGAAGCACATCAAGACGAATTTTTGCGGCCCGAACAGGTCAAGGTCAACTACCTCGTCTTGAATCAGCAGGACCTCGTCGATGACGACGAGATCGACGAGCAAGCGCTGCGCGACGCCTATGAGCGCTCGCGTGAGCAGGCGCCCCGCGACGTCTCGCAGATTCTAGTGACCTACGGCAGTGAGCGCACTCAGGCCGAAGCCCGCGAGAAGCTCGAGCAGGCTCGAAGTCGGTTGCAGGACGGCGCCGATTTCGCCGATGTCGCGCGTGAATTTTCCGATGATAGCGGTTCGGCGCAGCAGGGCGGTGCGATGGGAACCGTCACAAGCCAAGACGACTACGGCGGTGACTTCGTCGATACGGTGCTATCGCTGGACGTGGGAGAAGTCTCAGACATCACGCAATCGGATTACGGGTTGCATCTGTTGAAGGTGACCGGCTTGGAGATTCCGAGCTTTGAAGAGGACCGCGAACAGTTGGCGCAACAACTACGCGAGGATCAGGCCAGCGACGCCTTCCGGGAGCGAGCGCAGCAGCTCACCAACGACGTCTACGAGTCGGACGATCTCGCGAGTGTAGCGGAGGACCTCGGCCTGACACTGCAGAGCAGTGACTGGTTCTCACGCGACAGCGGGGGAGACGGCGTGCTGTCGAATCCCGACGTGGTTGCGGCGGCGTTCTCGCCCGACGTGCTGGAGGATCGCTATAACAGCGATGTCATCGAGACTGATACGCAGCAGCGAGTCGTCGTGCGCGTCATCGAGCATCGCGACGCCAGTACGCTCGACCTGGCCGAAGTACGGGATCGTGTATCGAGTGCCGTCGAGCGTCAAATGACGCAGAGCCGATTGGATGAGCTCGCCGACCGCCTGATCGGGCAATTGCGTAGTGGCGAGTCCGTCGATGGGCTGAGCTGGCAGCAGGTACAGAGCGGCACCCGCGACGACGTCTCGGCGCCGAGTGCGGTCGTTACCGAAGCCTTTCGACTTCGTCGTCCCGACAGCGATTCGGTGTCCTGGGGACGGGTTCCGATGGATGGGCGCATTGCGCTCATTGGTCTCCAGTCCGTCTCGGCCGGCGAAGCCGACGACGGTGATGCGTTTCCGACACAGCTGGCGTCGCGACTGCGTTCGCAGAACGCCTTGCAAGCTCTCGACCAGACCCTGCAGGACGAAGCGGAGATCGAGCGACGTTAAGGGGTTGCTCCAAGCGTCCTAACGATTTGGCATAACCTGACTGACCCTCCTAGGCTGTACGTTCTCAGACGTACAGCCGGGAGGGTTTTTTTATGACGACGAGCCGCTATTTCACGCTCAAGCAGTTTCCGGAAGGGCTCCCCAAGCGCGAGGATTTCGCCTTGGAAGAGACCACGTTGCCGGCGCTGGATCACAACGAAGTGCGCATCCGGAACCGCTGGCTCTCGGTGGACCCTTACATGCGCGGTCGCATGAGTGGCGCCATGACCTACATCGAGCCCTATGAGCTGCGTCAGCCAATGTCCGGTGCTGCAGTGGGCGAGGTCATGGAGTCGAACCACCCGCAGTTTCAGGTTGGCCAGAGGGTTCGCCATATGGGGGGCTGGCGTGATGTTGCCCAGCTTCCTGGCAACGAGGTCGAAAAGCTGCCTGACTATGACGTGCCCGAGCAAGCCTTTCTCGGTGTACTGGGGATGCCGGGTATGACGGCCTGGACGGGGCTCAATCGCATTGCCCGGATGCAGGAAGGCAATCGGGTTCTCGTGAGCGCCGCCTCAGGCGCCGTGGGATCGCTCGCCGTCCAGCTCGCCAAGTCGGCAGGTTGCCACGTAGTGGGTGTCGCCGGCAGCGATGACAAGTGTCAGTGGCTCGAAGAGCGCGGGGTTCATGCCGTCAACTACCGTGGGAAGGATGTCGATGCACTGACCAAGGCGCTGAAGGACGCTTCACCCGAGGGATACGATGTCTACTACGAAAACGTCGGAGGCCCACTGATGGAGGCGGCACTGGCTAGCCTTCGAGATCACGCGCGAGTGGCGATCTGTGGCCTGATCGATCGTTACAACGATACCGAAGCTGGCGCCGGCCCGCGCAATATCAATCAGTTGCTGTTTCGCAAGGCGCGAATGGAAGGCTTCATCGTCATGGAGCACTGGGACTTCTACACGGACTTTCTCGGTGAGGTCGCGCCCTTCGTGGAAAAAGGCGCGATCGATTACCGCGAGACGATCGAGGAGGGGTTGGAAAGTACGCCTGACGCCTTTATCAGACTTTTCGAAGGAAGCAATTTCGGAAAGATGCTGGTCAAACTGTAAGCTGCGTTCTTATACCGTTATCCCATTAATGCCATTATTTTAGCGGGTCACTTCCTCCCAGTGTGACAGGATGGTCAGCGCTTCTTCCCGGCTATCGCCACAGAGCTCGGGATCATGATCGAAGCGAAAACAGACCGCTGGGCGGCTGGGGTGCCCGAATAGCCGGCAGAGATTGTTCTCGTCGAGATTCACGCAACGCATGCCGGCGGGCTTACCCGCCGGCATTCCCGGTATGGACGAGGTAATGGACGGCGCAATACAACACGCGCCGCAGCCAGCGCGACAACTCACGTATTCGATCCTCTCAGCCAGTCAGTCTGCTTTCGCCTGCGCCAAGGCACCCTTGTCGATCCCCTCGAAAGCTTGAACGCGTATTGTGCCATCGTTCGATTTAGCGACGTTGTCGGCGATCCACCCGGCAATGTGCTCGACGGTCGTTGGAGAGTTCAGAACGTGGCAGCGCGCCGCGGGTATCTGGAGTTGAAACTGTCCCTGTGCCGAGCGATAACGCACCGTGACTCGCTCGTCCGTATCACGGTTTCTGACGACGTCGCTCTTATCGACCAGATAGCAGTTGTTCAAGACTTGCGCCCAGTGCATCTCCAGATCGACGTTGCGGTGACCGTTCTGCCAAATCCGTAGGTGCGAGCGATGGCCATGCGCGATTCGCTGACAGTTGCCGGAATGATGTTTCAGGCCGTGGCTGTAGCGATAGATCGCCCCATCGGGCGTCTCTTCCCGTAGTCGTACCCGGATCGCTTCCACGCGAGGCGGTAGTCGCTTGCTGAGTTCTTGACTCATGTGGGCCTCGAGACGCTCAGCGGTGATCTGCGCCCAGGGAAAGAGAGTGAACGCCTGGCGCGGGGCGCGCATGTCGAGCGAATAGGGCAGCTCCGCGGTGAGATGCAGCCCTTCGAGGCACTCCTCGACTTTGATCCCGCCGCCATGACTCGGTACCAAGAGCGTGTGGTCGAGGCCGGCGTCGATCCGGGTCTTGATCCACGGTTTGACCTCGCCGAAGTCGAATAGCATGCCATCTTCGCCGATCTCGCCATCGAGCTCGACGTCGACATGCCAGCTTGCGCCCATCAGGCCATGCTGAGGCGACCAGATCGAGACATCGACGTTGGTCAGGTTGTTAACGAATAGAGTCATCAGTCGATTCCCGCGATCTTGTGAGTCTGCAGTGAGAGTCGCCATTGAGGGTTCGCCATGCAGTACTCGACCGCGTCTTTCATGGGGTGTCGATCCGATGCGATCGTCGCGTACGAAAGATCCATCGGCTGCAGATAGAAGTGGTCGAAGTCCATCGTGAGGAAGTCCGAGGGATCGACGCCCGCTTGAGGGTAGACCAGCTTGAGTTCGTCACCGCGGTTTTGAACGATCGGGTTGTTGCCCTTCGGACTGACGCAGATCCAGTCGATGCCCGGCGGCGCTGCCAGCGTGCCATTGGTCTCCACGGCGATTTCGAAGTTGCGCGCGTGCATCGCAGCGATGAGCGCGGCGTCCAGCTGCAGCAGCGGTTCGCCGCCGGTGAATACCACGTAGCGCTTAGCCCCCGATGAATCCGATGGCCAGAGCGCGGCGAGATAGTCGGCGAGGGCATCAGCCTGCTGGAACCGACCGCCGTTCTGGCCGTCGGTCCCAATGAAGTCGGTATCGCAGAAAGTACAGCGAGCCGTCTGACGATCCTGCTCGCGTCCCGACCAGAGATTGCATCCGGTGAACCGGCAGAAGACGCTGGCGCGACCGGCCTGGCCGCCTTCGCCCTGCAGAGTGTAGAAAGCTTCTTTGACGCTATACATGTCGAGTTCGTTGAAGACCTTGCAATAAATGACGACGAGTCGTGACGCGCCCCGACCACGACGCGCCAAAAAATGAAAAGGAGCGCCCGTTCAGGCGTAGGGCAGTGGGTCCGTCTCACCCCAGTGAGCGAAGGCGGCGAGTCGCTCGCGACAGCTACCGCATTCACCGCAGGCGCGCGCCTGGCCGAGATAGCACGTCCAGGTCTTGGCGTAGTCCAGGCGCATGTCCAGGCCGTCCTTGAGAATCTCGGCCTTGGTGCGCTCGAGATAGGGGGCGCGAATCTCTACCGGCTCGAAGTTGGCGATAGCTGAAACGTCATTCATGCGCTCGACGAATTCGGGGCGGCAATCCGGATAGAGAATGTGATCCCCGCCGTGCGCGCCGTAGAAACAGATCGGTGCATCGATGTTCACCGCATAGCCGATCGCCAGCGACAGCAGAATCATGTTCCGGTTGGGAACGACGGTATCCGCCAAGTTGTCGCCGTCGTACTCACCGACGGGAATCTCTCGATCGGGGTCGGTCAGCGCCGAATTGTCGATGAGCTGGTGGATCGCCCGGATATCGACCACCCGATGAGGAATGCCTTGCGTTCGGCAAACCTCGGCGGCGATTTCCAGCTCCTTGGCGTGGCGCTGTCCATAATCGAAGGAGAGGGCATGGACGCGATAACCCTCCCGGATGGCGCGATGCAGGACGGTATACGAATCCATGCCGCCGGAGTAGATCACCACGGCAGCAGAGTTCATGGAATCCTTGCGGGAAGTCATACGGTCAACCTGTGGAAGCGTCCTCTGCCTGCGGTGCGCGATCGGGCGCGACTGACAGCGTACTGCGCTCGCCGCTGAGCGGTGTCAAAAAGCGGCGTCGGACCTCGGGCAGGGGGAGTTGCTGAGAAAGAAGGTGCAAGAGCTTACAGAAGGCAGCCTCGGTCGTCATGTCATCGCCGGAAAGAACGCCGATTTCGTTGAGCGTCTCGCCACTGGCGTAAGCGCCAACGTTTAGAGAACCCACCGGACACTGGCTTACGGCAACCAGCGTCTTGCCCGCACCGACGGCTTGCGCCAATACGCCGATCAGCGCTGCATCTTCCGGCAGGTTGCCGCTACCCCAGCATTCGAGAACGCCGCCGCGGACCGACTCCATCTCCAGCCACCGCGCGACCAATGCCGGATCCATCCCGGGCCAGAGTGGCAGCCTGACCACGCTGGCTGTCTCGGGAAGCGACACGAGTTCGAAGCGCGGCGCTCCCTGATTGGCAAGAAATCGATCGACGTGGAGTTTCGCGTCGCCGTCGACGATCTCACCAAGAATGGGACAGTTGGGGCTTTCGAACCCCCGCGTGTCATGCGTGTAGATCTTGCGAGTTCGACAGCCTCGAAGGAGCCGCCCCCCGAAGACGAGGCCGACTTCACGCAGTGAGTCGGACGCGGCAAATGTCAGGGCCGCTTCGAGATTGGCAAGCGCGTCGCTGGCGTGGACCCCCAAAGGGCGCTGCGAGCCGGTGACAATGACCGGCTTGGTCAGGCCCTGAAGCTGAAACGTCAGTGTCGAAGCACACCAGGCAAGCGTATCCGTACCGTGCAGGACGACGAAGCCGCAGTAGTCCTGATAGTGCGCCGCGATCAGTTCGGCGATATGAGACCAGTCGGATGGTTTGGCGCTACTCGAATCGATCGGTGTCGGGCTCTCACGAAGTTCGTAGTCGGGCAGGCCTGAGCGTCGCTCGACGGGCAGCGTTGCCAATGCCGACGACATGCGATCGGCAAAATCGCGCCCCGGCACCAGCCCCCTCTCGCCGGCTTCCATGCCGATCGTGCCGCCGGCGTAGATGACCAGCACCTGGGCCGGGGGAGGCGCGTCCGCTACCGCGCCGCCGACCGTTTGCAATTCAGAGTTCGTGGCCACGGACGACCTGACAGATCGAGGCGAAGGTTCGGGCTTCCGGCGGGTGATTGAGATCGACCCCCAGCGCGCGGCTGATATCGGACGCGGAGATCAATCCGCGCAGACGCGAGCGGCCTTCGCCATTGGGTTCGGTAATCAACAGGTGTTGATCGCCGGAGGATTTCAGTGTTTCCACCAGATCGCCGACGCTGGCGTGCGAGATTCGCGTATAGGAAAGCGAATGAAGTTCACTGCGCGGCGTCTGGATCATGTCGATCGTAACCTCGTCGCGATCGATTCGGTGCTGCTGCATCGCAAGCGTTGCCCGGCGGCCACCGATGAGCTCCTGCGCATTGACGACACCGGTGAAGTCACCGTGCGCGCTGATCGCTAGCAGTAACCTCACGCCGGCCTGCTTCATGGCATCGAGCGCTTGCGCTACCGAGCTCGATGTGGAGACGGTATGAGGTTCGCTGACGCTGAAGTCGGTGACGAGCAGAACGGCGGAACTTTCCAGCGTCACTTGCTGCGTCGCCTCGGCCTGCGGATGAACGATACCGCTGACGCTGTCGAGGCTGTCGAGCGTGAGCGTAGTGAAATGAATCTTGGAAGGGTGTGGCGTATTGGCCATCGATGAATCTCCCCGGTGAATGACAAGATCGCAGAGTCGATCGGATGAAGCGCCGATAGGTTCGCCCGGCAGGCGGCATCGGTGGACGTCGACTTCGTCAAGCGTAGAACGAACCTTGCGCGCGGTGTTTCAAAACAACCCTATAGGTACTGGCGGAGATCGCCACGCACGCTGTCGAGAAAAGTGATGAAGCGCGTATCGCGAGCATCGTCCTGACGATCGGCGCGACTCCCGAGCTTCATCGACTTGCTGACCAGTAGCTCGTCGTAGATATCCAGCGTGATCTTCTTGGGGCTCTCCGCGGAGGGCTGGATCTCGCCGTCTTCGAGCGTGAAGGTTTCGAAAAGAGTCGCTCGAATACGCGTGGTGCCGCCCTCGGCGAGAACACGGCGGACGAAGAGCCAACCCTCGCAGGCGAGATTGTCACCCTCATCGCGTTGACGTTGGAAAAGCGTGCGATAGCTCGCGCCTTCTTTGGCGGCGCGATCCGCCATGCTGCGATAGGCCTCGGTGACTCGGGAAGCCATGGCGCCCGTCTCCGCCAGTTTCTGCACGGCTGCCCGATGCTCGCGTCCGAGTTGCTCCTGGCGCTGAAAGCGTAGCCACATCCGGTAGTCGGCCTGAAGGGAGTTCGCGTCCATGTCTGCTCCTGATAATGACGAATTGTCAGCCGCCTATGATCACCCATCCGATCTCTCTCTGACCACCCGAAGGGCAAATTCCTTGCAAGGAAGCAGGGCAGCGCCTCGACAGCGCCCTTGACGGGGAAAAACGTACGTTCAGTTAAAGTTTTGCCCGCCAAAAGCCGATGTGTCGATTAGACCGCGGAAAGCACGTCTTCTCCGCGACTGCGGCTAGCGGCGGCGTGGTACAAAGAGCGCCAGCAACTGAGAGAGGCAACATGGCAAGCATATCGTCCTTAGGCATCGGTTCGGGGTTGGACCTCAACGGTCTGCTTGGCGATCTCGAGAAGGCCGAGAAAGAGAAACTGACGCCGATCGTCAATCAGCAGAAAAGCTACAACACCAAACTTTCGGCCTTCGGGAAGCTCGAAAGCTCCCTCGAGTCGCTGCGCGATTCGTTGACCAAACTCGATGACGCTGAGACCTTCACCGCAGTGAAAAGCTCGGTTACCGGCGATGCGATATCGGCCACGACGACTGGCGATGCCGTGGAAGGGCGATACGATATCCAGGTCTCGCAATTGGCGCAGGCGCAGTCGCTTGCTTCCCGCGGGCATGCCAGTCAATCGGAGGCGCTTGAAGCTTCAGATAACTCGGAGCTTGCCGGACAGCTGAGCTTCACCGTTGGAAAAGGCGAAGACGCGTCCACATTCTCCATCGATGTGATAGCCGGTGGCTCGCTGGAGGACCTACGTGATGCGATCAATGGCGCCAATAAGGGAGTGTCCGCATCGATCATCAACGATGGTAGTGGTACGCCCTACCGGCTAGCGCTGACGTCGAAAAAGATGGGGGAAGATCATCAAATCGCCATTCGTGGCGATAATGACAATCTGAACGCCGCTTTTAGTTACGACCCCGCGAAAAGCAGCGATACGAACGGCATGGCGGAGAAAGTGCCTGCCCGTAATGCCCTACTCAAGGTCAATGGCGTGGATATCGTGAGTCAGTCCAACACCGTCGAAGGAGCGCTGCAGGGCACAACGCTGGAACTGACCGCCACAACCGAATCGGCAACGCTTTCCGTCTCGAAAGACACCGAGTCGATGACCAAGGCGGTCAATGCGTTCGTCACGGCATACAACAGCTTCCAGACAATGGCTGATAGTCTGACGTCCTACGACGCCGAGTCCGACACGGCAGGGGTGCTACTGGGTAACTCCACGATGCGCAGTATCGAATCGCGTCTTCGTAGCGCGTTGAGCGCGGGCACTGGTACGGACGTCATGTCTCGGCTAAGTGACCTGGGCATCGAGCGGCAGCTCGATGGCAAGCTCAAGGTCGACGACGACAAACTCAGCGAAGCCATTACCAGCGATAGTGATGCCATCAGTCGGTTTTTTGGCGGAAGTGATGGCGCAGACGGCTTCGCGGACAGTTTCAACGTCACGCTGAACTCGATTCTAGATGAGGGCGGACTGCTAGAAACCTCCACTAGCGGGATCGACACCTCGCTCAAACGTCTGGACGATCGATACAATCGTACCCAAGAGACGATCAATTCGACGATCGATCGCTATCGTAAGCAGTTTTCCCAACTGGATAGTCTGGTGGCGCAAATGAACTCGACCAGCAGCTACCTCACCCAGCAGTTCGATTCTCTGAACGCGCAGCTCAACCAGTAACAGCGAGGCGACAATGATTAATAGACGGGGGGCTGGCGCCTACGCTCGTGTGGGAGTCGAATCTGCGGTTATGTCCGCCGACCCGCATCAGCTGATCGTGATGCTGTTCGACGGTGCACAGGCTGCCATCAGTAGCGCAAAGCTCCATATGGAAGATGGGAATCGTGCGGCCAAAGGAGCGGCTATCTCCAAAGCGATAGATATCGTGAACAATGGGCTGGCGGCCGCACTCGACTACGAAAAAGGCGGTGAGATTTCGGGCAACCTGGGTCGTCTTTACGACTACGTCTCCCGTCTTCTACTGCAGGCTAATCTAAAGGACGATGCGCAGGCACTGGAGAGCGCAGCGGCGATTCTCGATAATATCGGTTCCGGCTGGCGAGAGCTTCGTCAGAATTCCTCACCGCTCGCCGAGGGAGCCTGACGTCATGGCCCAAGTATCGTCTTTGACCCAGCGCTACGAAGAGCTCTTGGTGGTCTCGACTCGCATGCTCGCGCACGCCGAGCATCAGGAGTGGGAGGCGCTGGTGCAGTGCGAAGCCCAGTACCTGGTCGAGCTTGACCAGGTTCGCTCGCTCGACGCGCAGATCGCGCCGAGCGAGACCGAGCAGTATGAAAAGCTCGCACTGCTCGAACGCATCCTCGAGCAGGATGCCCGGACACGCCAACTGCTGGATACCCGCCGTGAAGAACTGAGCCGGCTACTCGGTGATTCGAGGCGCCAAAAGGCAGTAAGCCAGGCTTACCAGGGCGGGATAAGCCAGATGGTGTCGCGACCGCGCATGGCCATCGCCGACGAGCGACCGTGAGCGGCATTACGCCGATTCTCGACACGCTCCTACACCAAGTGCTGGGTAAGCGTGTCGATGTGCCGGTTGCCAAGGATCAGCCGGCACCGGTCTCGTCCACGGTGTCGTCGGATGCCGTACAGTCCGGGCAAAGCGACTCTCGCCTTCATCAGCAGTCCCACAACCGTCTGAGCGACGTCGTCCCAACGCGTAACGATAGCCACGCCACCGGGACGATGACCGCGCGGGCCGATCAATCACCCGCCTCGACGCAGACGCATCTCAGTCGAGCCGCAGTCGATATCGCGACACTCCTGGCCAAATTTCCCACCTCGACCGGTGCGATGCCGGCTGCCCGCACCGCGTTGCTCAATGAGGTTCCGAACCAAGGGGCCACACTCGCTAACGCGCTAAAGGATGGCATCGCATCCAGCGGCGCGTTCTATGAATCCCATCTTCTCCGCTGGTCGCAGGGCCGTTTCCCCGTGCAGCGTTTGTGGCGAGAGCCGCAGGCTTGGCTGGCGCTCACTTTCCGCCCTGTACCGGAACCACCCGCGCCATTGGCGTCGGGCCCCAATGCCTGGTTGCAAACAGGAAGGGCGGCGCGGGCCGACAACCAGGCGTCTGGTCAAGCCTCTGCCATGCCGTCAGGGGGTCGCGGGGCACTGCTCGATGGACCTTTGCGTCCGGTGGTTTCACGCTCTCAGGGCCGGGTCGCAGCGCCTTTCCAGTCTTCTGTCGGTGGTCCACCGCAAGAGGGGACGAACCCGTTAGCGCCGGCACTGGAGAGGCTATCGGCGATTCACGCACACCAGTTGAATGCCCCAACTACGCCGGAGGCGCTCCAATCGCTGGTTCGGCATCAGCTCGAACTTCTCGTTTCGCCGCAGGTGCAGTGGTCTGGTGAGCTTTGGCCCGGAATGCCGGTCACGATCGAGCTGATCCCCATTGTCGAATCTGAAGGGGAAGAGGGTCGCCGGTCTGAACCGGAGCAGGCGTCTGACGAGCGCTGGCGAGCTCGTGTCCGACTGACGTTGGACCGGTTGGGGGATGTGACGCTCGTGCTAGAGAACAGCGGTCGTGACTGGCAAATCGAGATTCTTCCGGATGTCACGGAATCGTTGCCCCCACTTCAGCGTCATGTCGCGGACCTCGAAGCACGTCTGCAGCTTGCGGCCATCACCGCCGACATCCGCTTGAAACCAAGTGGGGTGGGGGATGAATGATGGTCACGACAGCCGGAAGCGTGCCGTGGCGCTGGCCTACTCCGGCGAGCGTCACGACGCTCCGCGCGTTGTCGCCAAAGGGCAAGGTGATGTCGCCGCTCGCATCGTTGACAGCGCACAGCAGTCCGGGGTGTTCGTACACGACTCCCCCGAGCTGGTCGCACTGCTGATGCAGGTCGATCTCGACGACAGAATTCCCGAAACGCTCTATCAGGTCGTCGCCGAGCTGTTGGTGTGGATTGCCGAAATCGACCGATCCGGTATGAGCGGGTGGGACGAAAAATCGGTTTGAGGGGCGTCTAGGCCGCCCTGAGCGCGAGTTTCGCAATCAACGGTTACAAATTCTCAACCCCCCTACCTTTCCCCATCTTCGTCCGCGTGAAGGTATTTTATAAAAATATCAAACACTTAAGCATAATAGGCTCGATTTCTAGGCGTTTGTCGGATTACCCAAAAATAATTTTAGTAACAAAACTTGCTTTTATTCACTAAAAAGTCGCAAACTGCGTCCATCATAAAGAACTGATGTAAGCGCGCTCACGATCTCGCTGGGCGCATTGTCAGTAAAGAGTGCCCGCCATAAGGGCATCGATAAAACGCAGGGACTCCCAAAATGCCTTCGAATAGCCTCATCGACGATATTCAGGATCTGAATTTATCGTACTTGCTGCTAGTCCAGCGTCTGCTGAGCGACGATCGCGAATCGGCGATGTTTCGTCTCAATCTCGATGCTGAGCTGGCGGACACGATCGGTGCGCTCTCCATTCGCCAGCTCACCCAGCTTTCGCGAACCAATCAGCTGCTGTGCCACTTACGGTTCACGAGTGCCGATCAAGTCAATCTTCTGCTTCACAATCCTCGTGCCCAAGGCCTGAGCCAAACGCACGCATCGTTGTTGATGGCGGGTGCCAGTCGCGCCGTTGCCAAGTCTTCGGAGGCCTGAGCATGGCGGACAAGAGTCTGGTAGGTGAGATGTTGCAGGTTCAGCTCGCTATCGAGCTGATCGAGCTGGGTGCCCGACTACAGGTGCTGGAGACGGAGACCGAACTGAGTCGCGGCCGTCTGATCAAGCTCTATAAAGAGGTCAAGGGCATGTCTCCGCCGAAGGGGATGCTCCCGTTCTCTGCGGACTGGTTCATTACCTGGTTGCCCAACGTCCATTCATCGCTTTTTTACAATATCTATCAGCGATTGGATCAGGAGCTCGGTTGTGAGCGCATGTCGGCCTTCGTCAAGGCTTATCGCCTCTACCTGGAACAGGTCGAGCTCGACGGCGCCGAGCCCACGCTCGGTTTGACTCGTGCCTGGACGCTAGTGCGATTTTTCGAGAGCGACCTGCTGCAGCTGACCCGCTGCCAAAGCTGTCACGGCGATTACGTCGCCCACGCGCACAGCCCGCGCCAAGGCTATGTCTGCGGCATCTGCCAGCCGCCGTCCCGCGCCGGTAAGACGCGTCGTTCCAAAGCTGCAGACGCGCAAGCGCTCGAGGCCGCCTCGGAAGAGACACAGGCGCCTGCGCGGCGAGTCGCGAACTAAAAATGGCCGACGCATTGGCCGTTGCTATATGACGCGAAGAACGGGCCCCTAGGGCCCGTTCTTCGGTTCCGCCTCATGGCTCGGCATGGAGTGTCCAGCGCCGATCCTCCATCAACCGGCTTTCGATGACGAAACATCCTATCCGGCATGGAGCTTACTCCCCAGTCGGCGGCGCCACCATTCGCATAACCGCTGACCGCGTTTACCCACCGCACATGAAATGTCGCTCAAGCCCGCCCCCGCGCTGCCGATAGAGAAAGCAAGTTCACTTGCCTCATTTCTGGAGCGTGCCCTGTGTTAATTCTGATTGGATACGCCGTCGTTCTGGCCAGCGTCTTCGGTGGCTACGTCTCCATAGGCGGTCACCTTGGGGCGCTGTTTCAGCCCGCTGAGTTCGTCATGATCATCGGCGCGGCGATTGGGGCGTTCATCTGTGCCAACAACGGCAAGGCCATCAAGGCCACGCTGCGATCGTTCTCGAAGCTCAAGCGAACCAAGCGCTACAACAAGATGATGTACATGGAGCTGATGGCACTTCAGTACCGCTTGCTCACCAAGGCCCGGCGCGACGGTATGCTGGCGATCGAGCGAGACATCGATGCGCCGAAGGAGAGCGCGATATTCGCTGACTATCCGAAGATCCTGTCCGACCCGATGATCATGGCTTTCCTTACCGACTACCTGCGTTTGATGGTGAGCGGCAATATGGATCCGTTCGAGATCGATGCGCTCATGGAGCACGAGATCGAGACCTTCCAGCACGAGGCGGAAATTCCCTCGCATTCGTTGACTGCCGTGGGTGACGGACTACCGGCGTTCGGTATCGTCGCCGCCGTCATGGGGGTCGTCCACGCATTGGGCGCTGCCGACCAAGGAGCCCAGGTAATGGGCCAGCTCATCGCACAGGCGCTGGTCGGTACCTTCGTCGGCATCCTGCTGGCCTACGGCTTCGTCACTCCGGTCGCACAGCATCTTTCCCACCAGGTGAACGAAGCCGCCAAGATGCTGCAGTGCATTCGAGTAACACTGATGGCGAGCCTCAACGGCTTGGCGCCGCAGCTCTCCGTGGAGTTCGGCCGAAAGGCGCTCTTCACGGCAGTCAGGCCTTCGTTCAGCGAGCTCGAGGAGCACGTGCGCTCTAGTGGCCAGACGCTCAAGAGTACCGGGACGGACAACGCATGAGCGACGGAGAACGCCGCCCCATCATCGTCAAACGTCGTCGGGCGGGAAAAGGCGGCCACCACGGGGGCTCATGGAAGATCGCCTACGCGGATTTCATGACGGCACTAATGGCACTCTTTCTGGTGCTCTGGATCCTGTCGACGGTCAGCGAGGACGAGCTCAAGGGAATCGCCGAATATTTCCGTACGCCGCTCGCCGTCGCCCTGACCAACGGCGATCGCAGCTCGGCGAGCACCAGCGCCATTCCCGGCGGCGGCGCCGATCCTACGGCGTCCGAGGGAGAGGTTCGGAAAAGCGACGATGCTCGCCAGCGGATCCGTCCGAGCGACGAGCAGCGCAGCCTGCGAGCGCTGCGTGATCGCCTTCAGAGTGTCATTCAAAGTGACCCTCAGCTGCGCGAACTCAGCTCGCAGTTGCGTATGGACTTCTCGCCCGAAGGGTTGCGAGTGCAGATCGTCGATAGCGATCGGCGGCCCATGTTCCAGATCGGCAGCGATCGACTCGCCCCTCACATGGTGACGATCCTGCGGCGCATTGCGCCGGTACTCAACGAGATGCCCAATTCGATCAGCATCAGCGGTCATACCGACGATCTTCCCTATGCCGGGGGCGAGAAGGGCTACAGCAACTGGGAGCTCTCTGCGGACCGAGCCAATGCCTCGCGACGTGAACTGATCGCCGCCGGGCTCGATTCGGCGAAGCTACTGCGCGTTGCCGGTATGGGATCGCGGGTCATGCTGCCGGATACCCGAGCGAGCGATGCGGTCAATCGGCGTATCAGTATCGTCGTGCTCGACGCGCGAGCCAGCCGGGCCATCGAGGATCAAAACGAGATCCCGCTTCCCGAGACGGTACCGTCGGGCGCATTCACGGCAAGCGATAACGAGCGAGCGCCGCGCGCCACGAGCTGACGACGGCGTCTCGTTCTACAAAGGACTTCCCCACTGGTGGGTCTGTATGGACATTTCGGATTTCTACGACACTTTTTTCGAAGAGGCGGACGAACTCCTCGCTGACATGGAGCGACTGCTCCTGGATCTCGACGTCGACGATCCCGATAGCGAAGAACTCAACGCCATCTTTCGTGCGGCTCACTCGATCAAGGGCGGTGCGGGAACCTTCGGGTTCACGGTGCTGCAGGAGACGACACACCGTCTCGAGAACCTGCTCGATCACACTCGCCGGGGTGAGCTCACGCTGAGACGCGATATCGTCGACACCTTCCTGGAAACCAAAGACATGCTTCACGATCAGTTGGACGCTTACCGCAACGGTGATGAGCCCGATGCGCAGGCGTTCGAGCGTATCTGCCGGGTCCTTCAGCAGATGGCGATGGACGAGCTCGGACAGAAGGAGGGTGCCGCCGCGGTACCGCCGCCGCCCGCGCCGACGATCGAGGCACAGCCGACGACACCCGCCGTGGATACCGAAGCGAGTGAGTCGGCCGAACCGCAAGGTACGGTACGTCTGGCCATCACGCTGCTTGGCGTCGATGAGAAGGACCGTCAACTACTCATCGAAGAACTCGCCCACTTCGGGGAGCTCGGCGAGCACGCCGGCGACGTCGAGCGTTACCGCATCGAACTCGAAAGCGGCGAATCGCAGACCGACATCGAGGCGGTACTCTGCTTCATCATCGAGTCCGAGCAGCTCCTCATCGAAACGATTGCCTCCAGCGAAGCGGCTGTCTCCAGCGACAGTGCCCCCGAAGACGCGACACCGGCTGACGAGACGTCGCCTCATGCCGACGCCCCGGCGGCTGTGGAAGCACACGATGCCACGGCGAGCGGCGAAAGCGTAGAGAACTCGACACCGGCGGTGGCGGCACCGGCCAAGGAGCGCAGTGGCGCCAAGCCCAAGGCGGCGAAAAGTGCGAAGGGCAGCGAGTCCAGCACCATTCGGGTGCCGGTCGACAAGGTCGATCAGATCATCAATCTGGTCGGTGAGCTCATCATTACCCAGTCGATGCTCGAGCAGACCGCCAACGACATGGACATCGTGTCGCACGGACCGCTGGTCAACGGCATGAACCTTCTGCAGCGCAATGCTCGCGATCTGCAGGAGTCGGTGATGTCCATTCGCATGATGCCGATGGATTACGTATTCAGTCGCTTCCCGCGTCTGGTTCGCGATCTCGCTGACAAGCTCGGCAAGGACGTGGAGCTGATCACGGAAGGCAAATCCACCGAACTCGACAAGAGTCTGATCGAGCGGATCGTCGACCCGCTGACCCATCTGGTGCGCAACAGTCTCGATCACGGACTCGAGTCCCCGGAGAAGCGCCAGGCCGCCGGCAAGTCGACGACGGGGCGGCTGACGCTCTCGGCTCAGCATCAGGGCGGCAACATCCTGATCGAGGTCATCGACGACGGCGCCGGACTGAGCCGAGAGCGGATTCTGGCCAAGGCTCGATCCAACGGTCTGCCCGTCAGTGACACCATGAGCGACGACGACGTCTGGCAGCTCATCTTCGCCCCCGGATTCTCCACCGCCGACCAGGTCAGCGACGTTTCCGGCCGCGGCGTCGGCATGGACGTGGTCAAGCGCAACATTCAGGAGATGGGCGGACATGTCGAGATCCTGAGCCGTACCGGTCACGGCACCACGACCCGAATCGTACTGCCACTGACGCTTGCGATCCTCGACGGCATGTCGATCCGCTGTGGCAAGGAGACGTTCCTGCTTCCGCTCAATGCGGTGCTGGAGTCGCTCCAGCCCGTCGCCGAAGACATCTACTCGATGGCGGGTAACGATCAGCTGCTCAAGGTTCGTGACGAGTACCTACCGATCATCACGCTGCACCAGGCGCTCGACGTCGTCGGTGCCAAGACTCAGGTCACCGAGGCGATCGCCGTCATCGTTCAGGGCGAGGGGCGGCGGTATGCACTGATGGTCGATGACCTCATCGGCCAGCAGCAGGTCGTCGTCAAGAATCTCGAAACCAACTATCGCAAGGTGCCGGGCATTTCCGCCGCCACCATTCTTGGCGACGGCAGTGTCGCGCTGATACTCGATATCGCCGACCTGCACCGGCTCGACCGCCGCAAGGCTCAGCAGCGCCAGGAAAACCAACGCCAGCTTTCACCGGAGGTATCGCCAGCATGACAACGCAAGCAAGCGCCGCCGCCAGCGTCAACGACGCGGCTAGCCGAGAGTATTTGGTCTTCTCTCTGGGCGAAGAGGAGTACGCCGTCGACATCCTCAAGGTTCAGGAGATCCGTGGCTACGAAAACGTCACTCGCATCGCCAATGTGCCGGCCTTCATCAAGGGCGTGACCAATCTTCGCGGCGTGATCGTGCCGATCATCGACCTGCGTTTGAAGTTCAATCTCGACAACGTCGAGTACGGTGGTCAGACAGTCGTCATCGTGGTCAACGTCGCCAATCGCATCGTGGGGATCGTCGTCGATGGCGTCTCCGACGTGATGAGTCTGACACAGGAGCAGATCAAACCGGCGCCTGAGTTCGGCGTCACACTCTCTTCGGACTACCTCAACGGTATCGGCAGTCTCGATGACCGCATGCTGGTGCTCGTGGATATCGAAAAACTGCTGACACATGAAGAGATGCAGCTCGTCGAGCACACCGCCGAAACTGCCTGACGGCGCCGGGCGCCCGCGCTACGCCTCGTCACAATGATCGAACGGCAAGTCCTTTGCTCGGCGCGCCAGGGCTGATCTCCATACGATGAAACCGCCCCGCCCGCCCGAGCTGGCAGGGCGGCTTTCGTCGCTGATCTTTCTCATCGTTTCCCCACGTCCAATCCGGTCTTCTTGCCCGATAGAAGCTCAATCGCGCTTCACCCCTTGCGCCTCGCCGACTCCCGATGAATGCCGGGGATCGGCGTCGCTCGTGCGCGTGAGTCTGTCAACTAGCGACCCTATCTTTGGTCGTAGCAGCCTCTTCCTCTCTCGCGAGCCGTCGATAAACGATCTACCTGGTGTCGCCGTGACGCCAAGTCCCGCGTCGCTGACGCCTCGATCGGATATCGATCCACGAACTCGGAGAATCAAATCATGTCGGGATTCCAGAATTGGACGATGCGACGCAAGCTCTGGACCACTCTGGTTCTGATGTGGATCGGTCTCGTGCTGGTCGCGGTCTGGTCGCTGTACTCGATGCGGGAGAACCTGTTCGAGCAGCGAACGCAGAGCCTGGAATACTTCATCGGCAGCGCCAAGCAACTGACCGAAAGCTACGTCGCGAAAGCCGTTAGTGGCGACCTGTCGACGGAAGAGGCCAAGGCGCGCGCGTTGGCACACATTGCCAATCTCAGCTTCGGCGCCGACGGCTACATCTTCGTGTTCGATTCGGACCTCGCCATCGTCGGACACCCCCGACGCGAGGTCGGCACCTCGATGAGAGACTACCAGGACGCCAACGGCACCTATCTGTATCGCGACATGCTCGACGTCGCCAACGCGCGTGGCGAGGGGGTCGTACGCTACGTCTCCACGCGTAGCGAAGGCGATTCCCTGTTCGACAAGCTCAGCTACGTCACTCGAATTCCCGAGTGGGATTGGCAGCTCGCCACCGGTGTCTACATTGACGACATCGATGGCGTGCTCGAGAAGGGCATCGTGGTCTACCTCGGACTGATCGGCCTCATTGGTGGCGTGCTCTCGCTGATCGTCGGCTGGGTCATTCGCGACGTGCTCAATCGGGTCGGCGGCGATCCCGGGCGTGCGCGAGAAGACGTTCAACGGATTTCCGAGGGTGACTTTTCTCGCCCGCTGGAGCTCAAGGCTCGCGACGATACCAGCCTGCTGTTTGCGATCGAGAGTATGCGCGCGCGGCTCGCGTCCACGTTGGCCGACGTGCGGGCGAGCGCCGAATGGGTCAACGTCGGGGCCGGCCAGATCGCCACCGGCAATCAGGATCTCGCGGTGCGCACCGATCAGCAGTCCGCGGCCATCGTCGAAACGGCCTCGAGCATGGAGCAGTTGACCCAGACCGTGCGTCAGAACGCCGACAACGCCGATGCGGCGACGCTCGCTGCCAGTCAGACTCGCGCACGGGCGGAGCAGGGCGGGCAAACGATGCAGGAAGTCGAGTCGACCATGACCCACATCCAGCAAAGCTCGCGAGAGATGGCCGAGATTGTCGACATGATCGACAACATCGCCTTCCAGACCAACATCCTGGCGCTCAATGCCTCCGTGGAGGCGGCAAGAGCGGGGGAAGCAGGGCGCGGTTTCGCGGTCGTCGCCGAAGAGGTGCGTCATCTCGCCAGCCGTAGCGCCGAGGCTTCGCGTGAGATTCGCACGCTGATCACGCGGTCGGGCGAGCAAGTCGAGAGCGGTGCCGCGCTGGTCGGGCGGGTCGGCCAGGCCATGTCGGCGATCGTCGAGTCGGTGGCCGGCGTCAGTGCCCTCATGAGCGAGATCGCCAGCGCCACGCGGGAACAGCACAGCGGTATCGAGCAGGTCAATCAGGCGATCGCGCAGCTCGACGAAGTGACCGGGCAGAATGCCGCTCTGGTACAGCAGACCGCCAACGCTTCGCAATCCCTGGTCGCGCAGTCGAAGCGCCTCGAACAGGCGCTGGACGTCTATCGAATCGACTCGCGGAACATCGTCGAGCGCGGCGGCTTCCAAGCGTGGCAGCCCGAAGCGCGGCGTCAGCCGCTCGAGCAGGCCTGAGCGGTCGCGTCGCATGCGCTCGACTCAAGTCCCAATGGGTTCGGTCGATAATCTTGTCTAGTAGAGACGGTTCGCCGGGTGAGTTCTGGCGGGCTACGTGTGACTAGGGATAACAACACCAGGAATCGCCATGCGTAACAATCAGCCGGTGACCGACCAGGAGTACAGCCTGAAGGATGAGGACTACCTCATCTCGCGGACCGATCTCGAAGGCTACATTACCTACGCCAACCCGCAGTTCATCGAAGCCAGTGGGTTCGACCGCGAAGCGCTGATCGGTGCCCCGCACAACCTGGTGCGTCACCCGGACATGCCCAGTGCGGCGTTCCAGAACCTCTGGTCCACGCTCAAGGCGGGGGAGAGTTGGTCAGGGACGCTCAAGAACCGGCGCAAGGACGGTAGCTTCTATTGGGTACAGTCGACCGTTACCCCGATCGTCGATGCGGGCAGTGTCGTCGGCTTTACCTCCGTACGGGTCAAGCCATCGCCGGCGCAGAGGCGTCTGGCCGAGACCGCCTACCCGAAGATGCAGGCCGGTCAACGCTCGGGAATGCGTCTGGAGCGCGGGCAGCTGGTGCGACGAGGGCCGCTCGCGGCGATCCAGCGGATGAGCTTTCGTTCACTCAAGGGCCGGCTGGTCAGCATGGTGGCGCTTGCGTTGATCGTGCTGGCGGCGAGCGGGGCGATATCGCTGCACGTTCTGCAAAAGGATGGCGAGCTGCTGGAGCGTCTGACGGTCGATGGCGTCGAAGACATCGCGCGCCTGCAGCAGATCGATCAGCTGACCTCGCGAGGACGCTCGGTACTCGAAAAACCGGTAGGCAATCCGATGGCCGCCGATCTCGAGCCGGTCAACGCAACGATCGACGACCTGCTGAGCAACCTCCAGTCCACCTGGAGCGACTACTACGACGGTCGGCCCGACAACCAGACGCCTAGCGCCAATGCGCTGGGAGAGCAGCTCGAACGCTATCGGGTCGAAGGGGTGGGCGCGGTCATGGAGTCCCTCAATGAGGGGGACTTCTATGCTTCCTACGTCGCTTACAACGACGTGCTGCTCGCCGGTGCCGACACCCTCAGCGCCTCTCTCAATGCCCTCGTGGACGAAGAGCGCGCGGCGAGCGCGGCCCTGACGGCGCAAGCCGCGCAGGCGCAGCGCAATGCCATCTATCTCCTGCTCGGTCTTTTGGGGATCGGCGCGCTGGCGTTACTGCTGATGGGGTGGAGCACGATTCGAGCGACGCTCAATCCGATCCGCGAAGCCCTCGATTTCACGCAACAGATCGCCTCCGGCAATCTCGGTGCGACGCTCAAGCAGCGCGGTGACGACGAAATCGGGCGTCTGACGCAGGCACTCAATCGCATGCGTCAGAGCCTTGGCAACATCGTCGGCGACGTCAATGCCAACGTGAACGTGGTCAAACCCGCGACCCGGGATATCGCCAGCGGTAACGAGGATCTCTCCTCGCGCACCGAACAGCAGGCAGCGTCGCTCGCCGAGACCGCCAGCAGCATGGAGCAGATGACTGCGACAGTTAAGCAGAACGCCGACAACGCGCGTCAGGCCAGCCGGCTCGCCGATGGCGCCACGGATACCGTACGCCGCAGCGGCGATGCCATGGGGCAAGTCGTCGACACCATGACGCGCATCACCGACAGCTCGCGCAAAGTGGCGGACATCGTCGGTGTCATCGACTCCATCGCGTTTCAGACCAACATTCTCGCGCTCAACGCTTCGGTGGAAGCGGCCCGCGCCGGCGAACAGGGGCGAGGCTTCGCCGTCGTCGCCGGAGAGGTACGCAACCTGGCCAGTCGTAGCGCCCAGGCGGCCAAGGAGATTCGCGACCTGATCGACAGTTCGACACAGGAAGTCGGGCAGGGCGCCGATCTGGTTCGTCATGCCGAGGGGTCGATCTCCGAGGTCGTCAGCGCCGTCACACGGGTCAACGACATCATCAATGAGATCTCCGCGGCGTCGGAGGAGCAGACCAGCGGCATCGAGCAGATCGGTCAGGCCATCTCGCAGATGGACGAAGTCACGCAGCAGAACGCCGAGCGCGTCCAGACGACGGCATCGTCGGCGGCGAAGCTGCGAGCCAGCGTCGATCACCTCTCGAGCTCCATCGCCGTCTTTCGTCTTGCCGGCGCCGGACCAGAACACACCAGTCACCAGACGGCTGCACCGCAGCGGTCCGATTCGGATCACGCCATGTCATCGCGCGCGTCGACCCAGGTGGAACCGGCAGCAATGCCAGCCTCTCGCCGCGTAGTCAGCGGCGATAACGAAGAATGGGAAGCCTTTTGAACGACACCGGCGTAGTGACCGCAAACTCGCACAGCGGTTTCAATGAAGCAGGAACGCCATTCGCGCGGGATATCGAGTTTACCGCGCAAGATTTCGACCGAATCCGTGAATTGATCTATCGGCGCGCCGGCATCGTCATGGCCGAAAACAAGCGTGAGATGGTCTACAGCCGCCTCGCCAAGCGTCTGCGGCTACACGGGCTTACGCGCTTTGGCGACTATCTCTCGCGCCTGAACGCCAACCCCGGGTCCGAAGAGTGGGAAGCCTTCACCAATGCGCTGACCACGAATCTCACTGCGTTCTTCCGAGAGGCGCATCACTTCCCGGTGCTCGCCGAAGAGATTCGCCGCCGCGGATCCGGCATCAAGATCTGGTGCGCCGCTGCCTCCACCGGCGAAGAGCCGTATTCGCTGGCGATGACGGTCCAGGAGACGCTCGGTGCCGCCGCCGCCTCGGTAAAGATTCTGGCAACGGATATCGACACCGAGGCGCTGAAGACCGCGCGGCAGGGCGTCTATCCGCTCGAGAGCGTGGAGAAGCTCGGCGAGGCACGCTGCCGGCGGTTCTTCCAGCGGGGCAGCGGCTCGCAGCAGGGCAGGGCGCGCGTGCGTCCCGAGCTTGCGGCGATGATCGATTTCCGGCCGCTCAACCTGGTGACCTCGTCGTGGTCGTTGAACGGGCCGTTCGACGTCATTTTCTGTCGAAACGTGATGATCTACTTCGACAAGACCACGCAGAGCGACATTCTCGGGCGCTTCGCCGGGCAGCTCAAACCCGACGGCATGCTGTTCGCCGGGCACTCGGAGAACTTCTCCTTTCTCAACCAGGTCTTTCGCCTGAAAGGCCAGACCGTCTATACGCTGGCATCGCCGTCGACGCGTGCGGTGCCGGACTCAGCGCGCCGAGGCCAGCCATCGTGATATTCACACATGCCAATGCCGCCACCGCGACCGGCAAGCCCAAGATCAAGGTGCTCTGCGTCGATGACTCGGCCCTGATCCGCGACCTGATGACCAAGATCATCGACGCGCAGCCGGATCTGACGGTGGTCGCGACGGCGCCGGACCCGCTGGTCGCCCGCGATTTGATCAAACGCTACAACCCGGACGTGCTGACGCTGGACGTCGAGATGCCGCGCATGGATGGCCTCGACTTTCTCGAGCGGCTGATGCGTCTGCGTCCGATGCCGGTGCTGATGGTGTCGTCGCTGACGCAGCGAGGCTCAGAGATCACGCTGCGCGCGCTCGAGCTCGGCGCAGTGGACTTCGTGGCCAAGCCCGAAGTCGGCATTCGCGACGGCATGCTCGACTACGCCAATACCATCGCCGACAAGATACGCGCCGCTGCCCAGTCGCGGCCGAAGCGCCAGGGTGGGCCAAGCGTCGAGAATCGCGTGCCGGAAGAGCGTTTGAAAGCCCCGATCCTGTCGAGTGAAAAAATCGTCATCATCGGCGCCTCGACCGGCGGCACCGAAGCGATTCGTCAAGTGCTCGAACCGCTGCCCGCCAACAGTCCGGCCATTCTGATCACCCAGCACATGCCCAGCGGCTTCACGCACTCCTTCGCCGAGCGGCTGGACAGGCTTTGCCGCGTTCGGGTCAAGGAGGCCGAGCACAACGAGCGCGTGCTGCCCGGACACGTCTATATCGCCCCCGGTGACTGGCACATGCGGCTACAACGCTCCGGGGCCAATTACGTCATTGCCCTCGATGCCAGTGCGCCAGTCAATCGCCATCGACCTTCGGTGGACGTGCTGTTCAGCTCGGCGGCCAGCTGCGCCGGACGCAATGCGCTGGGGGTGATCCTCACCGGTATGGGCAAGGACGGCGCGGCGGGGCTGGCGGAGATGCGCCGTGCCGGTGCCCACACGGTCGCCCAGGACGAGGGGAGCTGCGTCGTCTTCGGGATGCCCAAGGAAGCGATCGCGCTCGGCGGTGCCGAGTGCGTGGTGCCCTTGACGGAGATCGCCGGTCATCTGGTTCAGCAGATGCAGCTGTCGGGCCGTGCTCAGCGGGTTTAAAGCTGATCGACCCGCTGCCGATAAACACGGCAACGCCCATTTATCGAAGGATGAAAGACCTCATGGCTGACAAGAACATGCGCATTCTGGTGGTAGACGATTTTCCGACCATGCGTCGGATCGTGCGCAGTCTGCTCAAGGAGCTCGGCTTCGAGAACGTCGAGGAGGCCGAGGATGGCCAGGAAGCGCTGACCAAGCTGCGCGCCGGCGGCTTCGAGTTCGTGGTCTCGGACTGGAACATGCCCAACCTCGACGGTCTCGAGATGCTCAAAGTGATTCGTCAGGAACCGGCGCTCCAATCTCTGCCGGTGCTGATGGTCACGGCCGAGGCCAAGAAAGAGAACATCATCGCGGCGGCGCAGGCCGGGGCCAATGGCTACGTGGTCAAGCCGTTCACGGCGGCCACCCTCGAAGAGAAGCTCAACAAGATTTTCGAGAAACTGGGCAAGTAAAGCCGCGGAGGGTAGATCATGAGCGTTGCCAACCCTCACGTCAGTGCCACGGAGAGCGTAGCCTCCGACGATCTCATTCGTCGGATCGGTAACCTCACGCGGATGCTGCGAGAGAACATGCGCGAGCTGGGGCTCGACAAAGAGGTCGAGAAAGCGGCTCAGGCGATTCCGGACGCCCGTGACCGGCTGAGCTACGTCGCCTCGATGACCGAAAAGGCCGCCGAGCGCGCGCTGAACGCCATCGATCGTGCGCAGCCGATCCAGAACGCGCTCGAAAGCGAAGCCAAGGCGCTGGATCAGCGCTGGGGTGACTGGTTCGCCGAACCCAAAGCGCTCGACGAGGCCAAGGCGCTGGTCAGTGACACGCGTCACTATCTGAAGACGGTACCCGATCAGACTGGCGCCACCAGCGCGCAGCTGCTCGAGATCATGATGGCTCAGGACTTCCAGGATCTGACGGGCCAGGTCATCAAGCGAATGATGGACGTGATCCGCGAAATCGAACAGCAGCTACTGCAGGTGCTCATCGACAACGCGCCCGAAGCCAGCGAACGCCGGGAGGGCGCCAAGGAGAACACGAGCGCCTCCTCACTTCTCAACGGTCCGCAGATCAACCCGCAGGCGACCGACGTTGTCAGCAATCAGGACCAGGTCGACGATCTTCTCGATAGCCTGGGCTTCTGACGCGCCACGGCCTCGACGGATCGGATTCGGGTCGCTTTCCTGGCGGCCCCGAGACCCAAACGCCGTCACGACGGCCGGGCTCACGAGCCGATCATCCAGTCGCCTCCCCGCCGGTCGCGCCAGCCGCGTCCAGGCCGGCGTCGACGCTCCCCATGCCATCGAGCGGCCGCGTCTATCGACGCCCGCTTGAATGGCATTCTCCCCGCGCCATGAATAACCCCCTCTAAATCCTGCTGTTCGTGCCTTTGACGTCGTCGACGTCTGCGCAGAATGTCGGCCACGCGAGATGCCGCCTTACGCGCCGGAGACCCCGCTTGGCAGAGCAGAACGACAGCGATCAGGAAAAGACCGAACCTGCGACTCCTCGACGGCTGGAAAAGGCGCGCGAGGAGGGGCAGATCGCGCGCTCCCGCGAGCTCGCCACCTTCTTGTTGCTCATCAGCGGGGTCTTCGGCCTCTGGCTGACCGGCGGCGCGCTCTACGGCGAGCTTGGCGGCGTCATGGAGCAGGCGTTCCTGTTCGACCGCGGTCTGGCCTTCGACAGCACGCGAATGCTCAGTCACGTGTGGACGCTCGGCGAGCAGGCCCTCTTCGCGCTGGTTCCGCTGTTCGCGCTGTTCGTCGTCGCCGCCATGCTCGGCCCGATGCTGCTGGGTGGGTGGCTGCTCTCGGCCAAGTCGATGAAGCCGCAGATTGGCAAGCTCAACCCCTTCAAGGGGCTCAAGCGAATGTTCTCCTCCCAGGCCCTCGCGGAGCTGGGCAAGGCGATCGCGAAATCGATACTGGTCGGCGGAGTGGGCGTCGTTTATCTGATGTCGCAGCGCGACGTGCTCATCGGCCTGATGGAGATGCCGCTCTCCCAGGCGCTGGCGACGGCGATGCGGATCACCGCGGTAGGCTGTGCGCTGATTGCAATGTCGATGATCTTCGTTGTGATGATCGATGTGCCGTACCAGCTCTGGAGCCATGCCAAGAAGCTTCGCATGAGCAAGGAAGACATCCGCCAGGAGCACAAGGAGAGCGAGGGCGACCCGCATGTAAAAGGTCGCATTCGCTCTCAGCAACAGGCCATGGCACGCCGGCGAATGATGAGCAAGGTGCCCGAAGCGGACGTCATCGTCACCAACCCGACCCACTACGCCGTCGCGCTCTGCTACGACCAGACATCGATGGCGGCGCCTCGCGTGGTCGCCAAGGGGGCCGATGAGGTGGCCGCTCGCATTCGCGAGATCGGCGATGCCAACGACATCCCGCGGCTAGAAGCGCCGCCGCTGGCAAGGGCGCTTCACCGTCACGTCGACCTCGACCAGGAGATACCCGCGGCGCTGTATACCGCGGTGGCCGAGGTGCTGGCGTGGGCGTTTCGCCTCAAAGAAGTGGCAACCGACGGGGGCGAGACGCCGCCGACCCCGCAGGACCTCCCCGTACCCACTGAGCTGGACGAAGCCGGTGGCGATAATGACGCCAAGGAGCGTGAATGAACGCACTCACTCAGTGGTTCGGCCGCCAGAGCTGGGCCAGTGACACGCAGATGAAGGTGCTGGCAGGCCCGGTGCTGATCATCATGATTCTCACCATGATGATCCTGCCGCTGCCGCCGTTCGCGCTGGACATGTTTTTCACCTTCAACATCGCGCTGTCGATCATGGTGCTGCTGGTGAGCATGTTCACCCAGAAACCGCTCGATTTCGCCGCGTTCCCCGCCGTGCTGCTCTTCTCGACCCTGCTGCGCCTGTCGCTGAACGTGGCCTCGACCCGCGTGGTGCTGATGGAAGGGCACGAAGGGGGCGACGCTGCCGGCAAGGTGATCGAAGCCTTCGGGGCGTTTCTCATCGGCGGCAACTTTGCGGTGGGCCTGGTAGTCTTCCTCATCCTGGTCGTCATCAACTTCATGGTCATCACCAAGGGCGCCGGGCGTATCGCCGAGGTCGGGGCGCGTTTCATGCTCGACTCGATGCCCGGCAAACAGATGGCGATCGATGCCGATCTCAACGCCGGCCTCATCGGCGAGGACCAGGCGCGTATTCGCCGTCTGGAGCTGAATCAGGAGTCCGAGTTCTACGGCTCGATGGATGGTGCGAGCAAATTCGTGCGTGGCGATGCCATGGCGGGACTCTTGATCATGGTGATCAACCTGATCGGCGGTTTGATGATCGGCATCATCCAGCACGGCATGCCGTTCGGCGATGCCGCGCGCACCTATACCCTGCTGACCATTGGCGATGGTCTGGTGGCGCAGATTCCGGGGCTGGTGATCTCCACCGCCGCCGGCGTGACCGTGTCGCGAGTCAACACCGATCAGGACGTCGGCCAGCAGCTGCTCAGCCAGCTCTTCAACAACGCTCGGGTCATGTATCTCGCCGCGGGCGTGATGGCGCTGCTCGGCATGATCCCGGGCATGCCGAACTTCGTCTTTCTGCTGTTTGCCTCGGCGCTTGCCGGACTCGGCTGGTGGCTCTCGCGGCGTCAGCACGAACAGGCGGTTCAGAGCGTCGAGGAGAGGGCACCGACGGCCGTGCAGGAGACGCCGGAGGCGAGCTGGGATGACGTACAGCTCGTGGATACGCTGGGTCTCGAGGTGGGGCATCGACTCATTCCGCTGGTGGATCAACGCCAGCAGGGCGAGTTGCTCGGGCGAATCAAGAGCGTGCGCAAGAAGTTCGCGCAAGACATCGGCTTTCTCCCCGCCGTGGTTCACATTCGCGACAACCTCGAACTGGGGCCCAACGTCTACGTGATCACGCTCAAAGGGGTGGAGGTCGGACGCGCCGAAGCCTATCCGGGCAAGTGGCTGGCGATCGATCCGGGACAGGTCTCGGGCGCGATCGACGGGACGCCGACGCAGGATCCGGCGTTCGGTCTCAACGCCTGGTGGATCGAGACGGCTCAGCGTGAGCGCGCGCAGATCTACGGTTATACCGTTGTCGATGCGAGCACCGTCGTTGCGACTCACCTCAACCATCTGCTGCACGAAAACGCCGGCGAGATGCTGGGCCGCAGCGAGGTTCAGCAGCTGCTCGACAAGGTCGGTGAGAAACAGAAATCGCTGGTCGACGATGTAGTCCCGAAAGTGCTGTCGCTGACGGCGCTGCAGCGCATCCTCCAGAATCTGCTGGCCGAGGACGTACCGATTCGCGACATGCAGACGGTGCTCGACGTGCTGGCGGAGTACGCCCCCCAGCAGAGCGATATCGGCGAACTGACGGCGATCGTGCGCGTTGCGCTGGGACGGTCGATCACGCAGCAGTGGTTCCCCGGGCGCGAACCGATGCACGTGATCGGGCTCGAGCCGCGCCTGGAGCAGGTGCTGAGTCAGGCACTCAACAACGGTGGGGCGCTCGAACCCGGGCTCGCGGAGACGCTGATGCAGCAGTCCGCGGCGGCGGTCGAGCGCCAGCAGAGCCGCGACGAACCCACGGTTCTGGTCGTACAGCACGCCTTGCGCCCGCTGCTGTCGCGGTTCTTGCGTCGTCAGCTCAAGTCGCTGGCGGTGCTCTCTCAGGCCGAGATTCCGGATGACCGGCAGCTGCGCGTGACCACCTCCATCGGGGGCCTGTCTTGAACTCTCGGGGCTTGAGCCGAGTCGTCGCGCTCGCAGGTGTCGCGCTTGGCCTCTCATCGATGGGCGCGGGTGCGGTGCAAGCGGCCGCGGGGAGCTGGGTGGCATCGCTGTCGCGTCAGACCGTCGCCGCGAGCGAGACCCCGCTACGAGACCGACCGCTCGACAAGCCCGAACACATCGAGCAAGGCAGGATCACGACGGTGCACTGGTCGTTCGCCGTCGAGGGGGCGGATGTCCCGCTGCAGGCGTGGCTCTGTCACGCGAGTCTCTGCGTGGCGCTACCCGCAGCCCAGGGCTCGACACCGCAGTTCTCGGGGCATTCGGTCACGACGGATCTCCGTTTTCGATTCTGGTATCCGGCGACCCAGGGCGCCTCGGGCAGCGCAAGCGTGAGCCGAGCGCAGGTGATCGTCGACTACGAAGACTGATACGCCGCCCGGCACTAGCGGGCGACGTCAAAAAGCCAAAATGCGGGTCTTCACGGCGAGAACTCGACCGCTTGCGATGACCGAGACTGCGCATAATGGGTGGCATGGCAGTGGTCCGTTGGGACGACTTCGACACGACATGAGGCGATTCGATGTATACGGCACAGGGCAAAGTCGATCAGCGTGCATTGATTGAGCAATACATGCCGATGGTCAGGCGTCACGCGCTTTCCTTGCAGGTTCGGCTACCGGCGAGCGTCGAACTCGACGATCTGATACAGGCGGGGATGCTGGGTCTACTCGATGCCATGGGCCGGTACGACGACGCCCACGGCGCCATGTTCTCGACCTACGCCAATCAGCGTATTCGCGGGGCGATGATCGACGAGCTGAGAAGTCGCGACTGGATGCCAAGGAGCGTGCGGCGCAGCGCTCGATCGCTCGATCAGGCGGTGCGCCGTCTCGAACAGGAGCTGGGGCGCGCCCCGGACGAGCGCGAGATCGCCGCCGAGATGGGTATCTCGCAGGCCGAGTACCACAAGCTGCTCGCGGACGCGAACAACGGCTTTCTGCTCAACTACGACGAAAGCGATAGCGAGAACGGTGTCGGCGCGGTGAGCGAAGGCGGTCCGCCATCCCCGTTGGAAGCCCTGATGGACGGCGACAACCGCGCCCACCTGATGAAAGCGATCGATGCCTTGCCAGAGCGCGAGAAACTCCTGCTGGGCCTCTACTATCAGGAAGAGCTCAACCTCAAGGAGATCGGCGCGGTGCTGGGCGTGAGCGAATCGCGGGTATGCCAGCTACACAGCCAGGCCGTTGCCCGACTGCGGGCACGTCTGACTGCCTGAATTCCCCGATCGGCACCGCCGAGAGCTCCTTTCCGCCAGAACCGCGCGTTCCTCTCAATAACGTGGCCGCAACGCCGAGCGATCGACGTGCGGCCATGGCTCTTACGCTTGCGACCGTCTCGTTACCGTTCACTCCGATGACGATGGCCGCGCCTTTGTCGGCGCGATATTACCGCCGTGTGTAGTGGATCTTCGTGGATCAGCGTTCCCGAGACACACCGTCTGCGATCTGATCGGCTACCTCCCCCCATGCCTGTCCTAGAGTGCGCACCAGTGCCGGGTACCCATCCTCGGTCAACGGCTGCGTCACGCTGAAATCACGCTGCAGGATCAATCGGTCGCCATCGAAGAGTTGCCATTCGCCGGCGGCGACGGCCTGACCGTCATAGCGGCCCTGAAAGCTCTCGACGCTGACGTCGAGCTGTGGCGCGCCGGGTACGGACTGACCGGTCGAGACGACCGTGGTATCCCCGAGTCGATCTGAGAGCGCCTGGCCCAGGCGCCGAGTCAGCTGTCTGCCCAAGGCTTCCGCCCAGAGATTCTGATTGGCAGCGTTGAGCTCGATATCGCTCAGCTGCATGACGATTCCCTCCTGATTCAGGTAGCTCGCCACCTGAACCGGGCGGACGACCAGCGACGCACCGTCGGCCCGTACGCTGGCGGCCGAGGTCGCCGATGGCGCCTCCGGCAGCGTGTAGCGGCTCGAGGGAGTCGCTTGGCCGGCACAGCCAGTCAGCGCCAGCGCTGTGCCGGCGAGAAGCATGGCGGCACGGGTGCGCCGCCAGACGGTCGATCTCATCATTGCGAGGCCCTCGGCATGGGATCGGTCTGAACTTCGCGGTCGAAGATCAGCGCGTTGGGTTTTTCGCTCAGCGTGCGTGCCACCGGTTGGAGGTCGCGCATCAACGTTTCGAGCTGCTCGAGCGTGTCGTTGAGCTGGCGGTACCCGCTGGAGCCCGACGAGAAGCCGTTGAGCGTTCGCTGCAGCTCTTCGAGCGTGTCGTTGACGCTGCCCGGCAGTGACTGGGTCGCAGGGTCGGAGACGAGCGAGTTGATCGACTCGGAGATCTCGCGCACCTGTTCCAGCGTCTGCTGCGACGTCTGCAGTGTATCGTTCAGGCCGGTGAGAATCGGCTCGACCTCAAGACCGTTGAGCTTGTCGAGCAGACTGGACACCTTCTGTTCGATCTGGGCGAAACCGCCCGATATGGTCGGAAAGACGTTCTTGCCGTCGAACTGGAGCGCTTCGTAGGGTTCGACCTCTTCATTGAAATTGAGATCGACGAAGAGTGCGCCGGTCAACAGATTGCCGGCCTTGAGCGTCGCCCGCAGTCCGTACTCCTTGAACATGCGCTCGAACCGATCATGCACGTCCTCGTCGTTGACGTTGTCGTCGACGTTGGCGCCGCTCTCGAGCCGCTGGGGCTCGATACGAATCAGGACCGGGATGGCGAACTGGGTCAACGTGTCCGGCTGCGGTGCCGTGAAGTGCCAGGGCACGGCAACGACCGTGCCCAGACGCACGCCGCGGTACTCCACCGGGGCGCCGCGACTGAGACCGCGCACGGTGTCGTCGACCAGCAGCACGTATTCGATGTACTGATCGTAGGTCCCTTCGCGGGCACTCTCTTCGTTGTTGTAGAGCGTGTAGGTCGTGTTCTGCTTGGCCGGTTTGCCCGGCGAGATGTCCTCCGGCACGCCGAAGGTCACGCCGCCGCTGATCAACGTCTCGAAAGAGTCGAGATTGACGTTGACGCCCTCGGAGTTGAGCTGAAGATCGATGCCCGAAGAGCTCCAGAACCGGGTGGTGTCGGATACCAGCGTGTCGTAAGGCGCCTGAATGAAGATGCGATGGCGCATCTCCTTGTCCTCGGGGTCGAACTCGGTGCTCTCGACGCGGCCTACGGTATAACCCTGATACGTCACCGGGTCGCCGGCGCTGAGCGAGTTTCCGACCTGGCTGACCAGGTTGATGCGCAGCCCCGGCGCGTCCGGCGGTGCGACCGGCGGCTGTTCCAGGACGTCGAACGTTTCCTGGAAGGCTTCCGCGCTACCCGGCGCGAGCTGGATATAGGCCCCGGAGAGAACGGTATTCAAACCGCTGATGCCTTCGCGGCCGATGCGCGGCTTGACCACCCAGAAGCGGGAATCCTCGTTGAGCATCCGCTCGGCATCGCTCGCCATGCGTGCCGTGACCACCGTGTGCGAAAGATCGTCGGAGAGGCGTACCGCTTCGACGTGGCCGACCTCGACGTTGCGCGTCTTGATCAGCGTCTTGCCGGCTTCGATACCCTCGGCGCTATCCATGTTGAGATGGATCAGCGGCCCCCGGCTCGAGAAGTTGTCCCAGACCATCCAGGCCCCGATCAGCGCGGCGAGCAGGGGCACAATCCAGATCGGCGACAGGCGGGATCGGGACAGGCGCTTGGCACGCTGCATCGAGCGGTTATTGGACGAGTCGCTCGTGGCTGTATCAGGTGTCTTCGAGTCAGACATCCTCGGATTCCTTGACGGGGGAGTAGGGCGAGTGGCGCTTGAGCGCAACGGGCATCTTCGGCTGCATGTCGCGGGTGTCCCAGATCAATCGGGCGTCGAAACTGTTGGCTGCCAGCATGGTGATGATCACGACGGCGGCGAACGCGAGCGCGCCGGGGCCCGGGGTGATGGACAGCAGCGAACCGGCGTGGACCAGCGCGACCAGAATCGCCACCACGAACACGTCGATCATCGACCAGCGGCCGATGAGCTCGGTGATGCGATAGAGCTTGAGCCGCTTGTCGCGTCGGTCCGTCGCCTCGCGACGTTTGACCACGATGCAAAGCCAGCTCAGCGAGATCATCTTGCCAATCGGCACGACCACGCTGGCGGTGAAGATGATCAGGGCGATCGGCCAGTCACCGTGGCTCAAGAAGATCAGAACCCCGCCGACGATGGTGGACGCCGATTCATCGCCCAAGGACGCGGTGTTCATGATGGGATAGACGTTCGCGGGGATGTAGAAAATGACGGCTGCCGCCAGGAGCGCCCAGGTTCGCTGCACGCTGTGCGGGGCGCGAAAGCGTAGCGGTTCGCGGCAACGCTGACAGCGCCCGCGGCCGAAATGACTGAGTCGATTGACCAGTCCGCAGGTCGGGCAGCCCGTGACACCCTGTTCCGCCGCCGGACGGCCGGTTTCACACCCTTCCGGCGCCAGCGGCTCGCTCTCCAGCGAGAACCACATCCAATCGGTATCCAGCGAACGGGTCGTCCAGAGCAGCAGGAGCGCGAACGCGCAAAACGACCAGAACGAGAAACCAAGCTCCACCGAGGCCATCCCGGCGATCTTGATCAGGCTCACCAGCGCGCCGATGACGAAGACGTCCGCCATCATCCAGGGGGCGAGGTGCGAAAGTGCCCGGGCGATCTGGCGGCTGCGCGGAAGCGGTGCGCGGCGTAGCAGGCCGATCTGCAGCCAGATGACCGCACACAGAAAGAAGATCGGCAGGACCACGATCGTCAGCAGTACCAGGATACCCACGAACGGCTCCTGGAAATTGATCATGCTGCTGGCGGTGTCGGTCAGCTGTATCGAGTTGCTGATCCCGCGCGCCTCGAAGCGGATGAACGGGAAGCTCACCGACGCCGCCAGCGCCATGAGCGCCGTGATCGCCAGTGCCAGGCTACGCTCCGCCGGTCGGTAGTGCCGATAGCTCAACGTGTGCTCGCAGCGCGGACACTTCGCGCACTCGTGCGGGCGCAGCGGCGGCAGTGCCACCAGCAGGTCACACTCCTGGCAGGCGCGCAGTCTTCGCCGCGTGCGGGGAATGGTACCGTCGGCCGAAGAGGGCACTCGATCGGTCGTACTGTCAGCGGATGGGGGCAAGCGAGCTTCCTTGAAAAAGCAGGACTTCCAGAGCGCCATGGTAGCTGAGCCCATACACTCTTGCATGTTTCCCGCGCAGACGACTCGGCGGGTGTCGGACGCGGTTCCTGGCCTTTACCCGATGCGCGGATTACGCCGAGACCGCCTCAGCGGATGCGCCCGCGTGGCCGATCGTCATGATCGGTTGCCATCGGACCCAGCGGGGAAACGTCACTACAGTGCTGGCCGGGTTCGAGGCACTATGCTCGAAGTGCGCCGAGGGCCCCATGGGCGCGATCACAACGCCCGACGGGATTGGCGCTTTTGCCCGCGGGAACCCGCACCTAACTCTGTTTCATCGACAAGGAGACGTCAGCGTGCTCATGGCAATCACGGCCATTCTGGTCGGACTCATCGTACTGGTCTGGAGTGCCGACCGATTCGTCGACGGCGCGGCGGCCACTGCGACCCGTCTCGGGCTCTCTCCGTTACTGATCGGCATGCTGGTCATCGGCTTTGGCACGTCGGCGCCGGAACTGATGGTGTCGGCGCTCGCCGCGGGTCAAGGCAATCCGGGATTGGCGCTCGGCAACGCCTACGGTTCGAACATCACCAACATCGCCCTGATCGTCGGGCTCGTGGCGTTGATGAGTCCGCTAGCCGTGCACTCACAGGTGGTTCGGCGCGAGCTGCCCATTCTGGCAGGCGTCACACTGCTCTCGCTGTGGGTACTGTATGACGGCGCGGTCTCGCGTCTCGATGCGCTCCTGATGCTCGGTGTCCTCGCCCTCGTGCTCGCGATGAGTATCGTCTTGTCCCGACGCCAGAGCGGGGATCGCGCGGGCAGGAATCACGATGCGTTGGCCGCCGACGTCGGACAGCGGACGGGCGAAGAGACGATGTCGCTGACGCGCGGTATCGTCTGGACCGTGATCGGTCTGGTGATGCTGATCGTCAGTTCGCGGCTACTGGTATGGGGGGCCGTGTGGATCGCCGAGTCGCTGGGCGTGAGTGATCTGGTGATTGGCTTGACCGTGGTCGCCATCGGTACCTCGCTGCCGGAACTCGCCTCGTCGATCTCGGCAGTGCGCAAGAACGAGCACGATCTGGTGCTGGGTAACGTCGTCGGCTCCAACCTTTTCAACACGCTGGCGGTGGTGGGGCTGGCGGGCGTCATCCATCCCATCGATGTCGACCCGGCCGTACTGGCGCGGGACTGGCCTGTCATGGCGGCACTGACACTGGCGCTGCTGGTATTCGGAATCGGGGTCAAAGGCGCCGGACGGATCAACCGTATCGAGGGCGGCGTGCTGCTGGCGAGCTTCATCGGCTATACCGCTTGGCTGGTCAGCAGCGTCGTCGTTGCCTAGCGTCCCGCGTCGTCGTTGCCTAGCGTCCCGCGTCGTCGTTGCCTAGCGTCTCGCGTCGTCGTTGCCTAGCGGCCTGCGGCACTGCCGCGGGCGTTGGCGTCGAAGCGTAACCCGGTTCTCAGCGCCAGCTGGCCGATGAGGGCGGCGACGAGCAGCACGCTCGCCGCCGCTAGCGCCGGATTCGTGCCGAGGCCGGCCAGGGTCGTACACAGTGCGCCGATCGCCATCTGGGAGAAACCGTAAAGCCCCGCGGCCGATCCGATCACGCGCGGATTGACGCCGACCGCCAGCGTCAGCGCCGTGGGGCCGGTCATGCCGACCCCAAAGGTGAACAGCAGCATCGCCGCTTCGAGCGTCACCGGGGAGGCCCAGCCCGCCAGCACGATGACGACCATCGCACACGAGCCGACCAGGCTCAGCCAGCTCGCCGTCAGCATCAGTCTGACCATCCCCACGCGCTGAATCGTACGGTTGGTGACCAGATTGCCCAGCGAGATGCTCAGAATCAGCAGCGACAGGTAGAAGGCGACGTGATTGGTGGGCGCGTCGAGCTGCTCGAAGATGAAGGGCGCCGAGGCGACGAAGGCGAACATCGCCGTCGTGACGCAGCCCCCGCCGACGGCATAGCCGATGAAGGCCGGCGAACGGAGTAGCGTGCGGTACTCGATGGCGAGCACGTGGGTATCGATTCGCCCGCTCGGTCGTGCAGTCTCCGGCAGCCAGCGCCAGACGAACAGCAGGTTTCCCAGCCCCATCACACAGAGCGCCAGTAGAATCGAGCGCCACCCCAGCACGTCGGCCAGCACCGTCCCCACCAGCGGCGCCAGCGCCGGGCCAATCGCCACCACCAGGTTGAGTACCGACAACGTCTGCACGGCGCGGTCCGGGGCGGCGGTATCGCGAATCATCGCCCGCCCCAGTGCAAGACCGGCGCAGCCGCCAAAGGCCTGGAAAAAACGCGCGGCGATTAGCGTCTCGACGGTTTGCGCCTGCCAGGCGACGAGCCCCGCCGCGGTGTAGATCACCATGCCCAGCATGAGTGCCGGTCGCCGGCCGAGTGCGTCGGAAAGCGGGCCGTAGAATAGCTGGCCGATCGCGAGACCGAGAATGTAAAGACTGATGGTGAGCTGCATGATCCCGCTGTCGGCCATGAGTGCCTCACCCGCGACGGGAAGCGCTGGCACGAAGATATGCATGGCGAGCGTACCGGCCAGCGTGATCAGGACCAGCATCCACAGCGCAGGCGTCTCAGGCGCATCGTCATAGCGCTGCGCTGCCAGCGAGCGAGAAGGGCGGCGAGGGCGGATCGGGGTCTCCTCGAAGAGATGAACGCACGGGTGAATGCCCAATGGCAGATGCCGAGTTGCGTGCCGACGCGTCCATGAAAGGCCAGAGGGTGCGGCGACATTGATGGGATGGCGAACCGGCGTGAACGATAGCGGGCTAGTCATTATTAGCTTACGCGACTTCCTCGTTCGCTGACAGTTGACCAAAGCGGTATTGCCAGGGAGGCGGCAGCGTATCGTGCAAGTACACGGCAGACGAAAAACGCGGCGGAAAACCGGCATTTTGTCGCAGGGCAACCGCACTAAAATCTCTCATTCTTCTTAGCTTTAATGGCCCTGATACGCCGAAACGCTTGAATTCATTGGGCCGGGATACCGTCGAATATTACCGATCAATTCATCGACTGCGACACTCCTGCCGCCCTCGCATCCCCCTGCGACATTTGGGCACTAGAGCCGGCCTTCAGGCGCTGCTTATGATGATCGAGGTGGGATGGCTGCAACGGCCATCTCGCTATGAGAGCCAGCAATAGAGGGCTTTTCGTCGTCGCAGCGCGTGCTCGACGGCCGGGATTTCACCGAGGCGTCGTCGAACGGACGGGGGCTAGATCCGGGGGCGGCAAGTCGCATTCGAGGAGCCAGCCATGGCGTTAGATCCGATTCTCCTGTCACGATTGCAGTTCGCTTTCGTGGTGACTTTCCATGCGATATTTCCGGTATTCACGATAGGACTCGCGTCGTATATCGCGTTGTTGCAGGGCCTCTTCGTGGCGACCGGCAACAACGTCTGGGATCGCCTGGGTTACTTCTGGACCAAGATCTTCGCCGTAGTATTCGGCATGGGAGTGGTCTCGGGTATCGTCATGGCGTTTCAGTTCGGCACCAACTGGAGCAACTTCGTCCAGTTCGCGGCGAACTTCGTCGGACCGATGCTCAGCTACGAGGTCATCACGGCGTTCTTTCTCGAAGCGGGCTTTCTCGGCGTGCTGCTCTTCGGCCGCCACCGCGTCTCGCCGTCGGTGCACTTCTTCGCCGCACTCATGGTGGCGTTGGGGACGTTCGTGTCGGCGTTCTGGATTCTGGTGACCAATAGCTGGATGCAGACGCCAGCCGGGGTCGAGATTCGTGATGGGGTGGTGCACGTCGTCTCCTGGAGCGACGCTATGTTCACCGCATCCTTCCCGTATCGCTTCATGCACATGGCGATGGCGGCGTTTCTGACCGGCGGCTTCGTCGTCTGCGGTGTCAGCGCCTGGTTTCTATTGCGCGGTCGCGACGTCGAGGTCCACAAGCGTGCGCTGTCGATGACGATGTGGCTGCTGTTGATTCTCACCCCGCTGCAGGCGTGGATCGGCGACGAGCACGGGCTGAACACGCTGGAGCATCAGCCGGCGAAGCTGGCGGCGATGGAAGGCAACTGGGAAACCGGTCCGAACGTCCCGCTGCTTCTCTTCGCACTCCCGGATCGCGATCTCCAGGCCAACCGCATGGAGATCGGGATTCCCAATGGCGCGAGCCTGGTGCTGCGCCACGCTGCCGACGGCATCGTCCCGGGGCTGGATCGGGTGCCGGAGAGCGAGCAGCCGCCGGTGTGGATGGTCTTCTACAGTTTTCGCGTGATGGTGGCGCTCGGCATGCTGATGATCGCTTTCTCGGTGATCGGCCTCTTGCTACGCCGCGGCGGACGTCTCTACACCTCACGCTGGTTCCTGCACGGCCTGCAGGCGATGAGCCTGTCTCCGTTCCTCGCCGTCACCGCGGGTTGGTTCGTCACCGAGATCGGCCGCTCGCCCTGGCTGGTCTACGGCATCATGCCCTACGGCGACGCCGTCACGCCGTCCCTCACCGGCGGCATGGTACTGGCGACGCTGATCGGCTACGTCGCGGTCTACGCGGTGATCTTCTATGCCGGCGTCTACTACCTGTTCAAGGTGGTACGTCAGGGCCTCGAACCCCTCGATGCCGATGAGGAGATGGTCGACGTCGATCGTCCTGCGCGTCCTTTCTCCGCCACCCACGTGCCGTTCGACGGCAGCCTCTCGTCGTCCAGGAGCTGAGCCATGGAAATGTTCGATCTTTCTCTAATATGGGCCATCATCATCGCCGTGGGGGTGATCATGTATGTCCTGATGGACGGCTTCGACCTGGGTCTGGGAATTCTCTTTCCCTTCGCGCCGGACGAAGACGCCCGCGACGTGATGATGAACTCCATTGCCCCGGTCTGGGACGGCAACGAGACCTGGCTGGTGCTTGGCGGCGCGGGGCTCGTCGCCGCCTTCCCGCTGGTCTACACCATTCTGTTGCCAGCGCTCTATATCGGCGTCTTTCTGATGCTGGCCGGGCTGATCTTTCGCGGCGTGGCATTCGAGTTTCGCTTCAAGTCGCGACGCACCCGGCACTGGTGGAACCGGGCTTTCGCCGGGGGCTCCTTCGTCGCCGCCTTCGCTCAAGGGTGCGTGGTCGGGGCCTATATCCAGGGCTTCGAAACCGCAGACGGCGTCTATACCGGCGGTGCCTTCGACTGGCTCACACCCTTCACGATTCTCACGGGGCTCGGGCTGGTGGTGGGTTACATGCTGCTCGGCGCCACCTGGCTGGTGCTGAAATCTGAAGGCCACGTTAGGGAGTGGGCGCGCGGTCTGGTGCCCAAGCTGCTGGTCGGCGTGCTGGCGGTCTTTGCGATCGTCAGCCTCTGGACGCCGTGGATCGATGCCGGCGTGTCGGCACGCTGGTTCGATAACCTCGATGTCATCTGGCTGCTGCCGTTCGCCGCGCTGCTCTGCGCACTCGGCATCTTTCTCGCCAATCGGCACGGGCGCGAGGGATCGGCATTTCTGCTCACGCTGGGGCTTTTCCTCTTCACCTACCTGGGGCTGATCGTCAGTCGCTGGCCCTATGTGGTGCCGCCGGAGTACACCCTTTGGGACGCCGCCTCCGCACCGGAGTCGCAGTTCTTCCTGCTGATCGGCGTGCTCTTCGTGCTGCCTATCGTGCTGGCCTATACCGCCTGGTCCTACTGGGTGTTCCGGGGCAAGGTCCGCGTCGGTGAGGGCTATCATTGAGCGCTGAGGCCACCCGGCGTCGCCGCCCCGCGAATCCCTCGCGGGCGTGGCTCAACCGCCAGACCCGGGGCGTGGAGCGTTGGTTTCGCGGGGCGGTTGGCTGCGGGGTGATCGTGGGCCTGGCAACGCTCGTCCAGATGGGAGCGCTCGCCTGGACCGTCGATCGCCTGATCACTCACGGCGTGCCGCTCGAGCAGACCGTCAGTGGTATCGGGATCATCGTCGTGGCCATCGTTGTGCGAGCAGTCGCCCAGGCGGGGCAGGAGCGCTGCGGTCAGGAGTGCGGTCTGCGGGTGAAGCAGCACGTTCGCCAACGGCTGCTCGAAACGCTGGCGGCGCTCGGCCCGGTTCGTCTCGCCTCGCGACACAGTGCAGGGCTGGCGAGTCAGGTCGTGGATCAGGTGGAGTCGCTGGAGGGCTACTACGCGCGTTTTCTTCCGCAGATGTGGCTTTCGCTGCTGGTTCCGCTGATCTACCTCGCTGCGGTGTTCTGGCTCGACTGGCTGGCGGGGGTGTGGCTGCTCGTCGCCGCGCCGCTGATTCCGCTTTTCATGGCGCTGATCGGCATGGGCGCGCAGCGTTTGAACGAGGCGCAGTTCCAGGCGGTGACGCGTCTCTCCGGACACTTTCTCGATCGGGTGCGCGGCATCACCACGCTCAAGCTCTTCGGGCTCGGCGAGCGCAGCGTCGCCGAGGTGGAAGCGGTCGCTCACGATTACCGGCGGCGCAGCCTCAAGACGTTGCGGGTAGCGTTTCTCTCCTCGGCGGTCCTCGAATTCTTTGCTGCCGTCTCGGTGGCCGTGGTCGCGATCTACATCGGCCTCGGTCTGCTCGGTTACATCGGCTACGGGCCGTCGGGATCGCTCGATCTCTTCACCGGGCTGTTCATCCTGCTGCTGGCACCGGAGTTCTTCCAGCCGCTGCGCACGCTCTCCCAGCACTACCATGATCGCGCCTCGGCGCTCGGTGCCGCCGACGGGCTGCAGGCACTGCTCGCCGAGGGCGATGCGCTCACGCCCGAGAGCGAGTCCGCGCGGGGGCTCGCCGATGACGAAGTGCTGCGATGCGAGCGGGTAGAGATCGCCCATGCAGGGCGGGAACGACTGCTCGGACCGCTATCGCTCAGCGTGAGACGGGGTGAAGTGGTTGCCCTGGTCGGTGCCTCGGGGAGCGGCAAGTCGAGCCTGCTGCAGCTGATGGCCGGTTTCATCGCCCCGGCTGCCGGCGTACTGGCCGTCCGCCGAGCGCCGAGCGTGGGGTGGATGGATCAGCGCGCGCTGATCGTTCACGGCACGCTCGCCGACAATCTGCGCCTGGTCGCCCCCGACGCCAATGACGCCGAGCTTGGCGAGGCGCTTCAGCAGGCGGGGCTCGGCAAATGGCTGAACGCCTCGGCGCAGGGGCTGGAGACGCCGCTTGGCGAACGGGGTGTCGGTCTCTCCGGCGGTGAAGGGCAGCGTCTGGCGCTGGCGCGGCTCTTCCTGTCACCGGCGCCACTGCTGCTGTTGGACGAACCCACGGCGGCACTCGACCCGGTGACGGAGCGTGAAGTGATCGCCGGGCTGCAGCGACTCGTGGCGGCGGGGCGTACGCTTGTCGTGGCGACGCACCACCCGGCGATCATGGCGATGGCGAATCGGGTCGTCGCCATCGAGCATGGCGGACTACGAAGCGTCGGGCCGGGTGAGACAGTCGCCCTCGACGTCTTTCACGACGAGGAGGTGTTCTGATGCGGCGCCATCGTCATACGACTCAGCGGAAAACGAGTCATCACCGAACGGGGCAGTATCGAACTGACTCGGTGCCACCATCACAGCGGTCCGCCACGGGAGCGTTCACGGCGCTTCGTTCGCTCGAACACTGGATCGGCGTCATCGGTGAGCGCCGGGGGCGGCTGTTCATCGGCGCGATGCTGATGCTTGCGACGTTCGTGAGTGCCTTGGGACTGCTGTCGCTCTCCGGCTGGTTCATCACCGCCACCGCGATGACGGCCCTGACCGCGGCGGGCTATCTCGACGTCTTCACGCCGGGGAGCGGCATACGCTTTTTTGCGGTCTCGCGCACGGTGAGCCGCTATCTCGAACGACTCTACAATCACGATACCGTTCTGCGGCTGCTGGCGGATCTACGCGCCCGGGTCTTCGCCGGGCTGCTGAAGCTGGACGCCGCCACGCTCTCGCGCAGTCGCGCTTCACAGTGGCTCAACCGGCTGACGGCGGACATCGACACGCTGGACTCGCTCTATCTTCGCCTGCTGGCGCCGCCGCTCGTCGCGCTGGTCGGCATCGCCGGCTTCGCGCTCTTCGCCGGGCATTTCCTACCGGTGGCAGGGTGGACGCTCGCCGTCGTTCTCGTGCCGCTCTGGTTGGGAGGGACGCTGGGGTGTGCGATCTGGGGCTGGCGGCCGAGCCATCGCCGGATGGATCGACAGGAGCGGCTACGGGGACGGGCGATCGAGCAGGTCGAGGGGCTCCCGGAGCTGCTCGCCTATCGCGCCGTCGAGCGGCATCGTCGGCTCTGGCAGGAGGAGGAGGCCGCGCTGACGCAAGACCAGCGGACGCTCGGACGACGTCTGGCGGTCAGCAATGCCGTCGTCACGCTGACCATTCAGCTCACCGTGCTCGCGGTACTGCTGCTCGCCGCCGTGGCGTTTCGCGATGGGGTCGTCACGGGGCCGGTCATGGTGATGCTCGCACTGGGAACGCTGGCGATGGGAGAAGGGCTCGGCAGCTTGCCGATGGCTTTCGGCCAGTTGGGGGCGACGGTGCGGGCCGCCGAGCGGCTCAATCAGCAGGCGCCGGTGGCCACCGAGCGGGACGCGGCGCCGGACGTTGATGGCGATTCCGCCGGGCCGAGCGGGGCAGCGCCCGCACTGCGCTATCAGAAGGTGGATGTCACGCGTGACGCCCGCGTGGTGCTCGCCGGGCTCACGCTCGCCATCGCCCCCGGCAAACGGGTCGGCATCATCGGGCCTTCCGGCATCGGCAAGTCGACCCTCGCCGAGCTCGCCGTGGGTCTGCTGCCCCCTTCGCATGGGGACGTAATGCTCGACGATCACGCGATCAATGACAGCGATTCGGCCACCAGTGAGGCCGCCTCGTCTCGGGCGCGCATCGGCTATCTGACGCAGCGCAGCGAACTCTTTCATGACACGCTCGCGGCGAACCTGCGACTGGGCGATCCCGACGCCGACGACGCCGCGCTTCTGGCGGCGCTGGATCGCGTCTCGCTGACGGCGTGGGCGAATTCGCTACCCGAGGGTCTGGAGACCTGGGTGGGTGAGCAGGGCCGGCAGCTCTCCGGGGGACAGGCGCGGCGTGTGGCGCTCGCTCGGGTGATGCTGCGCGACTCGCCGCTGGTGATTCTCGACGAGCCGCTGAGCGGGCTGGACGCCGAGACCGCCAACGCCATCAAGCGTGAGCTGGAGACCTGGTTGGGCAGCAGAACGCTGTTGGCGCTGGGGCACGCCTTCGAGGCGCTGCCGCGCTGCGACCGCTATCTGCGCCTGGACGTCTCGGCCGCGGGGCAGACCCGTCTGACGCCGGTCGAGTAGGACGTTAGCCAATAACGTAGACATTCTGCCAATAGTGTCGACATTACTGACAGCGTAGGCTTGGCGAATCACCTCGATTCGCCAGGAGCTAGTGCCATGACCGGTTTTCAGTGGGACGACCCGTTTCTCTTCGATCAGCAGCTCGACGACGAGGAGCGTCAGATCCAACAGGCGGCGCGGGACTACTGCCAGGAACGCCTCGCTCCCCGCGTGCTCGAGGCCTACGAGCACGAACGCTTCGACCGCGAGATTTTTACCGAGATGGGCGAGCTTGGCCTGCTCGGGGCGACGGTCTCGGAGACCTACGGCGGCGCCGGGGCGAGTCACGTGGCCTACGGGCTGATCGCGCGCGAGGTCGAGCGAGTCGACTCCGGCTATCGGTCGGCGATGAGCGTTCAGTCATCGCTCGTCATGTACCCCATCGAAGCCTACGGCACCGAGGAACAGAAGCAGCGCTACCTGCCACGGCTCGCCAGCGGCGAGCTGATCGGTTGCTTCGGCCTCACCGAGCCCAACTCCGGTTCCGATCCTGCGAGCTTGCAGACCCGCGCGACCCGAGTAGAAGGCGGCTATCGCCTGCGCGGTCAGAAGATGTGGATCACCAATAGCCCCATCGCCGATCTGGCCGTGGTGTGGGCGAAGTCGGACGCGCACGACGACAAGATCAAGGGTTTCCTCGTCGAGCGGGAGAGCGAGGGGTTCTCCACGCCGCGTATCGGCAACAAGGCGTCACTGCGCGCCTCCGACACCGGCGAAATCGTGCTCGATGACGTCTTCGTCGGCGACGAGGCGCTGTTGCCCGGCGCCTCCGGTCTCGGCGGGCCGTTCGGCTGTCTCAACAAGGCGCGCTACGGCATCAGCTGGGGCGTACTCGGCGCGGCCGAGTTCTGCTGGCACGCCGCCCTTCAATACACGCTGGATCGACAGCAGTTCGGGCGACCGCTGGCGGCGACGCAGCTGGTGCAGGTCAAGCTCGCCGACATGCAGACCGAGATCGCGCTCGGCCTCCAGGCCTCGCTGCGGGTCGGACGGTTACTGGACAGCGGCCAGGCCACCCCGGAGATGATCTCGCTGATCAAGCGCAACCACTGCGGCAAGGCGCTCGGCGTGGCGCGCCAGGCCCGCGACATGCATGGCGGCAACGGTATCTCGCTGGAGTACGGGGTGATCCGCCACATGATCAACCTCGAAACGGTCAACACCTACGAGGGCACCCATGATGTCCACGCGCTGATTCTCGGCCGGGCACAGACCGGCATCCAGGCGTTCGGCTGAGTGGCGATGGACGAGCAGACGCCACGGGCGAATCACGCGACACCCCTGGCCGGTATCAAGGTGCTCGATCTGACGCGCGTGCTGGCCGGGCCCTGGTGCACGCAGCAGCTGGCGGACTACGGTGCCGATGTGGTCAAGATCGAACGGCCCGGGCGAGGCGACGATACCCGTGGCTGGGGGCCGCCCTGGCTGGCGGGCGGCGACGAGTCCTGTGCCCTCAGTGCCTATTTCCTCAGCGCCAATCGGGGCAAGCGCTCGGTCGCCGTCGATCTCGCCACCGCCGAGGGGCAGTCTCTCGTGAGGCGACTGGCGCGACAGGCCGACGTGGTGATCGAGAACTTCAAGGTCGGTGGGCTCGAGGCCTACGGGCTGGACTACGCCACGCTCAAGGGCGACAATCCGGGGATCGTCTACTGCTCGATCACCGGTTTTGGACAGGACGGGCCCTACGCCGGACGCCCCGGCTACGATTTCCTGATCCAGGGGCTGGGCGGGTTGATGAGTCTCACCGGTGCCGCCGACGAGGCCGGCGGCGAGCCGACCAAGGTCGGCGTGGCGGTCACCGATCTCTTCGCCGGGCTCTATGCCGCCAATGCGATTCTCGCCGCGCTCCTGGCTCGGGCGAACAGCGGCGAGGGCGCCTACATCGATATGGCGCTGCTCGACGTGCAGGTGGGCGTGCTCGCCAATCAGGCACTCAACTATCTCACGGCCGGGCAGACGCCGCAGCGCATGGGCAACACCCATCCCAACATCGTGCCGTACCAGGCGTTCGCGGCCGCCGATGGCCACCTCATCATCACCGTGGGCAACGACGATCAGTTTCGTCGCCTGGCCGAGGCCCTCGACGATCCCGCGCTGGCAAGCGATCCCCGTTTCGTGACCAACGCCCAGCGCGTCGCCCACCGTGACGTACTCGTCGCCCGTCTGGGCGATCGGCTGAAGGCGCACTCTCGTGATGCCTGGCTGGCCCGACTGGAGGCGTTCGGCGTGCCCGCTGGGCCGATCAACAGCCTCGATCAGGTCTTCGCGGACCCGCAGGTACGTCACCGCGGGATGCAGATCGAGCGCATCCTCGGCGACGGTCGCCCGATGCGACTCGTGGCGAGCCCCGTGCGGATGAACGGCCAACGGCCGAGCAGTGAGCGCCCGCCGCCGGGGCTCGGTGAGCATACCCGAGAGGTCATGCAGGGCTGGCTGGGCATCGAGGAAAGCGAGTGCCGTACGCTTCAGCGTCGGGGCGTGATCGGCTGAGCGGGAGAGGACGTGTCGTTCGAGAGGAGCGGGCGATGGCCGGCACGAGGCTCACTGATCGAGGTGGGTGGCACCGAGTCGCTCGCGAATGATAGGGACGGGCGTCAACAGATGCGCGCGCACCTGGCGGCAGGCGAGTTCGGCCCGGCGTTCCAGCACCGCCTCGACCAGCGCGTCGTGTTCCGCCCGCTTGTCGGCGAGCGCGTCGTCGGAGAAAACCGTATCGCGAAGCCACAGATACCGGTAGCGCTGGGCCTGATCGAACAGTGCCGCGCGGGCCTGCAACAGCGGTTCGCAACCGCAGCCGGCGACGATGGCGTCGTGAAACGCCTGGTGTCGGGTATCCCACAGCGTGAGGGTCTGCTCGGCACTTTTCAGCCGCTGGATTTTCGAGAGGCGGTGGGCGCTGGCGACGATGTCGGCTTCCCAGTCGTCGTCGCCCCGCTCGATGGCGAGCCTGACCAGCAGTGCCTCGAGCTCGGCGCGGGCATCGTAGATCGTCTCCAGTGCCTCCAGCGACAGCGGGGCGACGCGATAGCCGCGCTGACTCACGGTGGTCACCAGGCGCTCGCCGACGAGACGTGTCAGCGCTTCGCGAAGCGGGCCGACACCCAGCCCGTAACGCGCTTTCAGATCGTTCATGACGAGTTTGCCGCCGGGTGTATGAGACCCGCGCACGATGTCTCGCTTTAGCTGACGATAGGCGTCATCGGCGGTCTGGCTTGCCGGTGCTGGGTCGGCGCTTCGGGAGACGGATATCGGCATGGTTATCGCAACGGTCAGGACTGGAGGATTCCATCGCCATTCAAACAGAACGTCGGTGTTTTGGCATGTCCGGGACGGGCGCTTGGGTCCGAGTGCCACGCGGTGCCACATCCGAAAAGACGGGATGGTGTCATCGGAAGTCCCCTCCAAACGGTTGGCAACGTGCTCTAGTCTGGCGCCCACTTCGCGAGCCAGGTAGTCGCTGAAGCCCGGGCGCTCGAGCGTTTTCTCCAGGGTGTCGATAGGCAGAAACCGCTGCAGGTAGTCGCTGAAGCCCGGGCGCTCGAGCGTTCTCTCCAGGGTGTCGATGGGCAGAAACCGCTGCATCTCGCCTCTAAAGTCCGCGCTCGCCAACGGGCATTCGATCCCGCGAGATTTCCCATCATCGACCAGTGGCGTATGGCGTTCGTCGTCCCAAGCGCGCTAGATCGAATGACGTTCGCTTGCCGACGGAGCCTGCCATGCCATTGACCAGTTCACGCGAGATCGCCCACCAGATCGAGCGTATCGTGCAGTTCTACCACCCGCGCTGTATCGACACCCACGCGGGCTTTCATCACTACTTTGGCGACGATGGGCGCACCTACAACCCGGGGCGGCGTCATCTGCTGTCGAGCGTGGGGTTCGTCACCCTCTACGCCGATGAGGCCCGGCGCACGGACAGTCGAGAAGCCCTGAGCTGGGCGCGCCACGGCCTTCGCTACCTGGAGAGCACGCATTTTCAGACGCGCACGGGGGACTACGCCTGGACGCTCGATCACGGCGAGCCGGACTCGGCCACCTACCGAGTCAGCGGCCTCGTCGGCGTCATCGACGCCTATGCGGCCGCGGCGGGTGCGGGTATCGAGGCGGCGCAGGCGCCTTTGCGTCGCGAGCTGAAGCGGCTGGAGACGCGCTATTTCGATAGCGACCACGGGCTCTACGTGGACGCGGTCGACGCCCAGGGTCGCTGGCAGGCACCTCGAACGACGGCTGCGCAGCTCGATGTCGTCGCGTCGCTGATTGGCGCGTTCGCCGTCACCGCCGAGCGAGGGCTGATCGAACGGGCGCTCGCCGTGACCCGTCTCGTGTGGCATCGCCTTGCCCCGGTGGGCGATGGCTGGCTGTGGCCCCATTACGACGCCGAGTGGCGACCGGACTTCTCCCGTCACCGCTTCGCGCGCCGTCAGGAGGCGCTCGACGGTCGCTCGCCGCAATGGGGGGTTCAGATCGGCGAGCAGCTGGGGTGGGTCCGGCAACTCGTCGCCCTGTCTAGGCACTTCCCCCGCGAGCGATGGCTATTGGAGACCGCCGAGCGGCGATTCACCCAAACGATGGCGGCGGGGTGGGACAGACAGTGTGGCGGAATGATCCAGAGCGTCGATTTCGACCGCGAGCCGCTGGGCCGCGACAAGTGCTACTGGGTTCAGGCGCGGGGGCTGGCGGCGGCGGCAGAACTGCACGCGCTGACGGGGCAGGCACGCTTCGGTCGCGCGTTCGACAAGCTGATGGGCTTCGTCTGGCAACACGTCATCGACCACGAGCGTGGCGGCTGGCATGACCGGTTGACGCCGGACAACCGCCGCTATTCCCGGGAAAAGAGCCCGGCGCCCAAGGTGGACCAGGCCGCGCTTCAGGCGCTCCAGACACTGCTTCGCCTGGCCGAGCGTCGCGAGACGGGGCTGAGCCTCGCGGGGTCCGGCTGAACGCACCTGAACAGCGGTTTAGCCTGAATATCGAGGAGCCTCAGCGACGACTTGGCTTGAACGACGATCAGCGCGAACGGCGGTCAGCCTGAAACACAGCAAGAAGCGCTCAGCCGGCGGGCGCGGTATCGCCGGCTCTCGCATCGCTCTCCAGTCGATGGCGCAGGTCGGTCCAGGCAGCATAGGTGCTGAGATAGACCTCCCCGGTCAATTCGTCGAGCAGATCGCTCTTCTTCAAACGATCCATCACCGGGCCCTTGATCTCGGCCAGGTGAAGGGTGATCTGCGAGTCCTTGAGCCGCGCGTTGATCGACTCCAGGGTTTCCACCGCCGAAGCGTCGATCAGATTGATCGCCGAGCCGATCAGCACCAGATGCTGCATCGCCGGGCGGTCGGCCAGCAGGGCGTACACCGTATCCTCGAGATAGCGTGCGTTGGCGAAGTAGAGGCTTTCGTCGATGCGCAGCAGCGCGATCTCCTTGTCGATCTCCGTTTCGTGACGACGCACGTTACGAAAATGCTCGGTGCCCGGTAGCTTCCCCACCACGGCGGTGTGCGGCCGGCTGGTGCGGTAGAGATAAAGCGCCAGCGAGACGGCGACCCCCGCCATGACGCCCGCTTCGACGCCTTCGACAAAGGTGAGCAGGATGGTGATCAGCATCGCCGTGAAGTCGCTGCGGGAGTAGCGCCAGGTTCGCTTGAGCGCGCTGATGTCGACCAGCGTCATGGCGGAGACGATGATGCTGGCGGCGAGTGTCGCAATGGGCAAATACGCGATCAGGGAGGTCAGAAACAGGATGACCAGCGCGACGCCAAGGGCAGTGAAGGCCCCGGCAGCCGGGGTGCGTGCGCCGGCGTCGAAGTTGATCACGGTGCGCGAGAGGCTGCCCGACACCGGCATGCCCGACGTGATGGCCGCCGCGATATTGGCCGCCCCCTGTCCCACCAGTTCCTGGTCCGGCGAGATACGCTCGCGACGCCGCGCGGCCAGCATCTGCGCCAGTGACACCGACTCGATGAAGCCCACCACGCTGATCAGGAATGCCGGCAGCAACAGATCCCGCAGCAGTCCGGGATCGAAAGAGGGCAGACTGAGCGGCGGCAGGTGCGCGGGGATGTCACCGACCACGTTGACCCCACGCGCTGGCAGGTCAAGCCACCAGGAGACCAGCGTGGTGATGGTCACCGCGGTGACCGGGCCGAGGCGCACGATGAAGGTCGCCGCGGACGCGGACAGGCCGAGTCGGCGAAGCGTCGGCGCGGCGCGGCGCATCAGCATCAGAAAGGCCAGCGCCCCCGCCCCGATGATCAGGGTCGGAAGGTGAATGTTCTCCAGATGGGTCGCGATGTGGGTGAGCTGGTCGATCAGCGTGAACCCTGAGCCGCCGATGCCCATCAGCCCCGCGATCTGGCTCGCCGCGATCAGCACGCCGGAGGCGGTGAGCAGTCCCGAGATCACCGGGTGGCTCAAGAAGTTGGCGAAGAAGCCCAGTCGCAACAGGCCCATGACGGCGAGCATCAGCCCGGAAAGCATCGCCAGCGTGACCGCTCCCTCGCTGTAGGCCGGCGAGCCTGGCACGAAAAGCGGTGAGAGCGCCGCCGCCGTCATCAGCGCGACGATCGCCATCGGACCGACGGAGAGCGTTCGGCTGGTCCCGAAGATCGAGTAGGCAATGAGCGGCAGCATGCTGGCGTAAAGCCCGGCGACCGCCGGCAGCCCCGCGAGAATCGAATACGCCAACGCCTGCGGGATGACCATCAGCGTGACGATGATCGACGCGACCAGGTCTTCGCTCAGCAGGTGGCGGTTGTAATAGGGCAGCCAGCTCGCGATGGGGAAGTAGCGTGCCAACCGCGCCCGAAAATGGATCCGCTCGCGCAGCGTCTCGTCAGGTTCGTGTGGGTCTTCGCTCGGTTCGCCGCTCATCGCCGCCTCATGCTTTCTAATCGTTCATAAGCTTATCGTTTGCAGCCATAAATGGTGCGCGGGATTGGGGTAGGGTGCAAGGCAGGTCTCATCGCGAGCCGTCGGCAAGTAGGGCCGGCACCCGAAGAAAACCGTTTTGACATCAATGAAGGGCGAGAAAATCGATTTTGAGCCCGCGTAAACGTTTTGAACCCCACCGGCGGCGACGGCAACCGACTCGGCCGCATCATTCGTCGCGTTCGCGCCCGCGCCCGAGTCAGTAACGAACGGCAGAAGGCACTCCCGATTCTTCAGGGGCGTTACCTGCCGACGAGATCGAGAGGATCGTCAGAGAGGGGCGACGACGACGTGCCCGCCAGCATCAACGGATGATTCATCGATAATGGGGATTTGCGTCTGAGATGAAAGCTGTTCACTTGCTCTCGATAACTCACCGAAGCATGCGGCATCGATAGCATCCTGAGCCCCTAATGGGCTATCACGGGCGGCGCGCTCCAGTCGATCGAGCAGGGCCAGCGTCTGCTCGCGCTGGGGGGCCACTGCGCGCTGGTAGATCGTTTGCAGCGCGTCGTAATCCGCTGTCATTTTGTCGTCCATGTCTGTCGCTTCGAAGTCCGATATCAGCACTTTGGTGTCTTCGATGAGCCGATCGATCTTGGCGAGTGCGAATTCACTGTCTTGGATCGTCATGGCGCGATTTCCGTGTTCAGGGTGTGGCTATTGGACCAGAAAGTGGGTGGTCTAGAAGGCGAAATTAAAGATTGGAAATAGGGTTAATTGGCTAATTTGCCAAACGATCAAGAAGAAAAAGGCCGACTTTCGCCGACCTTCAGCTTGCGACAATTCGGAATACTCAAGAGATTAATTCAGGAGGGGTAAAGCGCCCTGCGAGCTTTGATTGGTATGGGCACAAAATTGATATGCTTGCCTGCTAAAGAATTGGCTCGTGGGTAATCACGAAGATTCCACCCGTGTAACCAGGCTCTTCGAGCCTCGGCTGAGCGGCACTCCGGTTCTTGGCGTTGTAAACTGTTTTACGAAGGTACCCCTGTCGCAATAATCAGCTAGGCATAGGGGGCCACTATGCTTGTGGTCCGCAGCTTGGTCATCAACTGTAATTATGCTCAGACTGAGAACGCTTGCGCTGCCTCAATATAGACCGGGCAGCGCCTTTTTCCTGGTAGCTCTTCGCAAAAAAGCCAGTGCTCTCAATGATTTCTAACAGCTCTTTATTTGACCTGTTTTTATAGTCCTTATGTAGCTGATTTATTTCATTGGATTGTGCTTCAACCTGATTGGCCAATACATTTGCTGTGGCATACCCGACCTTGGCTGTTTTTAGTGCTAATGAACCCGTTTTCTTCCAGAAGCTCACAGGAATCTCCTTCTGTAGTTATTATCTTAGATCAGGACAAGTTCTTCGGTCATGCTGGTAGCTCTTGCAGTAGCTACAGCGTCTAACTTCTGGACAGGTTTGAATATTATGCCCCACGCCATTGCAGTGGGAGCAGCGCGAAGGTTTGGGGCAATTTCTTCCAGTGTGGTTTCCCGATCCACAGAACGTGCAAGCCATAATGTAATTCTTTTGAATGTGTATGGAAAAGGCCGGCTTTCGCCGGCCTCGATACTACTTTTTCGACTGCTCGGCCGATTAGCCCAGGAGGGAAAGAACGCCCTGCGGAACCTGGTTGGCCTGGGCCAGAACCGAAGTGCCGGCCTGCTGCAGAATCTGCGCGCGGGTCATGTTGGAGACTTCGACCGCATAGTCGGCGTCTTCGATGCGTGAGCGGGCAGCAGAGATGTTGGTAGAAGTGGTGTTCAGGTTATCGATGGCAGATTCGAAGCGGTTCTGAACGGCACCCAGATCAGATCGCATGCCGTCGACCTTGCTCAGGGCAGCGTCGATCGTTGCTAGCGGGTCCGCGGTTTTGTCTACGGTCCCAGATACTGTGTCGCCATCAGCAACGGCAGCTTCATTCTTGATGTCAGCAGCATCGATAGAAGCGCCTCCGCCCGTCACGACTCCATCACCATCAATTGTGGCGGCAGCGTAGGTAGCGTCGCCCGTGGCCGGAGTCGTTTTCACCGCGTAGGCTGTACCGCCGTTCTCGTCGGTATAGGACACAACTGAGTCATTTGTACCAATGATCCCCGATGTATCCGCCTCAACGTCTTTTGAACCACTAACGTTGAACCCGTTAGCGCCAACTAAGGATTCAGAATCCATCTTTTGAAGGGAGATAGAAATGGTCTGGCCATCCTTCGAGCCCACCTGAATGCTGACCGAGTCTTTATCGCCGTTCAGAACCTTGGTGCCGTTGAAGTCGGTCTCCTTGGAGACGCGATCGATCTCGTCCAGACGCGCGGAGATTTCGTCCTGGATGGAGCTCAGGTCGCTGTCGGAGTTCGTGCCGTTCTGGGCCTGAACCGTCAGTTCACGTACGCGCTGCAGGTTGTCGTTGATCTGGTTCAGAGCGCCTTCAGTAGTCTGCGCCAGCGAGATACCGTCGTTGGCGTTACGGCTGGCCTGATTGAGGCCGGTGATCTGGCTGCTCATGCGGTTGGCGATGGCCTGACCGGCGGCATCGTCCTTGGCGCTGTTGATGCGCGAACCGGAGGAGAGACGCTCCATGGCAGTCGACAGATCGTTCTGCGACTTGTTCAGATTTTGCTGGCCGATCATGGAGGTGATGTTGGTATTGATAACTGCCATTGTCGTAATCCTTTCGCTGGAAGAGGGCTATCTGGGCCTGACCCAAGGAGCGATTTGGTGGCTCGTTGTGCCTTGCTGAAACGGCCCCGTGGCCGTTATTCCCTTTATCGACGTCGGCTGCGATCTCTTTAGGAAAATCCGCCAATTTTTAGGATTTTTGTTCGATTGATTCCTGGACGCTAAAGACGCCGAAACCGCAGCAAGCTGCGGTTTTCGAGGAGTCTATATCGGGAGAGTTATTCAGGAGCCGAGCTGGATATTTGAAGGTGTCGACAGCACGCCTTGCCCCATTTCTTCTTACACCTTGCTGCCGTCTCCATCGCTCAAGCACTGGAGCTGATACCGCCAAACCCCTGACGGAGTGACTTGCCCTTGGGGCCGTAAGTGCTGCCGCCGACGGCGCGCTGAAGAAAGTCGATCGCCTGCTGATTCTGCTCGAGCCGTTGAGAGATGATGTGGCCATTGAGTCGGTTGGTCTGGCGAACGTGCTCGGCGAGTTCGCGGATGCGCTGCCACGATTCGCCGGCGTCGATGGCTTCGGCGAACCTTTCCGCCCCCTGGCTGCCTTCGCCGAAGCCGGCGTCGCGCTGCTGGGCCCGGCGTGAGGCTTCGATGCCATCCAGCGTGGTCAACAGAGTCTGCTTCTCTTCGGCGATCACGCCCAGTCGCTTACCGTCGATCTCGCCGGCGTTCAGAAGTCCGCGCTCTTCCTCGAGAAACGCGTCGAGCGCTTCGAGGTGGCGCCGTTGATCGGCGAGAAGGGAGGTCAGGGACATGGCGTGATTCCTCTTGATGTTATGAAGCGCGTCATAAGAGCGTCATGCGGCTCGAAACGCAGACTCAGCGCTGGCCGAGCTGTGCCTCGACGTCGGCAATGAGGCCGTCGGCGATCTTGCTGGTATCGAGCTCGAATCGGCCATCGGCAATCGCCTGGCGAATCTCGTTGACGCGGGCGGTGTCGATATCGCCGGTGTCGTTCTGCCGATCGATCTGGCTCAGCGTGGTCGTCGAGCTCGGCTGCGGTTCCGCGTTCTTGGCGGTCGCGGCGTTCTTGCGGGATTCGACGTTCTCGTTCGATGTCGGGCGAGTCAGTGACTGCGTGTGATCGATTTTCATCTGTCTGGCCTCTGGGCTGTCCGCTGCGTCAGGGAATACATCCTAAGTCGCGGCGGTGGTGTCCGGGAAGCATACGGTGTACGCGGATACGTTGCGTTCTCGTGCTTCCACCGGGTGCTGTGGTTCTGATCACCCTATCGGCATGCCCAAGCAAAACTGAAAGCGCAGTATGAAACGTTTTGTTAAGCGCGGGTCCGCAGTCGGTCATCAAAAATCGACCGCCAGGCGCTCGGGCCCGATGACCTTGCCCTGCAGAATCTGGTTGCTTTCGGTCTTCAGCCGCACCGTGCTGCCGAGCCCGCCGTTGTCCAGCGCTTCGACGGTACGGCTGACGCTGAAACCGTCGCCGCGGGCGGTGAGAACGACACTGTCGCCGCGCTCGACGAGCCACGGCGCACGGACCATCGACTCGGTGAGCGTGGCGCCAGCGGGAATGCGTCGCGTCGCGACCGTGGCACTCGTCACATCGAGTGAGTCCAGATACCCGCGCTGCAGGCGGGTAATGTCCGTGGTGGCCCAGTCGAGGGCGTTGGCATCGACCCGCTCTCCCGCATCGATGGTGCGGGCGGCGACCAGATGACGAATCGTCGCCGACACCGTCGCTTGAACGTACCGCGTTCTCGCACTGTCGCCGCCGCAGCGCAGTCCCACCGTAACCCGGCCCTGAGGCACGCCCGGGCGGGGCAGGAAGGGTTCGGGGGCGATACACGCCTCGAGACGACTATCGGTGTCGCGAACGTCGATCTCGACGCTATCGCCGAGCGACGCTGTCTGCGCCTGCAGGAAAACCCGCACGCGCTGTTCGACGTCGCTCTGCTCGTCCTGACCATCCGTCGCTGGCGACTGCGCCGTGGCGGTGAGCGCCATACCCCCCAGAGCCGCGGCGAGAACCGCACGGGCCGTCAAGCGACGAACGCGTCGCAATGTCGATCGATGTTCTCGGCGCATGGCGGCTTTCTCTCGAGGGGCTGGGGGCACTCGTCTTCCTTCATTTCTTCTTCGGGCAGATTCGAGCGGCTTCGAGACGACTCGGTCGACTCTGGACCGCTGCGGGCGTTGCCGATCTGCGTTCGACAGCGCCCATGAACCGCGTGGGCACGCCGATGGAGAGCGATTGTAGGGGGAGGCGCGTCACGTCATCGCTGAAAATGACGCGCATTCGAAGGCCTATTTACTCGATTGGGCGTTGACGCTCGCCGCTATTCTCCACTTCGTCCAAAAACCTCCCGCCTCGTAGTGCTCTCGATCGAGGCCGAGGCAGTCGCAGGGTGGCTCAACATGTTCGATAAATTGGAAAACGCGATTCGGTTCCAGCAGGAGGCGATCAGCCTGCGCGCCGAGCGACAGAAAGTACTGGCGAACAATATCGCCAATGCCGATACGCCGAATTTCAAGGCCCGGGATTTCGACTTCGGCGCCGAGCTCGGGCGCGTCATGCAGGAAGGCCGCGGCGACGCGAACGGGCTGTCGCTGTCACGCACGTCGTCGCGTCACATTGCCGGGCAGGGCAGCGATTCGCTGGGTATCCACGATCTTCGCTACCGCATGGCCGACCAGCCCAGTCTGGACGGCAACACCGTCGACATGGATCGCGAGCGAGCGGCATTCGCCGACAATTCGCTGCGCTACCAGGCAGACGTCACCTTTGTCAGTCGCCGTATTCAGGGGCTGAAGAACGCGATGCAGTCGGAGTAACGCCATGTCGATGTTCAGTGTTTTCGATATTTCCGGGTCGGCGATGACGGCCAACTCTCAGCGCATGAACGTGACCGCGAGCAATCTGGCCAATGCCGACAGCGTTGCCGGGCCGAACGGTGAGCCGTATCGCGCCAAGCATGTGATGTTCCAGGCGCTGAGCCAGAACAACGGTGCCGGGCCCGGTGGCGTACGTGTCGACAGCGTGACCGAAGACAACGAGACGCCGTTGCGCTCCGAATACCGTCCCGGCCACCCGCTCGCCGACGACGATGGCTACGTACAGCTGCCCAACGTCGATCCGGTCAACGAGATGGTCGACATGATCGCAGCGTCCCGCTCCTATCAGGCCAACGTCGAGGTGATGAACACCGCCAAGGCGCTGATGAGCAAGACGCTGACGATCGGCGAGGGCTGAGCCGTCGCCCTGTGAGGCCATGGCCTCCAATACGAGCCGATTCATGAAGAGTCGGTCGAGAAAGTGAACCGATTCGATGACGTCGGCAACGCGCCGGCAGGGGAGAGAGAACGATGGCGAGTCCGGTGATCGGCAGCAATGCGCTGGCCAACATCAATGGGCCGGCGCCCGCGGGCAGCGCAAACGGCGCAGCCGGGACCAATTCCAGTGGCGAGCTCAATGATCGCTTCATGACGCTGCTGGTGACGCAGCTCAAGAACCAGGACCCGACGAGTCCGATGGAAAACTCGGACATGACCGCTCAGCTGGCGCAGATCAACACGGTCAGCGGTATCGAAAAGCTCAACGACAACCTTTCCGCGATCACCGAGCAGATCGACGCCGGCCAGACGCTTCAGGCAAGCGCGCTGATCGGTCAGGGCGTGATGGTACCGGGCAGCCAGATCCTGGTCGGCAAGACCGACGAGGTGACCGGCAAGGTCGCGGCCACGCCGATCGGTGTCGATCTGGATCAGGGCGTCGAAGATATGGAGATCGCGATCAAGGGCGCCAACGGCGAAGTCGTCAGTACCTTTGCCACCGGCCCGCTCGCCGCCGGCGTCCACAGCTTCACCTGGGACGGCAAGCTCGCCGATGGCAGCTATGCCTCGGACAACACGACTTACAGCGCAGAAATGACGGCGATCAACGGCGAGGAGAGAACGTCAGCCGCACCGTTGAACTACGCGCTGGTCAACGGCGTCATTCAGCGCGATGGCGGCCCGCTGCTGGATCTGGGCTACGCCCAGGAACCCGTGGCGCTCACGCAGGTTCGTCAGATTCTCTAGTGACGCGCTATCGGGTGCTACCCGTTTTGCGTCACTCGATTCAGCCCTAAACCTCGCTTCACCGGATCGCGGCCGTCGCCGAATGGCGGTAGACGCCTGCCGAGTCCGGCCCCAAACGCTAACGCAGGGAGTCAGTCATGGGATTTTCGCAGGCACTCAGCGGCGTCAACGCCGCCTCGCAGCAGCTCGATGCCATCGGCAACAACATTGCCAACTCGCAGACCAAGGGCTTCAAGAGCTCCTCGGTTCAGTTCGCCGACGTCTACGCCGGTAGCAAGATCGGACTCGGGACCAAGGTCTCCGGCGTCCTTCAGGACTTCGCCAACGGCACGCTCGAGACCACGGGCCGCAACCTGGACGTGGGCATCAGCGGTGACGGCTTCCTGCGTTTCTCGCAGGGCAACGAAGTGGGTTACTCGCGTAACGGTCAGCTCACCATGACGACCGAAGGCTATCTCGCCAACGCGCAGGGCGCCTACCTCACCGGGTACAACGTCAGCAACTTCAACTCCCTGGATACCAGTGCCACGGTTCCCACCGGCGGCCTGCCGGAAGTCATCCAGCTGCCGGGCGACTCGATGATCGCCAAGGCGACCCAGAACGCCAGCGCGGCGATCGACCTCGACGCCAGCTCTGCGGTACCGACGGACAACAACGGTAACGCGCGGCCGTTCAACGCCGCCAATTCGGCAACCTACAACTACAGCACTTCTACCAGCGTCATCGACACGCAGGGTAACGCGCACAACCTGCAGATGTACTTCGTTCGTGCCGACCAGGACGCCAACGGCGGTGAGCTGGAGAACAGCTGGAAAGTCGAGACGCGTGTGTCGCTTGGCGAGAACAACACCTTCCCGAAGTCGACCAACAATCTCGATGGTGACCCGGTCTTCTCCCGCAACCCGCGGGGACGTAACGGGGGTAACGGTGAATACAGCGTGCGCGCCGACGGCACCGACTACATCGCAACGGTCACCGGAACGACGCCGCGGACCAATGCTGCCGGCGACGTGACCGGTTACACCGGTGGCCGGATCAGCTACGCCGCGGTACTCGACGACAAGATGCTCTCCTTTACCGCCAACGGTCAGCTCAGCGGTATCAGCACCAACGGCGGTCTGGACTTCGATAACACGACAAGCGCCGGCTACACCTTCGATCCGCAGAACGGCTCCGAAGCGCTGGACTTCGACTTCGACTTCGCAGGCTCTTCGCAGACGGCGCAGGCCTTCGCGACCAACTCGCCGAACCAGGACGGTTACGCCGCCGGTCAGCTCGTGGGTATCGCCGTCGAGGAAGACGGTCTGATCGTCGGCAACTACTCCAACGATCAGCGTGTGGGTCTAGGGCGCGTCACCGTCGCCGACTTCGCCAACCCCGAAGGACTGACGCCGCGCGGCGACAACCTGTGGGCCGAGACGTCCTCGTCCGGTCAGGCGGTGATGGGCGTTGCGGGTTCCGGTCGTTACGGCTCGCTGCAGGCGGGCACGCTGGAGGCATCCAACGTCGATCTCACCGAAGAGCTGGTGGATCTGATCATTGCGCAGCGCAACTTCCAGGCCAACACCAACACCATCAAGACGCAGGACGAAGTGCTGCAGACGGTGGTCAACCTGCGCTGATCGCGCGATCGGCGGCCTGCGGCTTTCGCGAGCGCCAGGCCGCCATCATCGAGACCGAGCCGCGTTGCCCGGCTCCTGTCACGCCCAGAGGGATAGAGCCACACCATGGATCGCATCTTCTATACCGCCGGTGGCGGTGCCAGCCAGACCATGGCGCAGCAGGCGGTGGTCAACAACAACCTGGCCAACGTCTCCACGCCCGGGTTTCGCGGCGAACTGATGGCGCAGCGTGCCGTACCCGTCGAGGGTGAAGCCCGTCTGGGCACGCGAATCGCCTCGATGATGACAACGCCGGGTGCGGACTTCACCCCGGGCGATATCAGCACGACCGGTCGCAGTCTCGACGTGGCGATGCAGGGCGACGCCTGGCTTGCGGTGCAGTCGCCGGATGGCGGCGAGGGCTACACCCGCCGGGGGGACCTCAAGGTCGACGAGACCGGTCTTCTCACCTCGCTGGGCAATCCGGTACTGAGCGATGACGGCCAGGCGATCGTGATCCCGCCGGGGGGCGAAGTCAGCGTGGCCGGCGACGGTTCGATCAGCGTGATCGAACCGGGCCAGAACCCGGACGCCATCGCGCCGCTGGCTCGCCTGAAGCTGGTATCGCCGGGCAACGAGAACCTGGTGCGCGGCGAGGACGGCCTCTTTCGACTGACGCCGCCCGAGGGCGAAGACTTTGCGCCGCCGCAGCCGGCGGACGACACGTTACGCCTGGTCTCGGGCGCACTCGAGGGCAGTAACGTCACCGCCACCGACGCCATGATTTCCATGATCGACGCCTCGCGGCGCTACGACATGCACATGAAAGTGATCGAAAGTGCCAACGAGAACGAGCAGCGCGCCAACAGCCTGCTGTCGATCAACGGTTAACGGCCTTAGCGGCCTTTGAGGGTTTCAACATGATCAAATCGCTCTGGACAGCCAAGACCGGCCTGGAATCGCAGCAGACCAAGCTGGACGTCATTTCCAACAACCTGGCGAACGTCTCGACCAACGGTTTCAAGCGTTCGCGCGCGGTCTTCGAGGATCTGCTGTATCAGAACGTGCGCCAGCCCGGCGCGCAGTCATCTGTAGTCGATACGCTGCCGTCCGGCATGCAGGTGGGTACTGGCGTGCGGCCTGTAGCGACGGAGCGGCTGCACACCCAGGGTGGGCTTCAGAACACCGAGAACTCCCGCGATCTGGCGATCAACGGCCAGGGGTTCTTCGCCGTACAGATGCCCGACGGTACCAGCGGCTTCACCCGTGACGGCAGCTTCCAGGTCAACGAGAACGGCCAGATGGTCACCGCCAACGGCTATCCGGTCGATCCGCCCATCGTCATCCCGCAGAACGCGCTGTCGATCAGTATCGGTCAGGACGGCACGGTCTCCGTGACGCAGCCCGGCTCGTCGCAGAGCAATCCGGTGGGGCAGATCATGCTGTCGACCTTCATCAACCCGACGGGGCTGCAGAGCATCGGCCAGAACCTCTATCTGGAAACCGACGCCTCCGGCCCGCGGGCCGACCTCAACCCGGGCATGGATGGCGCCGGCGTGCTCTACCAGGGCTTCGTCGAAACCTCCAACGTCAACGTCGTCGAGGAGATGGTGAGCATGATCGAGACGCAGCGGGCCTACGAAATCAACAGCAAAGCCGTCGAAAGCTCCGACGAGATGCTCGCGCGTCTCTCCCAGCTCTAATCGCGACGTCCTGATCGAGACGTCGAACCGAGATGTTCATGCCGACCGTAACCGCCAGGGAAAACGCCATGTCGCCCGTTCACCAGACCGCCCTCGTCGTTTGCGCGCGCCGCGACCGTCAGCGTCGCGGCGCCGCCTGCCGCCTGGCGTTGCTGATGCTGGTCGTACTGCTGGCCCTTGGCGGCTGCGCTCAGATTCCGCGGCATTCGGTGGTCGAGAATTCGGACCCGGTCACGGTCCCGTCGACACCGCCGATCCAGGCGAACGGCTCGATCTATCAGGCGCGCTTCGGCTATCAGCCGCTGTTCGAGGACCGGCGTCCGCGGCAGATCGGCGACATCCTGACCATCGTGCTCGACGAGCAGGTCAGTGCCAGCAAGAGCTCGGCGGCCAACGCCACGCGCAACGGCAGCGTCGGTCTGACGGTGAATCAGGTGCCGGACGTGATCGATTTCCTCGAGGACTACAGCACCGATGTCGAGGGCGAGAACGTCTTCAGCGGCGCCGGCGGCGCCAATGCCAACAACACCTTCACCGGGACGATCACGGTCACAGTCTACGACCTGCTGGCCAACGGCAACCTGAAAGTCCGTGGCGAGAAGCAGATCGCGATCAACCAGGGTACCGAGTACATCCGCTTTTCCGGCGTGGTCAACCCGCGGGCGATCACCGGCGCCAGTACCGTCCAGTCGTCTCAGGTCGCCGATGCGCGCATCGAGTACATCGGTGACGGCTACATCAACGAAGCGCAGACGATGGGCTGGCTGCAGCGCTTCTTCCTCAACGTTTCGCCTTTCTGATGCCTATGACTTCTCTTCGCCGTTCGCTCATCGCCCGTCTCGCTCCCGGATCGAGATTCGGCCAGCTCATCGTCCTGCTGCTGGCCCTGAGTCTCTGTTCGAGCGCGCAGGCGCAACGCATCCAGGATCTCGCCGAGTTCTCCGGCGTGCGCGACAACCCGCTGGTGGGCTATGGCCTGGTCGTCGGACTCGACGGCACGGGTGACCAGACCACGCAGGCGCCGTTTACCGGCCAGAGCATCATCAACCTGCTTTCACAGCTCGGGGTGACGATCCCGCCGGGCACCAACATGCAGCTGCGCAACGTGGCGGCGGTCATGGTCACCGCCCAGCTGCCGCCGTTCTCGCGGCAGGGTCAGCAGATCGACGTGACGGTGTCGTCCGTGGGCAACGCCGACAGCCTGCGGGGCGGTACGCTGCTGATGACGCCGTTGAAGGGCGCCGATGGTCGGGTCTACGCGATCTCTCAAGGCAACGTTTACGTCGGCGGCGTCGGCGCATCCGCTGCGGGGAGCAGTGTGGCGATCAACCACCAGGCGGCGGGACGCATTCCCGGCGGCGGTATCGTCGAACAGGAAGTGCCGATGCGACTGGGCGAAGTCGACGGCTCGCTGGATCTCTTTCTCAATCGCTCTGACTTCGAGAATGCCAGCCGCGTCGTCACGGCCATCAATCAGGAGTTCGGCGCGCCGGTGGCCGCGGCACTCGACGGGCGCACCGTGCGCCTGCAGATGCCGGCCGACGACAATTCTCGCGTCAACTTCCTGGCCCGGGTGCAGCGGATCGACGTCACCGCCGATCGCGGTCCTTCGAAGGTGATCATCAATTCGCGAACCGGCTCCATCGTCCTGTCGGATACCGTCACCTTGACCCGCGCGGCGGTGGCGCACGGCAATCTCTCGATCGTGATCGACTCCAATCCGCAGGTCAGCCAGCCGGGCGCTTTCTCCGGCGGCCAGACCGCCGTGGTGCCGGATGCCGACATCACCGTGCAGCAGGAGGGCGGTGCGCTTCAGGTGCTGCAGACCAGCGCCGATCTGATGGACGTGGTCAACGCACTCAATGCGCTGGGGGCGTCGCCGCAGGACATGATGTCGATCCTGCAGGCGCTGAAATCCTCGGGCTCGCTCAATGCCGAACTGGAGGTCATCTAATGGCGATCGGTGGCGGTGCTTCGTCGATGGACCTGTCGTCCCAGTTCGCGCTCGACGTCAAGGGAATTCAGAAGCTCAAGGTCGGCGCGTCGCACTCGACCGAGGGGAGTCTCAAGGAAGCGGCGCGTCAGTTCGAAGCGATCTTTCTGCAGACGATGCTCAAGAGCATGCGGGATGCCTCGCCGCAGTCGGGACTGCTGCAGAGCCAGCAGCGCGACATGATGACCTCGATGCAGGATCAGCAGTGGGCGCAGCATCTCGCCGGCAAGGGCTTCGGTCTCGCCGAACAGCTCGTCGCCCAGCTCGAGGGAAGCGGCCTGCCCGGCACGCAGGCAGCGCCACCGGCGGATGGCGGGAAGGACGATATCGCCGAGCTGATCGCGGGTATTCCCCGCGGTGAACCGCGGCTTCTTCAGGACGGGCTCAGGGTGCAACGTCACGATGCGAGCGAATCGCTGCTGAATCGGCTCGTGACCGAAGGCGCGACGCGCGATGCGGCGTCCATGACGAGTGACGCTACTGCCGAGCCCTCCGAGACGGCGCCATCGGAGGCGTCCTTCGGTGCAACCATCGCCGCACTCGCCGGCGATGCCGCCCGGTTTGCCGGGCGCGCCGCTCACGTCGCCGACTTTCTGACCCAGCTGGCCGGACCGGCGAAAAAGGCCGAAGCGGCGTCCGGTGTCCCCGCCGAACTGATCCTGGCCCAGGCCGCGCTCGAAACCGGCTGGGGCCGTCGAGAGATACCGACCGCGGACGGCGGCAACAGTCACAACCTCTTCGGTATCAAGGCCGGCAGCCACTGGCGTGGCGCGACGACCGACGTCGGTACGACCGAGTACGTTTCCGGCCGGCCGGTGAAGATGGTCGACAGCTTCCGCGTCTACGACTCCTACGCCGATGCTTTCACCGACTACGCCAAACTGATCGGCGACAACCCCCGCTATCGCGACGTCGTCGAGGCCCGCACCCCGCAGGGCGCCGCCGAGGCGATCCAGCGCGCGGGCTATGCCACCGATCCGCGCTACGCCGAGAAACTCGGCCAGATCATGCGGCAGTTCGGTTCGCTGGACGGGGCGGGTGAAACGCTCGCGATGGCCGGCAACGCGCCGCCGGCCAACCCCCACGCCGCCACCAACGCACCGACCACCATCTTCTAACCGACTGCCACCGCCGGCCCTGGAAAACTGGATTCGCCCCGGCCGGCTGCGCCGTCACGTCGAGTGGCACGTGCCGGCATCGTCCATTAACAAAACGTTGCGAATACCGAGTGCGCGAGGATCAAGACCCGACGCATTCGGCCGATAAACCAAGCAACTTCGCAATCACATCGCCACGCATGCGACGGCGACACACGGGAACCCGGTATGAGCCTGTATTCGATCGGTCTTAGTGGTCTGAACGCTGCCCAGTCCGCGCTCTCCACCACCAGTAACAACATCACCAACGTCTATACCGAGGGCTACAACCGCCAGTTGATCCAGCTCGGCGAGAACGGCTCGGGCGGTGCGCTGGGGTCCGGGGTGAACGTCAACGGCGTCCAACGTCAGTACAACGCCTATATCGGTACGCAGCTCAATCAGGCCAACAGCCGTGAAGCGGCGCTCGAGACGTACAGTCAGCAGATCAGCCAGATCGACGATCTGCTTGCCGACGGCGACTCCGGTTTGAATACGCTGATGCAGAAATTCTTCTCGAGCGTCGAGGATCTCACCGGCGCGCCGTCGGACCCGGCGGCCCGGGAAGGGATGCTCGGCACCTCGAAGAGCATGGTGGCGCAGTTTCGCGCCTACGACACCTACCTCAACGACATGCGCGACGGCGTCAACGGCCAGCTCGAAAGCGCCGTCTCCCAGGTCAACGATCTCAGCGAACAGATCGCGGGGCTCAACAAACAGGTGAGCCTGGCCCGCGCCAAGACCGGCGAAGAACCCAATGCGCTGCTCGATCAGCGTGACAACCTGGTGAGCCAGCTCAACAAGGTCGTGGACGTCAAGGTCGCGGTGCAGGACGGGGCCAACTATCAGGTGTCGCTGGGCAATGGTCTGCCGCTGGTCGCGGGGAGTCAGGCGTTCGAACTCGCGGCGGTCGAGGGGCGTGAAGATCCCACCAATCTGACCGTCGCCTACCGTAACGCCAGCGGCAACCTGACCCAGATGGAAGAGTCGGTGATTCAGGGCGGCGAGATGGGTGGCATGCTCGGCTTTCGCAGCGAAACGCTCGATCGCGTGCAGAATCAGCTCGGCCAGCTCTCCGTCTCGCTCGCCGGCAGTTTCAACCAGCAGCACCGGCAGGGTGTCGATCTCGAGGGTAACGCGGGCGAGGCCTATTTCGATCTGGGCAGCCCCACCGTGTTCGGCGATCGTCAGAATGCCGGAACCGCCTCCTTCAGCGGTCGCTTCGACGAACCCAGTGAAGTGACCGCCGACGATTACCGGTTGACGTTCCAGGGTGGCGATCGCTACCAGCTCGAAAACCTCACCAGCGGCGATCGCTCTACGGTGACCGCGAAGGATGGCAAGGTCGCGTTTGCCGGCGTCGAGTTGACACTCAAGGGGACGCCCTCGCGGGAGGACAGCTTCTTGGTCCAGCCAGCGCGCAATGCGGCCACCGGGCTCGACGTGGCTCTGAGCGATACCACCAAGATCGCGGCGGCGGACGGCACCAACGGTGGGGTGGGAGACAACCGCAACGCGCTGGCGCTGCTCGACCTGCAGAATCAGAAACTGGTGGGCGGCAAGGCTTCGTTCAGCGGCGGCTTCGCTTCGATGATCAGCGGCGTGGGCAACCGGGCGGCGATCACCGACGCCAATCTCGCCACTCAGAAAGGGCTTGGCGAGCAGCTCTACACCTATCAACAGGCCGATTCCGGCGTGAACCTCGACGAGGAGTACGCCAATCTGATGCGCTATCAGCAGTATTTCGCGGCCAACGCCAAGGTGATCGAAGCGGGCACGTCGACGCTGGATACCATTCTGGGGATTCGCTCGTAGTCGATGACCCCGCGGGGCGTGCAGTCAGTGCCCGCCGATTACTCTTATACCGTTTTCACGGCCACCGGCCATTGAGGAGTTCACCATGCGTGTCAGCACGGTCGTGATGTTCGAACGTAGCGTCAGCTCGATGAATCGCCAGCAGGGCGATTTCATGAAGGTCGGCGAGCAGCTCGCCGCCGGTAAGCGGGTCGTCCGCCCCTCGGACGACCCGCAGGCGGCTTCGCGCGCCGTCGGCGTATCCCAGTCACTCGCCGCCAATGCTCAGCACGCCGATAGTCGGATCACCACTCGCAACGCCCTGAGTCAGGAGGAGAGCGTGCTCAACAGTACGACCGACTCGCTGACACGGGCCAAGTCACTGCTGGTACAGGCGGGCAACGGCACCTTGAACGATGCCGCCCGCCAGTCGATCGCCACCGAACTGCGCGGTGTCTACGAAGCGATGGTCGGCCAGGCGAACTCTACCAACGGCAACGGCGACTATATCTTCGGTGGCTTTCAGGATGGCGCGGCACCGTTCACACGGAGTGAAACGGGTGGCGTCGAGTACGCCGGGGGCACGCAGAGCCGGCAACAGAAAGTCGATGCTTCTCGTCTCATGGAGGTCGGTAATACCGGACAGGAAGTCTTTCAGCGCGTCGCTCCCGGTGCCGGCTACGTCGCCTCGGCGAATGCTGACAACGCCGGCACGGCGACGTTCAGTGGCCCGCAGGTCGCCGACACGTCGGCCGAAGGCTACGGCGACACGTTCAGCGTGCAGTTCAGCGAGGGTGAACCTCGCCGTTATACCGTTATCAATGAAGACAATGGCGATGAAATCCAATCCGGGAAGTACGAAACCGGTAAGACCCTCGAGTTCGGCGGTCTGAGACTGACCCTGTCGGGTGACCCCGAACCCGGCGACCGCTTCGAGATGGGGCGTGCCCAGGACCGCCAGCCGGACGTTTTCAAGTCTTTCGAAAACGCGCTCGCGGTGCTCGAGAAACCGATCGAATCACCCCAGGATCAAGCCGCGTTCGCCAACGGGCTGTCGAGCACCAGCCGTGAAATGGACAACGCGCTGGATAACGTGCTGACGGTTCGGGCATCGGTCGGGGCTAGGCTCAACGAGCTGGATACGCTGGACAGTGTCGGCAGCGATCGCGCCCTCAGCTACACCCAGACCAAGAGCAACCTGGTCGATCTCGATTACAACGCCGCCATCTCCGATTACGTGCTGAGTCAGGTCGGTCTGCAGGCCGCGCAGAAGTCCTTCTCCAACCTGCAAGGCACTTCGCTGTTCGACATGATGTAACGGTGATTTACCTCGCTGAAGCACCCGAACCGGNNCCGGTTCGGGTGCTTTGCGTTCAGGCCGGGAGAGCGGTGCGCCAACGTCCGTGAAAAGGCCAAGCAGGGCGCTCGTATCAGGCGCGCGCGAAGACGTTGTCGACTCGTCGCCGATGCAGCCGACCTCCGCCCGCTTTCGGCGCCTGGATGGAACAGAGCGGCACCGGTCGCATCGCAGAGGTTAGCCGGCGGCACCCGCCATCTGTTCGATCAACCCCTGCATGAAGCGCAGATTCTGGTCGAAGAGATGGCCGAGAAAGCTCCCCAGATGCGGCATCATCACGGTCATCAGCACCAGCCCTGACGTGAGCGTGATGGGAAAGCCCACCGAGAAGATCGAGAGCTGGGGCGAGGCGCGATTGAGGATGCCGAGTGAAAGGTTGATCATCAATAGCGCGGTAATGATGGGCACCGCAAACAGCAGGCCGGTACTGAAGATCGTTCCGCCCCAGCGTACCAGCGTCTCGGCGAAGCTGGTGTCGATCGATACCAGTCCCACCGGCAGGGCCTCGAAGGTCCAGGCGAGAATCTCGATCGAGATCAGGTGTCCGTCGAGCGCCAGGAACATTAGCAGCGTGATCATCTCGAGAAAACGCGAGAGCACCATGGTGTTGGTGCCGGAGTCCGGTGTGAAGAAACTGGCGAACCCGAGTCCCATCTGCATGCTGATGAATTCGCCGGCGGTCTGCACCACGGCGATCATGATGCGCAGCACCAGCCCCATGGCGATGCCGATGAGCAGCTGCTGTAGCGTGAGCGCCACGCTCTCGAGAGAGACGAGCGCGATGTCCGGCATGGGCGGCAGCGTCGGGGCGATGGCGATGGTCATGGCCACGCCGAAGAGCAGCTTGAACTGACGCGGCAAGCTGGACCATCCCCACAGCGGTGAGGCCATGAGGAACGCGAGGATTCGCAGCAGTGGCCACCACAGCAGCTGGATCCAGCTTTGCCATTCGGCGCTGGTGATCTCGATCATCGAGGGGCGCGCCCCGCGCCGGCCGTTGACGTAAGCGTTGCCGGGCAGCTCGTCCGCATGGCGAGTGCCATCAGCCGACGAGCTGCGGAATGCTCGTCAATAGCTCGACGGTGAAGTTGGTGATCAGCTGGATCAGCCAGGCGCCGGACAGGATCAGCATGCCGAATACGCCCAGGATTTTGGGAATGAACGACAGCGTCATCTCGTTGATCTGTGTCGCGGCCTGGAAAAGGCTGACCAGCAGGCCGATCAGCAGCGCTGTGAGCAGCAGAGGCGCCGCCATCAGCAGGACCAGCTTCATGCCCTGATAGGCCAGGCTCATGACGGTTTCGGGGGACATCGTGCACTCCCAGCGCCGCAGTGCGGCATCGAAGAACCCAAAGGGTTCAGCCCATGTAGAAACTCTGCGTCAGCGAACCGATCAGAAGCTGCCAGCCGTCGACCAGTACGAAGAGCATCAGCTTGAATGGCAGCGAGATCGTCGCCGGTGGCACCATCATCATCCCCAGCGCCATCAGCACGCTCGCGACCACCAGGTCGATGATCAGAAACGGTACGAAGATGGTGAAGCCGATCTGAAACGCGGTTTTCAACTCGCTCGTGGCGTAGGCGGGGACCAGGATGCGCATCGGAATGTCCTCCGGCCCCTGCATTTCACCGACTTCGGCGATACGCGCGAACATCGCCAGGTCCGCCTCGCGGGTCTGGGCGATCATGAATTCCCGCAACGGCTGGCTGCCACGCTCTACCGCTTGTTCGAGTGATATCTGGTCGGCCGAAAACGGCTGCCAGGCCTCTTCGTAGATGCGGTCGAGCACCGGCGACATGACGAAGAAGGTCAGAAAAAGCGCCAGTCCCAGCAGCACCTGCGTCGGGGGCGCCGAGGGGGTGCTCATTGCCGTGCGCAGCAGTCCCAGCACGATGATGATGCGGGTGAAGCAGGTCATCATCAGCAGCATCGCCGGCAGAAACGCCAGCGACGACAGGAACAAAAGCGTCTGCAGACTCAACGACCACTGCTGCCCCCCGTCCGCGGTCGGCTCGCTGACGATACCCGGTAGCGCCTGGGCGAGAGCCGGCTGGCTTGCGATCGAACCGCCCACCGCGAGCGCAGCGACTCCCAGCCCGATGATCGCGCCGCGTTTCATCATGCATCCCCCTTCGGGGGGCGCGTTTGGCTGGAGTCGTCGCGCTCGGCGGGCGCCGTGCGCGTCCCGCGGGAAGCGGTCAGGTTGTGCTTCATCGCCTGACGCAGACGCTGAGAGAAACTGCCAGCAAGCGGCGGCTCCCCGATGTGGGAGGCGGGCGGGCCGACGGGCGGGGCCAACGAGTCGAGCTTTGTCACCTGCCCGCCGCCGACCCCCAGTACCAGCCAACGGTCTTCCACTTCGACGATCACCACGCGCTCACGCTGGCCGACCGGCGTACTGGCCACCACGCGCAAATGCTGACTGCCAGCGCGACGATTGGGGCCCATCCGCTTGAGTAGCCAGGCGCAGAGCAGAATGACGCCGACGACCACGGCGAGAGACAGGGCGGTCTTGCCCAGCGCCATCAGGCTCATGGCATCGCCGCCGCCGACCATCCCGCTCGTGCTCGAGGTGACGTCGTCGTTCATCGATTGAGTTTCTGTACGCGTTCGGATGGGGTAATGATCTCGGTCACGCGGATGCCGTACTTGTCCTCCACGACGACCACTTCGCCCTGAGCGATGAGGTAGCCGTTGATCAGGATATCCATCGGCTCACCGGCCAGGCCGTCGAGCTCGACGACCGAGCCCTGGGCGAGTTCGAGAAGCTGCTTGATGGTGATCCGGGTACGGCCCAGCTCGACCGAGAGCTTCACCGGGATGTCCATGATCATGTTGAGATCGCGAGTCTGCCGCGAGTCGCTTCCCTCGTCGAAAGAGGGGAAGACTCCGGCATCGGCGGTGGCCGGCGTGGACGCTTCCGGTTTCGGTGCCTCAGGTTTCGGCGCATTGGCGCGCGCCGGTGCCGGCTCGGGTTCGGGGGACGGCTCCGGTTCGCTGGTCACGCCCTGTTCGGCCATCGCTGCCGCCCAGAGATCGTCCGGATCGGGCGTCGCCGAGGACGCAGCGTCATCAGTCTGGGAGGCGGGTTTGTTGTCATCACTCATTGTCGAAGTCCTTCATGGCAGAGTACGTACCATGGTCGATGAGATGCTTGACGCGCAGGGCGCGATGCCCCTGGCGCGTGCCATATTCGCAGGCCATGACCGGCACACCGTCGACGCTGACGTCGATGGCGCGCGGCAGGTCGATGGGAAGAATGTCGCCGACGTTCAGCGACAGCACGTCGCCGAGGCTCGAGTCGATCTCGGCGAAATCGGCGACCAGTTCGACCTCGGTCTGCTTGATCTCGCCGGCCATGCGCGACTCCCACTGAGTGTCCTCGCTGTCGTGCACGCCAATGGGGCTCGAGAGCACGTCCCGAATCGGCTCGATCATCGAGAACGGGATGCAGATGTTGAACTCGCTCGCCAGATTGCCCACTTCGAGATGGAAGGTGCTGTTGACCACGATCTCGTTGGGGGAGTTGGTGATGTTGGCGAAACGCACCTGCATCTCCGAACGCATGAAGTCGATCTCGACCGGGTAGACCGACTTCCAGGCGTCGCCATAACCCTCGAGCGCCAACGACAGAAGGCGCTGGATGATGCGCTGCTCGGTCGCCGTGAACTCACGTCCGTCCGACTTGGTCAGAAAGCGCCCGTCGCCGCCAAACAGGTTGTCGACGACCATGAACACCAGACTCGGCGGAAACACCAGCAGGGCCGTACCCTTGAGCGGTTTCATGCTGATCAGGTTGAGGTTCGTGGGTACCGGCAGGTTGCGCGCGAACTCGCTGTAGCTCTGGTAGCGCACGCCGCTGACGGTGATGTCGGCACTGCGTCGAATCAGGTTGAACAGCGCGACCCGGAACAGCCGCGCGAAACGCTCGTTGATGATGTCCAGCGTCTGCAGACGCTCGCGAACGACACGGCGCTGGTTGGCAGGATCGAACGCCTTCGTCGCGCGCTCGTTGCCGGGTTGGCTAGCACTGGGCGCCGGCGCGTCTTCATCGCCGCTGACGCCGTTGAGCAGCGCATCGATCTCTTCCTGCGACAGCAAATCGTCTTGAGACATGGTCGGTAGGGGTGCCAGTTACTGGACGATGAAATCGGAAAACAGCACGTCGTCGATGGCCAACGTCGGCTGGGGTGACGTAATCGGCTCGTCGAAAAGCGCAAGGATTTCCCGCTTGAGTTCGACCTTGCCCTCGGGGCTGACGAGATCCTCCGCGCGCTTGCCCGACAGCAGCATCAAAAGGCGGCTGCGTACCTCGGGCATGTGCTGGGTAAGAAAGTCGCTGGTCTGCTGATCGTTCACGCGAAGCGACACCCCCACGTAGAGCAAACGGTCGCTGTAGTCGCTCTGCAGGTTGACCGTGAACGGCGACACCGTGACGAAGATCGGTACCGGCGGTTCGGCCGGCTCCTCTTCGGCGGCGGCGGTCTCGGCATGCGTTTCCGTGCCGCGGGAGTCGAGGTAGAAAAAGGCGGCCACCGAACACGCAATCGATAACAGAACGACCAGTAGGCCGATCAGTATCAGTGAGCGTTTCTTGCCGGAGGCGGCTTTGGGTGCGGCCGTTGCATCTGCCATAGCGAGGAGTCCCTGGAAATTGCAGAGGATTATGGGGGTGAGATCGCCATCGCGATCGATCGAAAAGACCCTATACGGTTCGCCAACTTCGCCTTTCGTTAGCGCCGTCTCGACGTCTTGCCGGCATCCAGCGCGAATCGACGTTTCCGATCCGGTCAAGGGTCAGAGGGGCGCTGGCGAAAGTGCGTCATCGCGGCGCGCGAACGGCCTCGGCCGACCGGCGTGCGAAAGCCCCCCGAAGGGGGCGATGGCTCCACCGTTATCGGCCGGCCGGATCAGGCGTAAAGGTTGATGTTGCTGCTATCGCCGAGTGTGATCGGTCGAGACGGGACGTCGGCCAGTGACTCCTCGCCGGCGATGCCAGCGGCGCCGGCATCCTGGCCGGCGAATCGGGTACCGCCGTCACGCTGCTCCGACTGTTCGCGGGGTTGGCCTTGATCGCCGACCGTCGCTTCACCGAGGGCGATGCCGCTCTGGGCGAGCGCTTCACGAAGCTGGGGAATGGCGGCTTCGACCGCGGCACGAACCCCGGCATGGGCGGAGAGTGCTTGGAGCTGCGCCTGCTGGTCGTTGACGGTCAGGGTGACGCTCACGGGGCCGAGATCTCGCGGGTTGAGATGCAGTTCCATGCGGTTCTCGCCGCGCTGGTGAAGCTGCAGAACCTGCTGGCCGAACGCCCCGGGCCACTGCGGGGAATTGACTGCCACGGGGATGGTGGCGCCGGCGGGGGCCGTCGCCGTTGGCGTGACCCCCGGGGCGCCATTGCCGACGGTGGTCGAGTTGGCGAATAGCGTCGCGGCATCGGTACCCGAGGCGTCGAGGGAGAAGGTGGCCGGCGCTTCGCTTCGGGCTTGCCGCTCCCCGTTCGCTCCGTTCGCTGCGTTCTGCAGCATCGCAAGTGTCGCGTTCGAGGGAGTGGCCGGCGTCGCGCCGGGGCTAGCGTTTTGATTCGCGCTCGCGCCCAGGCCCGATGTCTCAGCTCCCGCCTCGGGGTCGGTTGGCATCCCGTCCGTTAGCGAAAGAGCGGAGAAGCGCCCCGCGGCGCTGCCCTCGGTGTCATTCGCGCGTCGGGAATCCGTGGCGAGTGAACGAGCCGCGCTCTGGCCCGCCACGGCTGGCGCCTGTACCTGTCGCAGCAGGGAGGCCGTATCGGCCCCACTCACGGCAGCCGGCGGCAGCTGAGGCACGACACCGGTCGGGGGCTGTGGGCCGCCTGCGGTGAGCGGTTGAAGTCCGGGCAGCGCGGAAAGAAGGGCGAACATGTCTTCGGCGATGTCATCGCCGGAGCGCTCGTTCTCCGACACCGACGGCAGGGCGCGCTCAGCGTCGAAGGCCATCGCGGGGGAGGTTGCCGCCAAGGCCCCCTCGGCTGGCGTCGCGAGCGGATCCGCCGACGGCTCGGAAGCGGCACGATCCGCAAGCGTCGACTCAGCGGGCGCGGGCTTGCTGGCCGGCTGACCTTGCGCTCTCTCCGCCGTCGGAGCGCGCTCGTTTCCCGCGGTATCACGCTTTTTCGACGGTGCCGTTGGTCCGTCGGCCGCGGGTTGAGCGCCCTTGGCACGGGTCATGGCCTCGGAGAACGGTGCGGCGACGTCGGGACCGCTCGAGCGGGACGAGGCGGCGCTCGTGGGGCGTTCGCTCGTGCTCGCCTTCAACTGGGTAATCTGAGAAATGTCCATGGTCGATCCCGATATCGTCGGTCGCACGGGCCGTTCAAAGGCCGTGACCGGTGTCCTGTTGGCGGCGGCGCAGCTGCGCGGCCATCTCGTCGCTCTGGCGCTGTTCGTCTTTCGACTGGCGATAGGTGCGCTCGCGCAGTCCTCGGCTGTGCAGCATGTCGTAGGCGTTGAACTTGCGCTGCTCGCCCTGCCAGCGATGCATGCCGCCATCGACTCGGGTCTGCTGCTCGCCGAGCTGGCGTTTTTGCTGTTCGATCGCGCGATCCAGCGAGGCCAGAAACTGCTCGAAGTCGCGCCACTGACTCGACGACACGCCACTCGACAGGGTGTCGTGGAGTTTCTGGCGATACTCGTCGCGATACTGTTCGAGCTGTACCAGACGTGCCTCGGCATCCCGGTGCTGACGCCGTAGGTGACCGAGATCCTCGACCGCCTTGTCGCTCTGGCGCTTGGCGAGATCCCGCAGCATTTCCATCGATTCCACGTTGGCCAAGGCTGCCTCCATTCGAGGTGTCGTTCTATTCGAGGTGTCGTTCTGTTCGAGGTGTCGTTCTGTTCGAGAGTGTCGTCTTCGATGCAGAGCTAGCGCCGGCACCGATCACTGCCAGGCATTGTCAGGCCTGAAGGCAAAGACAAAGCCTCGAATAGCGCCTCTACGCACGAGCTATTCGCGGGGTGTGATGCCCAGTTCTCAGCCGGCGTCGGGTATCAGACGTTCGAGATCGCCGAGGGTGTGCGGCATGTCGGCGATGTCGTCCATACGCTGCTGGAGAAACGACTCGAGTCTCGGGTAGAGCAGTACGGCCTGATCGAGCTGGGGATCCTGGCCCTTGACGTAGGCGCCGACGTTGATCAGGTCCCGATTGCGCTGGTAGCGCGAGATCATCTGCTTGAAATGCTGGGCCTGCCGCAGTCGTTGGCTCGAGACGACGGCCGGCATGGCTCGGCTGATCGACGCCTCGATATCGATGGCGGGGTAGTGGCCGCTCTCGGCGAGATGCCGCGACAGTACGATGTGCCCATCCAGGATCGCCCGTGCCGAGTCGGCGATGGGGTCCTGCTGGTCATCGCCCTCGGCGAGTACGGTATAGAAGGCAGTGATCGAACCGCCGCCGCGCTTGCCGTTACCCGCACGCTCGACCAGTGCCGGCAGTTTGGCGAAGACCGAGGGCGGATAGCCCTTGGTCGCCGGCGGCTCACCGATGGCGAGTGCGATTTCGCGGGCGGCCATGGCGTAGCGGGTGAGCGAATCCATGATCAGCAGCACATTGCGCCCCTGATCGCGAAAATCCTCCGCCAGTCGCGTGGCGTAGGCGGCGCCCTGCATGCGCTGAAGCGGTGAGACGTCTGCCGGGGCCGCGACGACGACGGCGCGAGCGAGCCCCGCGTCGCCGAGGATGTTCTGGATGAAATCCTGCACTTCGCGTCCACGCTCGCCGATCAACCCGACGACGATGACATCGGCATCGGTGAAACGGGCCATCATGCCGAGCAACACGCTCTTGCCCACGCCGGAGCCGGCGAAAAGCCCCATGCGCTGACCGCGTCCCACGGTCAGCAGGGCGTTGATCGAGCGGATGCCGACATCGACGGCCGTGTCGATGGGCGCTCGCGCCAGTGGATTGATGGGGGGCGTGTCCAGCGGGGCGTGTCGACCCTGCTCGAGCGGGCCGAGATCGTCCAGCGGTCGGCCGTTGCCGTCGAGAACCCGCCCGAGCAGCGCATCGCCGAGTGGGAAACGCCGGGCGCTGGCAACGTCCAGGCGATTGCCGCCCAGCGCCAGCACGCGGGCGCCCGGCAGTAGTCCGCTGGTTGCCGCCAGAGGCATGAGGAAGAGCTTGTCGCTGGCGAAGCCGACGACTTCGGCCTCGGCGTAGCGCTCCTCACTATGCACGGAAAGCTCGATCAGGCAGGCGCTCCCCAGGGGGAGACGAATGCCCACCGCTTCCAGGACCAGGCCCGTCGCGCGGACGACGCGTCCTTCGTAGCGGTAGTGGGAAAGCGCCTCGACGCGATGCGACACCTTGGCGAGCGTCTCTCGCCACCGGCCCGCGTGGGGCGAGGCGTGCGTAGTCGCGGTCTCCGGCGGCGCGTCAGGCGTCATCATCGCTCTCCGGCGGCGTCGCCAGCGGCTTGCGACGACCGCGTCGCTGATCGAGTATCGCCTGCCACTGCGTCGAGAGACTGGCATCCAGCCCGCCGCTGGCGCTGGTCGCGCGGCAGCCGCCGCGCTCGAGCGTGGTGTCTTCCTGACACTCCCAGCCGGCCTTGGCGAGGGCATCGCCGAGCGTCGCTTCGACGAGCGCCAGGTCCTCGGGATGGAGCCAGAGTCGCGGGCGACCGGTCAGGCTGGTATCGGCGTCGAGCAGTTCACGCACGACCGACAGCACGTGATCGGGATTGGCCATCAACGAGTCGCCGGCGAGCTTGCGCCCCGTGATGAGGGCGAGTTCGACGAGCTGGTCGCCGACCTGGTCGTCGAGGGCGGCGAGGGCGCGCTGAAACTCCTCAGCCAGCGTGGTGAGCGGCGTCAGGGTGTAATCGAGACGCTTCTGGAACTCGAGCTCGGCGACGGCCTTACCTTCGCCGAGACCGGCGTCGTAGCCTTCCCGATGCCCGGCCTCGTAGCCCTCCGCGCGTCCGGCCTCGAAACCTTCCCGGCGGGCCTGCTCGCGCGCTTCCTCGAGTGCCGCTTGCTGGCGCTCGGCCTCGGCCTCGCGAGCTCGGTGTCGCTCCTCGTTGCCGCGGGCGGTGCTGCGTTCGCGGCGCGGGGTGTCCTGGCGCTCGAGATCCGCCATCTGCCAGCGGTGCCAGGTTTCCGACGACAGCAGTCGGCTGCCGCCCGGCGCGGTCGTGTCACGATCAGACATAGCCATCGTCTCCGCCGCTCAGCGCAATCTCGCCGGAATCCGCCAGACGCCTGACGACGCCGAGAATCGCCTTCTGCTCGTTTTCGACCTGGGAGAGGCGCACCGGGCCGCGGTTCTCCATGTCTTCGCGCATGAGCTGCGCCGCCCGCTGGGACATGTTGCGCATGAACTTGTCGATGAGCGATTCGTCGGAGCCGCGCAGCGCGATGACCAGCGAGTTCGTCTCGACCTCGCGCAGGATGAGCTGGATACCGCGATCGTCGATGTCGAGCAGGTTCTCGAACAGGAACATCTCGTCGATGATGCGCTGTGCCAGGTCCTCGTTGTGCGCGCGGACGACCTCGATGACCTGCTCCTCTTGCGAGGAGTTCATCAGGTTGAGGATTTCGGCGGCGGTTCTCACGCCGCCCATCTTGCTCCGCTTGAGGTTGGTGCCGTCGAGCATCGAGGTCAGCACCTCCGTCAGCTCCTGCAGGGCGGCGGGCTGAACGCCGCTGAACGTGGCGATGCGCAGCATGACGTCGTCGCGGCGCTTCTCGTCGAAGAGTTCGAGAATGCTGGCCGCCTGCGCCCGTTCCAGATGGACGAGGATGGTGGCGATGATCTGCGGGTGCTCGTCGCGAATCATCTCGGCGACCAGCGACGCCTCCATCAGGTTGAGCGAGTCGATGCCGTTCTCGGTGTTGTTGGACTCGAGAATGTCCTCGATCAGGCTGCTGGCGCGTTCGCTGCCGAGCGCCTTGGTGAGCACCGAGCGAATGTGATCACTGGTATGCAGATTGATCGCGGTGAATTGCTCGGTCTCGGTATGAAAGTCCCGCAGTACCGCTGCCATCTCTTCGTGAGAGACCTGGCCAAGCTTGGCCATCTCCTGGCTGATCTCCTGGACCTCACGGGTCGAGAGGTACTTGAAGATCTCGGCGGCACTATCCTCGTCGAGCGAGAGCAGCAGGATCGCGCCACGGCGAGCACCCGTCATGGCTACCGTCATGATGTCTTCTCCATCCAGCTTCTGACTACCATGGCGACGAGGCGAGGATCTTCCTGGGCGATGTCGCGCGCATCCTTGAGATCCTGCTCGTAGCTCGACGAGCGCCGCTTGCCGCGGTCACGAGAAGAGGGGGCGCTCTCGGTCCCGCCGGCGGTGGTGTCGTTGATCTCCTGATAGCTCGCGGCACCCGCGGCGGCGCTGGCACCGGTCGGTGTCGTCTCGGGTGCGGCGGCCTGGGGCGGTGCGGTCGGCTCGGTCTGACGACGCAGCAGAGGCTTGACCACCTTGAACCAGAGGAAGAGTGCGACCAGCGCCAGCACCAGATACTTGAGCAGGCTCGTCGCCAGGCGCCAGACGTCCGGCGTCTGCCACCAGGGGGCGGGCTCGAAATCGCTCTGCTCGACCTGGAACGGGGTATTGACCACTTCGATGGCGTCACCGCGGACCTCGGAATACCCCATCGCCTGACGGACGAGACTGCGAATCTGCGCCATCTCGGCGTCGCTCAAGGCTTCCGGGGCAGGATTGCCTTCGTCGTTCACACCGTTGCGGTAGTTGACCACGACGGCGACCGAGAGGCGTTCCACCCCCCCTGTCTGCTCCTTGACGTGCTCGACGGTGCGATCGACCTCGTAGTTGATGGTGCTGTCGCGCCGGCTCTGTCCGCCACCGCTCTCCTGAGTGTTACCCGTGCCCGTCTGGGCGGCATCGCCCTGGGCATTGCCGGCGTTCTCGGTGTCCGCGTCATCGTCCTGGGCGTCGGCCTGCGTGCCCTCGGCGTTGATCGGCGACGGCGCGGTCCCCGGGGGCTGGTTGCTGAGTGCCCCGGGCACGCCCTGGGCGATGTCGGAGTCGCTCTGGTAGGAGGCGCTCAACTGTTCGCTGCGCACGGCGGCCTGATTCGGCGCCTGGTTGGGGCCGTAGCGCTCGGCGGTCTGCTCTCGCTGGGAGAAGTCGACCTGCGCGGTGACCTGAGCCTGGACGTTGTTGGCGCCGACGATGGGGGCAAGAATCGATTCGATGCGCTTGGCGTATCGGCTTTCGAGGTTGCGAACGTAGTCGAGTTGAGTGCCGTCGAGTTGATCGTTGTTGCCCTGCGACCGGGTGAGCAGCGTGCCGTTCTGATCGATCACGGTCACGGCGTCGGTGGGCAGATGCGGAACGCTACTGGAGACCATGTGTACGATCGCACTGACCTGACCCGTACCGAGCACCCGGCCGGGCTGCAGGTCCAGCACCACGGAGGCGCTGGCCGGCTGGCTCTCGCGAACGAATACGGAATCCTTGGCCATGGCCAGATGTACCCGCGCGTGTTCGACGCTGCCGAGTGCGGAAATGGTGCGCGCCAGCTCACCTTCGAGCGAGCGCTGGTAGTTGATCTGTTCGGCGAACTGGCTGATACCGAAGGCCTGGTCGTCCATCAGCTCGAAACCGACGCCGCTCGCTTGCGGCAAACCCTGCTCGGCCAGTCGGAGTCGCAGCGGGCGAACCTGATCCGCGGGCACCAGTAGCGCTTCACCGCCGTCGCTGAAGCGGTAGGGCACGCCCATGGAGTCGAGCTGACCGATGATACGGCCGCCATCGGCTTCGGTGAGCGTGGAATACAGGACGCGATAATCGGGGCTGCGCGCCCAGAGGAAGAGCGCGACGAGAATCGCAAGCGCCGCCGACCCCCCGATGAGCAGCGGGATCAGCGGATTGCGTTTGAGCTTGTCCAGCCAGTCTCGCCCGGAGGCCGCAGCGGCGCCCCGGGACGAGCCGGTGTTGGCGGTGTCATTGGACGTGGCAGCCGAACTCATGGCTTGCCTCGTCGGATGCACGGAGTTTGACTCGATGACATGGCGGTCTTTCGCTCCTGCGATACAACGACTCGGCCGCGGTGTGCCCGACCGAAGGCTCGGACCGTTGGCGGCGTGAGGTAAATGTGACGGCGGCTATTATGTGGGGGGGCGATCATCGTGAAGGTGGGAAAAGCCGCTGTTTTCGCGCGCATTTGGATCAATGGCGCGGGACCCGGCCTTGATAGGCTGCGCTTCGTCCGATGCCTCAGGCATCTCACCGTTGTCGACAGGAATACCTACCAGGAACCCCTATGAGTGCACCCGCCATTCAGGCCGCGCTTGCGCAGATGCAGGCGCTTTCGACCCAGGCAACCGGGCAGACCGGGGCCGCGACGCTGCCCGCGGATGTCGCCGGCGAACCCAACGGCGGTTTCGCCGGCGAACTCCAGGCATCGCTTGGACGCATCAATGCGATGCAGCAGTCTGCGAATCAGCAGGCGATGTCGTTCCAGTCGGGCGATACCGACGTCGCGCTCAACGACGTCATGATCGACATGCAGAAGGCGAGCGTGGCGTTCGATATGGGGGTTCAGGTGCGTAACCGGATGGTGACGGCCTACAAGGAAATCATGGGCATGCAGATCTGACGTCGAGCGCTTAGCCGGCGCTCGTGTCGGAATCTCGACGTACGCTGCGTTGCCGACGATGCGCGCGCCAGGTCGAGACCGAGTAGATTGCAAGCCCGATCCAGATCAGGACGAACGTTGCCGACTGCGCTTGCGACAGCGGCTCGTCGAAGACCACTAGCGCGATGAGAAACTGAAGGCTCGGGTTCACGTACATCAGAAAACCGAGTGTCGCCAGCCTCAATCGCCGGGCCGCGCCCGCAAAGGCCAGCAGCGGAAGCGTCGTGACGACACCACTCGTGATCAGCAGCGCCCCGGTCGAGACGCTCTGGGTAAAATGTGAAGTCCCTGTCGCCGTCAGCCAGGCGAAGGCGCCGAGCGTCACGGGGGCGAGCAGGGCGGTTTCGGCGAGTAACGCCGAGAGCCCGTCCAGCGCAATCCTCTTGCGCAGCAGGCCATAGGTCCCGAAGGTCGCCGCCAGCGCCAAGCTGATCCAGGGCAGCCTCCCCAGCCAGATCAACTGCAGCACGATACCTCCCACGGCGAAGCCTATCGCCACTGCCTGCCATCGCCCCAGGCGTTCGCGCAGCGCCAGCATCCCCAGCCCGATATTCACCAGCGGCGTAATGAAGTAGCCAAGGCTCGCTTGCAGCACGCGCGACGTTTCGACCGCGTAGATGAAAAGGCCCCAGTTCGTCGCAATCAGTACGGCGCACCCGGCCACGGGCAGCAGCGTTCCGGGGCGACGAATGCCGACGCAGACGCCGGGCCAGCGACCGAGCAGCGTCACGACCCCCATCAGGAAAACGCAGGACCACAGGATTCGGTGGAGCAGCACTTCTGCGGCAGGAACGGCACCGAACAGCGCGAAGAAAAGGGGAAAGCAGCCCCACAGTGTGTAGGCGAGCAGGCCTAGGCCGACGCCGGCCCGGGCGGGGCCATCATCGGCGGGCTGAGAAATGCGTGCGGTCGGCGATGAAGGAGCGGTCATTGGCGGGGCTGCCGGCTTCGAGTTGGCGGGGCGGACAATCTATCATGAGCAGTAACGGGATGGCCGAACGATCGGCCAGTCGCCTCGAACCCTTGTATCTGGAGACGTCAACATGAGTGATTTGCGCGTCAGTCTCGTTCAGACGGACCTGCACTGGGAGGACCCGGCTGCCAACCGTCGGGATATCGAGAAATGCCTCGTTTCCCTCGATGCCGGTGAGACCGACCTGATCGTGCTGCCGGAGATGTTCGCCACGGGTTTTACCATGCGCCCGGAACGCTTTGCGGAATCGGCCGATACCAGTCCCACGCTCGACTGGATGAAGGCGCAGGCGCGCGAGCGCCGCTGCGTGATGACGGGTAGCCTTGCGATTCGCGACGGCGAGCGCTGCGTCAATCGGCTCTATTGGGTCACGCCCGACGGGCAGGTAACCCATTACGACAAGCGCCATCTCTTTCGCATGGGGGAGGAGCCTCTGCACTATGCCGCGGGCGATGAGCGCAAACTGGTGACTCTCAAGGGATTCCGGCTGCTGCTGAGCGTCTGCTACGACCTGCGCTTCCCCGTATGGCTTCGCCAGCAGCCGTCGTCGTCGTCGGCACCATTCGAATACGACGCCCTGCTGTGTGTCGCCAACTGGCCGGGCGTGCGTCGACAGCCCTGGCGCACGCTGTTGCAAGCGCGCGCCGTCGAGAACTTGAGCTATGTCATTGGAGTCAACCGCGTGGGCGAGGATGGCAACGGGCTGAGCTATACCGGTGACTCGCTGCTGGTGGACTTCAAGGGTGACCCGTTAGTCGATGCAGAGGCGGGGCGGGCGTTCGTCGAGACGGCAGTGCTTTCGAGAACGGCGCTCGATCGGTTTCGCGAGCAGTTCCCCGCGTGGCAAGATGCCGACCGTTTTCAATTGGATGAATGATGATGCGTTTGGATCGATTTTTGAGCGAGTCCACCGATTTGACTCGCAGCCAGGCCAAGCAGGCGCTGCGACGGGGAGAGGTGAGCGTCGACGGTGAACCGGTGCGCAGCGGAGCGCTACACGTCGACGACGAGCAGGATGTGCTCTGGCTCGGAGAGCCCATCGCCCGGATAGGCTTTCGGTATCTGATGATGCACAAGCCCGAAGGCGTCGAATGTTCGCTCAAGCCGACCCATTACCCGTCAGTGCTGAGCCTCATCGAGATCGAACAGCGGGAGCGACTGCACCCGGTAGGGCGGCTCGACGTGGAGACGTCGGGACTCCTGTTGATCAGCGACGACGGCCAATGGACGCATCGCGTCACCACCCCCAATCGGGACTGTCTCAAACGCTATCGCGCCACGCTTGCCGAACCAATGGACGAGAAGGACGCGGAGCGAGTCACGGCCCGTTTCAAGAAGGGCGTTACCCTCGAGGGCGAAGACAAGCCCACCAAACCGGCCACTTTCGAGCGGCTGAGTGAGCAAGACGTCCTCATTGGTGTGACCGAGGGTCGATACCATCAGGTGAGACGCATGATGACGGCGGTCGGGCACTCCATCGTGTCGCTTCATCGTGAATCGATCGGTCCACTTGAGCTCGATCCCGACCTGGAGCCTGGCGAATGTCGCCACTTGCGGCCGGAGGAAATCGCTGCCTTCTAAAAAGAGGGCATGATGATTTTCGGGTTTATACCGTTATCTTTTATATTTAAACATCGAAAAAATCAGACGTATGCCGCTTGAATAAGCTCGCGAGTATGCGACGACTGCGGGGCCTGAAAAACGGCCTCGATATCGCCGCATTCGACCAGCTTGCCATTCTTGAGCACCATCACTCGATGCGACATGGCTCTGACGACGGCCAGATCGTGACTGATGAACAAATAGCTGATGCCATGACGGGTTTGAAGATCCCGAAGTAACTGTATGAGCTGTTTCTGCACGGTGCGATCCAGAGCCGACGTCGGCTCGTCGAGCACCAGCATGCGTGGCCTGAGAATCAGCGCGCGCGCAATGGCGATGCGCTGACGTTGCCCGCCGGAAAACTCGTGCGGATAGCGATCCCCGCAGTTGGCGGGGAGACCGACCTCGGCAAGCACTTCAGACACTTGCGCCTCGATACGCTCGGGCGTGAGATCCGGCTGATGGAAGCGCAACCCTTCACTGACGATATCCGCCACCGGCATCCGCGGTGACAGCGAACCGTAAGGATCCTGAAAGACGATCTGAAACTGGTGGCGTCTCTGACGTAGGGCACGACCTTGAAGGGTATCGAGACGTTCGCCATCGAAGGTAATACGGCCATTGGCCGTCAGCAGTCGCAGCAGCGCGAAGGCGAGGGTGGATTTACCCGAGCCGGATTCACCGACCACGCCAAGCGTCTCACCCTGACGTAGCGAGAATGATAGCGGTTCGAGCGCGACGAAGGGGGGCGGGCGACGTCCCAACAGCGGTTTGGCGCGAGCGAAATTCACGCTGAGAGCCTGCGTTTCCAGCAGCACCGGCGCATCGCCGGCGATCGCCGGCGGATGCCCCTCGGGCACCGCGGCGATCAGTTCGCGACTGTAAGCCCTCTGCGGCGATGCAAACAGCGTCGCTGTCGCGGCGGTCTCGACGACAGCGCCGGATTTCATGACCACGACGCGGTCGGCATGGCATTGCACCAGATTCAGGTCATGGCTGATGAGGATCACGCCCATTCCCTGCTCGCGGCGCAGCTCGTCGAGCAGCGTCAGTATCTCGCGCTGCACTGTCACGTCGAGCGCCGTGGTCGGTTCATCGGCGATCAGCAGTTCGGGCGCATTGGCGATCGCCATGGCAATCATCACCCGCTGTCGCTGTCCGCCGGAAAGCTGGTGCGGACGTGCCGTGAGCATGTCATCGACTCGGGGCAGGCGTACCCGCTCGAGCAGTTCCCGGCTGCGCCGGGTCGCCTCACCGCCGCGTAACCCCTGATGCAGCCGCAGCGTCTCCTTCAACTGCTTCCCCACGGTATGCAGCGGGTTGAGCGAGGTCATCGGTTCCTGAAAGACGAAACCGATTCGCCCCCCGCGCAGGGCATTCCACTCGCCTCTCGGCAGCGCCCCGAGATCGCGCTGCGCGAAGCGCCTCACGCCGGATATCTCGCTACCGGGCGGCAGCAGATTCAACGCCCCCAGAACGCTCACCGACTTGCCCGAGCCCGACTCACCCACGACCGCCACCGTCTCCCCGCGATCGACGTGAAGATCCAGCGCCGTGACTGCCTGGAAATCGCCGAAGCGGATCGCGAAATCACGCAGTTCGAAAATCGTCGCAGGGGTCATGGCGAGCGCTCCGGTGATCGGGTGGTTGGCTGCGGCATCGACGTCGGCATGCGAATCCGGGGGTCGAAGGCATCGCGCAACCCCTCGCCGATGAAGACCAGCAGGGAGAGCATCACGCTCAGCGTGACGAAGGCGGTGATCCCGAGCCAGGGCGCCTGCAGGTTGTTCTTGCCCTGCGCCACGAGCTCACCCAGGGAAGGAGACCCGGGAGGCAGCCCGAACCCGAGAAAATCGAGCGCGGTCAGCGTGGTGATGGCACCGGTGAAGAGAAACGGAATGAAGGTGAGCGTGGCGACCATCGCGTTGGGCAGCACATGGCGCCACATGATCAGTCTTGATGGCAGGCCCATGGCGCGGGCGGCGCGAACGTATTCCAGATTGCGCGCGCGCAGGAATTCGGCGCGCACGATGTCCACGAGCCCCAGCCACGTGAAGAGCAGCATGATGCCGAGCAGCCACCAGATATTCGGCTCCACCAAGCTTGCCAGGATGATCAGCAGAAAGAGGACCGGTAGCCCCGACCAGATCTCGATGAGCCGCTGTCCGATGAGATCGATCTTGCCACCGTAGTAGCCCTGGAGCGCGCCGATGCTCACGCCGATGACGAGAGACCCGGCGGTGAGCGCGAGCGCGAACGCCACCGAGAGCCGAAAACCGTAGATCACCCGCGCGAAGACATCCCGCCCCTGGTCGTCCGTGCCCAGCCAGTGACGCGGCCCCGGGGGCGAGGGTACGGGGCCGCCGACATCTCGATCCAACGTCTGGTAGTCGAAGGGGACCGGCGGCCAGATCGCCCACCCGTGGGCCTCGATCTGTGACCTGACGAAGGGGTCGTGGTAATCCGTCGTGGTGGGAAGAAAACCGCCAAAGGTGGTCTCGGGGTAGTCGACCACGACCGGCACGTACCAGTCCCCCTGATACTGCATGACCAGCGGCTTGTCGTTACTGATCAGTTCGGCGGCAAGGCTCAAGATGAAGAGCATGCCAAAGATCCAGAGTGACGCCAGGGCCCGCCGGTTATGGCGAAACACGTTCAGTCGTCGACGCGTGATGGGCGATAGCCCGCGCCTGCCACGGGTCGCCGGGAACAGAGATGAGAGTCGCATCACGCCTCCCGGCTCGCGAAGTCGATTCGTGGGTCGACCCAGACGTAGGTCAAATCGGAGAGCAGCTTTAGCAACAGCCCCATCAACGTGTAGAGATAGAGCGTGCCGAAGATTAGCGGATAGTCGCGCTGCATGACCGCCTCGAAACCTAGCAGGCCGAGACCATCGAGCGAGAAGATCACCTCGATCAACAGCGAACCGGTGAAGAAGATGCCGATCAGGGCCGCTGGCATCCCCGCGATAATGATCAGCATCGCGTTACGAAAGACGTGGCCGTAGAGCACGCGGCGTTCGGAGGCGCCCTTGGCTCGCGCCGTCAGCGCGTACTGCTTGTGGATCTCGTCGAGAAAACTGTTCTTGGTGAGCATGGTTAGCGTGGCGAAGCTGCCCACGGCCGACGCCAGTACCGGCAGGGTGATGTGCCAGAAGTAGTCCTGGATCTTGGCCAGTACGCTCAGCTCATCGAAATTCGCCGAGGTGAGCCCGCGCAGCGGGAACCAGTTCAGGTAGCTCCCGCCGGCGAAGACGACGATCAGCAGAATCGCGAAGAGAAAGCCGGGGATGGCGTAGCCGACCACGACGACACCGGATGACCAGACGTCGAAGGCGCTGCCGTGCCGCAGTGCCTTGCGAATGCCGAGCGGGATTGAAATGAGATAGACCAGCAACGTGGTCCAGAGCCCCAGCGAGATCGAAACCGGCAGTCGATCGATGATGAGATCTATCACCGGCCGGCCGCGGAAGAGGCTTTCGCCGAGATCGAACCGGGCATAGCCCTTGAGCATCAGTGCGAAGCGCTCCCAGGCGGGCTTGTCGAACCCGTACTCCTCGGTGAGTGCCTGCCGCAGCTGTTCGTCGACACCCTGCAGGCGCTGCGAGCCGCTGCCCCCGACGCTGTCGCCGCCCCCGCCCTCGAGACCGGTGCTCGCGGTGCTGCTCAGCCCTTCGAACCGCGCCATCATTTGGTCGATGGGCCCGCCCGGTGCCGCTTGGACGATGACGAAATTGAGCAACAGGATACCCAGCAGCGTGGGGATCATGAGCAGAAGACGTCGAAGCAGATAGCTCGCCATAAAGCACTCTCACCTGTCGCCGAGCTGACGTGCCGTAATGGCGGACGCACGTTCGGGATTCACCCACCAGACGCTGAGATCCTGCGTGTAACGCGGGAAGGGCGCGGGATAGTCGAACTTGTCCCAGACGGCGATACGCGTGCCGTCGAAGTTCCACTGGGGCACGACGTAGAATCCCCAGCGCAGTACGCGATCGAGCGCGCGGGCGGCGGCATCCAGCGCCCGGCGATCATCGGCCGCGATCAGGTCGTCCACCAGCGCATCGATCACCGGATCGCGAACGCCTGCCAGGTTGCGGCTCTGAGGCGTCTCGGCGTAGTCGCTGTGCCAGAAGTCGCGCTGCTCGTTGCCAGGGTTGGCCGACTGCGGAAAGCTGCCGACCACCATGTCGAACTGAAAGTGCCGCAGTCGGTCGAGGTACTGATTGACGTCGACCAGGCGAATACGCGCATGAATACCCAGCCGCTCGAGATTGCGCACGAACGGCTGCGTGATCCGCTCCCACTGACTGTCGTAGAGCAGGAACTCTAGCGTGAACGGGCGGCCGGTGGCCCGGTTCACCAGCGTATCGTCGCGGACTTCGTAGCCCGCCTCGCGCAGCAGTTCGAGGGCGCGGCGCAGCCGGGGGCGCAACGCCTGCGGCTGGGGCATTGGCAGCGCCTGATCGAACACGCCAGCCGGCAGTTCGTCTTCGAAGGGGGCGAGCAGCTTGGCTTCTTCGCCCTGAGGCAGTCCTTGCGCTGCCATCTCGGAGTTCTCGAAATAGCTCTGGGTACGCTCGTAGACGCCGTAGAAAAGATGCTCGTTGAGCCAGTCGAAATCGAAAGCGAGCGATAGCGCCTGACGAACACGCGTGTCCTGTAGCGCGGGCCGACGCGTATTGATCACGTAGCCCTGCATGCCCGCCGGCTGACCGTCCGGAATGACCAGGCGCTCGATCGCGCCGTCACGTACCGCCGGCGTGGCGTACGCCGTCGCCCAGCTCTTGGCGCTGCTCTCGAGACGAAAATCCAGCGCGCCGGCGAGAAACGCCTCCAGCGCCACCGACTGATCGCGAAAGCTATCGAACACGAGGCGATCGATGTTGTAGCGTCCGCGATTGATCGGCAGATCGCGGCCCCAGTAATTCTCGGCTCGGCGATAGACGATTTGCCGGCCGGGGTCGAGGCTTTCGATCTCGTAGGGGCCGGAACCGAGCGGCGCCTCGAGCGTTGGCCGCGTGAAGTCGCGCTTCGCCCAGTAGTGCTTGGGCAGCACGGGAAGCTGGCCGAGTATCAGCGGCAATTCGCGGGATTCGTTGTCGGGAAACGTGAAGCGCACCGTTCGCACATCGATCGCCCCGACCGACTCCACGCCGGCGTAATAGGCGCGATAGAAGGGCTGCCCCTTGTCGCGCAGAAGACGAAAACTGAAGACGACGTCTTCGGCGGTTACCGGCACGGCGTCGTGGAAACGCGCTTCGGGACGAAGGTCGATCTCCATCCAGTGCCGTTCGGGATCGAGACGAATCCCGCCGGCCAGCAGCCCGTACATGGTGAAAGGCTCGTCGGCGCTCGACACCATCAAGGTGTCGTAGAGCTGCTGCAGCCCCTCCGCGGGCGACCCCTGAATGATGAAAGGGTTGGTGGAATCGAAACTGCCGTTGGCCGCCCGGCGCAGGGTGCCTCCCTTCGGCGCATCGGGGTTGGCGTAGGGGAGATGGTCGAAGTTCACCGGTAGCGCAGGATCATCGTAGAGCGCGATGGCATGGACGGTCGCGGCCGAGCCAGGTGCCGCCGGTCGCTCGTCTTCGAGACGCTGGGGCGGCTGGGCATCGGCGAAGGCGCGAAACGCGCCTCCCGCCTGGCCGAAGAGGCCGAGCGTCAAGACCAGCAGTGCCAGGTACCTCCAGCGTCTCGTCATGCCGTGCCTCTCCACCGGGGGCGTGTGCCCCGTCTGATGTGTCACCCGCCCGGCGAGAGGCGTCAGCTCCGACGAACAGCCTCAACCCCCGCGGAACGTTTCAATCACGGAGAAACGCTTCAACCACGGCTGGCCAGTGCCCTTGCCGGTACGCTGAGCGTCTGCCCGGGCCGAATGATGCTACCCGAAAGGGCGTTGCTGCGGCGAATTTCCGCCACGCTCGTGCCAAAGCGCGAGGCGATCGTCGATAGCGTGTCTCCCCGCCGCACCACGTAGCGGTTCATCACGCTGCGCTCGGCGTCGGGTACCGCGTCGAGCTTAGCGAGAAAGCGCGATTTCGCGGCGATCGGCAGTACCAGGCTGGCGTCGTCCCGCGGGCGCGTGGAGGCGCGCTTGAACCCCGGGTTGAGCGTTTTCAGCTCGGCGGCCGCGACACCCGACAGCTCCGCGGCCATTGACAGCGACAGCGGGCCATCGGTGTCGACCTCGACGAACTCGGTGCGATCGGGGATCGACGGCAGGGCGACGCCATAGCGGGTCGGGTCCGCAACGACCGCGGAGAGGGCGAGTAGCCTTGGCACGTAGTCCATCGTTTCCGCGGGTAGGCGCAGATGCCAGTAGTCGATCGGCTCACCCCGATTGGCCGCGGCGCGGCGTGCCGCGTTCACGGTACCGGCGCCGGCGTTATAGGCGGCGAGCCCCAGCAATACGTCGTCTTCGTACCAGCGGTCGGCCAGCTGATGCAGATAGTCCAGCGCGGCATCGGTTGCCGCCAGTACGTCGCGCCGGCCGTCGTACCAGTCCGTACGCTCGAGACCCATGGCGTCGCCGGTACCGGGCATGAACTGCCAGAGCCCCGTGGCACCACTCGGGTTGGCGGCCGTGGGGTCGTAGCCGCTCTCGATGAACGGCAGCAGCGCGATCTCGCCGGGCATTCCCTTGGCTTCGAGCCGGGTGCTCACCCAGTGCAGCCACGGGCGCGCCTCGAGCGCGATGCGCTCGACGTGATGCGGGTGCGCTCGATACCACTCGAGCCACTCCGCGACGCGGGGGTTGTCGGTCTCGTGCGAGAGCGTGAAATCCTCTCGGAGTCGGGTCCAGGCATCGGCTGCGGGCTGCTTGTCGAGCACCAGCTGGGACCAGAACGTCGCGCGCCGGGGTACCGCCGAGGCGGGCCCACCGGCCGTCGCGGGAGCGGCGTCGCTGGCCGATGGTGTCGAGCCGGAAGCGCTGTATGAAGCGGTAGCGGCGTGGGCCGCGGCGAGTGAAGGCGTGGCAAAGATCAGCAGACCGCCAGCAAGACCCAACAGCGCCCTGCAGCGGCGTAACGGAAAACTCATGAACTCTCTGTCTCTTTCTACTCGATTCTGCCTGAGCCGCCGGCGCGCCGGCGGCTCAGGCAGAGCAGCGATCTGGGTCCTGTCGGTTCTCGATCGAGCCATTCCCTGGCGTATCGGTCGGCAAGGCGTACATCGGTACGCGGTTAGAAGCGGTCCTTCCACGCGCGTAGCGTGGCGAATGCCGCGGCATCGTCACCGCTTTCACCCTGTGTGGCCAGCGTTCGGCGTAGTTCGGGCTCGTCGAGGCGCAGAAACGGGTTGATGCTGCGCTCTCGGCCGAGGGTGGTGGGAAGCGTCGGGCGGTCCGCGTCGCGCGCGACCTCACACGCGCGGCGATAGTCGTCTCGCTGCGCATTGTTCGGCTCTGCCGCCGCGGCAAAAGCGAGATTCGACAGCGTGTACTCGTGCGCGGCGAACACCTGAGTGTCGTCGGCCAGTGCGGAGAACTTCGCCAGCGACGTGCGCATCTGTTCCGGCGTACCCTCGAAGAGCCGCCCGCAGCCGCCGGAAAAGAGCGTATCGCCGGGGAACAGCAGCCCCGGCGTTCCCGGGGTGTGGAACGCGATATGGTCGAGCGTGTGGCCGGGCACCGTGTAGACCTCGAAGCGCTGGCCTAGAACCTCGCACTCGTCTCCCTGACGCAGCACGTAGTCGATGCCCTCGATCGTCGGATTGTCCGGGCCGTAGACCGTCGGCGCATAGCGCTCGATCAGCTCGGCCACGCCGCCGGTGTGATCCTGGTGATGATGCGTGATCAGGATCGCCTCGAGCGTGACGTTCTCCTGCTCGAGCCATTCGATGACCGGTTGGGCGTCGCCCGGATCGACCACTGCCACGCCGGTAGTGGCTTCCTGGCGAAGCACCCAGATATAGTTGTCCTGAAACGCGGGGATGGGTATGACGGTCAACATGAAAGCATCCTCGTTCGATGAGCGTTCGGCGTCGGCAAGCGTCTGTCGGTCGTGAGACTCTCGGTTGCGTTCGTCTACCGGTCGCGTTCGCGGTCGATGGGAAACGAAAAACGCACTGCCCGCCAAAAAGTCGACAACCTTGGGGAGTTGAACCGCCCGTGTCAAATACGCCAGCCGCGAGCCAGCTCGTCGAGACGGTGCGAACCGGCCGCCAGTTTTGGGAAACGTCGGCAGGGCACTCTCTTTGGGCCGCCGAACGCGCCTGTCTCGGCCCGCACTGCGAACAGCGCCTCGGCGCGGCGAGTCTCCAGCTCGGCATGGCGCCACTGATCAGCGATATGTGCCCGGTACGTCACGCGCTGGATTGGGTGCCGGACCTCTCTCTGGCGCGCTCGCCGCAAACGCTGGTGTGCCTGCCGGCACGCCTGCCGCTGGCCGATGACACGCTCGACCTGACCCTTCTGCATCATCTACTCGAGGCGGTGGAGAACCCGCACCGGGTGCTGCAGGAGGCCGCCCGGGTGACGCGCGCCGACGGACGGCTGGTCGTGTTCGGCTGGCATCCGCTGGGGGCGGCGAGCGTACCGACGAATCGCCGCCCCGAGCCGTGGCATCATGCATGGCGTACGCCACGGCGTCTCGGCGACTGGCTCGCGTTTGTCGACTTCGAGATCGAACGGGTAGACTACTGCGGCTTTAGCTGGCCGGGCCAGAGTCGTGGTAGCCGGCGTTTGGAAACGCTGGGACGACGCTACAATTTGCCGTTGGGGCAGGCTTATCTGGTGATCGCCAAGCAGCGATCCATACCGGTCCAGCCGCTTCGGCTACAGTCATCGCGGCTCGCCGAGAGCCGGGGCGGTGCCTGGAGCGGGCTGGCCCAGCGAGACGAGGCGCACGCCGTACGCTCGCCCGGTAGGGGAGCCGATAGCGGCGCCTCGATTCGTTCGTCCCCGGCATGCCGGCGTGAGTCTGGGGCGCATGTCGCCTCGCACGCCGACGACAGCGGCACGGCTGACGGTCCGCTGCCGCCCCCTGAGCCTGCTTCACACGCATAGCGCGACGTCACCCGAACGTGCGCTCGTGGCCAACGCTTTTTCCCCCGTAGAAAGAGACGCGACTCTTGTCAGACCAGTCATTTGAAGACGCCCCGACGCCCAATGTGACCATCTATACCGACGGCGGCTGCCGGGGCAATCCCGGCCCGGGCGGCTGGGGGGCGCTACTCGAGGCGGGCCGTCATCGCAAGACGCTCAAGGGCGGCGAGCGCGACACCACCAACAACCGGATGGAGTTGACCGCCGCCATTCAGGCGCTGCGCGCCCTCGACAGACCGTGCCGTGTCGACCTCTGGACGGACTCCCAGTACGTGCGCAAAGGCATCACCGAATGGATACACGGCTGGCAGAAGCGAGGCTGGCAGACCGCCGCCAAGCAGCCGGTCAAGAATGCCGAGCTCTGGCGAGCGCTACTGGCCGAGACCGAGCGGCACCAGGTCGAGTGGCACTGGGTCAAGGGACACAGTGGGCATGAAGGTAACGAAGCCGCCGATCGACTGGTAAACGAGGCGATCGACGAAGTGGTCGCGGCATCACGCTAACGTGGGTCGTGAGCGTCGGCGGACGGCGGCGAAGATCAGAATCAACGAGCACTGGTACCGAAGACGGTAGCGGTCGCCCAGGAGAGTAGAGTCATGCGCCAGATCGTCATGGATACCGAAACGACCGGCATCGACCCGCGCGAAGGCCACCGCATCATCGAGATCGGTGGCATCGAGCTGGTCAACCGGCGTTTCACCGGACGAACCTACCATCAGTACATCAATCCCGAACGGGAGATCGAAGCCGAGGCGATCGGCATCCACGGCATCACCAACGAGCGCGTCGCCGACGAGCCGGTCTTCGCCAAGATCGCCGACGAGCTGTGGGAATTCATGCGCGGCGCCCAGCTGGTCATACACAACGCGCCGTTCGACGTCGGTTTCTTCGACCATGAGTTTCGCCTGCTGAACAAGGGCCGCGGTGAGCCGCAGCTGGGCCCCGTCGCCGAACACTGCGACATCCTCGACACGCTGACGATGGCACGCCGGATGCACCCGGGGCAGCGCAACAGCCTCGATGCGCTCTGCAAGCGCTACGCCGTCGACAACGGCCAGCGTGTGCTTCACGGCGCCCTGTTGGACTCGGAGATTCTCGCCGACGTCTATCTGGCGATGACCGGGGGGCAGACCGCGCTATCGCTGGCTGGTCAGGACGACACCGGCTCGTCGCAGGGCGGTGAGACTCGCAGTGGCGCCCAGCGCCTCGATCGCGCCTCGACGCCGCTGGTCGTCGCCCAGCCGACTCAGGCCGAGTGGGAGGCGCACCGGGCCCGGCTAGACCAGATCCGCGAGTCGGCGGGGCAGTGTCACTGGGACGCGCTCTCTGGCGAGGATACTCGCTGATGTTTCGTCGCGAGATGCCGCCGGAGGAGACTCGCAGCGGGTGGCTGATACGCATGAACGACGAAGGCGTGGCACCGGACACCGCCGGCGACGGCTTCCTCGAACGCGTCGAACCCTGGCCCGCCGACGCGCTACGCCTCGGATACTGGCACGATGAGCCGGTCGCGGTCAGCGTGGAGGCGGGTGATGCCGACGCCAACACGACGCCTTGGCCAGCCGCGCGGGAGTGGCTGGCGACGATCTCGCCGGCATACAGCGAGCTTCTTGCCACGGCCCTGCAGGTCGTGCGCTGGGCACGCGATCACCGCTTTTGCGGGCGCTGCGGGCATGAAACACGTCGTCGGCTGCACGAATTCGCCATGCAGTGCGATCATTGCGGACTGCGCGGCTACCCCCGAATTTCACCCTGTATCATCACGCTCGTGACGTTCGGTCGCGAGATGCTGCTGGCGCGCAGCCCCCGGTTTCCGCCGCGCCGCTACTCGACGCTCGCCGGGTTCATCGAGCCGGGCGAGGCGGTCGAGGCCGCGATTCGACGCGAGGTGATGGAAGAGGTGGGCGTGAACGTCGGTCGGGTCAGCTTCTTCAAGAGTCAATCCTGGCCGTTCCCGCATTCGCTGATGATGGGGTTTTTCGCCGAGGCCACGAGTCGGCGTATCCAGATCGATGGCGTCGAGATCGCCGATGCCGCGTGGTTTCTGCCGGAGCGGGTGCCGGAGCTGCCGCCGGTCTACTCGATCTCGCGCCAGCTGATCGAGACGCACCGCGGTGCCGTCGCCACTCGCTGAAGCTCAGACGGCGCGGGACTTGCCGAACAGCTTGGGCAGACGGCTGGCGAGCCCGATGTCGCCCTTGACCTTGACGCGACCGCTGAGCAACGCCTGCATGGCGTTGAGCTCTTTCTTGACCAGTTTCATCAGTGAGTTCGTGTCGCTGGCGATGGTGACGCTCGGCTCACCGTGGGTTCCCGGAGTGATGGACAGGGAACCGTGATCGATCGTCACGTAGTAGTCCTCCACATCGCTGAGTTCGAACTGATAGACCGCCACGAGGTCGGCCGCGGCGGCCGGATCGAACCGGGCGTGCAGTTTGTCGATAAGTTGATCGTCGTCCATCGAGAGTCTCCGCGTTGAAGTCGGGCAAGCAAATCATCGGTCAGTGCGGGATGCAACCGTCGCCGACTCGCCGCGCCCGGGGCGGAGAAGGAATGCAAAGGAGAAGCGCGTGAGCGAATGGTTGGCCGACTATGGCCTGTTTCTGGCAAAGACCGCGACGTGGGTCGTCGCACTCGGCATCGTACTGGCTCTGGTCGCCCGCGGGCGCCGCAACGGCGAGACCGGCAGCGGCGCCACGCTCGAGATCAGCGAGCTCGACGAGCGTTTCGCCAAACGCCGTCGTCAGCTGCGGCTTGCCGCCGAACCTCGGCATCGCCGCCGCGCCGTCGCCAAGTCGATGCGTCGCGTCGTCAAGGCCGAGCGCAAAGCGCCGAGCGACGGCGATAGCGCAAGCGTTACACCCCGCGTCTGGGTGCTCGATTTCGACGGTGATCTCAAGGCCACCGGGACCTCGACACTCGCCGAGCTCGTGACGCTTCTGATCGGTGAAGCCCGAGAGGGCGACGAGGTCGTGCTCCGTCTGCAGTCGGGCGGGGGACTGGTCCACAGTTACGGGCTTGCCGCCGCCCAGTTGGATCGGCTGCGCGAGGCGGGTCTGACGCTGACCGTCTGCGTCGACAAGGTCGCGGCCAGCGGCGGCTACATGATGGCGTGCTGCGCCAATCGAATCATCGCGGCGCCATTTGCCGTGATCGGCTCCATCGGGGTGGTCGCGCAGATCCCCAACATTCATCGCCTGCTCAAGAAAAACGATGTCGACGTCGAGCTGCTCACCGCCGGACGTTACAAGCGCACGCTGACAGTGCTCGGTGAGAATAGCGAAGAGGGGCGGGAAAAGTTTCGCGAGGACCTCGAGTCGACGCACACGCTGTTCAAGCACTACGTCCAGACGCGCCGGCCGATGCTCGACATCGAGCAGGTCGCGACCGGCGAGATCTGGTACGGCAGCGAGGCAGTGTCGGCAGGTCTCGTCGATGCGGTGGGCACGAGCGATGCCTACCTGGCCGACAGGCTCAACGCGCGTTCGCGGGTACTGAAAGTGTCTCTCAAGACCCGGCACGGTCTGTTTGGCCGTCTTGCTAGAGGCGCCGAGGGGAGCATCGAGCGCAGCCTCGACCGCGCCATCGAGCGTGTCGACGATCTTCGCTGGCAGCGACGGTAGGGGTTGGCCGCGGCGACCAGGGGACGATCGTCGACGGTGGGGCCAGCGGCACTACGGTTCGGGCAGTCACTCAGAGATCGAGCTCGGCGAGAGTGGCGAGCACGCGCCGGGCCGACTCTCGATGAAGCGAATAGTAGATGGTCTGGGCGCTGCGCCGCGTCTCGACCAGCTTCTCGTGTCGCAGCACGGCCAGATGCTGCGACAGGGCGGATTGGCTGAGACCTAAACGCCGGTTGATCTGGGTGACGCTCTGCTCGCCCTCGAGTAGCGACCGGAGAATACGCAGCCGGCTCTCGTTGGCCATCGCTTTGAGCATCGCCGTCACGGGCGCTATCTGAGCATCGGTTAACACGGTAGGGGCGTTTGCGTGCTTGGGGGCCATGATCGTCTATCACATCCGCTAACGGCGGAGTTCCGGCGCTGAACATTCTGTTACAGGCAGCCTTATCCTAGCTAATGTAACTTAGAGTTACAAACTTTTCGAACGTTTGGCGATGGAGAAGTCCGCCCCGACTCTTTATAATCCGCGCCCGCTCAATCCACTGAGCTTCTCGAATCATCTCGCGAGGGTTCCCTAACCCCTCGGCCCGCTACGGCACACGAAAAAGGTCTCACATGCTCAAGCTCGACGACCGTCAGATTCGCCACGCGTTGTGGTGGCTGATTACCTTCCACGTCGTGGTCATCACGGCGAGCAACTATCTGGTGCAACTGCCTTTCACCCTTTGGGGGCTGCACACCACTTGGGGCGCTTTCAGCTTTCCTTTCATCTTTCTGGCGACCGATCTCACCGTGCGTCTGCTCGGAAAATCCTCGGCGCGACAGCTGATCGCCGGTGTCATGTTGCCGGCGCTGCTGGTCTCCTACAGCGTTTCGGTACTGTTTCAGCAGGGGCGTTTTCAGGGAGTCGATGCGCTGGCGAGCTGGAATCTCTTCGTCGGGCGTATCGCGTTGGCGAGCTTCATGGCGTACGTACTCGGCCAACTGCTTGACATTCATGTCTTCGACCGCCTGCGGCGGCTTCGCGCCTGGTGGGTGGCGCCCACGTTCTCGACGGTCGTGGGTAACCTTGCGGATACCTTCGCGTTCTTCTCCATCGCGTTCTGGCGCGGTCCGGATGCCTTCATGCGAGAGCACTGGGTGGGCATCGCCTGGTTCGACTATGCCGTGAAACTGGCGATCAGCCTGGCGTTCTTCCTGCCCCTTTACGGGGTATTGCTGGCATGGCTCGGTCGGCGGCTCTTGAGCGAGCGAATTCCCGGTTTGCCGGGTAAGACGACCGGTCTCTGAGTCGGCCCGTGCCACGTCTGATACGCTTGTCGTCACCGAGGCTGAGCCTTTCGATGGACTCAATCGACGAGGAGGAACCGCTTGCGACTTTACGCCACCGATACCCATAACCCGGCCGACGCCGGGGCCGACGAACGACGCGTCGACGGGACGCCGCTGGTCATCCTGCACGGACTTTTCGGCAGTGCCGACAACTGGCGCTCGCACGTCAAGCAGTGGCAGGCCACTCGACGCGTCATCGCGGTGGATCTGCGCAACCACGGCCGCTCGCCGCACGGCGACGGCATGAGCTACGAAGCGATGGCCGACGACGTGCTCGAGCTGCTCGAGTCGCTGAACCTCGAGCGCGTGGACTTACTGGGGCACTCGATGGGCGGCAAGGTCGCGATGACGCTCGCCCGGCTGCAGCCGGCGCGGGTGGCGCATCTGATCGTCGCCGACATCGCCCCGGTCGCCTACGAACACGGTCACGACGAGATCTTCGCGGCGATGCGCCACGTCGAGGCGCAGACACCGTCATCCCGGGGAGAGGCGAACACCTTGATGGCGGAGATGATCGACTCGACGCCGACACGTCAGTTCCTGGCCACCAACCTGGTCCGTGACGATGACGGGGTGATGCGCTGGCGCGTCGGTCTCGACGAGATCGAGCAGGGATATGACGAGATCATCGCGCCGCCGGGCGGCGACACGGCCTACCCGGGGCCGTCGCTCCTCATTCGGGGGGGCGATTCGCCGTATGTGCAAACAGTTCATCGCGAGGCGATCGAGGCGGTCTTGCCTGGCGTGACGCTCGAAACGCTGAACGGTGCCGGGCACTGGCTCCACGCCGAACAGCCCGAGGCGTTTCGCGAGCATGTCGAACGCTTTCTGCAGCGTGAAGCGTGAAACGCCACAAAGCTTGAAGTACCTCAGCGCTTGATGCGACGCAAGGGTCGCGCCGGTCCGCCGGCGCGAATGACTAGACCCAGTCGGCATCGCCATCGACCGGGATCACCTCGATACCGGCGCTGGCACGCCCCAGAAAACGGTTGAGAATGCGGTAGGTGTCGATGTCGAATCCGCGGGAATCGGGCAGCGTCTCGAGCTGCTCCAGGTGGGCGACGCTACCCTGATAGTGCCAGTGGTCGACGATGTGGAAGCTCGCCTCGCTGGCCGTGCCATCCTCGCGAAAAGCGACCCGACCCGGCCACGGCCAGTTCTCGATACGCAATCGCTCCATCGCCCCCCGCGCGCGTACGGTGTGCACGTCGAGTGACTCGGCCCCGCAGCAGGCGCCCCGACAGCGCCCGATCTGATAGCCGAAACAACGCCCCTTGCCGGCTTCCAGCCCCAGGACCCGGGGACAGAGTCCCTCTTCGGTGGCGATGTCGCGAAGCGTCATCTGCGCATCGCGACGATTGCGAAACAGACCGAAGAAGCGCGAGCGGGCGGTGACGACCCACTGGCCGTCGGTCAGGTGAGGGCGCGTCTCTCCCTCCGGCCAGTTCCAGCTCACCATGCGTATACGCTTGCGCAGCTGACGGTTGTACAGCGGCACCCAGCGTTTGATTAGATCCGCTTCCAGCAGCTGCGCGCCGAGATCGCCACTGGTGCGCATCCAGGCAATGCGCTCGGTCTGCGCCACCATCTGGCGATGGCGATTGGCGGCCGGATCCCGGACGTGGGTTTTGACTCGCTGTCGAATATCGATGCTCTTGCCCACGTAGAGCGCAAGGTCGTTGAGACCGAAGAACACGTAGACCCCTGGCCGAGCGGGGAGCTCGGTCAGGGCGTCGATGCCGACGCTGGGTAGCGTGTGGGTCGGATCCGTGCGGGGGTCGTACAGGTTGAGCTTGGCAGTCATGGATTCAGGCTAGTCGATCCCACGTCAGGGTGCGTCGAGGTCCACCGCGAGCCGCGAAATCGGGCTTTGTGCCTTGATTTCGCCGCGCTCGAGTAGAAAGGCCTCGAAGTCGCGATAGCGCTTGTGATCCAGCGCCGCTGGGCGCAGGGCGAATCGAGGCAGTGTCGCCGCCCAGGCTTCGGCGTTCAACGGCGTGTCGAGCGAGTCGTCGTAGCTGATGAAGCGCTGCCACGCGTCGTCGGGATGATTGATGATCCAGGCGGTCGCTTCACCGATGGCGTCCATGAAGCGGCGATAGGCGTCGCGATGCTCGTCCAGGGTGTCGCGATTGGCGACGAAGATCAGCTCATCGTACGTGGGCACCCCTTCCTCCTCGATGTAGAACGCTTTGCCCGGCACGCCTTCCTGGCGCATCTGGGCGAGTTCGAAGTTGCGAAAGGCACCGGTCACCGCATCGACACGCCCACTGATCAGCGCCGGCGTCAGCGAGAAGTTGACGTTGACCAGTTCGACGTCGTCCAGGCTCAGGCCGCTGTTTTCGAGGGTCGAAGCCAGCAGGACCTCCTCGACGCCGCCCACCGAGTAACCGATCTTGCGCCCAGCGAGATCGGCGACCTGCTCGATGCCGCTGTCCGCCCGCACCACCACCGCGTTGAGCGGTGTCGCGATGAGCGTACCGATCCGGACTACCGGCAGGCCCTGGTCCACCTGCAGATGCAGCTGCGGCTGATAGCTCAGCGCCAGGTCGATCCGCCCGGCGGCGACGAGCTTCGGCGGGACGCTCGGGTCCGCCGGTGCCTGAATGTCGACCTCGAGCCCCCGTTTGGCGAACAGGCCTCGCTGCTTGGCGACGATTAGCGGCGCGTGTACCGGGTTGGCGTACCAGTCCAGCATCACGCTGAGATCGATCATCTGCGGGGCGGCGATATCGTCGTCCTGAGCCGCTGCCGGCAGCGTGACCGCCAGCGAAAGCGAGGCGAGGGCAAGCGTGAACCAGCGGCAGAGGGCGCCGGCCATTCCAGGGGAGCGCACGCGAGTGAAGGCGGTCGAGTCCATGATATCTCCTTGTCGAGCGATTCGAGGCGTTGGCGTTCGGGGCAGGGTCATTCGGCAGCACCGATGCGGTCACGGTGCCAAGGCATGGCGCGACGCAGCAGAGCATCGACGCCGAAATAGAGCAACAGCGCGAACGCCACGAGCACGATGAGCGCGGCGAACATGACGTCCACCTGCAATCGCGCATTGGCGTTGAGCATGAGAAATCCGAGGCCGCGGCTCGATCCTACCCACTCACCGATCACGGCGCCGATAGGCGCGGCGGTCGCCGCCATGCGCACCCCGGAGGCGAACGACGGCAACGCCGCGGGCAGCTGTACCTTGAGCAGTCGGCGGCGACGATTGAGACCGAAGGTGTCGGCGAGATCGAGCCAGCCTTGGGGCGTCTGGCGCAGTCCGTCGTAGCCGGTGGAGGCAACCGGAAAATAGACGATGAGAACCGCCATCAGAATTTTCGGCAGCATGCCGTAGCCGAGCCACAGCATCAGAATCGGCGCGAGCGCGAACAGCGGTATCGCCTGACTCACCAGCAGCAGCGGCAGCAGTGTGCGGCGAAGCGGCCGAAACCGCGCCAGCGACAGCGCCGTGAGCCCGCCCAACGCAACGCCGCCGGTGAAACCGGCAAGGATCTCGATGGCGGTGACCCAGGCGTGATGCATCAACAGCTCGCGCTGGTCGAGGAGCGCATGGCCTACCGCCAGCGGCGCCGGCAGGATGTAGCGCGGCACACCGGTGAGTATTATCACGGCCTGCCAGAGCATCAGCAGCACCAGAAGCGCAGCGAAAGGCCGCCAGGGCCAACGCCAACGTCGGGAGATTCCTGCGTCAGCGTGCATGTCGGTTTCCTTCGTCGGCGGGCGCGCCACCGGCAAGTCGCGTCGCGTTCGCGCCGATCGGCGTCGATTCCGGCATCGTGAGTTCCGTAACGAGGGCTGCCTGATGACGGTGAAGATCGGCACAATCGAGCGCCCTCGGACGGACGCCCGAGGGTGGGGCGAGCGGATGCAGCCGCGCCGGCTCGCCCTTGAGAATCAGCAGATGATCGGCGAGACGCAGCGCTTCCTGCGGATCGTGAGTGACCATGATGACGGTGCGCCCCGCGAGCAGCTCGCTTGCCAGCTCGTGAAGATCGAGCCGCGTAATCGCATCCACGGCCGAGAAGGGTTCGTCCATGAGGACAACGCTGGCGTCGAGGAAGAGGGTGCGGGCGAGTGCCACGCGCTGGCGCTGGCCGCCGGAGAGCGTCGCCGGCCACGCGTGCGATTGCTGGGCGAGGCCGACTCGGGCAAGCAGCGACTGTGCACGCTCGCGATCCGCCGCTGTCACGCGCCGTTTCCAGCGCGCCGCGAGCATCACGTTGTCTCGAACCCGCAGCCACGGCACCAGCAGATCCTGCTGCGCCATCCATGCCAGACGCGGGCCGAGTGGCAGGCCGTCGTCGGTGATCCGCTCGAGCCGGTGGTTGTCGGGCAGGGAGAGCCCGGCGATCATGCGCAGCAGTGAACTCTTGCCGCTGCCGCTTCGGCCGAGCAGACAGCTCCAGCTGCCGGCGGGGAAGCGCGCGTCGAGATCCCGAAACAGGACTCGCTCGCCGTAGTGGAGCGACGCGCTGCGAATGTCGATCGCAGGTGGGGGCATGACGACTCCCGACAGAGTGACGGACGGGCGGAGTCATGCGACGGTGACGCTGGCATTTCCTCCGCCGGTGCTAACCGGTTCAGGTTCAAGGGTTGTGCCTGGCACTCTCAGCCCGTCGACTCGGCGGGCACCCCTATGCAGTGAACGAATTGTACGCGCTCCGATGTCGTCTTGCCCATTCGAAAGCGGTCCGAGGGCCAATCGATGCGTGTCCGAGTCGGACAACCCTCTATGCGAGTCAGGAGACGATAGTGACTGCTACCGACTGCAATCCTCCCGCCAACCTACTGCCGGATGGGTCGCTCACCTCACGCGTGGGCACCTTCATTGGCCGATCGGTCGAGCCGCTCGCCTTGCGCTGGCCGGACAGCGCCAACTGGCTGTGGCGCGATGGCACGCTCTCGCCACAGCTGCTCAAGCTGGCCCGCACCGATGCCGCTGATGACCCGTTCTGGTCGGGTCTGGCGATGCTCTTCGGCTTCGATCGCTGGCGCACGCCACATGCGTTGACCGACGTTGCCGGCATGCTGCCGCCGCGACTGCCGATGGCGCCACTCCCGATGACATTTTTGGGGCATCTCGACGCGGCACCGCTCTGGAGCCAGCCGTGGCGCCGGGGGCGAGCCGCTTGCATGGGATGTGAATTCGCCGCGCGACTGGGCGCTCAGCTCAGAATGCTGCACCACGAGAGCATGCCGGGCTGGGGCCATCCGTTGAGCGGTGAGGACGCCCTTACCACGTGGCCGATTCGCGCTCGACGCTTCGCCGAATCGAAGGGCGCCGTCGATGCGGCGTCTCGCGTCGACTGGCCGGCCCCGCAGCGCGCAGTCTGGTCGCTGCCGGATCAGCGACCCGATCAGTATCTCTTCACTGCAACCGACCATTTCTGGTGCGATTGGGAAGCCTTGGTGTGGGCACCACTGGAGTTCGATCTCTGCCTGGTCGAGCTACTCATCGCAAGCGTTGAGCAGCGCGAAGCATTCGTTTCGGCCTATGGCAGTGACAGGCTGGTCGACTTGGACGAACACCGGAAAGCGATGCGGCTGCTGGCGCAGCTGCTCGAGCTGCACGGCCCGGCCGGGGAGAGCTGGATCGACACCCACCCGGCGTGGCTAAGAATCTAGTTTTCCGACGATTTTTCCCCGCGCAAGCATCGACGGGCGTGGCATACTGGAATTTTCGACCCGGCAGCCGACGAGCGATTCGTGGATTCGATCAACAGTTTGTTTCTCGTGTGCGGGGCGCTCATTGCCCTGAGCATCCTGGCCAGTCGCGTCTCATCGCGAATTGGCGTACCGCTTCTCGTGCTGTTTCTGGCGCTCGGCATGCTCGCCGGCGAAGAGGGCATTCTCGGACTGCAGTTCGACGACTACTCGCAGGCGTTTTTGATCGGACATCTCGCGCTGGCCATGATCCTGCTCGACGGCGGATTACGAACCCGATTCCGAACCTTTCGTGTCGGGCTCAAGCCGGCGCTGTCGCTGGCGACATTCGGCGTCTTCATCACCAGCGGTCTACTCGGACTGTTGGCGATGTGGATGCTCGATCTGACCTGGATCGAAGGGCTGCTGGTCGGCGCGATCGTCGGCTCCACCGATGCCGCCGCGGTCTTCTCGATGCTCAAGGGTCACGGCGTCAACCTCAACGAACGCGTGGGCGCGACGCTCGAGATCGAATCGGGGACCAACGATCCGATGGCGATCTTTCTGACCATCACCCTGGCCGAGCTGCTGACCGGGGCGGTGGGCGGACTGACGGAGACGCTGATGCGTTTCGTGCTGCAGTTCGGGCTGGGGCTGATCATCGGCCTCGGCGGGGGCTGGATCTCGGCGAAGATGCTGCGATGGCTCGATCTCGCGCCCGGACTCTATTCGCTGCTCGCGCTCGCGCTGGGGTTCTTCATCTTTGGCGCCACCAGCGCCGCCGGGGGCAGCGGGTTCCTTGCGATCTATCTGACCGGCCTGCTGATCGGCAACCAGCCCGGTCGACATCTCAATCACATTCTTCCGGTGCACGACGGTCTGGCATGGCTGAGCCAGATCGGTCTCTTCCTGGTGCTGGGGCTGCTGGTCACACCCTCGGAGATGATCGATTACGCGGTGCCAAGCGCCATTCTCGGGATTGCACTGATCGTCTTCGCCCGCCCCATTGCGGTGATGGCCTCGCTACTGCCGTTCTTCAATTTCCGGTGGCGGGAGCTCTTCTTCATCTCCTGGGTGGGGCTGCGCGGGGCTGTACCCATCGTGCTGGCGATCTTTCCCGTCATTACCGGCGTCGAAAACTCTGCGCTTTATTTCAACGTGGCGTTCTTCGTCGTCCTGATCTCGCTGATACTGCAGGGTTCCACGCTGGCGTACGTGGCGCGGTGGATGCGTGTGACACTGCCGGAGACGACGACACCGGACCGGCGGGGGCAGCTCGGCGTGCTGCCGGAGAACGACTACGAGATGTTCGTCTACAAGGTCGAGAACGAATCGCTCGATGACGTTCCGATTCGCTTGCTCAGACTACCGTCGGGCATTCTGATTTCGGCCATCTTCCGCCAGCACGCCATGCTGCACCCCAAGGGAAGTACGCGCCTCAGCCTGCAGGACGTGGTCTGTCTCATCGGGCGAACCGGAGACCTTCCCTCGCTCAACCGCCTGTTCAACGGCGAGTCGAAGCTGCGCCGGGAGCGAGCCTTTTTCGGGACTTTCACACTCGATGGCGAGGCGTTGATGCAGGAGGTCGCCAATGCCTACGGCCTGACGCTGAGCCCGGGTGAGCAGCAGATGACGCTGGGTGAATTCGTCGCGCTGCGTGTCGGGGGCCACCCGGTGGTGGGTGACGACGTCGACTGGCACGGCTTTCACTGGGTGGTCAACGAGATGGAAGGCAACCGCGTGACGCGAGTCGGTCTGCGGCTCTATCACTGACCGGCCAAGCGGGGTTGCCCGGCCCGACGAGAAGCGGCCCCTCGAAGGGGACCGCTCAACGAGATGAAACGATACTTGAAACGCTAGATCATTCGACGTCGTCGTTCTGCGTCGGGCGGTCGAGGCGCTTGCCAGTCTCTTTCTCGATCATGCCGTTCATGCTGTCGGCACGATGTTGGGCGTCGCTCTCTTCGTCGAAGTAGCCCAGACTGCCGCCGGTGTCGCCGTCGAACACCTCGAAACAGGATTCGGCGTCGTTGCCCGGCTTTCGGGTCTTTCTCACTGCGATATAGGGTTCTGCCATGATGGAACTCCTCGTGACGAATGGCCGGGCGTGACTCCACAAGGTTAGTGAAGCCATCGACAATGTACAGTGCCCGCGCCTTCGACGGATACCCGGTCGCGCCCCATTCGACACGTCACCCACACCACGACACGGAGACCCAACGGCTCGTTGCGGCGGCAAAGACGGAGCCGGTGCGGCTCACTCCGGGCTCAACTGCCACTGCAGCCCGAACTGAAGCCCGTTGATGGCATCGTCGAGGAAATCCTGGTCGCCGTTCTGCTGACTGTCCTCGAGCTCGATTCGCGCCGCCTGTCCGCTCGAGCTCGGCCAGCCCAGTCGCGACATGCAGAGCTGAAACTCCTCTTCGCCGGCGATTTGATGCGTCTGGCGCTCGCAGCTCTGGCTGTCGCGCAGATAGTTGGTCGCCGAGAGTTCCGGCGTCGCGGAGACACAGCCGCTCAGGGTGAGCGCGGCGAGCAGAATAATCGATGAGCGGCGATGTGAGGGTGAGATCATCGGTCAGTCAATCAACAGGGCGGTGACGATCAAATCCCGGGAATACCGATCGGCCCCGGCGCATCGGGAATGGGTGAGCAGCCGCTCAGAGCCATGCCGGCAGCGATCAGCAGCGCGAGTAACAGTAGCCGTGTCTTGGCGGGCATGACGTGGACTCCAAACGAGGGGGCGGCAGAAGTTTAGCCGACGGCCGGCGGGTGTCGAAACGCGAATGGCGTACCTCGTACCGCGATGCGGTGGCAAAAGCCGATGCACTTCCTTCATCGCTGTCAGTCGACCACCCATCTCTGACGGTTCGCTCCTTTCGCCGGGGCAGTATACGCTTTCGAACAGGAAGCGGACGCCAGCATTCGTTCGCTCGACGGTATTCCGATCACGAAAAGGACGTAACGACATGGCATCGAGCTATACGGGTATCTACGTAGTGAAGTCGGCAGGGAAGGTCAGCGAAGTCCAGGTCGTGGACGCCGACGGTGATGCCTCCTCGCTCACCGCGGAAACCTACGAGGCCGAGGGGTACCAGCCGTCGATCGCTGAGCTGCCGGAGAAAGGCGACTACTTCGACAAGCTGGATCTGGAGCGCGGGCAGGACGATTGAAGCCGCAGCGTCGGCGCTCGGTACCAACCGATGTCGAAGCGATTCCACCATCACGTTTCACCTATCCCATTAGATCCTCGAGGAGTCTCACCGTGATCTTGCCCAGAGCTTTACTGCTGACGCTTGCGATCGGCGCGGCCTCATCGGCACTCGCCGATGACATGGCATGTTCTGCCGCCAGTATCACTCAGGCAACGCAGGCACAGTCCGCGCAGATCGACGCCTATCTAGCAGCGCGCGCCGACACGCAACGGGCGCAGACCGAACTGCAAGGGGTCGCACAGCAGCTTCAACAGAGCGGGCAGGTCAGCGCGCACCAGGACGAATTCGAAAAGCTCGCCAGAGGGGAGTCGTTCGAGCCCACCCAAGCGTTCTGCGATGACATGCGTACGACCATGGACGCGCTGACGGTCTACATGCAGCAGAACCCGGCCGGATAGCGTTCTGCATCCCAGTGCCAGGCAGCAACGTGACACCCAGCCATACGAAAAAAGGCCAGCTAAATAGCTGGCCTTCTTCGAAACGGTGGCGGAGAGACAGGGATTCGAACCCTGGAAGGGCTACAAACCCTTGGCGGTTTTCAAGACCGCTGCAATCGACCACTCTGCCATCTCTCCGTCTTACGGCGGGGAATACTACCAGTTTCGCCACGGACGTCAACCACGTCGTTAGCTTTCAATGAGTTATTTGTTGTGCCGCCGCTTCTTTACGCTTGTCAGGGGAACTTTGCAAGTGCACTCTGGTCTTTGGGGTAGATCAACATAACGAGGGGTACGCAATGGACTATCGGACTTCGCACGACGTCACCGATCGACGATCGAGTGCGGTCAGCACCAACAAGGTATTACGTAATACCTACATGCTGCTGGCCATGACGCTACTGTTCTCCGCCGTGACCGCCAGTGCCGCGATGGCGATGGGCGTGACGCAGATCAATATCTTCGTGTTCTTCATCGGCGCCTACGGCCTGATGTTCCTGGTGCACAAGACGGCCAACTCGGCGGCGGGGCTGCTGTCGACGTTCGCCTTCACTGGATTCATGGGGTTCACGCTAGGGCCGATCATCGATCTCTACCTGTCGATCCCCAACGGCGCACAGCTGGTAATGACGGCCCTGGGCATGACGGCCGCCGCCTTCCTGGGGCTATCCGCCGTGGCGCTGATTACCCGCAAGGATTTCAGCTTCCTGGGCAACTTCATGGTAGCGGGCGCCATCGTGCTGGTACTGGCCATGGTCGCGGCAATGGTCTTCAACATTCAGGGCTTGGCGCTTGCGGTCTCGGCCGGCTTCGTACTGTTCTCGTCCGCCGCGATCCTGTTCCAGACTAGCGAGATCATCCATCGCGCCGGCGAAACCAACTATATTCTGGCAACGATCACGCTCTACGTATCGATCTACAACCTGTTCGTGAGCCTGCTGTCCATTCTCGGCGTCGTCTCCAACGACTGAACGGATAATCGACCGCGAACTTCAGGCCCCACTTCGGTGGGGCCTTTTCGTTTGCTACTATCCAGCGACTCACGTTCATCCGCGCGCCGTTCATTCAGCGCTCGATTCACTGGTCTCGCTTGGGAAGCCATCGTGCTGAGCTACGCCTTACTCGTCCACGCCGCACCCTACAGTACGCAAGGGGCGCTATCCGCCTTGCGCTTCGCGGAAGCGGCGATTGCGCGCGGGCATCGCGTCGAGACGGTTTTTTTCTATCATGACGGCGTTCACAACGCGTCCACCCTCATGGCACCGCCGCAGGATGAAGTGCATCTGGGTGAACGCTGGAAGCGACTAGGAGAAACGGCGCAGACGGCGCTTCTGGTCTGCGTCGCCGCGGGACTGCGACGCGGCATCGTCGACGGCACGGAAGCCACTCGCCACGATCTCGCCCAGTACAGCGTCGAGCCGCCGTTCGAGCTGACCGGCATCGGTCAGCTGGTCGACGCGGTGCTAACCCACGACCGTCTGATCACCTTCCCGCCATGACCGACACGACTCAATCTGCGTCATCCAGCGAGGCGCTGCTGATCGTGCTGCGCCACCCGCCCCACGGTAGCAGCTGGCTGCGTGAAGGAATCGATGTTGCGCTAGTCGCCGCCGCCTTCGGCCGCGAGGTCGAGCTGCTGTTTCAAGGGGACGGCGTCTTTGCGCTGCTCGAAGGGCAGGCCGCCGGTGCGCTAGACCAGAAGGGCACCCATCCGCAGTTGAAGATGCTCGAGATGTACGACATCGAACGGCTCTGGGTGAGTCAACGCGACCTGGATCGCCGCGGGCTGACGGTCGATGATCTCATGCTGCCGGTCACGACACTCGACCCTGACGGCGTGGCCGCGCTGCATGCTGCCCGGCCGCTGAGCCTGATCTTCTGATGGATTCGCCATGACACTGCATCTGATCATTCGTACGCCCCACAGCAGCGGCATTTTCGCCGACCTGCTCGATGCCTTCGCCGATGGCGACTATCTGCTGCTGATCGAAGATGGCTGCTATGCGGCGCTACCCGGCGCGGCGGGACTCGACGATGCGGTCGTTGCCGGGCGCATCGGGGTGCTGCGAGAGGACGCGGAGTCCCGCGGCCTGCTGGCACGCGTGGCACCCTCGATCGAGATCGTCGACATGGACGGGTTCGTCGCTCTGACCGAACGTTTTCCCAAATCGCTGAGCTGGTTCTGATGACGATGCCATCTTCGCAGACACTCACCGTCGACGGTCGTTTCGTCGCGCGGGATTCTGAGGGCTACCTGGTATCGCTGGATGACTGGTCACCCGAGGTCGCCGAGGCCATGGCACAGGACGAGGGCCGTGAACTGACGCCGGCGCACTGGGAAGTGCTGAACGTGCTTCGCGACTTCTATCGCCGCTATGAAGCCGCCCCGGCGATGCGCCCATTGGTGAAAGCCGTGCGTCAGTCGTTGGGGGAGGAGAAGGGCCAGTCGATCTACCTGATGCGGCTTTTCCCGGAAAGTCCGGCCAAGGTCGCTGCTCGCCTGGCAGGCTTGCCCAAGCCGACCAACTGCCTTTGAACCGACGAGCACCGACGATGCATCGGCCTGACGCATGAACTTTCTCGCTCATGCCTGGCTCGCCCGCCACGGCAACGACGACTTTCTCTATGGCAATCTGATCGCCGACGGCATCAAGGGCAGCGACTTCGCATCCCTGGGCGAGGACATCGCGGCCGGCGTGAGTCATCACCGTCAGGTGGATGCTGCAATCGATAGCCACCCCGCAGTCGCGGAGCGCCGGGCCGCGGCCCCCTCCGGCCAGCGGCGCTACACCGGTATTGCGCTGGATCTGGTATGGGATCATTTCATCGCCCGTGACATGCCGGACGATGCCCTCGTCACGCGCTGCTACGCCATACTCGGTCGCCGCCCCGCGCCGGATCGACTGGGAGAGATGATGCCGGCGCTCATCCGCGGCGACTGGCTTTCCCGTTACGCTGACTTCGACTTCACCTGTCGGGCGATCGCGGGTATCGGCTCGCGTCTGCGCGGCCCGAACCAGCTGGCCGCGCTGACGCCGTGGCTCGAGTCGACCTATCCCGAGCTGGAGGCTGCGTTTCGTCTCCTGTGGCCGCAGATGCAAGCGCGCTTCACCCCGAACCGAGCCTCGACTCGACCGCACTGAGCGCAGTGAAGACGACCGTTAGGCTTCGAGCCAGAGGCACTCGACTCGGTCCCCAAGGCTGATTTCGCTGTCCGCCGGGATCACCGCAAATGCGTTGGTCGCCGCGCAGGAGGTCAGCACCGCCGAACTCTGCTCGGGGTGAGCGTGCGCCACCAGTCGGCCGTCCTCCAGCGTGAGGTTGGCGCGCATGTAGTGGCGTCGGCCCTGGGCCCGGGCCGCGAATTGCGCCTCGGCGGGGATGCGAGGCAGCTCGCGCAGCGCCGGGCAACCCTGAAGTTCGCCGAGCAGCGCGCGCAGATAGAGCCAGGCGCCGACGTAGCTCGACACCGGGTTACCCGGTAGTCCCACGACCCGGGTACGTTCGATGGTGCCGAGTGCCAGCGGCTTGCCGGGGCGCATCGCCAGCCGCCAGAGCGAGAGTTCCCCCAGACGTTCGATGGCGGGTTTGACGTGATCCTCTTCGCCCACGCTCACGCCGCCGGTCGTCACGATGACGTCGGCAACGCTCGCCGCGTCCTCGAGCCGGGCAAGGGTGGTCTGGAAGTCGTCGGCGACCTTGATCTCACGCACCAGTTCTCCACCGAAGCGGCGAATCAGTGTGGCGAGCATGGGGCCGTTGCTGTTGTAGATCTGGCCGCGGGCGAGCGGCGTGCCAGGCTCGACGATCTCGTCACCGGTGAGCAGGAGCGCAACGCGCGGTCGCCGGACCACCTCGACCTGCGTCAATCCCTGTCCCGCCAGCAGTCCCAGCGCCGCGGCACCCAGCCGGGTGCCGGCTGCCAACAGTTCATCCCCCGCGGTCACGTCCAGCCCGCACCGCCGCACGTTCTGACCGCTGGCAGTGGGCGGGATGCGAACCCGATCGCCGTCGACCTCGACGTTCTCCTGGATCGCCACGCAGTCCGCCCCCTCGGGGATCTCGCTGCCGGTGAAGATCCGGGCGCAGGTGCCGGGCGCGAGTGGCGTGGGCGCCTGCCCGGCGGGAATTCGCTGGGAGACGAGAAGGGGGCCGCCGGCATCACGGCTCGCCAGGGCGTAACCGTCCATGGCGCTATTGTCGGCGGGCGGCACATCGAGGGTGGCGCGCACGGGTTCGGCCAGCACGCGTCCCTCGGCATCGCTGCATGGAATGGTTTCGGATGGCAGCACGCCGACACCCTCGAGCAGTGCTGCCAGTGCCTGCTCGACGCTCTGAAGGCTAGCCGTTGCCATGCTGACCTCGCCCGGGAATCACCAGGTTGGCGAAGTTGCACGGCTGATGCCGGCTATCGAGCTGCTCGCGCAGGATACGCTCCCAGCCGGTACGACAGGAGCCGGTGGAGCCGGGCAGACAGAAGATGACGGTGGCATTGGCAAGCCCGCCCAGGCAGCGACTCTGGACGGTGGAACTGCCGATCTCCTCGAAAGACACCTGACGAAAGAGCTCGCCGAAACCATCGATGGTCTTGTCGAGCAATACCGACACCGCTTCCGGCGTGGAGTCCCGGCCGGTGAAGCCGGTACCGCCGGTGGTGAGTACGACCTGAACCGTCTCGTCGGCGATCCAGTCGGCGACGACGGCGCGAATGCGATAGACGTCATCGGCGACAATACGCTTTTCGACCAGATGATGGCCGGCGTCACGCAGGCTCGATACCAGCAGGTCGCCGGAGCGGTCAGTCTCTTCGGTGCGCGTATCGGAGACGGTCAGTACGGCGATCGATAACGGCGTCAGGTCGCTCATGCCGGGCCTCCCGCGTCGGGCTCGGCGGTTTTTTTCGCCGCTTGTCGCGCTTCCAGCGCGGCGAGCTGCTCGTCGGTGGCCGGCAGCTGGTGGTTGGCTTTCCACTCCGAATAGGGCATGCCGTAGACGTACTCCCTCGCGGTTTCGTAATCCAGCGATTCGCCACGCGCCTCGGCGGCGGTGACCAGCCACTTGGAGAGGCAGTTGCGACAGAAGTCCGCCAGGATCATGAGATCGACGTTCTGGACGTCTTTGTTGTCATCGAGATGGCGCAGCAACTGGCGAAAAGCCGCTGCCTCGATATCGGTACGGGTCGACTCGTCGAACTGATGCATGAACTACTCCTGAAGATGAAGAGGGTGAATGAACGAGGCGGGTGAATGAACGAGACAGGCAAGCGGCATACCGGCAAGTCTCAGTAGCCGTCACCGGGGGTACACACCGAGAGAACGACGGCGTCCTGGTCGCTGGTCGAGACCAGAGCATGGCCCATGTCGCTATCGAAATAGAGCGAATCGCCGGCGCTCATCGCCAGTGGCTCGTAGAACTCGGAATAGAGCAGGATGTCGCCCTCGAGGACCATCAGGAACTCTTCGCCGTCGTGGCGTATCCACTCTTGGAATTCGCCGAAGTGTCGCGCCCGTACGATCGTCTTGAACGGGATCATGCGCTTTTGCGCGAGCTGGCAGGAGAGCAGCTCGTGCTCATAGGTCGGCGTAGGGTGGAGCTTGCCGTCGCCAAGCGCGGTGCGATCGCGGCGCCCCCGAGACTGTCGCTGCGGCTTGGTCGGCGTGAGCAGCTGCGGCAGATCGATCCCCAGGCCGACGATGAGCTTCTGAACGGCGGCGAACGTCGGCGAGATCTGATCGTTCTCGATCTTGGAGAGGGTGGAACGGGCAAGCCCGGTGCGCGTGCTGACATCACCCAGCGTCCAGCGATTGGCGAGACGGATCTCCTTGAGCCGCTCGCCGAGCCGCAGGGGTTCGACGAACGCCTTGCGCCCCGAGGCAATACGCACGGCGGCTTCCTGATCGTTAGTGGCGGCCATGGAGGTCTCTACTTGGAATGCGGGAGGTAATCGGGCAACTGGGTCGAAGAATATCACAGCGTCGCGGGGCCTCTCTCGGCCGGCACGTCCTCGGCGGTCCGCCCTGCGACACGGTCAGCGACACGGTTGTCGCACACTCGAGAACCGGTAGTTCGGCAGGGCATCGATCACGCCCCGTGGGGTGTCGTCGATTCGGCGTCCGGGGCACTTCGCACGCCGATAACCGAAACCACCACGGGGACGCTAGCGCGCTTGCTGCCAAGGCTGTCCGAGCAGGGCATGAAGATGCGCCTCGACACTGATCGGCAGACTCGCGAGGTGATAGCCCCCCTCGAGGACCGATACCAGGCGTCCATCGGCGTAGCGCCGCGCAATATCCATGGCCAGCGTGGTGATCCAGTGAAAATCGTCGTGCGAGAGTTCGACCTGCCCCAGCGGGTCGTCGCGATGCGCATCGAATCCACTGGAGAGCAGCACGAGCTGCGGTCGCTGGCGCTCCAGCGCGGGCAGCCAGGCACGTTCGACCCGTCGCCGAAACGTCGCACCGTCGTCGCCGGCGGCAAGCGGCGTATTGACCACGTTGGGCCAGTCTCCGTCGAGATAACGCCAAGGGTAGAACGCTTCCTGGAAACTCGTGCAGACGAGAACGCGCGGGTCATCGTGAAAGATATCCAGCGTGCCGTTGCCCTGATGTACGTCGAAATCGAGGATCGCAACGCGCTCCAGACCGTAATGCTCGAGAGCGTGAGCGGCTGCGATGGCGACGTTGTTGTAGAAGCAAAAGCCCATCGCACGGTCGCGCTCGGCGTGATGCCCCGGCGGCCGAGTGGCGCAGAAGACGTTGTCCGCACGGTGATTGCAGACCATGTCCACACCCTTGAGCGCGGCGCCTGCGGCTAGCGTCGCCGCGTGCAGCGACTCCGGACAGAGCCGGGTGTCGGCGTCGAGCGTTGCCAGCCCGGAGGCCGGCAAGCGCTGTGCGAGGGCGTCGAGGTAGGCACTTTGGTGTACCCGTTCCAGCGCCGCTCGCGTCGCCGGGACGGGCTCGACCTGCACCGTCTGCTGTAGCGTGCCGCTTCGCATCAGGCGTGCCCGAATCGCCTCGAGTCGCATGGGGGACTCCGGATGGTGCCCCCCCATGTCGTGGTGTGCGAGATCGGGATGGGTGATATAGGCGGTAATCATTGGCTCACCGACGGTTGGCGTCGTTGGAGTCTGGGCGATCACGACGCCCACGCCCAGCGTCGAGTCGCTACGACTTTGGTTCAATGCCGGCTTTCGGGCGCGTGCATCGCGGCCCACGGGCCCGACGTCGATGGTGAGTCTCCGCGCATGAGGATAGTTTCGCGACGCGTGAACGGTGTAGGGTGATGCTCACTCCCGGCTTCGTTGACGGACCTTCATGGCCACTCAATTTCTTCGACGCTTCTTCGCACCGCGCTCGATCGTCGTCGTGGGGGCTTCCCCGCGTGCCGACTCGCTAGGGGCGATGGTACTGAGTAACGTGCTGCGCGCCGGCTTTCCCGGCTCTCTCTGGTGTACCAACCCGCGGGGCTACGCTGACGTCGAGGGGGTGACCTGCTATCGCCAGCTGCAAGCCCTGCCCGCGATCCCGGAACTCGCGGTAATCTGCACGCCGCTCGCCCGCGTACCGACGGTCATTCGCCAGCTCGGTGAGCTGAAGGTGAAGGCGGCGCTGATACTCTCCGGCGGTGCCTCGCTGGACGAAGAAACCGCGACGGGCACGCTTCGCGAGCAAATCCAGCGGACGACGCGCCAGGCCAACCTCCGAGTGCTGGGCCCCGAATGTCTCGGCGTCGCCGTCCCCTCGTTCAAGCTCAATGCCACCTATGCCAGTCAGCCCATCGCCGATGGCAGCGTCGCCTATCTCGGCCAGTCCGGGATGCTGGGCAACGCGATGATCGATTGGGCGGCGGGGCGGGAGGTGGGGTTTTCGCACCTGGTCACGCTCGGAGATAGCGTCGACGTGCGCCTGCCGGACGTCATCGACTACCTCAACACGGTCGGACGCTGCCGATCTCTGCTGCTCCACCTCGAGCGAATCGCCGATGCGCGTCACTTCATGACTGCCCTGCGGGAGGCATCGCGTAACCGGCTGGTACTCGCGATCAAGAGCGGGCGCACCCGGCAGGCCACCCTCGAACCGCTGCCCGACACCCCGGGTATCGAGCGTCGCGACGACGTGGTCGAAGCGGCCCTGGCACGGGCGGGCGTTGTTCGCGTCGAGGACTCCGACGAGCTCTTCGACGCCCTGGAAACGCTCTCGCGTTTCAAACCGCCGCGGGGAGATCGACTGGCGATCGTCTCCAACGGCGTCGGGCCGGCGCTGCTGGCGATCGACAAGCTGATCGACGGCGGCGGTCAGCTCGCCACGTTTGGAGACGCGACGGCGAACGCGCTTCGCGCCACTGGGCTCGACGTGAGTCGCCCCGGTCGTAACCCGGTGGACCTGGGCGGCAGTGCCCGTCCGGCGCACTTTCTCGAAGCGATCGAGATCCTGGCACGGGATAGCCAGGTCGATGCGGTGCTGGTGCTTCATGCCCCGACGCGACTCGCGCCGTCGCTCGCCACGGCGCAGACGCTGATCGGCGCGAAGTCTCGCTTTCGCCATCGGCTACTGGTGAGCTGGATGGGCCTCAAAGAAGCGCTGGACGCCAGAAGTGCCTGCAATCGCGCCGGCATCCCGACCTACATCTCACCGGAAAAGGCGGTACGCGCATTCCTGCATCTCGTGCGCTACCGCCGCGTGCAACATCTGCTGCATCAGACGCCGCCGTCGCTGGCACTCCCGACCCGTCCCGAAACCCGGGCGCGCTGTGACGAGCTGATCGAATCAGCGCGTGCGCAGGGTCGCGATCACCTCAGTCATGAAGAGACCGCCCAGGCGCTGAACGCCTACGGCATCCGAACGACGCCGAGCGTCTACGTCGACGATTTCGAACAGGCCGAGCGGGTGACCGTCGACCTGCCGGGCCCCTGGGCAGTCAAGGCCGTTCACCGCGATAGCTGCCTCGCCTTCCAGGACGGTCGAGGAAATCCGCGCTCGCTCTCCCTCGTTCAGGACCTCGAGCAACCCGGCAGCGTGGTCGACGCCGTCGTGCGACTCGGCCAACGCCTGGCCGAAACCCGCCCCGAGAGCCCTCTCTACGGCTACTGCCTGCAGACCATGCAGCGGGGCAAGGACTCGCTGCAGCTGTGCGCCGGCATCACGCGTGATGCCGAGTTCGGTCCGGTCATCGTCTTCGGCACCGGCGGCTACCGGGTCGATGTCATGAGCGATCGCCAGATCGCGCTACCGCCGCTCAACCAGCGGCTCGCCGAGGAACTGATCGACCGCACCCGAGCCGGGCAGCGACTGCGAAACCATGGCGAAAGCGACGGTGAGGCTGACGAACCGCTCGGGAACGCAGGTGGGGCGGTCGCCGCCGTCGCACGGCTGCTGGTGCAGCTCTCTCAGTTGGCAAGCGATCAGCCGCACCTTCGCGGGCTCGAGATCAACCCACTGCTCGTCAACCGAGAGGGGGTCACGGCCATCGATTTCGCGCTGGACCTGGGGGAGCCGGCGGTGCAGGCGATCATGCCCTACCCGGAAAGACTGCGAGAGCAGGTGACTCTGGGCGAGCGGCTCGTGGATATTCGCCCCATTCGCGGCGAGGACGCCCCGCTGATCACGGCATTTCACGCCCGGCTCTCCGAGCAGAGCATTCGCTACCGGTACTTTCATCACAAGGCGGTACTGACACCCCGAGAGTTGGCCCAGCTCGCCCAGATCAACTACGACCGCCAGATGGCGTTCATTGCCGTCGCGCATGACGACAGCGGAGACGAAGAGATGCTGGGCGTGGTGCGCGTCTGGAACGATGCGGACAATATTCGTACGGAATTTTCGATCATCATTCGTGACGACTGCCAGGGAATCGGACTCGGCCGTGCGCTGATGGAGAAGATGATCCGCTACAGCCGAGACGTCGGAACGCTGTCGATGGTCGGCACGGTATTGATCGACAATCGTCCCATGCGCCAACTGCTTGCAGGACTGGGTTTCCGACTGCGGACCGATGTCGAAGAGGGCATCGTCGAAGCCACGTACTCCCTCAACGATCCCGTGAGCGAGTGGCAACGTCACCGTCTGGCGAACGCGTCGACGTGAGTCGGCGAGCGGGATTGAGGTCTGCGGTACTTGAACGGTCGTTCGATTATCCAGTATTGTCCTTTGCCCGGTTATCGATAAGCTCCTATGATTTGAAACCTAACAATACCAATGGATACCGACCGTAACCTGACTATAGGCGTCAGATGAGGTCGCTCCGACTATCCAGGCCAGACCCACAATGCAAAACGATTCGCAGGTCAAGATTCAGGTTCGAAACCTGAGCAAAGTGTTCGGGGACGATCCCAAGAAGGCGCTCAAACTGCGCGACGAGGGGCTCAAGCGCCCCGAGATTCTGGAGAAGACAGGGCAGACGCTGGGTCTGTCCAACATCGACTTCGACGTTCGTGACGGTGAACTCCTCGTCATCATGGGGCTCTCCGGTTCGGGGAAATCCACCCTGATCCGTTGCCTCAATCGGCTGATCGAGCCCACCGAAGGCGACATCATCATCGGCGGCGAAAACATTCCCCGTCTGAGCGAGAAGGCACTGCTTCAGTGTCGCCGACGCCATTTTTCCATGGTGTTCCAGAACTTCGCACTTTTTCCGCACCGCACAGTGCAGATGAACGCCGAGTACGGCCTCGAAATCCGCGGCATCCCCAAAGCCGAACGCCAGGAGAAGGCGACGCACGCGCTCAAGCAGGTCGGGCTCGAGGGGTGGGAGCACGCTTACCCGACCCAGCTTTCCGGCGGTATGCAGCAGCGCGTCGGCTTGGCTCGGGCACTGGCCAACGACGCCAGCGTGCTGCTCATGGACGAGGCTTTCTCGGCACTCGACCCGCTCATCCGCCGCGACATGCAGCAGGAGCTGATCGAGCTCCAGCATCGCACCAAGAAGACCACCATCTTCATCACCCACGATCTGGACGAAGCGATCAACATCGGCGATCGCATCATTCTGCTGCGTGACGGCGAGATCGTTCAGATCGGCACCCCGGAAGAGATCCTCACGCATCCGGCGGACGACTACGTGGCCCGCTTCATCCAGGGCGTCGACAAGTCCCGCGTCGTCAGCGCTCAGCGGACCATGCGCCCAGTGCGAGCCACGGCCCGCGATACCGACGGCCCGCGGACGGTACTGCGCAAGATGGTGGAGAACGGTCTCGACTCGATCTACGTCGTCGACCGTGAACGACGCCTGCTGGGTATCGTGACAGTCGACGAGATCGACGCAGCGGCCAAGTCCGGGCAGGAGGCGATCGATACGCTGATCAGCAAGGACTTCCCGAGCGTTGGCCCAGACGAGCCACTGGCGAGCCTGTACAAGATGTTCACCGGCAACAGCTATCCCATTGCGGTGATAGACGAGGACTCGCGACTCATGGGGGTCGTGGTCAAGGGTGCGGTACTCGAACAACTGGCCGAAGCGGAGGCTGAATGATGGATTTCGACATTCCAAGAATCCCGCTCGGTGACTGGATCGAGGGCGGGCTCGACTTTCTGACCTCGGAATTTTCCGGCGTCACCCGAGCGATCTCGCGAACGACACAGACCGGCATTTCTCTGCTCAACGACGGCCTGATGTGGATGCCCATCTGGGCGCTGATGGCGCTGGTGATTCTGCTCTGCTGGCGCTTGAGCGGACGACGTCTGGCGATCGGGGCACTGCTCGGCCTGGGTCTGATCTGGAATCTGGGGCTCTGGAACCCGATGATCCAGACGCTGACGCTGGTGGTGCTCGCCACGCTCGTCGCCATCGTGATCGCGCTGCCACTCGGCATCCTCGCCGCGGTGTCGGATCGTTTCTACCGCGTGATCATGCCGATCCTGGATTTCATGCAGACCATGCCCGCATTCGTCTATCTGATCCCGGCGATTCCGTTTTTCGGGATTGGCTCGGTCTCGGGCATCTTCGCGACCGTGATCTTCTCCATGCCACCGGCGATCCGTTTCACCACGCTCGGCATTCGCCAGGTACCCAAAGAACTGGTCGAGGCGGCCGACGCGTTCGGATCGACCCGGAGCCAGAAACTGGTCAAAGTGCAGCTGCCGCTGTCGCTACCTACGGTGATGGGCGGTATCAACCAGACCATCATGCTGGCGCTTTCGATGGTCGTCATCGCCGCGATGATCGGCGCCAATGGCCTGGGGAGTGAAGTCTGGCGCGCGATTCAGCGGCTGCGCCCGGGAGAGGGGTTCGAAGCGGGGATTGCCGTGGTCATCATGGCAATGCTGCTGGATCGCCTGACCCAGACCCTGAGCGGGCGCAAGAAAAAGCCCTGAGCCGCTCGCGCACTGGCGGAAGAAAGGCACCGTAGCCCATTTCCGCCTGCCAGCGATAGCAAACGAAACGCCCGGCTCATGCCGGGCGTTTTCGTGTGCTCGAGCCGTCGCGCGAATCGAGTGTCGCGATCATATCCGGGGATCGTCAGGGGGCCAGCTGGGCGCGATACCACTCGTCGGGTGCCCCCTCGTGGCGGGTATAACGAATGCGGTCGTGCAGCCGGCTGCGCTGGCCCTGCCAGAACTCGATCGCGTGAGGAACGACGCGATACCCGCCCCATTGCGGGGGGCGCTCGACCGGCTGATCGGCGTAGACCTGTTCGAAGCGCGCCAGCCGCTCCTCGAGCCAGCCACGGCCCGGAATCTCGACGCTCTGCTGGGAGACCCAGGTCGCCAGCTGACTCTTGCGCGGGCGACTGGCGAAATAGTCATCGGACTGTCGTTCGTCGACACGTTCGACCCGCCCCTCGACGCGCACCTGACGCTGCAGCCCTGGCCACCAGAAGACCAGCGCGGCCTTGGCCACCTGAGCGAGCTCGTTGCCTTTCTGGCTCTGATAGTTGGTGTAGAAACGTAGGCCGGTCTGATCCATGCCTTTCAGCAGCACGATACGGGCGTGAGGATTGCCTTCGCTATCGACCGTTGCCAACGTCATGGCATTGGCGTCGAGTCCTTCCTGTTCGATGGCAAGCTCGAGCCAGGTGTTGAAAAACGTGAAGGGTTCACTCGGCATGTCGTCGAGCGTAAGGGGCTCGCCTTCGTAGTCGCGGCGCATACCTTCGAGCTCGCTCATGGGTCGGTCTCCTGGGTCGATATCGTCAACGTCATCATTACAGCCCTGCCGACCACGTCAAGCGCGGTGCGTCGCGCGCGAGCGCTGAATGTCTCGAACTAGGCGATGACGCCATGCAGGGCGATCACCCCACCGCAGAGCAGCCAGCCGATCAGGGCGTAGGGCAGATTCCAGCGCAGCATGTCACCCGCGCGGATGCCGTAGCGGGCGCAGATCGCCAGATTGCTGCCGGAGAGCGGACTGCTGCCGGTACCCAGCGCCCAGCTCATCAGAAACAGCAGGCCAAGCAGGATCGGGTCGGGATCGAGCGGGGCGACGATCGGCGCGAGCGTGGCGATGCCGATCAGCGGATGAATACCGGTGAACGACACGGCAACGATCGCCCCCAGTGACAGCCAGGCTTGCCAGTGGCCGAAGTGGCGAATGGGCAGTTCCAGCTCGGCGGGCAGGCTCGCCAGTACGGCAGCCAGCCCGGTGGAGATGACCCCGGCGGAGAGAAACAGCGCGAACTGCGGTGCCAGACGCTGCAGCCCCTGGGTGAACTGATGGCGAAGCCGCGAGCGTCTTCCGTGTCGCGGCATCAGCAGCAGCGAGAAGGGCGGCGAGACCATCGCGATGATCAGTGGAATCGACAGCGACGGCCACATCAGGTGTAGCCCGATCACCGCGACCGCCAGCAGGCAGGGCAGTAACAGGGCGCTGCGCTCGAGCGGAAATCCCACGAACGGCTCCTGCAGTCGATGGACGTCGGCGAAATTGAGTGCCAGCAGCACCGCCGCCGCGGCGAGCCCCCACGGTAGCAGCGTGAGATAGTCGAGACCCGGTGCGTAGGTCAGCGCGACCCCCATGGCGACAAAGAACGGCGACCAGGCCGCCGCCGCGGTGAACCCCCGCCCGACGATCAACGCCTGCGACCGGGTGAGGCGGCCGTCACGCTGCATCCGTTCGCCGAATAGAAACACCACCGAGAGGTTGATTGCTGCGCCGAACAGGTGCGAACCGAGCAGCGTGCCCACCAGGCCGGAGCCCTGACGATCGTGCTTGCCGACCTCAGGGGTCGCCATGGTGAGAAAGCTGACGCCGGCAAACATCATGACCAGCGTCTGATTGATGACGAACGCCTGCAGCAAGGGATAGGGCGTTCCACGGAAGAGCGCTATCGCCCAGAGCGCTACCCCGACCGCCAGCAGCGCCCCCGCTTGCCGACGCGACGCGCGAGGCAGACGACGAAAGAGCCTCAGCGTCGCGACCCAGGCAAGGATCGCCGCCGGCCATAGCGGTAGCGACGTCAGGCTCGCCGCGATGCTCAACCCGAGCATCGCGAGAATCAGCGCGCCCGATGGGCTCATGCGACGACGAATCTCATGAGGCGCTACGGTCGAGCCGACCACGCCGGCGGACGTAGTAGAACGCCGTTACGCTGAGCGCGATGGCGGCAATGATTTCCGCGAATACCAGCCATGAATGGCCGCCTTCGCTGACGATGAGCAGTCCTTGTACGACATAGAGGACACCCAGCGCCGTCAGCCAGATATGCCCGCGGCGACGCTCGAGCAGCAGCGTCGGCAGGAACAGCACCAGCGGCAGTGCCCGCACCACGAGCGCGGCCACGTCGGCATGCCCTTGAACGTAGTGCCAGACGCCACTGGCGACGAGAAGCGCCAGCAGCGCGACGTAGGCGAGCCTCACCTGCCGACGCGAGCTGGCGACCGATTCGGTGAGCCCACTGGCAGCACTGGGTTGCTCGCCTCGGTGCTGATCGTTCACGCCCGCGCCTCCGTCAACGGGGCAAGGGCGAGCGACAGTCGCGCGATACGCTGCCCCTGCGCCTTTGCCAGTGCTCGCTCGTCGTCGTCCACGGCTCGGCTACCATCCGCCCCCGCCACATGACTGGTGCCGTAGGGCGTGCCGCCGCTGCGCGTATGAATGAGCGCCGTCTCGCTATAAGGCACGCCGGCGTAGACCATGCCGTGGTGTAGCAGTGGCACCAGCATGGTGAGCAGCGTGCTCTCCTGCCCGCCATGAAGGCTGGAGGTCGAGGTGAAAGCGGTGGCAGGGCGATTCACCAGAACGCCGTTCATCCAGAGGCCGCTGGTGGTATCCAGAAAGTATTTGAGTGGCGCGGCCATGTTACCGAACCGGGTTGGGCTGCCTAGCGCCAGTCCGGCGCAGTGACGTAGATCGTCCTCGGTGACGTAAACCGCACCCTCTGCCGGAATCTCGGGCTCGGTCGCCTCGCAGACGGGCGAGACCGGCGGTACGGTACGCAACCGTGCCTCGATTCCAGCAACCGTTTCCACGCCGGCCGCGATCGTTTCGGCGAGCATGCGCGTCGCCCCCTGACGTGAGTAGTAGAGCACCAGCACGTAAGGAGTGGCGCCACCAGGCGCTCGAGAATCACTCATCGCTATGCCTCGAATGAGATGGATGGGGAAATGAAGTCAGTCGCTGGACGAGCTTGCCGACTGGCCTGCGATGGTCGTCCGGCCAATACGCCCCCGCCGAAGGGATGCCGCCGCTCGGCGACGATCGCGGTAGCGCGTCATCCGCGATATCAATTTCTCGCCGGCGGTGTCGGGCGATTGATTGTAGGCGGCGGTGAAAGCGGGCTCAAACATGGGTGTCATCGGGGTCGCTCGCTGCCGCCTCGATTCAGGGAGCGCCCGAGGCGTCATCCGGTAAGCGCTTGTAGACCCAGACCGAGCTGCCGTCGTCGAGCTTGACTGCCTCCCGCGTGTAGCGCACGCCGAGCCGCTCGTAGCGGTCCAGCGCCGTGAGCGCGCTGGGCGTCACCGTCAATACTTCGCCCTCGACCTCGACGCCTTCGGCCGGCTGGATATCCAGATCCTGACGACGGTAGCCCGCAAGCGTGGCGTCTCGGGTACTGACGGGTGATCCCATGATCACCCAGCGCAGCAGGTCGTTTCTGAGGGTGCCGTAGACGAACACTTCCTGCTGCATCACCCGCTCATCGACGGCGACGGCCTCGGGTGGCTCATAGCCGTAGGGGCTCATGAAGGTGTACCAGAAATAGCCGGCACCGGCGGCAATGCCCAGCAACACCATCACCACTATCCATTTCAGAATCCGTGCCATACCGCTCGCGTCCTTTTATCTGGCCGAGACGAGGAATGTACCGGAAACCGACCGTTCGCGGCGCAGAGAATCGCTGCTCAAACGCTCAAACGTATCGTTCGTCGCGCCACGCCACGCAATGGGGCGCGGTAAGAGAAGGCGCCACTAGCGAGACCCGACGACGCTCGTGCTAGCATCGGCGTCACAACTTAACTTCGGATCCGCTCCGCCGAATTCGAAAGCCGCTCGCATTACGTCCTGCTGCGATCGTCGTTCGGTTCGCGCGACGCCTCGAGATTCGATCGTTTTGCCCACGGAGGAACGCCATAATGAGCCACGCCAGCAACGACCATCAGGCATTCCGTCAGGCGCTGGGTAACGACGTGCGTCCCTTGAAGAAGGGGCGTGATCGCGCTGCCGTCGATGCCGGACCACGGACGCCTTCCGAAAGCCAGCTGGCTCGCAAGGCCAGTGCCCAACGGGTCGACGAAGACGAGCGGGACTTTCTCTCAGACGAGTTCGTGGATCTTCTCGGCGCGCACGATCCCATCGAGTATCGCCGGGACGGCATCCAGATCGGCGTGCTCGAGCGCCTGCGCCACGGTGGCTACGCTGCCGAAGCGCGGCTGCACATCATGCGAATGCCGGTGATCGAGTGCCGTCGCTCGGTCTTCGGCTTTCTGCGGGAGGCCTACGCTCACGACCTGCGTAGCGTACTGATCGTTCACGGCCGCTCCCGCGAGGATGATGGCAAGGCCAACGTAGTGCGGTCGTATCTCTACAAGTGGCTGCTGCAGTTCGAGGAAGTCCAGGCGTTCTCTTCGGCACCGCCGCAGCAGGGCGGGCTCGGGGCGACGCTGGTGATGCTGCGAAAATCCGAGCGGGCGAGGGCGCGTAACCGCGAGCGACAGCAGAAACGTCGCGGTTGAGTCCGGCCGGCATCGAAAGCACACGGCGCGCACGACCGGCTAGTCACCCTCCGAAAAAAGTGAACCAAGGCGCTTACGACAAAACCCCGGNNCCGGGGTTTTGTCGTGATAAAGCCGTCGTGCTTCAGTCGGCGCCGCGCTTCAAGTGACGGGGCGTTCTCGCTTTCGTCGCGCAAAGAGTGGCTCGGCCAGATCGACCGCAGGCTGATAGCTCACGCTGAAGCTCGAAAGCGCCCGCAGCGCAGCGTTCAGATCCTGATCGTCCCGTAGCGCCATGGCATCGAATCCGCAGCGACGCATGTAGTAGAGCTGATCGATGAGCACATCGCCGATGGCGCGGATTTCACCGGTGTAGCCGAAGCGTTCGCGAAGCAGACGAGCCAGGGTATAGCCGCGTCCGTCGGTGAACGACGGGAAATCGATCGCCACCAGCGGCGCCAGGGCGAGAGCCTCGGCCAGTTCACCGTCGAGTTCGACGTCACTGGCAAGCCATGGGGCAGTCGACGTTGCATCGCCGGCTTCACGCCACAGCGCGAGCGGTACGATAGCCGGGCGCGCCTCGGGCAGCGTCTGCGCGTCCCGGGAGAGCACCCAGGCGTCGCGTACCTGTGCGCCGTGCTGAATCAGCTTGTCACAGGGCGCGTGGGCAATCGGTTCGACCGCGGCTTCGTCAGTCGTGGAATCAGGCATAGACGCGCTCCTTGAACGGTTGGTGGCCGACGCGACGGTAGGTATCCAGGAAGTGCTCGTCGTCGAGACGCTTATCGAGATAGACCTTGAGTACCTTGTCGATGACGTCCGGCACGTCCTCGCGATAGAACGACGGCCCCAGGATCTTGCCCAGCGAGACATCGTCGTCGGCATTGCCGCCGAGCGAGATCTGATAGTACTCCTCGCCTTTCTTGTCGACGCCGAGAATGCCGATATTGCCGACGTGGTGATGACCGCAGGCATTCATGCAGCCAGAAATGTTGAGGTCGATGGGGCCGAGATCGTAGAGGTAGTCGAGATCCTCGAAACGTTCCTGGATCGCCTGGGCGATCGGAATCGACACGGCGTTGGCCAGGGAGCAGTAGTCGCCGCCGGGACAGCAGATGATGTCGTTCAGCGTTCCTACGGTCGGGTTGGCCATGCCGAGCGCGTCGAGCTGCTGCCAGAGCGTCTCGATCTCGTCGACGGGTACGTCCGAGAAGACGAGGTTCTGCTCGTGGGTGACGCGAAGCTCGCCGAAACCAAAGGCGTCGGCGAGATCGGCCACTGCGTCCATCTGGTCGGCGGTGACGTCTCCCGGAGCGTGTTCACGACGCTTGAGCGATAGCGTCACCGCCTTGTAGCCATTCACCTTGTGATCGACCACGTTGTTGGTCACGAAGCGTGCAAAAGCGCGATTGTCGTGACGCAGCCGCTCGTAGTCGGCGATGGCCGACTCCGCGACCGGTCGCCGAGCCGGCTCGGGGAAGTGCCCGCGGGCCGCCTCGACGGTCGCTTCGTCGAGCGTCTGCGAGCCATCCTTGAGGTGCGCCCACTCTTCGTCGACGCGGCGACGGAACTCGTCCACGCCCAGCGCCTTGACCAGGATCTTGATGCGCGCCTTGAACTTGTTGTCACGACGGCCGAACTGGTTGTAGACCCGCACGATCGCTTCGAGGTAGGTCAACAGGTGCTGCCAGGGCAGGTCGTCGCGAATCACCTCGCCGACCATCGGCGTGCGTCCCATGCCGCCACCGGCGAGTACGCGCACGCGAAGCTCGTCATCGGCGTTTCGCCACAGGCGCAGACCGATATCGTGGACATGGATCGCCGCGCGGTCGTGAGTCGCCCCGGTCACCGCGATCTTGAACTTGCGCGGCAGGTAGGCGAACTCCGGGTGCAACGTTGACCACTGGCGAATGAGCTCGCACCAGGGGCGAGGGTCGACGACTTCGTCACGCGCGATGCCGGCGAACTGGTCGCTGGTGGTATTGCGGATGCAGTTGCCGCTGGTCTGGATGGCGTGCATCTCGACCTTGGCGAGGTCGCCCAGGATGTCGGGCACGTCCTCGATCGCCGGCCAGTTGAGCTGCAGGTTCTGACGCGTGGTGAAGTGGCCGTAACCGCGGTCGTAGCGTCGAGTGATCTCCGCCAGTGCCCGCAGTTGATGCCCGCTCAGCATGCCGTAAGGGATGGCGATGCGCAGCATGGGCGCATGGCGCTGGATGTAGAGACCGTTCTGCAGGCGCAGCGGGCGGAACTCCTCTTCGCCGAGCTGGCCCGCGAGGTAGCGGTCCATCTGATCGCGAAATTGCGCGACACGCTCGTCGACGAGCGTCTGGTCGTAGTCGTCGTAGCGATACATCGGGCTTATCCTGCTAGTCATGGATGGCCAATGAGCGCACCTTACTGCCGGCGCGTTATTCTACAAAAGAATAAATACTCATAGTTCGTTGTTTAATCGTTATTAGCGCGCGATCGATCCCGAACGCCCTGCATGCTTTACGGGACGTCCCCGTGGCTTAGCCGCCGTCGCAAGTGTCGAGAACGAAGCCGGATTGGGAGCATTGGACAGCGTATCAGAAAGCCTGAGGCGGGGCAGGGCAGCCCCTGGGCCATGCCTGACTGTCGCGCGCTTCATTTCTTGACTAAAACACTCAGGATTGTCTTGTGGTCGGCTTTTTCCTACCATAGGTGAATACATCTCAAGCAGAGTTCCAAGCGACCATGAGCCAACCCATCCAGATTACCGATAGCGGTCAGGAGTATCTGGCCGAACTGCTCTCCAAGCAGGATGTCGATGACATCGCGGTACGCGTTTTCATCACGCAGCCGGGGACGCCCTACGCCGAGACGTGCCTGGCCTACTGCCGTCCGGGGGAAGAGGAGCCAAGCGACGAAAAGGTCGAACTCGAACGTTTCAACGTCTTCCTCGACAAGAACAGCGTGCCGTTTCTGGAAGAGGCCGTCGTCGACTTCAACGCTGATCGCATGGGCGGACAGCTGACCATCAAGGCGCCCAACGCCAAGATGCCGAAGGTCAACGCCGATAGCCCGCTGGAAGATCGTATCAACTACATCCTCTACAGCGAGATCAACCCGGGGCTCGCCGCCCACGGCGGTGAAATCCGCCTGATCCAGCTCACCGAGGAGCCGGTCGCAGTGCTTCAGTTCGGTGGCGGCTGCCAGGGTTGTGCCGCCGTCGATCTGACCCTCAAGGAGGGCGTAGAGCGTACCCTGATGGAGCGTATTCCCGAACTCACCGGCATTCGCGATGTGACCGATCATACCGACACCACCAACGCCTACTATTGATATTGGCGGGTAGGGATCGCAAGGAGCACTCACCGAGTGCTCCTTTTTTTCGCTTGCTCGCCGGCGCCGCTCGGACGAGTCGGTCGAACCGTTCGGCCTACTGGCGCCGTTCGAAACGACCCACCCGGTGAGTTACCGATAGCGTCTTGCAACGAAACGCCGGAGTCACCGAAGCTTCAGCCTCTCGTTGGCCTGCCGATAGAGCCAGACGACCCCCGCCCGTGACGGTGCGCCTTGTTAGGAGTTAAGACGTTGCTCCGTTTTCCCGCTCTCACACTCATCGCAGCGCCACTACTCGGCCTTGTGACGCCTGCATGGTCGCTAGCGATGACGCTCGGCACGGGCGATGCGGCCGGGGTTTACTACCCCATTGGTCAAGCGATCTGCGCACGCTACGAACGATCGACGGGAAAGGCGTGCGATGCGCTGAGTACTGGCGGCTCGCTCTACAACATGGAAGCCGTTCGCACTGGGGACCTGACACTCGGTATCGTGCAGTCGGACGTACAGTACGCCGCGGCGACCGGTAAGCCGCCGTTCGAAGACGTGGGGCCGGATACTTCGGTCCGAGCCGTTTTCTCTCTCCATGCCGAAGCCTTCACCGTGGTCGCAGGGCCCAACGATATCCAGCATTTCGCGGACCTCGAAGATCGCCGCGTCAACGTCGGCAACCCCGGTTCCGGGCACCGGGCGACACTTGATGCGCTGCTCGAAGCCGCCGGCGATTCGGAATCCTTCTTCGCCCTCGCCAGCGAGCTCAAACCCGAAGACATGGCGCGACTCATGTGCGAAGGGGGGCTGGACGCCTTCATTTACGTGGTAGGGCACCCGTCCGGCGCGATCGGTGCTGCGACGACGCGTTGTCAGTCCCATCTGGTCGACGTCGACGGGCCGGCTGTCGACACGCTGCTGGCAAACGCACCGTACTACGCGACGACCGTCATCCCGGGCGGGCTCTATACCGGGAACCTGACGGATACCGAGACTTTCGGCGTGCGTGCCACGCTGGTCGCGCGCGCCGACGCCGATGCAGACCAGATCTACGACCTGGTGGCCGCCGTTTTCGACAACTGGGACCGTTTTCGCCACTCGCACCCGGCGCTCGAGAACCTCACTCCCGAGATCATGATCGATTCGGCGAGGACGGCGCCGCTCCACGAGGGGGCACGGCGCTATTACCAAGAGAGAGGATGGAGCGAGGCGGGGCGCGACTGATCCGTGCGTTGCTCAAACCGCGGTCGGGGGAAGGGCGGCTCGAGAAAGCCGTTCCTGCATTTCGCGATTCGCAGCACGAAGGTTTTTCAACTCTGTCTCGAGGCGCTGCTTTTCCTGCTGAACGTTACGCAGACGATCATCACTGACTCGCCGCTCGCTCGCGACCTGTTCGGTATGCGCCTTTTCGTTGCGCTGCGCCTCCTGCAGCTGAGAATACTGCCGGCGATGCTCGGAAAGATCGTGCTGTAGTCGTTCACAGCGCTGATCCAGGCTGGCCAAGCGTTGCTCGTACTGTTTTTCCTGCTTCGACCGCTCCTGGCGCGCATCGTCCAGCAGCTCCATCAGGCGAGTCTCGGCAGACTCGTGGCGCTTCTCTTCCTGCGCCAGCTTGGTCTGGTGTGCCTGCTGTAGCCGAGCGGTCGCTTCGCGATGCTGCTTCTCGCTCTCCTCGAGGGTCTGCTCGTGCCGGTGACACACTTGCTCGAGCTGGGAAATGCGTTTTTGCTGCTGGCTCTGACTGGCCTTGAGCGTCTGCAGTTCCGATTGGAATCGGGCCGCTTCGGCCATCTTCGTTTCGAGACGTTCTTGGACGCGCAGCATGTGCTCGTTCAGCGCCTCGAGACGCTGTTCTGCGTTCTCACGCTCGCGCTGCGACTGGAGACTCGCGTTGTCCGATTCGCGAATCTGGTCGTCGGCCTCCTGGCGATAGACGGCAAGCTTCTCGTAGGCAGCCTGTTGCGCCTTTTCCCAGATGTCATTGACCCAGCGTTCGAGACCGTCAGGACGATCGATCGCGGGAAGATGCTGTCCGCTCCCGTTGTCCCTCAGACGCCACTCCCGAAGATGGTCACTGATCGTGGTATAGCTGCCGGTACCGAGAAACTCGCGCACTTTCTGTACGCTAATGGTCTCTCCACGCTGCTGCAGCGTATCGATCGCGCGGCGAACGTCTTCGTAACGAATTCCATTGCGAGCCATGATGCGTTCCCTGTTGCTGTCTGACTGACCCTGGAGCTCTTCGATGGCTCCTGAGATTCAGCATACGACATTTACGTAAATCCGATACGTAAAAACGCGATCGACCAGACGCGGCTGGGGTCGCCGCGGCACAGCTCTTATAATGGTGGGTTCAGAAGAGGAGCTTTCATGACTATTGCAGAGACGCAGGCCGAGCTTGTCGACGAGTTTTCAATGTTCGATAACTGGATGGACCGCTACCAGTACATCATCGACATGGGGCGTCAGCTACCGGAGTATGCGGAAGCGGAAAGGATCCCTGCGTTCAAGATCGAGGGGTGCCAGTCCAACGTCTGGTTGCGCTCTGAGCAGGAGGCAGAGCGGCTGCGTTTCAGGGCGACGTCGGATGCGGCTATCGTCTGCGGGCTGATCGCGATACTGCTACGGGTTTACGACGATCGCCAGGCATCGGAGATTCTTGCCAACGAACCCGAATTCCTCAAAGAGCTCGGGCTGGACCAGCATCTATCGCCAACGCGAAGCAATGGGCTGCACGCCATGCTGGAACGCATCTATGCCATTGCCCGCGAGGCTCATGCTCAGAACGTATGAATCGGAGGGGCTAGATAGGGAAGGGGGGTCGAGCGGCGACGTCGGAGAAATCACTGACGCCCGTCGTCTGTCGACATCCTGCGATTCTCGTCATGCGAATGGTGGCATGGCTCAGTGCCATCATCGCCGTGACCTGAGCTTGACGGCTCCGGCACCGGGTCGACGCCGCCAGGATGCAATGGGTGACACTTGAGCAGACGCCGAAGTGCCAGCCAGCCACCGCGCCAGGGGCCATGAAGCTGAATGGCCTCCAATGCGTAGCTCGAGCAGGTGGGCCAGAACCGGCAGCGCGGGCCGAGCAGGGGGCTGATGCCGTAGCGATAGCACTGAATCAGCCCCGTGAGGATCAGCGATGCCAATCGGCCGAGTGCCCGTTTCATCCCTTGCTACCGTATAGCGACTGCGCAGAAACCAATGGCGTACTGTCGATCTCGCCTTGAGTCGACGACAGTTTCATGTAGAAGCAGCTGCGGCGCCCAGTGTGACAAGCTGGCCCGGACTGATCGACCTTGAGCAACAGCGTGTCACCGTCGCAGTCGAAGCGCGCTTCGACCAGTCGCTGATGCTGCCCTGAAGTCTCCCCCTTACGCCAGAACGCCTGACGGGAACGGGACCAGTAGCAGACACGATAGGTCTCGAGAGTTTCACGCAGCGCCGCGTCGTTCATCCACGCCATCATCAACACCTCGCCGCTATCGTGCTGCTGGGCGATGGCGGGCACGAGGCCCTCAGCGTTCCATTTGGCCGCGGCCAGCAGGTCGTCGAGAGGGACTCGCGTTCCGACGCCGGCGGTTTCAAGATCGTGAAAGAGTGGCATAGCGTCCATCCGTCAGAATTGGCAAAGCGGGTTCAAGCGCCGTGACGACAGGCGTCGCAGACGCCAAGCAGTTCGATGGTTTGGCGCTGGATGGTGAAGCCACGCTCTTTGGCAGTCGTGGAGAGCAGTTCACCAACGGTTTCCTGGTGCAGCTCTTCGACGCGACCGCACTCACGGCAGATCAACAGCTGGAACCGGTGGACGTGTTCAGGGCAAGGGCAGGCCAGATAGGCATTGAGTGATTCGATGCGATGGACCAATCCTTGCTCGATGAGAAAGTCCAGCGCGCGGTAGACCGTCGGCGGGCGGGCGGATGCGTGCTCGTCCGAAAGCTTGTCGAGCAGGTCATAAGCCTTGAGACCGCCCGGCGTACTCGAGATCATCTCGAGCACACGACGGCGGATGGGCGTGAACCGAACGCCACGAGCCTGGCACTGGCTTTCGGCTTGTTGCAGCAGAGTCTGCGAATCGAGCATCGCCATTCCTGAAAACCTGCGAAGAGAGCCAGCATTCTACGCATTCGACCTGAGCGGGGCCAACGAGGGTAAGTCCAGGAAGAGTCCATAACGATCGGCAGCGCAGAAGCCGTATTGGCAAAAATCACTTTGATTTAACATAATATATATTATGCGAATGTACGTACGCGCTGGGATAGAGCCTGATTCCAGCGTCAGCTAGCTGCTCGGACCTGCATCCGTTATTAGCCCAGCCACGTAAATTCTCGATGACTTTGCAAGGACGCCTGCGCCAGTTCATGGCGGTATTCAATGTTCAACGAACGGTGTCGGCAATTAGCATTGGTTGGCTTCGCACTCGATGCGACATATCGCCACACACGCCGCGACTTTTGCATCGCCGCCCTGAACGCATTGGTAATTTTGGGTACAATGCCGATCGCGAAATCCCTACTTCGTTGGCGACGTGCGATGCCGGATGATCCCATCGGGCGTTCTAATCCAAGTTGTCAGCCCTGGCGAGCGGCGTATGATGCAGGCCGCTGGCCGTTGTTGCAGGGCCGAAAAGCTTTCCTCCACTGGGGTCGTGAGATGAGAAAAAGGAACTCCCTCAAGTATTTGAGTGTGATGACGTGGCTGGGCGCGCCGCTGTTGTTGAGCGGTTGTGGATCGGCGCTGATGGACCCTTCGGGTGAAATCGGCCAAGGTCTCAAGTCGCTGATCATTACGGCTTTCGGGCTGATGCTGATCGTCGTCATCCCGGTCATCGTGATGACCATTCTATTTGCGTGGAAATACCGTGGTACCAATCTGGCCGCGAAGTACACGCCGAACTGGGAACATTCGAACGTTATCGAAGTTTTCGTTTGGGCCATTCCCTGCGTCATCATTTTGTTCCTCGCCATCCTGACATGGCAGACGTCGCACGAGTACGACCCCCACAAGCCGATCGCCAGTGATGAACAGACCATGACTATCGACGCCGTCGCGCTCGACTGGAAATGGCTATTCATCTACCCGGAACAAGGTGTCGCGTCGGTGAACGAACTGGCCATGCCGGTCGACACCCCGGTGCACTTTCGTGTGACCTCGGCGACGGTCATGAATTCCTTCATGATCCCCAGTCTGGGTAGCCAGATCTACGCCATGGCCGGTATGGCCAACGACGTGTATCTGGAAGGCAATGAAATCGGCATCTATCGCGGCCGTTCGACCAACTATAGCGGCGAAGGTTTCTCGGAGATGCTCTTCGATGCTCACGTGACGTCGGTAGACAACTTCGACGCCTGGATCAACGAAGTTCGTCAGTCCTCCGAGTCACTGAGGTTCCAGGGCAACTATCAGGATCTGGCCGAGCCGTCGATCGCGCATCCGATCGAGCACTTCTCCGACGTCTCTCCCAACCTCTACGAGGATATCGTGAGCAGTTTCCATAGCGGTCAGGAATCCCAAGAGCAAGCGGGATCGCACGCCGATCAAGAGCAGTCCATGCCCATGAGTGCGCAGGCAGCGGAGTAACGAACCATGTTCGGAAAATTATCGTTAGACTCAATTCCCTATCACGAGCCGATCATCATGGTCACGGCCGCCGTCATCATTCTTGGCGGGGCCACGGTCTTTGGTCTTCTCACCTACTTTAAAAAGTGGGGTTATCTGTGGCGCGAGTGGATCACCTCCATCGACCACAAGAAACTCGGCATCATGTACTTCCTGGTCGCCTTGGTCATGCTCATTCGTGGCTTTGCCGATGCGATCATGATGCGTACGCAGCAGGCGATCGCCGCCGGCGGCGCCGAGGGGTATCTACCGCCCCACCACTACGATCAGATCTTCACGGCCCACGGCGTGATCATGATCTTCTTTGTCGCCATGCCCATGGTCATCGGCCTGATGAACCTCGTGGTTCCGCTGCAGATCGGTGCGCGCGACGTCGCTTTCCCGTTCATGAACAACCTGAGCTTCTGGCTCACGGTGGCAGGTGTGGTACTGGTCAATATCTCGCTGGTAGTCGGTGAGTTCGCCAAGACGGGTTGGCTGGCCTATGCCCCGCTTTCGGGTATCAAGTACAGTCCCGACGTTGGCGTGGACTACTGGATATGGGCGTTACAGATATCCGGTATCGGGACGACACTGACCGGCATCAACTTCTTCGTGACCATCCTCAAGATGCGCACGAAAGGCATGACGATGTTCCGCATGCCCATTTTTACCTGGACGTCGCTCTGCGCCAACGTCCTGATCATCGCCTCTTTCCCGATCCTGACCGTGACTATCGCGCTGTTGACGCTGGACCGCTATCTCGGCTTCCACTTCTTCACGAACGATATGGGCGGCAACATGATGATGTACGTCAACCTCATATGGGCGTGGGGACACCCCGAGGTGTACATCTTGATCCTGCCGGCATTCGGCGTGTTCTCGGAAGTCATTGCGACGTTCACCAAGAAGCGTCTGTTCGGTTACAAGACGATGGTCTGGGCGACCGTTGCGATCACGATCCTGTCGTTCGTCGTCTGGCTGCACCACTTCTTCACCATGGGTGCCGGTGCCAACGTCAATGCTTTCTTCGGCATCACGACGATGATCATCGCCATCCCGACGGGCGTGAAGATCTTCAACTGGCTGTTCACCATGTACCGCGGCCGCATCCAGTTCACCTCGCCGGTGCTCTGGACCATCGGCTTCATCATCACCTTTACTCTGGGTGGCATGACCGGCGTGATGCTCGCTGTCCCGGGCGCGAATTTCGTGCTTCACAACAGCCTGTTCGTCATTGCCCACTTCCACAACGTCATCATCGGCGGCGTGGTCTTCGGCATGCTCGCGGGTCTCACCTTCTGGTTCCCGAAAGCGTTCGGCTTCACGCTGAACGAGAAATGGGGCAAGCGTTCGTTCTGGTGCTGGCTCGTCGGCTTCTACATGGCCTTCATGCCGCTCTATGCCCTGAGCTTCTTCGGCGCGATGCGTCGCATGCAGTCCTACGAACCGACCGGCTGGCAGCCGCTCATGATCGTGGCGTGGGTGGGTGCCGTCATCATCGCGATGGGTATCGCCTGCCTGGTCATCCAGATCATTGTCAGCGTGAAAGACCGCGAGAAGAATCGCGACCTGACCGGCGACCCGTGGGATGGCCGTACGCTCGAGTGGGCAGCCGCCTCCCCGCCCGCGCACTACAACTTTGCGCACCTGCCGACCGTCAGCTCCATTGACGCGTTCTGGGAGATGAAGCAGCAACCGGGTGGCTTCAAACGTGAACTGGCGCACGAGTTCGAAGACATTCACATGCCCAAGAACACGACCGAAGGTCCGCTGATCGGACTGTTCGCCATCGTCTTCGGCTTCGCCCTCATCTGGCATATCTGGTGGCTGGCGATTGCCGGTGGCCTGGGCATCTTCGTCACGTTCATGTTCCGTATCTTCAACAGTGATACCGACTACTACGTGGATGCCGCCGAGGTCGAGAAGATCGAGCGCGCTTACTACAAACGGCTAGAGGTGCAGGTCTAATCATGGCAACCGATACGCTCAAGCAGCACGACGCTCATGCCCACGACGGGCATGAGCATCACGACACCGGCGCGATCAAGGTGTTCGGTTTCTGGGTCTATCTGATGAGCGACCTGGTGATCTTCGGCACGCTGTTCGCCACTTTCGCGGTATTGCTTTCCGGGACCGCTGGCGGTCCCGGCGCAAGTGACATCGTCGAACTGCCGCTGATCTTCGTTTCGACGATCTTTCTGCTCGTCAGCAGCTTCACCTTCGGTCTGGCCATTCTGGCGCAGACTGCCGGTGACAAGGGTGGTGTACTGAAGTGGTTGGCCGTCACGTTTCTTCTCGGCCTGGGCTTCATCTGTCTCGAGATCTACGAGTTTCATCACCTGATTGCCGAAGGCTTTGGACCTGACCGCAGTGCGTTCCTGTCGGGCTTCTTCACCCTAGTCGGTACGCACGGTCTTCACGTGAGCCTGGGTCTGGTCTGGATCCTGATCATGTTCTTCCAGATCTCCAAGCAAGGCCTCAGCGATGTCACCAAGCCGCGCATGCTCTGCCTGAGCTTGTTCTGGCACTTCCTGGACATCGTCTGGATCTGCGTCTTCTCCTTCGTCTATCTGTTCGGAGCCATGTCATGAGCGACGTACATAACTCAGTCGACACCGGCGCCAGCCATGGCAGCCTCAAGTCCTATGTCGTTGGCCTCGTCATTTCGATCGCCCTGACGCTCGTCGCATTCGGCGTCGTGATGCTGGGAGATTTCTCTCACTTCGCCCGGGTCATCGTCGTGACAGTGACGGCCATCATTCAGGTACTGGTACAGCTGATCCTGTTCATGCACTTGAACACCAAGGATGAAGACGGTTGGAACTTCATGTCCTTCGTCTTCACCGTCGCGGTACTCGTACTCCTCGTGGGTGGTTCCCTATGGATCATGCATCACCTTCACGCCAATATGATGATGGGCTAAGCCGGCGGATGGCGTTCAAGCCGTATTTGCTGCTTACCAAGCCCGGAATCATTTTCGGTAATCTCGTGACAGTCATCGGCGGCTATTGTTTAGCCGCCGGTGGTCATTTCGAGCCGCTAGTGTTCCTGGCCGCCGTTATCGGCACCTCACTCGTCGTTGCCTCGGGTTGCGTTTTCAACAATGTGATCGATCGTGATATCGATGGCCATATGGCGCGGACACGCTCTCGCGCCATGGTGACCGGCAGAATCTCGATAGCGGTAGCGTTGATCTTTGCAGTCGTACTGGGACTTGCCGGATTCGGTCTGCTGGCGTGGCAAACGACTGCCTTGGCGACTGGGTTCGCGGCTTTCGGATTCGCCATCTATGTCGGTGCCTATAGCCTTTACCTGAAACGCAATTCGGTCCACAGCACGCTGATTGGCAGTCTTTCCGGGGCGTCGCCCCCGGTCATCGGATACTGTGCAGTGACAGGAACGTTCGATCTGGGCGCCCTACTGCTGCTACTCATTTTCGGTCTGTGGCAAATGCCGCACTCGTTTGCGATCGCCATCTTTCGTTTCGATGACTATGCATCGGCATCGATCCCCGTGCTGCCCGTCAAGCGCGGTATCGCCAGTGCCAAGCGACAAATCGTCGTCTACACCGCACTGTTCGGACTGGCGTCGGTCATGTTGAGCGTTGCCGGCTATGCCGGCTGGCTCTATGGCGTCGTCGCGGCCGGTATGAGCCTGTATTGGCTATCGATCGCCCTCAAGGGGTTCAAGGCCGAGGATAGTGACGCGTGGGCAAAGAAGGTATTCGGCATCTCGATCATGGTCGTAACGGCACTGAGTGTCATGATGTCGATCAATAGCCGCATGCCGATCGCCGATCCGCTTTTCTCGCTTGTCAGGCTGTGACGGAGCCCATATTGGCGATGGATTGTCGTCGTCGAGACAAAAAAAACCGCCCTCCCGGGCGGTTTTTTTCGTTGGCCAGTAGCCATTTGACGACGACTACTGCGAGCCTTGATGCGGCGTCGCAATCACGCTTCGGGCGGTGCGTATGAGCCATCCTCGCGATGGATCTCGCGTCCGGTCAGCGCCGGGTTGAATACGCAGGCGACGGTCATGCCCTTCTCCTTGCCGCGCAGCCAATGCTCGTCATGCTGATCGAGCAGATACATGTCACCGGCCTTGATGGTATGAACCTTACCATCCGCGATCGTTTCGACCTCGCCTTCACCTTCGTAACAGAAGACGGCTTCGATATGGTTCTTGTAGTGGATGTGGGTTTCGGTACCCGGGTGAATGCGCGTGATGTTGAACGAGAAACCGCAGTTGTCGTCGGCAAGCATCAAGCGTGTGCTGTCCCAGTTACCGTTCTCGGCTTCAACGAAGCGTTCGGTCTTACGGCATTCTTCGAGATTACGTACGATCATTCGATGGCATCCTCATAAAAATGAAACGAGTCATGATGAAGGCCCCTGACCGGAGCGATCGTGTCGCTCCGGTGAGTGAGCGTCGATAGCGGCTTAGCCAAGTGCGTCATGGGCGCTGCGTTCGAGTATGTCCAACCCCTCGAGCAAGTCCTCGTCGCTGATGATCAGCGGGCACAGGCACTTGATGACCTGGCCGCCCTGACCGGCGGTTTCGATGACAAGCCCGTTCTCGAACGCCTTGGCCGTGACTTTGTCGGCGATGTCACCGTCACCCACATCGATGCCACGCATCAAACCGCGACCGCGCTCGGATGCCGGGTAACCCTGTTCGGTCATCCAGGCCGCGATCTTGGCAAAGCGCTCCTCGACGATTCGTCCCTTGCGCTGGACGTCGCGGGCGAGCTTGTCATCCTGCCAGAAGTGCTTGAAGGCAGCCGTGGCGGTGACAAAGGCCAAATTGAAACCGCGGAACGTACCGTTGTATTGGCCGGGTTTCCACTTATCCAGTTCCGGGCGCATCAGCACATGGGCGAACGGCATTCCATAGGCGGAAAGCGACTTGGAATTGGTGACGATGTCCGGAACGATGCCAGCATGTTCGAAGCTGAAGAATTTGCCGGTGCGCCCGCACCCGGCCTGAATATCGTCGACGATGAGTAGAATGTCGTGGGCCCGACAGATGCTCTCGAGACGCTTGAGCCACCCGAGTCCCGCCGGGTTGATACCGCCTTCGCCCTGGACCGTTTCGACGATGACGCCGGCCGGCATGTCCAGTCCGCCGGACTGATCACCCAGCAGCTTTTCGAAATAATCGAGCGTGTCGACCCCGTCGCCCATGTAGCCGTCGAACGGCATGAAGCTCGCACCCTGCGTGGGAATGCCTCCGGTGGCTTCACGGAACTTGCGATTACCGGTAGTCGCCAGCGCCCCCATGGTCACGCCGTGGAAACCATTGGTGAACGTCACGATGTTGTGCCGCCCTTTGGCGACTCGGGCCAGACGAATGGCAGCTTCGACGGCGTTGGTGCCGGTGGGTCCGGGAAGATGGACCTTGTAATCCAGCCCTCGGGGTTTGAGGATCACTTCTTCCAGCGTTTCGAGGTAGCTACGACGCGCCTCGGACCACATGTCCAAACCGTGAACCAGGCCGTCGCTCGTGATGTATTCGACCAGCGCTTCCTGCAGCTTGGGATGATTGTGGCCGTAGTTCAGTGTTCCCGCGCCCGCCAGGAAGTCGATGTATTCGCGGCCCTGCTCGTCGGTCAGTCTCGATCCCTTGGCGTGCGTGAATACCGTCGGGAAAGAGCGAGAGTAGGTTCTGACTTCGGATTCCATCCGTTCGAGAATTTGCGTCTGCATGCAACCTCCATGATTGGCGGTGAACGACGGCGACAGCGATCGCCTCAAAAAAGTTGTTGCGGATCGAAGGGGCCGATCCGTACGAGATTCTCCGGGTCGTGTTCACCTCCCAGCTGTTCCGTCGAGAAGTACTCGCGGCTGAAAAGCGAAGCCTGCCAGCGCTGAGCCAGGCGTTTGAAAAGCCCCCAGGACGCCAGATTGTCGGGTGTGATGGTCGTTTCAAGGTGATTGACCTTAGCGAGCTCAGGGCGGCTCATGACGGCCTCGATGAGGCGTCTCGCCAGCCCGGTGCCCCTGGCCTTCTCTCCCACTGCGACCTGCCAGAGAAAATAGATGTCCGGAGCATCGGCCTTGATGTAACCCGAGACGAAACCCACGATTTCGCCATGTTCCGTCGTGGCAACAGCGCAACTGTCACGAAACTGGGTCGCCAACAGCAGGTAAGCGTAGCCCGAATTGACGTCGAGTGGCGGGCACGCCTTGACCAGCTCGTAGATCCCCCAACCGTCTTCCGTCGTGGGCTTGCGGATGTACAGCGGCATGTCAGGCTTGCCGACCACAGCGTCCGCAATGGTGGGACGGGCGAGTTCGACCGAGGGGGTAAACGCCGGATTGGGATGAGTCATCGTCTTCGTCGCCATGGCGAATTTGGTTTCAGGATAACAAGGGTTTAGCACATCAACAAATTCAGGGTTATTGCAAAGATCGTTTAAGATAACGAAATATTATGAAAAGCCAGCGCTTCGTCGAAGATGTTCGCTCTCGTTAGGGGTCTTTCACGCCGCTTCAAGGCAGTCTAGTTCATACGACTCGCGAGCAAGGTGTCGAAACGACGACCTGGCGCTCAAACGCAGACGGCCGCCCCGAGGGGCGGCCGTCGATCGCATCGCGGAAAATGAAAAGGGTCAGCGACGAGTGACGTTTCGCATGGTGACGAACTCTTCCGCCGCGGTGGGATGGATCCCTACAGTGGCATCGAAGTCGGCCTTGCTGAGCCCCGCTTTGACGGCGATCGCCAAGCCCTGAACGATCTCCCCAGCCTCCTCGCCTACCATGTGCACGCCGACGACGCGGTCACTGGCATCGTCGACGACGAGCTTCATCAGGCACCGCTCGTCGCTTCCCGACAGCGTGTGCTTCATCGGCCGAAAATCGGCACTGTAGATCCGGACCGAGGCGAAGCGTTCACGCGCCTCCTCTTCCGAAAGACCGACCGTCCCGATGTTGGGATGGCAGAAAACTGCCGTCGCGATGTTTTCGTACTCGAGGGGTTTGGGCGCTTCGTCGCCGTAATGGTGCGCCACGAGATGCATGGCTTCGGCCAACGCGACCGGCGTGAGCTCGGGCCCGCCGATGACGTCACCCAGCGCGAGAATCGACGGTACGGAGGTTTCGAAGCGCTCGTTGACCTTGAGCGCACCGCTGGTGTCGGTTTCGACATCCAGCGCCTCGAGCCCCAGTCCCTCGAGATGGGGGCGGCGGCCCGTGGCTGCGAGTACCGCATCGACTTCCAGCGTTTCGCCACTGGTCAGCGTGACTTCTAGACCCGTCTCGACCTTGCGGATACGCTCGATGTTGGTCTGGAACTGAAGATTGACGCCCTTCTTGGCCATCTCGTCCCGGGTGAAGTTGCGAACCTCCTCGTCGAACCCTCGCAGGAAGAGCGAGCCACGATAGACGAGATGCGTCTCGGCCCCGAGGCCGTTGAAAATGCTCGCAAACTCGACGGCGATGTAGCCGCCGCCCAGCACGAGAAAGCGCTTGGGAAAAGTCTCCAGATCGAAGACTTGGTTGGAATTGACGGTGTGCTCGTTGCCCTCGAACTCGGGCACCCAGGGCCACCCACCCACCGCGACCAGAATCTTCTCGGCGGTGACACGCTTGCCATTGACCTCGACTGCGTGGGCGTCGACGACCTTGGCACGAGCGTTGATCAATTCGACGCCGGCGCCGTCCAGCAACCGGTTATAGATACCGTTGAGACGCTTGATCTCCTCGATCTTGTTGTCGCGAAGCGTCGGCCAATCGAACCTGGGCGGCTCGCTCAACGTCCAGCCGAAACCCGCGCTATCCTCGAACGCTTCATGGAAATGGGCAGCGTAGGAGTAGAGCTTCTTGGGCACGCAGCCAACGTTGACGCAGGTGCCACCCAGATAGCGGTCCTCGGCCACGGCCACCTTGGCGCCGGTCGCAGCGGCGGTACGCGCCGCGCGAACGCCACCGGACCCCGCCCCTATAACGAACAAATCGTAGTCGTAACTCGTCACGCGATAACTCCTTGAGACATGATGGCGGGATGATAGCAGTCCGAAGTTGGCCTAGGGAGAGCCCCCTCCCGTCCCAACGCGCCTACTGCTGTCCAAAAGACGATGCCAGCGTTATGCTTTTTTCGGCGAATCCGTCGAATTTCTCGGTCCGGGTTCGCCTCGAAGCGCCGGTATTCTCTCCGGCGATAGAATGACATTGGGTACCGATCGACATGACCGACATTCAGACACTTCTCGACCAGAACCGCGACTGGGCGGCGCGTGTGCAGCAGCGCGACCCGGAATTCTTCTCGCGTTTATCGCAGCAGCAGAACCCGGATTACCTCTGGATCGGCTGTTCCGATAGCCGCGTGCCGGCAAACCAGATCGTGGACCTTCCCCCGGGCGAAGTCTTCGTCCATCGCAACGTCGCAAATCTTATCTATCACAACGATATGAACGCCCTATCGGTCGTTCAGTTCGCCGTGGACGTGCTCAAGGTAAAGCACATCATGATCGTTGGTCACTACGGCTGTGGCGGTGTCAAAGCGACCATCACCGGTGGGGAGCACGGTATCGTCGACTACTGGCTGCATAGCGTCAGCGAACTCTACGAACTGCACCGGGGAGAGCTCGAGCATCTGCCCCTCGATGAGCGGGTCGATCGCATGTGCGAACACAACGTGCGCCTTCAGGTCGCCAATCTCTGCCGCACCAAGATCATCCAGCGAGCCTGGCAGCGTGAGCAGCCGCTCTCCATCCACGGCTGGGTCTACGGGCTCGACGATGGTCGGGTCAACGATCTAGGTTGCACCGTCTCCCAGCCGGACCAGACCGGCTCGATCCGTATCATGCCGTCGCGTCCGCCCGCGCCGTAGACATTTGCAGACCCTTTACCCGTACGGCCGGATACCGCCAACGCCTAACGCCCCAGGCGTTCGAGGCTCGGTACCGGCCATGGCCGATACCGAGTGCGATCGACGACAGAGAGCGACATGGAACTTCGCTGGCTAGAGGACTTCATCGTTCTTGCCGAAACGCGCCACTTCTCGCGCGCCGCCAACCGCCAGAACGTCACGCAGCCGACCTTCTCCCGGCGTATCAAGCTACTCGAAGAGTCGATGGGCGCAGTGCTCGTCGACCGCCACACCACGCCGCTGAGTCTCACGCCCGCCGGTCAGGAATTTCTGCTGCTGTGCCAGCAGATGACCGAGGGCATGCGGCTGACACGAGAGCGGCTGCAGACGCTCGCCCAGACCCAGACCGAAACCATTCGACTTGCCGCACCGCAGAGTCTCGTCACCCATTTCGTGCCGGCATGGCTAACCGCGCAGGGTCTCACGCATCGCGTCCAGCCCTACCTACGCGCGACCAGCTGGCTGATCGAAGACTATTTCAGGGCGCTCAGACGCGGCGAAATCGAGCTTGCGCTCTGCTACTGGCCCCATGCCTGGACACCGCCCAAGCTCGACATGGAGGGACTGGACTCGCTCTGCCTCGGGCAAGAGCGCCTGATTCCCGTCAGCGCGGTGGATAGGAACGGGCAGGCGAAATTCTCTCTCCCGGGTACGCCGAACCGACCGCTACCCTACATCGCCTATCACCCCAGTGGTCTCATTGCCGCCACGCTTCGGGAGCACTTCGAGCACCTCTCCGAAAAGGTTCACCTGGCGGCCCTGAACGAGAACGTGCAAACCTCCAACATTCGTGAACTCGTCACTCAGGGATATGGACTCGGCTGGCTGCCGCAGCGCACCATCGACCGACTCCTGGAACGCGGCAAACTGATCCGAGCCGGCGACAGCCGCTGGGACGTCGCGCTGACGCTGCGTCTTTATCATCACCGTGACAATGCCCATCCCGGGCTGAAAGCGGTTCTGGCCCATCTTCAGGAAACCGACCATGACGATCGCTACTGAGGCCTGTGCCTCACGCCACCGTGACCATCTGGTGCGACTCCAGAAGGCCTATACCGACCTTTTGAGCGAGCACGGCTTCGATGCCGTTGCCATCTACAGCGGTCATGCCCGCAGCCACTATGCAGACGACCAGCAGGCATCGTTCGCGGCTTACGGCCACTTCATCCACTGGACCGGTGCCGCATCGCACCAGCACGACTGGCTGCTGATTCGCCCCGGCCACTCGCCTCAGTGGTTCTACTACGCCCCGGCGGATTTCTGGCATCTCGCCACCCCGGCTCCCAAAGGCGTGTTTGCCGACTTCATGACGCTGACGCCTCATGAGCAGCCTCAGGCTCTGCCCGCTTCAGTCGCCAGCGGCAGCCGTCTAGCGGTCATCGGCGATGTCGATCCGCAGGCGCTACCCGAGGGCGCAACCGGCAATCCCCCGGCACTGTGTCATGCGCTCGACGAACTGCGTCTCTACAAGGATGCCCACGAGCGGCACTGCCTCTTCGTCGCCAACCAGATAGCGCTCGAAGGGCATCGTGCCGCCCGGGCGGCGTTCACTGCCGGTGGCGCCGAGCTGGATGCCCAGCTCGCCTATCTGTCGGCATCCCGGCAGCGAGAGAGCGAACTGCCCTACCAGAACATCGTGGGCGTCAACGCCCACGCCGGCACCCTGCACTACCAGCATTACGACAAATACGCCCCGGACAAGCCGCGCTCTTTGCTAGTGGATGCCGGTCATCGCCATCTCGGGTACTGCGCCGACATCACCCGCACCTGGACGGGCAGCGAGGCGGATCCGCTGTTCTCCGCGCTGATCGACGGCGTGACCCACTTTCAGCAGCGCCTGATCGAAGGATTGGCGCCAGGCGTCGACTTCGTTGCCCTACACGAACGGATGCACCAGCATCTCGCCGAGTTGCTGATCGCCACTGATCTCGTCGACGCGAGCGTGGAGGCGGCAGTCGAGAGCGGGTTGACCCGCGCCTTCTGCCCCCATGGTCTCGGGCACAGTCTCGGCGTTCAGGTTCACGACGTGGCGGGACGCCAGCGGGACGCCAGCGGCACGCCGCTGCCACCGCCGGCGCGCGACCCGGCGCTGCGACTCACCCGCCCCCTCGAAGCCGGCATGGTCGTCACCCTCGAGCCCGGTCTCTACGTCATCCCGATGCTGCTCGCGCCATTCCGAGAGGGCCGACACGCATCGGTGGTTGACTGGGCGGCGGTCGATCGGCTGGCCAATCACGGCGGCATCCGCATCGAGGACAACGTCATGATCACCGCGAACGGCTACGACAACCTCACGCAAGCCGAGCCGTAGCCGAATGGCGGGCACCTCGCTCACGGGTGGCGGGCCCGTGAACAGCGCCAGCGACCTCACGCGCGGCGGTACCTTTGTGGCGGATTTTCGTCCGCCACGCGGCCTCGGTAATCGTCATGTCCAGACGCTACTGCCGCGATGGCTACCGCGGCAGGCACTGGCGCGGACTACTGAGATCGTCGAGCTCTCGGACGGCGATTTCGTCGAGCTTGCCTGGAGTGACCCCGCGCCGCATTCGCCGGTCGCGCCGATCTTCGTTCTGTTTCACGGCCTCGAGGGGTCCATCGACTCACCTTACGCGCGGCAACTGCTGCACGGGGTCGCACAACGCGGCTGGCGGGGAGCACTGATGCATTTCCGCGGCTGCGGCACGCTGCCGAACCGTCTTCCTCGCGCCTATCACTCCGGAGATACCGGCGATGCCCGAGAGATCCTCGAGCGGATTCGCCAACGCTATCCGCGGGCACCCATGGTCGCCGCCGGCGTCTCTCTGGGCGCCAACATGCTGATGAAGCTCGTCGCCGAAACGCCAATGGATCTCACCGGGGCGATCGCCATCAACGCCCCGCTCGATCTGGCCGCGAGCGCCGACGCCCTGAACGGTAAAAGGGGTAGGGTTTACCAGCGCTACCTGCTGGCCGAGCTGCGCCGAAAGCTGGCCTGCCAGCTCGAGCGCCACACGCTTCCGCTCTCCCTAGCCACCGCCGATCTGCGCGCGCTCGACACGTTCTGGGCCTACGACGATGCCGTGACCGCCCCACTTCACGGTTTCGCCTCCGCGAGCGACTACTATCGCCGCGCCTCGGCCGGGCCGCTGCTGGGAAGTATCACGACGCCGACGCTCATACTCCACGCCGACGACGATCCTTTCATGCCCGCCAACCTGTTCGCGCGGCTACCCGCACCGGCCCCCGCGGTGCGCCTCGAGATTGCCCCGCACGGTGGCCACGTCGGCTACATCGAATGCGACCGCGGCCGACTTCGCTCCTGGCTCGCCCGTCGCGTCGTCGCCCAGCTCGAAAGCTGGATACTTACGAACGCGAGGCCGCTGCCCGAGAGCCCCCACGCCCGTCACGACACCTGACGTCGAGTATCCGAGTCGCTGCGACGACTCAAGAACGCCTGGTCGACAAAGAAACGCCTGGTCGACAAAGAAACGCCCGGACGACGACGGTCGTCCGGGCGATCGAGTTGCAGGGTGCTGCACCGGCATCGACGATCCCGCGAGTCACCTCGGCTCACGCGATGATGGCCTCGGCGTCAGGCCGGTAGCGGACAGCTCACGCCGGTGCCCTTGAGACCGCAGTAGCCGTTGGGGTTCTTGGCCAGATACTGTTGATGGCCCTCCTCGGCATAGTAGAAAGCGTCGAGCGGGCGAATCTCCGTGGTGATCGGCCCCAGCCCCTTCTCGCTGAGCGCCGTGGCGTACTCGTCACGACTGCGTTCGGCGATCTCGCGCTGGGCATCGTCGACGTAATAGATCGCGGAACGGTACTGCGTCCCCTGGTCGTTGCCCTGGCTCATCCCCTGTGTCGGATCGTGCGCCTCCCAGAATACGCCGAGCAGCTGCTCGAGCGAGGCGCGCCGGGGATCGAATACGACGCGAACCACCTCGGCGTGGCCCGTCTTGCCACTGCACGTCTCTTCGTAGGTCGGGTTGGGGGTAATGCCCCCGGCGTAACCGACCGCTGTGACGAGGACACCGTCCATCTGCCAGAAGAGACGCTCGGCACCCCAGAAGCAGCCAAGACCCAGCACGATCTCCTCGCTCCCTTCAGGGAACGGCGGTGTCATGCGGGCACCGTTGACGAGATGTTCGCCGCTGATCGTCAGCGGCTGATCTCGGCCCGGCAGTGCACTGGTGGCATCGGGAAGGACGTCGGGTCGACGTTGAAACATGGGAACACCTCCTGGTGAACGTAATCGGTCGGATAGTCGACGGGCCATGAAGGCAACGAATTCGCCCAGGATCATGGCCCGCCCGTTCGACCGAGACTGAAGGTATAGATCAGATCCACGGCCTGGGCCGCGCCGGATACGGCCTGAAGATAGAGATTCTGGATCAACCGATAGCGCAGCGTGAGCTCCGCGATGGGAGAGAATATGCCGACGCCGTAGCTCACCTTCAAGTCGTCGAAGACGTAACCGCTGACCACGACCTGGCTGTCGTCGCCGGAGCCAGAGGCATCCAGGCTCAAATCCTCGACACCGAAGGATTCACCGACGCGCCCCACGGCGCTGCCGGTCTGCGATAGCGACAGGCCGATGAGGGCGGAGGCGAGCGCATCGTCACCGCCGCCGTCGTCTTCCGGCGCCCGCCCGCGGAGAATGTACGAGAGCGCTCGACTCTCGGTCATCGCCGGTTCCGAAAAGATCGTCAGCCGTGGCGCGGCAGCCTGACCGGTCACGCGCAGGCCGGCGACGACATCATCCTCGGTGGAGTCCGGATTGCGGATCGCCTCGAAACGCAGGCTCGGCTGCGAGGCGGGACCGCTGAACAGCACCTGGCCCTGTCGAATGATCAGGTCCTGGCCGAAGGAGGTATAGGTGCCGCCGACGAGGTTGACGTCGCCGTAGAGCTGTACCGGCCCCGTCCCCTGGCGAATCTCGAGTTCCCCGCGCAGGCCGGTTTCGAGACCGTAGGCCTCGAGCTGAACGTCCGGGCCCAGATGCAGATTGACCCGAACGTCGAGCTGCATCCCCGCGTCGGCGAGCGCCTTGGCGGTGTCGGCGCCGTCGGCGTTGGCTTCGGCGGCCTGTGCCGCGTCACGCGCGCGATCCTCCTCCTCGGTAATGATCACGGTGTCGCTGCTGGGCACCTGCGCCGAGGCGGGAAGCTGACCCACTTCAAGCCGGGCCCACGGCACCGTCACGTCGCCGCGCACCTGCAGACGCTGCGGCATCGCCCTGACCTGGATATCCGGCGCGACTCGCAACCGGCCGAAGGCCGGCATGGCGACCATCAATGGCGATTGCGTGCCGTCGATATCGACGTTGGCGCGCCACTCCGCCGGATCCTGCCAGTCGGCGCCGCCATCGAGCTCGAGCCGCCCGTCCTCACTCTGCACGTAGCCGTCGAGGGTCGAGGTCTGGCCATCGAGCGCCAGATCGAGCTCGGCGTCGGTGATCGCCACCGGCGACACGCCACCGCGCACGCTGACATCGCTGATGCGAACGTTGCCGTCGAGCGATGGCATCGCGAGGGTCCCGCCAAGCGCCACGTCACCGTTGAGCGCGCCATTGAGTTCGTCGATCCCTGCCACGAGCGGCTGATAGGGCGCAAAGCGTAGATCGGTGAGCTGCAACCGCCCGCCGAGGGTGCCCGCGCCGGCCGGGTCGTCGATACGCGCCTCGAGCCGCACGTCGCCGGCGTCCTCGAGATTGAGATCGACACGGGTGCTGGCACGCTGCTGATTCGCCTCGAGCGACATCGCAAGTGTTGCCTCCGGCACCTGCCAGGGGGCGCCGCGCGCATCGATGCCGGTGATCGCCGCGCGGCTGTCGAGGTCTGCGGTGGCGCTCCAGGCGCTGCCACCCTGCGACCAGCTGGCCACGACATTGCCGGCGGTCTCACCATCGACGCGCCAGCCGTCCGGCATGAAGTCGTCGAGTAGCGCCATGGGTACGTCTTCCAGCGCCAGCGCCGCCCGACCCTGCGCCGCCGAGGCGGTCATGCGTTCGGTCAAGCAGAGCGCGCCGCCCTGGCGTCGATCCAGACAGAACGGCGACACGCTGGCACTTGCGCCTGCCAGGTCGGCGTTGAAATCGAACGGCGAGCGAAGCGCGATGTCACCATAGTTCGTTCCCACGGCGAGCGACGAGAGCGTGCCGCGGTATCGCTGGCTGGTCTGATCGAGGCCGCCGGCGAGTGCCAGCGATGCCTGAGAGACCGGCAGTCCCTCACCGCCGGTCACATCCAGCGTGAGCCGGTGCTGGGAGAGCCGACCGGCAAGATCCAGCCCGACCCGCTCGATGCGCTGATTGGCAGCCGCGATACCGCTGGCGTCGAGATCGACGTCGAACTCTGGGTCCTGCGCACCGGTGGAGTTCGCCTGCAGGGCAAGCCTCGACACCCGGTTGTCACCGTAGCCGACGTCGCTGCCGTCGAGATCGAGCGCGATTTGTGGGCGCTCGAGGGTGCCACGACCTTGAAACGTGCCACGCAGCGCCCCGGAGAGTGCCGGTAGAAGAGTCTCCAGCGCCGGCGCATCGATCCGGCCGTCGAGGTTGAGTCGGTCATCGATTCGGCCGTTCGCGGTGACGCGATTGTTGCCCTGACGCAGATCCAACTCATGAACGTTCCACTGCATGTCGCTATTGCCGTCGAGCCGAGCGGCGAGACGCAGCGGGCGGTCCTGCAGCCGGCCGTCGATTGCGAGCCGGGGCAGAGCCAGCTCCCAGCCGCCGTCCTCGCGCATGGCAAAAGCCGCGCGTGCCTGACCGTCGAGCGTCCCGGTCACCGCGTCGGTGAACGCCTCGAGCGGAAGCTGACTGACATCGAGATCGAGGCTGGCGGAGAGCGTCGGCGTCCAGCGCACGATCCCCTGACTCTGGAGTTCGCCGCCTTCACTGGCGAGCCGCAACGGCTGCCACTGGAAGTGATGCAGATCGCCGCTGCCATCCACGGCCAGCTCGACCGGGGGCAGCTGATCCCCCTGCGCGGCGACCTCGAGGGTCGTCTGATAAGCGCCCAGTGTTCCCTCAGCGTCGAGACGAAGTCGATCGAGCCGGTAGTCGGCGACGGAAGGGACATTCTGAATGGCGCGGGCACTCTGGATCGAGGTCGCATCGAGCGCACTCTCGCCGAGCAGCACGGCGGCCGATTGCTGAGGCAGCGGCCAGCGCCACTCACCGAGTTCGGCGTCGAGCGCGAACGGTACGCCCGGCTCGAAGGCCTGCAGGCTGGCGGTAATGCGCGCCTCGCCCACACCGCTCGTCTCCAGGGCGACGTCGAGATCGGCAAGGCTACCGCTCACGTCGATGGCAACTCGTTGACCCGCGAGCGGGACCCGCTCGATCGTGCCGCGAAGCGTGAGGTCGAGCGGTACGTTACCGCTGAGTTCGGCTCGCGCCGTCAACTCGACGTGTCCGTCGGGTGCATCGAGCGTCAGCTGGCGCAGCTCGACTCGTCGGTCGACCGCGGCGACTGAAACCTCCAGCCGGTCGAGCCGCTGCGGCGTCGGCCCCTCCAACTCGAGGTCGCTCACGACCAGACTCGGAATGTCGACCTCCAGAGGCAGTTCGAAATCCGGTAGCTGCCCTTGCAGCGTGCGTAGCTGACTTTCGATCTCGGCGACCAGCGGATCGCTGGATGCTCGACCCGGCGCCCCGCTGACGTTGGCGGCCGCCGCCAGGGTGAGCGCACTCAGCGGCGACGCCGGTTGCGCCTCGCTAGCCTCGGTCGAGGTGGCGCCGGTCGCTACCCCATTAACGAGCGATCTGTCGGCGTCTGCCTCACCGTTCAGGTTGACGGCCGCCTGAATCGCCGCCGGTGCCACGACGCCGTCGCCGAGTTCGACGTCGGCCAGGGCAGTTTGGCCGTCGACCGGCTCCACCGCCGGCAGACGAACGCGGGTGCCTTCGAGCGTCGTCGGCGAGAGTTCGAGCCGATCGCCACTCATCGTCGCGCCGGTCTGAAAGCGATCCCAGCGCACGCGCGTGCCGTTGGCGAGCGCGACCTCGACGTCGTCGAGGCTGACGTTGCGAATCTCGATGGGAACGGGAGTGGCGATCTGCGGCAGCCCGCCCTCGTTCGCCGGCGCCGATTCGGCGGGCGGGGAGTCGCTCTCGTCGAGACGGATACGTGCGCCGCTCACACTCAGGTCGTCGAGACACACCCGCCCCTTGAGCAGGCAGTCGTCGGCCCAGGCGAGATGAAAGCGCTCGACCCGGAGATGCAGCGTCGCCACGTCGAGCGATAGCCCCTCGATGGTGAGTTCATCGAGGGGGGCCCCTTCGAAGCGTTCGGCCTGTACCAACCCACGAGACTGCGCCTGCTCGAACAGCCAGTTCGCCCCCCAGGGAGAGAGTCCCGCGCCGAGGAGCAGCAGCACCATCCCGATCAGACAAAGGAGCAGTAGCAGTACCAGCCGAGTCAGAACTCCGGCCCGATGGAGAAATGCAGACGCCAAGAGTCCTCCTCGTCATCGAAAGGATGGGCCACGTCGAAACGAATCGGGCCCACGGGAGAGATCCAGCGCACGCCGAGGCCTGCACCGGTTTTGAGTTCTTCAGGCCACCACTCATCGAAGGCGTCGCCAGTGTCCACGAAGGTGGCACTCCAGAAATCGCCGGTGAGATGGCGCTGGTATTCCAGGCTCCCGGTCAGCATGTGCTGGCCACCCAGCAGCTCGCCGTCATCGTTCTCCGGCGACAGGCTTTCGTAGGAGTAACCGCGGATGCTTTGATCGCCGCCGGCGAAAAAGCGTAGTGACGGCGGCACCTTGTCGAAGGTATTCGTCGCCATCGCCCCGCCGCCCAGCCGTCCCAGGAAGCGATTCTCGGTACCCAGCGTGCGAATCCACTGCGAGTTGAACGTCGTCCGCACGAAGCGAGCATCCGAGCCCCATGAAGGATCGGACCACTCGAGTGTCAGCTGTTGTTTGTCCCCCCAGCTGGGGAAGGTGGCGTTGCGTTTGCGCGTTCGTGACCAGCTGATGCCCGGATAGAGCAGCAGAACGGCATCGTCCTGGTCTGCCTGGGTAAAGTCCTCGTAGGTGGTCTGCCAATAGAGATCCTGAATCCAGCCGTTGGAGAATTCCCAGTGACGGGCCACCTGGACGGAGCTCTCGAAGCTCTCGGTATCTTCGTTGTCGACGCTCTCGAGCCCGTAGCGAACGCGGTAGCTGTCGCGTAGCGGGTTCGCCAGTGGAATGGCGTACTCCCCCGAAAACCGCTGCTCCGGTGCGGAGAGATAGAACGAGTTGGTCAAACTGTGCCCGTAGCGATTGAGCCACGGCATGGTCCAGGAAAACTGGGTACGCGGCCCGACATCGGTGGCAAAGCCCACCCCGACTTCGAACTGGTGCCGGTCCGCGGGGGTGAGTTCGACGTCGACCGGCACCACGGTGGGCCGACTATCGGTAATCTGGCGAGCGACCTGCAGCCCCGGGCCACCGAGCACCTGGCCAGGCCCCGCTGTCGTATCCCGCCCGGTCGCCTCTCGCCACCAGACGCTGGGCGCCGCTGGCTGCGCGTCATCGTTGATTCGCGGGCGCACCGAGATGCCGCGAAACCAGTTCGTCTGCCCGAGGTTCTGATTGAGGACGGCCAGCTCGCCTGCGAGATAAGGGTCATTGGGAGCGAACGGTACGAGGTTGTTCATACGCTCGCGCTCGATCTGACTGCCGTGAAAATGGACGTGGCCAAAGCGGTAGCGGGTCCCGCTGTCCATATCGAGGAAGATGCGCGCGCTCTCCTCCCATGGTCTGACCTCGATGCGCTGCTGGAGGAAGCGGGAGTTGAAGTAGCCCCGCTCCAGCGCAAGCGTCGAGAGGCGGCTCTTGAAGCCGTCGTAGCGAGAGTGAACGAGCGGGTCCCCCTCCTTGAGCGGATTGTCAGCCAGAGCCTCATCGAAGGACTCGTCCTGCTCGGCATCGCCGCGGACGCCGATCTCGAGTTGCGTGATGCGCGTCCGCTCACCCGGCTCGACATCGATGATCACGCGCTCGTTACGCTCGTTGGGATAGTTCGTCGCGAGCGCCGCGCCGTAGTAGCCGTAGGCCTGCAGCGCCTGCTGGGTACGTTCGCGAACCACGCCGTCGAGCCGCTCGCGCGTGGCCTGACTCTCCGGGTCGAGATCGGAAAGAATGTCCACGATGTTGTCGGCCGGCGCGCCGGCAAGGCCGCGCACGTCGGCCTCGAGCGCAAGCGCCGGTGTCGTCATCGGTAGCGCGATGACCACGACGAGCGTCGCGGCGAGCGGCGATCGCACCCGATACCGCCCCTGGTCCGCCGAAAGGTTGAATGCGGACATCGGCTCAGCCCCCGCTACGTTGAAGGTTGGCGACATCGGCCATGAGCGATGTGACACGACGCGTGAGCTGGGCGCGGCTAGCGTCGAGAGAATCCAAGCGTGCCTGAATGTCGCGAATCTGAGCGCTGCTCGTGCCGCTCGGCAGGTTGGCGACTCGACTCTGCACACCTTCCAGCGCCGCACTCAGCGCGGTCTGTCCTTGACGCAGCTCCGTCACCGCGCCCTGGAGGCTGGCGATGTCCTCCGTCGACGGTGCCGCTCGCTCCGAGAGTGCCGCTATCTCGTCTTTTGACTCGGCGAGTGAACGCTCCAGCGAGTCGATCGAAGCCTCGAGACGCTCGACCTCGGCGGCGTCCACGCCGGTCGAGTCACGCTGATCGATCCGATCGGCGAGTGCCGCCTGACTCTGCTCGAGAGATTCCAGCGATGCCGATAGCGTCTGTTGGCGGGTCTCCAGCTCCTGGTCCTGCGAACGGGTCGCGTCGAGTCGCTGGGTCAGCGTCTCGAGACGCTCATCCACGCTCGCGTCGTTCCCCTCGAGGGTCGAGATTCGTGCCGCAAGGGCGCCTCGCTCATCTTCGGCGGTGCTCTCGAGCGCCGAGAAAGATCGCTGTAGCGCCGTGATCAGTGTCTGCTGGTTATCTACGGTACTGCGCAAAGTGTCTAGCCGTTCCTGGGTCTCGCTGTTGTCGCTGGCATCGGCTAGCCGAGTTTCGAGGCTGCCGGTGGCGGCGCGACTCGCTTCCAGGCGCTGCTCGATGTCGTTCAAACTCGCCCGCAGGTCTTCACCCGCGCTGTCCAGGGTCGAACCCGTCGCCGCGATACGCTGGTCCAGCCGCTCGAATCTGGCGCTCCACATCTGTCGATCGTGCTGGTACTGCCAGATCACTGCGCCGAGCGCCCCCGCGAGCAGCAGTACCAGTAGCCAGAGCGGCCAGACTCGCGGCCCTCGGCGGGGCGTGGCCGTCGAGCGCGATGAGGGACGCCGGGTGCCGCCGGCATCACGCCTGTCCGGGACGATCTGGCGTGACGGTGCGGCGTGTCGGTCGCTACCCGCAGGGCTGGCGGTGGCCGAACGGCGAGAATCGGATGGGTCGTCGGAGGGGGGCATTACCGTGAATTACCTTACCGATGAGAAACTGAGCCAATGATGACGCCGAGCGTCGACGAGGGTGAAGACGTATCGGCGGCGATTGAACGACGCGCCATCCGTCTGGCGCTCGTCTCGAACGGAGTCCGACCCAACCGCCCGTTGCTGACCGCCACTCCTGTGGTACCAGAGCGACAACCGAGAAGCTAGCGCGTTCCTAATTCGACTTCACAGGGCCACTGTAGCCCGTCTACCGCCGGCCGCGATAGCATACGCGCTCAATCGCTACCGTCCAGGGGTGCCATGACGCCTTCTCAGACCGATTTCGAGTCGTTTGTCAGCAATGATCGCCCCCGCTCATCGCCGCGATTCGAACTGCCGGCGCTGCCGTTCGAACGGCATTCGCTGGAGCCGGCCATCACTCGTGCCCAGGTAGATCTGCTCTATAGCCACTACCATCGATCCCTGATCGACGCGCTGAACGCGACGACGGCATCGCAGGTCGCTCAGAATTCGCTGGCCGAGCTTGCCACCTTGAAGATCGACTCTGCGGCGTCGTACGCCGGCGAGGCATGGAACCTCACGGTCTTCTGGCATGGACTCACAGCGCGCCCCGTAGCGGTGCCCGACGCGCTGGAGCGGGCCGTCATCCACGATTTCGGTAGCTGGCGCGGCCTGGCATCGCACTGGCGAGAGGTTCTCCAGACCAGCGACGCCCCCTGGAGCTGGCTGACGGCATCGCCGCGTGGGGAACTGCGCTTGGTAACGACGCGCCACGGTGAGCAGCCCTCGGGGGTGACGCCGCTACTGGCGGTGGCGCTGATGCCGGACGCTTACCGGCTGGATTTTCCCGGCGACCGCCTCGCCTACTTCGACGCGCTCTGGCCGCTACTCAACTGGGAGTATGCTGCGCTCTGCGCCAGCGTATCGACCGTCCCGGGCGGCGGGAGCGCCCTCGTCTGAAACGACTGCACGTCGCCGGGACTGGGAAGCCAGGAAACAATATCCAAAACCGAAGAGCGCCCGACGGGATCACCGCCGGGCGCTCTTGGTTTCCATTGCCGTCGCACGCTAGCCGCGACGGCCGATGCCTCGATAGATGAAGCCACGCGATGCCACATAAGCGGGATCGTAGATGTTGCGACCGTCCAGAATCAGCGGCGTTCGCAGCGCCTGCAAAAGCCGACGCCAGTCCGGATTCCAGTAGCATTTCCACTCGGTGACCAACATCAGCGCATCGGCGCCTTCGCACGCCGCGTAGAAATCCCCTTCGCAGAGCGTCAGCAGTGGCTGGTCCGGATACAGCTCGGCGAGCGCATGAAGTGCCGCCGGATCGTGCAGCTGGACTTTGACGCCCTGCGCCCAGAGCGCTTCGAGCAGCGTCAATACGGGCGCGTGATCGATGCGCGCGGTGCCGGGTTTGAACGCAGCGCCCCATATCGCCACGGTTCGCCCTTCCAGTTCGCCTTGGAAGTGATTCCAGAGCTTGCGAAAGAGGGTCTCTTTCTTGCCTTCATTGATATCGAGCACGTGTTCGAGCAGATGCGACTCTCGCCCCGTCGAGTGCTGGACGTCAGCGAGACGCATCAGGTCTCGCGAGAAACTCGGGCCGCCGAAACCGCAACCGGGATAGAGGTACTCGAACCCGATCCGGGTGTCGGCACCCATGCCCTGGCGTACGTACTCGACGTCGACGCCGAGCGAGTCGGCGAGCCCGGCGAGCTCGTTCATGAAGCTGATGCGGGTGGCCAGCATGCCATTGATGGCGAGCTTGGTCAGCTCGGCGGCACGCCGCGGCATCAGTTGAAACACTTCGTGGCGGCGATTGAAGGCGCGCAGCAACTCGCGAATCTGCTGTGTGGCCCACTCGTCCTCGCTACCCAAGAGCCAGTGTGCCGGCCGCGTGAACGTCTCCCAGGCGCGCCCTTCTTCCAGACGATCGGGTAGTGCGACGGCTACCTGACCGGCATGACCGAGAAGCGCTTCGAGCTTCTCGGTCTGCCCGACGGGGAACGTCGAATTGTTGACGATCACCAGCGGCGTGGACTGCCGTCCGGGAACATGCTCGACGTAGCGCTCGGCGGCGTCGCGCTGCTCGGGTGAGAGCGCGAGCCAGTGAATGTCGGCCTCAAGCGACTCGGGTATGCTATCGATCACCGTCAGTTGACCGCTGGCCTTGCCGATTTCGATCTGCGCTTTGAGGCCCGGTTCGCTGGTCAGCCAATCGCTGTTCTCCAGACTCGCCCAAGGGGAGTCCGGATGCGCCAGCCAAGTGACCTGGTGCCCGACCCAGCAAAGCGCGGCGGCGGCGGTCGCCGCGGCCAGTTCGCTACCATGTACGACCACCCGCATCGGTTCAGTCCTCAGTCGCGTATTGCTTGATCAGCTGACGAAACCCTTCGCCGAGCTTTGCGTGCTTGCGACCGAGCGCCAGCGTCGCTTCGAGATAGCCGAGCTGGCTACCGCAGTCGTAGGTTTGCCCCTGCATTCGGTAGGCCGCCGCCCCGCTCTTCTGGCGCAGGGTTTCGATGGCATCGGTCAGCTGGATCTCGTTGCCCGCCCCGGGACGCGTCTCGGCGAGAATCGGGAAGATGTCGCCAGGCAGCAGGTAGCGGCCGATCACGGCGAGCGTCGAAGGGGCTTCCTCGACCTTGGGCTTCTCGACCATACCGGTCAGCGGTGCACTTTCGCCGGCGGCGGGCTCATCCCCCTCAAGCGCGACGATGCCGTACTTATGGGTCATCTCACGCGGAACGGTCTCGACCATGATCTGCGCCTTGCCGGTACGATCGAAGGCATCGATCATGCCTGCCAGGTCGTTGCCGTCGAGGCCCTCGTCGTCGATCAACACGTCCGGCAGCAGGACCGCGAACGGGTCGTTGCCGATCACCGGGCGGGCGCAGAGAATCGCATGACCCAGTCCCAGTGCTTCAGGCTGGCGGACGCTGATGACGTTGACGTCGTCGGGGATGATGTTGCGAAGCTCTTCGAGCAGCTCGTCCTTGCCCTTGGCTTCGAGCTGATGCTCGAGTTCGAAGTGCTTGTCGAAATGGTTTTCGATGGCGCTCTTGGAAGAGTGGGTGACCAGCACGATCTCCTTGATCCCCGCTTTCACCGCTTCGGTCACGACGTACTGGATGACCGGCTTGTCGACGATGGTGATCATCTCTTTGGGAATCGCCTTGGAGGCGGGCAGACAACGAGTGCCGAATCCGGCGACAGGTAGTACGGCCTTGCGGATCATATTAGGGTCCTTCCCTTCCTGAGTCTGAATTGTCGCGTAGCCACATTGCGGTGGACGCTGGGGCCATAGCTTAACGGGCGATTTCCACGAATCCCAGTCGCATGATGCCGAGCCGTACCGAGGTTTCATCGACGTGGCGCCCGGCGACGCTACCGTCCATAGTAGACTACCGCAACGCTCGCTGACGTGACGCGATAGAAGGCTTCACGGCTTTCGCGTCGCATGATCGTGAGAAGACGTCGAATCACCCGGGAAGGAACCGCATTCATGACACAGTCGCAGGAAACCGGCGCCCCTCGCGCCAACGTCGATCGCGCCGAGATCGCCAAGTTCGATGCCCTGGCCGGGCGCTGGTGGGACCGGGAGGGCGAGTTCAAGCCGCTCCACGACATCAACCCGCTTCGACTGGGATTCATCGACCAGCACGTCTCGCTCGCCGGCAAGCAGGTGATCGATGTCGGTTGTGGCGGCGGGATCCTCAGTGAGGCAATGGCTCAGCGTGGCGCCAACGTGACCGGCATCGACCTCGGTGAGGCACCGCTTTCCGTCGCGCGTCTGCATCAGATGGAGAGCGGCGTAGAGGTCGATTACCGCCACGCAAGTGTCGAAACGATGGCCGAAGAACGCCCGGGCGAATTCGACGTCGTCACCTGCCTGGAGATGATCGAGCACGTTCCCGACCCCGGCTCAGTGATTCAGGCCTGCGCCAAGCTCGTCAAACCCGGTGGTCACCTCTTTTTCTCCACCATCAACCGGAACCCGAAGTCCTACGCGTTCGCCATCCTCGGCGCCGAGTACGTGCTGGGTCTGTTGCCGCGCGGCACGCACGAATATCGCAAGCTCATCAAACCCTCGGAGCTCTCGGGCTGGTGTCGTCAATACGGGCTCGAGTTTCGCGACCAGACGGGTCTGACGTACAACCCGGTCACTCGTCGCTATCGCTTGACCGCCCACGACGTCAGCGTCAACTACATGGTTCACGTGACGCCCACCTGGACGGGCAATACCGATTCATGAAGGAAACGAGTACGCCGCGCGCTCTGCTCTTCGACCTGGACGGCACCCTGGTCGACACGGCCCCGGATCTGGCCGAAGCGACCAACCGTCTGCGGGAGCATCATGGCCTGGCGCGACTTCCCTTCGAGACGTTGAGAGCCAAGGTTTCCCAGGGGGGGAGCGCGCTGGTATCACTAGCCCTGTCGATTGACGCCGATCATCCGGATCACCTCGCGGCGCGAGACTACCTGCTGAACCGCTATGCCGAGATCGTCGCCGACGAAAGCCAGATTTTTCCGGGACTGGCGCCGTTTCTCGAGCGCTGGGAGATGGCTGAGCGTGGCTGGGGAATCGTGACCAACAAACCCAGGCGTTTCGCCGAGCCGCTGATCGCGGCGCTTGGCCTGACGCCAGGGGTCATGATTTGCGCCGACGATCTGCCGGTGCGAAAACCCGACCCGAGACCGCTACTCGAAGCCGCGACCGTACTCGGCGTCATCCCGGGCGACTGCTGGTACGTGGGCGATCATCGACGCGACATGCAGGCCGCCCGCGCCGCCGGCATGCCGGCCATTGCCGTGAGTTACGGCTACCTGGATGATGCCGACCCCGTCGAGAGCTGGCCGGCGGATCGCTGGTTCGACACACCCGCCGAACTGATTGCGGCACTGTGGATTCCCGTCGATGAGGCTGAATCCGTGGTCAACCGATGAAACGCCACTGTGTCATTGGACGCCCGCTGCCCGTTTGGTCGGGCAGCGCTAGCGTCGAGGAGGCTGGGCGTCGAACGCCTGGCCGGTCACGCCGTGGCTCTCTGCTCCCATCAGCCATAGATAGGTGGGCACGATCTCTTCCGGCGTTCGCAGCGCTGTCGGGTCTTCATCGGGGTAGGCGGCGCGGCGCATCTCGGTGCGCGTCGCTCCGGGGTTGATCGAGTTGAAGCGAAGCGACGAGTCGCGGTGCTCGTCGGCAAGAATCTGCATGAAGCCTTCGGTCGCGAATTTCGACGTCGAGTAGGCGCCCCATTGGGCACGTCCCTGGCGACCGACGCTCGACGACGTGAATAGCGTCGACGCATTCGGCGCCGCTTGCAGTAGTGGCAGCAGCGCCTGTGTCAGACCGACGCATGCCATGAAGTTGACCTGCATGACGCTCGCCCAGACATCCAGGTCGTAATCGGCCACACTCACTCGTTCACCGAGCTGGCTCGCATTGTGGAGCACGCCGTCGAGCTTACCGAACGCCTCTGCGAGCTTCACCGCGACGCTTGCATAATCTTGCCGAGTGGCACTTTCGAGATTCAACGGGAAAATGGCTGGCTTGGCAGCTTCCATCGCCTCGATCTCATCGTAGACGTCCTTGAGTCGATTGACGCTTCGACCCATGAGAATGACGGTTGCCCCGTGCCGCGCGTATTCGATCGCCGCGGCGCGACCAATGCCAGCGCTGGCACCGGTTACGAGAATGACTTTGTCCTCGAGCAGATCCGACGGCGCCCGATAGTCGATGTGACAGTCCATATCGCCTCCTTGCGCCAATCGGCCCATTCGTTTCAATCAGCCACCGAGTTGATTGAGAAAGTCTTCCGCCATCTGGGCGGCATTGCTGCTGGGGTAGTCACTGCGTACGCGCTCGAGCAGTTCGCGACTGCCTTGAGTATCGCCCTGCCGCGCTTGAAGCAGTCCCAATTTGTATAACGCGTCGGGTACTTTGCTGCTCTGGGGGTAGTCATCGATTACCGTCTGGAAGGCGTCGATCGCCTCACCGGTATCGGACTGCGCCGAGTACAGTTCACCTAGCCAGTAGTGGGCGTTGGGTAAAAGACTCGACTGCGGATAACTGGCGACGAATTCGTTGAACGACTCGATGGCCGCAGGAAACTGGCGCGACTGAACCTGCTGGAAAGCCGCCTGGTAGGCGTCACGGCCATCCCCGGCGTTCGATCCCTGTTGCGTCGTCGTGTTCGATGACGCCGGCGCATCCGCGCTAGCCGGGGCCGAGTCTTCAGAGGGCTCGCTCGCACCGTCGTCCATGCCGGCACTCGAGTCAGCCTCGCTCGCGCCGCCCGAAAGCCGATCGTCGAGATCCAGGTACTGCTGCTGCGTCTGTTGCTTGAGCTGCTCGAGCTGATAGCGAAGCTCTTCGACCTGCCCGCGCAGCTGCTGTACCTGCTGACGGTTTTCCTGCAGTTCGTTGAGAAGCGTCAAGGTACCGCCGCCGCTCTGCCGCGCCTGAGTTTGACTATAGAAGCCGCCCGACTGACCCGTGAGGTCATCGACGACTGGTTGCTGAGCCCATACGGACAGCGGGAGCACCAGGGCTCCCGCGCCGCACAGTCTTTTCAGACCGTGTTTCATGCTGATCTCCGTCGACGTTTAGTACGAGAATACGACGCGACGGTTCTGGGCGTAAGCTTCTTCAGAGTGACCTTGTACTGCCGGACGCTCTTCACCGTAGCTGACGATCGAGATCTGCGACGGGGACACACCCTGAACGGTCAGATACTGCTGAACAGCCTGCGCACGACGCTCGCCGAGGCCCAGGTTGTATTCGCGAGTACCGCGCTCGTCGGCATGACCTTGCAGAGTCACGTTGGTACCGGAGTTCGACATCAGATACTGAGCGTGACCGCGCAGTACGGATTCGAATTCCGAACGGATCTCTTCGCTGTCGAACGCGAAGTAGATCGTGTTGACGGAAGGACGCTGCTGGTCGGCGTTCATGCCGGAACCAGAAGTGTTCTGGCCAGTCGTCATGCCCTGACCGGAAGCGCCGCTACCGGCTGTGCCATCCATGTTCCCTTCCTGGGTACCACCGCTGCTAGAACAGCCAGCCACGACTGCCAGGGACAGCGCGATTGCCAACGTCTTGGCGTGGGTCTTGAATTGCATTGTCATCTCCTTGCTCGGATATCGAATGACACAATGATTTTAGTCATCATTTAGTTCAAAAACGGCGACCATGCAGGCTCTCGCACATCGCCTTGCGGTGAAGGCAGACGGAAGGACGCGCGTCCATCCGAAGATACTGCCCCCAACACCCCTTGCGACCCTTGTTGCGTCGCGAAGATTACCATGGTGCCGTTGGGTGCGACACTTGGGGACTCATCCCAACGCGAGTCAGTCAAGACTGTAACGCGGCCCGTGTCCAGTCCCTGTTTCGCAATGTGATAGCCATCACCATCGCGTGTCACCATGTAAAGTTCTTCACCATCCGGCGAGAAACGACCGTCCGAGTTGTAACTTCCGGTAAAAGTCAGTCGTTCGGCATCGCCGCCGCCGGCGCTCATGCGGTAGATCTGCGGTGCGCCGCTTCGATCCGACGTGAAGACGATCGACGTCCCATCGGGCGACCACTCGGGTTCGGTCTCGATGGCACGGTTATTGGTCAAGCGTGTCAGCTGACGCGAACCGAGATCCATCACGTAGATTTCCGGCTGACCGTCCTTGGAAAGCGACATGGCGAGCTTACGCCCGTCCGGGGACCAGGCCGGCGCCCCATTGATACCGCTGAATGAGGTCAGCCTTACGCGCTCGCCGGTCGAGGCGTTTTGCACGTAGATCGCCGAATTGCCGGATTCGAACGAAACGTAGGCGATTTTTTGGCCGTCCGGCGACCAGGCCGGCGACAGGATGGGGTCGTCGGAGGACAAAACCTGCTGGCTGTTATGGCCATCGGCATCGGCAACGTAGAGCGCATAGCGAGCGTTGTCGCCGGCGCCACTCGCCGAGATATAAGCCACCCGAGTCGAGAATGCCCCGCGGATGCCAGTGATCGCCTCGAAGATCTGATCACTGATGTAGTGCGCGCTGGCGCGCAGATTCCCCGGCTGCGACGTCACGGTCTCGCCTAGCATCCGTTTGCCGCCGGCAACGTCCATCAGCTCGTAGGCGATCCGATAGCCATCGCCTTGGGACTGAATGCGCCCCACCACGAGGTAGCGCGCGTTGACCCGCTTCCAGTCATCGTAGAAGATGTCCTCACTGCTACTGGGCAGAGAGATCAGCGCGTTTCGACCCAGCGGAGAAAACTGACCGCTGTGCTCCAGGTCATCGCTGATGATCTGCGCGATATCCTGAGGCAGGCCACCCTGGCCTTCGAACTCGAAGGGCACGATAGCGATCGGCGTCGCCTGATCGCTGCCGCGGGTAATTTCGATGGTGAGGTTTTGCGCCTGCGCCGAAGCCGTCAGGCTGAGCCAGCAGGTCACTGCCATCAGCCAAGTGGTGGCAAGCGCCTTCCATCCTCGTGACATCCGTCGTTTCATCACTGCACGTCTCCGGGTGTGAATTTGAGATTGAAATCGCGAAATTTGCGCTGCAGCCCGGCATCGAGCTGACGCAGTTCGCGAAACGGCGCTGCCGCTTCGACGGCCTGAGTTGCCGAACGATCGAAGGCCGGGTTGCCGCTACTACGGGTGATCGTGGCGGCAAGGAGCTCGCCCGACGGGCCCAGCCTGACCCGAACCTGTGCCATCAGGCCATCGGCAGCGGGTGGATGCCAACGATCCTCGACCGCACGCTTCACCAGATTGATGAAATTATTCGATGCCTGATTGGCCTGCTCCGCGCCGGCGATACGCTCCTGTTCATTGGCGATGGAATCAGCCAGCGCATCTTCCGCGGCGGCGGCCGCAGCCGCCTTCGCGGCCTCTTCCTGACGTTTCTTCTCCGCGGCTTCGGCTTGGCGCTGCTTCTCGGCGGCCTCTTCCTGGCGCTGCTTCTCGGCGGCCTCTTCCTGACGTTGCTCCTCGGCCGCTTCTTCCTGACGTTTCTGCTCGGCAGCTTGCGCTTCGGCCTGCTCTCGCGCTTCTGCCTGCTGCTGGCGCGCGGCCTCGGCCTGCTCTCGCGCTTGCGCCTGCTGCTGGCGCTCGGTTTCGGCTTGCTGACGCTCGGCGGCAGCCTGGTCGGCAGCCTGCTGACGTCGCTCGGCTTCTGCCTGCGCTTGCTGGGCGGCGGCCTCTCGTTCTGCTTCGGCCTGGGCCTGTTCCGCGGCGGCTTGTTGCTGCGCTTCGGCTTCGGCAGCTGCCTCTTGCGCCGCGGCCGCGTCTGCCTCGGCCTGGCGTTGCGCTTCTTCCTCGGCTTGACGCTGGGCATTTCTCGCCCGCGACGCCTGCGCGTACTGCGCCTGGTCCGTCGCGGTAACGTCGCTGACCAGGGTTGCCTGAACGACCGACGAGGAGCTCGGTTCCGGCTCGCTCTCCGGCAGACGCAGGATCGTCATCAGCAATGCCACGACGTGAACACCGATCGCCAGTATGACGGGGAGGCCGTAGCCACTACGCCGTGTTCGCTTCGCCATCCTGGCTCCTTACCCGTTGTCGCTCGAAGGGGGCTCGGAGATCAATCCGACATTGGCGACGCCTGCCATCTGCAAGGTGCTCATCAGCGTCACGACCTGGCCGTAAGAGGCATTCCGATCCCCCCGAACCATGACCGGCGTGTTCGGATTGCTCTCCAGAATCGCGACGACTTGATCGCCGACGGTCTGCAGCGTCACCGGTCGATCCTCCTCACCGAGAGAGATGTAGTACTCGCCCTGGCTATCCACAGAGACCACGATCGGTTCCTGCTCGTCCGTATCGATCGGCTCCGAGGTCACCTGGGGCAGATCGACCTGAACGCCCTGGGTAAGCATGGGTGCTGTGATCATGAAGATCACCAGCAGCACGAGCATGACGTCGATGAACGGCACGACGTTGATCTCGCCCATCGGTTTGCGGCGCTGGTTACGACTGTAGGGTCCAGCCATGGGAAATCTCCTCAGGCTGCCTGGTGGCTACGGCCCTGCAGATTGCGGTGCAGGATCGAGTGGAACTCTTCGGCGAAGTCTTCGTAGTCGCCGAGCAGGCGGCTCGCGATCGCCGACAGCCGGTTGTAGAAGATGACGGCCGGAATCGCCGCAAAAAGGCCCATGGCGGTGGCGACCAGCGCTTCGGCGATCCAGGGTGCGACGGTGGACAGCGTCGCCTGCTGGGACATCGACAGACTCTGGAACGAGCCCATGATGCCCCAGACCGTACCGAAAAGACCGATATACGGGCTCGCCGAAGCGACCGTCGCCAGCAAGGTGAGATGGGCGTTGAGTCGGTCCTCTTCACGAGACAGCGCGACACGCTGCGAACGCTGGACACCGTCGAGCACGGCTTCGCTGCTGCGGGTCTTGGGCATCAACCGATTGAATTCGCGAAAACCCGAGCGGAAGACATGTTCGGCGCCTTGCGCCTCATGGTTCTCGGGGACGTCCTTGTAGAGTTCATTGAGATCGATACCCGACCAGAAGCGCTCATCGAAGGCTTTCTGCTCCTTGCGCGCTCGGGACAGTGCAAAGCTGCGCTGAAAGATGACGACCCAGGAAGCGATCGATGCGGCCAAGAGAAGGATCATGACCAGTTGAACCACCAGACTGGCGTTCATGATCAGATGGGGGATGGACATGGAGTCGTTCACGTAGATCCTCGAATCACTGGCTGTGAGTGTCAGGCATTAGCGCGGCGCTAAGCGCGCTGGGCCAACGCATCGGTTTGAAGCGTTGCGCGTCGACGCAGGCAATATCGACCGTTGCTTCGCATAATGTATCCCGTCCGTTGCGCACGGATTGCGAAAATTGCACGGAACAGGGCTTTGTCTTCACGACCCGGGCGGTGACGTCGAGTCGATCGTCGAGACGCGCGGGTCTGGCGTAGCGGCACTGCAGCGAGTGGACCACGAGCTGCGCACCGGATTCCAGTAGCTCACGCTGGCCGAATCCCAGATCGGCCAGCCATTCGCTGCGCGCACGCTCCATGAATTTCAGATAGTTGACGTAATACACGATGCCGCCGGCATCGGTGTCTTCGATGTAGACCTTGATCGGGAGGACGAATTCGCTCAAGGCGCGCCCCCCTCGATACCCGGGGCGTTCTCGTGGGCCGCGATGCCAAAGTGCGCATAGGCGGACTGGGTCACCACGCGACCGCGAGCGGTGCGCATCATGAACCCCTGCTGGATCAGGTAGGGTTCGATGACGTCTTCGATCGTATCCCGCTCTTCACTGATAGCGGCCGCGAGGCTATCCACCCCGACGGGCCCGCCGTCGAACTTCTCGATCATCGCCAGCAGCAGGCGGCGATCCATGTGGTCGAGGCCATAACTGTCGACGTTGAGCATGTTGAGCGCCTGGTCGGCGATCGCCGCGCTGAGCATCCCGTCGCCACGTACCTCGGCGAAATCTCTCACCCGCCGCAAAAGCCGGTTGGCAATACGCGGCGTGCCGCGAGCGCGTCGGGCGATCTCGAGTGCGCCTTCATGCTGGGAAGGCACCCCCAATAGCCGCGCCGAACGGGTGACGATCTCGGTGAGCTCGTCGATGGCGTAGAACTCGAGGCGCTGGACGATGCCGAAGCGATCACGCAGCGGCGAGGTGAGAAGCCCGGCCCGAGTGGTGGCGCCGACCAGGGTGAATTTCGGCAGATCGAGCTTGATCGAGCGCGCCGCCGGGCCGTCGCCGATCATGATGTCGAGCTGGAAATCCTCCATCGCGGGATAGAGCACCTCCTCGACGGCAGACGGGAGTCGATGGATCTCGTCGATGAACAGCACGTCGCCCGGCTGCAGATTGGTCAGCATCGCTGCCAGGTCGCCCGCCCGTTCGAGGACGGGACCGGAGGTCGACTTGATGTCGACGTCCATTTCGGCGGCGATGATGTTGGCAAGCGTCGTCTTGCCAAGCCCCGGCGGGCCGAACACGAGGGTGTGATCGAGACTTTCGCCGCGATTGCGGGCCGCCCGGATGAAGATGTCGAGCTGCTCGCGCACCCGGGGCTGGCCTATGTAGTCCTCGAGCCGCCGCGGTCGGATGGCATGGTCGACCTGCAGCTCGTCGGACTGCGGCTGCGCGGCGATGAGGCGGTCCGGTTCGATCATGGGCGCTTATCCACCCGCCATCTGGCGCGCGAGCGCGGCCTTGATCAAGGCTTCGGTAGAGAGCGTCTCATCGAGCCCGGAGAGCATCTTGGAAGCTTCCGTCGGCTTGTAGCCCAGCGAGGTCAGCGCTGCCTCGGCGTCCGCCCGTGGGTCGTTCGCCGTCGAGCCGGTACCCTTCGCGCCGTCTGCCGGGTTATGCAGCAGATCGTGGCGCTGCTGCCAGTGCGGAAAGCGATCGCGCATCTCGACGATCAGCCGCTCGGCGGTCTTCTTGCCGACGCCGGGCAGCTTGGTCAGCGCCTGGCTATCCCCCTCCATCACGCAGTTGATGAAGGCATCGCTGTCCATACCGGAGAGAATCGCCAGGGCGAGCTTGGGCCCGACGCCATTCACCTTGATCAGGGCGCGAAAGAGCTGGCGCTCCTCCTCGTTGCCGAAGCCGTAGAGCAGGTGCGCATCCTCTCTCACGCTCATATGAGTGTGCAGCCGCACCGTCGAGCCGAGTTCGGGTAGCGAGACGAGCGTGGTCATCGAGGTTTCGAGTTCGTATCCGACGCCGTTGACGTCGATGACGATCCAGGGGGGATGTTTCTCGAGCAGGGTGCCGTACAGGCGTCCAATCATTCCGTTTGTGCCCTTGCGTTGACGGCGTCCACTATACGCATCGCCCCATCGGCTGACTAGCTAGCCGACGAGGCTTGCGTAAACCCGCGTCACGTCGGCGTTTTGCGACTATTCGGGGACGAAATCCCGCCACCGGTTGCCGGTTCCCGAACGCCGTCGCGACGATCGAGGCGCCGCAAGCTGTCCCTGGCGCGCGAACGCGTGTGTCAGAGCGATGGCCAGGGCGTCGGCGGCATCTTCGGGCGGAATTGCATCCAGCGACAGCAGCGCTGTCACCATGTGCTGAACCTGGGACTTTTCCGCTGCGCCGCTGCCGGTCACCGCCTGCTTGATCTGTCGGGCGGCGTATTCGTGTACGCCGAGGCCGTGATTGGCGGCACAGACGATCGCCGTGCCCCGCGCCTGACCGAGCTTCAACGCCGAATCCGGATTCTTGGCCATGAAGACGCGCTCGATGGCGAATTCCGACGGGCGATAGAGCCCGATCAGCTCGCTGACGCCGGCATAGACGCGAGCAAGCTTCTGCGCCAGATCGTCGCCGGCGATGCGAATACAGCCGCTGGCGATGTAGCGCGGCTTGGCGGACACATCGATCACCCCGTAACCGGTGACACGGGAACCCGGGTCGATACCCAGAAGAATCATGGCGAGCTCCTGAAATCGCGCGGACCGACAAACGAAACCGGCGCCCACGGGCGCCGGCATTCGAACGGTCTCGCTTGCGAGACGTCGAGTCTATCAGGCTACGGCATCGCTTTGAGCCAGCGATGCGCCGCGGCCACTATTCGCCGCTGTCGGCCGGCGCCTCTGCCTTGGCCTTCTGGCGCAGACGAATGTGCAGCTCGCGAAGCTGCTCGTTGCTCACTTCCCCCGGGGCGTCGGTCATGGGATCAGACGCGCTCTGCGTCTTGGGGAAGGCAATGACGTCGCGAATCGAGCGCGAACCGGTCATCAGCATCACCAGACGGTCGAGGCCGAACGCCAGGCCGCCATGGGGCGGTGCGCCGTACTGCAGCGCGTCGAGCAAAAAGCCGAACTTCTCTTCCGCTTCTGCCTTGCCGATGCCCAGCACTTCGAAGACGGCTCGCTGCATCGCCTGATCGTGGATACGGATCGAGCCGCCGCCGAGTTCCGTGCCGTTGAGCACCATGTCATAGGCGCGAGAAAGCGCCGTGGCCGGCGATGCGGCGAGCGCATCCGGGGAGCAGGACGGCGCGGTGAACGGATGGTGCAGCGCGTGCAGCCGGCCGTTGTCGTCCGCCTCGAACATCGGGAAGTCGACCACCCATAGCGGCGCCCACTCGGCGGTATAAAGGTCGAGGTCTTCACCGAGCTTCACACGCAGCGCGCCGATCGCTTCGTTCACGACCTGCGTCTTGTCGGCGCCGAAGAAGACGATGTCGCCATCCTGCGCGCCCACGCGGTCGAGCAGCTCCTCGACGATGCCTTCCATGAACTTGACGATCGGTGACTGCAGGCCTTCCAGGCCCTTGGCGCGCTCGTTGACCTTGATCCAGGCCAGACCCTTGGCGCCGTAGATGCCGACGAACTTGGTGTACTCGTCGATCTCCTTGCGCGAGAGCTTCGCCCCGCCGCTGACCTTGAGCGCGGCAACGCGACCGTCGTCGGCGTTGGCCGGGCCGGAGAAGACCTTGAAGTCCACCGAGGCCATCAGGTCGTCGACGTCGACCAGCTCGAGCGGGATACGCAGGTCCGGCTTGTCCGAGCCGAAGCGCTGCATCGCTTCGCTGTAAGGCATGCGCGGAAATTCGGGCAGCGAGACATCCAGCACGTTGTCGAAGAGATCGCGCACCATGCGCTCGGTGATCTCCATGATATCGCGCTCCTCGATGAACGAGGCCTCGATATCGATCTGCGTGAACTCGGGCTGGCGGTCGGCGCGAAGGTCTTCATCGCGAAAGCACTTGGCGATTTGATAGTAGCGGTCGAAGCCGGAGACCATCAGCAGCTGCTTAAAGAGCTGGGGCGACTGCGGCAGTGCAAAGAAGTGACCGCTGTGTGTACGGCTCGGGACCAGATAGTCCCGCGCGCCTTCCGGGGTCGCTCGGGTCAGGATCGGGGTTTCGATATCCAGGAACCCCTCGCCTTCCAGATAGGCCCGCACGCTGTGAGTGATGCGCGAGCGCAGACGCAGCTTCTCGATCATCTCCGGGCGGCGCAGGTCGACGTAGCGATACTTGAGGCGGACCTCTTCTCCCACCTTGCCGTGCTCGTCGAGCTGGAACGGCGGCGTCGCCGCGGTGTTGAGCACCTCGACGTCTTTGGCCAGTACCTCGATCATGCCGGTGGGCATGTTCGGGTTCTGGGTGCCCTCGGGTCGCAGGCGGATGCGGCCCTGGATGCGCAGGACGTACTCGCTACGCGCGCGATCCGCGTTGGCGAAGGCGTCTGCGGTATCGGGATCCACCACCACCTGAGCGATACCGTCACGATCACGCATGTCGAGGAAAATGACCCCACCGTGATCGCGGCGGCGATGCACCCACCCGCAAAGCGTGACTTCGTGATCGATCAATGACTCGTTCAACTGGCCGCAATAGTGACTGCGCATGCTGGATCCTGTGTTGTAGATGCTGTGTTAGGCCGAGGTTTTGCTCTCGCCGGATGCCGCCGGTGTCGTTTTGGCATCCGCCGGCTTGCTGTCCGTCTTGGCGGCATCCCCGGCTGCCTTGCCCGCGTCTCCGACCAGATTCTTCTTGCCGCCGGACTTGAAGTCGGTCTCGTACCAGCCGCTGCCGGCGAGGCGAAACCCCGCCGCCGAGATGAGTCTGGACAGCGACGCCTGCTCGCAGGCGGGGCAGTCGGTCAACGCGCTGGCGCCGATCTTCTGCAATTTCTCGAGACGATGACCGCAGGCTTTGCACTCGTATTCGTAAATGGGCATGGTTCCATCACTCAGTGACCAAGAGACAATAGAGAGACATTTGCCCCGTGCGGGAGAGCCCGACGGTGCTCGCACGATCTCGCTGACGAAGACCGCGCAACCTTCTCGACGCATGCCGGGTCTGCGCTCGCCAAAGGCGACGCGTTTTCCCCGCGTTTGAAAGCCGCATAGTATAGCGCGCAGCGCCCGGTCACGGGCAATATTAGCGACTGACAAAACCGCTGTCGTCGATGGCGCCAATGCGTCGTCAGGTGATGAAGGGATGAGGATAATCGCCATGAAAGCCGTTCTACTCGATGCCGCGACACTCGGCGAAGGGATCGATTTCGAACCGATCCGCGCACTGGTCGACGAACTCGACATCTTTGAGCTGACGTCGCCCGAACAGTGCCGTGCCCGTCTGGAAGGCGCGCGCATCGCGCTCACCAACAAGGTGGTCCTGGATGCCGAGCTGATCGACGCCCTTCCCGATCTCGAGCTGATCTGCGTGATGGCCACCGGCACCAACAACATCGACACGGCCGCCGCCGAGCGGCGGGGTATCACTGTCCGCAACGTCACCGCCTACGGCACCGAGAGTGTCGCCCAGCACACGCTGATGCTGATGCTGGCCCTCGCCGCTCGGCTGCCGCGTTATCAACGGGATCTCGCCGACGGCGCCTGGCAGCGCAGCGACATTTTCTGTCGACTCGACCATCCCACGCTTCAGCTCGCCGGCAAGACACTCGTCATCGTGGGGAGCGGCGAGCTCGGCTCGGCGGTGGCCAAGCTCGCCCAGGCCTTTGGCATGCAGGTCGTTTTCGCTGCCCGACCGGGTCACGAGGACAACGACGAGCGACCGGCGCTTGCCTCCCTGCTGCCGACGCTGGATGTGCTGAGCCTACACTGCCCGCTCACCGAGACGACCCGCGGGCTGATCGACGCCGAGGCGTTGAACGCCATGAAGCCGGAAGCGCTGATGATCAACTGCGCCCGCGGCGGCATCATCGACGAAGCCGCCGCTCTGGACGCACTACGTGACGGACGTCTTGGTGGGCTCGCCGTCGATACGCTCCCCGTCGAGCCGCCCCGTGACGGCCATGCCCTACTCGAGGCGCTCGCGGAACCCCTGAACCTGATCGTCACGCCTCACAACGCCTGGATATCGCCCGAGGCGCGCCAGCGTATCGTGAGCCTGACCGCTGACAACATCCACGCCTGGAACGCCTGACGCATGACACTCAATGCCAAGGTCCCCACCGGGGATCTATCCGCCTCGAACGCGATGCCAATGGTTTACAACTACGGCTCGATCAACATCGACTACGTCTATCGCGTCCCGCATCTGGTGCGGCCGGGAGAGACGCTATCGAGCAGCAGTTTTCAGCAGGTCCTGGGTGGCAAAGGTGCCAACCAATCGCTGGCACTCGCCCGCGCCGGCGGCCGTGTCGTGCACTGGGGTCGTCTGGGCCAGAGCGATCGCTGGGCGCTGGAGCCGCTCAATCGGGCCGGCGTCGATACGGTGCAGGTGGAACTGACCGCCGAAGCGAGCGGTCATGCGTTGATCCAGGTGGATGACAACGCCGAGAACGCGATCATTCTGCATCCCGGCGCCAACCACGGTTTCAGCGACAAGCATCAGCGGGCACTGGTGGAGGCGGCCGCCGAGGGCAGCTGGCTACTGATGCAGAACGAGTGCAACCATGCCGAGCGCATCATCCGGCTCGCGGCATCGCATGGCCTGTCGATCGCCTTCAACCCGGCCCCGCTGTCGGCGGACGTCGCTTCGCTCCCGCTCGATCTGTGCCGCATTCTCTTTCTCAATCGCGGTGAAGCCGCCGCGCTCGTCGAATGCGATGAAGCCGACGACGTCGAGGTTCTGCTCGAGGCGTTGACTGCGCGCTTCCCCGGCATCGAGATCGTCCTGACGCTTGGCCGCGACGGCGTGCGCTACTGCCATGGCGAAACGCGCCTGCGCGCCGAGGCTCACCAGGTAGAAGCGCGGGATACCACCGCTGCCGGCGACACCTTCATTGGCTACTTCATGGCGGCCCGTCAGCGAGACGAGACGATCGAGCAGGCGCTGCGCCTTGCCAGCGCCGCCTCCGCCCTCTGCGTTCAGCAGGCCGGTGCCGCGCCGAGCATTCCGGACAAGCCGGCGGTGGAGAAGGCGCTGCGCGACCTGCCCGCGCTCGCCATCGATGCCGACTGATACGCCTGTCGGCGACACGCGTTCGGCGTTGTCGCCGCGGCACTCCACGACGCCCGTCACCGCGTCGTTCGTTTTCGACCGCCGTGCTTTCCAGCAAGACTCTCCCGACGAGACTTTTGCATCGAGCGTTGCCACCAGAACTGTCCTATCGGGACTTTCGTGTTGGGGCTTTCGTATCGAGACTCCTCATCGGAATTTTTCCAGCCGGATTGGCTAGCGGGACGCTTCAATAGACTTCAACAGCAGGACGCCCATGACTCACTCCATCATCTTCGATACGGACCCCGGCGTTGACGACGCCCAGGCCATCGCGATCGCGCTGGCACACCCCGAGATCGAGCTGCTCGGCATGACCACCACGTTCGGTAACGTCACCATCGAGGTCGCAACGAGCAACGCCCTGCTGCTGGCGGAACTCGCCGAGCAGCGTATCCCCGTGGCGCAGGGCGCCGCCGAGCCGATGGTGAAGAAGAAAAATCCGCCGCCGGGGCATATCCACGGTGACAACGGCCTCGGCAACATGGCGCTGCCGGAGACGACGACGCACGCCGTCGAACAGAGTGCGCCGCAGTTCATCGTCGAGCAGGTCAACGCGCGCCCCGGAGAGGTGGTGCTGGTCGCGGTCGGGCCCCTGGGCAATCTCGCCGCGGCGCTCCAGCTCGATCCCACACTGCCCCAGAAGGTCAAGCAGGTCGTCGTGATGGGTGGCTCGATTCGCGAGGGTGGCAACGTCACGCCGGTCGCCGAAGCCAACATGTTCAATGACCCCCACGCCGCGGCGAAAGTGCTTCAGGCCGACTGGCCGCTGACATTGGTGGGGCTCGATGCGACCCATCGCTGCGTGCTCGACCCGGCGAGCATGAAGAAGATCGTCGCTGGGCAGGAAAAACTCGGCCGAGTACTCGAAGAGAGCTATGCCTTCTACCGGCGTTTCTACCAGAAGGCGCAGGGCATCGACGGCTGCTGCCCTCACGACAGCTGCGCCCTGGTGTGGCTGCTGCGGCCCGACCTTTTCACGACCCGGCAGGGATATCTGAGCGTCATCACGGAGGGCCTGGCGGAGGGCCAGACCCTGCTGTCGCCGCTGGAACGCGAGTTCGTCGATGCTCGCTGGTCGATCGGCACGCCCAAGCAAGTCTGCCTCGACGCGAACGGCCCCGCTGTCATCGACTGGATCGTCGAGGCGCTGACGCCGACCGAGTGATCTTCGGCGTGGCGTCGATTCGGTACCCATCGACGCGTCACTGAACGATTAAGCCGGCCACTGTCGGGCCGGCTTGATCCTTGCTCGCCTGTCTCAGAAGTCGCTCGATAAGTGGCTGGAACACCCTTTTACGCGGTCGTGAAGTCCGACGGCGCGGTGAACGTGGCCTCTTCGACGGTGACATCCGAGACGCAGGCACCCGAGGAACCCTGCCAAAGCTGATCGATGAGCTCGGCAATCGCCGTCGCTTCACCGCAGGCCATCACCTCGACCCGGCCGTCGGCCAGATTCACCGCCTGACCGGTGATACCCCATCGTTCGGCTTGACGGCGAACGTGGTCACGATAGCTCACGCCCTGAACTCGGCCGCTAACGGTGGCTTTGATCGTCCGATTGCTCATCGCCTGTCTCCTCTCTTGTGATCACCTCGTGTCGGACGCGTACCGCTGTGTTGCGCGTGACGATCTTGCGCCCCTTGGATTCGACGTGGCTTCGCGTGAACGCCGCCCCGAAGAGCAGGATCAACGACGAGTAATAGACCCAGAGCAGCACCAGCACGACCGACCCCGCGGCGCCGTAGGTCGAGGCCGTCGCGGTATAGGCGAGATAGGCCGCGATGGCGTTGCGTCCTATGATGAAAAGCACCGCCGTCACCACGGCGCCGAGGGCCACGTCACGGTAGCTCAGCACGACATCCGGCAGCACCTTGAAGATGGCAGCGAAGAACAGCGACACCACCAGAATCGATAGCGCGAACTCTGCAATCATCAGCAACAGCTCACTACCCGGCATCCAGGACCCCGCGTACTGGAACATGGCGCGCAGAATCACGCCGAGGACGAGCGACACGAGCAGTACGAAACCGATCGCGAGTACCACCGTCATGGAGAGCAGACGTTTCTTGATGAGCAGCAGCATGCTGTTGCGATCGGGATTGGGCGCCACGTCCCAGATGGTGTTCAACGAAAACTGCATCTGACCGAATACCGTGGTGGCGCCGATGAGCAGCGTCACGAACCCGGCGATGGTCGGGAAAATACCCGCCGCCTGAACACTCGACTGCGCAACGGCGCTTTCGATCGCACTGGCGGCCGACTCCCCGAGCGTATCCTGGAGCTGAGTCACGATTTCGCCACGAGCGGCGTCCTCGCCCAACCAGAATCCCACCACAGTGACGGCAATGATGATGGTCGGGGCGAGCGAAAACAGCGTGTAGAACGCAAGCGATCCGGCGTAGCTGAACGCATTGCGGTCCAGCCAGAGCTGAACCGCGTTCTTGATCACGTTGAACCAGTACTTGATGACCTTGGGCATCGATTCGGCATCCTCAATGATATGGCGCCGCCATACGAGGATGCCGGCAAATCGACGTCGGCGGCCACGATTGGCAGCGCCCTGATAAAGTCTAGCCGAAAATGCCGCGAGCCCAACCGCTTGGCGGCATCATGCGCGGAGGAAATCGCTCGGCAGCTTCATCATGCGCCGCCAGAGCTTTTCGACGCCGGGTTTGTGCACCAGTGAGCAGCGGTAAAGGCGGATCTCCAGTGGAATGTCCCAGCTCTCGTCGGCGGCGCGTACGAGCTTGCCGCCGGCGAGTTCTTCTCGAATACAGAAATCCGGAATCCAGGCGAGGCCCACGCCTTCGAGTGCCATCCCTTTCAGCCCTTCGGCCATCGCCGTCTCGTAGACGGTCTTCAGCCGCATGCGCGCGGGTTCGTTCTTCAGCAGCATCCGCACGCTACGCCCGAGAAAGGCGCCCTGGGTGTAAGCCAGAAACGGGATCGCGCTGTCGCCGTCGAAGGAGAACTTCGCCTCACCGTTGGATCGCGGCACGCTGACCGGGATCATCTTGACCTGACCGATGGAGAATGACGGAAATATCTCTGCATCGAGCTGCATGGTGGCGTAGGGGTCGTGATAGGCCAGCATCAAGTCGCAGTTGCCTTCCCGCAGGACGTGAATCGCATCGCCCACGTTCATCGCCACCAAGCGGGTGGGCAACTCGCCGACGCCCTTCTGCAAACGAGAGATCCAGCGCGGATAGAACGCCAGCGCCAGCGAGTGTGCGGCGACGATGTCGAGCGCCTCGTTGTCCATCGCCAGACCGCGAAGGTGCGCGAGACTATCGTTGAGCTGCTCGACCATACCGCGCGCGGTGACCAGAAAGAGCTGCCCTTCCGCCGTCAGGCTCACCGGCGTCGTCGACCGGTCCACCAGGGTGGCTCCCACCGCCTGTTCCAGCGACCGGATGCGCCGGCTGAACGCCGGCTGCGTGACGTGTCGCTGACGGGCCGAAGCGGAGAAGCTTCGCGAGTTGGCCAGCGCCACGAAGTCCTCGAGCCATTTGGTTTCTAGATTCAAGACTGTCCCCAGTTCGATGCCCGGTTTCTCGTTGCCGCGCGACGTCGCCACGTCGACGCTACTGCACGGGCGACAGCAGGTAGGTCGCTCGTGATACCACCTTGCGCCACAGCGCGCGCTCCGCGAGTTCCCGTTCGGTCACCTGACGACTCACCGAGAAGTCCCGCTCCAGCATGGCCTGCACCTCGGCGGCGAAGGTCTTGTCCGGCACGTACGCGGTCACCTCGAAGTTGAGTCGAAAGGAGCGATTGTCCAGATTGACCGTGCCCACCATGGCGGTGTGATCGTCGACGAGCAACGTCTTCTGGTGAAGGAACCCCGGCTGGTATCGATAGATCTTGACGCCGTTGCGGATCATTTCCGGCAGAAAAGCGAAGGCCGATAGAAAGACCAGCAGATGATCCGGGCGCTCGGGAATCAGCACGCGCACATCGACGCCGCGCAGCGCGGCAAGCGTCAAGGCATCCTGAACCCCGTGGTCGGGTACGAAGTAGGGGCTGGTCACCCAGAGCCGGTGACGCGCACCGTGAATGGCGTGCTGGATCAGCAGGCTCGCGGTCTCGCGTCCGTCCGCGGGTCCGGAAGGGACGATCGCCACGTGCTGTGAAGCGTCAGTGACGTCGTGAGTAATCCAGTGGAGCGCGAGGATGTCGCCGGTCGCCCAGTACCAGTCTTCCCAGAACGCTTCCTGCAGGGCGAGCACACTCGGCCCTTGCAACCGAAGATGCGTGTCGCGCCAGGGACCATAGCGCTCGACTCGCCCCAGATATTCGTCCGCGACGTTGAATCCGCCGGTCCAGCCGAGGCGGCCGTCGACGACCACGATCTTGCGATGATTGCGGAAATTGATCTGAAACCGATGACGCCAGCCACGCGAAGAATTGAACGCCGTGACGCGAACCCCCGCTTCCTCCAGGTCTCGCAGATAGCCGCCGGGCAGACCGCGACTGCCGATCTCGTCGTAGAGGAAGTAGACGTTGATGCCGTGCTCGGCCTGATGAATGAGCCGGCGCTTGAAAGCCATGCCGATCTCGTCGGCACGTATGATGAAGAACTGAACGAGGATGTAGTCCTCGGCCTGATCGATTCCCGCGAAGAGACTGTCGAACGTCGCTTCACCATCGATCAACAGATCCACCCGATTACCGCGGGTCATTGGCATCATCGCCAGCTGTTCGACGGCGCGGATACGCCCGCTCACCGATTCGGGGCGGGAAATGTAGGACTCCATGTGGCCCCGATAGCGCTGCAGCACCTGGCGAAGCACGGTATCGCGCTCCCCTCGTGCCGACACGTAGCCGTAGAATCGTGGCCGCCCGAACGTCCAGAAGATGGGCACGCTGAAATAGGGAAAGGAGATCAGCGTCACGATCCAGGCCACCGCGCCCTGTGAGGTTCGGCTCGACATGAGCGCGACGATGGCGGTAAGCACCCCCGCGATGTGCGAGATCACCAGCAGCGCCCCAATGATCCAACTCATGTCCGTCATTCCCTGTACGCTCGCGACACGCCCCGCTCCCTGGCAATTTGCTCAACCCACACAGCATCATACCGAAAAACGCCAGGCGCCCCACAGGCACCTGGCGTTCCACGTTCGAGACGTCGTCGCTGGCGGCCGGCTCGCCTGGACGAAAAGTCGGCCTGCCGACGTTCGCGCAGCGGTATCAGAGGCGCTCGGCGATGATCTCTTTCCACTTGGCAGGCCCGGTCTGGTGCACCGAGTCGCCTCGATGGTCAACGGCCACCGTGACCGGCATGTCCTCCACCTCGAACTCGTAGATCGCTTCCATACCCAAATCGTCGAAAGCGATGACCTCGGCCTTCTTGATCGCCTGTGCCACCAGGTAGGCGGCGCCGCCGACGGCCATCAGATAGACGGCCTTGTTGTCACGAATCGCCTCGATGGCCGTCGGCCCGCGCTCGGCCTTGCCGACCATGCCGAGTAGCCCCGTGCTCTCGAGCAACGGGCGCGTGAACTTGTCCATTCGCGTCGCCGTGGTGGGGCCCGCCGGACCGACCACCTCGTCGCCCACGGGATCGACGGGACCCACGTAGTAGATGAACCGGTTCTTGAGATCCACCGGCAGCGGCTCGCCCTTCTCCAGCATATCGATCATGCGTTTGTGGGCCGCGTCGCGACCGGTCAACAGCTTGCCGGAGAGCAGCACGGTATCGCCCGGCTGCCACTCTCGAACCGCCTCGGGGGTCAGGCTGTCCAGATCCACCCGGCGCACGCCCTCGCCCACTTCCCAGGTGATTTCCGGCCAGTCATCGAGTTTCGGCGCCGGCAGCACCGCAGGCCCGCTCCCGTCGAGCGTGAAATGCACGTGGCGCGTCGCGGCGCAGTTGGGAATGATGGCGACCGGTTTGTTGGCCGCATGGGTGGGATAATCCTTGACCTTGATGTCCAGCACGGTCGTCAGCCCGCCGAGACCCTGCGCCCCGATACCGGTCTGATTGACCTTGTCGAAGAGCTCGAGCCGAAGCGTCTCCGCTCGGTTGCTGGCGCCCCGCGCCTGGAGTGCCTGGATGTCGATCGGGTCGAGCAGCGATTCCTTGGCGAGTTCCATCGCCTTCTCGGCGGTTCCGCCAATGCCGATGCCGAGCATACCGGGCGGGCACCAGCCGGCTCCCATCTTCGGCAGCTGTTCGAGAACCCAGTCGACCACGCTGTCCGACGGGTTGAGCATGGCGAATTTCGATTTCGCCTCGCTGCCGCCCCCTTTCGCCGCCACATGGATCTCGACCGTGTCGCCAGGCACCAGCTTGTGATGAATGATCGCCGGCGTGTTGTCGCCGGTGTTGCGCCGCGCCCCGTCCGGATCGGCGAGAACCGAGGCGCGCAGAACGTTATCGGGTAGCGTGTAGGCGCGGCGTACCCCCTCGTTGACCATGTCGTCGAGGCTCTTGTCGGTCTCCCAGCGCACGTTCATGCCGACATGGACGAAGACCGTGACGATGCCGGTGTCCTGGCAGATCGGGCGATGACCGGTTGCACACATCCGCGAATTGATCAGTATCTGGGCGATCGCGTCACGTGCCGCCGGGTTCTCTTCACGTTCGTACGCGGCGTTCATCGCATCGATGAAGTCTTTAGGGTGGTAGTACGAGATGTACTGCAACGCATCGGTCACGCTTTGGACAAGATCCTGCTCGCGGATCACGCTCATGCTCGGCTCTCCTTCGGGTCACGGACGGCTCGTTTTATCCTGGGGTACGGGCCGTTTATGTCAGGTGCGCATATTCTACTGCACTCAAAGTTCGAATTTGATAGTTCTTTTTGCAGCAAAAGATAACGGTATAAATACCAAAAGCGCTGACCCACAATTCCCTCACGGAAGCGCCGATGTCAGTCGGGCTGACAGATAGGACAGCGGTAGAGGCGTCGAGAGGCGATGGTTTCTTTGAGAATCTGGTCGCCACAGGCGTGACAGGCGAGTCCTGCTCGATTGAACACGGCGTGGCGCCAGCGTGACCGAGTCGCCCCCGCGCGCTGCAGCGTTTCACGCCAGGCCGGACGATTGGTGACGCCGGCCTCACGGTAAGCTTGGTGGGTCGTCCGCAGTATCTCTTCTGCCAGCCGCCAGCGCTGATCGACGGTCAAATCACTCGCTCGCTTTTTCGGTGGCAACCCCGCATAGAAAAGGATTTCCGAGCGCAGATAGTTACCGATACCCGCCAGGAAATGCTGATCGAGCAACAGCCCTCCCAACCCTCGACGACGAAAGGCTGGCGCATTCAAGCGTTCGTCGATCTGCGCGACCGTGACGTCATGCGTGAGCAGGTCGGGGCCCAAACGCGCCAGAAACGGCTGCTCGTGCAGTGTATCGATCGTCCAGAGCGAAATGTCCGAGGCGCTGTACAGACTGGCGACGTGAGTCGTCGTCTCGAGTCGCGCCCGAAGTACACGGCGAGTCCGCGGCTCCTGCCCTGCTCTATGAATTCGCCATACGCCGTAAAGCTGATTATGGGAATAAAGCACTTGGCCCGAAGCGAACGTCGTGAGGAGCGCCTTGCCCCAGCTATCCACCGCCGTCACCCGACTACCGGCTAGGGCTTCGGCGCTGGCCTCGAGGACCGGGTACGCAAACCAGACCCGCGTCAGCGGCGCGTCGACGAGCACTTTGCCGAGTCGGTCCGCGACGCGGCGTATTTCCGGTCCTTCTGGCATCCCCCCTCCTTGGGTCGGCCAATGCGCGGATCAGCCCAGCTCGAGGAGCCTTGCCTTGAGCGTCTGCGTTTGGTCACGCAGCTTGGCCGCACGCTCGAACTCCAGGTTCTGCGCCGCTTCGTGCATCTTGTCCTCGAGCTTGCCGATCTCCTTGGAGAGCTGCGTGGCGTTCATGTCGCGTAGCGCCTCCTGGGTATACTCGCCCGGCGCCTCGGCCACCAGCTGCTCGGTGCGCTTGCGGCTGCCCTTGCGCCCCGGCGCCTGCGCCCCTTCCATGATATCGGCGACCGACTTGGTCACGGTCTGCGGCGTGATACCGTGCTCTTCGTTATGGGCGATCTGCTTGGCGCGACGTCGTTCCGTTTCGTCGATGGCACGCCGCATCGAATCGGTGATGCGATCCCCATAGAGAATCGCCTTCCCGTGGGCGTTTCGCGCCGCACGACCGATGGTCTGGATCAGCGAGCGCTCGGCGCGCAGAAAGCCCTCCTTGTCGGCGTCGAGAATCGCGACCAGCGACACTTCGGGAATATCCAGGCCTTCGCGCAGCAAGTTGATCCCGACCAGCACGTCGAACTTACCGAGCCGCAGGTCACGGATGATCTCCACGCGCTCGACGGTATCGATGTCCGAGTGGAGGTAGCGAACCCGCACGTCGTGCTCGTCGAGATATTCGGTCAGATCCTCCGCCATGCGCTTGGTCAACGTGGTGACCAGTACCCGCTCGCCGACTTCGAGACGCAAGCGAATTTCCGAGAGCAGGTCGTCGACCTGAGTGGATGCCGGCCGGACCTCGATTTCCGGATCGACGAGCCCGGTCGGGCGCACCACCTGCTCGACCACTTGGCCCGCATGTGCGGCTTCGTAATTGCCCGGTGTCGCGGAGACGAACACCGTTTGAGGAACGATGCCCTCCCACTCTTCGAACTTCATCGGTCGGTTGTCGAGCGCCGAAGGTAGTCGGAAACCGTATTCGACCAGCGTCTCCTTCCGCGAGCGGTCGCCCTTGTACATCCCCCCGACCTGAGAAACGCTGACGTGGGACTCGTCGATGAATAGCAGCGCATCGTCCGGCAGATAGTCGAAGAAGGTCGGCGGCGCCTGCCCCGGGTCACGCCCCGAGAGATAGCGGGAGTAGTTCTCGATCCCGTTGCAGTAGCCGAGCTCGAGCATCATCTCGATGTCGTAGAGCGTGCGCTGCTCGAGACGCTGTGCCTCGACCAGGCGCTCATGATTGCGCAGGTACTCCAGACGATCCGCCAGCTCCTGCTTGATCGAATCGATGGCGCCGAGAATCGTATCGCGAGGCGTGACGTAGTGAGTCTTGGGGTAGATGGTCATCCGCGGCACCTGCCCGCGCACCTCCCCCGTCAGCGGATCGAATAGCCGGATCGAGTCGATCTCGTCACCGAAGAGTTCGACACGCACACCCTCGTCCTCGGCATCCGCCGGGAAAACGTCGATGACATCCCCGCGCACGCGGTAGGTACCCCGGCGGAAATCGGCATCATTGCGAGTGTACTGAAGCTCCGCCAGCCGGCGCAGGAAACTGCGCTGGTCGATCTGCTCGCCACGGTTGAAATGCAGCCGCATCTTCATGTACTGCTGCGGGTCGCCGAGACCGTAGATCGCCGATACCGAGACCACGATCAGCGCATCCCGACGCTCCAGCAACGCCTTGGTCGCCGACAGCCGCATCTGCTCGATGTGATCGTTGATCGAGGCATCCTTCTCGATGAAGGTATCCGAGGACGGGACGTAGGCTTCGGGCTGATAGTAGTCGTAGTACGAGACGAAATACTCGACGGCGTTGTCAGGAAAGAAGCTCTTGAACTCGCCGTAGAGCTGTGCCGCGAGTGTCTTGTTGGGCGCGAGCACGATGGTCGGGCGCTGCAGGCGCTCGACCACGTTGGCCATGGTGAAGGTCTTGCCGGAGCCCGTGACACCCAGCAATGTCTGATGCGATAGGCCCGCTCCCAATCCCTTGATCAGCCCTTCGATCGCTGCAGGTTGATCTCCGGCCGGCTGATAATTCGACTGAATCTTGAAAGGTTTATCCATGCTCATGAATTAGGGTCCAAACCGTTGATCTTCAAGAACGCCGAACGAAACACGCCTGAAGCGGCTCGCCGCTCGCTCGTCGCAGGAAAATACCGCCATCAGCGCGCTGCGAAGCCGCCTTTCAGCGCCGCTACGGCTTCGATGAGCGCCGCGCGACTCACGTTGCCGTCCACTTCTGCCCAGTCGCGACCGATATCCACGGTTTCGACACCGTCGACCATCATCAGCGCGGTGGTGACCCGGTTGAGATCCTCTGGTGTGGAGAGGCCCTCTAGGGCGAGATTGATCTGTGACATGCTGGGCTCACTTGGCTGACGGCAAGCGCACGGCTCGCCGGAATGAAAACGACTCACCAGAATAGCACGCTAACCGGCTTCTGCCCGGGCCGACTCGGGCCGTTGCATTGCGTGGCATGTGTCACCATCTCAGAGGCACTGACTCGCACCCATTCAAGCAGGGAGATAGCTGCATGAACGACTGGATGGCACACCTCAAGGCACAGCAGGGCACGCTGGAACCGGGCCACGACTGGCGCTTTCCCGAGGACGATCGCCTCGACCCCGCGACGACTGCGTGGCTCACGCCGCTGAGTCATCTCAAGATCCTCGAGTGCGAAGGCGTCGATGCCGAACGTTTCCTGCAGGGGCAGATGAGTGCCAACGTCGAGCACGCCGACGGCCGCCTTGCCCCGTTGACCGCCTTCTCCACGCCCAAGGGGCGGATGATCGCCAACGCCGAGGTACTCAAGGTCGCCGAGCATCGATACTGGCTACTGCTCGACGTGTCACTCGCCGAACCGCTGGCCCAGCAGTTGAACAAGTTCGCCCCCTTCTACAAGACGACGCTCACTCGGCGTGACGACATTGCGCTCTTCGGCGTGGTGGGCGAGCCGACATCCCTGTCACTGACCGATCTCCCCGAGCTGCCGGCGCGCGCCTGGGAGATGCGCCAGAACCCGACGGGCCTGGCACTTCGTCACCCCGGGCCGCGGCCACGCTGGCTATTCGCGCTCGATGAAGCGAACGCCATCGCGCAGTGGAATCGCCTGGCGATCGATCTCCCCGCCGCCGGCAATCGATTCTGGAAGCGGGAGGACATCGCGGCGGGCATCGCCTGGCTGAATGCCGAACGCAGCGACGGCTACCTGCCACAGATGCTCAACTGGGAAGCGCTGGGCGGTATCAGCTTCCGCAAGGGTTGCTACACCGGTCAGGAGATCGTGGCGCGGGCTCACTTTCGCGGTCAGGTGAAACGTCGCCTGCAGATCGCGACGCTCACGGGTGCGACGCCGCCGTTACCGGGTGCCGAAATACGCGATGCCGCTGGCAAGCGCGTGGGTGAACTCTTTCAGGCCATCGAGAGCGCCGACGGCGATGAGTGCCTTGCCCTGATCATTCTCAATACCGGCAAGGAGTCCGAGCCGCTCTACCTCGATGAGCGAGCGGTCAGCGTCCACCCCCTGCCCTACCCGCTGGAGCGTCTCGATCCGGAAACGCTGGTCGAGGGCTGAGCGTTCCAGACTCTGGATTCATCCTTCGGATTGGCATCCGAACAGCCGGCGGGCGTTGCGCGCGGTATGTCTCGCCACCTCCGCCGGGTTCTGCCCCCTCAGTTCGGCGACCCGCTCGCAGACAGCGGCGAGTCGACAGGGTTCGTTGCGCGACCCCTGATGGCCACTGAGCGGCATGTCCGGGCTATCCGTTTCGAGCACGAAGGCATCGTCGGGCAGCGACGCGACGCTCCGATGAAGTCGCTGGGCACGGGAATAGGTGACGCTGCCCCCGATACCCAGGGTGTAACCGAGATCGATGAAGCGCCGAGCCTGCTGGGGACTTCCGCCGAAGGCGTGGACGAGCCCGCCAGCCGGTAGCGCGAGCTCCCTCAATCGCTTGGCGACGGTATCGTCGGCGTGAACGCAGTGCACGACGACGGGGAGCCGGAAGCGCTTGGCGAGCTGCAGCTGTGCTTCGAAGATCACCCACTGCCGATCGAGCGTCTGCTCGAACCGCGCATCGATGCCGCACTCGCCGATACCCACGATCCGCGAATCGTTCGCCAACGCGCGTTCCAGCGCCTCCAGATCGTCGGCTCCGTGTTCATCGAGAAAATAGGGGTGAAGCCCTAGCGACACCACCACACCCTCTCGCTCGGCCAGCGACGTTACGTCGGGCCAGCGTGCCCGTGTCGTGCCCGGCACCATGAAACGACGCACCCCGGCCTGCCGCGCTCGAGCGAACACTGCTTCACGGTCGTGATCGAACTCGGGAAAGTCGAGGTGGCAGTGGGCATCGAACAGAAAGCTGTCATTCATGACATGCAACCGCTCGCCGGTGAACGGTCGTCAAAGCGTCTTGTCGGCGGTCGCGGGCTCGCCCGTTTCGAGATCGGCGGTGCAGTGGCCGCATTTGCTCGCCTTGATGGGAATCGTCATGAAGCAGCGCGGGCAGGCCTTGTCCGTCGGCGCCTTGGGCTCGATCGCTTCCTCTCGCTTCAGGCGGTTGATGGTGCGCACTAGGAGGAAGACGGCGAAAGCCACGATCACGAAACTGATGACGGCGTTGAGGAAAAGACCGTAGTCCAGCGTGACCGCGCCTGCTTGCTGCGCCGCCGCGAGCGACGCATAGGGGCCGGGGGTGGCGCCCTCCTTGAGCGTCACGAAGAAGTTGGAAAAGTCCACGCCGCCGATCAGCAGACCCAGCAGCGGGTTCATCACGTTCTTGACCAGGCTCTGCACGATCAGCGTGAACGCGCCGCCGATGATGATCCCTACCGCCATGTCGACGACGTTGCCCTTGACCGCGAACTCGCGGAACTCCTTCAAGAATTTTGAAGCCACCGCCGTTCCTCCCGTTACTTGCCGACACCCGGCACGAATGCCACGACGACATGGTGAGTCGTCGAGGCGGTTGATGACGCTGTTGTCCTGGATATTGTCATGGAGGATGGGTCACTTCTCGCCGACCGACAAGTTGGCCTCTCGCCCGGGTGCGCACCGGCCTTCAGCGCAAACGCGTCAGTGCTCGCGGGTCGCCCGGAAGACGACATCGGGCCAGCGCTCCTGGGTCATCTGCAGGTTGACCCGCGTCGGCGCCAGGTAGGTGAGATAGTCGCCGCCGTCATAGGCCAGGTTCTGGCTCGCCTTGCGCTTGAACTCGTCGAGTTTCTTGGCGTCTTCGCAGAAGATCCACCGCGCCGTGTTGACGTTCACCGGCTCGTAGATGCAATCGACCTTGTACTCTTCCTTCAGGCGGTGGGCGACGACGTCGAACTGCAGCGTACCGACCGCGCCGACGATCAGATCGTTGTTGTCCAGCGGCATGAAGACCTGAGTCGCCCCCTCCTCGGAGAGCTGCTGAAGCCCTTTCTGGAGAGCCTTCATCTTCAGCGGGTCGCGCAGTCGCACGCGGCGGAAGAGCTCCGGTGCGAAATGCGGGATGCCCAGAAAGCGCATGTCCTCGCCTGCAGTGAAACTGTCGCCGATCTGGATGGTGCCGTGGTTGTGCAGACCGATGATATCGCCAGGCCACGCCTCTTCGACGTGTGCGCGATCGGAAGCCATGAAGGTCAAGGCGTCGGCGATCTTGACGTCCTTGCCGGTGCGCACGTGGCGCATCTTCATGTTGCGCTCGTACTTCCCGGAGCAGATCCGCAGAAACGCCACCCGGTCACGGTGCTTCGGGTCCATGTTGGCCTGGATCTTGAAGACGAAGCCGGAGAAGCGTCCGTCGTCGGAAACCACCTCGCGCGTATCGGTCTCTCGCGGCTGCGGCGCGGGCGCGCATTCGACGAAGCCGTCGAGCATCTCACGGACGCCGAAATTGCCCATGGCAGTGCCGAAATAGACCGGGCTCAGCTCACCGCGGCGGTAGGCCTCGAGATCGAACTCATGCGAGGCGCCGCGAACGAGCTCCACTTCGGTTCTGAGTGCATCGGCCGCGTACTCGCCCAGCACGCGCTCGACCTCGGGATTGTCGAGCCCCTCGATACGGTTGTCGTCCGGAATCCGGTTGCCCTGACCGTGGCTGTAGAGATGCACCACGTCGTTATAGAGGTGGTAGACCCCCTTGAACTCCTTGCCCATGCCGATCGGCCAGGTCATCGGGGCGCAATGGATGTTGAGCACCGTCTCGATCTCGTCCATGACTTCGATCGGATCCCGCGTCTCCCGATCCATCTTGTTGATGAAGGTCAGTATTGGCGTGGTACGCAGCCGGCAGACCTCCATCAGTTTGATGGTGCGATCCTCGACGCCCTTGGCGGCGTCGATCACCATCAGCGCAGAGTCGACCGCGGTGAGGGTGCGGTAGGTGTCCTCGGAGAAATCCTCGTGACCCGGCGTATCGAGCAGGTTGACGATACGATCCTTGTAGGGGAACTGCATCACCGAGGTCGTCACCGAGATACCGCGTTCCTGCTCCATCTTCATCCAGTCCGACGTCGTATGGCGGTCGTCGCGCTTGCTCTTGACCGAGCCCGCGAGCTGGATGGCGTTGCCGAACAGCAGCATCTTTTCGGTGATGGTGGTCTTACCCGCATCCGGGTGACTAATGATGGCAAATGTTCTGCGAAGCGCCGCCGCTTCTGCTATCTGGCGTTCTGCCATACGATTGAATCTCGCTTTTGTACCCGACCTTGTACCCAAATCGAAAAGTGATGGCGGCCGGCGGTTTTGAAAGGACGGCGGAATTGTACTCGCAGGCCGAAAGGTTGTCGTCTCACCCTTCTGGTATGGGGCCGACGCTCGAACGCCACGACAAGTAGCGGTACTCCAAGCGCACCGAGTCGAGAGCGCGTCTATCTCTTTGGCTAGAGCGTCGAGCAGAGCAGTCCGCTGTCGGTGATTTGGCTGGCTCGGGCCGACCCAATACCGCTGATGCGTGTCAAGTCGCCAGCATTCCTCCAGGGACGGCCATCGATGATGTCGTGCGCTCGCGCTGGCCCTATATTCGGTAGCGCGTCCAGCCTCTCCGCGGAAGCCGTGTTCAAGTCGATGCACGCCGAGCCGCTCGACGACTCGTCGGTGACATCATTCATCTCCTCGACTTCGCTGAATCCCGCTTGAGCGTTGCCGGTCGATAGGTAGATCGGTGCATGATCAGAAACGATGTCGCGAGCTGTGACGTGATCGATACCCAGCATCTGCGGAAAACGAACGATGCCGGTAGCACCCACGTCGAGCGCGTCGGGATCGAACCAGAAGTTGTCGTAGAGGCTTGAGTAGACGCCGTCGGACTCGCTGAGCGTGGTTGCGCCACTGGTGATCGCCGGCCGGGCGCCAGCGTCACGCAGTGGCGTCCATGACGCATCGGTGGGCGGCATGTTGAAGTCTCCGGTGATGAGGCGATCGCTACCCGGGTAGACGTCGTGCATCCATTCCCAGATTCCCGCCAGGTCGCGTATCTCTGGAGTGCGATCGGACCGGCCGTCGCCGTAGGTGATGTGCACCGTGGCGATCGAGACGGTGTCGCCGTTGTCCCTGTCCCGGAATTCAGCGAGGTACGGCTCCCGAGCGAAGTTGTCGGCGCTATCGAGATAGCTCACTGCGCCCTGGGTATAGTCGACCGCGCTGTCGCGCCAAACGAACGCATAGCTCTCGGTATACGAGCTGCGGCCAACAGCATTGGACGTCATCGAGGACCAACCTTCGCCAGTCTGCCGTTCGAGCTCGTGCTCGAGATCGCTCACTGCGTCGTCGCTCATCACCTCCTGCAGAGCCCAGAGGTCGGCGCCACGCGCCACGTCGGCGACAGCGTCGATGCGCTTGCCGTTGTTCCAGCCGAGGTGAAGGAGGTTCCAACTGCCGATCGTCATGTCGGCCGAGGCAGAGGAAGAGAACATCAACAAGGCAATGGGTGCTATTGCGCGTATAACTCGATAAGGCATGAGACCATCCGATTCAAACGTTTGACGGCCGTCAATCTATCGCAGCGTCGACAATGCTTCTACATGTTGATCCATCGTACGGCCCTCGCGATCGATGTCTGCGAACGCTAGACTATACCTTAACGCTAATCGTCATTGACACTAGCCCTCAAGATTACAACCTTGACCCACTTGCAAGAAAAACAATAAAATCTTAATCGTTTTGTCATAAAATAAAGAGATTGCCATGTTAAGCGAATTCACAAAAAACCCGATTGAGCTCTCCAACTCAATCCTTATAGCGATAGCGTCAATAATAGCTATATGGCTGGGGATAAGAAAAATAAGAATCTCTGTAACTGCGATATACACCATCAGCTCTAGCACTTACGGCAATACTAGAATATCGAAAATTGCACTGTACAACAAGAAAGACAACCACGTTCCAATTCGAGAAATCTATGTAATAGTTAATGGTGAAATCATTATCACACTCTATTCAGCTACAGAGCCGACGACCATTTCGCCATACGATGTCTTGAATATTGAAACTGAGGATTTTTCAGATATTCGCATTGACGGTCACCCTTTTCGCCCAGACTATTCTATAGAAAACACAACCATTGCCCTTAATACCGGATCATGCATAGTTAAATGCAAGCCTCCCAAGCAACGCTCATCAATTAGGCGGTATAAAAAGGCTTCGATTGAAAAGCATGTTTTTAATGGAATAATGCTGACTGAGAAAGTGGATTATATCGTGGACTATATTGACCAAGGAGAAACAAAACAAGCCGTTATATCAGGAAGGCTGATATATGGAGACCCGCCACGTGGCTATAACTTCCTGCCTAAGGAGCCATCAGACGATAGCGTTATCTCTTTTTTCAAAAGTTTCGAAGAGGAGTGCGGCCCATTTGCATGCCACCGAGTGCACTATCCCAAAACAGTACAGATACACCCTAAGCAGCAACACCACTATAAGTGAAAGAGTTCTCATTTTTGTATCAACCCTTAAATTAACAGACATCTAATTCATCAGTTAGACATGAGCTCAAAAGTGAATAGAAATTACTGCAAAGTTTTTGCACTCCTTTTATCTCTGCCAATTGCAGTCCCTTCAGCCGCTACAGGTTACGACCCTGAGGGTTTCAATAAATGCATACTAGAACGAACCTCGCATGTTAAGACCGAGGCCGCGGTCTATCAAATTTTGCACGCATGCGCACGCTCACATGGAACAACTGTTCACGGTGAACCGCGAGAAACGAGCCAGCAAAAAGAATCCCATAGTAACGAAATCGCTTCAAGCTTTCCGCGATGGGATGACGTGGTGACGTCAGAGCCCTTCAAATCCGCCACCCGGAATGAAAAAGAGTTGATAAGATCGAGTTATTTCGAGTGGATAATAGCCCCTAGAATCCCTGAAGAGCACCGCGCCGAGTTTTCCGTTGAAGTGCGTGAGGACTTCATGGAGCGCACCCAAAGCAGTATTACGGCCCCTGCCAATACAACTGATTAGTTAGCAATTTCCGCCTCATTATAAGCGCGGTTGAAACGATCCACCTGCTCTTTCATGCGCGCCTCGACGCCTTCTATGCGCTTCTCCTTCTCCTCCTTGCTGATCTGGTTGCTGGCCTCGATCACCTCTTTGATGTCGCGAAGCTCCGTCAGCGTATCCCTGACGGCCTGGGCATGGGGAAATAGCGCGACCTTCTCCCGGTTGGCCTGGTAGAACTCGCGGGCGTGCTCGGGCGGGGAGTTCTCGAACTCTGCGTTGAACTGGCCGAGCTCGTTATACCGCTCGTAGAACTTGCTCTGGTCGGCGTAAGGAGTGATCTCGTTGATGAAGCGACCCGCGAAGGGAATCTTGCCGCGCTGCACTTCATTACCCTGTGCCGTCTCGGTTGCGTAGTTGACGACCTTGTCGCCGAAGCTCCATGCCCCGCCGCCGTAGAAGTTGACGATGTGCTGCATCACGTCCGGATTCACGTCGATCGCGCCGCTACGGAACTGAGACCCGCCGGTAACGCGGTTCATGAACTCAGCGAACTGCTTGTAGGGCTCCGGCGTAGATTTGAACGACTTCGAGCTTTCCGGCTTGGGCGTAGCGTAGGGGTTGCCCTCTTGATAGATCATCCGGCCGGCGAAGTCCGAGTTATCCATCAGCTGCGCGACGGGTCGAACTATTGAAGGAGCGGCGTTTTTACCAATTAGCCCCCATGCGCTGTCGCCATCCTCGAAGCCGATCGGGGAGAAAGAGCCGACAGCGGCCAAGCCGAAGTTCTTAGAAGCTTCTCCAAGCGACTTCTTGCCGCTAACGACAGCCTCCGCCTGGGTTCCAAGCACGGAGAAAATGTTGTAGCCGTAAGGCAGCGGGATCTTGACGTAGTCCTTGCCGTCTCCACCCCAGAGGCTGGACATCAGAATGATGTTTCGTTCCTTCACGTAGTCGGGGATTTTGTCCCAGAACAACACGCCGTCGTCGTCTTCCTCCGACGCCCAGCGGTTGAGCTGCGCCAGCGCGAAGCCGCCTGCCGTCATGGCGACCGCGAGCTTTTGCGCCGTGTTGAGCCGCCCCCAGCCTTTGCCATATTCCGGCCCGCGCATCCGCCCCATCGTGCGCACGAAGTTGGCCGTCCCCTGAATCGAGGCGTTGGCGAACATGTAGGCCGAGTTCAGCGCCGTACCGACCTCGCCGCGGCGATTGAAGTTGACCGTCATGTTCTTGGCCAAGCTGGCCGCCTGCTCTCGGGTGATGCCGGCTTTGCGAGCGTTGGTATAGGCGGAGAGGCGCACCGCGTTCTCGACCGCCGAGTTGGCGTCTTCCACGAACTTGCTGACCGCGCGCCCGTAGCGCAGCGACCGGCCCGCCGTTGAGTTGCCCGACATCGTCATCAGCCGGCGAATGTCTTTCGCCTGTCCTTCGATGTCCTTCATGTCGTACCAGCCGGTCTTGGCACCGTCTGCCTGGAACTCATCGAAGTAGCGCTGCCATTCCGCGTGTTTTCCGGTGAGGCGCTTCCCGCGTAGCGACGCATGCACGGCTCGCATGGACGTGCCGACATCCCGCGCCGTCTGCGCCGCGATCTGCTTGCCCTTCGCCTTGCCGTCCTCGCGCGTCTGCTCGGCGTTCAGATTCAAGATCGCGGTCTGAACGTCGCGTGCGAAGTTGGTCAGCATGAACTCGGGGTTATAGCTGGTATTGAGCGCGGACATCACCCGCACGGTGCTCGCCGCCGCACGAATGAGCGAATTGTTGTCTTCGGGCCCAAGGTTCTTCATCGCCCGCATTAGCAGCGGGTCTTCGATCTTGATGTAGTAGGTCCGGCCGGCTCGCTTGGTGGCGAAGTACTTGTCGCTCATGTGCATCGGGACCGGCTGATCACGAACCTCGATGCGTTTCCCGCCCTGCCCGTCGCTGACCTCGACCGGGCGCCGCTCCGTGTCCGGTGAGCCTTCGGTGAATACCTGCCAGAGATTCGGGTCGGGGTTGTCCGTCACGAAGCTCAGCATGGCGTTGCCAACCTCGTTCTTGCGCTTGCGCACCAGCGATTGCGTGGCGTCAATGATCGCGTGAGACGATGGCGACTCAGCACGCGAGCGGCGACCGCCGGCTATCTTCGATTCCTTGCCGCCGATGTTGTAGCCCTGGCCAGCCCCGCCGCCGGACGCCTCGCCCTTCGGATTGCCCTTCAGCGGCACGTAGTTCTGATAGGCGGATTCCCAGTCGTTGAGCATTTCGTCAGTCGCCAGGCCGCCGCGCCGCATAGCCTCTCGGCTTTCGCGCAGCATGCCGTACACAAGAGCGGCGGCTTCGTCGTACTGCGCCCGCTTCCCGCTGTCCTGCACCTCATCAAGAATCTGCGCGGCATCGGCATTGGTCATGCCGGAGCCACCGTCCGGCATATCGGCGTTGCGCTGGGCGATCACTGCGTTTCGTTCTGGCGCGTGCCGCGCGTAGAGGTAGTTGTCGAGCTGCTCCTGCGTGATGTCGTAGTCACTGAGCTTCTTCGCCAATGGCTCGACGTAGGTCTCGCGCATCTGCCGAAGGTCGTTCTCGATCTTGCCGTGGAACAGCTCTTCAGCCAGGTAGGCGTTGTTCTCGTCGGTGACGCGGCCCCCGCGGGCATTGATGGACTCGACCGTCTTCTTGAGACGGCCCATCTTGTCCTGCATCTTGCGAATGGCGCGCTCGCGAAGCGTCTCATCAGGGATGGCGAATCCCGCGGAGTCATCGCTGTAGTCATGGGTCGCTGCATCTGCCGCATCCCCGGTCGCCACGCTGTACCTTTGCTCACGGGTGCCGGGCTGTGTGTCCTGACGGCGCAGCCAACCGCGGGAACGCTCGCCGAGCGCCTGAATATCGCGGGTCGTCCAGCGGATGCTGGGAAACATCTTGCGCAGGATCTCGCGAACCTTGGACACGAGCTTGTGATGCATCGCCGGGCGGCCGAAGCTGCCATCGAGGTAGTTGGCGACGAGTTCCTCCGCAATGACCCGCCGCCCCGCCGCCGTGTCCCGATTGGCGAACGGATAGTCGCGCGCAATGGCCTCGAGGTTGCTACGGCCATCGGCCGTCTTCTGGTGACTCTCGTAGACCTGATCCATGATCGGATCGAGCTGATCGCCCAACACGCCACGAATCCCTCGGTGCCCGACCGACTCATGAAGCGCGGTACGCACGGCGTCGTCGACGTTAGCGTGGTGCCCGGCCACTACATAGACACTGCCATCGCTATAGACGCCGCGGACGTCTGCGGGCGAGATGCGATCACGATCCATGCGATCGATGGCAGAACGAGGAAGCTCGGCGGGCGAGTCCACCACACGGACATTACCAAGTCTCTGCCCTTTGAGTGCCTGGTTTACCGAATCGGCTTTCGGCGCCCCCGGCATCCGGCCACCACCCCTTCGCTGGGAGTAGCTCTGCGCCGCGCTCGTGTCAGGAATTCGGACGCCAAAGCCATCACCCACGGGCACGATCTCGACCGGCTTGCCTTCCCGCTCGGCGTCCCTGGCCACTTTGCTGATCTCGGCCTGCCGCGCAGTCTGAAACGGAGAGCCGTCGCGGCGAAGCAAGGGCTCGGCTTCGAAGTTCGGCTCGCTCGTTTCTGTCGCTGTAGTCGCGCCCTGGCCATCCTTGACGCGCTCCTGTGCATACTTGATGGCGCCGTTGGGGCCGGCCCGCTGGCTGATCGCCTGGCCCCCCGAGTCGATCACTTCATGCAGACCGTCGTGCACCTTAGCGATGCGATAGTCTCCGATTTCCGTGTAGCTTCGGACGCTGCGCGGCTCGCCCGAATAGCCGGTGTACTCAAGCGGTTGGTTACGGCGTTTCGCTGTCGGCGCCTGATCGTTGGACTGCCCTTCCTCGCCAAGCTCTCGTTGTCCGCGTGCTGCCGCCACATCCGCCGTGCGATCGCTGCCCGTGAGCCCGAAGTCGTTCGCCTCGGCGTCGGCCCGAGCCCGCGCTTCGACGCCTTCGCGCTGCAGGGTGTCTTCCTGCTCGGCGCGCTGCTGGCGCTGCTCGATGTCGGCGAGATCCTGCTCGTCGTAGGTGGTGAGCAGCGAGTCATCGCCTACTTGCCCTTCTTCCGTCGCAGCAGGTTCGGGACGATCAACTGCTTTTCCCCGGGGCGCCTGGCCTGCGCCTTCGAGATTCCCTCGCGCAGTGTCTCCGTCAATGCCGGGTTCTCCGTCGTTCGTCTGAGCCGGATCTTCTCGCGTTGCTGCATTGGTGATGTCCTCATTGGTGACCGAGTCGCCGAACAGCGCACCGTTGCGGCTGGTTTCGGCGCGGCTTCGCGTGGCGGTGGCGATCATGGACAGCGCGTCGGACAGCCCCTTGCGACTGCGCGCGTTGTTGGCGATGAACATCGCCAGCGCGGCGGTATCGCGCGGCACCGGTGCGTCGAAAGCGTCGCTCTGGCTGACGAGATCGCGCACAGGCATGCCCGACGATCGCGCCTGACGCACGATGCGTACGGCGTCCACGACGGTATCGACCATGCCGGTCGCCTCGCCGCCGCCGTACTCGCGCGCGACGGCGAAGTCCGGCGCCGCCACTTGAAGGCCAAGCTTCAGATTGCGCAGGTGGCCTTGGCGCTCGGTGACCATCTCGAGCATGTCCGGCGAGGGGCGGCCGGCGTTATCGGCGTAACTCTTCGCGAACACAGCGCGCTGCATACGTTCACCGAGTTCGGGCGTCGGCTGGCCGTCGCGGCTGCGGTATCGGCTTGCCTCGTTGTTGCCGATCCGCTGCGAGAAACGGCGCGTGAAGCCGCGGTTCGAAGCGGCGAGCGGGTCGCCGGCCTCGTCGGTTGTCCATTCGGCCATGTCATCGACGCTCAGCCGGTCGGCGTCAGATACGGCCAGCTCGAACGGCGTCATGCTGGCGACGTCTGCCTCGTTGGCACGCCGGGCAAACTCGGCGCGGTCGATGCTGCCGGTTCGCTCGCGCACCAGTACCGGATTGCGCATCCCGTTGACGACTTCCGGATCAATACCGAAGTCTTCGGCACGGGTGCGCACGAAGTCCCGGTACCGCTTCGCCTGCGGGGTGTCGCCGCGGTATGCCTGCGCAATGCCCATCGTGCGGCCGTTGCCGGATTCGACGACGCCATCCGGGCCGACGATCGGCGAGCCGCTGCCGGCGTCGCTGGATTCACCCAGCCGCTCGGGATTGAGACGCGCGGCGATATTGCGCACTTGGACCTGGCTGTTCTTGCCGGTGCGGTCGCGGGGTTGCAGCTCAGATGGGAAGCTCGGGTTCACTTCTCCGTCTGGGCTATTGGACGGCGTCAGCTCATCGAGCTCCATAGCGCGATAGCGAACCGGCACCGGCGTATTGTCGGCCAGATAAGCCTGCGCGCGCTTGCCGCTGGTTTGCACGCGCCGCCGGTGCTTGGGCGTGTCGGCGGCTTGGGTCGGGTCATAGCCGCTCGGCTTGGCCTGCTGGGTGGTGTCAGTCGTCCGCGCATGGTCGAAGGGCTGATCCATACCGGTGTCGGCGTTGCCGCGCTGCACCGTCGGGCCGTCGCCGTAGATCAGCGAATCACCGCTCGCCTGATCGCCCTGGCGCAGCCGTCGTGCGGGTTCCTGCAGCCGCTGATCGGGCGTCCCTTCGACGGTGTCGGGCTGGCGCGGGGCATTGGGACGCCCCGGATACTGCCCGCCGGGCTCGAGGTCGCCGTCGAATTGGTACGGCACCGGAAAAGATGAGGGCCGCTCCGGCATCAGCGATTCGGGATCGCCGTAGATTTCACGGTGAATGTCGAGACCGCGCTGGCGCAGGCGCGAGCCCATATCGCTGTTGCCGGCCTCGTCTTGCTCCATCGCCCGCACGAAGAGACTCTTGGCGTTGCGCAGCCTGACCGCGTCTTCATCGGCGCCGACCTTCTCGGCGACGCGGATGTCGTTGTCGATGCCGAGCTTTCGTTCGCGCGGGCTGCGTTGTGGCGTCGTCTCGGCCTCACTGTCAGGCTGGTTCGGTGCCTCCGGGCGTCGGGGTTCTGTTTCCGCCCTCGCGTCGCTGGCGCTTGGAGCCGCGTTGTCCATCACGCGGGCCGTTACGTCGCGGTAGCGCTGCGCAAGCGCATCGAGACGAGGCTGCAGCGCAGCCGTGTCGCCGCCCTGGCTCCGAAGTAGCGTCTCCTCTTCGAGAGCGAGACCGATATCGCCGCCGAGCCGATCCAGCTCAGCGGCCGCTTCTTCGTCGCCTCGGCGCTGTGCTTCGGCACGCAAGAGGTCGAAGCCCTGCCCGTCGGTTACCGAATCCCGAGCGGCACGCTGTTCGCCATCGAGGCGATGCCGCGGCTGGGCGATGAGATCAATAGATGCCTCGATCGACTCAGGATCGAGCGGCATGGATTGCGTCGTTGTTGTCTCGTCCGCTGGTCCCGTCGCGCTTTCCGGTCTTTCTTGAGGCGTAGACGGCGCGGACTCCGAGCCATCACTCAGCGCCTCCGTTGCACCGGTGCCGGCGCGAACCACGCCACCCATACCGGCCCCGGCCACTGCGCCGGCCATTGCACGATCGCCCATTTCGGCGAGGTCAAAGCCGGCCTCCGTTCCGGCGTTGGTACCGACGTATTCGATGCTCTCCTGTGCGGCCTCGGTGCCGGCTTCTTTGGTCGCCGCCTTGGCCACCGCGCCGGGCACCCTGCGCATGGATTGGACTGGCTTCTGGCCAAGCCCCAGCATGCCTTTGGCGCCGAAGCGATCAAGCAGAGCCGAACCCAGCGCCGGCGGGAGCCCTTTGGCATAGTCAGCGGCGGCAAGCTCGCCGTCTTCGGTGGTCAAACCGTCATTGCGCGCGCGCTCTTCACCCAACTCCTGCGCCCGGGTCACGACGTAGGCCGGCAGCGCCGCAACGGCGGCCGCCATGTCGGGCGCGGACCGGATGCCTTGCTCGGTGATGAAGCCGGTGATATTCGACAGACTCGGCTCGTCCTTCACCTTCTGCCAAGTGAAGTTCTCCTCGTAGCCCGCATCCTGATCCTGAAGCGCCTGCCCCCAATCGCGCAGCTTGTCGTTTGCCGCGTCCGGGTTAAGGTAATCGACCACCTTGCCGACGACTGGCCAGTCCTTCGTCGCGTCTTCGCGCCATTCTCCGCTGTTGCCGACGAACTGCATGGCGTTACCGGCGAGATCCATCGCACGATCGCCGGCGCCTTGAACGCTATTCCAGGTCGACTCGAAGAAGCCGGGGTCGTCTTCGGCCGCATCGGGCGCCTTCGGTTTGGGGGCTTCCGGCTTCTGGCTGAGAGGAACAGAGCCGTTGCCGAAGACGTCCGCTTCCGTGGCGGTGAAGAAGTCGTCACTCACCGCTTCGTGTTTATCAGCCGGGACCGCCGGTCGAATCACTCGCTCGAAGAAGTCCCCCCGCACGGCTTGCCGGTCCGCAGCGGGTAGGCTCTGGAATTGTTCGCTCTGGGCGATCTCGCTCCACTTGGCGGGCACGCGCAGCTCCTTTTAGTAGCCGAATTGATTGCGGAAGGTCTCGATGGTCGAGTCGCCGCTCTGCCCGCCGGACGAGGCCGCCGGATACCGAGAGTTTGAGCCGCTAGACGCCGTCGGTATCGGCCGCTCACTATCGGGATTCCCCGGTGCCGGCTGGCTGTCGCCGGCCGCCCCGGACATATTCAACCCTCGGGGATGGGGATTCCCGGCGGGTTGGCGCTCTTGCCACATGCTGCTGGCAATCCGCTCCCGGCGCTGTCGTAGGGCCTCAAGTTGGCTATTCACTTTTGCTTGTTCGTCTGGCCCAAACGAGTTGAATCCCGTGGACGTCTGCACGTCCACCAACTGGCCGATCTGATTGTCGACGTAGTCGAGCTGGTCTTTCTGGCGGTTGTAGTCGTCATCCTGACCTGCCCGCGTCACCATTCCGTAAGCCGTCTGAATGTCCGGGGCAATACCCTGCTGCACCAGCCACTGCGCCTCTTGAGTCGCCGAGTTAGGAGCCCCTCTTGCAGCGCCGCTACCGCGTGAATTGTCTGGACCAATAACCTGCTTGGGCTCGCCGGTGCGGCTATTGATCGCGATCTTGCTCCCTCGGGGCCCGTCGACCATCTCCCACTGGTCCTCGCGCTCCTGCTCAGGCAGAAATCCAAGCGATCGCCCGTACTCGACCGCCCGCTGCCGAGCTTTCGGCGTGAGGGCGCCGCGTAGCTGCTGATAGCCGGCGACCTGGTTGATGATGTCGCCGACGTCGGTCTGCATGACTTCATCATCGTCGCCGGCAGCACCGCGATTGCGGGTCATCGGCGCGGTGTAGCGATTGCCCTCGGCGTCTTCGACGTCGAGATCGAACGCCAGCGTGCCGGGTTTCTGGCCCGGGATCGCCGCGCGGATACGCTTCTTCGTGCCGTGGCCGCGATTGATGCGCGGACCGAACATAGCGTTCAGCGCCTCGATGGACTCCGGGTCGTTGAGATCGCTGGGATCGTCGCTATCGATCACCCGCGCCGCGGTATCGATGGCCGCGCCGACCTCGTCGCTGGCGACATGCCACGGCGCCATCCAGGGCTGCCGCTTGAACGCTTCGATCTGCTCATCGTCCAGCTCTTGCCCGGCGGCGAGACGCGCGTAGCCGCTCTGGGCGATCTGCTGGTCCATCTCGCGCTGGCGTCCCTGCTGGCGTTGATCGAACTCCTGCTCGCGCATGGCCAGGCCACGCTCGTACTGCTGCATACGGACCTTGTCGTGCTGCTGTCGGCGCTGCTGGTCTTGCATGCGCATACCGAGCCCGATGCCCTGAGAGAGCCCGTCAGCCAGCCCCCGCGTGTCTAGTCCTGCCATCTCGCTCTCCTCAGAACAGTTCGGTTGCCAAGAGGCCGACACCGGCCCCGATTGCCATACCGGCGGGACCGCCGACTGCCCCGATTTGGGCGCCGGCCATCGCGCCGACACCGGCGCCCATGCCGATCATCTGCGTCTTCTGCTGCTTGTCGGCCTGCTCCATCTGGTCGTCGAGCGCTTTGCTGCGGCGCTGATCGCCGGCGATGTCGGAGAGCCCTTGCATGGCCTCGCCTTCCATCTGGCCCCGTAGGCCCATGAGTCCGTAGGACATGAGTCGCCTCCCGGCGAGTTACTGGTTGAGTATCTGATCGGGGATGTTCGAGAGCCCAAGCCCGCCGCCGCGAATGCTCTGCTGGCGATCCTGCGTCGCGATACGTGTCTCGTTCGCCGATGACACCGCGCTCGCCATCTCGGCGCCCTGCTGGCGTCGCTGTTCGGCCTGCTGCTGCTGTGGCGTCAGCGCGACACCGAGGCCCTGGCGCTGCATGTCCAGCCCGCGCTGGGCGTTGTCGAATGCGGCGCCGCTCGCCTCGAATGATCTATCCGCCGCGCGTTGCGGCGCGGCTTCGTCCGAGGCAATGTCGCCCAGCACCGATACGTAGGGCGAAAAGCGGGTCTTCCAGTCATTCCACTGGGCGCGGCTCAGATCGCCGAATAGCTCCGACGCCCCCTGATCGCCGTCGAATGCGGCGCCGGGGTCGACGCGCTGGCGCGCGGATGACGTAACGCCGGGCAGCCCGACGCCGAGTGTGTTGGCTGCCATCGTCAGCTCCCGTAGAGGTTGAGGCCGGTGCCGGCCTGATAATCAGGGGCAGCGGTGCCGCCCAGTGCCGGCCCCTCGCCGCCCCCCAGACCATAGGTCGCGCCCATTCCCGCAGCGGTGCCGAGCAATTGCAGGTTGGCGCTCTTGCGGTTGAAGGTTTCGACCGCGCTCGATCGCGCGTCGGCGGCGGACTGGCTGGCAATGCCGGACAACCCGTTCTGCGCCTGCGTCGCTTCGCCTTGCCCCATCGCAGTGATGTTCTGCAGGCCCCGGATCTGCTCATTCTCCTGCTCGAACTGCGCTCGCGCCGTCGTGTCTGCACCCGCGGCGGCGGCAGACATCGACAGCCCCGACATGGCCGTCGTGGCGCGGCCACTGCTCGGGTCGATGCCACCCTGAGAGAGCTGCTCGCTCCCCTGCTCAAGCATCTGCGACATGCCCTGCATCTGCCCTTGGCTGGCGCGACCGCGTACGTAGGCCATGCGCCCGTCGTCTGTCATCTGGCCGACGTCGCGCATGTACTCGTCCTCGAGCGGCGCGAGGTTCTGCTGGGCGTAGTTCCACTTCTCGCCGGCAACGCGGGCAAGGTCGCGCTGCTCCGGCGTGTCCTTGGGCGTGCTGGGCTTGCTGCCGCCGCTCATGACTGCGCACTCGCTTTCGTGCTGCTCTTCTTCGCCGTGGGTTTACTCCGCGGCTGCGCGGCGGGAGACGCTGGCTCGGACGGTTCAGGCTCTACGCCCGGCAGCGACGCGCGGTAGTCGGCGAGCTTCTCGTCATGGAAGTAGCGGCGAATCGCCGTGCTGACCTGGCGCATCCACTGTGCGCCGCCGATCAGATACGCGCACTGCACGACGACGCCCGTGAGCTGATCACGCAGCACGAACGCAAGACTGGCGTCGTGCTCGTCCTGTGTCCGCTCCAGCACGGTGCTGTCCGTCCAGTCCTGCAGCGACTGGGCGAGCAGTGGCCGCAGGAACATCTCGTTGGCGCGGTAGAAGGGATTGGCGGGCAGCTCGATCAGCGCCTGCCAGAACGCGTGAATGATCGCGCCCTGGGTGATGGACTTGTCGCCGTCGACGATGTCGTCAAGCGTCTGGGAGATACCGAAGATCTGCTCGCAGAAGCTCACGGCGGGCTCGTTCTGTTGGAGCACCTGCGATAGAAACTGGCGTTCGGGGATTGCTTGTTCGCTCATGGCGCACCTCACGGTGGGCGGAAGGGATGGGTTAGATGGTATCAACGCATTCGGAGGCCGCTGAACGAACCAGCGCATCGCGCGCCTCGGCCAGCGCCGCGTGCATGTCGGTCGCGGCGTCGGCGGCGCGAATCCGTCGCCGAGCGCACTGGCGTGCTTTTTCGATGGCAGGGGCGACGGCGAGCCATTCGTCGTTGCGCGACGTGACGATCTGCGCGAGATCCTGAACGGACTGCCCGGTGGCTTCGGCCTCGGCGGCGAGTATCGGCGTGTCGACACCGACACCCGCGAGAACGGTCCGGGCCTCGGCCAGCTTGGTCGCGTAGACCTCAGCCTGCCCTGGCGTCTGCGTGACGTGCCGGGCGCGCGCCGCACCGGCCAGCGCTTCGACTCGCTCGAAGTAGTATTGGCGTGCCTCGCCGACAGATTCGAAAGTTGAGACCTTCATCCGCCGACCTCAACGTCGAACTCGCAGTCCATGTATCGGGGCCCGGCTTCGAGGAAGACGTTGTAGGAGCCGGGCTGATCGAACTCGACCTTGAGCGCCCCGTCGCGCGCGATGTCCTGATGCCCTGCGACGGTTGCCCGCGTGCCGTCGGGCAAGCCAGTGAGCGTCAGCGTCAGGCCATCGAGGCTTTGCTCAAGCTCGTAGCTCTCACGCTTCCGGATCTCATCGGCGTCGTGGTCGAAGTAGTGCGTGGTGTCAGAGACCTCCGAGCCGACTTCGATGTACCGGTTCGGCGCGGCGTGCGTGCGCTCGATAAAACCCTCGTCGTTGACGATGGCGTAGTTGTATTTCTGCATGCGCTACCTCTGCGCGATCATCGAGGAAATGGACCGGCCGTAGACGTTCGAGGCGTCGCCGATCGTGTTGGATGAGGATATAGCCGTCATCTTGTAGCGACGAACGCCCGACCCAGATGCGCCAATACCGATCGCCAGGCAGAACGCGCCGGCCACGTTTCCGCACGCGCGCTGGGCGACCAGCTCGTCATCGCGATAGATTTTGACGTAGGCGATGCCGCCGCCCATCGATCCGAACGAGGCCATCAGGATGGCGTCTGCGCCTTTGTCGTCGGCCTCGTGGATGAGTAACGTCACTTCTCCGTTCGCAGCGGTGAAGGCGATCTTGCTACCGGCGGACGTCGTCGACGAAATCGTGACGGCCTGGCCTTTGAGCTGCAGCGTGTCGACGTAGGCGTCGCCGGTGTAGATCTGGTTGCCCCAGATCAACGTCGAATTCGGGCGGGTCCACCCGTTCACCCGCTCTCCAGCCTTCAACCCCTGGTAGGCACGATCGCGAAGTTCTCGGAAGTTGCCCTTGTCGCCTCCATCGACGCCAACGTCATCACCAATCGTGCCTTTATCAAGCCTGCCGCCATTGATGTCATTGAGCCCGACGGTGTTCCAGCGCGCGACGTTGCCGATCTCCTCGACGCTTCGAAACGAGACCTTGCCTCGGAAAACGCCGCCGTTGAACTCGACATCCCCTGTCGTGGCGTCGATCCGAAACCCGCGGTTTCCAGATCGATAGTTGCCGCTGCGCACGATGCCGTCGAACGTCGCCGCCACAGGCACCCGCAGACTGTCGACGTCGATACCCTCAGCGCGGATCAGGCCAGCGGCAGTGGTGACCGGCGTCCCGTCCGGCAGAAACGTCTCGCCGATGTTGATCGGACCGAGCTGGCCCTGCTGGATCGAGCCCTTACGGATCATGACCTCGTCGAGATACGTCTCGCCGTCCTCGATGATGAATGGCTTACGCTTCTCGTCGTTCGTGCGGCCGACCCAGAAACGATCGACGTCGAACCCGGCCTCTACGGTCGAGCCGTCGTTGTAGACCCCGAACCCGCCGATCAGACCATTGGACTGGAGCTTCGCCGTGTAGAGCGAGCCGGCCAGCATGTCCGTACGAGAAGCCTGCACGTCCGCGATATAGAGTGTGCCGCGGCCGCCTGAGTTACGTCGGAAGTAGACCCACGCTTCTACCGTGTCGTCCGGCGCCGTCCGCTTCAGGACCGGCGTCTTCTCCCAGCTGGTATAACTGACGTTCTGGTGGTGGATGGTGTCGTAGCTCACGCTGCCATTGGCCGCGACCCATGCCACGCGGATCTCGACGTCGATGTTTCGGTCGTTGCCACCGCTGGCGTAGGAAAATCGGAGCGTGTAGGTCTCGCCAGCGATAGCGGCGAATCGATCGCCGCGCATGTACTGATTGCTGCCCCAGCCCGAATCCTGCCACGCTGCAACGAAGCGCGTCGGCGCACCTCTGATCGCGCCCGCCCCTGCGCCCGTGTCGGCCTCGACGACACTGATCCCGCTCCAAGTATCTCCCCACCCCGACAGGTCACCGGTGCCGAACTGCCCGTTCGATAGGATGCCGCCGGCGTTGGTGATGGCCTTGATCTCGACGGCGTTGAGCCCCGCGCCAATGTCGGTCTGCACTTCCTGGACGAGCTGCGCCGTGGCATCGACTGCGCCGTCGACGCGTGAGATCTCGGTCAGCGCTTCGGACCGTACCGAAGCGATATCGTCGTCGAGCGCGCTCTGCACTTCGCCAATGCGAGAGGCGTTGCTGCTCACGCGGCCATCGACTCGCTTGATCTCCGTCTCGGCATCGTCGCGGACCGTGGCCAAGTCGTCGACAAACTGCGACTGGAGCGTCGACACGCGCTTGCCGGTGTTGCTGATCTCGTCGTCCAGGTCGGAGATGCCCGTCCGGGTTTCCTGCTGGAACACGGCAAGATCGCCGGATAGCGAGGACTGCACGGTATCGATCTGAGAAGCGTTGCTACTGACCTCACCCTCGAGGCGAGAGATACCCGCTCGAGACTCGCTGCGCACAGTCGCTAGATCATCGCCGAGAGCGCTCTGCACCTCGCCAATGCGAGAGGCGTTGGTGGTCACGCGGCCATCCAGCCTCGAAACCTCGGTGGCTGACTCGTCGCGTACCGTCGCGAGATCGTCGGCGATCTGAGACTGCATCGTCGAGAGGCGTTCTCCTTGGGACCGATCGCGCTCGGCGGATAGCTGGACTTCGTCTTCCAGCGCGGCGCGCGCTCCATCGACCTCGAGGAGAATGCCGTCGATTCGCTGCGCGGTGGCGCGCTCTTTTTCGAGTCGGACCTCCTCGAGGCTGTAGGCCGTCGCGGTGCCGAATCGGGTGCGCGCTGACATGACGCGGGAGCGAGCCGCCTCCAGCGCGGTCTCGCTGGCGTTGGCACGGGTGTCGTCGGCGACCCCGGCGATGCGCTCGCCGAGAGCAGCTTGAGTCTCCTCGGAGCGCTCGGCGTTGGCTTCGACTTTGCCCTCTACGCGCGAGACTTCTGATCGGGTCTCGTCGCGAACCGTCGCCAGGTCGCCTTCAAGGTTCGACTGCATCGACGTAATGCGTTCGCCCTGCGCTTGATCGCGGCTAGCAGAGAGGTTTACTTCCTCCTCGAGCAGCGTTCTGGTTTCGCCGACGCTAAGCGCGATGCCATCAACTCTTGTCGCTGTGGCTTCCTGATCGCGAAGCCTCACCTCTTCGAGCGAGTAGGTCGTCGCCGTGGCGAATCGGTTGCGCGCCTCGAGCACGCGCTGGACTCGCGCCTGGTAGTCGTTCTCTGCCGAGCGGGCGCGCTGCTCCTCGCGCACGAGCGCCGCATTGTCGTCGACGCCCGCCCAGATCTCACTTGCAGTCTCGGCGAGCGCTTCGTTGGTGCGCGACACGGCCTCGCCTGTCGACTGGATGTCGGCGGCGTTATCGCCGATTCGGGACGTTAACGAGCGCCTATCCTGAGCGGCCGCCTCCAATGCCGACGCTCGCCGCTCGCTCTCATCCTCAATCGCCGCACCCCACGCTTCGCGCTCCCCTTCCAACGCGGTCAGCCTGGCCTCACGCTCTTTTGCGAACCGGTTGGCGATGGTCCCGTGGAGCGATTCCGGCCCGCGCAATTCGCGCTCGAGCGCAGGAATCACTTCCACGGCATTCTCCAGCGCCGGGATACGCTCGACTGCCGTTTCTATCGGTGCGATACGCTCAACGGCGGTTTCCAGCGCCGGGATGCGCTCGATCTGCTCGATCTCTTCGCGTAGCGATTGCGCCAGGAGCCCCTTGTCGATGCGATCGGTGAGCAGCTCCATCACATACCCGACATCCGCGATCGGAGCCGCGTAGGTGCCCGCGCTGTCGTTTGGCGGGCCTTCGATATTCGCCGTCGAGACGAAAGCGACCCAGTAGAAATAGCCCTTGAGCTTCGTCGGGTCGTCGGGGTCGAGCGCGTCGGACCGCACGATGTCCGTGTAGAACGCGCCGGCTTCCATGCCGATCACCACCGCGTTCGCGAAGTTGTCTTCCTCGCTGCGATAGATACGGGTCTGGGCGTGGTTGGCGTAAAGCGTACTCGGCACCGTCCACGACAGACTGTTCATGCCGTAGAAACCGCCGGATGCGGCGAAGCCCTCCGGCTTCGGCGGGACTGCCATGCTGGCCGACGGGTTGCGGATCTGGCCGCCGGGGCGCAGGCGGCCGTCGCCGACGCGATTGCCGACGAGTTCGCCGATGCCGCTGTCGAGCAGGTCTCGGAACGTCAACTTTCGGTCGAGAGGATTGCCGCGCACGCCCTCACCGGTCTCGACGATCTCGGCCAGAGCGGTGAGAAGCTGACGCGTATTCTGGTCGGCCTTAGCCGATACCGCCGGCAGTGTGCGGCGGCGCTTGGTAGTCATGGGCACCTCACGGTGAGCCAATCTATGGTGGCGAGATCAGGTCAGGTCAGGTCAGCTCGGAAGGGCTCGTCGCGATCTGCACGCTGTGAACCTCGTTCGTGCCAACGATCTCGATCTCCCAGTCGCGACTCAGCACGTAGCCGGACGGCAGCCGGAACATGCCGGGCCCGGTTATGTCGGCGTCGAGCATTGGCACGCTGTCGGCGAACACGCGCAGCCGGACCGGGTAGTCGCGAGCGATCAACTTGCCGCAGGTGAAACCCGCACCGCCGGGCGGCACCTCGACGATCTTCGAGCGCCAGCGATACTCGAGCGGATCACCCTGACGCCATGCCGTGATGCTGCTGTCCTGGACGAGATAGAGCGTATCGTCGGCGATGTCGTAATAGCCCGCGTCGGCTTCGACGTCGACGAATTCAACACCCTCGCCGGGCGTGAAGACGAAGCACTTGCCGGCATGGAATCCAACGTAGCGGCCATCGTATCGATAGGCGTGGATCATCTCGGGACGCATCGCCGCCCACTGGCGCTTCGTCAGCACGTTCTCGGTGACAACTTGGGCATCGCGTCCACTGGTGGCGACGAGCCCGTCAGGTGACGCGTACAGGGCGTACCCGCCCATGTCGACCACCGAGCGCGGCGCGACGCATGTCTGGCTGACATCGAGCTCCTGCTGCGCCATCGCTGCCGGCGACGAGCCGGTAACGAGCTGGGGCTGGCCGTCGGTCAGCACGACCAGCCCGGCGGATGTCGACGCGATCGCCACGATGTCGTTCGGCATGGCGAGCTGATAGCCCACCGGCCAGGCATGCGGCCGGTACGCTTCGCTGAAGCAAAGCGTGTTGTCGAAGTAGCCGGCCAGAATGCCATTCGGCAGCGCAGTGAGTCCGATCATTCTCGCATCCGGTGCCTGCCACTCCGTTGACGGGATCTCGACACCAAGGCGCTCGCTCGATACGTCGTCGAGGAATTCGGTCGCCGTCGGCTCGAGGTCGGCCACGTACTGGTAGACGCCACCGGATTCGACCCGATACACGCGCAAGCTCTGGATGTCGTAAGCGCCGCTCGGGGCCGTAGGCAGTCGAACCACGACCTCGCCGCCATCCGGCGCGCCGTCTTCTGCATCCCAGCGCACGATGGTCCCACCTGAATAGAGCGGCGGCCCTTCTTCGCCGTAGCGGCTCACCAACGTCACCGCGTAGGCGGTATCGAGCGCGAGATCGGGGGCCGTTTCGCCGGGATCGCGATTGCCGGGCGCCGACAGCGCGACTTCGCCGCCGGGCTCAGGGATACCTAGCCGGTAGTAGCTGCCGGGGTACGGCGGCGAGCCCGCGGTCGCCTGGCCGATGCCGGCCATCTTGGGAAAATCGTCGCCGGTCCAGTAGATGCGATTCCACTCATCGTTTGCCAGCGGCGAACGCACGACGTGGACTTGCGCCCCCATGCCCCAAGCGAACCAATAGCCTCGCCCCTCGTTGCCGTGCGGATAGCGATAGAGCGTCGTCGGCTTCGCAACGTCCAATGAGATGCCCGTGCTCGCCGGGCCGTGGAGGCTCTGCACGGTACCGCGCTCGAGATCGACGTTACGTGCGGCCTGCGCCTGCCCGTCCGGCAGCAGGCGCGGGTCGATTCTCGGCAGCTCCGGCTTGAATGCCGTGATCGCGATGCGCACCTAGTCGACCTTCTGCACGCGGGCGTAGTCGATCTGGCGCTCCTGCCCGCTGTCGAGGTTCTTCACCGCGAGCTGGCTATACCCATACGGCGGGTACTCGAGCACCTCGAAGCGCCCGATGAACTCCGGACCGGACTTGATCGCCACGGTTGAGCCGACCGGCAGCGCGGCTTTGAGCGTAGCTTCCGCGTCCTTGCGGGCCTTGGTGGCTGCCTCGAAGGCCGTGTCGACTTTCGGGAACTGGCTCATGTCGCGGCCTCCTGTTGCAAAGATGCCCAAGTGACTGCCTGCACGGCGTCCACTGTCTTTGCCTCCTGAATCAGTCGCTCGCCGCGGTGACGGATGCCCGTCATCTCCTGCCATTCGAGGAACCGGTCGGCGCGGCGCAGCACGGCGCCAACGACATCTTCGAGCGTCTCGCTACCGTCGCGGCCGTTGCGCCCACGCAGAATGCTCTCGAGCGTGGGCGTCGCCGGTGGATCGCCCTCGCCTGCATCTCGCCACTGCTGGTACGCCTGCGCCTCGTAAAGCTGGCGATCCCAGCTCAGCCGCTCGGTTTGCGGGTAGTCCCGCACCAGCGGCGCGGCGTCCGCCTCATAGCCGGCGTTCAGCTGCTGCAGCGCAGCCGCTCGCGCGTCGTTGAGCAGCTCCGCACGCGTTGGGTCGGGGGTATGCGTGAACGTACCCATCAGAGCGTCACCTCGCGTTCCTGTGTCAGTGCCTGCCACTCATCCAGCCGGGCCTGGAATTGCTCGAGCGGCTCGGGGATGAAGTCGACGATCTCGCCCTCGTCGTCCCTCACCGGCGTCTGCTGGTGGTCTCGCTCAGGTGCCGGGCCGTACCAGCCGAGCGCCCACACGGTCAGCGCATCGCCGTCTTTGCGGGCGCGCAGGATCGGGCAGACCGGCAGCGTCTCGCTGGTGAACTCGTCGAACGTACCGTCGGGGGCATCAGTGAAATCGAACGTATCAACACGATCACCGACTTCTACGGTAAGTACGTCCTCCGTTGCAGAATACTTAACACCTAAATCGCTCCTTTGGGGGATTATTCTGATTTTCATAACGCTCTCTACTTCCAATAGCCAGTGGCTTGAGCAATGACTTGGCGAATCGATGAGCCTTCTGGAATTCGATAGTCTTTCAAGGTGTAGAGCTCGCAATAGGTCTTGTTGTTGGACGTCAACGATGTCGCAGTTGTTGAAATATTTTCTCTTGTCGCAGCATCATCAAACGCGGCGCCGATCATGGTTAAAGACATACGAGTAGCAGGTGCTTCGCTGAAAGCCGCCGGGAATGTCCAGTCTGCGCCATACCGTACGAAGTTTTGCCGAGCCAGAACATGGTCAGTAGTCCAACAGTGCATGGTTCCGTCGGAGAACTTCGTGTAATTGCCATTACTATTTCGGCCTCGTTCGATAACCGCCGCCGATCCTTCTCCGATACTTCCTACGATGTTAGCTCCTGTGAGCACTTCTCTCGCCGGATACCCATCGCATAAAAGGAGCATTATCCCAGAGCCGAAAGTGATGGAGTTTTTGCTGCCGTATCGCTTTCCTGTGAGCATGCTGCTGTAGCGACCAGCGTACGGAACCGTAGCGTCGGAAAGCTGGCCAGAAAGCGCATAGATTCCGCTACCATCAATATCGGCGAGAGAGTTGACAAACAGCCCGCGGTTGGCTCCGACGCCGAACGCGCCGCGCTCAAGCAGTTCTCCTTCACTGGTGCCCACGTTTCGGGAAGCTGCAGTCCCCAGCCCATCCACTACGGCCCGCAGCGCCGCGCTGGTAGGATAGTCAGCAAGATGCGTCGCCTTGCCCCCTTCGCGTCTATACAAGCGCAAAAAGGCATCATCGCTCCCAGGAACAGTAAAGTACTTCCCGTCGGCAGTGTTCGACAGCCCTTCACTGGTATTCGGGTGGATGTTGGTGAACGCCAGCGACGCGTCGCGCAGCATCAGCACTTCGGTGAGCAGCTCGTCGACGCGCTCTTGGAGCGCCAGCGTGGCGTCTGAATCAGCCATGATCGATCCTTAGATGAAGCGCGGCGGCCGAACGCGGGCGGTGCCACGCTCAGCGCCGAGTGAGGTGGTTTTCAGCGCGTCGGCGATCAGCGCGGCGAAGCGTCGCCGCTGCTGCTCGGCGAGCTCCATCTCGCGCCACGGCTGCGGCATGCGTAGCAGCCGGTACTTCGCGCCGGCGATCAGCGCCTCGCGCCAATGCGCGAGAAGCTGCGGCGGCATGTCGTGGCCTCGAGCGGGGCGAAGCGCGACAGTGGCGATAGGCGCGTCGGGATCGCGACCGAATGTCACCGACAGCGCATCGCCCTGCCGGTAGTCGCGTCCGGCGCGCAGCGTTGCGCCCCCGTCCCGCACGGCCAGAACTCGCACCGGCTCGGCACCAGCCTTGGCAGCCAGCTCGCCCGTTCTGCCGGTCACCACCACCTTGGCGTCATCGCGCCAGGCGTTGGTGCCGTCGCAGAACTCGCGCTGCGCCCAGCGCGCCGCTTCACGAATGGTCATGAGCGGCGCTTCCGGCACGTCGAGCACGATGTCGTCGACGAGATCGGCGATCGTCATTGCCGCGTCCGCTGCGGGTTAGACGAGCCGTCGGCCGCGTTCGGCGAGATCGAACGATCCACCTCGATCTTCTGGCCCAGCGCGGTCGCAACGGACTGCAGGTGCATCTGCGCGCGGCTCAGGTTCGCCGCGTGCTCCGCATCCTTGCTGTAGGCGCGATACAGGATGTAGTCGGTCAGGCACGGGCCGTAGCTGTCGTTCAGCTTGATCGGATCGTCCCTGAGCCCGTTGAGCCCCTTGCTCACGTCATGCGGCGCCGGCACCGACGAGTAGATGATCTCGACCTCGGCGCCCTCTGCCGCCGGCGGATAGACGTAGAAGCGCGTCGGGTCCTGGTCGTCGAATACATACTGTTCGACATCGATGCTCTTCTCGTCCGAGTGCCAGCTACGTCGCGTCGTATCGAGCGCGCGCCGCGTCGTCACCAGAATGCCCATCATGGCGCTGTCAGCAGCGGTATTGCGCACGACATCGATCAGGCGCAGGCCATCGGACGGGATCTCCTGCCGCGTACCGGCGACGAGCTTATGAGGCGCGTTCACGCTGGCAGCGTCGGGCTTGATCTGCGTGATGGCCTGGTAGCCTTCATTGAGCCAGCCGATCAGCTCTTCGTTCGTCCAGCGCGTACCGGCGGCAGTGACCTCTTGCAGCACCAGCTTGGCGTTGTTGATGACAACGCCGACAGTCGTGACGGCCATCCGTTACTCCTCGCGCATGTGCGGCAGTTGGGCCAGCGCCGCGGTCCAGACGAGGCGGCGCCCGTTCTGCATGTTCACCAGCGTGCGATTGCCGGGCTTCTCCGCGCCGTTGGTGGCCGGGTCGATCTTCGGCTTGCGCGAAAGCTCCGCTGTGGCGGGCACGTGCTCGGGGACCGGACCGCCAGTGGCAAGCATTCTTTCCACGGCATCGCCCGCGTCGTTGGCTGTCTGGCTCTGGGGTTCAGGCGTCGCGGCTTTGAGCGTGTCCACGACGCTGGCATCGATGTTCGCGCCGTCGACCTGGCCGTCAGGATGTGTTTCGGTATCGCCGGCATCGCTATCCCGCTCGTCGTCGCCCTCGCTTTCCGGCAGCTCTTCAGCGGCTTCGATGAGATCTGCGCGGATACTCTCGAGCCCGCGGCGTTTGTCGACATCCGTTTCGAGGTGCTTTTGCCCGAGCGCTTCGAGTTCGTCTTTCGACGCCGCGGCCTCGAGCATCTCGATCAGTTGCTCACGATTCAGTTGGGTCATGATCTCTGCTCCTGAATGGGTGCAAGAGAGAGGCGCCGAAGCGCCCCTCGCTCACTTAGCCACGGGCGGCGTAGAGGTGGCCGACGGCGTCCGGATCGATGACCTTGGAGCCGAAGACGTTCAGCCCGCGAACGAGCTTGCCGAAGTCGGTCGGATTCGGGAGGTCCTCCATCTTCGTCATCTGGGAGGCGAACGTCAGTCCCTTCTTGTGGCCGAAGAAGACGTTGGTCGCCTTCTTGCCCACGCCTTCGTCATTGACGATCGACAGGTTGTTGGAGATGTAGACGGTGAAGCGGTCGAGCATGCCGACCTTGCCGTTACGAAACGCCGAGGTGGAATCGCCCATGACCGACGCATCGCGCAGGTCGGACTTCTTGAGCATGCCGTTCATCCAGGCCGGCAGGATCAGATAGCGGTTCTCCTCCGGGACGTTCTGCTCGTCCAGCACGGAGCCGCAATCGACAAGCGCGTCCAGGATGTTGCCGCGGTCGATCATGACCGGCGCACCGGGCTCGCCAAGCTCATAGGCGCCCGACTTGACGCCTGCGCCGTTGCCAGCATTCTCCGGCGCAACATCGGCGTAGTGCTTGCCGAGCAGAGCCGTATCGATCTCGATCTTCATCTGCTGGCCAGCGTCGTCCGACCAGCCTTCCATCAGCTTGAGATCGGACTGGTAGGCGTCGATGTCGTTGACCTCGAACGCGAAATACTTGGCCTGATCGATCTGCAGCTCGACCTTGTCACTGGTCGGCTTCTCGTAGGTGAGGCCACCGCCGACCTGGTAGTCGCGGATGGTGATGCCGGGCGTGGTGCGGATCTGGACGGTATCGCCTTTCTGGCGAATCTCGCCCTCATAGTCGGTGTTGGCGATCTCGCCATAACACGTACGTTCGTACAGCTTTTCGATCATCTTGCCCGACCAGATTTCGGGGATGAACCCGGCGCTGGAGCCGGAGCTGTAGTCAGGGTGCGCCGCGGCGCGAGTCGGACCTGCCATTGTCGATTTCCTTGAGTGACGCCGTCACGGCGTGACTACCGCGCTGGGTGCTTACCGAACGCGGCCTTGCTGCTGTGCGGCGAAGATGTCGGCTTCGACGCGCTCGCCCTCTTCCTTCGAATATTGGCCCTGCTGCCGATCGCGATAGAACTTCGTGATCTCGTCACGGGTCCAGATTTTTTCAGCGGACGGTGTCTGCGTGCTGCGGGTCTGGCGAGGCTGTACCTGGTCTTCGGGAATTTCCCGCTTCGCAGTCGCCGCACCGTTCGAGGACGGGGCTTGCGCGCTGTTGGAGTACGCTTCGAAGATGCCCGCTACCCGGTCCGCGTCGAGCTGTTGGTGGGCATCGTTCAGCAACTGCTGGCGCGTCATGCCAGAGAGCCGGTCGACACCACCGAGCCACTGCAGAAACGCTTGATCGGCGTTGATCTCGGCTACCTTCGGCACCCGCTGCTTGAGCCGCTCCCAGAACGCGGCTTCGCGATCGTCATTGCGCTCTTGGTCTTCTCGCTGGAGGCGCTGCTCAATCTGCTCTACGCGTTCGTCGCTGGGGGCGGCCTTGGGCAGCTTCTGCTCGATGAGCGAGGTCACTGCTTCGATCAAGTCGGAGCCGTATTCGTCCTTGAGCGCATCCAGCTTGGTCACTTCTCCGGGCGTTAGATTGCCCTGTGACTGGCTGCCGGACCGCTCGAGTTCGGCGATACGCTCGTCGCGCTGTCGTAGCGTCTCTTTCAGCGTCCGATTCTCTTCGGTCGCACTACGGAGCCGGCCCTCGCTGACGTTGAAGCGGTGACGCCAATACTCGGCGCCCTGCTCGGTCTCTTGCTGGGGCTGGTGTTCCGCCTGTCGCTGGTCTGCGTTCGGCGTATCGTCCGTGGACTGCTGGCCGTTCTCGTCATTCGTCAGTTGTTCGCGAGCCGTGGCGTCGGCGCTGGCCTGGTCGCCGGCTTCCTCGGGGTTCACGAGCTGTTCGAAGTGCCGGTTGGCGGCATCGGCTCGTTCCTGGACGTGTTGGGGTAGAGGCATTCTCGGTTCCTTCAAGTGAGCCGGCATCGCCGGAGTTCACGTTTGGGGTCAGTGTTCGGCCACGATGGCCTGCGCGGTCGAGCTGCCCACGCCGGAATCGCCTCGGTGAAACGACTCTGGCGTGGGGCCGGCGATCTCATGCCGGCGCCCGCGATCAGTCCCGAGCCTGCTCGGGCGACCGCTCAAGAATATCAAGCCATTCGCGGGCTGCTGATGCCCGCCCCTGCTGCTGACCGGCTTGTTGGGGCTGCTGGACTTGCTCCAGTGCGTCCCGGGCCTGTTCCCGGGACTGGTTGAGCAGCTTGATCAGCACCTTGCCCTCGTCGCTCTGGCTGAGCCGAGCCAGGGCTTTCCATTCCTGCTTGCTGATTTCCATTGGCCTCTCTCACGAGCTTGAGGATCTCGGCGAGGAGCTTGCGCTGCTCGAGCGGCGCCATCGCCTGATCGTGCTGGGTTTCTGCCTGGGTCTGCTCGGCCTCGGCCTTGGCTTTCGCCGCGTCGGCCTGCTTCTCCTGCGCTTCGACCTGCATGCTCTGTTGCTCGGCCTGCTGGGCAGCCTGCTGTGCCTTCTGCTGCTGAGCCATGCGAGCCTCGATCTCCCGGTCGTCCGGTACCAGGTCCGGCATGTCGAGCTGCTGCGAGAGCGCCCGAAGCAGCTTGGCCCGGCCGGGCACGCCGATAATGCCCATGTCGGTCTCGTTCGCCGTCATACCGAGGAACTGCTGGCGCATGGCCTGCGTCTGTTCGCGCTGGAGCATGGCGCTTGAGCCGCGCGGTACGGCCTTGCAGTCGCCTTTGATGCTCTGGTCGTCGCTGTACTGCATGTTGAACAGCCAGAGCCCGCCAATGACGCGCCGAATCACGCCGCGGTCGATGTGCCGCACGGCGTCTTTGATGCCCTTGTTCGCCGACTCCATCAGCATCGACAGGCCGCTCGCCGTGTTGCCGGCGCCGCCCACCTTCTCGTTGCCGTACGTGTAGCGCGGGATGTTCGTCGCATCGTCGGCCTTGGTCTCGAATTTCTCGTAGACGCCCATCAGCTCGGCGGCGTTGCTTGGCGGGGCGAAGAAGCGCACCGCCGGGTCGTTGTTCGTGAACGAGTTCGTCGTCTTCCAGATCTTCCACGGATGAAACGATGTGATGTCTTCGCCGGGCTGGATGCGGTCGGTGTTCACGTCGACCTGCGGCCCGGATGAGATGGCGAGGTTGTTGATGAGGCTGCGCGCCGTGGCGTTGCACGTGTCCTGAATATCGGCCATCAGCTCGGCGATGGCTTGCCCCCAGAACGAGCCAGGCACCGGCTGATAGCTGGCCTTGTGATAGGGTCGCGTGCCGAGCGGGTCGCGGTTGATGACGCAGCGCACGACGTGCTGGCCGATCAGAATGGCCTCGATCTCGTACTCGGCGAGCGGATCGTCGATCGCCTCCGGGTCCATGCCCCACTGGAGCAGTGAGAGCCCTTGGGCGCTGCCCCAGTACTGGATGCCGTCGATGGTTTCGCTACCGCTCAGCCACTCGTGTCCACGCCCCTCGAGCGTCTGGCGTTCGCCATCGGTCCATAGCCAATCGCGCAGCCCGCCCTGTCCGTAATCCTTGAGCACCGCCTCGAGCGCGTCCTCGCTGTAACCCGGCACACCGCGCAACTGATTGAGATGGGCGCGTGTATAGCGGATGCGCTCGATCAGATACGCGCCGTCGTCGCAGTTCACGCTGTCCGGCGACGGGTAGAGATCGAACGGCGACACGCGTTCGAACTCGGGGCGGATCTCGGTCGTCTTGATCGGCGTCCAGCCCTCACCCCATGCCAACGTCGGCACGCGACGCATCATCGGACCTTTGAACACGGCGCCCGGGTAGGTCACGAAGTCATCGATGAACGCCTCGATGCCTTCCAGCCAGCCGCCCTCGGTGAGCTGATCGTCGATGAGATCCTCGTGGCGATCGGCAGCCTTGCGGGCGCGCTTTTGCACCTCGGCGCGTAGATCCTCTTTCGCGCTATCCAGCATCGCTTCCGCTTGCTGCGGGTCGACCTGCTGGCCGTTGGCGACTACCTGCTGGATCTGCTGCTGGACGCGCTGTTGGAGCTGCTGGACGTAAGGCTGGGGAATGTCGGCGACGGGGGTGGGATCGAGCCCCCACGGACGTTCGTGCGCCGGCATCAGGATGTCGCGAATCCAAGCGGCAGCGGCGCGAATCTTCGTGGCGGTCAGCATCATGTAGATGTCGGAGCCGCCCTCGTTGCGAATCGCCGCGAGCTTGGCCTGGTCATACTCGCCTTTCCGGCGGCGCAGACAGTCAAGCATCCGGCGCTCCACCTCAGCCTTTGAGGTCTTGGCGTTCTCCCAGCACTTGTTGATGTGGCCGGCGAGTGATTGCTCGACCAGGTCGCGGCGCCGCTGCGCCTCCTCCTGTTGCTGGCGAGCGGCCTCCTGCTCATCGGCGAGCATGTCAGTGCTCGAGCGAAACTGGAGAAAGCCCAGCGATTGCCGCTCAGCCATGCTGGGCCTCCAGCGCGCGGTGGATCGCGTCGGTGGCGTTCTGTTTCTTCACGCGCAGCTTCTGGGCGTTGCGATACATCGGCCCCAGGTGCTTCAGGAGATCGTTGACGTAGCCCGCGGGGGCGGCGCGGAACTCGTGAAGCTTGATGTTGATCTCCGCGCCGAAGTTGCCGGGCATCCGCCATGACAGCCGGCAAAGGGGCTCATGCTTCGTCGCGCCCCAATGCGAATAGCCGAAGTCGACCTGCACGTTGCCAACGTCTTGGCGGACGTCGGGATGGGCAACGGCGATCGGCGCAAGCTCGGGGGCGACGTACTGAGCGACACGCGCGGCTTCCTGTTTGTCGCGGTCGATGGAGTCGGTCTGAATGCGGCCGACGATCTGAATGTCTTCGCTCACGTATGTGCTCCCCAGCGCTGCCGCGCGGATTGTTGGTTACTGCTCGGGGCGTTAAAGGCACCACCGAGCCCGGCTCGCTCGAAAATGTCGGACCTTGCGAGCGTCTCGAACGCCTTGGCGCCGTGAGACGCCCAGTCGTGCCGGGGTTTGTCCTTATAGACGCCCATCTTTTCGTCCCACTCGCGTCGGTAATTGTCGAGGCAATCGACCCCAGTCGAGCATGACTCCTCGGCGATCCAGCACTGGGGCAGGAACGCACGGACGGCCTGGCGCCCTTCGGCCATCGTCGTGATGCGCGGAATGACGGTGAAGTTGATGCCGTACCCCTTGGCGACGTCGACGCGCGACTTGCCGGTGCCGATCTCCTTCACCGCCAGGTCGTGCGGGCCGAAGTGCCCGCCGTAGCGGTATGGCTTCTTGTTGAGCAGGTCGGCGTAGTACTCGATGCCCTCGCCGGAATCCTCGAGGTAGTCGATGAGATGGATCTCGCGGCCGACAACCTGGGCGAACCAGATAGCCATCTGATCGTTCATGCCCAAGTCCCAGCCCGTGAATACCGGCAGCGCCGGGTTGTGCTGCACCTTCGTCGTGATTCGGCCGTTCTTGCGCAGGAAGAGCATTTGCTGCAGGTAGTAAGCGCCATCGGCTGACTGCTCGAACGCCTCTTCTGGGCGCGACGGGTACTCGCGCTTCATGTCGTCCTGCAGGGTCTCGGCCTTCTTCGCGTACCACGCCTGTTGCCCCGCGTCGGTCTTGATGCCGTGCTTCAGCTCGAGCTGCTCGAAGTACTCGCGAATCCACTGCGGGATGACGACTCCCTCGGGATTGAGCCGGTACGCCGGGTCTTGCCACCACGGGAAGAAGTGAAACTGGAAGTCGAGCTCGGTGGGCGACTTGCCCATCTGCTGGAGGTGCTGCGCGGCTTGGGAGTAGTCAAAGAAGTAGCCCTCGCGCCCTTCTGCCGTGCTCTCGATCGTGATCTTGTTGCCGACACCCACGGCCTCGAACGCGCCGGTGACGATCTCCTTGGCCTTGTCGGGGTATTTCCGGCAGATCTTGCCGAACTCCGAGACGTGAAGGCGCTGGAGCGTGCCGCCGCGGTACGACGTCGAGACCTTGATGCTTGAGCCGTTGTCGAAGCGCATCGACTCGCCCTTATCGTTCACCGGGCGCGGCAGCTTGAGGCCGATCAGCTTGAACGCGGCGAGCCATTGCTCGTCTATGTTGTCGTACGCGAAGCGGATCTTGTTGTGGAAGATGTCCTTGGCGTCATCGAGCTTGTGAGCGATGCAGCCCGCCGAGTAGTTGGCGCTGAACAGGCAGTCATCGAGCGCGTCGATCATCTCGAATGTGGTGAAGCCGAGCTGTCGAGCCTTGAGGATCAGATCCCAGTAGTGGGCGTTGATGAAGCGCTCGCGCTGCGCAAGGTTGGGCCGAAACCGACGCACGCGGCCATTCTTGTCCTTGATCTTGTACAGCGCGTTGAGCCGGAACCACTTGAGTGACAGCGCATGGATCAGGTCTGCGCGGTCAGTGAGACGGCCCTCGCGGTAGAGACGCAAGAAACGGTCGCCGCGCTTCACCTCGCGGGTGCGGTCACTCATCGGCTTCCTGGGCGCTTAGCTCGCCCATGAGCTGATCGAGCGTCTTGCCCTCACCCTCGCCGGCATCGACATCCAGCCCGTAGGAGACGCGCTCCATCTTCACGACGCGTTCGAGCGCGCCGGTGCCGTGTCCGATGCACTTGCCGACGTAGTCCAGGTCAAGATCGATCTCGACGACGTCGCCCGTCTTGAGCTGCACCTCACGCTTCCCGCGGTCGAGTTGCTCAGTCAGCCGCCGTATGAAGCGCTCGTTGATGCCGCGCCACTGCGCCAGCGCTTCGCGGTGGCCGTGCACAACTGTTGCGTTCTCTGTCGCCGCGCGCTCGACGATCTCGCAGTCGGGGGTATCAGGAAGGTCGCTCTCGTTGCGCGTCAGCTTCTCGCGCGTTCGCTGCTGTACCGCTTCGGTAAGGTCCTTCTCCCAACCTTCAGATCGCGCCTTTCGCGCGACCTGCGTCTTGCTGGGGCCGTGCTTGTCGGCGAGCTGCTGAAGCGAGAAGCGGCCGGTACGGTAGTCCGCTTCGATCGCCTCCCAGTCATACCGTAGCCCCTTTGGCTTCGCCATTCGCTATCAGAACGCCTCTCGGCGTGCTGCCTCTTGTTCAAAGTTGGCAACGTGCTCGCGCCATTGACTGTCGAATACAATTTCAGCTGTGCTACTTTATGTAACTTACCTTAAACGTTTCGCTAAGGAGCAAGCCCTATGGCCCGACCGTATATTTTCCCTGACCCCAAAGATCGCTCGCCCAACGAACCTACTATTGCGCTGAATCAGCAGAAGGTTCTGGGAATTTACAACCAGCACCATCCCGAAGATCGGCGTGAAAAAGTCACTGACCCAGTTAAAGAATGGTTCCGGGATGAAGCGAACCGCCAAGGCTGGAAAGAAGCGACTTTTCATGGAAGCGTGTGCGTTCTTAGTGTGGACGTGGAAGTCACAAGTTAGTCATTTGTTCTCGCTCTAATCGCGTTGTAAAGAGAGGTCGGTTTTTGGCCGGCCTTTATCTGCTTCCCCTTCGTCCGCTCACGTACGTTGATCCCGAGCGCGGCACCCATCGTGCCAATGACCCAGCACAGAAGTCCCACGGTTTCGGGATTCGCCAGTAGTGCCGGGTTGCGAACAATGCAGTAGATCAGCGCGGCAACCAGCGCCCCCAGCGACAGCATGAACACCCAGCCCGTCGCCGGGCGCCAACCAGACTTGAACCAGCCCTCGGTGCCTAGCTCGGCCCTCATCGTCGTATTGATCTCGGTCAGCCGCTTCGTTTCCTCGGCTGCGCTGGCTTGCTCTGCCTGGAGCCGCATCGATTCCAACTCGCGCCGGTGCTCGTTGTTGATACGCACCAGCTCGGCCCGCTGCTCCGGGTCTTTCGTGGCCGCTACAAACGATGCCGGGTCTTCGTCGATCCCCAGCATGTTGGCGAGCATGGTCACTGCTCCGGTCGTTACGCCGCCGACAGCGGGACCACCGATCGCGCTGGCAACCGATGGCGCTACCTTGGCGACTTCCGCCGCTGCCGATTTCCAGTCGATCATGGGCTGAGCCTCTCGATGACCCCGCCGAAGAACTCAGACGCGGCGGAAAGCACCGCGCCCAGAATGACGAGCGCCACGGCCCCGATCATCGACCAGCGCTGCGTGAGGGTTTGATGCCTGTTCTCGCCGGTCGTGCCGGCAACGGCGGTGGCAAGCTCAAGATCGCGAATACGCTGCGCGTGATCGTCGAGCCGCCCCTCCTGCTTGCCCATCTCGGTCGCGTGGACGTTCTGGCGTTCTTCCATCCGCGTGAGCCGGTCGAGGATCTGCGTGTTGATAGAACGCAGGTCGTCGACCGACTTCTCAATGCGGTCGAGCTGGGACCCCTGTCGTGGCACTTCGGACATAGTCACGTACGCTCCTAGCAGCCGATCGGCTACCTGTTGTCCCAGCGCGCTGGGCCGCCGGTGCGAGTGTCGACATGGGTGAACGTCCGGTAGCGACCGAGGCTCGCCGAAGGGTACTGCTCAGCGATCCAGTCGTGGACGGTGTCAGGCGAGACGCCCCGCACGGCGATGTCGGCGGCGCGGGCGAGAACGTGCTGGCTATGCTCGGCGCCGCCCACGGCACGGTTGTGCTCGGGGCAGCGGCAGCCGCTGTTGATCGTAACGGGAACGCCGAAGTGGTCGCGCACCGCCTGGACGACTTCGATGGTGCTGACGTCGACGGTGTCGAATCCGCAGCCGCACTGACACGCGAACTCAGATCGGAGGAAATTGGGGCTTACGCGGGTGGTGTCCATAGTCCCTCTGTCTCCCGACAGTGGTTGGAAAGATAACGCCTCACGGCGTGGTCGGGGACTATGTTACGGGCTTGACCTGAGAGTGATTAACGAGAGCTAGTCGTTCTGTTGATCGAAAGGCGTGGGGCGGCCAATCTCCTTTAGAAGGAGGCGCCCCAATGTCGAAACTTCCACCCGATGCTCAAAGTCCCCCTTCTGCGGATCAAACGTCGGTGTTTGCCCCTTTTTGAGAGAACCGTAGTTTTTCTTCAAGAGCCCCAGCCTCGTTAAGTGGGTGACGCCGATCTCATAGAGCGAGTTTGCGTCAACATCTTCTTGAGAACCGCCAATCCTAGGAGGTCGCGGCCGGTTTATACCAGCGAACGGGTCCTCAGGATCTCCCATACCACGCCCATACGACTGACCGTAGGCGTTGAGGATGGCTGCTTCGTCTTCATCTAACTGCCCGAACAGAACCAATAGACGCTTCCGGCGGACCACCTCAGATTCCTCAGCCGTCAGCCCCCTCGCGACCGCTTCCACGATGAGGTTTATACGCTCTGCCGTGGTAGCTCTAGCAGCTTGGTATCCGCCCTCTTCAATGAGATCGATCTTCTCAGCGTTGTTGCGGATGGATCTTTGAAGCTCTTCATTCATGTGGTCCAGCCTTTCCTTCAAGCCTCGCAAATATGCAGCTATCCGGTCAGAGCGCTGAGCCGGGATGACACTACCAATCATCTCCCCAACGAAGCCGCCAACTACCGGGATCAATCCCGCCGCTGCCTTCCCCCAAGCTATGAGTTGATCGTCTAGGTTTTCGTCGAGCCCATCGTTATCTCGCTCAGTGCTCATATCAGCGTCCCTCTACTGTGATCAGATTCGCCTCTTACGGTGACATGGGAGTCCCGATCGATGAACCCATCGAAGCGCAACCACACCGCCGCCACACCACCTCTTCGACGTTAAGCCGCCGCTGCAGCAAGTACCGATGCGAGCCCTCATTCCACCGATCGCTTTCGGGGCAATCGATCAGCCGGCACCGGCCCGAGTAAATGCGTCCACGCCAAACGGCGTGATACTCGATCATCTCGTCGGCGGGCGCCGGGAATCGATGGCCGTTCTTCCAGCCCTTCCGCTCGAGCCCCTTCCGCCACTGCAGCGCCCGGTTCATGAGTCGCGCTTGATGGGCCCTACCGGCGAACGCCCGTTGTCCGCCTCACGCCACAGGCGCAGCGGGACATCGGCAAACGAGGCCGCGACCAGGTAGGCATGTGAACCTGGGATGCTGGAATCGGACCACCGCTGATCACGCAGCCGGCAGCGGCCGGACCAGATCGAGCCGCGCCAGATCACGTGATACTCGATCATGCTCTGCTCAGGAGGTGGGTGGCCGTCGTACTCGTGCCAGCCGCGTTCGAGTAGTGAATCGCGCCAGGCGGCAACGTACTGAGGTAGTGGGCGGCGGTAATCGCCAACGGATTGGGGGCTTTCCATTGATCGGGCTCCATCAATGACTGTATGGGTGTACAGTAATCGAGGAGCTGTAGGGTGGCAAATAGCGTTATTTGGCTATATCGGTGCGTATGCGGGAATAGAGCTATCGGTAACGGCTTTTCGTCTTGGACCTACTGCGCGGACTCACTGTTGAAGACTCCCTTATGAGACGGCCATGTAGTTTTTTCGAGCTCTCTCTGATGTCATTTTGCAGATCGGCGAATTGCTGAGAGCTGATTTTGGGCTCCATCCCAATGGCAGGAAGACCTCGCAGTGCCCAACAGAGAAAATTGGCGTGACTTACCTTTGCAGACAGTATTTTAGCGTCCTGAACTAGATCAGGCTTGTGAACTTCCATCAGCGTGTAGAGGGAGTCTGCTTTCTCCACCACCGACTCTATTCTCGCTATATCTGTTCGCTCGGATGCTGGCCCAGTCTCGCCATACTTGGCTAGCTGCTCAGCGCTACGGAGCACCTCTTTGGCCTCTTTCGCCAATGAGCGATTGAGAGTCAGTGCCTCTTCCAGCTTCGCTTGCCGCGTCTGCTGACGACTGACCGCGCTGGCTCCCAAGTAGGCAAGCACCCCGCCGACCACTGCACCAATCGCAGCACCCGCACCGTTGGCGAGGAACCCCGCCCAGAACGACTCATCGGCCACTGGTATTCCTCCGGCGCCCCGACCGCGCTTGCTTCTGCCGCTCGACGAAGTACGCCGCGCGCTTTTGCCTTGCGAAACGGCGAGCGCCGAACCCGATCGCTACCGGCAAGATCATGAGCACAAGCAAACCCACTGCCATGCTGAACCCACCGCCCGTCAGTTTCAGCCCGTGCGTTGTGCCTGAGCCACTTAACCCTGAGAAAATGGCGAAGGCACCGAGTATCACCGCCGCGCCTGCCGCAAGACCACACCTGTTTGGCGTGAGCTCCAATATGACCCGGTGACGCATTTTGTCTATCGCGTTCGCAATCATCTTCACCCTAGCTACCAGCTTGCGGAATCAACGATCACGATCATATGGCAGTGCCCTACGGAACGAAAACGGCACGGCGTACCGTGTGCCGTGCCGTCGTACCGTTACGGCGCTATCGGAAGCCCTCGATAGAACTGAAAGGCTGGAGCAGTACCGCGAGACGGTCGGGTGGAACTTCAACGCCAGCAGCCGCAAAGTCCGACTCACTCAAGTCGTTGACTAATGGATTCACTGACCGAACCTTCTTTATCGACTCGTGGTCTTCAGCCAGAAGCTCGATAGTCAAAGCGTACGCCGTTCGGTAGCTTCTGTTGTGCTCTTCTAAATCGGCTAGCAGCTCCATGGCGCTGGATTCCCCGTAGCCCTCCCTAACGATCATTATAGAGAGGATGGTAGAGAGCCCTTCGTTTAAAACTGTTGCTTCGCTCGGCGACCCCGATTGTCCATCCCACGCGGGGTATAGAATGTGAGCGGCCTCGTGCGCCAACTGGAAATCGAGCTGTAATGCATCATCTTTTGCTCTATTGCTCAAGGCGATCATGACCGCCCGTCGATCCAGACAATAGCGAATGTGAGGTGGACTCTCTTGGAACAAAACGCCTTCAAAGTTCCAATCTTCGCACCTGGGACCATACTGCGACTCGGCAAACTTGATTGCCGCTAAGGCCCGTTCTTGTATTTCGCTCGGAGCTATATCCAATGTGCACCCCCATTTTAACTTGAGCTGGCTTCCACCCTAGGACTCTAATGAAGCAAGCGGCCTGTCGCCAGCTCGAAGGGGCGCTGCATCTCGCTGTGCCTCACAAATCTCGATCCAAGTACCCGTCTCGGCCTTCCGGTCGACTACCGGCGGCTCCATCACCACCCTGCGCACGTACTCGCCCCGATCATCCGGCAGCACACCGGCAGCGACGAGCCCGTCCTCGAGTTGCTTGAGGCTGTAGCTGTAGTTGCTGGTGTCCCGGCGCCGGACGCCCTTGCCCAGCCTCGGGGTGAACGCGAGATCCACGGGCTGCTCGATACGGCACAGACCGGCACGGCGTACCGCATCGCGAACAATCAGGTGGCAGGCGTCGACCTCACGTTTCCGGGCTGTCCAGTGCTGCCGGGTGTTGGAGCTGCTCGCGATGTACGGCACGAACAGAACGACTGACTCCATCACTTCACCCCGATCAGGCCGCGGCGGGCCAACTGCTGGACGGTAAGGAGAATGGCCTGGTCGAGCCGAGCGCGCCGCTGCTCCCGCGTCATGCCCGGGCCATTGTCGATCTCGTGATGGCAATCCGGGCAGATGGCCGCAACAAGACAGTCGTCGGCTTTGCGGCCCATGCCTTTGCCCTCGTTGCGGTGTGCTGCCTGAATGCCCCAGCCGCCGCACAGGACGCACTGGTCAAGCTCGTGGACGGCGCTGAGCCACTTGCGGTCGCGGTGGACGGCTTGCCGTTGTGCCAGCATCAGGCCACCCCCTGGCGCTGCTGCCAGTAGCGGAGCGTCACACCCCGGGCCATTGTGAGCACGTCAGCATCACCCATCTTGACCGTGTGCAGCCGGGGCGCCGGACGGACCTCTTGCAGTCGCCGACTGGCGCCTCGCTCCCAAACCACGATATGGCCGGCGTACTCGGGCAACTCACCGTCGGCGATTACTCCCGGCGGCGTCACCATCCAGAAATACGCGGGGCCCGCATGCGCCACGATACGACCGTCGAAATCGGTGTAATGCGCGCAGTTGCCGGTCTTGGTAGTCGTTCGCAGGTGCTGGCGTATCTGCTTGGCGATGCCTCCAGCATTACGGCAGTACCACGCGCGTGCAGCCTTGGGGTTGGCGTATGGCCCATCAACCTCATGCCCGGCCCGGATCTTCCGGCATTCGGCCAGCCAGTCAGCGCGAGAGACTTTGATCTCGAAATCGTGGGTGAGACGTGTACGCGTCAGGCTGACCACATCGGACTCCCACCCCAACACGCCGCAATTCGGGACAGTGACGTCGTGCTTGAGATCGCGGCAGCGCTTGGCAACCAGGTCCTGGACCGTCGCTTCGGACAGTGGCGGCAGCTCTGGCATCTTCGAAATGAACGTCATGCCGCCTCCCTGTATTGCTCGTACGCTCGCATCGCGGGCTCGCTCCATGCCACGCCGCGCTCGGCGCCAAACGCATAGATCAGCTCGATCAACTCGGCGAACTCCTTCTTGCGCATCTTGCTCGTCCGACGTCCCAGCATGACGAATCCGCCGTTGATGCCCTGGGCGACGCGTTGCTCCGAGTCGAGGCCGGCGGTCAGGATGTCCTTCCAGTCCTCGGCGGGCAGGTAGTCCATGCGGCCATTGATCGGCCATTCGATCTGCTCGGAGATATCGGCGAGCATCGGCCACAGCTTCCGGTTCTGGTCCAGGCTCCGGCGCTTGGCCGGCCGGCGCAGTACGATCTCGATGGTTCCCGCCCTGAGCCCGCGCCCGGCCATATTCGCGACCATAGACAGTGACCCCTGCAGATCTCGGATTGACGCAACGGTATAAACGCACTCTCGTTTCATACCAACGACTCCCCCGTGTAGTTGCTCCATGCCCGACGGGCGCGGGCCCATGCACCGGCAAACTGTCGGACGTTGACGGTTTGCTCGCTTGCGAAAAATCCAGCGGCGGCGTTTTCAAACTGCTCAGCGCGCTCCCTCAATTCGTGGTCGGCAGATAGATCGTCGGCATCGGCCCTAGCTACCATCTGGCTGCCGAGTTCGGTCTGCGGTGTCATGCTGCCCTCCTCGTCGTTTCCCAGCCCCGGACATGCCCGCGCGCCAGCCGATCCGGATAGCGCTGCAGCCAGCAGCGGTACGTGCACGCGTTCAGCCGCTCGCGCATCAGTTGCCCTACCAGGTCCTCGCCGACCGGCATCCGGTACTGGGTAGTCAGCTCCTCGGCCATGCGGCCCGCGGTGTAGTCGAGAACGCACATGTCGTAGATGTCCTCGACCATCCGGGCGCGAATCGCTTCGACGTTGTCGCGGCGCAGTTTGCCGAGTTCGAGATACGCCGCTTTCCGCGCGATCGCGGCGCGGGTACGGCGTTGGCCAGGGAGCGCAAGCTGGATCTCGGTCACTGTCCAGCCGGGCAACGGGTACTTGGCGGCGAGGAAGTCCAGTTCGGGCCGATGCCAGCGGTTATCCGACCTGCTCATGCCTGCACCTCGGCCGGCTGCTCAACCGGGCGGGGCGTCCAGCCGGTGAGCTCGGTGACGCGCCCCCAGTTCGCGTCGTGCTCAGAGTCATCGATCTTTCGGAGATAGGACGGTTTGCCCTTGCCCATCACCCCATCAGGCGTGGAGCACACGAGATAGCCCGGCGAATCGCTTATACGATCAACCGTCATCTCGCACTGGAATTTAGGGGGTACGCAGTAGCCAGCGGGCGGCGCCGGGATGACCCGATCGCCGGCGCGCAACGGCTTTCCAGCGCGGTCGCGCCCCAGCACGCCGGTCAGGCGGTCGCCGATTCTCTGCAACAGGCTCATGCAGCAGTCCCTCCACTGGTGGGCTCGAGCCAGTAACGGCGCTCGATTCCGGTTTCATCGTCAGCAACTGCATACCCGCGTTCGCGAAGGCTAAAAATCGCGGCGAGGATGTCGGGCGTGGTCGGATGAAATCCGCCGCGCATCATCGCTTCGGCGGCTATCTGGTGGGTGTTGACTGGCTCAGCGTGCCGCTCGAGGCATCGCAGAATGAGCATCTGCAGGTCGGTCTTCTGGTTCATGCGGCACCTCTCTGGCGATGGCTGGCCCAGTCGAGCGTCAGCGTCGCGCCGCCACCCTCGGCCATTCGGTCGATGATTCGCTCGCCGAGATACTGCTCGAGGCCGTCTCGGTCGAGGTTAGAAATGAGGATCGTGGGGAGCTGCTGCTTGTAGCGCTCGTTGATGATCTTGAAGAGCGCCAGACGCTCCCATTCGGTACCGAGCTGCGCGCCGACTTCGTCGAGAATCAGGAGGTCGAGGTCGGCGACGAATGCCTTTATCGCTTCTCGCTCGCTCGAGCCCTCGCGTCGGCTGAAGGCGCGCTCTTTGACAAGGTCGATCAGCTCGTAGACGTCGATACCCATGACGCGATAGCCGCTGGTGAGGAGCTCATTGCCGATCGCGTACGCTAAGTGGCTTTTACCCGTGCCAACGCTGCCGATCAGCGTCATACCTCCGCCCTGCTCCAGCCGGTCGGCGAACCGATCGACGTAGGCGCGACAGACACTCAGCACGCGACGCTGCTCTTGCGTCTGGCACTCGAACCCGTCAAGACTCCGCTGCTGATACCGGCGCGGAATCATCGCGCCTTGTCGCAGCTTCGCCGCGGCACCCTCGGTGGCTTGCCGCCGATGCTCTTGAACGGTGGCGCTGCTCAGGCCCGCCGCGTTTTCTCGCGAGCACTCGGGGCATCCCGACCATTGGCCGTTCGGCATCTGGTAATCCGTGAACTCACCGTGAACGCGGCACTGGCCGGGCTTGGTCTTAGCTGTGCCGGACATGATCTCGGCGAGGTGTCCCCGAACTGCGGTCATGCGAACCCCTTAGCCCAGTCGGGCAGATCATCGTCGTTGGTCTGGTAGGTGCCCTGAGGCTTGGGCTGCGCCATGCCGAGGCGTCCGTCAGCCCGCGGCGGCGCGGCCGGTGCCTGCCACTCGTTCTCGAATTCTCGGTTGGTGCCGAGGAATCGCTGGGCCTGCATGACGAACTCGGTGTGTTCGTTGCCTTTGGCGCGGCAGTGGGTGGCGTAGCGCTGGACGCCGGCGAGCATGGTCTCGAGCGAATCGCCCTCGCGGCGCCGTGCCTGCCAGGCATTGAACGCCGAGCGCTTCGGATTGCTGCCGCCGCGCTTCGGATACTCAGCCCAGAGCGCCTCGAACTCAGCCGGGTAGCTCTGCACCTTGGGTTTGGGCTTCGCCGAGGTTTTTTCCGGGGCGGGGTCGGCAGCCGTCGTTTCCGGCTCCGATGAATCTCCCCCGAACGAAGTGAGGGGGTTGGTATCTTTCCTATCTTTCGGTGTTTCTCCATCTTGGGGTCGTTTAGTTACCCCATCTTGGGGTGGGATTCCCCAAGTTGGAGCGGTCTCCCGTTTTGGAGTAACTCGCGCCTTTTGTGTGCTGAAATCCCACTCTTCGACGTTCTTGTTGATGCGGATGGGCGACTGCCCTCCACCGGCACGGCTGACCACTTTCTTTCGGATCAGCGCGTTCAACGTTTCCGAACACTTGCCCGGCGACATGCCGGTCATGTCACTAATCACCGAAGCGGCGATCCAGTCCTCGGCCTTCTGCCAGCCGTAGGTCATGCGCTCAATTACCCGAATCACACGCGCCTCGCGACTAGTGAGCGGCACGCGGCAGAACGCTTCGACGATCGGCGTTGCCGTTCGCACATAGCCGTCTTCCACCTGGATACTCCTCGCCGGCCTATCAGGGCCTGGCTGTCCGTCGTCTCGACGGTCTGGGAACTGGATTACTGTCGCTGCCTGTGTCATATTCATCCTCGAGCTATCGCTAGAGCCCCGGCACATGGTCCCCACCACCGCCGGGGCTTTTTCGTTTCAAATGATCTCAAGCGCTTCCGTGCTAACGTCGGAGTTTCCACACACACGACGGCCACGGAGGCCCAAAATGTCTGACGCACCCAAGCACGCCGTGAACGCTGCCACGCTCGTTCTCGTGGAGGCGCTGCGTTCTCCCGAAGCCAGCAAGACATTTGCCCTTTCCAAAGGCGACTCGCTGGCCAGGCAGCTCACGGAATGCCATGAGAAGCTGGTCCAGCACTTCAGTCAGTACCCTGAACACGATGCCGAAGAGGCTCTTGCTCGCAGCAAGGCGATGAGTTCTTGAGTACGCTCTGCCGTGCCTGATCGACGGTTTCGGCAACCCAGCCGCCTAGGCTCTGGCCATCGCTAGGGCCTAGGCCGCGCTCCAGCGCTGCGACGAATAGCGCCGGGCCACTCAGCGCGCGATCGACTATCTCGAGCTGGGCGTGCTGCTCTCTGGACGGAGTTGCTTCGAGGTCTGCCATTGGCTTGCCCTTCCTGTTGGTTGCTTTCGGCCTGCTAGGCCCTACTGCCTGCTGCAATGACGGGCACGAATGCCCGCCCTCGCCTACTTCACGACTCGCAGTCCCGCCCTCGACTTCTCCGGCCCGCGGAGTGAGTAGAGCTGCTCCTGCATCCCTCCCAATCCGCCCAGGCACTGCGCCAGCATCGAGTCCTTGACCGAGATGCCTCGGCGCGCCGCTTCGTCGCGGATGTACTGCTGGTCGTCTGTTGGCAGACGGTCGAATGCCCGCATTACGTGTTGTCCGTCGATCATTACCGACTCCCCGGCCCTGTTAGGCCGTGTTCTGTTGCGCGACACTCCTGTTCGCAGCGATGTTCTGGGACGCCAAAGCGGCGAGCGCGGCTTCGAGGCTTTCGCTCTCGTCCGGCGGCAGGCTCTCACCTGCTTGCAGCCGGGCTAAGAGATCGCTTCGGCGTTGGCGCATGGCTTCGATGCCGAGCATCGTGGCCTCGCGAACCAGCGCGGCGAGCTTGCCGCCGTGACTCATTGCCGCCTCGGCTTCAACTGCGGCGATCTCGGACTCGGTGAACCGGGGCTTGACGAGATGCAGCTGCAGTTCGTCGTCGTGCTTGTAGCGCCGATCCGGCAGAGCGTTCCTGTGCATTGACGTGGTCCTTCTGTCGTTGGGGAATGCACGCGGGCCTCACGGACGGCGCGGAGGGTTAGGCGGCGTTGGAAAGGAGGTCACCGATGATGTCGTCGATCGTGACCTTCACGCCGCGCCGACGAAGCGCAACAACGATGCGCGCGACACGGTTAAGATCCGGGCTGCGATAGCCGGATTCGTAATTGGCAATGGCGGTCTGTCCCAAGCCGGTAGCTTCACCAAGCTCCCTTTGAGTCAGCTGAGCCTTATCTCGGAGTTCTCGAAGGTTCATGATCAACATCTCGTGATGAATAACGCATGTATATCACGATGTGTGTTTTCTGTAAAACACGATAAGTCTAGTGACTCATCACGCTACGTGGTTAACCTGTTCGCAAATCATGAGGATGCCGGGATGGCTGATACTGTCGGACAGAGAATCAAGCGCACGAGAATCGAAGCTGGGCTTACTCAGCCTGAGCTTGCGAAGCAGTGCGGGTGGGAGTCGCAAGGACGCATTTCGAACTACGAGCGGGATCTTCGTGAGCCGAAAAGGCACGATTTGGAGGCTATAGCTCGGGTGCTAGGGGTCAGCGTCAACTGGCTATGGAACGGCGACAGTGGCATGCCGGATGCCGAGCGAACTGGTAGTAATGCTGCGCCGGTCGTGTCCCAAATCCGTTACGTCCCGGAATTGTCGTGGGTTCAGGCGGGCGATTGGACCTCGATCGAGACTTCTCAAATCGACGTCTCTGAGGCAAGGCAGTGGCCCTGTCCGGTGCAGTGCAGCGGACAGACCTTCGCGCTGCGCGTCAAAGGTGATTCGATGGCGCCCTTCTTCCCTCAAGACTTCATCATTTTCGTCGACCCAGAGGTAATGCCGCTGAGCGGCAAGAAGGTGGTGGCCATCTTGAGCGACTCGAATGAGGCGACGTTCAAGCAGTACATCGAGGACGGTGGCCACCGGATGCTGAAGGCCATGAATCCCAATTGGCCAGAGCCTTACGTTTCGATCAATGGCAATTGCCGGATCGTGGGAACAGTCATTTTTGCTGGAGCAGAAGTATGAAGAAGCTAACGGGGGTATTGCTCGTAGGCTTGCTGGCAACGTCGCTCAACGCTCTCGCTGAGCCTGGTCGCTTCGAGCTTATCAATGTCGAATATCCTTTTGTGAATCGGGTATACGGATTTAATGGTTGATGGGGCACCTTCACCCCATCAATCTGATACCACCCTCAGATGGTTGATAGATCGACTCCGTAGTTGAGTTCCTCTGCGAAGTCCGGCAGTCCGTAACCGATGGTTTTCTTGTAGAAAGGAGAGACCTTCGCAGTCGGTGCCTTCTTCTTGTGCTTCGTGGTGTAGAGCATTCGTGCCCGCATCACCTCGAAGGAGTAACCGCGCCCTTCACGGTTCTTGTCCTTGGCCAGTCGGTTGATGGACTCCGTGTAAGCGTTGGTGACGGGCATGTCCGTCTCGAAGTAGGTCATGGTCTCTTCGCGCCAGTTTCCCACTGCCCTGACCAGATCGCTCCAGACTTCCTTTTGGCCCTTCGGGATGGTGGCTATCCACTCGTCCAGGGCGGCTTCTGCCTGGAGCCGTGTGGTGGCGTCCCAGATGCCGTAGAAGCGCTCCTTGTGCTCGTAGGCGGCCAGCAGTTGCGGGAACGCGCCTGTCCAGGTCTCCATGATGAGGCGCTCCCGGTCTGAGACTTCGTGAGCGCGTTTCAGCAGGATTTTCCGGTCTCCCTTGAGAGTCCGGCTCTGGGACGGTTTCAGCTCCTTTCTGAGGCCCTTGCGCACTCTCTCTAGGGCATCGTTGGCCATGCGCACCACATGGAACTTATCGACCACGATACGGGCCTGGGGCAGCACAGCCTTGACCGCTGCCCGGTAGGGGTTCCACATGTCCATGCTGACGATCTCGACCTTCTGCCGGTCTTTCAGCTTCATCAGGTAGTTGGTCACCACGTTCTGGCGGCGGGTGGCCAGCAGGTCGAGCAGGGTTCGCTCCTCAATGTTGGTCAGAATGCAGCGGTAGCGCTTGTTCAGGTATAGCTCGTCAATGCCCAGGATGCGGGGCGTCTCGAAGCGGTGCCAGCGCCCCAGGAACTCGGCGCGGGCGTTGAAGATGTCGCGCACCGTCTTCTCGTCCAGGCCGGTCTGTGCCGCCACAAAGGTGTAGGGGTGGTTGAAGGATTCCTTCTCCACGTACTCATGCAGCCGCAGTGTCATACGGAATCCGTCCACCATCTCCGGTAGCTGGGGCCTGAATGTTGTCTTGCAGGCCCGGCAGGTGTATCGGCGGCGGACCACCCAGAGAGTGACCCGCTTGCCGTGGATGGGCAGATCACGATAGGGAACGTCACGCTTGCCGAACCGTACGAACTCACCCTGCACGCCGCATTCCTCGCAGGCGATGGGATCGGGCACGTCCACCTGGAAGTGCATTTCGTCGTCGGTTGATTTGCAGCCCAGTACTTGGTATTGCGGCAGGTGAAGGATGTTGTCGGGAAGTTCGGTCATGGTGTTGTATAGGCGTAGGTGTCAGTCAGATCCATCCGGCTCGGCATTGGTGTTTGCTTTTTTACCCAACAAGCTGCTGGAAACGAAAAGTAAGGCACCGAGGACAATTGCAATATCAGCCAGGTTGAAGGCCGGCCAATGCCAGTCTCGCCAATAGAAATCAAAGGAATCCACAACATAGCCGCGAAAGACCCGGTCAATCAGGTTGCCCATGGCGCCACCGAGGATAAGACTGTAAGCGATGGCTTCTCCTTTATGACGATTTTCAAGGATCAGCTTGATCAGAAAAATCGAGACCACTACCGCGATTCCGATAAAAAGTAGCGCTGCCAGCCTCCACCATTCGCAAAAAGACTGAATGCGGCACCGGTGTTCCATAGGTGCACCCAGTTAAAGAACGGGGTCACCGAAACATACTCGCCATAGGCCATTGATTGCTGCACCAGCCACTTTACAGCCTGATCAGACGCTGCCAGCAGGCCCGATATGGACAATAGGGCATATGGCGAGAGCTTTTTGCCAATAATGAGCATTATTTAACCCTTCAACGCCAAAATGCGTCTGGCACCGTTAAGTACAATGCCCCCCGCGATGGTGCCGATAATCAGATCCGGATAATTGGAACCGGTCCACGCGACCAGGGCGCCGGCGGTGATGACCCCCAGGTTGATCACCACGTCGTTGGCCGAGAATATCCAGCTTGCCTTCATGTGCGCCCCGCCTTCCCGATGTTTGGATATGAGCAGCAGACAACTGGTATTGGCAATCAATGCGACGAATGCGATAGCCATCATCACCAGCGATTCAGGCTCACTACCGAATACAAAGCGTCTCACCACCTCTACGAGCACGCCCACAGCCAAGATCAGTTGCAGTACACCAGCAAGATGCGCGGCACGTACCTGCATTTTCACGCTATGTCCAACCGCATAAAGGGCAAGCCCGTACACCGCCGCATCGGCAAAATTGTCCAGGGATTCTCCAATCAGGCCGGTGGACTGGGCGATCAGACCGGCAGTCATTTCCACCACGAACAGAAGTGCATTGATGCCGAGCAACCAGCGCAGGGTCCCGGATTCTTGCTTAGCAGAAGCTGCCGAAAACTCGGCGGCCTTGATGGTCTCCGGATTTGCAGCGACGGTTTCCTGAAGCGAGGCGCCTAGCCCCAAGGTCTTCAGTTTCGAGGTGACGGGCTCGATCTCGCCGTCATGCACGACCTTCAGCCGGCGGTTCGACAAGTCGAAGGACAGCGCCCGAATCTCCTCAAAGCCGTTCAGGGCTAGGCGAATCATTCGTTCTTCTGATGGACAGTCCATCTTCGGCACGGCATAAACACTGACCCATCTCCCTGGCGCCTCGGAGGAGGCCTGTATATCGGTATCCGCTGCGGACGTTGCATCACCGCCACAGGCGCCACCACAGGATTTGCTCATGATACGACTCCACTTGAACAATGTTGTGGTACCATTTAAAACTATAAAGCTACTATAAGGTCAATAGAGTAAAGAATCCGTTGGGGAGGAGGCTGATGCGCATTGGTCAGTTGGCGCAGTTGGTAGGGGTCGAAACACAGACGATCCGCTTCTATGAACAGCAGGGCTTGTTGCCGCCGCCTGATCGGCAGGACAACGGTTACCGTGTCTATACCGAGAAGCATGGTGAGGGGCTGGCCTTCATCCGTCGCTGCAGAATCCTGGGCCTGTCACTGGCTGAGATTCACGAACTACAGAGCTATCAGGACGACCCTCATCAGCCTTGTACCGCCGTCAACGCCTTGCTCGATGATCACATCTCTCATGTGCGGTCGCAGATAACCGCTCTGCAAGCGCTTGAGAAACAACTCGTTTCACTGAGAGCGAGTTGCAACGATGACCGGGAAGTTGAGGCGTGTGGGGTTCTTGCTGGAATTAGCGAAGGAAACATGCACCAGCAGTAGGTGAAGCATCAACCAGATAATCCGATGAGATGCCGGTCTGTCTCACTCTCATGCAAAGGTAAGATCAACCATTTAATCCGCTTACCCTGTGAATCTAAAGGGAGAAGAGCACACACTACAGGCGTTGGTATTACTGGATACGTCGACTGGAAAGATGAAAATATGTAGCTCGACCCAGCACGAAGGCGGCGCAATGGGACGTGATCCCCAACAGGCATTTCAAGTCAGGGATTGCAGCGTCGACTTCGAGCAGGACCTACGTATTCGGTAGCCACGCCCCCTTTCCTTCTACCTACGACCCGCCACCTGGCGGGTTTTTTGTGCCCGCCTGTTGTGCCACCACACCCCAACCGCAAAAAATATCACTTTCCGTGTTGACTCATAAAACACAATGCGTGATATTTGGAACCACAGCGACGCACAACGCATCGCTTGGCCCTCCTAGGCCACGCTCTTTAACAACTCAGGATCTCTACCCCATGAGAGGAATGGGGCTCGCGCCGCCTCCAGCAGAGGCTCGAAGTGCAACAGCAGGCGCGGGGACACGATCGACCAAGCGGGCGCCCGGCGACAGACGGCTACGGCGTAACGGGGATGGCTCCCACGGCAGAGAGCGATGCCGGATCGTGTCACGAAGAGCGCCCTGCGATCAGGGCGCATCCCCAAGCGGCTTCGAAGAGGCTGCTTCGGGATATCACCAACGGGAGAGAAGCATGGAAACGCAAACAGGCAGCCCCAACTGGCACTGGGATCGACTCGGCTACACGATCGAGCGAAAGCCGCGCCGATTGGGCAACGGCAACATCAGAACGATTCGGGATACCGATGGCAACGTCGTATTGCACGGCGCGAGCTACGAGCAAGAGATGGAGCACATCGAGGGCATGACGCGATCCGCTGCGTAGTGCGGCCTATAGCCTGCCGCTGGGCTGAGAATACGGCGGCACCCGAAACTGCTTTGTCAGAGAGCCGTTTCGGGTGAGGAATCAGCCGTCGCAGGCACAGCCCTCGGGCTGGTGGCACGTGTAGTTTCGGCTGATGCAGCTATTGCCGCACGCCTTACCCTTTCGACAGACCTTGCAGCACCCCTGCGCCAGCATCTGGCCATCGTCCGCGGTCAGCGACGAGAACTCTGGTGCAACCGCCGGGCACTCACCCTCGAATGCCACCTCTTGGGTGAACGTCTGCACCGCCTGCGACGCTTGAGTCTCGGCGGCTGGCTCGGCGGCGACGGCCGTCACGGCCATGACCATGCTGGTGAGCATGGCGATCAGTAGCTTCTTCATGTTGTTCCCCTGCGTCGTGGTTTTGTAACGCCTCTTCGGGCGTCCTCGAACATCACATCTCACTATCGCGATGCCAATAGCACGTTGGTCTTTCGCGCGACTATTCCCCGCGTGCCGCCACCCGGCGGCTCTTTGCCTGGCCCTTCCCTGCCGGGCTTTTTTATTCCTGAGGTCCAGCCATGACCAATACCGCACGAGTAGCCCGGCAACGGCTGGGCCTATCCGATCGCGCGCCCGAATCACGAATGACGCGATTCAAGCGCCGCTTACAGCGCAAGCGCCTCGGAGAACAGCCACGCATCGAGATATGGAGGGTGTCATGAGCCATAACGAGGAGCTAGAACGCGCCCAGCGCGATCTCGGCGACTGCCAGGGCTACAGCGTCTATGAGTCGAGCGACGTGCTGGCCCACTGCTATGAGCATCCCGCGTATGAGCGGCTGCAGGCCCGGGTATTGAGCGGTGAGCGCGCCGACTGGCTGCGCAATTCGCTCGAAGCCATCTGGAACTGGGCGGCGGCGTGCATCGCCTGCCGGGCGCTCGGTATTAACCCGGACCACAGCCACCTCGTCAGCAAAGCTGCTGACGAGATCGAGCACGAGATGGCGATGGGCGGCGACGTCGCGGCGGAATTCATGGAGGCAGCATGAGCACGACTCACGACAACGCCGGCCAGCAACAGGCCGGCAGCCACATGGCGCTTTGGGATCGTGTGAAGACGACCCCCGAGTCGGCTACGAAAGAGGCCACTGTCGGCGGGCAGAAAATCCGCGCTATCGATACCGTCCACATGATCCGGATGGCGACGCGGGAGTTCGGGCCGATGGGGATCGGCTGGGGCTACAGCATCGACGACGAGCGCTTCGACCAAGGGGCGCCAGTCATCGATGAGAAAGGCGCGCTGATTGGTCACGAGCAGACTCATACCATTCGCATGACGCTCTGGTTCATGCATGACAATCAGCGAGGCGAGGTGACTCAGTACGGCCACACCCGCGCGATCTACAGGACCACGATGGGTAAATGGATCACGGATGGAGAAGCGCCGAAGAAGTCCACGTCTGACGCAATGAAGAAATGCCTGAGCTTGCTCGGCTTCGCCGCTGACGTGTTCTCAGGGCTCTACGACGACACCGGATACGTCGAAGCTCGCAAAACGGAAGAGCGGCTCGAAAAGTCCGAGGATCTCGACGCCGAACTCGATCGACTCCGACAAGAGTTCAAGACGTGGGCCGGAAACCAGAGCGAGATGCTGCGGGAGAAGATCCCGCACCCACGAAGCATCGCGATGGCCGCCGACAAAGCGCTATCTCAACTCGACGACCGCGCCAGGGTGGCGCGCGTCGACGACCACACGCGCCAGATCGTGCGCAAGCAAATCGAAGATGCCGCGAAATACGGCACAGAACGCGTGGTAAGTGAGCGCGAGGAAGCGAAGCGCGTCGCCCAGACCAACCAACCAGAGGAAGCGACCAATGGCTGATACCGCCGAGCAGCTGCAGGACCAAGAGCCCTACGGCCACGAACTCGCCGAGCTCACCCGCGTCGACAAAGCGCTGGCCGAGCTTCGCGCCAAGCACGGGAACGTGCCGGACTACTCCACCGCCGACGGCTACAAGGCCGGTAAGGCGTCAATCAAGGAGCTGACCGGCTACCGCACTGGCACCGACAAGGCACGGCTGGCGATCACCAAGCCGCACCGCGACTTCGTCGAAAAGGCCAACAACTACGGAAAGGCGCTGATCGGCGAGATCGAGAAGCTGGAACGGCCACACCGTGATGCCAAGCAAGCGGCCGACGAGGCCGAGCAGCGCAAGAAAGAGGAACGCATCGCTCAGCTACGCCAGCGCATCGCCCGCGACATCACCAGCTACCTCGATACCGCGCAGGGGCTGGATTCTTCGGCGCTCGCCGACTTGCACGAGCAGGCCGAGTCGATCAGCACCGCCGACTACTACGACGTGACCGGCGAGGCGGAAGACGAGCGCGCCCGCGTCATCCATGCGATCGGCGACATGCACGCCGCCGCGCTGGAACGTGAGCAGCTCGCCGCCGAGCAGGCACGCATCAATGAAGAGAAACGCCGGATGCAGGAGCAGGAGGCGGCACGCGAAGCCGAGCGAGCCGAGCTCGAAGAGCTGCGGCGATTCAAGGCTGAGCAAGAGTCGCAGGCACCCCCTGAGCCAACGGTGACGGCCGGCCCGGAACCTTCCGAGGCCGATACCTCCTGGGCGGACGAAGAAGACTGGGGCGCTACGGCCGCGACCGGCAGCGAATCGAACTGGGACGCCGCCCGCGCGGATCTCATCGACGCCGGGCTCGACTGGCAGTCCGCCGAGACCGCGGTGCAGGCGATCTTCGACGGCGACGTGCGCCATGTCGCATTCGACAACGACGACGCCTAAGGGGGCCACATGGCACGCGGAGTGAACAAAGTCATCGTGCTGGGCAACCTCGGGGACGCCCCGGAGGTTCGATCGATGCCCGGCGGCACGAAAGTCGCGAAGCTCAGACTCGCGACCACCGATGCATGGACCGATCGCCAGAGCGGTCGGCGCCAGGATCGTACCGAATGGCACACCGTGATTCTGTTCGAGAAGCTCGCCGAGATCGCCGAGCGCTATCTCGCGAAAGGCTCGAAGGTCTACATCGAGGGCAACTTGCGAACGCGCAAGTGGCAAGGACAGGACGGCCAGGGACGCTACGCGACGGAAATTCGCGGGCGCGATATGCAGATGCTCGATAGCCGCTCGGGTAACGGCCAGCAGCCCCAGGGCGGACAGCAAAACGGCGGTGGCGCGAACAGCCAGGGCGGCCAACAGCCGGGCAATAACTATGGCGCGCCCGCCGGGGGCAGCTTCGACCAATTCAACGACGAAATCCCCTTCTAGCCCCTCTACGTCATACCCCAGCCGGCGGTGGGCAACACCGGCAGCGACCGACACACCGACCTCCGACTCTACCTCGCGGCGCCGTATGCCCCACGAGACGGGGCCACTCTTAAGGAAGACGTTCAGGAGCAGTAAAGCGATTAATGCGTGCATGCTCCTGACCGTTCTGAGTGGTCAACAGTATGCCTCCCGCTTGAATAGCTTGGTCGATTAGTTGATTCAAGGGTAAAAAAATCGTGTCAGGATCCCAATGATAAAGATCTATCCACATCCTTTGCAATACCTCATGCAAGTCTAAGACTATGCATTTATAAAAGTCCGGCACGTCGTCATTTACCATATCTTCAATACTTTCATTGCTATCGATACTATCAAAATATCCGAGCATGTAGGATGCGACACGGATGGGTTCGAGCATCGCAACTGCAACCTCTGACACCGCTCTGGGTATGTCAAGGTGATCCTGATAGCTATCTAGAGCGTCTTGTGATTTCCTCAACCCCAAATAAGCGTGCTCATGGAAACTCTGCTTTAGGTTTCCGAGAGTAACCTCTCGATCTATAAATCCAGTCGCACGACATGCATGGTACTCGTTCCATAAAATCATACTGTTACCGGAACATATGCTCTCTTTTAAGGACGTGTATACATGATTGAGTACCGTTCCCGGATAGTAGGCGTCTATCATTGCGGCATTGTCAACGTGAGCAAGCTCGTGGGCTACAATCGCGCCGGAGAGCTTAGTTGCCTCGCTCTCCTCGCTAAGTAGTCCTGCCAGCGCGGTTACCGTATATATAACTACAATTTTTCTACCGTCCTCGCGCATGACGTTGACGCATTTTGCCACTGCTACAAGCTGATCGTTATTAGTAAAGCTTCTCGGATTGATCTCCTCGTAGCCTACGTCTATAGAGTTCAAGGTTTCACCTAGGTCATCAGTTACCCAGACACCTTCCAGCTTAGATAGGTTGAAATATTGAGTGAGCTCGTTAATGAAAGTCGAGAACTCTTGTTTTAGTAGTTCGAAATAACCCTGGCTAACAACGTTCGAGGTGAAGCGTATGTTAATCTCGCTCGGCTCGGCAAGTTCATTCAAACCCATTGATAAATCCTTATTCTCAAAGGTTATTCAAATTTTGGTTGATAAACTCTACGCTAACAGCATGCGCGTAACAGTGCACTAATCACCCTGAGATTTTCTACCTGGCGGCTTGTACGTGAAGACATTATGAAGCTAGGCCAGCGCGGCGCGGTGTCTCGCACCGAATGTCTATGGCTTTCGCCTCGCCTCGCGCAAGAGCAGCGTCAGAGCGACATGTTTGCCATCGCTTAGCCGGGATGCCGGGTTGGCGGTAACCCTACTGGTCTGCGAGCGCCACCGCGATTTGCTTGAGCAGGGCGACGTTCTCAGACGCCACTCGAATGTGAGCGGCGGGAAGCCCCGAGTAGACCCTAGACGGCCCAGAAATCCTGTCCTCACCGAAGTAGAAACTGACCGCCTCGCCCACGTGGTTCTCGAGCCAAGCGTTCATCTTCCCGTGGCAGTAGGCAGTCTCGGAAAGACTCATATCGATGAAAGGCTTGTTCGCGCTGTCGCGCCTAAGCTCCGCGCGCTCTACGCATTCCGGGGGAATCACAACCTCACCACCTGTATTTGAGAACCGAAACTCCTTCCCGGGCTGAGCGGCGCATCCTGCTATCAGCAAGAAAGCAGCGGCGGCGATGGATCTTTGGAAACTCAAACTGAGCATGAAATTGAGCCTGTTCTGGATCGCGGGGCGGATAGCTGAACCGTGCGCCCCCCCCTTGTTAACCACCTGAAGTCGATACGCGCCTTATTCGATCGGCGAACCTAACACGTTGCCGATACGGGCAGCTATTGCCTCAAAGTACCTAGAGGAAGTTTCAATGTGGCCTACCGCCATCCATCTATTCTGCGTGCACGACCAGAACGAGCTGCTCGACACCGTCGCCTTTGACGAGGCCCTAGCATGCTGCGCATTCCGCCCGGTCAGCGACCGCGAAGCGCGTCGCGTCGGTTGGACGAAGCCCGCCGGCAGCCAAAGCGAGCTTTACGCTCACGAGATCCACCGGCACATCCTGCTCGCGATGCTGCGGCAAGAACGCTTGTTGCCTGCTGCCGTAGTGAACGAAGAGGTCAACGAGCGCCGGGAAGCTCGCGAGTCTGCCGAGGGTCAGTCGCTGTCGCGGCGCGAGCGTCAGTTGCTCAAGGAGCAGGTGCTGGAAGAGCTTCTGCCGCAGGCGTTCACGACCACCAAGCGCTTTGAGCTGTGGTGGGACACGAGCCGCCGCTTGATCGGCGTCAACGCCTCGAGCCGTAAGCGCGCGGAAGAGGTGCTGGATCTGCTCCGGCAGACACTCGACTCGCTGAAGGTGACGCCGCTGGCGACCAAGACGCCGCCGGGGCGCGGCATGACCCAGTGGTTGAGCGACGCCGAGAGCCGCCCGGCGAGTCTGCTTCTCGGCGATCAGGTCGAACTACGCGCCGCGGAGGATGACGGCGTTTACCGCGCGAGAGCGGTTGACCTCGACAGCGCAGAGTTGCAGTCGCTCATGGAGGGCGGACGCCAGGCGTCGAAGATGGCGATCGGCATCGAGGGCGTCGCGCGGTTCGTGCTACATGACGACCTGAGCATCAAGGGGCTCGAATTCGACGACAAGCTGCTGGATGAAGCGAGCCAGTCAGAGGACGGCGACGACCCGGCCGTGCGGCTCGAGACCGACTTCGCGCTGTGGAGCAACGCGCTCGGACAGCTGGTCGATCAGCTTGTGGAGTGGCTCGGCGGTGAGGCCGATCCGAGCACGCCAGCGGCGACGACACCATGACAGCGAGTACCTCTCACCACACGCCGGCGCGCAGCCGGCTTTTCCCTGCCACTCGAGAAGAGAAAGCCATGACTGATCAGATTGAGGCCGGAAAGGTCTATCTCACAACGAAAGAAGTCTGCAAGCGCTACGGCGTCTGCCGACGGACGATTTATAGATGGATGGAGCGCAAAGAACAGCCCTTCCCCGCGCCGGTATTTGGAGGCTCAGCCGGGTTCAATCGTTGGCACATCGACGATATTCGCCAGTTCGACGCCGATGCCCGCGATCAATCGGCTGATACGATGCCCTTGAGGCAATTCCACCATGCCTCGTAAGCATCGCGCTGCTCGGCCATGTAGTCGTAGCGGTCGTAAACGCCCTGCTGGCCCGGCATCACGTGGCCTAGCATTACTTCAGCGACATGCGGCGGCACTATGCTGGAGATCTTCGTCCTCATAGTTCGCCGCAGGTCGTGCATCGACCAATGCGCCATCTCCACCCCTTCGTGTCGGCGTGCCCACTGCATGATGTTGTACGGCAGTGGCAGTACGGCCGAGCGCCCCATCCTCTCTTTGCTGTCTCGATTCGTGAACAGCGCCCCCTTCCGGTTAGGTGATAGCGCCTTCGCCTCCAGCAGCATTTCTCTGGCTGGCTCAAAGATCGGCCGCACGATCGGTCGCTCGGTTTGCTTCCCCGTCTTGTGGTTCTCTGGCGGGACAGTCCAGACGCCCTCTTTCAAATCCCAATGTTCGATGTCGCTCAACCGCAACTCCCCGCTTCGGCAGCCGTAGAGCAAACAGAGACGGACAAAGAGGCGGTTCTTCGGCATCATCCGCGTCATGCCTGTGGCCCGCCAAATCAGCGCCAGATCGGTGTCAGGGATAACATGCGAGCTGGATCGCTTTTTGAGGTTCAGGTCACCCCTGGCGCCGATGTGCTGAAGCGGCTGCGTGGAGACACGCCCACGCCTTGCCGACCACTTGTAGGCCTGCTTGATGTTGATCAGGATGCGCTCGGCAATGGCTGGATACTTCTTCGCGACCGTCTCGAGCAACGTCATCCACGCATCGGTGCTCACCTTGTCCGCGGGTAGTGCGCCGAGCTCGGGGAAGACGTGAATCTCGAACGTGCGAATTATCTGGCCCGGGTTGCTCTTGTTCTGCTCGCAATACCCGTCATACCACTCCCGAACCACCGACTCGACAGTCACCTCGCCTCGGCGCTGCTTCCGTTGAATTGCTCGCTCCACCTTGGGATCGAAGCCAGCCTCGACCATTCTCATCACCTCTAGAGCTTGCTGGCGAGCCTCTTTCAAGGAGGTCAGAGGATAGGAGCCCAGGTCGAGTCGGTGGCGGGTGCCGTCAATTCGATAGCGGATCTGGAATGTGATCTTCCCCTTCGGCGAGACCCTCGCGGCCAGACCGTCGCGATCGGCTTTCGTGAACGTAGCGTCATGCTCGCGGTTCAACTGGGCTTTCAGCCAGGTGTCAGTCAGCGCCATGCGTCATCCTTGCCAGAGTGGGTACAGATCCAGAGAGCGGGTCATAAGAAGCCGATTTTGTACCCGGTTCTGTACCCGTCTTTCAAGTCACGGGCGGTCTTTGGGTGTCACAGAATGACGCGAAGAAATCGTCGCTGGACTAGGATGGATGGGGCATGGAAGGAAAAAATCAGCACAGGTTGTCTTTCGGTGTCACGCGATCAATCATTTGGGTGGCTGATGATTGCGAACGTTCTGCGAATCGCGGCCTCTTGGGCTAACTGGCGTTCTGCCATGCGGCGGAGTCTCTATTTGGCGCCCGGCATCGTCGCCACTTCGAAAAGTGACGTTGGCCGGCGGTGTCTGAAGTCGGCGCGATTGTACCTTGCCATCTGGCTGCGGGCATCCGACCACTAACTGCGACAATCAGGCACACCGCATTGTGCGAACGCATCACACGGGTGGGTCACGCCGCTTCGCCGGCTGCGATACCATGGCATCAATTCACCGCTCTGGAGTGATCATGCTACAGCCGCTTCCGCTCTCGACCCCGAATCGCAACCTGGTTCGGCTCACGATCGTTCGCGGCATCACCTGGACCGGTTTTCTCGCCGCCATCATCTTCGGCGTCGAGATCCTCGACTTTCAGCTCCACGTGCTTCCCATCATCAGCATCATCGTCGCCATGGGCCTCTTCAACGTGGCGACCTGGTGGCGCCTGGGTCGCCCGCGAGCCGTGACCGACACCGAATACCTGCTGCACTGGCTAGTGGATATCGCCGGACTCAGCCTGCTGTTCTACTACACCGGCGGGTCGACCAACCCCTTCATCACTTATCTACTCGTGCCACTGGCCATTGCGGCCTCCACCCTGCCCTGGTCCTACGCTTGGATCATCGCCTTCGCCGCCACGGCGAGCTACACCTTCATGATGATCTTCTACGAGCCGGTGCCGCAGCTGGTGAACCGCACGGTGTTTTCCGGCATCCAGCTCCACACCCTCGGCATGTGGCTCAACTTCATCCTCTCCGGCGGCTTGCTGACGTTCTTCATCTTCAAGATGGCGCACACCCTGCGGCGACGCGATATGACGCTGTCGCGCACTCGGGAAGCGGCGCTGCGCAACGAGCAGATCCTCGCCGTCGCAACCCAGGCCGCGGGTACCGCCCACGAACTCGGCTCGCCGCTGTCGACCATGGCGGTACTGCTCAAGGAGATGCGCCATGAGGCCCAGGATCAACCGGCCCTGCGTGACGACATCGACCTTCTTCGCCAGCAGGTCGATACCTGCAAGCAGCGGCTGCAGGCTCTGGTCGCCAGCGCCGACCGCCGGCGGCTGGAAAAACCCGAAACCCTGCGCGCCGATCTCTGGCTCGAGGCCCTCATTCAGCGCTGGCTGGTCCTGCGTCCCGACGTAAATCACCAGCTGGAGGTTCGCGGCCGGCGCGGGCAGCCGTTCCTCGCCGTCGACGCCACCCTGGAGCAGGCATTGATCAATCTGCTCAACAACGCCGCCGATGCCAGCCCCGATACCGTGGTAACGAGCCTCGACTGGAACGCGGACGAGGTGATCGTCGATATCCGCGACCAGGGCCCGGGCGTGCCGATGTCGATCGCCGATCAGCTCGGCGATACCTTCGTTTCCACCAAGAGCAAAGGAATGGGAATCGGCCTGTTCCTGACTCACGCCACCATCAATCGATTCGGCGGTGGCGTCAGTCTTTACAACCATGAGGAAGGCGGCACGCTGACCGAGGTGAAGCTGCCGCGCGTGCCATCGGACGAGGTGCGCCAGACGCGTGCCGTGTAACGGCAACGCTTGCCATCATGTCGTCCTGGCCGGACCGTTCGGGACCCGCAGATCGAGGATCGAGGAGAAAGTGCAATGAGTGACGGTGAACGCCTACTGATCGTCGACGACGACGAGCAACTCTGTTTCGTGATGGAGCGCGCCATGCGCCGGCGCGGCTACGACGTCGTGGTCGCGCACACCCAAGCGCAGGCGCTCGCCGAAGCCAAGCGGATGCCGCCGAGTCTCGCTACGCTCGATCTGAAGCTCGAGTCCGATTCGGGACTCAAACTGCTGCCGGAGCTGCTCGAGATCGCCCCCGACTGCCGAGTCGTCGTGCTGACCGGCTACTCGAGCATTGCCACCGCCGTCGAGGCGATCAAGCTCGGAGCCGTCAACTATCTCTGCAAACCCGCGGACGCCGACGAGATTCTCCATTCGCTGGAGCGGGAGAGCGGGGATACCGAAGTGGAAATTTCCGACAATCCCCCCTCGGTCAATCGCGTCACGTGGGAGCACATTCAGAAGGTGTTGCAGGAGCACGATGGCAACATCTCGGCCACCGCCCGAGCGCTCGGCATGCATCGCCGAACGCTTCAGCGCAAACTGCAAAAGCGTCCGGTCAGACGCTGACAACAGAGCGACGCAGGCCTTTCAGCGCCCCGATAACCGATAGGAGAACGACGTGAACCACCAGCAGCGACTCGATATCGCCATCAGGATCGCCAAGGAAGCCGGCGAGCAGATCGCCCGTGCTCGCCGTGAGCAGAACTTTTCTCATCAGTACAAGGACGATGACGAGCTGGTGACCGAGGTGGACGTCGCCGTCGACCGCTTCATCGCCGAAGAGCTGGAAGCGGCTTTTCCCGGCGAGGCCCGGCTCACCGAAGAGCTGTCCCCGGACCGCTCTCAGCTAGAGCGAAACGGCGCGCTCTGGGTCGTCGACCCCATCGACGGCACGGTCAACTTCGCCTATGGCCACGTCCACGTCGCGGTGTCGATCGGCCTTGCCGTCGACGGTGAGCTGCAGCTCGGCGTGGTGCACGCCCCCTTTCTCGGTCAGACCTTCGCGGCGATTCGTGGCGACGGTGCAACGCTCAACGATGAAGCGATCGCGTGTAGCAAGGCAAAGTCACTCGAGCGCAGCCTGATCGCCACCGGGTTCCCCTATGCCAGGGACCGGCGGGCGCCCTTGATCCGCCGCCTCAATCACGTCGTCAACGCCTGTCGCGACGTGCGGCGCAACGGCTCCGCGGCGCTGGACCTGTGTCACGTGGCGAGCGGCCTGCTGGACGGTTACTACGAAAGCGTCTCACCTTGGGATTTTGCTGCCGGACTGTTGATCGCCCGCGAAGCAGGTGCCCATACGGGACATCTTTACGAGTGCCCGGACGGCCTGCCGGCGGATCTCTACGGCGAGAATCTCATCGTGACGGCACCGGCGATCTTCGAACCGTTGGGAGAGCTGCTGCAGCACGCCGACGCGGGCGGACGGGTCGAGTTCGAATAGGCAGGCGTAATGGTCGGCGTAGCCAGACTCAATTAGTGGCGACGGGTTTAATACGAGAGAATAAGCCCCACTTTATCCGCACGTTCTGATATCAACCAAGGAGCATCATCCATGCTGACCGTCATTTTTGGCCGCCCTGGCTGCCCGTTTTGCGTACGCGCGAAGGAGCTTTCCGAGAAGCTCAAGGAAGCGCGGGACGACTTCGACTTTCGCTATATCGACATTCATGAAGAGGGCATCACCAAGGCCGACATGGAAAAGACCATCGGCAAGCCAGTAGAGACGGTCCCGCAGATCTTCGTCGACCAGAACCACGTTGGCGGGTTCACCGAGTTCGAAAGCTACGTTCACGACAAGGCGCTGATGCCCGAGAGCGCCTGATTCGACCGTGGGGCGATTCCTATCGCGTCACACCTTCCGGAGCCGACGTCCTGTCGGCTCTTGGCGTTAGTACTCTCCCCTATCGAACTGAGAGCTTACGCAGCGTTCGAGGCCCGTTCAGAGTCGCTATCGCTCGCAGTCGACGTATCGACGGTGTCGTCACCCCCGAACTCGAGTTCGTACTGTAGCGGCCCGTAATGCGGATCGAGCTCGTTGATATAGTGCGTCGACTCGACCAGCGGCACCATCGGCGTATACGGCTCCTGCTCCTGTGGCGCTTTGCTCGGCCCACGCCGCCCCAGTCGAAACGAGATGAATCCGGCAAGTCCGGCGGCGGCGACACCCAGAAAGAACCAGAGCCCGTCGGGGCCGAATCGTTCCATCAACAGCGACGCACTGAACGGCCCGAGCACCGAGCCCACGCCGTAACACATCAATAGCTTGGCGTTGGCCTGAATGGTCTCGCTCGGTTCCAGCCAGTCGTGGGTGTGCGCCAGACTCAGCGAGTAGAGCGTATGCAGCATGGCGGTATGGAAGCTCGCAACGAAGATCAAGAGCCAAAAGCTCGAGCGTGCCGCCACCGTGATCAGCAGGCCCGAAATCGTCATGACGACCGCCATGCAAAGAATCACCTTACGGCGGTCGAAGCGATCCGATACCCGACCCAGTGTCCATTGCGCAATGAGCGCGACCAGCGTCGTGATCGACATGAACTGGGCGGTCTGACTCGTGCTGAGCCCGATTTCCTGACCGTAGTAGGGCGTCATCGCAAAGAACGCCTGAACCATCATGCCACTGACGAACGCTCCCACCAGACCGACCGGAGCCCGCGAGAAAAGCGTCTTCAGGGAGATCTTGGTCGAGTCGTCGTGACTCGAGCGCGCGGGACCGTGAATTCGGTGAATGGAAAGTGGTACGAGCGACAGCGCGAAGAGAATGCCTGCCACCGAGAACAGCACGAACGTTGCCGGATCGGCCGCATTGAGCATCCACTGTCCACCCGCCAGCGACAACGTCGAGATCACCAGGTACCAGCCGAGCACTCGACCGCGATTTTCATTGGTCGACTCTCCGGAAACCCAAGACTCCATCACCATCAGCAGGCCCGCCGTCGCCGCGCCCCCGAACAGCCGCCAGACCAGCCATGCCCATGGATTGATCCACAGACCGTGCAGAATCGCCGTGACGGCGAGCAGCGCCGCACAGGCTGCGAACACGCGAATGTGCCCGACGCTGCGAATTCGCTTCTCGAGCCAGTAGCTACCCGCGACGAAGCCGAGCGAGAAACATGACATCAGCAGACCCGCCATCTGCGAGGGAAAGTCTTCCAGCGACATCCTGACGCCGAGCAGCGTCATGATCAGGCCATGCCCCAGCAGGAAGCTGATTTCACAGAGGAAAAGGATGGGTAGCGTAGCCGGCAATGCGCGCAAGTGGCCTCCAGAGGGTGAGACGAGAACCACGTCGAACGAGAAGCCAACGTTCAAGAAACGTTGTTTTCTGACGTCGTACTCAGCGAAAAGGGGCGGCATTCTAACAACGCCCATGTCGTTTTCCGACCCGCCGATGTCGCTTTTATCGGCGCGTTTCGAATTATTCACACGATCTGTGGATAACGCTGTGCATTTCCCGTGGCTCGCGTCGCCCGACTCCCGCGTCCCCGGCCAGCCTCTTAGATTGATCAGATTTTCATCGGTGACCGACCCAATCCCCCGACGACGGGCGAGCGGTGTCGACTGCCGCTGTGCAGACTTTGGGCATTCCAGTAACATCGACTCAAGCTCTTGATGGAGAATGGCATGTCGAGCCTCAAAGGCGTCGTGAGCGTCGGGCTTTTGGTACTCAACACGCTGTTCTGGGGCGTGCCGCTGATCGCGCTGACCGCCGTCAAACTGATGACCCCGACTCGACGGGCCCGGCGGTATCTACTGGCGGGGCTACATCGCTTGGCGCTGGGTTGGATACGGACCAATAACTGGTGGATACGTCGATGGCTGCAACCCCGCATTCATCAGTCCGTGCCGGAGGGCCTTTCTCCTGACCAGTGGTACCTGGTGATTGCCAATCACCGCAGCTGGACCGACATCATGGTGACGCTCTTCACCCTCACCGGGCGCGTGCCGATGCCCAAGTTCTTTCTCAAGCGCGAGCTGATCTTCGTGCCGATCATCGGCTTGGCTTGGTGGGCGCTGGAGTTTCCGTTCATGCGACGCTACGACCGCGAAACGTTAACGCGCCGCCCACGCCTGGCAGCGCGAGATCGTGAGGCGACTCGCCGGATGTGCGAACGGGCCAGAGAGATGCCGATGACGATCTACAACTTCGTCGAAGGGACACGCTTCACGCCCGCCAAGCGACAGGCGCAGTCGAGTCCGTTCGAGCATCTACTACGCCCCAAAGCGGGCGGCATGGCCCAGGTCATCGGCTTGCTGGGCGATCGGCTCGACGGCATTCTCGACGTGACGCTTCACTACCGCCGCCGTGCACCCAACTTCTGGGATTTTCTCTGCGGGCGTGAGTCGGACATCGCCGTCATGGTCCGGCGCTTGGAGGAACCCGCCTGGATGCAAGAAGGCAGCTACGAAGATGCCCAATACAAGGAACGTTTCTATTCATGGCTGAATGCACTCTGGCAGGAAAAAGACGAAGCGCTCTCCTCCTTCTCCTGGCGCTGATACTGCTGGTAAGCGGATGCGCCAGCAGCGGCGGCAGTCGTGACAGCGCGCCGGCTGGCCCGGGCTGGATCATCGTGCAGCGTGGAGACACGATGGGCCAGATCGCCAATCGCGCCGACATTCCCCTCCTGCGCCTCCAGCGGTTCAACCCAGGCGTGGATGCCCGCAGACTCGCCGTCGGCCAGCGCCTGATGCTGCCCTCACAGCGCGAGCGGGCACCGGGCAGCGGGCCTTACCGCTACGAGGTCCGCCGGGGCGATTCGCTCTATTCGATCGCGCGCTATTTCGGCGCCGACCCACAGCAAGTGGTAGCGGCCAATGGCAACCCATCGTCGCTGGAGATCGGTCAGATGATCGATGTACCGCGCGGCAGCAGTAGCGGTGGCAGCCGTCGCGCCTCGGCACCCGTCGCCTCCAAGAGTCTTCCGGATCCCGGGCCGCTACCGACCTCGGCCAAGGGCTGGCACTGGCCCTTGGCGCGCTACTCGATCGCACGACCGTTCGGTCCTGACGGTCACGGGACGCTGCAGCCAATGATGCTATCGACGCCGACACCGGAGCGTGCCCTCGCGGCGCAGCGCGGCAGCGTGCGCTTTGCCAACAGCATGCGCCAGCTAGGACAGGTCGTGATACTGCATCACGACGACAACATGCAGAGCGTCTACGCCTTCTGTGAGAAGCTGCTGGTCTCGGAAGGCGATAACGTCGAGCCAGGAGCCCCGCTTTGCGAGATCGGCCAGGACCAGGCAGCCAACAACTACCACCTGCTCTTCGACCTTCGCCACGGTGGCAAACCCGTGGACCCGGCACGCGTGCTACGCTAGCCCGAAGTGAATGTCATCGAATCGTCATACACGGGTCGTAAGCGCGTCATTCGCCGGACGCAGCATCTAGAACATGGACCGGACGCGGCAGCGAGAGTCAGCCTTGAAGAACGTCGCGATAAAGAAGTGGAGCGGCAGCGATGCGCATAGCCCTGGTCAGTGAAACCTGGTCTCCGGAGGTCAACGGTGTCGCGCACACCTTGAGCCATCTCGCCAGTCATCTCGTCGCGAAAGGTTTGACGCTTCAGTTGATTCGGCCGGAGCCCGCCGGCGGCGAGCGCGATCGACTCATGGAGCGAGACCTCCACGTCACCGGCATCGCCCTGCCCATCTATGCCGACGTGCATGTCGGTATCCCCTGCCGTCGTCGTCTGATGAAGCTCTGGCGACAGGAACGTCCGGATGCGGTCTACATTGCGACCGAAGGCCCGCTGGGCTGGTCGGCACTCAATGCCGCCCGCAAGCTGGATATCCCGATAGTGAGTGGCTTTCATACCAATTTCGATCAGTACGCGGCGAACTACCGTCTCGGCTGGAGCATCCCGATCGCCCAGCGCGGCCTGCGCTACTTTCATAACCGCTGCGGGGCGACGCTGGTCCCGACGCACGAACAGCAGCGAGCACTGGAAAATCGCGGCTACCGCAACGTTTCAGTGCTCGCTCGCGGCGTCGATGCCCAGCACTATAGTCCCGAGCGGCGAGATCACGACCTTCGACGACAGTGGGGTATCACCGCCGACCAGCCCGTCGCGCTCTACGTTGGCCGGTTGGCATCGGAGAAGAATATCGAGTTGCTCGCCGAAGCGATGAGTGCGATGAAGCAGGCCAATCCCGCTCTCGTTCAAGTACTGGTAGGCGATGGACCGGCGCGCAAGACGCTCGCTCAGCGCCTTCCCGATGCCATCTTTACCGGATTCCAGAAGGACGACGCCCTGGCGCGGCATTACGCGAGCGCGGATATTTTCGTGTTTCCTTCGCTCTCCGAAACGTTCGGCAACGTCGTGCCCGAAGCGATGGCCAGCGGTCTGGCCGTCGTGGCGTTCGAGCATGCGGCAGCCAAAGAGCTGATAACGCGCGATGTCGATGGTTGTCTGGTCGCGACCGACGATCGTCAGGGTTTCATCGAGACTGCCCGGGTATTGAGCTGCGACCCCGCGCGCTATGCGCGTCTGGGTCACCAAGCGCGCGAACGTGCCGCGAGTTTGAGCTGGGCCAACATCGGTGACCGCTTTCTCGCCCATCTCATACAGGCCCAGAGTTCCAGACATGCAGCCGCGCATACCACGTCACACGTTTGAGCGTCTCGATCGGTTCGAAAGTCGCTTGAGCCATCGCTTGGCCGATCTTTCGCGCCATCCGCCGACGCTCAAACTCTTCCAGTGGGTCAGCCGCCTGGGCGACTGGCCGGCCTGGGTGCTACTCAGCCTGTGCCAACCGCTCTGGCACGGGCGCGAAGGCTGGATGATCGCCGCCCACTGGGGGGTGACCGCCGCCGTCGCGGCACTGGTCTACCGCACGTTGAAGACGCGACTCTGTCGCGAGCGCCCCTACATCACCTTCACGACGATACGCTGCAGCATGCCCCCCGTGGACCGCTACAGCTTCCCCAGTGGCCACACCCTGCATGCGGTGATGTTCCTTCTGCTCATTACACCGACGACGCCGTCGCTGCTTCCCGTGGTCTTCCCACTGGCGCTGCTGATCGCCGCTTCTCGCGTCGTGCTCGGCCTTCACTATCTGAGCGATGTGCTGGTCGGCGCTCTGTTGGGTGGAGGACTCGCCTGGCTGAGTCACCTGTTGCTGCACATCAGCGTTGGCTGGCTCTGAGGCAGTGGCGCGAATATGGGTGAGCCAGCATGGGAATGTCTTCACCGAAACCCGCTTCTGGTCCGTCACGCGACGTTTCTCGAGCGCGATGAAGCCGATGCGGTCCTCGCCACCCTTGCACGCGACATTCCCTGGGAATCCCCTACGCTCACGCTCTACGGCAAGACGCACGTCATCCCGCGCGCCCAGTGCTGGATGGGCGATCCCGAGCTGAACTACCGGTACTCCGGACGCACCTTGCGACCCGAGCCCTGGCACGGTGCGGTTAAAACCCTTCGCGACCGTCTGACCACTTCACTGCGTCACAGTGAGCTGGGCTCCCTCTTCTCTGACAGCGTCTGGTTCAACAGCGTTCTTCTCAATCGCTATGCGCACGGCGGCCAACGAATGGGGTGGCACAGTGACGATGAGCCAGAACTCGGTCCCGACCCCATCGTCGTCTCGCTCTCTCTCGGAGTGGAAAGGCCGTTACGCTTTCGAACCCGCCGGCGCGAGGGCCGCCAAGCCTTCAACGTATGGCTACCGCACGGCAGCCTGCTCGTGATGGGGCCTGGCTCGCAGCGATACTGGCAGCATGCGCTCGCACCGAGATCGATCGACGGCGTCAGAATCAATTTGACGTTCCGCCGCATCACTACGGCTTCCTGACCCATCGGCGATGTGTGAACTGGCGTTTTTGAAGGTTTTAGACTTTGAAGATAACGGTATAAAGGTGGAGCAAAAAAACACTGCTACCGGTTGATGACCGGTAGCAGTACGGCAGCTACCCGCGGTAGTAGTTGGCAGTCACGAACGGCATGGCGCTGACGACCATGGGCAGTCGCTTGCCACGCACTTCGGCGTAGAGCGTCGTTCCTCGCTCGGCGACATCCATTAGGACATAGGCCATGGCGATGGGGCTGGCCACACTCGGCCCGAATCCACCCGAAGTGACGCGCCCGACTTCTCGATCGTCACCGTCGAAGAGTACGGCGCCCTCACGCACCGGCGCCCGCCCTTCGCCAATCAGACCGACACGCTTTCGCGGATGATCTTTGGCTTGCAGCTGATGCAGTATCTTGTCGGCGCCGGGGAATCCTGCTTCCCGCTCCCCGCCCATGCGCCGAGCCTTGCCCACGGCCCAGGGCAGACTGGCCTCGACCGGCGTCGTCGCCTCGTCGATGTCGTGACCGTAAAGGCACAGGCCCGCCTCGAGGCGCAGAGAATCACGCGCCCCCAATCCGATGGGCTCGACCTCGGGCTGATCGAGCAACCATCTGGCCAGCGCGTCGGTGGCATCCCGCGGCGTCGAAATTTCAAAACCGTCTTCACCGGTATAGCCGCTGCGGCTGATCCAGAGCGTCTGGTTCATCACGTCGAATCGCCCGTGCTGCATGAACCGGAGTTCGCACGCCTGCGGGCAGAGACGACGCATCACCTCCACTGCCTGGGGCCCTTGAAGCGCCAGCAGCCCGCGATCGAGCACCTCGACGTCGTGGCGTCCCTCCAGCCCCGTTCGCAGCACGCCCAGATCCTGTGCGCGACGCGCTGCATTGACGACCAGATAGAGGGAGTCCCCGTGGTTGACGACCATCAAGTCATCGAGGATACCGCCCTCGCTATTGGTGAATAGCGCATAGCGCTGCGCGTCGACCGCGAGACCCACCACGTCTGCCGTGACCAGTGTTTCTAGAGCCTGGGCGGGCTCCGGCCCGATGATACGGACCTGGCCCATGTGCGAGACGTCGAAAAGTCCGCAGGCGCGGCGAGTGTGCTCGTGCTCCTTCTTCACCCCTAGCGGGAACTGAACCGGCATGTTGTAGCCGGCGAAAGGCACCATCTTGGCGCCCAGTGATTGATGAAGCGCCTCTAGCGGCGTGGCGTGGAGATCGGCCATCGGGGCCTCCCGAAACAAGTGTGATGAGGCGCCTCTCACCGGGGTTTCTCGCCTCCGGTGAGAGGCGCTACGCGTCGGATGAAGATCGAGAGCGATTCGCCGCCCTTAGCGATCCCGGTGAGAGTCCAGCTCCTCGCCGGGCAGCACCGTCTTGCCCGCAAAGTAATCACGCGTCAGCTTGAAGACGACCGGCGACAGCAGCGCCAGCGCGATCAGGTTGGGAATCGCCATCATTGCATTGAAGGTATCGGCGATGAGCCAGATGAGATCGAGTTGCGCCATCGCCCCCACCGGTACCGCGAGGACGAAGACAACACGGTAGACGACGATCGCCCGATCGCCGAAGAGATACTGGAAGCACTTTTCGCCGTAGAAGGACCAGCCGAGAATGGTGGTGAAGGCAAACACCGCCAGCGCGATGGCCACGATCGACTGCCCGAAGCCCGGCAAGCCGCTGTCGAACGCCAGCGACGTGAGCCCCGCCCCGCTCTCGCCATCCAGCCAGTGCGACGACGTCAGGATCACCAGCGCCGTCATGGTGCAGACCACCAGCGTATCGATGAAGGTGCCCAGCATCGCGATCAGGCCCTGACGTACCGGATTGCGCGTCTGCGCCGCCGCATGCGCGATGGGAGCGCTACCCAGCCCCGCTTCGTTGGAGAATATCCCCCGGGCGACACCGAACCGGATGGCCGCCGCCACGGCCGCCCCTGCGAACCCGCCGCTGGCGGCGATCGGCTGGAAAGCGTATTCGAAGATCATGCCGAGCGCCCCGAGTATCTGATCGGCATTGATGATCAGCACCACGACACTGGCGCTGAAATAAGCGATCGCCATCAGCGGCACCAGCTTGCCAGCGACCTGAGAGATACGCTTGATACCTCCGAGAATCACCGCCCCCGCCAGCACCATGATGACCAGCCCCGTCACCCAGGCCGGAATGCCGAAGGAAGTCGTGAGCGCATCCGCCACCGAGTTCGCCTGCACCGTATTACCGATACCGAATGCCGCCACCGCGCCGAAAAAGGCGAACATGCCGCCCAGCCACGCCCAGCGTTTACCCAGACCGTTACGGATGTAGTACATCGGACCGCCGACGTGGTTACCCTGGGAGTCCGTTTCACGATAGCGCACCGCCAGCACGGCTTCTGCGAACTTGGTCGCCATACCGACCAGTGCGGTCAGCCACATCCAGAACACCGCGCCCGGCCCGCCGAGGGCGATGGCTGTCGCGACACCCGCGATATTGCCGGTGCCGATCGTTGCCGACAGCGCCGTCATCAGCGCGTTGAAAGGCGATATCTCGCCCTGATCGCGATCGCTCGACTCGCTGCTGCGCCCCTTCCACAGCAGGCCGAACCCTTCATCGAGCTTGCGAATCGGCATCAGCCGTAGCCCGAACTGAAGATAGAGCCCCACGCCAAACAGCAGGATCAACATGAGCGGACCCCATACCACACTGTTGATGGCGCTGAAGAGAGTATTGAGTAGTTCCACGTTGCACCCCGTCGTTTCGATTGTTGTTGGAGCTTCCAGGCCTTGCACCGCGACGGCTGAATACCCCGCGTCATACCTTCGGCTACCTATCGATGTTGCCTCGCGTCTTCCATCAGCGCAAAACACGAGCGCCAAGCAATACGTCTCGCGACGCCAATCGCCCTCGCTTGCCGATCCCGCTGTCGAACGAGATAGAATCTGGTCGTGAGACGAGACTTGCGCTGACCTCAGCCCGGCGCGCAACGCGCAAGCGCCGTGAAAGGACGCATCGAGGGGCGTTTCACCTTAACCAACCGCTTCATCGTTTCCAATAAGAAACAGGTGTCGGCGGTGCCGCGGTCTCTTGCCGCAGTCGCGTGTACGACGAATGCGACAAAGGGCCCTCGGCGCTCGCCTGTAGCTGTCGGCGACGCGCCTCGAGGAGGACTCGTCGCAATTAGACGCCGAGGGATCTAGACGATGCCGGAGTCTGGGTTCAACCTGAATTGGCACCTTTGGCGGGAAAGGGTACGAAAAACCGCCCGCGCTGGCGCAAGAATCGGTATCCCAATCCGGCTTCCCTTGGTGCATAATGCCGTTAAAATTTCTTCAGACGATCAACGTTTCGTATAGGAAACTTCCATGAGCGATATTCCCAGCAAACTGCTCTATACCGATAGCCACGAGTGGGTACTCGACCACGGTGACGGCAGCGTTACCGTGGGCATCACCGATCATGCTCAGCAAGCGCTGGGCGACGTCGTCTTCGTGGAACTGCCGGAAGCCGGTCGCGAAGTCGACGCCGGCGACGAGTTCGGCGTCATCGAATCGGTCAAAGCGGCATCGGATCTCTATGCGCCTCTGGGCGGCGAGATCATCGAAGTCAACGAGGCCCTGGAAGATGCCCCCGAAACCGTCAACGACTCGCCCTACAGCGACGGCTGGATTCTGAAACTCAAGCTCTCGGATCAAGCCGAGCTAGAGTCGCTCATGGATGCCGAGGCCTACGCCGAACTCGTCGCGGCCGAGCAGGACGACGAATAACGCCGGACGCCTGACGCATCAGCCGCCGGCGATACGCTGGCGGCGCTTTCATAGCCTCTAGCGCCCCCTCTCCTCTGCCACTCCCGCTGGACTCGATCATGCCCACCGATTCTCGTACGCTCGCCGAGCTGGCCAACCACGAAGATTTCCTAACCCGTCACAACGGCCCCGATCGCCGCGACGTCGCCGACATGCTCTCGACACTCGGTCTCGCATCGATCGAATCGCTCGTCGCACGCACGATTCCGGCCTCGATTCGCCTGGATCGGGAGCTGGCGCTGGACGGGCCGCGCGGCGAATCCGAAGCGCTCGATTACCTTCGCGGTCTGGCGCGACAGAACAAGGTCTTCAAGAGCTACATCGGACAGGGTTATCACCCCACGCATCTGCCGGCAGTGATCCAGCGCAACGTGCTCGAGAACCCGGGCTGGTATACCGCGTATACGCCCTATCAGCCGGAAATCGCGCAAGGCCGGCTCGAAGGTCTGCTCAACTTCCAGCAGATGGTGACCGATCTTACGGGGATGACCATCGCCAACGCGTCGCTGCTCGACGAAGCGACGGCCGCTGCCGAGGCAATGGCACTTTGCCGTCGCTCGAACAAGAAGCACAAGAGCGACCGCTTCTTCGTCGCCGATGACGTGCTGCCGCAGACGCTCGACGTGCTGCAAACGCGGGCGGCGTACTTGGGCTTCGAACTGGTGGTGGCGTCGGCCAGCTCACTGGGCGAACACGACGTCTTCGGCGCGTTGCTTCAGTATCCCGGCGTCGATGGAGACATCGGCGATCTCGAAGCGCGCATCGCGCAGGCCAAGTCGAAGCAGACCATGGTCTGTGTCGCCGCCGACCTGATGAGCCTGGTGTTATTGAAGGCGCCGGGCGAGATGGGGGCGGATATCGTCCTCGGTAGCGCGCAGCGCTTCGGTGTTCCGATGGGCTACGGTGGCCCGCACGCAGCTTATTTCGCCGTCAGTGACGCCCTCAAGCGGGCGCTACCGGGGCGCGTCATCGGCGTCTCTCGCGATAGTCGCGGCCGGCCTGCACTGCGCATGGCAATGCAGACACGCGAACAGCACATTCGCCGCGAAAAGGCGACCTCCAACATCTGTACCGCTCAGGCGCTACTGGCCAACATCGCGGGTTTCTATGCCGTCTACCATGGCGCCGCCGGGCTGCGTACCATCGCCGGGCGCATGCATCGCCTCACGACGCTGCTCGCTCACGGTCTGCGCCAGCACGGTATCGCGCTGAAAAACGATAGCTGGTTCGACACCCTCACCCTGGTCGGTGTCGATAGCCATCGCATTCACGGACGCGCCCTCACCCGCGAGGTGAATCTGCGCTACCCCCGCGACGGTGAAGTTGGCGTGAGCCTTAACGAGACCACCACGGCGGCGGATCTGGCCGAGCTCTTCGACGTGTTGATCGGCGATGAGCACGGGCTCAACGTGGGCGAACTTGACCGAGCGGTGATCGCACAAGGGGACAGTGCGATTCCCGGCGCCTATCGGCGTACCAGTGACTTCCTCACGCACTCGAATTTCAGCCGGTTCCACAGCGAGACCGAGATGCTGCGCTATCTCAAACGCCTCGAGAATCGCGATCTCTCGTTGACGCACGCCATGATTCCGCTGGGTTCTTGCACCATGAAGCTGAACGCCACCAGCGAAATGGTGCCGATCACCTGGCCGGAATTTTCCAACATTCACCCCTTCGCCCCGACCGATCAGGTCAGCGGCTATCGCCAGATGATCACCGAGCTCAGCGACTTTCTGATCGAGATCACAGGCTACGACGCACTCTCGATGCAGCCGAACTCCGGCGCACAGGGTGAATACGCCGGCCTGGTAGCGATTCGGCGCTACCAAGCGGCTATCGGCGAAGGGCATCGCGACATTTGCCTGATCCCCAGCTCCGCCCATGGCACCAATCCCGCATCGGCCGCGATGGCGCAGATGAAAGTCGTCGTCGTGGAGTGCGACCGTGACGGCAACATCGACATGACGGATCTACGCGAGAAGGCAGAAAAGCATCGGGACGTGCTGTCGGCAATCATGTTGACTTACCCCTCGACTCACGGCGTTTTCGAAGAGAACGTTCGCGATGCCTGCGCTCTGGTGCACGACAACGGCGGCCAGGTCTACATCGATGGTGCCAACATGAACGCTCAGGTCGGGCTCTGCCGCCCGGGGGATTTCGGCGGCGACGTATCGCATCTGAATCTGCACAAGACTTTCTGTATACCCCATGGCGGTGGTGGTCCTGGCATGGGCCCGATCGGCGTCAAGGCGCATCTCGCGCCCCATCTGCCAAACCACGTGGTAACGCCAGTCGACGGTGTCGATGCGAATTCGGGTGCGGTGGCAGCCGCCGCTTTCGGCAGTGCCTCGATACTTCCGATCTCCTGGGCCTACATCAAGATGATGGGAGCGCGAGGACTGCGCGAGGCGACAGAGCTTGCCATTCTCAATGCCAACTACATCGCTCATCGGCTCGCGTCGCACTATTCGGTGCTCTACAAAGGTGCCAACGGCACCGTCGCTCACGAATGCATTCTGGACGTTCGACCCTTGAAAGCAGCCTGCGGCATCACCGAAGAGGATATCGCCAAGCGGCTGATGGACTACGGCTTCCACGCCCCGACCATGTCGTTCCCGGTCGCCGGCACGCTGATGGTCGAGCCGACCGAATCGGAGTCACGCTACGAGCTGGATCGCTTCTGCGATGCCATGATCGCGATTCGCGAAGAGATCCGCCGAATCGAATCGGGTGAGTGGTCGAAAACGGACAACCCCCTGGTACTCGCCCCGCACACCCAGCAAGACGTCACCGACGAGACCTGGGATCGACCTTACTCTCGCGAGCTCGGCGTCTTCCCGACGCAGGCAGTACGAGACGCGAAGTACTGGCCGGCGGTCAATCGCGTGGACAACGTCTATGGGGACCGCAACCTGATCTGCAGCTGCCCGCCGATCGATGCCTATCGCGACCGTTAAGCGAGGCGGTATCGTCACGCAGTAGCCATGAACGCCAGCGGCCGNNGCGGCCGCTGGCGTTGTCGACTCCGACAATCGTCGCGACCCTACGTTTCCTCCAGCGTAGGCAACTCGCTGTAGCCATAGAGCGAGTTGAGCCGCTGCTGACGGAAGGTATCGAGTAGCTGACGGTAACGTTTGGGCAGGGTGGCATCGCGCCGGGCAATGAGATAGAGCGTCTCGTAGACGGGTTGGTCCAACGACAGTTCCTTGACCTGTCGCTGCCAGGGCGAGGTCTCGAGCACCGGTCGCGGCACGACCGTGAAACCCAGTCCGCGCGCCACCGCATCGAGAACCTGCCCCACCTCATTGGTGAAGCCGCGCCGAGGAAAACGGTTCATGCCGCGAAACTCACCGGCAAAGTTCTGCTTGAATACTCGGCTGGCGTTGGCTTCACCATCGATGTAGTCGACGAATCCCAGGGCTAACAGCTCCCCGAAACTGGTCCCAGTGAAATCGGCCGGAACCACCACGCACAGCGGCTCCTGATACCAAGACTGGCAGTCGAGTTCGGCGTGTTTCGCCTCATCGGTCGCGATGCCCACGTCCAGGCGACCCGCCGCGACCTCCTGCGTAATATCGCGATTGAAAGCGAAGCTATAGTGGATCGTGAGGCCCGGGTACATCTGCTGATAGCCGAGCAGAAACGGATAGAACATCAGTCCGACGCTACCCGGCGAAGCGATACGGCACTCTCCGCTGTCCGTGGAGTCATCATCCAGCGAGTGACGGAACTGCTCGTGCTCGGCGAAGAGCTTCACCGCGTAGTCGTAGGTTCGTCGGCCCGCCTCGGTCAGCGAAAAACGTCGTCCGTGACGATTGATCAGGGGGCGGTCCACGGACTCTTCGAGCTTTCTCACGTGCTGACTGACGCCGGGCTGGGTCATCTCCAGCTTACGCGCGGTCTGGGTAAAGCTCCCCGTCTCGACGAGCATCATGAAGGTACGAAAGTATTGGGCGTTGAACATGAGAAGCGAGATCACTCGGACTGGGCGGCTATCGTTGAATCCGACATTGGCATAGACAGCACCGGCGTGAGATAACGCACGTTTTTGATGCCATGTCTTGGAAATCATAGCAATTTATACTTATAGCCGCATCGCGGCCGTTGTGGCGCTTTCGTCTTAGAGGCGCTCTGCGACCTGTACAACCCCCGTGTTAACATTCGAGGCCACTTCATCAAGAGACGCCGAGCATCATGTCCGACCCCTTTGCACAGCGTGCCACGACCGTGCAGCGCACGCTGCTCGCCATGGAAGAACAAGCCGACGACGACCAGCTTTTCGCACTGGGCTACATGATCCCCCAGATCGGGTTAGTTCAGGAGATGGCCGACTACGACCCGCAGGCGGTCGTCGCCGAAGACTTCGATGCCACCTACTGGGAGTGGCTCGAAGGCACCTTCGCCCAGGACAGCATGAGCGACGCCGACCGCGAGCAGATCGCCGCGCTCTGGCGTACCGCACTCGCTCGTATCGATCACTGAACGCTTGTCGCCCGAGGATAGTCATGCCCGAAACGCTCTCGACCATCGTCTCCCCCGAGGGGAGTCTCGAAATTCTCTCCCAGTCGGAGGTCAACCGTCTTCGCGACACGTCGGGAAGTGGGCTTCACGACCTGCTGCGCCGCTGCGCGCTGGCTATTCTCAACTGTGATACCCCAACCGACGATGGCCTCGCCGTCATGGAAGCCTACCGCGACTTCGATATCGAAGTGCTCCAGCAGGATCGCGGCATTCGCCTGAAGCTCACCAACGCGCCGGCCTGCGCCTTCGTCGACGGCCGCATGATTCGCGGTATTCGAGAACAGCTTTCGGCGGTGCTGCGAGACATCGTCTACGTCTACAACGAGATTCAGAACAATCCGCGGTTCGATCTCGACACCAACGAAGGCTCGACCAACGCCGTCTTCCACATCCTGCGCAACGCCGGCACCCTGCGCACTGCGCAGGAGCCCAATCTAGTGGTCTGCTGGGGCGGGCACTCGATCACCCGCGAGGAGTATGACTACACCAAAAGCGTTGGCTACCACATGGGCCTGCGTGGCATGGACATCTGCACCGGGTGTGGACCAGGTGCGATGAAAGGGCCGATGAAGGGCGCGAACTTGGCGCACGCCAAGCAGCGACGTTACGAAAGCCGGTATCTCGGCATTTCCGAACCGGGAATCATCGCCGCCGAATCGCCCAATCCCATCGTCAACGAACTCGTGATCATGCCGGACATCGAGAAGCGTCTCGAAGCGTTCGTCCGCATTGGCCACGGTATCGTGGTATTTCCCGGCGGCGTTGGGACCGCCGAGGAGATTCTCTACCTGCTGGGCATTCTGACCCACCCCGACAACCGTGATGTCCCTTTCCCGGTGATCTTCACAGGCCCCGAGAGCGCCCGTGACTACTTCCTACGCATCGACGAATTCCTACGCTATACCCTCGGCGATGAGGTCGCGCAGTACTACCGCATCGTGATCGCCGACCCGATCAGCGTTGCCCAGCAGATGCGGGATACGATCGCCGAGGTGGCTCGCTTTCGGCGCGAGCAGAACGACGCTTTCTACTTCAACTGGAGGCTGACGATCGAGCGGGGGTTTCAGCAGCCTTTCGAGCCCACTCATGAAGCGATGGCTTCGCTGGCTCTGCATCGAGAGCAGCCACGCCACGAACTCGCCGCCAATCTGCGTCGGGCGTTTTCGGGTATCGTCGCGGGCAACGTCAAGGAGAGTGGTGTTCGCGCGATCGCCGCTCGCGGTCCATTCCAGCTACGCGCCGAACCCGAACTCATGAAACGACTCGATGCACTACTGACCTCGTTCGTCGCCCAGGGACGCATGAAACTGCCGGGACGTGAATACGTGCCCTGCTATACGCTCGGTTGAATCGATCGCGTTATCTGCCGGCGATGTCCACGAGCGAACCAAGCCGCAAGCGAAGCTTGCCACGACAGAAACACCGCAGTGGGCATATGAAGGTGCGATACAAAACGGCGAGCCACATGGGCTCGCCGTTTTTCTTGGCGCTGTCGCTTCGCGGGCTACCGAGCGATAGTGAAAGGTTGACGGTGCGATCTACAGGCCCGTGAGCGGTTCGAGAGTGTGCTCAGCGGCGCTCCCGCCAGAGTCGGGAAACCGCATGTAGAAGGAGTCCCAGCGCCGCCCCTTGAGAAGCGACCAGGCTCCAGACGATTCCCTCTGTCTGCGAAATTTGCCAGACCGCCATCAGTAGGTATCCGCCGGCGAAACAGAGCGCCAGCCACTTCAGCGCGCTTGGGCATCTCGACCGCTCACTCGGCTGCATCATTCGCCAGAAGACGATGAGCGCGATCGACACCGCGGCCAGCAGAATCATCAGCAGCGTCACGCGGGTCTCATCGCGTACGATCCAGTAGCGCGGCAGCGATGAAAGCATCACTGCCGCCAGGCCGGCGAGCACGCTCCAACGCGTCGCCGTGAAAGGCGTCGTTCGGATCATCGGTTCACCGCTCACTGAGACAGTCCCTGCGCTTCGATCCAGGATTCCGCCCACGGCAGCGCTGCATCGTCCGCCATGAAAGTCTCCATGGCGTCGATTTCCAGGCGCTCACCCAGTCGCTCGGCCCCGAGATCCTCCAGGATCAAATCGAGCGCGCGCCCCGAGCCACAGAAGGTCTCGGCATAGGAGCTATCGCCCAGAGCGATGAGACCGTAGCGCAACCCGGACAGACTCGGCGGGGACGATTTCAGTTGACGCACGAAGGGTACGAAGTCGCCGGGAAAATCGCCGCTGCCGGTGGTCGAGAGACAGAAAAGCGCCAGCGCCGGCATCGGCTCCACCAAGTCATCGAGTGTCGGCTTATCGATGATCGACACGTCGTACCCCGCCCGCTCGAACAGCGGCGATATCTGTTCGGCCACGTCCAGGGCACCACCGTAGACCGTTCCGACGTAGATGTTCATCTTCGGCATAGACACGTTTCACAGATCGAGAATGGGAACGAAATCTTAGCACAGCGCCACGACTTACCTCAGCGACGATACTCATCGATGGCCCCGACGAAGGCGATAAACCGCACAAAAAAACCGCCTACCGGCAAAGTGCCGGTAGGCGGTCTGATCCTGTTCGCGCGGTGCTATTCCTGCTGTAGCTCACCATCGAAACTCTCGACCTTCGCCTTGAGTTTCTGGCCCGGCCGAAAGGTCACCACCCGACGCGCGGAGATCGGGATCTCCTCCCCCGTTTTCGGATTGCGTCCGGGGCGCTCTCGCTTGTCGCGGAGATCGAAGTTGCCGAATCCCGAAAGCTTGACCTGCTCGTTCTCGCGCAGACAGCCGCGAATCTCTTCGAAAAACGTCTCCACCATGAACTTGGCTTCTCGCTTGGAGAAGCCGAGTTCGGCGTGGAGATGTTCCGCCAGTTCAGCTTTGGTCAGCGCTCCCATGATCGCTCCTTGCGCGGAATGACAGATCAACTTCGCAGTACGGCGTCGAATCGAGTCTGGGCCCGTTCGACCACTGCCGCGATTAACTGGTTGATTTCTTCGTCATTGAGAGTGCGCGAAGGATGTTGCCAGGTCAAGCCTAGCGCGAGGCTCTTGTAACCCGGTTCGACCCCTTTGCCCTGGTAGACATCGAATAGCTGCGCCTGAGTCAACCACTCGCCAGCCTGCTCGCGAATCGCCTCGAGTAACGAACCCACGCTCGTCGTCTCGTCGACGACGAACGCCAGATCGCGACGCACTTCCGGGAAGCGTGACAGCGGTGAGAACTCGGCGACCCGGCCAGCGACCAGCGAGTCCTGCTCGATTTCGAACAGATAGACTTCGGGCTTGATACCCAACTGCGACTGATGGGTGGGATGCAGCGCACCGATCCAGCCCACCGGCCGCTCGTCACGGTAAAGCCGTGCACAGCGGCCAGGATGTAGAGCAGGATGCACTTCGGGCACGAAGCGCCAACGGCTCGACTCGCCGCTGAGCGCGATGAGCGATTCCACATCCCCCTTGATATCGAAGAAGTCGAAGGCTTCACGGCGGGCGTTCCAACCCTCGACGTCTCGAGCCCCGCAAATGACCCCGCCCACCATGGCCGGCTGTTCCAGATCATTCAGCGAACCGCGAAACACCAGCCCGGATTCGAACAGACGGATCCGTGACTGCTGCCGGTTGAGGTTGTGCATCAGCGCCTTGAGCAAGCCAGGAAACAGGCTATGACGCATCACCGACATGTCGCTGGAAATCGGGTTGGCGAGCGTCGGCGAGACAGCCGCCGGCTCGATCATCGCCTGTAGATCGGGCGAGACGAAGCTGTAGGTAATCGCCTCCTGATAGCCTCGAGAAACCAGGTGCCGACGCAGACGCGCCAGGGGCTGCGTCGCTTCTTCATCCGGCGCCAGCGCCGGGCGGGCCTGCGGACGACGAACCGGCAAGCGGTTGTACCCGTGGATCCTCGCAAGCTCTTCGATGAGATCTTCTTCGATAGCGATATCGAACCGCCAGGACGGTGCCTGGACCCTCCAGCCGGCGTCGCTCACGGTCACGCTCATGCCCAGCCGTGCGAGTATGTCTTCGATCTCTTCGGCGGGCAGTGTGACACCCAGGCAGGCATCCAGCCGTTCGCGGCGCAGATGAATGGAGGAAACCGGCGCCGATCGATCGCCAACGGTCTCGATGACGGGGCCCGGGCGACCGCCGACGATCGAAACAAGCAGCGCCGTCGCCCGCTCGATCGCCGCCTCGACCAGCTGAGGGTCGACGCCGCGTTCGAACCGGTGAGAGGCGTCGGTATGCAGACCGTAGCGTCGCGCGGTTCCCGCCACGGCGAGCGGCGTGAAGAACGCAGCCTCGATGAAGAGATGGCGCGTCGCCCGGGTCACCCCGGAGGCTGCCCCACCCATGACACCGGCTATCGCCAGCGGCCCGCTGCCATCGGCGATGACCAGCGTCTCGCCATCCAGCGCGACTCGCTGGCCGTCGAGCAATGTCAATGACTCGCCCTCGGCCGCATGACGCACCTCGATGCCGGAGGTGAGACGCTCTCGATCGAAGGCATGCAGCGGCTGGCCCAGCTCGAGCATCACGTAGTTGGTGACATCCACGGCGGGATCGATCGTCCGGATACCGCTACGCCGCAGCCGCTCCGACATCCAGAGTGGCGTCGCCGCGTTGAGGTCGACATCTTCGAGCATTCGGCCAAGATAGCGCGGACAGTGCGCCCCGGCCGTGATGCTCACCGAAAAGCGCGCATCCGAGACCGCCTCGACAGCGGCGATGCTTGGTGGCGTTACGCTCTCTCGTGTCACAACGCCCACTTCTCGCGCCATACCGCGAATGCTCAGACAGTCGCCGCGATTGGGGGTCAGATCGACTTCGATGGTGTGATCGTCGAGCTGCATCCAGGTGCGGAAATCCTCGCCAAGTGGCGCGTCTTCGGGCAGGACATAGATTCCCTCCGAGCGCTCCTCTTCCAAGCCAAGCTCGGAGGCGGAGCAGATCATGCCGCGAGACTCGACGCCGCGAAGCTTGGCTTTCTTGATTTTGAAATCGTCCGGCAATATCGCTCCCACGCGAGCGAAAGGCACTTTCTGCCCCTCGGCGACGTTGGGCGCACCGCAGACGACTTGCACGGACTCGCCGCTGCCATCGTCGACCTGGCAGACATTGAGCTTGTCGGCGTCAGGATGCGGCGCCTTGGCGATTACCTTGGCGACCACCACGCCATGGAAGACGCTACCGACGGCTTCGACCGCGTCGACCTCGAGGCCGGCCATGGTGACGGCATCTGCTAGCGGCTGTGTCTCCAGCACAGGAGAAACCCACTCGCGCAGCCACGCTTCGGAAAACTTCATCTCGCTACTCCTTGGGCGCGTGGGTCAGTTGAACTGGCGCAGAAAGCGCAGGTCGTTATCGAAGAACAGGCGCAGGTCGTTGACACCGTAACGCAGCATGGCAAGCCGCTCCGCTCCCATGCCGAAGGCGAAACCGGTGAACCGCTCGGTGTCGACACCGGCGTGCTCGAAGACCGCCGGGTGGACCATGCCGCAGCCCATCACCTCCAGCCATCCGCTGCGCGAACAGACACGACATCCCTCGCCGCGACACATCACGCACTGGATATCGACTTCAGCCGACGGCTCGGTAAAGGGAAAGTAGGAGGGCCGGAATCTGACTTCGAGATCGTCGCGCTCGAAAAACGCCTGTAGAAAGTCGGCAATCGTGCCTTTGAGGTCTGCAAAGCTCACGCCTTCATCGACCAGCAACCCCTCCACCTGATGGAACATCGGAGTGTGCGTTAGATCGGAATCGCTGCGGTAGACCCGGCCCGGGCAGACGATGCGAATCGGCGGTTCCTGCGCCTGCATGGTGCGAACCTGCACCGGCGACGTATGGGTACGAAGCAACCGCTTGGTGTCGAAATAGAAGGTATCGGCCATCCCACGCGCCGGATGATGCGCGGGAATATTCAAGGCTTCGAAGTTGTGAAAATCGTCTTCGATTTCTGGACCGACGGCGACTTCGAAACCGATACGTTGAAACAGCCCTTCAATACGTTCGAGCGTCTTGGTGACGGGGTGCAAGCCGCCCCCCGGCTCGCCTCGCCCAGGCAAGGTGACGTCAACCCGCTCCGCGTCGAGTCGCGAGGCGAGCTCTGCCTGCTCGAGCGCCTGTTTGCGCGCATCGAGCTCTTGCTGCAACAGCTGCTTGGCTTCGTTGATGCGCTCACCCGCTGCCGGGCGCTCTTCGGCCGGCAACTGACCCAGGCCTTTGAGCAGCGCCGTCATTTCGCCTTTCTTGCCCAAGAACCGCACCCGAACCTGATCGAGTGACTGCGCGTCTTCGGCCGCGGCGATCGCCGCTTTCGCCTCGCTAACCAGGGCGGGAAGATGGTCCATCCGTCGAGCTCCGCTTGTCTTTCGTTACGCTCCGCCGAAACCGTCAATCCAACGATACGGCACAAAAAAACAGGGGAAGAGCGGCTGCCCTTCCCCTGTATCGGTCATAGCACGTGTCGCCTGGTGACCCAGGCAACGCGCCGGACGCGTTTACGCAGCCTTGGCTTTCTCGACGAGGGCCGTAAAAGCGGCTTTCTCGTGGACGGCCAGATCGGCCAGCACTTTGCGGTCGATCTCGATACCCGCCTGCTTCAGCCCGGCAATGAAACGGCTGTAGGACATGCCGTTGTTGCGAGCTGCCGCATTGATACGGGTGATCCAGAGTGCGCGAAACTGACGCTTACGCTGGCGGCGGTCGCGGTACGCGTACTGACCAGCTTTGATGACGGCCTGTTTGGCAACGCGGAAGACGCGCGAGCGCGCTCCGTAGTAGCCCTTGGCCTGCTTCATGACTTTCTTATGACGGCGACGTGCAACGACGCCACGCTTGACGCGGGACATAGCTTTCTCCTGACGTTAAAAAATGACGACCAAGGGTCAGAGGTTGGGCAGCATGCGCGTGACCAGCTGCTTATCGGCAGCGTGGATCTGCTTCATGCCACGCAGCTGACGCTTACGCTTGGTGGACTTTTTGGTCAGGATATGACTACGAAAAGACTGCTTGTGCTTGAAGCCATTGGCGGTCTTCTTGAAGCGCTTGGCAGCGCCACTATTGCTTTTCACTTTCGGCATGAGTTGAACTCCACTCTGCTTTTTTAGGAAACCCGAGGCCGAATGGGCCGGACTATGCCGACCCATCCCGTTCGACTTGCCCGCGGATCACTTCTTCTTAGGCGCCAGGATCATGATCATCTGCCGACCTTCCATCTTCGGAAAGGATTCGACAGCTGCCATGTCTTCGAGATCGTTGGCAATCCGTTCCATCAGCTTACGACCGATGTCCTGGTGAGCCATTTCGCGACCTCGAAAACGCAGCGTGACCTTGCCCTTGTCGCCAGCTTCAAGAAAGCGAATCAGATTCTTCAGCTTGACCTGATAGTCGCCTTCGTCAGTACCAGGTCGGAACTTAACTTCCTTGACCTGGATCTGTTTGGTCTTCTTCTTCTGAGCGGACTTTTGCTTCTTCTGCTCGAAGAGGAATTTGCCGTAATCCATGATCTTGCAGACGATTGGATCGGCATTGGAAATCTGCACGAGATCCATGCCCACCTCTTCGGCTCGCTGCAGCGCGTCCTGCATGGGAACTACGCCAACCTGCTCGCCTTCACTATCGATGAGACGAACTTCGTCTGCCCGGATACGGTCATTGATGGGCGCACGCTTTTCCTGAGGACGCCCGCGCTGATTATTTCGCTTGATCGTTAGATCTCCATCTGGCGATTAACGTTGCTGCCTAGTGTTGATCTCGGCGATTCGCTCGATGGAGCTCCTCGAGGAGCGCGTCGATCGATAGCGAGCCCAGATCTTCACCAGTTCGAGTGCGCACGGCGACGGCACCCGACTCGATCTCCTTGTCTCCCACTACGAGGAGGTAGGGAATCTTCTGCAGCGTATGCTCACGGATTTTAAAGCCGATCTTCTCATTCCTCAAGTCCGCTTCTACCCGGAAGCCCGCTTCACGTAGGCGTTTCAACAGGTTTTCGGCGTATTCGCGCTGCGAATCCGTGATGTTGAGGACGACGGCCTGAACCGGCGAGAGCCAAAGCGGCAGCGCGCCGGCATAGTGCTCGATGAGGATACCGATGAAACGCTCCATCGATCCGACGATAGCCCGGTGCAGCATGACCGGCACCTGGCGTGAGCCGTCCTCGGCGACATACTGCGCGCCGAGCCGATCGGGCATCATGAAATCGACCTGCATGGTGCCAACCTGCCACTCGCGTCCCAGACAGTCCTTCATGTGATATTCGATCTTGGGCCCGTAGAACGCACCTTCGCCCGGCAGCTCTTCCCAAGCGACATCGCAGTTGCCCAGCGCCGATCGCAACGCACCTTCGGCGCGATCCCAGTTCTCGTCGCTACCCAGGCGCTTCTCCGGGCGCAGCGCGATCTTGACGGCAATGTCATCGAAGCCGAAGTCACCGTAGACCTTGAGCGCCTGACGATGAAAAGCGGCCACTTCCGATTCCACCTGCTCTTCGGTACAGAAAATGTGACCATCGTCTTGCGTGAAAGCGCGGACTCGCATGATGCCATGGAGGGCGCCTGACGGCTCGTTACGGTGACAGCCACCGAATTCGCCATAGCGCATCGGCAATTCTCGATAGCTACGAAGCCCAGAATTGAATACCTGGACATGCCCCGGGCAGTTCATCGGCTTGAGCGCGTATTCACGCTTCTCGGACTCGGTGAAGAACATGTTCTCGGCATAGTTGTCCCAATGCCCCGATTTCTTCCAGAGCGAGACATCCATGATCTGCGGGCACTTGATCTCCTGGTAGCCACCGACTTTGTACACATTGCGCATGTACTGCTCGACGGCCTGCCACAGCGTCCAGCCACGCGGGTGCCAGAACACCATGCCGGGAGCCTCTTCCTGCATGTGGAAGAAGTCGAATCGACGCGCCAGTTTCCGATGATCACGCTTCTCGGCTTCCTCCAAGCGCTGGAGGTAGGCCTTGAGCGCTTTCTTGTCGGACCAGGCAGTACCATAGATGCGCGTCAGCATTGGCTTGGAGGCGTCCCCTCGCCAGTAGGCACCCGCCAACTTAGTGAGCTTGAACGCTTTCAGATGACGCGTATTGGGAACGTGTGGCCCCCGGCACATGTCGATATATTCTTGGTGGTGGTATAGCCGGATCGTGTCGCCCTCGGCAATCCCCTCGACGATCTCCTGCTTGTAGATCTCGTCTCGCGCGCTGAAGGTTTCGAGCGCTTTGGACTTGCCCACATATTCACGTACGACATCGTAATCCTGGTCGATCAGCGCCTTCATCCGAGACTCGATCGCTTCTAACTCTTCGGAAGAGATGGAGGTCCCGAAGTCGACGTCGTAATAAAAACCATTTTCGATGACCGGGCCAATTGCCATCTTGGCCGACGGGTAGAGCTGCTTGATCGCGTGCCCCAGCAGGTGGGCACAGGAATGGCGAATGACGTCCAGCCCTTCTGGGTCACGAGCGGTAACGATAGCAACGTCGGCATCGCGATCGATCATGTCCGCCGCATCGACTTCGACACCGTCGATCTTGCCCGCGACGCAGGCTTTGGCAAGGCCGGGGCCAATCGACTCGGCCAGTTGCATGATACTGAGTGGCGCGTCGAAAGTTCTCTGAGTGCCGTCCGGCAGGGTCACGATAGGCATGCATCAATCCTTACGCTCAGTGGTGGTCTCTACCAAGGATCACTTGAGCTCATATAGGGCGAATTCACCTTCCAGACGAACTCGCATACGGGCGAGTCGCGTTGCTCGAAAGGCGCAAAGGAGTTCGCGGGGCACGGCAGGCCACGCAGGCTGGCAAGCGTATCAGCGCAGTTGGAGGTTTACCAATGCACGTCGACGGGCCGGCGGCTAGGTTAGGCAGCAAAAAGGAGAGGTATAAAAAAGGGCGCCCTAGGGCGCCCTTTTGATTCACATCGTGAAGCGAGGAGTGATTATTCCCACTCACCCATTTCGACACGACGGTTCTGCGCACGGCCTTCGGCGGTGTCGTTGGTAGCGATCGGCTGCTCTTCACCGTAACCGATGGTCGTGATGTTGCCGCCGTTGAAGCCCTTGTTGACCAAGTAGGCTTTGACGGAATCAGCACGACGCTGCGACAGCTCCTTGTTGTAGGCATCCGGACCGATTGAGTCGGTGTGGCCTTCAAGACGGATGCGGAGCTGGTCGTTGGACATCAGCTTCTCGGAAACGCCATCCAGAATGGATTCAGCGTTTGCAGTCAGCTGTGCGGAGTCGAACTCGAAGTTGACGTCACGCAGGATGAGGTCTTCTTCACAGCCCAGCGAGTTCACTTCGGCACCGGCCGGCGTGTTCGGGCACTGGTCCTGGTAGTCCGGCACGCCATCACCGTCGGAGTCCAGCGGGCAGCCTTGCGCGTTGACTTCAACGCCGGCCGGAGTACCCGGGCACTGGTCCATGTAGTCCGGCACGCCGTCACCGTCGGTGTCCAGCGGGCAGCCTACCGCGTCAACTGCAACGCCAGCCGGCGTGTTCGGGCACTGATCGCGATCGTCCGGCACGCCGTCGCCATCGCTATCGAGGACGTCGGAACCGTAATCGGCGCACAGCAGTGCACCGGCGGTTGCGCCAGCAACGCCACCGATTGCCGCGCCAGTGTCTTCGTCGGAACTGCCGCTGGTCGCATAACCCAGACCGCCGCCAATCAGGCCGCCAGCAACGCCACAGACGAACGGCGAGTTGTACCACGCCTGATCGGACGAGCTACCGGTGGATTCCATGCCGGAACTGGCACAACCAGAAAGACCGACTACCAGAGCAGAACCCAGTAGCAGGCCAGTCGTTGATTTTTTCATGTAAGACTCCTTCTTAACACAGCGCTAGTCGTAACGGGCGTTACCCAGCGGCTTCGAGTATAGAAGCCGAATTCGTTGGGAGAAAGGCTTTCTCTCTCGCGACGACAAAGAAATCTTGAACGATGAATTTGCTCACCATTTCAAGCCTCGGCCAATGTTCCCATCGCCCTTTCTTTGCAGCTCTATAACAGCATTGTCGATTCCACTGCGGGTTGCAACCCGAGTCGGGAAACACTGTTCTCTTTTAGCACTCTTTCGAGAATTGGCAAAGCTTATTGAAGAAAAGTTGCCCGCTTTGCCTAGTTTCAAATGGAGGCGTCGCCTGTGGGCGATGCCTCTACCCGTATGTCTTGCTGGCTATTGCTTAGGCGAATCAAAAGCCAGAGCGGCGAAGTCCTGATCAAAAACGCCGCGCTGTCGCCATTCGTGACATAGCGTGCTCAAGGCAAGCGCGCCCCTCTCGAGAGATCCCGCATATTCGTCGGCGATGGCCTGGCGCGCCCGATCCTCTCGATAGCGCTGGCGCGGCGACAGGTCGTGCCTGGCCTGATGGGTCTTGAGATGCGCAGCCCGCTCCTGAACCGTGGCAAAAACCTGTAGCGACTCTTTTTGCACGAGACGTGTATCGATGATGTCGAGCAACACACGACAGCGAAGCGCTCCCTCGACGGGATCGACTTGGCCACCGACCATCGCATTGGCGATCGCTTCCAGACTATCGACGCAGTTTCGATTCGCCCGCACCACTTCATCGCGGCTGAACGCCTCACGGCGCCGTACCTCCCGCCAAAGCCGCCGTGCGTACCAGGCCAACCCGGCCAGCACGCAGACTCCCGCGGCCGTCATCATCACCATAATTGCAGTGGACATGATCTCGATCGCCTTCTGATCAGTGTGAACCTCAACGCGTCGCCGACCCGGTCCGTGACGCTTTCCAGGCCTCGCGCCAGGCGCCATCGAGCCTAGCACAGGCGACGAACCCCGGATTGAGCAGCGACGCCTTGGCGTTGTAACGAAGCGGCGCCCAATCGTGACTATCGACGAGTGCGCCACCCGCGCCTTCCAGAACCGCTTGCGCCGCCGCCGTATCCCATTCACTCGTCGGGCCGAATCGCGGATAAAGGTCCGCTCGGCCGTCGGCGATCAGACAGCACTTCAACGAACTTCCCAGCGTCATCACACGCGCTCCGGGAATGGCGTCGATCAGATGCTGCGTGCGCGCTCCTCGATGAAAACGGCTCACGACGACGCGCGTGGGCTGCTCGGCCGCGACACGGATGGGCGCCCACCCAGCATCGGGCGCCGCTTGATACCAAGCCCCCTCGTCCGGACGGCCGAGCCACACCTCCTGCGATCGTGGCTTCTCGACAACCCCCAGGACCGGTCGATGACGATGAATGAGTGCCACGTTGACCGAGTACTCATCGGAACCCCGAATGTACTCCTTGGTACCGTCCAGCGGATCGATCAGCCAGTAAGTGCTCCACTGGCTGCGCGTAAGCCAGGGTACCGACGCCGACTCCTCGGATAGTACCGGCCAACTTTGGCCACCCAGACGCGCAAGGCCTTCGGCTAGGCAAGTGTGAGCAGCGATGTCTGCCGCCGTTACCGGACTATCGTCCGCCTTGAGTTGGGTAGCCATCTGCGAACGTGCGATCTCCTCGATCGCTGCGCCCGCCTGACGACAAAGCGCGACGATTGCCATCGACAGTGATTCGAGAGAAGTCGGAAGAGCGTGGTCTCGATGATGTAACACGCAGCGCTAACTCCAGAACGACGCGGTACCGACCGGTGATCGGCGCGCGAGATGAGAGGCCAAACCCTATTAGACCAAAGACTAACATGCGAGCCGCCGACGCCGCCGGGCACTTCCGTAGAATATCCACACCCCACTTTTCTCGCGAACAAGGATCGACTGCTATGACTGAAGCGACCGATACGGCCAACGCGCCACCCTCGAAGGCCGCCAGAGTGGGCCTGATACTGGGTCCGGTGTGGATACTCATCACCCAGCTACTGCCAGCCCCGGCAGGCATGGAACCGGCAGCCTGGCACTGCGTCGGTCTCGCCCTGCTGCTCGCCACGTGGTGGGCCACCGAAGCCATTCCCATTCCCGCGACCTCGCTGCTACCGATTCCTCTCGCCCCCGCGCTCGGCATCGCCGATCTCGAAAGCACGGCGGCAAGCTATGCCAACCCCACGATTTTTCTCTTCCTCGGGGGCTTTCTGCTGGGTCTGGCGATGCAGCGATGGAACCTCCACCGCCGCATTGCCCTCAAGATCCTGACTCTGGTCGGTCAGAAGCCGAAGCAGCAGATCGGCGGCTTCATGCTCGCCACGGCCTTCATCAGCATGTGGGTATCCAATACCGCGACCGCCATCATGATGTTGCCGATCGGCATGTCAGTCGTATCGCTGTTCACCAGCGACGACGATCGTGAAGTGAAACGCTACGCGACGGCACTGCTGCTGGCGATCGCCTACTCGGCAAGCATCGGCGGTATCGCCACACTCATTGGCACGCCACCGAACGCCATTCTCGCCGGCTATCTCTCCAGCGAGCAGGATATCGAACTCGGTTTTGCCCAGTGGATGGTGGTCGGCCTGCCCGTGAGCATCGCCATGCTCGCCGTCGCCTGGTGGTGGCTGACGCGCCAGCACTTCAACCTCGAGCTCGATTCCAGCGAGGGTGAAGGTGACGTCATCGGCAGCGAGCTACGCAAGCTGGGTAAGCTCAGCCAGGCGGAGGCTCGCGTCGGCATCGTCTTTCTGCTGGCAGCGGTAGCGTGGGTCACACGCCCGCTGCTCAACGACCTCGGCATCGCCTGGCTCTCCGACACCGCGATCGCGCTGCTGGCGGGCGTCGCGCTGTTTCTCATTCCCAGTGGCAACGAACGTCATCGCCCGCTGATGCTGTGGGAAGATGCCAAAGAGTTGCCGTGGGGCATTCTGCTGCTTTTCGGTGGCGGTCTCGCTCTAGCGGGTTCCATCAGTAGCTCGGGACTCGCCGACTGGATCGCCGCACAGCTGAGCATCTTCGGTGTACTGCCGCTGATTCTGCTGATCGGGGCGATTGCCATGGTCATCATCTTCCTCACGGAGCTGACGTCCAACACTGCCACCGCCGCGGCTTTTCTGCCGCTATTGGGGGCGCTGGCGCTCTCTCTCGACGTCGACCCGCTGCTGATCACGGTTCCGGCGGCCATTGCGGCCAGCTGCGCGTTCATGATGCCGGTGGCGACGCCGCCCAACGCGATCGTCTTCGGCACGGGCCACCTGAAGATTCAATCGATGATTCGTGCCGGATTTCTGCTCAACGTGGTGGGAATGGTGTTCGTGACCCTCATCACCATGACCCTGATCGAGTGGCTCTGGCTCTAGTGCATCGCCACGAGTGCGTTTCGCCCGGTTCGATCACCGGGCGAACGTCGAGTCGGCGTCGCGGCCCGAGCGGGTTGCGCAACTCATTGAAAAAAAGCCTAAACGCACGCTTTTCATTTTCCCGAACCCACGGTAATATACGCTGCGTTTCGCGGAGACCCGTGAACGAATCGGAGCGTGGCGCAGCTTGGTAGCGCGCTGCAATGGGGTTGCAGAGGTCGCAGGTTCGAATCCTGTCGCTCCGACCAGATAGAGAAAGGGCCATCGATTTCATCGATGGCCCTTTCGTTCGTTTGGCCCTCCCTCACCGTCGGTCACACCCTGTTATCGCGTCACGCCGGAGTCTCGATCTCATGTCACTGATCGTCGGAATGAGCATTCTGCTGGGATGTCAGTTCCTGGGTGAAGTCATCGGTCGCGCGTTCGCCCTGCCGATACCGGGACCCGTGCTGGGCATGGTGATCCTGCTGCTCGGCCTGCTGGTGCGCGGTAGCGTACCCGCCGGGCTACGCAGCATGGGCGAGGGACTGCTGAAATACCTGACCCTGCTCTTCGTTCCCGCGGGCGTCGGCCTGATCGAACATTTCGACTTGATCGGGCGCGAATTCGCCATTCTGATCGTGACCCTGGTCGCCTCCTCGGCGATCACGCTGCTGGTGACCAGTCAGACGCTGAAACTGTTCGCCCGGCGCCATCATGACAATGAGACACCACGATGAACGATCTCGGCCTCGGTGACGTCTGGGTCTACCTCTCGGCGAGTCCGCTGCTGCATCTGCTCGCCACGCTCGTCGCGTTTCTCATCGCCCTGCGGATCAATCGCCTGGCCGGCGGCAGCCCGGTTCTTCACCCGGTGATCGTCGCAATCGCCCTGTTGATCGGCTTTCTCACACTGACGAAAACCGACTACCCGACCTATTTCGCGGGCGCACAGTTCCTGCATTTTCTACTCGGCCCTGCGACCGTGGCGCTGGCGATCCCGCTCTACGACCATCGCGAACGGGTGCGTCGCATGCTAGTGCCGATCATGGTCGGCACGCTCACCGGAGTGACGACCGCCATCGTGTCGGCCGTCGGTATTGCGCTCGCCCTGGGGGCGGGCCGGCAGACCGCGCTGACCCTGGCGCCGAAATCGGTCACCTCACCCATCGCCATGGGAATCGCCGAAAAGATCGGCGGCATTCCTTCGCTCGCCGCGGGCCTCGTGCTGCTCACCGGGGTCATCGGCTGCATTCTGGCGCCGTGGATCTTTCGCTGGACGCGAATCACCGACCCGACCATTCGCGGCTATACCCTGGGACTTTCCGCCCACGGCTTCGGCACCGCCCACGCCTTCGCCAACTACGGTGCCGTCGCCGGCGCGTTCTCGGGGTTGGCGATGGGTCTTTCCGGTCTCGTCACCGCCTTTCTGTTGCCGCCGGTCGTTCACCTTCTCGGCCTGTAGCGTGGCCACGCGCGCCCCCGCTGGCGCTCACTGCACCAGTGACAGCAGGGCGTCATCGTCGTCGATCAGGTGTCCGTACATGTCGGCGAGATCGAGACCGCGAGCCGCCAGCAGATCCTCGGCCACTTCGCGGGCGACGCCACGGCCGCCAGCCCGGGTGCAGACGATATCCGCGGCATCGCGCACCAGCGGATGGGCATCGCTGGGCGCATAGGCGACACCCACTCGCCGCATCACGGGAATGTCGATGACGTCGTCACCGACGAAACCGATACGCGATGGCGCAAAGCCCGTGCTCTCGACGATCTGCGACAGCGCATCGAGCTTGCGCTGAAAGCCGGTCTTGATGACGTCCATCCCGAGCTGGTTCGCCCGCGTCAACAGTGGCGCGCTCGACTTCGCCGAGAGCACGCCACTGCGAATGCCGTGATGGCGCAGCAGACCGACCGCCAGACCGTCCTGCACGTTGAACGGCTTGAGCGCCTCGCCCTCGGGACCAATGAGCAGCGTGCCGTCGGTGAGCACGCCGTCGACATCGAACAGAATCAGCGCAAGCTCGGCGCGATGGTCCAGGCGGGCCATCAGCGAATCTCGACCGGGGCGAAACCCTTCACCAGATCGTCGACCGCCTTGATCTGCGCCAGGAAAGGCTCGAGCTTGTCCAGCGGTAGCGCACTCGGGCCGTCGCAGCGCGCCCGGTCCGGGTCGGCGTGAGCCTCGAGAAAAAGACCCGCCAGACCAACGGCCATGCCCGCCCGGGCGAGTTCGAGCGCCTGCTGACGGCGTCCGCCGGAAGCCTCGCTGGTCGCGTCACGCCGCTGCAGGCTATGCGTCACATCGAAAATCACCGGCGCCTGCTGACTCGCCGCCATCATCTCGCGGAAACCGAGCATGTCGACGACCAGATTGTCGTAGCCGAAGCAGGTACCCCGCTCGCACAGCACGATCTGTTCGTTGCCCGCCTCGGCGCACTTGTCCACGATGTTCTTCATCTGCCCGGGACTCAGGAACTGAGGCTTTTTCACGTTGATGGGGCGTCCGGTTCGCGCCATGGCGACGACCAGATCCGTCTGTCGGGCCAGAAAGGCGGGAAGCTGAAGGATATCCGCGACTTCGGCCACGGGCACGGCCTGCTCGATCTCATGCACGTCGGTGATCACGGGTACGCCGAACTCGCGCTTCACGGCATCGAGCAACTCAAGCCCTTCTTCCAACCCCACGCCACGGAAGGAGTGGATCGACGAGCGGTTGGCCTTGTCGAAGCTCGCCTTGAACACGTACGGAATACCCAGCCTGCGGGTCACGTCGACGTAGGCTTCGCACGCCTTGAGCGTGCTGTCTCGATCCTCCAGCACGTTGATACCGCCGAACAGCGTGAACGGTCGGTCATTGGCTACCGGGATACCGGCTATGGAAACGGACTTCATCGCGCCACCTCGGATCAATGCTTACGGTTCGAATGCGCGGAACGCGGTCCGGCATCGTTTTCGCCCGCGAGTATCCCCAAAAACGGTAGCCGTCTCCAGTTCGACACCGGCGACGAGGGGGAGCGCGTGGTGAACGTCGATTGCCGAATCCGGCGAGACGCCGGCATGGAGCGCGCTACACTGGGCCCACGCGCATCGCGCTCGGTCAGGAATCCCCGTCATGTCACAGTCGCCGGCCACGCCGCATTCGATATCCCCTGGGGCCGCAGCCGCTTGCGCCTCGGCGCGCGGCGCGCCCGACAGCCGCATCGGTGCCGGGTGTGTCAGCGGGCTGACGTCGGCCGAGTGTCGCCGCGCCCGCTTGGCGCGAGACGCGCGTTTTGACGGGCGATTCTTCGTCGGGGTCAGCACGACCGGCATCTTCTGCCGGCCGATCTGCCCGGCAACGCCGCCTCAGGAGCGCCACGTGCGTTACTTCGACAGCGCTATTGCCGCGGCCGGCGCGGGGTTCCGGCCCTGCCTACGCTGCCGCCCCGACAGCGCCCCCGGCTCCTGCGCCTGGCGCGGCGTGGAGACAACCCTCGCCCGCGCGCTCCACCTGATCAACGAAGGCGCCCTGCAGCGCGACGGTATCGGTGAACTCTGCACGCGCCTGGGGATCGGTGACCGCTATCTTCGCCATCTCTTTCAGCAGCATTTTGGAGTATCGCCCAAGGCCTATGCCCTCTACCGTCAATGTCTGTTCGCCAAACAACTGCTTCATCAGACGACGCTTCCCGTCGCTCGCATCGCCTATGCGAGCGGCTTTGCAAGCCTTCGCCGCTTCAACGACGCTTTCAAACGCCAAATGACACTTGCTCCGACCGACATCCGCCGCCACGCCCGAGGCAGCGATGCCTTGACCCTCAAACTCGCCTACCGGCCGCCCTACGCCTGGGAGCGGTTGCGGCATTTCCACCGGCTACACGTGATCGACGGTCTGGAGTGGATCGACGAACACGCCTATGGCCGAACGCTGCGCTGGGGCGAGGTCACCGGCGAGTTCACCGCCGTGCACGTGCCGGAGCACCACCGCTTCGATGTCACCGTCACGCTCGACGATCTGGAGGGGCTCGAATCGATCGTTCAGCGCATTCGTCAGGTGCTCGATCTGGACGCCGATATCGCGACCATCGAAGATCACCTGCAGTCGGCCCTGCCGACGTTCGCCCTGCATTCCGGCTTACGGATTCCCGGACTCTGGGACGCATTCGAGGCGGGCGTGCGCGGCATTCTCGGCCAGCACGTCTCCATCGCCGCGGCGACCCGCCTGATCCAGAAACTGGTGGATGAATTGGGCGGCCGTGATGGGGCGGAGGGAGCCTCCTCACCGAGCGACCCGCAGCGCTCCGCGCGTCGTTACTTTCCGACCCCGGCCGCCGTCGCCGCCAGCGATCTGGCCTTTCTCGGTATGCCCGCTAGCCGTCGGGAGACGCTGATCCGCTTTGCGAAGGCCTACCGCGATGGCGACATCAGTGACGACGCCGACACCTGGACGCAGCTGAAAGGCATCGGCCCCTGGACGGCTGCCGTCGCTCGCTTTCGCGGATTCAACGATCCGGACGTCTGGCTTGCCGGTGACGTGGGCATCAAGCGCGCGCTCGCCAAGCTGGAGACGCCGATCAATCCCGCCTCGGCGTCCCCCTGGCGCAGCTATCTCACCCTTCAGCTCTGGAATGCCGTGATATGACCCCGTCGCCGACAGCGCCGTCCCACCTTCTCGTCGACTTAGACGACTCGCGGTCGTCGAATGCCACCGACGATGCCGTGGCGCTCGACTACTATCAGCCTGCCATCGATGTCTGGCCCGGCGCGCTGGAGATCCAGGCCGACACTGGCGGTATCACACGGATCGCGTTCGTTTCTCGGGCGCCAGCCGTCATCCGACCGAGTGAGACCACGCGGGAGTGCATCCGCCAGCTACAAGCCTACTTCGCTGGCGAGCTTCAGCGTTTCGAGCTTCCCCTCGCGCCCAGGGGGACGGATTTCCAGCAGCGAGTGTGGCATGCACTCGCCACCATCCCCTGGGGCGAGACGCGCAGCTACCGCGAGCTGGCCGTCGCCATCGACCGACCCACCGCCTCCCGCGCCGTCGGCATGGCCAACGGCCGCAACCCGCTTGCCATCGTCGTGCCGTGCCATCGGGTCATCGGCACCAACGGCACGCTCACCGGCTATGCCGGCGGGCTCGAGCGCAAACGCTGGCTGCTCCAGCACGAAGGATGGCGACAACCGTAGACGTGAGGCCTACCGCGCCGTCCGCCCGAAGGGGTTTCCCTGGGCCAGGCCCATCGCGTGCGCGGCCGAATGACGCCACGCTCGCTGCATTCTGCCCGCATCCGACGCTCGCACTGGCGGCGCTAAAACGCCATTTTCCGTTCACCCAATTTCTTCGGCGACCCGATGACGCAACCGCGCCCTTCACCACCCCGCCTGCAGCTGCGACTCACCCTCGATGGCGATGTCGCCGTCGGCCCGGGCAAGATTGCCCTGCTGGAAGCGATCGAGCGACACGGCTCGATCGCCGCGGCCTGTCGCGAGATGAGACTGAGCTACAAGAAGGCCTGGCAGCTGATCGAGACCATGAATCGCCACCTCGAGAATCCCGTTCTCGAAACGCGGGCCGGTGGTAGCCAGCGTGGCGGGGCCGTCGTCACGCCGACCGGTCGGGCGTTGATCGCCCGCTACCGCGCCCTGCTCGATAAGGTGACCGAGCTGGCCGAAGCCGAGCAGCTTCTGATGCTATTGGCCTCTTCCGAGTCACGCGGTGACGTCGAGGACGCTCGACCTGACGAGGCTCCGCAAAGCTGAGTCGGCATGAACATACCGACGAGACGGCGAATCTGTCCTCGACCGATAACGCGTGGCTGGCTATAGTGCTGTCCGCTATTTCCACTCATACATAGCGGGAACTCGGCATGTCCACTCTTGGTTTTGCTTCTACGCGACTGGCAGCGTTCACTCTGACCGCTTTGACGCTCGCCGCGCCCCTTCCGGCCATGGCGACAGCGCCGGTTCAGGTGTATGCCGCCGCCTCGCTGACCGACGCCATGGATAGCGCCATCGCCCGCTACGAGTCGGATCACGACGTCGACGTCGTTCCCGTCTACGCCTCCTCCTCGACGCTGGCGCGCCAGATCGCCAACGGCGCACCGGCAGCGATCTATCTCTCTGCCAACGAGCAGTGGATGGACTGGCTGGCGGATCAAGGAGTGGCGATGCGCGAGCGCGTCGACCTGCTGAAGAATCGTCTGGTGCTGATAGCTCCGCAGGACAGCGATCTCGACGCCGTCGCGCTCGACGGTAGTCAGCAGTTGGTGGCGCTGCTCGGCGGCGACCGCCGCCTTTCCGTCGGCGATACCGACCACGTGCCCGCCGGCATCTATGCCAGGCAGGCGCTCGAGTCTCTGGACCAATGGACGACGCTCGCACCACGCCTGGCCAATGCCGACAACGTGCGTGCCGCCCTGGCGCTGGTCGAGCGTCACGAAGCGCCGCTGGGCATCGTCTATCGGACCGACGCCACGGCAAGCGAGGCCGTGAAGACACTCGGCACCTTTCCCGAGGACACGCACGATGCCATCACTTATCCCATGGCAATCGTCACCGACGAGCCAAGTGCGGCGACCGAGGCGTTTCGTGCCTGGCTCGCCGGTGACACGGCGCGATCGATCTTTGCCGACTACGGCTTCGCGCCGGTCGCGGCCGACTGACGCCGGTGCTCTCCGACGCCGAATGGCAGGCGATCGCGCTCAGCCTCAAGATCGCCGGTAGCGCCGTGGCCGGCATTGCAATACCCGGCATTGCCGTGGCGTGGCTGCTGGCACGGCGCGAGTTTCGGGGCAAAGCGCTGCTCGATGGGCTGATCCACCTGCCGCTGGTGCTGCCGCCGGTCGTCGTCGGCTACTTGCTGCTGCTCTCGCTGGGGCGCAGCGGCTGGCTGGGGCAGTGGCTCCTGAAGACGTTCGGCATATCGCTACCGTTTACCTGGCAGGGTGCTGCGGTAGCCGGCGGCGTCATGGCGTTTCCGCTACTGGTGCGAGCGGTGCGGCTGTCGCTGGAAGCGGTCGACCCCAAGCTCGAAGCCGCGGCGAGCACGCTGGGTGCCAATCGAATTCGGGTACTTTTCACCATCACGCTGCCGCTGGCGATACCGGGGCTGCTCACCGGCACGGTGCTGGCGTTCGCCCGTGCCCTATCGGAGTTCGGCGCTACCATCACCTTTGCCTCCAATATTCCGGGCGAGACGCGCACGTTGCCGCTGGCCCTCTACACCCTGATTCAGACCCCGGGCAAGGAGGACGCCGCCGCCAGGCTCTGCGTGATCTCCATCGTGATCGCCATGGTGTCGCTGATCGCCTCCGAATGGCTGGCCCGACGCGCACGTCAGCGGCTGCAGGAGCGCGACCTGTGACTGACTCTCACGGCTCGAACACGGGCGCCGCGAAGATCGACAGCAAGAATAACGGGGATGCGGCGATACCGAACGCGCTCTCCTGCGATGTGCGCAAGCGTCAGGGCGACTTCTCCCTCGATGTCTCCCTCGACGTGCCGGCCAGTGGCGTGACCGCCCTCTTCGGCCCCTCGGGCAGCGGCAAAACGACACTGCTGCGCTTGATCGCGGGGCTCGATCGCCCGGACAGCGGCCGCGTGACCCTCGGCGACCGGGTGCTGGCGGATACGAGGAGCGGTACGCATCGCCCCGTCCACCGACGCGGGCTCGGCGTCGTGTTCCAGGAAGCGCGACTCTTTCCCCATTACCGCGTGCGCGGCAACCTGACCTACGGTATGCCGCGACAGAGCGATTCGCGGTTCGACGATCTGGTCGCGCTGCTGGGTATCGAGCCGCTTCTCGAGCGCATGCCGGGCATGCTCTCCGGCGGTGAGGCCCGGCGAGTGGCGATCGGGCGGGCTCTGCTCACGCGACCGCGACTGCTATTGATGGACGAGCCACTCACGGGGCTCGACGGCGAACGCAAGCGGGAGCTGCTTCGCTATCTGGTGCGGCTGACGCGTGAGATCGACATCCCAGTGGTCTACGTCAGCCACGACCCGGCCGAGATCACCGCCATCGCCGACCATCTGGCCGTCATGGAGCGCGGCAGACTCGCTGCCTACGGCGAGCTCGATACGCTCATGCTCCAGCTCGATTTGACTCGACGCTTGGGCGGCTTCGAGGCTGCAACGCGCCTGGCGGTCACCGTGCTCTCTCATGACCCCCACTATGCGCTTACCGACGTTGGCCTGGATGACGGCCAGCGCCTGCGGGTGCCCCTGCTCGATCTACCGCCCTCGCATCGCACCTGGCTGCGTATCGGCGTTCGCGACGTCGCCCTGGCCACCCGAATGCCACGCGATACCAGCTATCGAAACGGCCTCATCGCGCAGATCGAGGCGATGGCCGCTTCGAATCATGAGCCGAGCGCCATGGAGCTGCGACTTCGCGTCGGCGACCAGCGACTGCGAGCCCGCCTGACACGCCAAGCCTGCGACGAAATGCAGCTCGAGGTTGGCCAGACGGTTCTCGCACTCATTCGTAGCGTATCGTTCGACGACGCAGTTTGAATGTTATCAATTAGTTGTCTAGTTCAATTCCTCGAAACTTTTCAAAGGTAACTTTTTGTATTATCTGCAGCTTGAAGACATTTCTTATTAGCGAGTTTGATTCGTCAGCGTTTACAATGCGCACCAGGAGACCGGCCAGCAGGGAAGCGGCCTCACGGACGAGGCACGGTAGCGCAGGATTACCGTCAAGGATGGCGTCCAGGGATAGACGATCGTACGCGAAACGGATTTCGCCGGACGCTCAGGAAGAGGCTCGACGGGATGTCGAGTGCGAAAGGATTCGCTTCCGTATTGACCGCGAAGCAATGTTGAAACTTCGATTTTTCTCTCCCGCTATTTTTTTCTCCGCGCACTCACACTTCGATCAACCAGTTCGACAGTGATCGACACGCGCTGGTGCCTCGATCGACAGACTTCAACACCCCGATTGATCCGATCCAGTACTTCGCTCGACTCACTCTGCGGTCGCACGACTTTCACTATCGAGTGAGGTCGATTCCACTACCGCGAGTATGCCCACCCCCATACGTGACGCACCGTCTTTGGCCTTGCGCTCCGGTCCAGCAGCGACGCTCGCGGCCCACACCCCAAGGCATGAACGACCGGTGAGTTGACCCTCTCGTCGCTTGCTCCGATATTGAACGATCTTTCGTTCACCATTCCAGACTTTTCGGGCGCGCATGATGACGCAGCACACCCTACTTCGCGGACCGCTCTTCACCTGTCTCGACGACCCCGGCGAAGCGATCACCCCCGCCGCCGGCAGCACGCGCTACCTCGAAGACGGCGGCATCTGGATCGTCGACGGTCAAATCCATGCGGTCGATCCCTTTGCGACGCTCGCCGACCGGATCCCGCCGGAGGCGGCAATCGTCGACTATCGCGGCAAGCTGATGATGCCCGGCTTCATCGATAGCCACGTGCACTACGTACAGCTCGACGTCATGGCTTCCTACGGGCGGCAGCTACTCGACTGGCTCAACGACTACACCTTTCCCGCCGAATGCCGGTTCGCCGACGAGGCCTACGCGGGTGCCGCCGCCGAGCGCTTCCTCGACGAGCTCCTGCGTACCGGCACGACCACGGCGCAGGTTTTCTGTTCGTCGCATCCTGTGTCGGTGGACCGGTTCTTCGAGGCGAGCGCCCGCCGTCGCCTGCGCATGATCGCGGGCAAGGTACTGATGGATCGCAACGCGCCCGAAGAACTGACCGACGATACGCTCGGTGGCGTCCATGACAGCGAGCGACTGATCGCCGACTGGCACGGTCGTGACCGTCTCTCCTACACGCTGACACCGCGCTTCGCCCCGACATCGAGCCGTGAACAGCTCGATGCCGTCGGCGGCGTGCTGCGCAACGCCCCGGATCTTCATCTACAGACCCACCTGTCGGAGAATCGCGGCGAAATCGCCTGGGTCGGCGAACTCTTCCCGGAACGGCGAGACTATCTGGACGTCTACGAGTACTACGGGCTGGTGGGGCCGAAAAGCACGTTCGCTCACGGGGTCCATCTCGACGCCGACCAGCATCGCCGCCTGGCCGCGCAGGGTGCGAACGTCGCCTTCTGCCCGACGTCGAACCTCTTTCTGGGCAGCGGTCTGATGGACCGGCAGGCCTGTCGCGACGCCGGACTCGCCACTTCGCTCGCCAGCGACATCGGCGCCGGCACTTCGCTTTCGACGTTCGGTTCGTTGCAGGGCGCCTACCAGGTGGGTGCGCTGCTGGGTCAGGCGCTGACCGGCTGGCAAGGCTTCTACCAGGCAACGCTCGGTAACGCCCGCGCCCTCCGCCTCGATGACCGGATCGGCACGCTTCAACCCGGGCGAGAGGCGGACATCGTGGTGCTGGACCCGGATGCCACGCCGCTTCTCTCGCACAGGCTTTCCCGGACCGAGACGCTGGCCGAGCGACTCTTCGCACTGATGATGCTGGGAGATGACCGCACCGTGGCTGCCACCTGGGCCGACGGGCGCTGCGTGCATACGCGCTCATAGCGTCGCGCTTACCGGCCCGGCCTCGTCGCTTGTTGCGATGATATCCGGCTAGCGTCCCACGCCTGCCGGCTGCGGATAGCGCCTGTCGGCAGGGCCCGCTTTGACCACCTGCCCCGGCGTCTCGTGGCCGATCAGTCCGGGTAGCGTTTTCGAGGCGTCGATGAGCCGTTCGAGATCGACGCCGGTGTCGACGCCCATCCGGGCAAACAGGTGCACCAGGTCTTCACTGCAGATATTGCCACTCGCCCCCGGCGCATAAGGACAGCCACCCAGACCACCGAGAGCGGCATCGAAACGCGTGACCCCGCTCTGCCAGGCGGCCAGCGCGTTCGCCAAGCCCATGCCGCGGGTATCGTGGAAATGCAGCGTCAGCGGTAGCCAAGGCCAGCGGGAGAGTACCGCCTCGCAGCGCTCGGCGACCTGACGCGGGTCCGCGACGCCAGTGGTGTCGCACAGCGAAACGCCCTGAATCCCCAGCGCCAGCAGCCGCTCGACGAGCGTCAATACGCGCAAGGTGGACACGCTCCCCTCGAAGGGGCAGCCGAATGCCGTGGAGATGGCGGCATTGACGAACACGTCGCTACCGCGGGTGAGCGACACGATGTTGGCGAATCCCTCGAGCGACTGCGCCGCGGTCATACGCAGATTGGCCAAGCCGTGGCTGTCGCTGGCCGAGAGCACGAGGTTGAGTTCGTCGGCACGGCAGGCGAGTGCGCGCTCGGCGCCTTTCTCGTTGGGCACCAGCGCCACGTAGCCGACCCCGGGCAGGCGCTCGATGGTGTTCATGACCGCCTCGGCGTCATGCAGATTGGGAATCGCCCGGGGCGAAGTGAAAGACGTTGCCTCGATGCGCGCCACGCCGGTTCGCGACAGCGCATCGATCAGGCGTATCTTCTCCTGCGTGGGCACGAACGCCGCCTCGATCTGAAAACCGTCCCGCGGCGCCACCTCGTTGATCTCGACGGTGGCCACATTCATCGGATCACCCCGCGTTCGCGCATCTGTGCCTGCGTGTCACGATCGATGCCCAACTCGTCGAGCACCGCCTGGGTGTGTTCGCCAAGACTCGGGCCGGGGCCGTCGATGCGCCCGGGCGTCCGGCTCAGCTTGGGCAGTACCCCGGGCACCTTGAGTGAGTCGCCGTCGGCGAGGCGGATCGTCTCGATCATGTCGCGCGCAAGGTAGTGCGGATCGTCGACGATATCGCGTGCCGTGTAGGGGAAACCCACCGGTACCCGTGCCGCTTCCAGCGTCTCCAGGACCCTCGCACGCGAATGTCCGCGCGTCCACTCGCCGATGGCGGTGTCGATCTCGTCGGCATGCTGACTCCGACCGTCGTTGTGCGCAAACCGAGGGTCCATCGCCATGTCCTCGCGTCCGATCGCGGTCATCAGGCGTTTGAAGATACTGTCGCCATTGCCGGCGATGAGCACGTAGTCGCCGCCGCGACACGGATAGGCGTTGGAGGGAGTAATACCGGGCAGCGCGCTGCCGCTCGGTTCGCGGATGGTGCCGGCGGCGTCGAACTCGGGAATCAGGCTCTCCATCATGGCGAACACCGATTCGTAGAGCGCGACGTCGATGTACTGACCCTGGCCGCTACGGGTGCGTTCATGGAGTGCCAGCAGCGCACCGATGACGCCGTAGAGCGCCGAGAGCGAATCCCCGAGGCTCACGCCCACCCGCACCGACGGCGCGCCCGCCTCGCCGGTGAGATAGCGAAGCCCGCCCATGGCTTCGCCGATCACGCCGAATCCGGGGCGGTCGCGATAGGGCCCGGTCTGCCCGTAGCCGGAGATGCGTACCATGATCAGGCGCGGGTTGAGCGCGGTCAGCGTCTCCCAGCCCAACCCCCACTGTTCGAGCGTGCCGGGACGGAAATTCTCGATCACGATGTCCGCTTCGGCGGCCAGCCGGCGGGCGATCGCTTGCCCCTCTTCGCTTCGCAGGTCGAGCCCCAGCGAGCGCTTGTTGCGGGTCTGGACGTGCCACCAGAGAGACGTCCCCTCCTTGAGAAGGCGCCATTTGCGCAGCGGATCGCCCGTGCCGGGCGGCTCTATCTTGACGACATCGGCGCCGAATTCACCGAATAGCTTGGTCGCAAAGGGCCCGGCGATGAGCTGTCCCAGCTCGAGCACCTTGATGCCGGCGAGCGCCCCGGCGTTCGGGCTCGGGTCCTCGCTGCTAGGCGCTTCGCTTGCAGGCGTTTCGGTCGAAAACATCGCATCCCCCGGTCGAAATGAGGCTCGGCGACGCCGGCTCGGTAATCGCGAGCCAGCGACGCATCGCGGCGTCTCAAACTGACGCGCGGCGGGCACGGCGACAATCTGCCAATCGGCAACCTCGCCTTCGCCGATGACGAAAGCTGCGGTACGCTCGGCGCCAGACCGGGCGGTTGCGGCTGCCCGCCCCTTTTCCGGCGTGCGGACGAACGATGAAACGACTCGACTTCGTAACCCTGAGACTGTTCGTCGCGGTGGCGGACACCTGCAGTCTTACCGCCGCTGCGTCCCGTGAGCATCTGGCGCTGGCCTCGGTGAGCAAACGCATCAGTGATCTCGAGGATCAGCTGTCGACCCCCCTGCTCTATCGACGACCCCGAGGCGTCGAGCTGACGCCCGCGGGACAGGCGCTGTTGCACCACGCACGTCGGATGCTGGACAGTCTGGGTCACCTCACCGCGGATCTGAGCGAATACAGTATCGGCGTGCGCGGCCACGTGCGGATGCACGCCAACACGTCCGCGGTGATCGAGTTTCTGCCGGACGATCTCAGCGATTTCACACGTCGTTATCCGCAGATCCGCATCGACATGCGCGAGCGTCTCAGCCACGAGATCGTCACGGCCGTGCGTGACGGGCTGACCGACATCGGCATCTTTGCCAGCCACATCGCCCACGAGGGGATTGAAGCCTACCCCTATCACAGTGACCGGCTAGCGCTGGTGACGTCCCAGAATCATCCGCTGGCACGACGCGAGCGACTGCACTTCGCAGAAACGCTGGATCACGACTTCATCGGTCTGGAGCAGGATTCTTCGCTGCACGGCCTGCTGCAGGCGGATGCCCAGCGCCTAGGGCGAGGGTTACGTATGCGAATTCAGGTTCGCAGCTTCGAGGGGATCTGCCGAATGATCGATCGCGGCATGGGGGTCGGTATTCTGCCGGTACGGGCGGTCATGGCGTACCGCAACAGCCTGGCGTTGAAGGTAGTGGCGCTGGAGGACGCCTGGGCCGAACGCGACCTGGTCATCGGTACCCGCGGTTATGACGCTCTGCCACTCATCGCCCGCGAAATGGTGGATCACCTCATCGCCTGCCAGCGCCAGGGTCGGCATGCCGACGCGCCTTGATCCCGTGGCGACACGAGCGCCCGCTCGCTGACTCGATCACCCGTGCGGAAGCGGACCGGGCGGGCGCGTCAGTCGCCAAGGCCAGATGCCACAGGCGTGCGCGTCAGTCGCGATGATAAATATCGTCGTAGCGCTCGATATCATCCTCGCCAAGATAGCTGCCACTCTGGATCTCGATCAGCTCGAGTTGAATCTTGCCCGGGTTCTCGAGTCGGTGAACGACGCCCAACGGAATGTACGTCGACTGATTTTCCTCGAGCAGGAAAGTGTCGTCGCCGCGAGTGACCTGCGCCGTGCCGCGGACGACTACCCAGTGCTCGGCGCGATGGAAATGGCGCTGCAGAGAGAGCCGCGCGCCGGGGGCCACGCAGATCTGCTTGACCTGATAGCGCTCAGCGGCGTGGATCCCATCGTAGCTCCCCCAGGGGCGATGCACGCGGCGATGCTGGTCCCACTCGGGTCTCCCCTCCCGCTTGAGTCTCTCCGCGAGCGTCTTGACTGCCTGGGCAGACTGACGCGGGGCCACCATGACCGCATCCGGCGTCTCGACGATGAGCAGATCTCTCACCCCGACCGCCGCGACCAGACGGCTTTCGGCGTGAACGAGGCTGCCGCGCACGTCTTCGATCACCACGTCACCATCGACGGCGTTACCGGCGGCATCCTGGGTCGCGATCTCCCACAGCGACTCCCACGACCCCACGTCCGACCATCCCGCGTCGAGCGACACGACGCTCGCATCCGGGGTGCTTTCCATGACGGCGTAGTCGATCGACTCCGACTCACAGCGCTCGAACGCTTCGGCATCGAGACGCAGGAAGTCGAGATCCGCCGATCGTCCTTCCCACGCCGCCGCCACCGCCGAGAGCATCGCCGGGCGCGCTTGCGACAGCGCCGCCAGATAGCGATCCGCGCGCATCAGAAACATTCCGCTGTTCCAGAGGTGGCGACCGCCCTCGAGGTAGTGCTCGGCGACCTCGGCCTCGGGCTTTTCGACGAACCGAACGACGGGAACCGCCGCGCCTGTGACGGCGCTGTCCACCTCGATATAGCCGTAGCCGGTCTCGGCGCGGGTCGGCTTGACGCCGAAGGTCACGAGCCTGCCCGCGCGAGCGGCGGCCTCGGCAGGCTCGAGGGCGGCCAGCAGCGCCTCGGGGTGGGCAATGGCATGATCCGCCGGCAAGACCAGCAGCGTGGCCTCCTCGTCTTTCGCCAGCGCCGCCAGTGCCGCGACCGCGATGGCCGGCGCGGTATTGCGCATGGCGGGCTCGAGCACGATATCGGCACGCTGGCCGGCGGCGCGAAGCTGCTCGGCCACCAGGAATCGATGAGCCTCCTGGCAGACGACGATGGGGCCTCCCGTGGAGATGGGCATCAGACGCGCCAGCGTCTCCACGAGCATGCTCTGCTCGCCCACCACGGGCAGAAACTGCTTGGGATAGCTTGCCCGCGAGACGGGCCACAGTCGGGTGCCGGCGCCGCCGGCAAGTATCACGGGTATCAGCATGGCATCGCTCGCCTTCGCCGGGCAGTGAATGTCAGTTAGTCTGCGGGACGGCCCATCGTCTCCTGACGCGCTCGCCCCGGTGCTCTCATGCTACCGCGCTCGGTGGGCGCCTAGGCCGTTGGACGACATCGTGTTCAGGCCGTCGGAAGACACTGTGGCTAGAGACTGTGGTTAGAGAACAACGAAAGCCCACCAACGTTCAGCGGCTACCGCCCACGCGCGATCATGGCGCCAACTCGCTTCGACCCCCGGCCTCGAAATACCCTGCGTCAAACCACGCCAACCGGCGATCGACGAATCATACGGTCGATGTTGAAGCGCCTCGGATAGAGGATGAGCGATCCGGGCGAGCGAAGCCATCCCCCTGAAAAAGGGCGGCTATCGATGAGGACTTTTCCCAACACTTTTTATTATGCCGACTCACTCACCTGCGACGTCTCGTCGCAGTACAACGATATGAACGATGTCGGCTCACCGATTAAATAATGTTTTTAATCGAACTGATGATATTCGACGAGTGTCTCCACGAGGTCGCGCACTGCTTCTCGAGATAGCGCATATTCTTCCATCAATGCCAGCAACCGCGTTTCGAAGTCGACGGTTTCGGCCATTTCTGGCGCTGGCTGTGACGTCGAGCCGTCCATATCGCGAAGCGCCTGGGCAAAAGCATCGTCGAGTTCTCGAAACTTGCGGAGTTTTTCGCGTTCATCCATCTGGCGGGGTTTAGCGTAGCGTTCGTTCGCGGCCATAGCGTGAGAGTTCAAACCCTTTATCGGCGTGAAAGAGTCGCGGATACCGACACACAGAAGCGGTGACCGGAATATCGAATCCCCTGTGAGCGCGGCATGTCGCGAGACGGGCAAGCATAGACGATGTCGGCTCCGAAATCACCCGCGGCGCAGGGCCTGAACCGCGCCACCACGGGCCTTAGACAGCTCGCATACCGCCATGTTCGAAAGCCTAGACCTTGCGTTCGGCAAAAAAAACGCTCACCGCATGCGGTGAGCGTCTTCGGTCATCTGCGGTGTCGAGTCTTGCGTGCCGGGAACTCGACAGCGCCGGCATCAATCTTCAGTGCGAACGACCCAGGATTCGACGGTTTCGCTGCCGTGTTCGTCCTTCCAGGCTTTCAGTGTCTTGTGGTTGCCGCCTCGGGTCTCGACGACTTCGCCACTGTTGGGGTTCTTGTAAATCTTCAGCTTGCGCTTGCGCCGTCCGCCCGAGCTCTTGCTCGACGCCTGCGACGTACCGCTCGACTCGGGCTTGGGGCCCAGCAGTTCGATGACGTCGGCGGACGATTTGTCGTACTCGTTCATCAGCGCTTCGAGCTTCTCTTTGAACTCGAGCTCGGCCTTGAGGCGCTGATCGCCCTCCATCTGCTTGAGCTCTTGTTCGAGCTGCTTGAGGAGTTGTTCTTTTTTTACGTAGTCACTAAGTAGAGACATTATCTATTTCCGTTGCGTTGTAGAACCGTAGGCGCACACATTATTGCCGGATGCCATTCAGATGCAAGTCTTTAACGTGTTCCTCAATGACAAACTTCTCTTTTTTACGAATATCGCTTCCGCTCTCGATCTGGGTTAATGAAAATTCGACACGTAACGAGTTTTGGAAAGACCGAATCGTTGCGAAACTCATCGACATCACAGCCACTCCCGATGTCCTGGGCACCGTTGCGATCGTACGATTGCCACCACGGTGGAATGCCATATTTTGGTCCTCCGGCCTCTGGCACTGGCTGCATACCGGGGTTCGGTCAACCGCCGCGCATCCACCGTGACCGATGCCCGCAATCGACGCCCCGGGCACCGCACCCGCGCCAATGTCGACACGGCGTGCCGACATCCTGTGACATAAAAATACTGTATATAAATACAGCTTACGGGCTAGAGTCACGGGAGGCTGATCCCCGGGTGACCCATGGCAAGTGATAGCTTTTTTTATGCATAAAAGGAATAATAGCGATATAAAGCTATAATCATACAGCGGCAAGAGGTTCGATGAGGGCGATATGCAGATGATCGGTGTAATCAGTGGCGATATCGTGGAGTCGAAGGCTATCGACGACAAGCACGCGCTTCGTGCGGCGCTCGATATCACCTTGGCCCGTACCAAGGAAACGTTTGGCGGTGTCGGTATGCGCTACCGCGGCGACGCTTTCCAGCTGGCGATCCCGCACGGCGCCCACGTCATGGCGGCGGCGGTACTGATCCGCGCCAGTCTGCTCGAACACTCCCCGTCGAAACGCCAGCCCTGGGACGCCCGAGTCTCGGCAAGCCTGGGCGAGGGTCGAATGCCGACCGAGGAGCGCTTCATCGACGCCGACGGGCCTCCCTTCGTGCGCTCGGGCCAGGGACTGGACGCCCTGAGTCTCGATGACCGACGACTGGGACTTTTCCTTTTGCAGGCGCAGCCCGAAGTCGATCTGCTGATCCGCTTCGTCGATGACATCATCGGACAGTGGTCGCACAACGCCGCCGAGGTCATTCGGCTGAGCCTTACGACCTCGATGACCCAGAGCGAATTGGCAAGACATCTGGGACGCGCGCAGCCCACCATCAATCGCCGGCTCGCCGCGGCTCGCTGGTCCCTGACGAGAGACTTTCTAACCTTCATGCGTCAACGCCTGGAGCTACAGGTATGAGCGATTTTGCGCTCTCGCTACTGTTTATACTGCTGCTGGCCCATGTGGTCGGCGACTTCGTGCTGCAGAGCGACGCGTGGGCGAAGGAGAAGGCGCAACGCCATCTCCGCGCCCGCGCGCTCTACTATCATGTCGGCCTGCATACGCTGATGACGCTCGGTGTGCTGGTGGCAATGAAGTTCGACGCAGGCACCACCCTCATCGGCGCGGGTATCGTCGGCGGCTCGCACTGGGCGATCGATACGCTCAAGAGCTACACGCACCGTTACCCCATTCGCTACTTTTTGATCGATCAGGCGCTGCACGTTCTCGTTCTGACAGGCGTCTGGGCGTGGCTGGTCAGACTCGATGTGCCTGAACTCGCGACTCTTTTTCACGACTGGGCGGCGCCTCGGATTCTGCTGACCGCGTTGACCTACCTGGTTGCTCTGAAGCCGATGTCGATCCTGATCGCCATGATCATGACCCGGTGGAGTCGCGACGTGGATACCGCGGGGACGCTGGCGGACGCGGGTGCCCGCATCGGCATGCTGGAGCGATTTCTGATTCTGACCTTCGTGTTGAGCGACCAGCTGGCGGCAATCGGCTTTCTACTGACGGCCAAATCCGTTCTACGCTTTGGCGATCTGCGTCACGACCGAGACCGCAAGCTGACCGAATACGTCCTCCTAGGCACCATGCTCAGCGTCTCGATGACGCTGATGCTGGGACTCATGGCGCGCTTTCTGCTCCGACACCTGTAATCCCCGAACACGACCCCCAAGGCGACCCATGACTCATCGTGACCGGCGTTTCCGTCCGCTGCCGTTGGCCCTCGGGCTACTACTCCTCGTCCTTGGCGGCTGCGCCGGCGGCGGGCTGGAGCAGCGCGACGGCTATCGGGTCGATACCTCGGAGACCTCGAGCGCGTTCAACCAGCGTGTTCGCTACGTCGTGCTCCACTACACCGACTCCGGCGAATCGGCAGCGCTGCGCACACTCAAGGGGCCCCGGGTCAGCTCGCACTACCTGATATCCCGCGACGCCATGGATGGCGGTGAGCCCCTCGTACGCCAGCTGGTCGACGAGCAAAAACGCGCCTGGCACGCCGGCGTCAGTGCGTGGGACGACCGTACGCAGATCAACGACACTTCCATCGGCATCGAGATCGTCAACGCCGGACCGCGCGATACGCCAACGGGGCGTACCTGGCAGCACTACCCCGAACCGCAGATCGCCGCGGTCGTCGCGCTCGTCCGCGACCTCATTGCCCGCTATGACCTGCCGCCGACGGCCATCGTGGGGCATTCGGACATCGCTCCTCAGCGCAAGATCGATCCGGGGCCGCGCTTCCCCTGGCACCGTTTGTATCTTGCCGGCATCGGTGCCTGGCCGCAGGACGTCGATATCGAACGATTCCGACGCGAATTCGAACGTCGCCCGCCACGCCTCGTTGATTATCAGCGCGCGCTACAGCGCTACGGCTACGCCCTTCCAGCCGACGGGGAATGGAGCGAGCTGACCCGCGATGTCACCCGCGCTTTTCAGATGCATTTTCGCCCCGGGGCGGTCACCGGCGAGCCGGATACCGACACACTCGCCCGCCTCTGGGCCCTGGTGGCACGCTACCGACCCGAAGCACTCGACGCGATCTGGCCCCCTGCGTCGCCGGCCCTTTCGTCCGATCGCCTTGGCGAGACTGACGCAGGGATGTCCGAACCCGTACGCCTACGGGTCAACGGTTCGGCCCCGGATAGTGAATGAGATCGTGAAAGCGCGCCGAACGCAGGCCGTCGTTGCGGTAGGCGTGAGGCTGATCGGCGGCGAAACGGCGGCCCTCACCTGCCGCCAGCGTCTGCCACTCTCCTTCGATGAATAGCGCCATTTCTCCCTCCACCACCACTACATGCTCGATCACGCCCGCCGTGTGCGGAGCCGATTCGCTCATTCCGCCGGGTTGCAGATCGATCACGAACATCTCGAAGCCCAGCGTGGGATCGAAAGCGAACAGGGGCTGGACCGCCATGCCGGCGCTGTCGTGAAGCCACTCACGCGGTGAGACGGTCGCCGGGAGCGTCGTTGAGGCGAGAAAGTGTGACAGCGGCGCCCGCAGCGCGCCTGCGACCTTCCAGAGTGTCGATACCGTCGGCATGGACTCCCCGCGCTCGATCTGTCCCAGCATCGCCTTGCTCACGCCGGCCTCTGCGGCCAGCCGGTCGAGACTCCACTCCCGGTCGCGACGCAGACTCCTGAGCCGCTGGCCGATGGCGGCCCTGTCCGTTTGCATTGTCTTGTCCATGGCGGTGTCTCCTCATGACCTCTTTGGCTAGGCCCATGCCGTGCCGACCGTGCCGTGCGTGCGCGCCGACCGTGCCATCAGGGTCACATCGGGCGGTCGACAAATCGAGCGTCATAACGCACATTGATGCCTGGTTGTGCGCTATAACGCACGGACAGGGGAGAGGACAGCATGGCCGAACCGGGTTTCTGGCGCACGCTCAACGCCACGCACGTCACCGCAGGATTCATTGCGGTACTCGTGGGCTATACCAGCTCGGCCGTGATCGTTTTTCAGGCCGCCGCCGCCGCGGGCGCAACCCCAAGTGAAATCGGCGGCTGGCTGGCAGCGCTCGGCCTCGCCATGGGAATCACGTCGATCGGGCTGTCGCTCCGCTATCGCCAGCCGATCCTTACCGCCTGGTCGACGCCCGGCGCCGCGCTACTGGCGGTGAGCCTGCCCGGCGTTCCCCTGAGCGAGGCGATCGGCGTCTTCGTCTTCTGCGCCGCACTGATTCTGCTTTGCGGACTTACCGGCTGGTTCGCCAGCCTCATGCGGCTCATCCCCGACGCCATTGCCGCCGCGATGCTGGCCGGCGTGTTGCTCCGATTCGGGCTCGAAACCTTCGTTGCCCTGGAGAGCGATATCGTTCTCGTCGGGCTGATGCTGGTGAGCTATCTGCTCGCTCAGCGCTGGCTGCCGCGCCAGCGCATTCTGGTCGTGCTGCTGGTGGGCCTGGCCTACGCAGGCGTCTTCGGCAAGATCGATACCGAGGCTGCGCACTTCGCCATCGTGGCGCCAACGCTCACCTGGCCGACGTTCTCGCCGTCGAGCCTCCTCGGCGTGGGCATTCCGCTGTTCGTGGTGTCCATGGCGTCGCAGAACGCCCCGGGGGTGGCCACGCTACGCGGCGCCGGGTTCGACGCCCCCGTATCGCCGCTGATGATCTGGACGGGGCTGACAGCGCTGGTGCTCGCCCCCTTCGGCGCCTACACCGTCTGTCTGGCAGCGATCACTGCCGCCATCTGCCTCGGCCCAGAGGTCGATGCCGACCCCCGCAGACGCTACCCCGCTGCCGTCTGCGCTGGCGGCTTTTACCTGCTGGCCGGGCTCTTCGGCGGTTCCATCGGCACCCTGTTCGATGCATTACCGCAGGCCTTCGTCGTCGCCATTGCCGGCCTGGCACTGCTGCCGACGATCGGCGCCAGTCTACACCGCGCTCTGGAGGCGCCGGCCTATCGAGAACCGGCGCTGATCGCTTTTCTGGTGACCGGCTCCGGCGTCACGCTGTTCGGCATCGGTTCGGCATTTTGGGGGCTGGTCGCCGGCATGCTTGCCTTGGGGGTGGCGCGGTATCGCGCGTCGGCTTGACCTCGGGCACGTCTCGGCCGGCTACGCCTCAGGCTTTTTGACTCACGAGTCGACGATGGCCCGATCCCACTCGGCAACATCCGCCAGCGCTTTGTCCAGACTCTCCACGCCCCCCACGCGAACCACTTCGTCGTGCCAGCCGATCGAACGCCCCGTATGGGTCTCGATCAGTTTGGCGAGCCGCGCCTCGCTGAGTTCACCGTCGTAGGAGACCGGTTCGATGCCCGCCTCGTGACTCCCCGGGAGGTAGATCGTGTTGTTGGAAAAATCGATGGCGTAGGCGATGACGCCGGGCACGATGAACAGCAGCAGTCCCAGACCGTCGACGATGGCGACGGCGGGGTCGATGCGCCCGGACAGCTGTCCCTTGCGTTCGGGATAGAAGAGCGTACCGCAGCCACTCAGTGACACGACGAGTGCGAGACTCACCGTCCAGGCAGTACAGCGGCGAAGGCGAAAAGAGGTCATGGGAGATTCCGGCGGCGGTGGATCGAGACTCGAAAGCGCGTAACCGGGCGTAACCTAAAGCAACCCTACTCGCCACGTCCAGCATTGGCGTTCGGAATGCGTACGAAGCGCCGAGCGGCGCTCGAGTGCTTGCGCCGGCGCCCCGGCTGTCGGTGAAGCCAGGCTGCGTTTCGAGTGAATCGATCACACCAGCGATGTTCCATACCCCCAGAGAATCACCGTGAGCGCCAGCAGCGCCTCGAGTACCAGCACACCGATGGCGAGCGCCGCGCTCGAGGCGCGAAGGCCCTGCTCTCGCGTGATCTCCAGAAACGGCGGCATGCCGGCGTAGAGCAGATAGGCGCTGTAGCAAAGCCCGATGATGCCGGCGAGCAGGCAGAGCCAGATCAGCGGGTAGAGTGCGACGATCCCGCTCAGAAACATCGGGGTGGCCATATAGCCCGCGAAGACGACGCAGCGATTGACGTCGGGATGCGAGTCGTAGCGCCTGGCGAGCCAGGCGATCACGTTACCCATGATCCAGACGGCGGCGAGAATCAGCCCGTAGAAGATGACTGCCAGCAGAATGGCGGTCGTCGGCGATATCTGCACTCGCTCGGAGATGCCATCCGCCGACGTGCCGAAATGCCAGCCGACGGCGGTCGTGCCAATGAACGAACAGATGACCGGAATCATCGCCAGCACCAGCACGTGCGAACCGTAGAGATGCGAGACGGTTTCGTTCTCGCCGCTGATCTGCTGCCACTCCCGATTGGGATGCGTGAGCAGCCCCCAGACGTGATGAATCATGTCATCTCTCCCACCGCCGCCGGTGGCCGACGACGGATGCCGATGGTCCCGGTTACCGTGCGCCGCTGCGCCGGGCCGGACGCGACCGCTTTCGACTATCGCGACCTTTCCACTATAGAGAAGAAACCGAGCCCGCACGGTATGAAACGCGCCGCCGATGCCCCGAATCGCCAGGTTCGCAAGAGGCGTCTCGCCGTGAAGCCACTGGGCACGACGCGGGTTTTTCCGCCTTGCCCCTCCCCGTCGACCGGCCGCGTCTCTATACTGGCCGGCCCAGATCCTTGCAAACGCTGACAGACCGACGAGCGTCGCGAGCCGCAACGTCGCAGGGGTAGAGAACACGGAGCGCGGGACAGTCCGCAAGGTGCGACACCGAGCCGACCGGGCCGATGCATTCGCGCCCTGCACTTCGATGACGCGTGGCCGACACCGAGTTCGCACCCGCGTCTGAACAGCGTTTCTTCAAGCCGCAGACCACAGGAATGATCAACCCATGCGTGCCAGTCAACTCCAGATATCGACCCTCAAGGAAACGCCGGCGGATGCGGAGATCGTCAGTCATCAGCTGATGCTTCGCTCCGGCATGATCCGACGGCTCACCTCGGGGCTGTATAGCTGGTTGCCGGTGGGGCTGCGGACCCTTCGCAAGGTCGAGCGCATCGTGCGCGAGGAGATGGACGCCGCCGGTGCCCAGGAAATCCTGATGCCCGCCGTGCAGCCCGCCGAGCTGTGGCAGGAGTCCGGGCGGTGGGAAGAGTACGGGCCCGAGCTTCTGCGCGTGAAGGACCGCCACCAGCGCGACTACTGCGTCGGCCCGACCCACGAAGAGGTCGTGACCGATCTGGTCCGCCGTGAGCTGTCGAGCTACAAGCAGCTGCCGACCAACTTCTATCAGATCCAGACCAAGTTTCGCGACGAGATTCGCCCGCGTTTCGGCGTCATGCGCTCGCGCGAATTCATCATGAAGGACGCCTACTCGTTCGACGTCGACGAGGCCGGTCTCAAGGCCTCCTATCAGCGCATGTTCGATGCCTACGTGCGTATCTTCACTCGCCTGGGTCTCGACTTCCGCGCCGTGATGGCGGACAACGGCGCCATCGGCGGCAGTGGCTCTCACGAGTTCCACGTCCTTGCCGACTCCGGTGAGGACGCGGTGATCTTCTCCACGGGCTCCGACTACGCCGCCAACATCGAAAAGGCCGAGGCCGTGACGCCCCCGGGTGTCGAGCGCGCCGCCCCGCAGGAAACGCTGCGCCAGGTGCCGACCCCCGGCGTGAAGACGATCGCTGCGCTGGTCGAAGGGTTCGATCTGCCGATCGAGAAGACCGTCAAGACGCTGATCGTCAAGGGCGCAGAGGGCGGCCTGGTCGCGCTGATGGTGCGCGGCGATCATCAGCTCAACGCCATCAAGGCAGAGAATCTGTCCGCCGTCGCCACGCCGCTGACCATGGCCGAGGAGGACGAGATCCGGGCGGCCATCGGGGCAGGCCCCGGCTCGCTCGGTCCGGTCGAGCTGCCGCTGCCGCTGATCGTCGATCGTAGCGTCGCGCTGATGAGCGACTTCGGTGCCGGCGCCAACGTCGATGACCAGCACCTGTTCGGGATCAACTGGGAGCGCGATCTGGCGCTGCCCGAAGTCGCCGATCTGCGCAACGTCGTCGAAGGCGATCCCTCGCCGGATGGCAACGGTACGCTCTCCATCACCCGCGGCATCGAAGTCGGTCACGTCTTCCAGCTTGGCCGCAAGTATTCGCAGGCGATGAACGCCACCGTGCTGGGCGACGACGGTCAACCGACGGCGCCCTACATGGGCTGCTACGGCATCGGCATTTCCCGCGTGGTGGCCGCCGCCATCGAGCAGAACCACGACGCCGGCGGCATCATCTGGCCCGACGCCATCGCGCCGTTCCGCCTCGCTATCGTCCCCATGAACGCGCACAAGTCCGATCGCGTCCGCGAGACCGCCGAGCGGCTCTATACCGAACTCACGCAGGCCGGTATCGATGTGCTGCTCGACGACCGCGATCTGCGCCCGGGGGTGAAATTCGCCGACCAGGAGCTCATGGGCATCCCTCACCGGCTCGTGATCGGCGACCGCGGTCTCGACAACGGCGAGCTCGAGTACAAGGGGCGCCGCGACAGCGAGGTCACCATGATCGCGGTGGACGAGCTGCGCGCCTTTCTCGACACCCGCTTCGCCGAGGCCATGCCGACGCGCGGCTGATCGATCCCGCGATGTCCCGCGCACTCGCGGTTCGCACACCCGCGGTTCGCACACTCGTGGTTCGCACACTCGCTCGGTTGGCACTCGCCATCTGGGCGAGTGTCGCCCCCCTCACGATGCTGGTCGGCCAGCCGGCACACGCCCAGCCGAACCCGAGCGTGGCGACGCCGCCCTCGCCCGAACTCCTCGATGCCCTGGTAGAGGCCATGGCCTCACAGAGCGGTTTCGTCGACGATGTCGACGCGCGGGTCTGGCTGCTCGACATGCAGTCCCGCCTGGCGCGACGCCAGCCCGTCGCATTCGCGGACCGGTCGGCACGCCTGGCATTTCTCCAGCGTGTTCACGCCGAGGCGCAGCGGGCGGCACTGCCGCCGGAACTGGTGCTCGCGCTGATCGACGTGGAGAGTCGATTCCAGCCCAAGGCGGTGTCGAGCGCTGGCGCGCAGGGGCTGATGCAGGTGATGCCGTTCTGGAAAGCGGAGATCGGCCGTCCCGAGGACGACCTCACGCGGCTCGAGACGAATCTGCGCTATGGGTGCACCATCCTCGCGCACTATCTATCGCTCGAGAACGGCGACTGGACCCGAGCGCTCGCTCGCTACAACGGCAGCCTCGGGCGCACGATCTACCCCGAGCAGGTGATGGCCGCCTGGTTCGGCCGCTGGTGGGTCGATCACTGATCGCGTGACGCGAATCGGCAACCGCCATCTCTCGACCGCTAGGCGCCCGACGGAAATCGGCCATCCCGCGGCCCGGCAGGACCTCAGCCCTGCTTTCGATCCTCGACCTCGGTATGCGACGTCCCCGGCGGTAGCGGATGACCCTTGGCCAGCTCGGCACGCGTCGCCTCGCGAACGTCGACGATCTCCAGCGCATAGGTGAGCTCGAGCCCCGCCAGCGGGTGATTGGCATCGACGACCACGTGGGACTCTGCCACCGACACCAGCGTCACCGTTTTCGGCCCCTCCGGCCCCTGGGCCTGGAAACGCTGCCCCGGCGTCAGCGGTGTCTCGCTTGCGAAGGCGCTGCGCGGCGTCTCGCTCACCAGCGCCTCGTCGCGCTCGCCATACGCGGCGGCGGGCGGCAGCGTTGCCGTCAGGCGTTCGCCCGGTTCGGCGCCGATCATTGCCCCCTCGAGCGCAGCGAAAAGATTGCCATGCCCGTGCAGGTACTCCAGCGGCTGGCGGCGTGCCTTGGAGTCGTCCAGCGTCCGGCCGTCCGGGGCGGTTAGCGAGTAGTGCAGCGTGACGACGCGTGAGGGCGCGACGGCGGCGTTATCCATGATGGGCTCCCATGAAGCGCAGCGGGTGAAGGAATCGGTGTGAAGCAATCGATGAGCGCACGTGGTCGCTGACAGCGTTCGATACCGCGTGTCAGTCGCCGCGTCTGGTCAGCGCGGCGACCGGGACGTTGAGGCGCTGCGTCTGCTGCAGCAGGTTGAGCAGCACGATGGCGCGCTCCTCGCCCTGCTGGGCGTCGAACACCGCCTGGAGCGAACGAAATGGACCGTCGGTGATCTCGACCAGATCCCCCTGACGGTAGTAGACGTTGGCGCGCTCGCCGCGGCTATCGGCGCTTTGACCGTCGCGCAGCGTCATGACCAGCTCATCCGCCACGGCCACCGGCTCATGGCCGAAGCTCACCAGTCGCAGTACGCCACGCGTCGAGCGGATCGGTCGCCAGTTGCTCGCCACGCGATCGAGGCGAATGAAGAGATAGTGCGGGAACAGGGGCTCCGCTAGCCAGATCAGCTTGCCGCGGCGGCGACGCTGGACTTCGAGTACCGGATGGAACACCTCGTACCCTTGGTTGTCGAGATGCTCGCTGGCACGAAACGACTCCCCGCCCTTGCACTGGATGACGTACCAGCGCGGCGCGGCGTCGGCTGTCGAGTCTGTGGTCATCGATGGACTGCCTATCTGAACGCGGTAACGATCGCGCGGCGACGACGCGGGCCAGACGCAGCGCGATCGATTAGAGTAGCATTTTTGCCCCTCGGCGTCCGTCGCCGGCGGGCTGGACTCAGGGAGGTGCAATGCAATCCGAGCCACGCGATTGGCTGACATCCGTGCGCGTCTATTTCAGCGCGCCGGTGGTGACGCTTCTGTTTCTCGGCTTCTCCGCGGGTCTTCCCTACCTGCTGGTCTTCTCCACGCTGACCGCCTGGCTCGAGGACAGCGGCGTCGACGTCGCCGCCATCGGCTTTTTCAGCTGGGTGGGGATGCTCTACTCGGTGAAGCTCTTCTGGGCGCCGATCGTCGACCGAGTTCGCCTGCCGCTACTCGGGCGGCTCCTCGGCCAGCGGCGCAGCTGGATGCTGCTGGGGCAGCTGCTCATTGCCGGCGGCCTGTTCGGCCTCTCCGGTCTCGACCCCGCGGGTCACCTGCCGGTCGTCGCGGCGTTTGCCCTGCTCACCGCCTTCGGCGCCGCCACGCAGGACATCGTCATCGATGCCTACCGCATCGAGACCGGGGCACCGGACATTCAGGCAGCGATGGCCTCGACCTACATCATCGGCTATCGCATCGGAATCGTCATGGCCGGCGCCGGCGCGCTCTACATCGCCGATGCGGCGTCCTGGTCGCTCGCCTACCTCAGCATGGCGGCGCTCGTGGGTATCGGCATGCTCACCGTGCTGATCCGTCCCGAACCGCCGCGTCGCCAGAGCGTCAACCGGGTCCTGTTCTCTCCGCGCGTACGGCACTTCCTCGGCGCCAGCCGGCAACGGCCACACTGGCAGCGCCGCACCGGCGCCTGGCTGCTCGCCGCGGTGGTCTGCCCCATCGGCGATTTCTTCCAGCGCTACGGCAAGCTGGCGCTGGCGCTTCTCTTGTTCATCGGGATCTATCGCATCAGCGACATCGCCATGGCGGCGATGGCCAACCCGCTCTACCTGAGTCTCGGCTTCTCCAAGAGCGACATCGCAAGCGTCACCAAGGTCTTCGGCGTTCTGATGACGATTGGCGGCGGGCTGCTGGGCGGACTGCTCGTGGTGCGCTACGGGCTGGGCCGGATGCTGGTGGTCGGCGCGCTCGGGGTGGCGCTGACCAACCTGCTCTTCGCGCTACTCGCCGTCAGCGGCAACGAGCTGTGGCTGCTGATCGCGACCATCACCGGTGACAACCTCGCCAACGGCCTTGCCAGCACCGTGTTCATCGCCTTTCTATCGAGCCTGACTTCCCGCGCCTATACCGCGACCCAGTACGCGCTCTTTTCGTCGCTGATGACGCTACCGGGCAAGTTCATCGGCGGCTTCTCCGGCCTCGTCGTCGCCGACTTCGGCTATGCCAGCTTCTTCGTCGTCAGCGCGTTTCTGGGAATCCCCGCCGTTGCCCTGGCGATCTGGCTGAAGCGGCGACTGAATGCCCTCGAGGCCGATGCCGAGGCCGCGTCATCATCGGCAACGACAGACAACGCACGCGCGCCCGGCTGATCCCGCTCACCGAACGCTCGAGCCAATCGAGCGTTTCTGGCTGATCGAGCGTCCTTGAGTAACCGAACATCGGGCTAGGCGGGACGACTGGCCGCTACGCAGGACTGACGCGCGAGCCAGTCGAGCGCGCCGGCCGAGGCGAGCCATTGATCGCGCATCAGCTGGCGATACTGCCACGCCTCGGCGCGGCTGCCGGGCTCCGGCATGTCGATACCCAGGCGTGCCGGGCGCGGACGTTCGGCGCACAGCATCTGCACGATATAAGGGTTGGTCGCGCAGACCTGCTCGAGAATCGCCAGCGCATCGTCGTGACGCGCGAGGCGATAGAGCGCGAGCACCCGCCCCATCTGCACGCCGAGCATGTTGGCGTCGTCCGGTGCCTCCAGGCTTACGTCGAGCACCTGCTCGTCGTGGCCCTCGCGCAGCAGCTGATCGATCACGAGTTCGCGCAGCCCCAGGCTGTCCTCTTCGTCCAGCGCCAGCAGTCGCTGGGCCAGTGCTCGCGCGCTGGCACCGGCGCCGCGCTCCATGCCGATCACCAGTGCCAGCCCCGTGCGCAGCAGCGTCGCGTTGTCGCCGTCGTGCCACGAGAAGGTCCCGCCTTCGTCCTCGAGCTGAGTGAGCCAGCCGTTGTAGCGTGCCGCGAGCGGCGTGAAGAAGGTATCGACCATCCACGGCAGGCTGCCGAAACGGCTCGCCAGCGCCAGCGTCAGCGACTGGACCACCTTGGGCGCATCCAGCCACTCCGGGTTGGCGCAGAGCGCCTGCAGCCACTGGGGCGCCGTGGTCCACGGATCACCGAGAAAGCCGAGCGCCGCATCCTCATCGATTTCGATCTCGCAGGCGTTCAGCCAGTTTTCGTAGAGCGACTGCTCGCGGGAGTTGGGCGCATAGACCAGACCGCCCTCCGGTGCCCGCGAGAGCGATAGTCGCGGCGGGCGAAGATGGGTGTGCAGCAGCGCCTGCAGCGCCGTCAACGGGCCTGCCAGCTCCTCTTCGGAGTGAATCACCTGCTCGGCCAGCGCCGCCTGCGGGTCATCCGCCAGCTCGGCGATGAAATCGAGCTGGTCGGCATCGAGATTGTGCTGACGGGCCATCCGGCGCCACCAGAAAGCGGCCCGCTGCCGCGCCATGCCGATGTTGCCTTCATGGAGCAGTACCATCGCTTCTATGTAGGCCAGCGACGGCGAATTGGGCAGCGTGCGCTGGGCGCTCTGGAAAGCGTCGCGGGCGCTGGCCAGATCGCCGCTGTCGAGATGCATCAGACAGCGGCGCTCGAGGGCCGCGCCCTTAAGAAAATCCGGGCCGTGCGCGATCACTCGTTCGAGCAGCGCCGCGCGCTTACGCAGAAAGCCGCGCTCCTGGTAGAGGTCGACCAGAATCTCGAAGGCCGGCTCGATCTGATCCGCCAGCGTCGACCAGTCACGGGCATCGGCGAACAGCGACTCGAGAATCTGCTGGGCGCGGCCGTTGTGACCGCTTTCGGCAGAAACGATGCCTGCCTCGAGCAGCGCCTGTGCCGGTGCCTTGTCGCTGGCGAGCGCGGCTTTCAGCGTTTCGCCACGCCAGTCACGCAGCGACAGCATCCACATCAGATGCTCGGGTACGCCGCTCGGCATCTCGACTCGCGCACAGCAGTCGCGATAGGCGCGGCCGGAATCGCACCAGCAGGGCTCGTCGCGCTCCGGTTCGGCCAGCGGCTCGCAGTCGAAGTCGCGACGCTTCAACGGCGTCTGGTTCCAGATCAGCGGCGCCAGTGCCTGCGCCATGTCGAGGCTGCCGCCGCAGTGATCGGCCCCTTCGGCGCGCGCCCATACCATCAGCGCGGGGTAGTGCTCGTTGGCGCGAATCGCCTCCAGGGCCCCGCTGGCGTATCCCAGCAGCTGCTCGACCCAAGCTGTCAGCATGGCATTCCTCCTTGGTTGGCGATCATCCTAGCATGCGCGCCCGCGGCGCTGGCGAGTGCCTTCACGGGGTGCTAACTTAGCCGCCCCTCGCCTCTGCCGCCGTTTTTCGAGGAGCGCTCGTGCTCTTTCCAATCCCCTTTCGCCGCAACGCTTCCACCGCCTCCAGCGATACGCCGCACGTGCGTCTGGAGCGTGAGGGCCGCAACGAGATTCGCCGCATCACCGCGGCCGTCGAAAAGGTGCCGTGGACGGTCAGTCTGCTGCAGATTCTCTGGACCGCAGGGCCGGTCACGCTGCTCGGGGCCTGGGGTGGCTACCTGCTCGGCTATGGCAAAGCGCCGACGCTCGACAACTACATCTTCTTCATCTCGTTCACCGTCATCACCGGCGCTTTCGGCATCATCGCCAATTTGACGCACCATCTCACCGGTGGCGGGCGAATCGAGCGCACTTCCAAGAGGATCGAGCGCGTCATCAAGACGCTGCCGGAGCTACTGCTCGCCACCCGCAATCTGATCGTGGAGAGTCTGGAGGGCGACGCCCGCCGTCGCGAGGCGGCAGCGATGCTGCTGAGAAAGCAGGATCTCTCGCCGGAGGGCGTCGAGCTCGCGGCGCTGGAGCTGCTCGACGATAGCGAGGATGCCCGCCTGATCGGCCAGATCGACGTCTACCGTCGGGTCGGGCTGCATGCGCGCATCGTCGATTTGATGGCCGATCATCGCGAACGTCTCGAGCCGCGCTTCAACGAACTCTACGACGTCGCCCCGCAGGCGATCACCCTGCTGCGGGAGCGCTTCGAGGGCCATGCGCCGGATCCCCGCTACGGCGTCCCCCGAGACGAGAACTTCATCGAACGCGTCATGGCCTCCATCGAGAGCGACAATGACCTGCTGATGACGCTGCAGGACGTCGAGGAAATGGTGATCCTCGCCTTCGAACTGATCAGCGGTCGGCGAATCCCCGTGCTCACCTTCGAGTATCGCGGTCGCTGGAAGCTCGCTCGCGCCTTCGACAGCCTGGAAGAGGCTCGCGCACGCCACCGTATCGCCCAGGCGACGGGGCTTTCGCGACTCAAGGCGCTCAACGCCTACCTCACCGAGCAGTCGGCGACCACCGCCGTCGAAAGCGTTTCCGGACAGCGAGCGGAGGCACTTTTGACCCATAGCGTCGCGGCCATCGATCAACTCAGCGAAGACATTCACGCGCGCGCTCACGAGATTCAGGTCGGCCGCAGCAAGGATCGACATGCGCTGCGCGAGCAGGCCGAGGTCCTCACCAACGCGATCAAGCTCTACAAGAGCGTCTCCAGCGCCTACGAAGAGGTGGGCCGCAGTCACGCTCATCGGCTGCGCATGGCCGAACGCTGGGAAACCCTCAGCGCCAATCTCTCCGACAGCTCGACCCGACTGCGACTCGGCCCCGGCCGTCGCGGGCTGCGCATCCGCGAGAGCCACATCGCGCTGGACGACGAGGCGAAGGCCGCGGTCTGCAAACATCTCGGCCGCTACCTCGAGAAAGCCAACATCGGCACTCTGCGCGAGCGCCTGCGTCAGGCCGAGCGCGACACTCAGCTCAGCGTCGGCGTCGATACCGCCAAGCGCGTCGCCGTGGAGATCTTCCTGGCGCTGGAGCCCCACGTGCACCTGTCGCGCCCGGCGGTACAGCGAGCGATCAACAGCTCGAATGCCGCCGACTTCGGCCAGCTCGAGCCCAACCTCTCGGCGGCCACGAAGGCCGCGATGGGCTCGTCGATGGTGCGCGAGATCGAAACCGATCTGTCCCGCACCGCCGAGTCGCTGGCACTGGCGCTGGTTCGCCACTACCGCGTCGCGCTGGAGCCCGCCGCGATCGACTTCCTCAAGCGCCAGTACGGCGCCCGCGACGCCACCCTGACGATGCTGACCAACGTCAACCTCGAGCGCAGCGAGCCGGCCAACGTGAGCTACCTGAGCCTGGCACCGCCGGCGGTGGGCTCGCCCCATCGGCAGTGGTATCGCGCCCTGGTGCGCGCGCGGCGCCACCTCGACAAGAAAGGGGACTGAATGCGCCTGATCGTCGCCGAGAAACCCAGCCTCGCCCGGGCCATCGCCGACGCCCTGCCGACGCCCGCCGTGCGCCGCGAGGGCTACTTGGAGGCCGGCGACACCCGGGTGAGCTGGTGTCTGGGGCATCTGCTCGAACAGGCGCCCCCGGAGAACTACGATCCCCGCTACAAGCAGTGGCGGCTCGACGACCTGCCGATCCTGCCCGGGCGCTGGCAGCTGGTGCCGCGCTCTCAGGGCCGGGCCCAGATCGCCGTGCTGCGCAAGCTGATCAAGCAGGCCGACGACGTCGTCCACGCCGGCGACCCGGACCGCGAAGGTCAGCTGCTGGTTCAGGAAGTGCTCGATCATCTGGGCTGGAAAGGCCCGGTATCGCGCCTGCTAGTGCAGGATCTCAACCGCCCGGCGGTGGCCAAGGCGCTCGGCCGACTGGAGGACAATCGACGCTATCAGCCGCTGTTCGAGGCCGCCGAGGCGAGATCGCGGGCGGACTGGCTCTACGGCATCAACCTCACCCGCGCCTGGACGCTGATCGGCCGCCAGGCGGGCTTCGACGGCCTGCTTTCCGTGGGCCGGGTGCAGACCCCAGTGCTCGGGCTGGTGGTTCGCCGGGACCGCGAGATCGCCGCCTTCGAACCGAAACCCTTTCACCTGCTCTGGACCGATCTGGCCGTGGCTCAGGGATCACTGCGGGCCTGGTGGCAGCCGGGCGAGAACCAGCCGCTGGACGATCAGGGCCGTCTCGTCGACCCGCGTCCGGCGCGGGCGCTGGCCGAACGCCTGCCGGGGGCGAGCGGAACGCTCGAGGCGCTGGAGCAGAAGCGCAAGCGTCAGGCCGCCCCGCTGCCCTACTCGCTCTCCGCGCTGCAGGTCGACGCCGCCCGACGCCACGGCATCTCGGCCCAGCGGGTCCTGGACGGCTGTCAGTCGCTCTACGAGCGCCATCAGCTGGTCACCTATCCGCGTTCGGACTGTCGCTACCTGCCCCGCGCCCATCACGCCCTGGCCGAACGGACGCTGACGTCGGCCTGCCGCGACGACGCGACACTTGACGGCTGGGTGCAGAACGCAGACTTCTCACAGCGCTCGAAAGCCTGGGACGACGCCAAGGTCGGCGCTCACCACGCGCTGGCGCCAACGGGCCGTCCCGCCGATCTTTCCCGGCTGAGCCAGGACGAAGCCAACCTCTTCCGCCTGATCGTGCGCAATCTGGTTGCCCAGTTTTACCCGGCACTCGAGACCTTCGAGACGCAGGCGACCTTTGTCATTCTCGAGGAGCGTTTCGAGGCGCGTGGCCGGGAAATTCTCGTGCCCGGCTGGAAACCGCTTTTCACGACCCGGGACGATGTCCCCACGCTGCCGACGCTGACCCTTGGTGAGGCCGCCACGGTGACGGAGGCGGCCGTGGAGGATCGCGAGACTCGGCCGCCGGAGCGGTTCAACGATGCCAGCCTGATCAAGGCGATGATGAACATCGCCCGTTACGTCGAGGATCAGGCAGTACGGCGCACGCTTCGCGACACCGATGGCCTGGGCACCGAGGCCACGCGCGCCGGGATCATCGAGACGCTTCTCACACGGGGGTATCTGGTGCGCGAGAGCCGTTCGCTTCGCGCCACACGCACCGGCCATGCGTTGATCGACTCGCTACCGCCGGCGGCATCCCGACCGGAGCGGACCGCGCTGTGGGAGCAACGACTCTCCGCCATCGCCGAAAACCGGGACGCCGCGGCACCCTTCCTGGAGGCTCTGATAGCCGATCTTCGGGCGCTGCTCGGCCAGGCCAGCGCCGCCAGCCTCGATCAGGCGATACGCGCCTCGCGTCAGAGCGAGGCGCCGGAAGCCCCGCCATCCCGCGGCAGGAAAGCCGGCGGTAAACGCCGAGCTTCCAAGACGGGAGCGACCAGGACGGGAACGGCCAAGAAGCGCACGAACTCGCAGGCCACCGACAAGCGATCGAGTGGCACCCGATCGGCAACGACCCGCCGTCGCCCACGCAAGAAATCTTGAGGCCGCCGCCTGTCGGCTCCGCCCAGGCTTCGTCGGGAATGCGCCCGCGCCGTTCGAGCCGGCGTTCTGAGCGTGGATGCGGGAATGTGGGAATGCAGAAGTGCGGGCCGCAGTCAGGCCTCGGCGAAGGTCAGATGCCGCCCCCGCCAGCAGAGCCATCGATCCGCCCGATGCGCGGCGGCCTCGATGGACACCGCGTTGGGCGCGTCGGTCGTCGTCACCCAGTCTCGCGCCTCGCGCTCACTGCGCCCGAATCGACGGTGACGCGCGATCAGCCGTGCCTCGCGCTCCCCAGTGTCGAGGCCCACGAACCAGACTTCGTCGAGGCGCTCGCGCACGCCACGCCAACCGTGGCCGTCCAGCAGCAGGTAGTTGCCCTCCGTGATCACCAGCGACACCTCCGCCTCCACCTCGATACTCGCAGCGACGGGCTCTTCGATCTCGCGGGCGAAATCCGGGGCGTAGATCGTCGGCGCCGAGGCGGGGGCGTCACGCAGCCGAGCCAGCAGCGCACGATAGCCCTCGACATCGAAAGTGTCCGGCGCGCCCTTGCGCCCGGCTCGGCCCAGCATGGCGAGCTGGCGATTGGCGAGATGAAACCCGTCCATGGGAACGACGCGCGTCCTCTTGCCGAGCGCCACGGCGAGCGCGGCGGCAGCGGTACTCTTGCCCGCCCCGGGTGCGCCGGCGATGCCCAGGATGTGGCGCCGCCCCCCGGCCATGAGCCGGCGGGCCGCCGCGACCACGACCGGGTCGAGGGTGATTGTCGCATCGGCGTCCACGGATGAGGATGACGAGTGATTCATGTCGCTATCCCGTATTGCGAAGCCCGGCGGCGATACCCGCCATCGTCACCATCAGCGCTCGCGAGAGTTCGGGCGAGATGGCGTCGCTGTCGCGATGCCGCTGCAGCAGCTCTGCCTGCAGGGCGTGGAGCGGATCGATGTAGGGGTCCCGTACGGCGATGGCTTCGCGAATCAGCGGCATCGTCTCGAGCAGCTCGCGCTGATCGAGGATCTTCAGCACGGTGCGTTCCAGCTCGCCGAGACGCTGGCGCAGCGAGGCGCCGAGAGTCTTGAGTTCGGGCGCCTCGACCAGACGTTCTTCGTAGTCCGCAGCGATATGCGCATCCGCCTTCGCCAGCAGCATCTCGAGCATGTCCAGGTAGGTCGCGAAGAACGGCCACTCGGCGTGCATCTCGCGCAGCCGCTCGAGCCCGCCTGGCTCGGCGAGCGCACTGGCGAACGCCTCATCGCTGCCGAGCCAGGCCGGCAGCATCAGCCGAATCTGGGTCCAGGCGAAGATCCAGGGAATCGCGCGCAGCGTCTCGATACCGCCCGCCTGACGGCGCTTCGCCGGCCGCGAACCGAGCGGCAGCTTGCCAAGCGCCCCCTCCGGCGTCACCGCGCGAAAGTAGGGCACGAAGTTCGGGTCTTCGCGTACCACACCGACGTAGGCCCCGTGCGCGATACCCGCCAGCCGATCCATCGCCTCACGCCAGTCCGGCCTCGGGCCCGGCGGTGGCAGCAGCGTCGCCTCGAGCACCGCGCAGGTGTAGATCTCCATCGAGCGCAGTGCGATCTCCGGCTGGCCGAACTTGAAGCGGATCATCTCGCCCTGCTCGGTCACCCGTAGGCTCGCATTCACCGACCCCGGCGGCTGGGAGAGAATCGCGGCGTGCGCCGGGCCGCCGCCGCGCCCTACGGTACCGCCGCGGCCGTGAAAGAGGGTGAGATCGATGCCGGCGCTCCGGCACACGTCGACCAAACGCTCCTGAGCGCGATACTGCGCCCAGGCGGCGGCGAGCTGACCGGCATCCTTGGCCGAATCGGAATAGCCGATCATCACTTCCTGGCGCGAGCCGGCATAGTCGCGATAACCCGGCAGTGCGAGCAGCCGCTCGATGACGTCGCCCGCCCGGTCGAGGTCGTCGAGGGTTTCGAACAGCGGCGCGATGGGCAGGTTGGCGCCGCCGCCAGCCTCTTTCATGAGCAGCGCGACGGCGAGCACGTCCGAGGGCTGCTTCGCCATCGAGATGACGTAGGTACCGAGCGCTTCGCCGTACTCGCGCCCGATGACGCCGAAGGTATCGAGCACCTCTCGCGCCTCGTCGGAGCAGTACCAGCGTGGCGGCACCAGCGGTCGGGCCGAGCCGAGCTCGTCGAGCAGAAAGCGCTGACGCGCCGGCTCGTCCCAGGCGAGATACTCACCGAGCTCCAGATGTCGGGTCAGCTCGTCGAGGAGTTCGGCGTGGCGCTCGCCGTCCTGACGCACGTCGAGACGGGCGAGCGTGACACCAAAGACCGCCACACGGCGCAGCGTATCCAGCAGGGCGCCATTGGCGATGGTCGAGAGCCCGACCTCGCAGAGCGAGCGATAGCATGCCAGCAGCGGATCGGCGAGCTGGTCGCGGGTTTCGATGATGGCCGAGCGAGTAGCAGGCTCGCCGTCGAGACGCGCCCTGGCCCAGTCACGGGTCGCTTCCAGCGTGGCCGAGAGCTGCTTGAGATGCGCCCGATAGGGCTCGGGATCGTCATTCACCTGCGCGCGCAGCTCGGCGCTCGCCTTGCCCATCGAGAGCTCCGCCCGCAGCGCATCGAGATCGCGCAGGTAGAGATCCGCCGCCATCCAGCGCCCCAGCAGCAGAACCTCCTGGGTCACGGCGGCGGTGACGTTGGGATTGCCGTCACGGTCGCCGCCCATCCAGGAGGCGAAGCGGATCGGGCTCGCCGTGAGCGGGAGCCGCTCACCGGCATGCTCGAGCAGCAGTGCGTCGAGATCGCGGTGGAAATCGGGCACCGCCTGCCACAGCGAGTTCTCGATCACGGCGAAGCCCCATTTGGCCTCGTCCACCGGCGTCGGCCGCTCGCGGCGGATCTCGTCGGTGTGCCAGGACTGGCTGATCAACTCCTCGAGTCGCGCCTGAGCACGCGCCTGCGTTTCCGGCTGCGCATCGCTGCCTTCGATGACGCCGAGGCAGTCGTCGATGGCGTCGTATTTCTGGATCAGGGTGCGACGGATGACTTCGGTGGGATGCGCGGTGAGCACCAGGTCGATGCGCGTCTCGGCAAGGGTGCCGAGCCACGCCGAGGCGTCGCGCCCCGCCGCCGCGAGCCGCTCGAACAGCCGCCCCAGGTCCGGCTGGGTACCGGGGCGGTAGTCCTCGACGCGGCGAAAACGGGCACGGTAGTGCTGCTCGGCAATGTTGGAGAAGTTGAGGAACTGATTGAACGCCCGCGTGACGGGTAGCAGCTCGACGTCGGGCAGCGTTCTGAGATGATCGATCAGCGCCTGACGCTCGCGCTCCTCGGCGTGGCGACGGCCCTGCTTGGCAAGCGCGCGAATCGTCTCGATACGCTCGACGAAAGACTCGCCCAGGTCGTTGGCGATCGTTCGTCCGAGGCTGTCGCCCAGCAGCCGGACGTTATCGCGCAGCGATTCGTGTAGCGTGGTGTCGGAATCCGTGGCCATGCGCTCTCCCCATTGTCGATCTGGCGGGCATCGATTCGGGATTCAGCATAGCGCGTCGTCGGGGGAAAACGACACGCCGCGCGGACGGGGCGAATCACCCGGCGGTGCGGCCCGGCTCCCGTTGCTTGGCCGCCTGCCAGTGCTGCTCCATCTCGTCGAGCGTGGCCGCGTCGAGCGAACCACCCCGCTCGCCGATCGCCCGTTCCACGTACCGAAAGCGCCGCTCGAACTTGGCGTTGGTGCCGCGCAGCAGCTGCTCCGGGTCGCCGCCGAGCCGGCGGGAGAGATTGACCACGGCGAAGAGCAGATCGCCGACCTCCTCGCGGGCCGCCTGACGCTCGCCCCGCTCGAGTTCCACCTCGACTTCGGCGAGCTCCTCGCGAATCTTGGCGATGGCGCCGCGTTCGTCCTCCCAGTCGAAGCCGTGACCCGCGGCACGCTTGCCGAGCTTGGCCGCGCGACTCAGGGCAGGCAGCGTCGTCGGCACGTCATCCAGCGCCGAGGCGGGCCGGGAGACATCGCCGCGCGCGGCGCGCTCCTCGGCCTTGAGCGCCTCCCATCGCGCCTTGATTTCGGTTTCGCTGAGTTCGCCGTCCCCGCGCCGAGAAGAGAGCGTACCGTCCGGAAAGACGTGAGGATGGCGACGCAACATCTTGTGGGCCAGGGTGTCGACGATGTCGTGGAAGTCGAACCGCCCCTCCTCGCGACCGAACTGCGCATAGTAGACGACCTGGAACAGCAGATCGCCGAGCTCGCCGGGCAGCTCGTCGAAGGCGCGCCGCTCGATGGCGTCGGCCACCTCGTAGGTCTCCTCGATGGTATGCGGAACGATGCTTTGCCACGCCTGACGGCGGTCCCACGGGCAGCCGTCCTCTGCACGTAGACGCGCCATCAACGTGAGCAGGTCGTCCAGCGTGTAGCGGTGCTGGGTCTCGCGCCTGTGGGTTTCGGCGACGGTCTGCGCCATTGCTAGCTCTCCTGGCTCTGTCATGGATCGGCTCTCACACGCCTCGTGTGCGCCCCGTCAGCCTCGGCGTGCGCCCTGACGCAGGCGCTTGACGTCGATGACATTGGGCAGCTGCTGAATACGCGAGAAGATTCGCTCGAGCGCCTCCAGGCCGTCGACCTCGAGCGTGATGCGCATGCGGGCGACGTTGTCGTCCTGATCGGTGGCGGTATTGACGGAGGTGACGTTGACCCGGTCGCTGGAGAGTACGTGAGTGACGTCTCGCAGCAGGCCGGCGCGGTCCCACGCCTCGATCTCGATATCCACCGGGTACTGGGTGCGCGCCTTCTCGCCCCAATCCACGTCGACGATCCGACGCGGCTCCTCGCTGCGCAGCTGGAGCACGTTGGTGCAGTCCTGGCGATGAATGGTCACGCCACGCCCCTGGGTGATGTAGCCGATGATCTGGTCACCGGGCACCGGGTGGCAGCAGTTGGCCATCAGCGTCTTGAGGTTACCCACGCCAAGCACGGTGATGTCGCCGGCGTCGCTATTGGCCGCCTGTTTGGGCTTGGCGAGCAGCCGATCGAGCGCGTCGTCCTCTTCGTTCTCGCCGAAGAGCTGCTGGGCCTGATGCAGCACCTGGCCGATCCGCAGATCGCCGGCGCCAATGGCGGCGTACATGTCCTCGGCATTGGCGTAGTTGACCGCTGCCGACAGGCGAGCGAGATCGATGCCCTCGATGTCGAGCCGGCGAAACTCCCGATCGAAGATCGCCTTGCCCTCCTCGAGGTTCTGCTCCCGCGCCTGCTGCTTGAACCAGGCCTGAATCTTCGAGCGCGCCCGCGATGTCCGCACATAGCCGAGGTTGGGGTTGATCCAGTCGCGGCTGGGCCCGCTCTTGCTCGCCGTGAGGATCTCCACCTGCTGGCCGGTCTTGAGCCGGTAGGTGAGCGGCACGATGCGACCGTCGACCTTGGCGCCCCGACAGCGGTGACCGATTTCGGTATGCACGCGATAGGCGAAGTCGATGGGCGTGGCGACCTGCGGCATGTCGATGACGTGGCCGTCCGGCGTGAAGACGTAGATACGGTCCGGCGCGACGTCGCTTGCGAGCCCCTCGCGGAAGTCGTCGATCTCGCCGACCTCCTCTTGCCACTCCAGCACCTGGCGCAGCCAGGCGATCTTCTCCTCGTAACTTCGGCTCTTGGGGTCGGTATCGGTGCCCTTGTAGCGCCAGTGGGCGCAGACGCCGAGCTCGGCCTCCTCGTGCATGGCGAAGGTGCGCACCTGAATCTCGAGCACCTTGTTGTCGGGACCGAACACCGCCGTGTGCAGCGACTGATAGCCGTTCTTCTTGGGGTTGGCGATGTAGTCGTCGAACTCGTTGGGCACGTGGTGCCAGCGCGAATGGACCACGCCCAGGGTGGTGTAGCAGTCGGTGATTTCGGGCACCAGGATGCGCACCGCACGCACGTCGTAGACCTGAGAGAAGTCGATGTGCTTGCGCTGCATCTTTCGCCAGATCGAGTAGATATGCTTGGCGCGACCGTCGACCTGATAGCGATGAATGCCCTGGCGCTCGAGCAGGGTTTCCAGCGTGTGGACCACCTCGTGAATGTAGTGGTCTCGATCGAGGCGCTTCTCCGCGAGCTGCTTGGCGATCGACTTGTATTCCGGCTCGTGCAGATAGCGAAAGGCGAGATCCTCGAGCTCCCACTTCACCTGCCCTACCCCGAGCCGATGCGCCAGCGGCGCATAGATGTCGAAGACCTCGCGGGCCACCCGCAGGCGCTTCTCTCTCGAAGCGTCCTTCACCTGGCGCAGCGCACAGGTGCGCTCGGCGATCTTGATCAGCGCGATGCGCACGTCGTCGACCATCGTCACCAGCATCTTGCGCAGATTTTCCTGCTGGTTGTGCTGCGACAGTCCGTGCTTGGGGGCCTGGAGCTGGCTGATCGCCGCCATGCTGAGCACACCCTCGACGAGCTTGGCCACCTCCTCGCCCATCTGCTTGCCAACGCTTTCGAGCGTCAGCCGATTGCGGCGCACGCTGCGGTAGAGCACCGCCGCTTCGAGCGTGGGCTGATCGAGCTTGAGCTGCGCGAGAATGTCGGCCATCTCGAGCCCGGTCAGCAAAGTCTGGTGCGGGGCGACGTCGAAGGCATGCTCACCGTCGGCGATGCGCGCAAGCTCGCAGGCGCGGCGCATGCGCTCGGGGTCGCGTAGACCGGCCTCGGCGCGAAGCTGCTCGACCCAGCGGTCGAGGTCGATACCGCCGGCCTCGACCAGCGGCTGATCCTTGCGCACTTTGACCATGACTAACGCGCCCTCTGACGATCGGAAGAGTCGGTGGCGGACCGTGGCTTGCCGGCCGGCCGCGTGAGCAGCGCCACCGCCTCGAGATGCGCGGTGTGCGCGAACATGTCCGCCATCGCCAGGCGCTCGAGTCGGAATCCGGCCGTGCAGAGGGTGGCGAGATCGCGGGCCAGCGCCGCGGCGTGGCAGGAAACATAGAGCACCCGCTCGACCGAGCTCGCCGCGAGCGCCCGGCAGACTGCGTCGGCGCCGTCTCGCGGCGGGTCGAGCAGCACCGTATCGTGTTCGGCCAGCGCGTCGACGAGCGCCTCCCCGGGTACGGCCAGATCGGCCTGGCGCGCGGTGACGTTGGCACGCGCGTTACGCGCGGCGTTGTCACGCAGCCGCGCGACCATCGCCGCGCTACCCTCGACCGCGGTTACGGACTCGACGTCGCCCGCCAGCGCGAGCGAGAAGTTGCCGATGCCGGCGAAGAGATCGAGCAGCCGCTCCTTCCCTGACAGGTCGAGCCACTGGCGGGCGGTGTCGATCAGGCGTTGATTGACCTCGGCATTGACCTGCAGGAAATCCCCCGGCTCGACGGCCAGCGACACCGTCCCCGTTCGGCTCTCGACGCTCACGCTCAACGCCGGCGGCGGGACCAGCCATTCCAGGGTACGGCTCTCGCGCCCCTTGAGCAGCGCCACCGATACCGACGCGCGCGACGCAAACTCGCGCCAGCGCTCGGTGTCCTCGACGATATCGCGCAGTTGGCGAACCACCACGACCGCCTGCCCGTCGTCGGCCAGTAGCAGTTCGAGGTGGCCGACGTGGCGCGCGACCGAGAGCGATTCGAGCTGCCGACGTAGCGCCGGCAGCAGTGCCGCGAGTTCAGGGGCGAGCACGTAGCAGTGTGCGATGTCGACGAGCTGCTCGCTGCCCCGGGCGCGAAAGCCGAAGCGGATCGTGCCGCTGGCATCGCGCTTGACGCCAAGCCGCGCCCGCCGCCGGTAGCCGCTATCGCTCCCCGCAATCACGTCGATGTCATCGACGAGTTCGCCGCCGTCGGCGAATCGCGTGATCGCGTGCTGTGACAGCAGCTCGGCGAGCACGCCACGCTTGTGATCGCGCTGCGCCGCGACCGCCAGATGCTGCAGGTCGCAGCCGCCGCAGCGCTCGAAGTACTCACACGGGGGTACGACCCGCGTCGGGGCGTCGGTGAGTCGCTTTCGCACATGCGCCTCGTCGAAGCGGCGTCGCTGACGATGAATCGCGACCTCGACTCGCTCGCCCGTCAGCGCGCGATCGACGAATACGGTCTTGCCCTCGGCGTGGCGCGCGACGCCACGCCCATCGTGGGCGAGGCGCTCGACGATCAAGGCCTCGTCGGCGTTCGGCGTCGGCGATGGCGCGCCGGCCCGCTCGCGTTTGGCGACGGGGGTGCGTTTCTTTCCCAGCATCGCCATGATCAGGCGTCCGGCGCGTAGAGGCCGGTGGAAAGATAGCGATCGCCACGATCGCAGACGATGAAGACGATGACCGCGTTGTCCACCTGCTCGGCGACTCTCAACGCCCCGGCCAGCGCCCCGCCGGAGGAGACTCCGCCAAGGATGCCCTCCTCGCGCGCCAGCCGGCGCATGTTCTCTTCCGCCTCCGCCTGTTCGATATCGAGCAACCGATCCACCCGTGTGGACTCGTAGATGCTCGGCCGGTAGGCCTCCGGCCAGCGCCGAATGCCGGCGATACTGGCGCCGTCCGACGGCTGGAGACCGACGATCTCGATCGACGGGTTGCGCTCCTTGAGATAGCGCGAGGTGCCCATGATCGTCCCCGTGGTTCCCATGGAGCTGACGAAGTGGGTGATTCGACCGGCCGTCTGCTCCCAGAGTTCGGGCCCGGTGGAACGATAGTGCGCCAGCGGGTTGTCGGGATTGGCGAACTGGTTGAGCGGCTTGCCTTCGCCGCGAGCGATCATCTCATCGGCGAGATCGCGGGCGCCCTCCATACCCGCCTCCTTGCTGACGCCGATGAGCGTCGCCCCATAGGCGGCCATCGCCTGCTTGCGTTCGCTGGAGGCGTTGTCCGGCATGATCAGGATCATGCGATAGCCCATGACCGCCGCGGCCATGGCGAGCGCGATCCCGGTATTGCCGGAGGTCGCCTCGATCAACGTATCGCCGGCGACGATATCGCCGCGCGCTTCGGCTTCCCGCAGCATCGACAGCGCCGGACGGTCCTTCACCGAGCCGGCAGGATTGTTCCCTTCGAGCTTGGCGAGCAGCGTGTTGTCACGCCCCGCCGAAATTCGGGCGAGGCGGACCAGTGGCGTGTTGCCGACGGTTTGCGCGAGCGTGGGAAAAGCCATGGCGGGTATCCTAGAGACGGTGTCGCGACGCTTCGCGGCGCGCCGAGGGCGGTTGCCGGAAGCATCGATGAAGATCGACGGTGCAGTGAATGGCGACAGTATATCGAAGCTCGGCAGGGGCATGACAGCGCGAGAACGTCACCCGGCATCGACAGGTACGACGGGAAACGTCTCGCATGCCGGGCGAAACGTCGAACCCCGCGTTTTGTCACGGGATGTGAATGGTACGCTAGCGGGAATTCCCTGCTGCCACGGCTACTCTGAATCGCCATGTCATCCCACGTTTTGTCCCGATTGACGCTAGGCGCCGGCGTCGCACTGCTCATGGCACTCGGCTGGCACTGGTTCGAGCTGCAAGGCGTCGAGCGACATCACACTCATCAACGCCTGGATGGCGTCGTTCACTGGATGCTGCCTTCGCTGCAAGACGCCGCCGACAGTGACGACACGCGCCGCCTGCAGGCGCTGATCGAGCGACTGACCGCGGGCAGCGGCGTGGCCGGCGTCACGCTATGGCAGGCCAACGGTCGCGCCCGAGTGCAAAGCGGCGACGCTACCGCCCCGCCGCCGACGCTCGCAAACCGCAGTGGCTGGCAACGCCTCGCGTCCGAGCGCTGGATCGGTTCGCTGGGATCTCCGTCCGATCCGCTATGGCTCGACCTCACCTTCGCCGACACCACCGCGGCCTCGCCACAGGCGCGGGCGCGGCTTTCATTCGCGGCGGCCCTCGCCGCCGCCCTCGTTCTACTCGCCTTAGGAATGATGGCGAGGCGACGGGCACGCTCCGCTGCCGCTCTCCTGGCCCCATGTGCCGGTGGCGAAAACAGCCATAGCCCTATCCGCGCTTCAGACAGCCAGGCGTCTCAAAGCAACGCCTTGAACCGCGCAACGCAAAGCCGTGTATCGAAGCGCGAGGCGTCGATGGTAACCGCGATGTCCCCGGGCGATGGCCGCAAGCTGGCTTTCGCCAGTCACGAACTGCGGGCGCCGCTTTCGGGCATGCTGGGATTCTGCCGCCTGCTCGAAGGGAGTTCGCTGGACGCACGACAGCGCGAGTGGCTGCGGCATATCGATCTCGCTTCGCGGGGCCTACTGCAGACGGTCGATCACGTGCTCGGCGACCGCCGCCGCCAGCAAGACGACGTGTTCGATATCGCGGACCTGCTCTGGGAAGTCGCCTGTCTGCAGGCGCCCCTGGCGCAGTCGAAGCGCATGACGCTACTGCCGCTGGTCTATGACGATGTACCTCCGCGGCTGATCGGCGCGAGCGTCTGCGTCCGCCAGTTGCTCACCAACCTCATCAACAACGCCATCAAGTACGGCCAGGCCGGCGACGTGGTGATCTGCGTACGCCTGGAGTGTCGCGATGCCGGTGGCGTTCGCCTGCGGCTGAGCGTACACAATGACGGCGAGCTTGCGCCCGAGCAGCGCCAACGCATGAACCGCGCGGTGGCATCGTCGTCCGCAGAGATCGACACCGCCCCGCCCGAGGCCGACGACGGTCGTCGCAAAACCAGTGGCCTGGCGATCTGTCGCGATCTGGTCGTGGCGATGGACGGCACGCTGCGCCTCGACGCCGCGACGCGAGGGACGCGGTTGACGGCGAGCTTCTTTTTGCGGGCCTGCGAGCCGCTGGCGCGCCCGGCCGAATTCGACCTCGATGGCGCGCGTGTCGCTGTCCATCAACCTCATCCGCGGCTGTCACGTCTGCTCGACCATGCGCTGAAACGCTGGGCGGGGTCGCCGTCGCACATCAGCGATGCCGACGCGCTCGCCGCTCGCGCCGGGGCCGTCGACCTGCTCGTCGTGGGTATCGAACGCGACGACCTGGAAACCGACGCCGCGGCGGGCTGGCAGCGGCGCTTCGATACGCTCGCCACGCCCTGTCTGCTGCTGGTCGATGCGGAGCCGACCGAAACCGTGGCGTGGCGATTGCCCGCCGGCAGTCGCGTCCAGCGTCTGCCCATGTCGCGCTACATATTCGGCCGTGCGCTCACCGGCATGCTCGACGAGCGTCGCCAGCGCGCGAGAACCGAGCTGCCGCGAGTGCTGGTCATCGACGACGACGAACTCTCTCAACACTACCTGGACGCGATGATCTCCATCGTCGGGGCCTGCCCGCTGATCGCCGACACCTTCGCCAACGGGCTGCGTATCGCCAGTGAGCGGCACGTCGACCTGGTACTGATGGACCGCCATCTGCCGGACGCCTGCGGGGATGAAGAAGTCGCAACGCTCAAGGGATTGGACGCGCGCTGGCAGCAGGTGCCGATCGTACTGATGAGCGCGGACCTCGAGCACGACTGTGCTGGCCGGGGCCCGGTTCACCGACCGGCGGAGCACATCGACAAGCCCCTCGACGAACACCGATTACGCGAGCTGCTCGCGCGGCATCTGCCGAGTCCCGCTCTCACTGAAGCGGGACCGAACGCTGCCGCGGACACGAGATTGACGAGCGATGCGCCAGCGACGGTGGGGAACGAACCCACCGCGGATGAACCCAGCGTGGATGCGCACGATACGAATGGTCTCGAGGCAGACGAACGCGATCATGACGAACTGGCCTTGCCGGTGATCGATCGCGCGCTCGCGCTCCATCTCGCCGGTGGTCGGCAGGCGCTGGCCGACGACCTGATGACGCGACTGCTCGAGGAGCTACCCGCGCATCGCCATTCGCTCGAACGCGCCTGGCAGGCTCGAAACACGGCGGCACTGAGCGAGGCGATTCACAAGCTCAACGGCGGCTGCCGCTACTGCGGCGTACCGGCGTTGAGCGAAGCCGGCGAAGCGTTCGAACGCCGCCTGACACGAGAGGGAATTGGCACTTGCGGCGCCGAGTGGGATGCCTTACAGGAGGCCCTCGCCCGCACAGTTGCCTTCGCGCCTCCAGGCTCGAGAGCGTGAGATAGACGATTCGCGACGCGAAATTCTAGTCGTGGTCGTGGTCGTGGTCGTGGTCGAACGATTCGATCTGCGCGACGAGGCCGGCTTCCTGGCCCGCGATCATCAGCCGCTTCATCTCGGCGACCGCTTCCTTGAGTCCCACGAACAGCGCCCGCGCCACGATGGCGTGGCCGATGTTGAGCTCCTGGACGCCGGCGATCGCCGCGATCGACTCCACGTTGTGGTAGTGCAGACCGTGCCCGGCGTTGACCACCAGCCCCAGTTCGCTGGCGAACTCGGCAGCCGCGGTCAGCCGGGCGTGTTCGATACGCTGCGCTTCGCCCTGTGCCTCAGCGTAGGCCCCGGTGTGCAGTTCGATGACCGGCGCGCCGAGCGCATGCGCCTTCTCGATCTGCGAAGGCTCCGGGTCGATGAACAGCGATACCCGACAGCCCGCTGCGCCAAGGCGTTGGCAAGCCTCGCCGAGGATTCGCTCGCCGGCGATCAAATCCAGCCCGCCCTCGGTGGTCAGTTCCTCGCGTTTTTCCGGCACCAGGCAGACGTCGGCGGGCTTGAGTCGCTCCGCCAGCGCGATCATCTCCTCGGTGACCGCCATCTCCAGATTCAGGCGAGTATTGATCACGGCAGCGACGAGTTCGACGTCGCGGGGCTGAATGTGGCGACGATCTTCGCGCAGATGCAGCGTGATGCTGTCGGCACCGGCCTCTTCCGCCAGTAGCGCGGCCTGGACCGGATCGGGGTAGCGGGTACCGCGGGCCTGGCGCAGGGTCGCGACGTGATCGATGTTGACGCCGAGCTGAATGCGAGTGGCGGTCATGGAGAGACTCCTTGCAGAGGTTCGGTCGGAAAGAGAGCGCTTCAGGGAGCGATGAATTCGAAAAGGCGCAGGCCTCAACCACGCTCGCGGCGCGAGCGTAGCCGCTGCATCAGCTCCCGCGAACGCAGCGGCTGCTGGCCGATCAGTGGCGCGAGTGCCGCACGGGTCAACGCCTTGCTCAGCCCGGCAAGCCCCGGCGCATCCCAGTCACCACGCCCGAGTAGCTTGAGACTACGTCCGTCCCAGCCGGGCCTGGAGGTGTCGTGCGCCTCCAGGCGTTTGAAGCGTCTCTCGGTTGGCCAGTACGTGTAACGCGCGGCAGGATCGAGCGGCTGATCGTCGACATCGACGAAGACGGGGTCGGCGTCCAGCGCCTCGAGCAGCGTCACCTCGAGACGTCGCAGCGCACCGCCTCGCTCGGCGGGCCGCGTCAGGCGCTCGACTGCCCAAGCGTAGATAGCGAAGACATCGCTCACCGGCAGCCCGACCGGGAGCGCTCGAGTCAGGAGTTCGTTGGCGTAGAGCCCGCAGAGCAGCCCCTCTCCGGCCAGCAGGACGGCGCTCTGGGTGGTTTCCATCATGCGCAGCCGCTTGAGATCGCTCTCGCCGACCCAGGTGAGATGCAGTGGCGCGAAGGGCTGCAGCTTGCTGCGCGACTTGCTGCCGGCGCGCTGGACCCCTTGCGCCACGGCGCGAATGTGACCGTGCTCCAGCGTGATCACGTCGACCAGCGCACTGGTCTCGCGGTAGGGGCGTTTGTGCAGCAGATAGGCCGGCTGGGGTTGCATGGACGAGGCGAGGTCCGGCTAGTCGAGGTCGTAGCCGAGACTTCTCAGCGCGCGGTCGTCGTCGGACCAGCCGCGCTTCACCTTGACCCAGAGATTGAGCATGATCTTGGCGTCGAACGCCCGCTCCATCTCCTGACGCGCCTCGGTACCGATCTTCTTGATGCGATCGCCCTTGTCGCCGATCAGAATCTTCTTCTGGCCCTGGCGCTCCACCAGCATCAGTGCACTGATATGAATGACACGCCCTTCGTCACGAAACTCCTCGATCTCTACCGTCATCTGATACGGCAGTTCATCGCCGAGCTGGCGCATCACCTTCTCTCGCACCAGCTCCGCGGCGAGAAAGCGCTGACTCTTGTTGGTGATCTGATCTTCCGGGAAGTAGTGCACGTTCTCCGGCAAACACTTAGCCACCTCCGCTTCGAGCTCCGGCACGTTGCTCCCGTGCTTGGCCGACAGCGGCAGTATCGCGGCGAATTCACGCCGGATCGACAGCGATTCGAGCCAGGGCAGCAGCGTGGTCTTGTCCTCGAGCCGGTCGACCTTGTTCACCGCCAGAATGACCGGCGCCTTGACGTGGGTCAGCTTGTCGAGCACGACCTGATCCTCGTCGGTCCAGCGCGTGCGATCGACGATGAACACCACACAGTCGACATCCCGCAGAGCCTGGGAGGCCGCCTGGTTCATGAAGCGGTTGATCGCCTTGTTGCGATCCTTGGTCTGCTGGTGCATCCCCGGGGTATCGACGTAGACGAACTGCGCCTCGCCCTCGGTCTTGATCCCCATGATCTGATGCCGCGTGGTCTGGGGCCGACGCGACGTGATGGAGACCTTCTGCCCGAGGATCCGGTTCATGAGGGTCGATTTGCCAACGTTGGGTCGGCCGACGATCGCGACGAAACCGCAAGTCTGTGTCATTAGCGTCGACTCTTGTTGGGTTCGAGTTGGGCAAGCGCCACTTCGGCGGCCTGCTGTTCGGCGAGCCGGCGACTGGTGCCCTCACCGAGTGTGGGCTCGTCGCCGAGCATGGCGACGTGGCACTCGACGCTGAACGTCTGCGCGTGGGCCTCGCCCTCGACGAGCGTGACCTCGTAGCGCGGCAGCGCCTGCTGACGAGACTGCAGGAATTCCTGCAACCGTGTCTTGGGATCCTTCTGGGTGTTGTGCAGGTCGATCGCTTCCAGACGCGTCTCGAACCACGCCAGCACCCGACTGCGAGCGACGTCCATGCCGGCGTCGAGATAGATCGCCCCGATCACCGCCTCGAGGGCGTCCGCGAGGATCGAATCCCGGCGGTGACCGCCGCTTTTCATCTCGCCGGAGCCCAGACGCAGGCACTCGCCGAGATCGAACTCCCGCGCCACCACCGCCAGCGTCTGGCCCTTGACCAAACCGGCGCGAAGCCGCGAGAGCTGACCCTCGCGCGCCGCCGGGAAGCGTTCGAACAGCGCCTCCCCGATGACGAAATTGACGATGGAGTCGCCCAGAAATTCGAGTCGTTCGTTGTTACCGCCACCGACGCTACGGTGCGTCAGCGCCAGTTCCAGCCGGGTTCGGTCACGAAACTCGTAACCGATGCGTCGACTGAAACCTACCAGAGGATCACTCACGTCATTCCCACTTTACGTTGTGCTGTGTGTCGCGACGCTTGCTCGCGCCGATGCCGTTCGAAACGGCGGTACGCAAGCATGAGGTCGCGACGGTCGGCGAGCCGGCACGCGCCGGTGCCGGGCGAATTTCAGTGTATTTGGCGCACTGTACCGAAGCTAGGCAGCCCGCCATCCCAGTGCATCCAGACCGCGAAAGCCTTGCCGACGATGTCGCTTTCCGGGACGAAGCCCCAGTAGCGGCTATCGTTGGAGTGGTCGCGGTTGTCGCCCATCATGAAATACTCATCGTCCGGCACGACGATTTCGCGCATCTGCGGCCCCGGCGCCTGCGGGGTGTTGTAGATGCTGTGCTCGGCGTCGCCGAGCTGCTCGAGCAGTTCCTCCTCGCCGGGCGCGGTGGCCGGGTCGGCATCGATCACTTCCTTGGGCACCGGCTCGCCGTTGACGTAGAGCTGCTTGTTCTCGTAGCGGATGCGGTCGCCCGGCAGCCCGATGACGCGCTTGATGAAGTTCACCGAGGGGTCGTTGGGAAAACGAAAGACCATGACGTCGCCGCGCTCGGGCTCGCCAAGCTCGGCGATTTCGGTGTTGCTGACCGGCAGCCGCAATCCATAGGCGAACTTGTTGACGAGGATGAAGTCACCCACCTCGAGCGTCGGGCGCATCGATCCCGACGGAATCTGGAACGGCTCGACGATGAAGCTTCTCACCACCAGCACGATCAGCAGTACCGGAAAGAACGAGCGCGCGTAGTCGATCGGCCAGGGGTCCTTGTACTCGACCTGGGACTCCTGCCCTTGGGTTCGCGCCGCTTCGCGCTGTCGCTCACGGCGTTGTCGCCGCCAGAAAAGGCGATCCAGCAGCCAGATGATGCCGCTGACGGCCACCGCAAGAACCAACAACAACGAAAAATTCATACCCGACTTCCTACTCGTTCACTTTGAGAACGGCGAGGAACGCGTCCTGGGGAATCTCGACGCGCCCTACCTGTTTCATCCGCTTCTTGCCGGCCTTCTGCTTCTCGAGCAGCTTCTTTTTACGGCTGGCGTCGCCGCCGTAGCACTTGGCAGTCACGTTCTTGCGCAGTGCCTTGACCGTCGAGCGTGCGACGACGTGCCCGCCGATGGCGGCCTGGATCGCCACGTCGAACATCTGACGCGGAATCAGTTCCTGCATCTTCTCGACCAGCACGCGGCCGCGGGAGTGGGCGTGATCGCGGTGGATGATGACCGCCAGCGCGTCGACCCGATCGCCGTTGATCAGAATGTCGAGCCGCACCAGCTTGGCCGCCTCGAAGCGCTCGAAGCTGTAGTCCAGTGAGGCGTAGCCCTTGGAAATCGACTTCAGACGATCGAAGAAGTCCATCACCACTTCCGCCATCGGCAGCTCGTAGACCAGCTGCATCTGGTTACCCAGCACCTGCATGTCGAGCTGGACACCCCGGCGATTGACGCAATCGCTGATGACGGCACCCACGTACTCCTGCGGCACCAGGATGTTGGCGCGCACGATCGGCTCGCGCATCTCGGTGACGTTGGCCAGATCGGGCAGCTTCGACGGGTTGGAGATGTACTCGAGCTCGCCGTCGTCCATCAGCAGCTCGTAGATGACCGTGGGCGCGGTGGTCAGTAGATCGAGGTTGTACTCGCGCTCCAGCCGCTCCTGGATGATCTCCATGTGCAGCGTGCCGAGACAGCCGACGCGAAAGCCGAACCCAAGCGCGTCGGAGTTTTCCGGCACGTAGTCGAGCGAGGCGTCGTTGAGCGCAAGCTTCTCGAGCGCGTCGCGGAAATCTTCGTACTCGTCCGAGCTGACCGGGAACATACCGGCATAGACCTGCGGTTTCACCTTCTGGAAACCCGGCAGACGGGTGACGTCCTTGGTCTTGGCATGGGTGATGGTGTCACCCACCGGCGCCCCGTGGATGTCCTTGATGCCCGCGATCACGAAGCCCACTTCGCCCGCTCGCAGCATCCCGGTGGAGTGCTGCTTGGGGTTGAAGAAACCGATGTCGCCGACTTCCCAGTCGCGGCCGGTGGACTTCATGTGAATCTTGTCGCCCTTCTTCAGCGTGCCGTCGAAGAGCCGTACCAGCGAGACCACGCCCTGGTAGTTGTCGAACCAGGAGTCGATGATCAGCGCCTGCAGGCTGCCGTCGCGATCGCCCTGGGGCGGCGGAATGTCCCGCACCAGGCGTTCGAGCAGCAGGTCGACGTTGAGCCCGCTCTTGGCCGAGACCTGGACCGCGTCGTGCGCGTCGAGGCCGATGATCTCCTCGATTTCGTGGGCCACCCGATCCGGGTCGGCCTGGGGCAGGTCCATCTTGTTAAGGACCGGCAGCACCTCGAGATTCTGCTCGATGGCGGTGTAGCAGTTGGCAACGGACTGCGCCTCGACGCCCTGCGCTGCGTCGACCACCAGCAGCGCGCCTTCACACGCGTAGAGCGAGCGCGACACCTCGTAGGAGAAGTCGACGTGGCCCGGGGTATCGATGAAGTTGAGCTGGTAGGTGTGGCCGTCCTGGGCTTGATAGTCCAGCGTCACCGACTGCGCCTTGATCGTAATGCCCCGCTCGCGCTCGAGATCCATCGAGTCGAGCACCTGCTCCTTGAGCTCGCGCTCGGTCAAGCCACCGCAGACCTGGATGATACGGTCGGCGAGCGTGGACTTGCCGTGGTCGACGTGCGCGATGATCGAGAAGTTCCGGATGTACTTGAGCTGTTCGTTGCTTGCGGCGTCTGCCATTGAATCCTTACCGATCGTTTGTACGCGCAGACGAACACGGGCCGTGGCGGCGGGTCGCGCGGGAGAATGACGAAATGGCGGCATTGTACCGACATGGCCGAGGCAAAGACAGCGACGGCCCGACCGCCACACCGGCGAGGGCGGGCGAAGAGTTCCCGAAAGACACCGACCGGCCCCATCGCTGCGGGCCGGTCGGTGTAGACACGACGGATTCGGTATCAACCGCTACCGATCGGCGGTCGAGTTCAGGAGTCGCCGGACCCCAGGCGAAGCGCGACGAAGAGTGCGTTGCCGTCACGCTGAATTCGTACCGGCACCGCTTGCTGCCCCTCGACCTGCTTGGCGGCTTCGATGAGTTCATCCGCGGTTTTCACCGGCTTCTGATCGAAGCTGACGATGACATCTCCCGGCTGAATACCGGCGGAGGCGGCGGCACCGCGCGGATCGACACGGCGAACCAGCACGCCGCTATCGATTTCGAGCTGCTCTTTCTGCTGGTCGTCGAGATCGCTGACCGCGATACCCAGGCGCCCCTGCTCGGCCGAGGTGGGCTGGCCCGGCGCGCCGTCCGGGGTCATCTCTTCCGGCCATTCGCCGACGGTGACGTCGAGGGTCTGCGTTTTGCCACCGCGCAGTATCTTGAGTTCGATATCGTCACCCGGCGAGACCTGACCTACCAGACGCGGCAGCGTGGTCGAGTCGTCGATGGCCTGGCCACCGGCCTCGAGCACGACGTCACCCGCCTGCAGTCCGGCTTCCTGCGCCGGGCTATCGTTGCTGACGTCCGAGATCAGTGCACCGCGCGTATCGTCGAGGCCGAACGATTCGGCAAGATCCTTGGAGACCGGCTGAATCACGACGCCCAGCCAGCCGCGGCTGACGTGACCCTCGGTTCGCAGCTGATCGGCCACGTTCATGGCAACGCTGATCGGCACGGCGAACGAGAGCCCCATGAAACCACCGCTGCGGGTATAGATCTGCGAGTTGATACCCACGACTTCGCCGTCGAGGTTGAACAACGGCCCCCCGGAGTTGCCCGGGTTGATCGCCACGTCGGTCTGGATGAACGGCACGTAGGTCTCGCTCGGTAGCGTTCGATTGATCGCGCTGACGATCCCCGCGGTCACCGAGTGGTCGAAACCGAACGGCGAACCGATCGCCGCCACCCACTCACCGGCTTCGAGATCGTCGGAGTCGCCGATGTTCAGCGTCGGCAGGTCATTGGCGTCGACTTTCAGCAGCGCGACGTCGGTGCGGGGGTCGGAACCGACCAGTGTGGCCGGCAGCTCGCGACGATCGTTGAGCCGCACCATGATCTCGTCGGCGTCCTTGACCACGTGCGCGTTGGTCAGCACGTAGCCATCCGCGCGGATCACAAAGCCCGAGCCCAGGGATTTGCGCTCGCCGTCGCCGCCCGGCGCGCCGGGCATCGGCGGCATCTGATCGCCGAAGAAGCGACGAAATATCTCGGGAATTTCCTGCTGGCCGTACCCGCCACCGGCACTGACCGTACTCGTGGTTGCGATATTGACCACACCCGGCGCTGCCTGCTTGACCAGCTCGGTGAAATCGGGCAAATCCCGCGCCTGGGCGGTCTGCAGGGTAGTCAACGTGACTGCCATCAAAAGCCAGGTCGATAACCATTTCGTCATGCGTTGCATAAACACTCCTAACCGTCATGAAGCCGTGAAATTACAGGGGGAATGACCTTCAGGGGATGAAATCATGGCATGAACCCCGAGGGAGCCGAGCGTAACCGGTCGGGTCCGACCGGTTACGCCCTCATCATTGATACGAAAAAAACGCTGGAGTTCAATCGGATGTAAATTTTCTTTACTCGCGCCGCACCGGTAAATCACGTGTTCGGGCTGCAAGCCACACTCCCGCCTCTCTGACGTGACCGGTATCGAATGCACAAACGCCGCCGCGTCGTTCGACGCGGCGGCGTTGGAGGCTGGCAGAGATCGGTGACGATCAGCGCATCGGCGGCGCACTCGCCTGATGAAGCTGACTGGCGTAGGTGCCGGTGGATCGCAGTAGCGGCGCCCAGTCTTCGCTTCCGGAGGAATCACTCTGCAACGCATCGCCCATGGCGTGACGTTCGAAGAATGGACGCACCGACGTCTCGGCGTTCGCGTCTCCCGATGTCCGGTACGCCGCGCCTCCGACACTGTCACCGATGGTCATGAAACCGCTACCGCTGCCCATCGAAGTGAAGGGCATGCCGTCAGAGGCCGGCGCCTGCATGGAAGCGGGCACTACGCCATTCTGCCCCTCTCGAACACCCGTACCGCCATTCGGGGTCACGAAGCTCGGCGTCGCGTCATTCGACGGCGTACTGGCGATGTCGGTGGCCCCGCCGTTATCGGCGAAGCGTCCGTTGTAGACCTGAACGCCGGTAATCACCATCAGCGAGACCGCCGCCGCCACGGCAGCGCCGCCCATCATGGAGAACGAATGGCGCTTGTGCGGCGTTGCGTCCGGCTCCGGCGTCGCGACCTGGGGTTCATCGCGTAGCGCCGCCAGCACGTCGCCGGAAATGTCCGCGTCGACGACGCTATCGCGTTCGCGACGCATCATGCTCCGGGCCAGATGGTAACGTCGCCAGACGTCGGCATTCGTCGCCTCTCCACGCTTGAGCACGCGACGGAGATCGAACTCATCGCCTTCGTTGTCCATCAAGGCGGAAAACGATTCGTTTACCTGCTTCATAGTCATACCCTCACACTCGGCCTTGCCACGTGTTGAATGACGGCGACGTCCTTGCTGCGGCGAACTCACGATATTCCATTCATCGCTGCGCCCTGAAACCTCTCGCGGCCGCTGGCGGGTGTCTGCCCCGGCGAGCGTCGCCGTTCAACGACTGTACTGTTGTGCTTCCCGTACTCAGACGACAGAAATCGCCAACAGTTCATTTTCGGTTCATCTCAAGTGTCGAATCGTCGAAGTCGACGTCTCGAAATGGCGACACATGCCTCGTCGTCATTCGTCGGCGGCCTCCGCCGGGCCGTGCTCGAGCAGCGGTGCGATATGCTTGTCGACGGCCTCGCGGGCCCGAAAGATACGTGAGCGCACCGTCCCCACGGGACACTCCATAATGGTGGCGATGTCTTCATAGGAGAGCCCGTCGAACTCGCGCAGCGTGATGGCAGTGCGCAGATCGTCCGGCAGCGCATCGATCGCCTGGAAAACGGCAGCTTCCAGCTGATCCCGTGCGATGGCGGCTTCGGGGGTTTCGATGTCAGCGAGACGTCCGCTCTGATCGACGATCTCGGCATCGCTGATGTCGAGATCGCTACCCGGAGGGCGACGCCCGCGAGAGACGAGATAGTTCTTCGCCGTGTTGATGGCGATGCGATACATCCACGTGTAAAAGGCACTTTCGGAGCGGAAACTGCCAAGCGCGCGGTAGGCTTTGATGAAAGCCTCCTGCGCGACATCCTGAACTTCGCCGTGATCCTGAACGTAGCGGCCGATCAGACCGAGAATCTTGTGCTGATACTTTTTGACCAGGAGGTCGAAGGCCCGTGTATCCCCTTTCTGCGCGCGCTCGACGAGCTGCTGATCGGTTTCTCTGGCCCCCATTCAGCTCCTCCCCTCGGGCAGGGGCGTGGCGCACTGTGAAAACGACGCTCGATGACAATGACAAAACAATACGCTCATGACTCTACCTGGAGCTCGAGAACTCGCGATTCAGTGATAGGCGTGCAACTTATAACAGAACGATCTCGTTCGCACGCGCCGGCAACGTGACAGTGTTCCCGTTTTGTCTCGGCGCATCAAGTGACTACCGGTGACAGGCCGACGGTATCGGGGCATGCCCGTGACGTTCGCCACCCGCGAAGTTGATTTCCTGACCCGCCAGCCTCCATAGTACGCGCTCAACGCGCCCCCATTAGAACAGTCAACGAGCCCAGCATGTCGGAACAGCAGGTCAACAATCTCAACGTCCTTTCCCAGGACGTCCTGATCACCCCCGAGCAGCTCAAGCAGCACGTGCCCTTGAGCGACGCTGCCGAGCGGACCGTGATCGAAGGCCGCCAGACGATCCAGCGCATTCTCGACCGAGAAGATCCGCGCCTGCTCGTCGTCGTGGGCCCCTGCTCGATCCACGATCCCGACGCCGCACGGGACTATGCCAAGCGCCTGCGAAAGCTTGCCGATGCGGTGAGTGACAGCCTCTATATCGTCATGCGGGTCTACTTCGAGAAGCCGCGTACGACCACCGGCTGGAAGGGGCTGATCAACGACCCGCACATCGACGATACCTTCGCGATCGAGGAAGGCCTGCATACCGCCCGCCGCCTGCTGGTGGATCTCGCCGAAATCGGCCTGCCGCTGGCGACCGAAGCGCTCGATCCGATCTCGCCGCAGTACCTGCAGGACTGCATCAGCTGGTCGGCGATCGGGGCGCGTACGACCGAGTCGCAGACTCACCGCGAGATGGCCTCTGGGCTTTCCGGGCCGGTCGGCTTCAAGAACGGCACCGATGGCAGCCTCGACGTCGCAGTCAATGCGCTGAAGTCCGTGGCCAGCCCGCACAATTTCCTGGGGATCAATCAGGCCGGCCAGGTCGCGATCATCCGGACCCGCGGCAACGCCTACGGCCACGTCGTGCTGCGTGGGGGCAACGGCAAGCCGAACTACGACAGCGTCAGCGTGACCCTCGCCGAGCAGGAACTCGCCAAGGCGAACCTGCGCGCCAACCTGATGATCGACTGCTCGCATGCCAACTCCAACAAGGACCCCTCCCTGCAGCCGCTGGTGATGGAGAACGTCGCCCAGCAGATCGTGGACGGCAATCACTCCATCATTGGGCTGATGATCGAGTCCAACATCGGCTGGGGCAGTCAGAAAATCCCGTCGGATCTGGCCGAGCTCGAATACGGCGTATCGATTACCGACGCCTGCATCGACTGGCCGACCACCGAGCGCACTTTCACGCAGGTGGCAACGCAGATCGAGTCCGCACTCAAGGCGCGCCAGCAAGACGCCGACTGACGTTCCCCGGTCCGCTCGACTGCAAGACGCCCGGGAGGAGCTCCTCCCGGGCGTCTTAATTAGGGGACAGGTATCGAGCACGGCGAGTGGCCCTAGAGCTCAGACCCCGTCGGCGCCATGCTGCGTCGGCGTCAGGAGGCTTCGCCCATCGTTACGCCATCGATCTCGCGGCGAAACGGCGGCAGCGCATCGAGCAGCGCCTGACCGTAGCGCCGTGTCAGCACGCGGCGATCGAGCAGCGATATCCGCCCGCTATCCTCTTCCTTGCGAATCAGACGCCCACAGGCCTGAACCAGCTTGATCGAAGCGTCGGGTACCGAGATGCGCATGAAGGGGTTACCGCCCTGACTCTCGATCCACTCCGCCAGCGTCGCACCCACCGGGTCGTCCGGCACCGAAAACGGCAGCCGCGTGATCACCACGTGAGTGAGATAGCGCCCCGGCAGATCGATCCCCTCGGCGAAGCTCGCCAGTCCGAAGATCAGGCTGCCCTTGCCGTCGTCCACCGCCTTGCGGTGACGCTCGAGCAGCTCGCGCTTGGGCAGTCGATCCTGCGCCAGCAGACGCGAGGACCAGGGATCGGGCAGCGCTTCGGCGACGCTCTTGAGCTGCTTGCGCGACGAGAAGAGCACCAGTACCGCTTCGTCGTCGCCGAGCGACTCGATGAAAGAGACGATCGCCCGCTCGTGAGCGGCGCCGTCGCCGGGATCGACGGCCTCCCGCGGCACGCTCAGCGTCGCCCGCGAGTAGTCGAAAGGACTCGGCAGGCGCTGATAGCGGTAGCGATTGGCGAGTCCGGCTCGCTCCTGCAGGCGCTCGAAGCGATTGAGCGCGGTTAGCGTCGCCGACGTCACGATCGCACCGTGACAGGTACCCCACAGATGGCGGGCCAGCGTCTCCGCCGCCGATACCGGACTCGCCGAGAAGGTCAGCTCCGGTTCGCTACCGAAGGTCTGGAACGTCAGCCAGCGCGCCTGCGGCTTCTGATCCGCCGGGTCCGGCGTCGCCATCGCCTGCCATAGCGCGTGGGCCTCGAGCGCCCGACCGTGCAGCAGCGCCGCGAGCGGCAGCCAGGGCTCAGCCTGCTCCCGCGCCAGGCCGGTGGACTTTTCCGGGTCGAGGCTTTCGCGCAGAATGCCGGTCATCGTCTCGAGATCGCGAGAGAGCTCGGCAAAGGGGACGACCAGCTGCTCGGCGAGTTCGACCAGCGGCTGCGGCGCGCGACCGTTGGGAAATCGAAAATGCTGCGTCTCGCTACCCGCCCCCTGGGGGAGTCCGGCGATCTGATGGCCCATCGAATAGACATCGCCCAGACGCGGCTCCAGCGCGGCGATCCGCTCGGGGAATGCTGCCAGCATGCGGTTGAGTGCCGGCTGCGTTCCCAGCGCAGTGGTCAGCTCGGTCAACGACTTCTTCAGCGTGCGCAGCCAGCGCAGCGTGGCGTTGACCCCGAAACGGTGATGGAAGTGATCGAGCGCCTTGTCCGGCAGATGGTGCCCCTCATCGAAGACGTAGATGCAGTCCTTGGGTGACGGCAGCACCATGCCGCCCCCGAGCGCGAGATCCGCCAGCACCAGATCGTGATTGGCGACGATGATGTCCGCCTGCTCGAGATGCCGCCGCGAGCGGAAGTAGGCACAGGCACCGAAGTGCCCGCAGCGCCGGTTGGTACATTGACGGTGATCCACCGTCAGTCGCCGCCAGTCACGATCCTCGATCGCCACCGGCCAGCTGTCGCGATCCCCCTCCCAGCTGCCGGACGAATAGCTGTCCGCCATCTCCTGAATCAGCTGCGGGAAGTCGCCACCGGCGTCGGTGGCGATCGTCTGCTCGAACAGTGACAGCGTCGGATTGGGCTCGGCGCCCTCCAGCGCCTGATCCAGCTTGGCGACGCAGAGATAGCGGCCGCGCCCTTTGGCCAGCGCATAGCCGAAATCGAGCCCGCTATGCTTCTGAAGCATCGGCAGGTCCTGATTGAGCACCTGCTCCTGCAGCGCCACGGTCGCCGTCGCGATGACCAGCCGCTTGCCCCGCGCCTTGGCGATGGGGAGCGCGGCGAGCAGATACGCCAGCGTCTTGCCGGTACCGGTACCCGCCTCCAGCACGCAGACGTGCTCGTTGGAGGTGCGTCGGCCCTGATCGTCGGATTCGATCGCTCCCAGCGTGCGAGCGATCTCGGCGATCATCAGCCGCTGGCCGTAGCGTGGCGTGAGTTCGAGCCCCTCGAGCACGCGCCGATAGGCGTCCTGTATCTCCTGCTTGAGGGTCGCATCGAGCATGCCGGTTCCGTCGAAAGAGGAAGCCATGAGAGAACGACCGCTCACGAAAGGAGCGGCCGGGGGAGCGTGCAAGTTATTCGATCAGGCCTTCGGGCGGATGCTCGCAGGGGAGCTTGCCGTCGATGTAGGTCTCGATCTCCGGCAGGGAGAACGCGTCTTCTTCGCCCACGAAGCTGATCGATACGCCCTTGGCGCCGGCACGGCCGGTGCGCCCGATACGGTGGACGTAGTCTTCCGGGTCTTCCGGCAGCGTGAAGTTGACCACGTGGCTGACATCTTCGATGTGGATACCACGACCGGCGACATCGGTCGCGACCAGCACCTGAATTTCGCCGTCGCGGAACTTCTCGAGCGTACTGATGCGCTGGTTCTGCGGCACGTCGCCGGAGAGCATCGCCACGCTGATGCCGGCTTCACGCAGCAGGCCGTCGAGTTCGCGTACCAGATCGCGGCGGTTGCCGAAGACGATCACCCGCTCCATCGATTCCTGCCTGAGCAGGTTGACCAGCAGCTTGCGCTTTTCGGCATCGCTCACCAGATAGACGCGCTGATCGATGTTGGCGGCGTTCTCGGTGGTGACCTCGATCTCGATGTGGCTCGGTTTCTGCGTCCACTGCTCGGAGAGGCTGAGAATGTCCGGCGTGAAGGTCGCCGAAAACAGAAACGTCTGACGCTCCTCGCACTTCGGGGTGTAGCGGATGATGCGCTTGACGTCGGGGATGAAACCCATCGACAGCATGCGATCCGCCTCGTCCAGCACCAGCACTTCGACCTGGGAGAGATCGATGTCCCGCTTCTGCTGGAAATCCAGCAGTCGACCCGGCGTCGCCACGAGGATATCGATGTTCTTGGCAAGGGCCGTGCGCTGGGTCTGATAGTCCATGCCGCCGACCACGCTCGCCACGTTGAGCGAGGTGAAGCGTGCCAGCGCCTTGGCGTCTTTCTCGATCTGTAGCGCCAGCTCCCGCGTGGGGGCGACGATCAGCGAGCGTGGCGTGCCGGGTTTCTGGCCATCCGGCGCTTCCTCTTCGAGAAAGTAGGCCAGCAGCGAGATCAGAAACGCCGCCGTCTTGCCCGTGCCCGTCTGCGCCTTGCCGACGACATCGCCGCCGAGCAGGGTCTGCATCAGTGCCTGCGCCTGGATCGGCGTGCAGTATTCGAACCCTTCTGCGTGGATGGCACGCATCAGCGCCAACGGCAGATCGAAGTCATGGAAACGCCAGCGACCAGCAACGGGCTCGACAGGGAACTGTTTCAGCGACCACTGGGAGGCATTCCCCGACTGCGTTTTGCGAGGCTTGCGTCGACGCCGCTTGGGTCTGCGGTTCTGTGCCGGGGCCTGGGCCTGGGCCTGGGTGTTGTCCGACTCACTCATAGTAATGACGAATGTCCGAATTCGATTGACGATGACGTACGCGATCCCGAGATCGGTCGCACCGTCGAGGATGCCACCGCGGTTCCCGGCTTATGGCTTTTCGGGCTGGCCGGGCCACTCGATCAGAATCGCGAGCAAGCGCCCATTGTATCAGTCCCACCGTTCAACGTCGCGAGCCCAGTCGAACACGTCGCGAGCCCAGTCGAACACGTCGCGAGCCCAGTCGGTGGCCAGCTGCCTTCACGAGCCCTGCGCGCTCGTGCTGTCGCGTCGCTGTCAGCTATCGGCGTGGCTGTTAGAATGCGCTATCGCAAGTTTCTGCGGGTGGCGGCAGCCCCCGCGCTCAAGCCATAGGTCACGCGCATGACACGTAAACGCAAGACCCGCTCTCTGGCGGACAAGGTGACGATTCGCACCGGCAAGCGTAAGGACTACCGTCGCTGGCGCCATGACAACCCCGACGAGGTCTCCACGACGTCGCGGCGCTTCGTCAGCAAGAAGACCGAGCAGCGCAAGGAGCAGGCGGAGCGCAAGCGCCAGCGTCAGAGCGCCCCGCCGCTGCCGCTGCACAAGGGCGATGGCGATCCCGAGGGTTCTCGCTGATGCGTCTGGTCTCTTTCAACATCAACGGCATTCGGGCCCGACTGCATCAGCTCCAGGCGCTGATCGATACCCACGCCCCGGACGTGATCGGGCTGCAGGAAACCAAGGTCCAGGACAGCGAGTTCCCTCGCGAGGCTGTGGAGGCGATGGGCTATCACGTCCATTACCACGGCCAGAAAGGCCACTACGGTGTCGCAATGATGACCCGTCTCGCCCCGACCGCGGTCTACCTCGGTCTCCCGGACGACGATGAAGACGCTCAGCGACGCCTGATCGGCGTTACGTTGACGCTACCGGACGGCGCGCCGCTGACGGTCTACAACGGCTATTTCCCGCAGGGCGAAAACGTCGAGCATCCGACCAAGTTTCCCAACAAGCGCGCCTTCTACGCCGGCCTGAACGCGATGCTCGAATCCCGTCACCGTCCCGAGGAGCGACTCGCGATCATGGGGGATTTCAATATCTCGCCGGAAGATCGCGACATCGGCATTGGCGAAGCGAGCCGCAAGCGCTGGCTGCGCGAGGGCAAGACCAGCTTCCAGCCCGAAGAGCGTGAGTGGCTCTCGACCCTGAAGGCATGGGGGCTCTCAGACAGCTACCGCCGCTGCTACCCGGAGAGCGACGACACTTTCAGCTGGTTCGATTACCGCTCGAAAGGCTTCGAGCGCGACCCCAAGCGCGGGCTTCGCATCGACTACCTGCTAGCGACCGAGTCGCTCGCCGAGCTGACCCGCGACGCGGGCATCGACTACGACCTGCGCGGGATGGAAAAACCCTCCGATCACGCCCCTGTCTGGAGTGAGTTCTCGCTCTAGAGCGTGCGCTCTGGGATCGGCGACTCTCAACCGATCTCGCGTCAGGGCAGCGATGCCGGACAACGACAACGGGCGGCGCCCGCTTCCGTAATGAACGAGGGCGCCGCCCGCTGTTTTGCCGCCGGCGCTCGGCGGTTCCTTGCGTCTTTCTCACTCGGCTGACGAGCGACCCCCGTCTCGACCGTCAAGTCGACCCGAGGGAGTCCAGCCACTGCTGTGCCTGCGGGTTGCCTGCCGCCACGGCCTCTCGAAACGCCTCCCGAGCCTCTGCCGTCCGCTCGAGCTGGGCGGCCGAGATGCCGTAGAGCAGCCAGTCACGATCCGCGAAATGACCGCCGGCGTCTCGCAGCGCGTCAAACGCTTCCCGCGTCGTCTGCCACTCGCCCCAGCCGTAGGCGATATCCGCCAGCCGGTGCCAATCCTCGGGCATCTGGGTGCGTTCGGCGAGCTGACGCCAGGCCGCGAGCGCCCTGTCGTGCTCCCGCGCTGCCGTCCACGCCTGCGCCAGCAGACGTCGATGTTCGAGGGTATCCTCGAGCCGGCCGCTCTCGAGCCAGTCGCTCAAATGCTCGCCGGCACGAGCGGGGGTGCCACCAGCGAGATGCAGCCTGGCGAGCTGCTCGAGATCCGCGGCTGCGGTCAGCACGCCGCGTCGCCAGCCGCTCTCCCAGATGGCGGCGGCGCGACCGTCGTCTCCGGCGCGTTGCGCCATCCCCGCCATCCGCCGCCAGACATCACCGCGCTCGGCGGCGGCGTTACCGTCAGTCTCCACATCGATCAACGACAGCGCCCGGTCGAACTGCCCGGTCTGCTGATAGACCGTCCCTGCGAGCTGACGCTGTTCCGGTGTCCAGCCGTCGCTATCGCCGGAGGCCTGGATACGCGCGAGCGAGTTGGCGGCCGCCGACCAATCGCCGAGCGACGCCCGCGTCTGAATCAGCAGCCAGCGCGAGGTGTCATCGCCCCCGCTGCGCTCGACCCAGCGGGTAAGCAGATCGGCACCGGCGTCGGTCTGCCCTGCCCGTAGCCGCAGCTTCGCCTCCTGCTCGAGCCAGGCGAGCTGACGCGCCGCGGGCACCTGATCGATGCCTCGCGCCGTGGCCAGCAGGTCGGCTGCCGCCGCCGACGCGCCCTGACGCGCCTTCGCCGAAGCAGCCATCTGCAGAAACAGCGCGCGGGCCCAGCGATCGGCGGCATTGCCGCCGGCCAACCGCTCGGCCGATGCGACGGCGCGATCGGCGACACCGGCGGCGTCGCCCCCACGTAGTGTCTGCTGCATCGATTCGAGCGAGGCGATCATGTCCGCGCGCAGTGCCGGCCCTTCGGCGTTTGCGAGCGGCGACACGCCAAGCGCGGCGAGCATGATCGCCGCCGTCCAGTGCCTGACACATCGTGAGCGGCATCGACCCGGGACTGTGATCATTCCTACCCTCCCAGCTTGAATTCGATCCGCTGCGTGACCCGCCGAAAATCCTCGGCCTGCGGAAACCGCCACTGCGCCATGGCGCGCTTGACCTCACGGTCGAACATTCGCGGCGGGTTGGCATCGACCACCTCGAGCGAACCGGCGTCGACGCGACCATCGGGTTGGATGGTGAAACGTACCTGCACGTAGCCCTCAATGCCGCGCCGCTGCGCGCGCCGCGGGTAGACCGGCTGCTCCCGGCTGACCGGGCTGATCTCGCCCACGTCTCGCGGCGATGCCTGGGTTCCCCTCGGCGGCTGTGCGGCCGGCGGCGCGTCACTTTCGGCCGGTGCGGCATCGGCTACCTGGGCCGGGGATGGCGCTGCCGGCTGCGGATCGGGCGTAGGCTGCGGCTCGGGCGATGGTTCCGGCGGCGGCTCCGGCGTCGGTTCCGGTTGCGGCTCGACTTCGTCCAGCGCCGGCAGATCCTCGTCGAGCGTGACGTCCGGCGTCTCCACCGGCGGCGTCTCGGGCTCGGGAATCTCCACCGGGCTCGGGCTCTCCGCCGCCGGCACCGGGGCTGCCGCGGGTGGCGGTGGCGGCTCGACGGGGGGCGGTGGCGGCGCTGGCGTGGACTGGCTCGGCACCGGCTGCTCCTGCGGTGTCGCCTCGACCATGGCCATGGGGGGTGACTCGACGATCTGGGTCTGCTCGGGGGACGGCGGCGCCACCAGCAGCGCAAGCAGGTAGAAGAGCACCAGCGCGAGCAGCGCGCCCCCGACGAGACCGGCGAGCCGTCGCATCAACTACCGCCTCGATTCGCCGCCACGGCAACGTTTTCGACCCCGGCTTCGCGAATGCGATCCATCACCTCGATCAGCGTGCCGGTGGTCGAGCGTCGGTCCGCCTGTACCACGACGCTACCCTCACCCGAGACCAGTTCGGCGACGCGGGCGCCGACGCGATGGGCGTCTACCGCCTCGCCGTCGACCCAGACCGCGCCCTGATCGGTGATCGCGACCAGCACCTGGGTGTCGGGCCGCGCGGTCGCCGCACTGGACTCGGGCCGCTCGATCTCGACGCCACTCTCCTTGATGAAGCTGGTGGTGACGATGAAAAAGATCAGCATGATGAACACGACGTCGAGCATCGGCGTCAGATCGACACCGGTGCTTTCGTCACTGGCTTCTCGCAAGCGACGCCTACGCATGAGACTCCTCCACGGCACGCGCCATGCGATCGTGCAATCGCTGGTCCTCGCGCCGAATGATCTGTTCCAGTCGGCTGACGAACAGCAGCCCGACCACAGCCACCGCCATGCCGACAAGCGTCGGCAGTGTCGCCCGAGCGACGCCGTCGGCCATCGCTCGCGCCTGTCCGCTCTCGGTCAGCGCCAGGCTGTCGAAGACCTGAATCATCCCGGTCACCGTTCCCAGCAGCCCCAGCAGCGGGCAGATCGCTACCAGCAGCTTCAGCCACGGCAGCGGCATGCGCAGCCGGGCGATGAGTTCTCGCGTCCACACCTCACGCAGCGTCAAGGCGCTCCAGGTGACGTGATCGCGGCGCTGGATCCACGCCTGGATCAGTGCCCGCCGGGCGCGACGATGCGTAAAGCGCCAGTAGAAGAGCCGTTCCAGCGCCAGCGCGAACAGCACCATTGCCACCAGCATGATCATCACCAGCACCTCGCCGCCGGCGTTGATCAGCCAGCGGATCGGATCGAGCGCGGTCAGCAGCTCAGGCATGAGCGCCATGGGATCGCTCCTGGGCATTGGCAGCGCGCGTCTCGGCTTCGAGGTGGTCGGCGAGCACCGCACTCGCTCGCCCTTCGAGCTGACCCAGCAGACGCCGGCTGCGACTGCTGAGCGCGGTGTTGGCGAACAGCAACGGTACGGCCGTGATCAGCCCCAGTACCGTGGTCACCAGCGCCTGACTGATACCCCCGGCCATCAGCTGCGGGTCACCGGTACCGAAGACGGTGATCGACTGGAAGGTGATGATCATGCCGGTCACCGTCCCCAACAGACCCAGCAGCGGCGCGACGGCGGCGATCAGCTTGACCACCGGCTGACCCCGCTCGAGCCGCGGCTGCTCGGCGAGCAGTGCCTCATCGAGACGAGCTTCGAGCGCTTCCGGTGCGTGGTTGTGCCCCAGCGCGGCGAAACGATTGAGTACACGACCCAGCGGGTTGTCATCGCTGAGCGACTCCGGATGGTTCATCTGGCGCTGCGTACGCCGGCTCACGCTCAGCAAGTAGAGATATTGCGCCAGCGCGACGAGCAGTCCGAGAAGCCCCAGCGCGACGATGACGTAGCCAACGTAGCCGCCCTGATTGAAACGCTCCCATAGCGTGGGCTGCTGGGCGAAAGCATCGAGCACGTCACCATCGGTGGGGTCGATGACGACGCTATCGCTCTCGCCCGCCTGAAAGGCGCGCAGCGCGCCCTGAATACGTGCCGGCGTGCGCGAATAGGCGGTCAGCCGCCCCTCATCGCCGCTACGCTCGAGCAGTTCACCGTCGCTGAAGGCGAGCGTGTCGCCGAGGCGAATCACTTCGCGCCGAGTGACGTCGCCGTCGGTGCCGGCGACCGGCGCCGTGAAGCGCACGCCGCGACCGCTTTCGGCGATCAGCGCGGCGAGATCGTTGCGCACCCCGTCGAGCGTATCGATGTCGATGAGCCCGCGATCATCGAGACGCGGGGGCAACTCGGCATCGCCACCGACGGTGACCCAGGCGTTGCCGAGGGCGTCGCGAAGCTCGCCGGCCTGCCCCTTGACGATGCTCGACACCTGCTCGATGTCGCCGGCGTCGTCACCGCGAGACTGGGCCAGCGCGTCCAGGCGTGCCTGCTGAGACTGCTGGCGCGCTTCGAGCTCGTTGCGGCGCGACTGCGCGGCTTCGAGCCGCGTCTGCGCTTCGCTCAAGGCGTCATCCAGGGCGCTGCCGTCGTTGAGCAGCGCCTGCAAGCGCTCGGCGTCGCGGGCCTCGGCCGCCGCGCTCTCCTGCTGGAACCGGGCGACCACCGACTGCAGCGACGCCGCGTCCCCGTTCTGCGTATCAGCGGTCCGAGAGTCGGTGGGCTGGGGGGCAGTGGACTGCGCCAATGCCGGCTGCAACGGAACGGACAGCCCCAGCGTGAGCGCCAGCGTCAGTATCCCGGATGAACGGCGCCTCATGACTCACCTCCCGCGTCGCGGCCGGGCTCGAGTGCCAGCGACGCCGGCAGTTCGAGTAGCTCGGGCGCGCCCTGATCTTCGCTGATACGGATGCCACGACGGACTTCGTCGATCTGGCCCTGCGTCAGCGGCTCCCATTCGCCATCGGCGACGCGCCATACGCCGCCAGCGTGATCGTCAGGCGTCACGTAGTACCAGCCGGTACGGCCGACGCGGAGGTAGTCCACCTCGCGGGCGAACTGACTTTGTGCCTGCGCGGTCTCGGACTGGGTGCCGGTGAGTGCACCGCGCCAGTGATCCATCTCGCGACCGTAGTCGAGTTCGGCGCGCCACGCGGAGAAAATGCGCTCGAGCTTGTCGGACGCCGACGCCTCGTCGCTGGCGAGCAGCGACTCCAGATCATCGACGCGGGCAAGTCGCTCGCTTTTCAGAAACGGCATGTCCGCTTCGATCAGCGTGCGCAGCTGGGCCACCATGTCGCGCATTTCGCCGGGCAACGCTTCGCGGGTCGCCGAGATTTGCGAGAGCGCCTGGGTCTGCCTGGCGATCCGCTCGGACTGACTTTCGACGACCGGCGCGAGCTCGGCGTTGTAGCGTTCCAGACGATCGGCCTGCTGGCGGGTCTGACGCAGCTCGGCGAGCGCCTCGCGGGTCGCGTCATCGGCGCTGTCGATTTTCGCCTGCAGTTCGGCCTGGGCCCGCTGCGCGTCGATACTCGCCTGGCTCAGACTGGCCTGAGGGGACGCGTCCTGGGCGACGGCAGTGATCGAGGTCAGGCTCAAGGCCAAGAGACAGGACGCCAGCGCGTGACGTCGACGGCCTCGCAGCCGCGGAATGTGATGCACCACGCCATCTCCTTGCGAATGGGGCGAAAGAGCCGGTGAAAGCACCGCTCGAGGCGATGATATGAGGCTGAATGCGAGCGACAAGCTAATACAAACAAGAACAATTATCAATCAGGAGCGCTTGCAACGGTATCGCGTGACCGCTTTGCCGCGAGAGATCCGTGCAGACACGAAAAAGCCGATACCCGTAGATATCGGCTCATGATGGCCCCTGCCGACACTGAAGCCGGCAGGCCAGCGCGTCGACTGATGCGAACGCTTAGGCGCCGGCTATAGCTTCTGCTCGAGCGCCGGCAGAATCTCGAACAGATCGCCGACCAGACCATAGTCGGCAATCTGAAAGATCGGTGCCTCGTCATCCTTGTTGATGGCGACGATCACCTTGGAGTCCTTCATGCCCGCCAGGTGCTGAATCGCCCCGCTGATGCCCACGGCGATGTAGAGATCGGGGGCGACGATCTTGCCGGTCTGCCCCACTTGCATGTCGTTGGGCACGAAGCCGGCGTCGACCGCGGCGCGGGAGGCGCCGACCGCGGCGCCGAGCTTGTCGGCGATTCCTTCGAGCAGCTTGAAGTTCTCGCCGTTGCCCATGCCGCGGCCGCCGGAAACGATGATTCGGGCACCGCCCAGTTCCGGACGATCGCTTTGGGCGAGCGCCTCGTCGACGAAGCGCGAAACCGCGTTGGTCACTTCGCTCTCGATCGCCTCGACGCTCGCACTCCCCTGACGGGCGACGGCGTCGAACGCCGTGGTACGTACCGTGATGACCTTCAGCGGGTCGTCGGACTGAACGGTGGCGATGGCGTTGCCGGCGTAGATCGGGCGCTTGAAGGTATCGGCACTCACGACCTCGAGAATCTCGGAGATCTGATTGACGCCCTTGAGTGCGGCCAGGCGCGGCAGCGCATTCTTGCCCCCGGTCGATGCCGCGGTGAGCACGTGGGTGTAGTCGTCGGCCAGCCGGACCAGCAGGTCGCCGATGGGCTCGGCGAGCTGGTGGGCGTAGACGGCGGCGTCGGCCACCCGGACGCGACTGACGCCTTCGAGCGTGGCGGCGGTTTCGGCGACGCCTTGCACGCTCTCCCCCGCCACCAGCACGTCGACGTTGCCGCCGATCGCGGTCGCGGCGGCAACGACGTGGGCGGTGCCGTCACTGAGTTGACCGTTGTGATGTTCGGCCAGGACCAGAATGCTCATATGATCGGCTCCTTTCAAAGCACTTTGGCTTCGTTCTTGAGTTTGTCCACCAGCTCGTCGACAGAGCCGACCTTGACGCCGCCCTTACGTTCGGCGGGCGTTTCGACCTTGAGGCGCTTGAGCCCGGCCGGCACTGCGACGCCGAGCGCCTCGGGTGTACGGCTCTCGAGGGGCTTCTTCTTCGCCTTCATGATGTCCGGCAGCTTGGCATAGCGCGGCTCGTTCAAGCGCAGGTCGGTAGTGACCACCGCCGGCAGCTTGAGTGCGACGGTCTGGTGGCCGCCGTCGATCTCCCGCGTCACCCGAATTTCACCGTCCTCGACGACGATTTCGGAGGCGAAGGTACCCTGCCCCATACCGGTCAGCGCCGCCAGCATCTGGCCGGTCTGGTTGTTATCGGTATCGATCGCCTGCTTGCCGAGGATCACCAGGTCAGGCTTCTCTTCGTTGACCACGCCCTCGAGCAGCTTGGCCACGGCGAGCGACTCGACGACCTCCTCGGTCTCGACGTGAATGGCGCGATCGGCGCCGAGGGCCAGCGCAGTGCGAAGCTGCTCCTGGGCGGCCTTCGGCCCGACGGTGACGGCAACCACTTCGGTGGCCACGCCCTTCTCCTTGAGTCGCACGGCCTCTTCGACGGCGATCTCGCAGAAGGGGTTCATGGCCATCTTCACATTGGTGAGATCGACGTCGGAGTGGTCCGGCTTGACCCGGATCTTGACGTTGTAGTCGATGACGCGTTTGACCGCGACGAGTACTTTCATGGGTGTCCTCGCAGGCTGAATACAAAGCGATCCGCCCCGGCCGTTCGTTGGGGGTGGGCCGGAAGATCGTCGGCGCCACAGGGCGCGTTGAGCGACAGCGTACCTTCACGCCGCGCCTTGAGGAAATGACCGGGCCGTGATGGTCCGACATCGCCTCGGCCATAGGCGGTTCGCCGCCTGTGCCAGCCCTTGCGGGCCGGGACAGCGGCGCGTGAAAGATGCGATGATAGCGCATCCCCAAGGCCGGGCCGAAGCGGCGCCTCGGCATAAGAAAAGCGCCCCGCCGAATAAGCGACAGCCCGCCGGACGTGCGGCGCGACTCAAACGGTGACCAGACGGTCCGGCAGGGCCACGGGCGCTGCCCGGCCATTGCCGCCAGTCTTGGCCAACCCGTGAGTAGACGACAAGGAGAGACGGTTTGGAACGTGAATCCATGGAATTCGACGTGGTCATCGTCGGTGCCGGGCCGAGCGGGCTCGCCGCCGCCTGCCGCCTGATGCAGCAGGCCGGTGAGGCCGAGCGCGAGCTGAGTGTCTGCGTGGTGGAGAAAGGCTCCGAAGTGGGCGCGCATATCCTGTCGGGAGCGCTCTTCGACCCGCGCGCGCTGAACGAACTCTTCCCCGACTGGGCCGAGCGCGGCGCCCCGCTCAACACGCCGGTGTCTCGCGATGAAGTCCACCTGCTCAAGGACGCGCAGCACACCCAGAAGCTGCCCAATGCGCTGGTGCCGAAGACGATGCACAACGTCGGCGGCGAAACGCCAAACTACGTGATCAGCGCCGGCAATCTCTGCCGCTGGCTGGCCGAGCAGGCGGAAGCGCTCGGTGTGGAGATCATCCCTGGCTTCGCCGCGCAGGAAGCGCTCGTCGATGACGAAGGCGTGGTTCGCGGCGTGGTCACCGGGGATATGGGGGTCGCCGCCGATGGCAGCGAAACCGCCAACTACATGCCCGGCATGGAGCTTCGCGCCAAGTACACCCTGTTCTGCGAGGGCGCGCGCGGGCATATCGGCAAGCGACTGATCGAACGCTTCGACCTCGCCGCCGGTCGCGACCCGCAGCACTACGCCATCGGCTTCAAGGAGCTATGGGACGTGCCGGCGGAGAAGCACCAGCCCGGCCTTGCCCTGCACGGCGCCGGCTGGCCACTCTCCGGTCAGAATCACGGAGGCTGGTTTCTCTACCACGGCGACAACCAGCAGGTGATGGTCGGCCTGATCGTCGATCTCGGCTACCGCCAGCCGTATCTCTCGCCCTTCGACGAGTTTCAGCGCATGAAGCATCATCCGCTGCTGGCAGGCACCCTCGAGGGCGGTTCCCGAGTCGCCTACGGCGCCCGGGCCATCACCAAGGGCGGCGCCAACTGCCTGCCGAAGATGACCTTCCCCGGCGGGCTGCTGCTGGGCTGCGACGCCGGCACGCTCAACTTCGCCAAGATCAAAGGCATCCACACTGCGATGAAGTCCGGTCTGATCGGCGCCGAAAAGGTCTTCGCGGCGCTTGCCGACGACAGCGAGGGTGGCCGCGAGCTGACCGAGTTCACCCAGGCATGGGAAGCGAGCTGGGCCTGGGAAGAGCTGCAGGCGAGCCGCAGTTTCGGCCCCGCGATTCACAAATACGGCACCCTTGGCGGCGGCGCGTTCAACTTCGTCGACCAGCTCACCGGCGGCAAGCTGCCGACGCTCCACGATACCGCGCCGGACCACGAGATGACGCTGGCCCAGGACGTCGAGCCGATCGACTATCCCAAGCCGGACGGCAAGCTCTCCTTCGACAAGTCCTCGTCGGTGTTTCTCTCCAACACCAACCATGACGAGAACCAGCCCTGCCATCTGAAGCTCACCGACCCCTCGATTCCGATCGACAAGAACCTGCCGGCGTATGCCGAGCCAGCGCAGCGTTACTGCCCGGTCGGGGTCTACGAGGTGGTAGAGAGCGAGGACGGCCCGCGTTTTCAGATCAACTTCCAGAACTGCATTCACTGCAAGACCTGCGACATCAAGGACCCCGCCCAGAACATCACCTGGGTGGCGCCGGAGGGCGGCGGCGGGCCGAACTACCCCAACATGTAGCGCGCCACAGCGAGCGGCACGGCGCCGAAGCGCCGTGACCGCTGAGCCCGAACGCAAGGCGCCTCGCGAGCATCGCTCGCGAGGCGTCTTAGTTGGCGGAGTCGCCGAGTGTCAGCCGCCGGTCGCGACCGGACGTGTCGGGTCGCGTATCCACTCGCTCCACGAGCCGACGTAGAGCCTGGGTAGCGCCAGTCCAGCGATGGCGTAGGCGAGAATGTTATGGCAGGCAGACACCCCCGAGCCGCAGTAAACGCTAATCGCATCGGCTCGCGGCAGCTCCTCGGCGAGCTGACTCGCCGGCTTGAAGCGCCCGCCGGCGGCCAGGTTGGCGCTCGCGGGACGACAGACGGCGCCGGGAATGTGGCCGGCAATCGGGTCGATCGGCTCCTCGTCGCCGCGGAATCGTGATGCCGCTCTGGCATCGACGAGCTGCGTATCGCCAGCCGTCACCGCTTCGACGCCGATCCATGCCGTATCGTCGTAGCGCGGCTGCCAGTCGCTGGCCGCCGCCGTGGGCGGCTCGGCGCCGCTGAGCGAGTAGCCGGCCGCCGTCCAGGCGGGTAGCCCGCCATTCAACACGCGAACGTCCGTGTGCCCGGCCCACCGGGCGATCATCCACCAGGCTCGGGCGGCGGCGAGCTGGCCGCCGCGGTCGTCCAGGACCACCACGCGACGCGCTGGCGAGACGCCAAGGCGCTGCAGCGTAGCGGTGAAGGCCCCGGCGCTCGGTAGCGGATGGCGCCCGCCCTCGCCAGGTGGCGCCGAGAGATCGCGGTCCATGTCGATATGAAGACTATTTGGCAGGTGGCCCGCTTGCCATAGCGCCCTCCCTGCTTCGGCGTCTTCGAGGCGTGCCCGGCAGTCGAGCACCAGCGGTGGCTGCGTCGACGCCATGGCCGCGGCGAGTGTCGACGAATCGATCAGGACTTCCTGCATGGCTTTTTACTCCACGGTTAGTGGGTTCGAGCGCGCGCCAGGCGCTCCAGCGGCGCACGGGCGGCAATCAGACGCCGCCGTCCGGCGGTTTCGAAACGTACGTCGATGACCGGATTGGCGGCCGAGCCTTCGACCACGATCACCTCGCCGTCACCGAAGGTCGCGTGGCGCACGCGGTCCCCCACCTGCCAACCCGAGGAGTCGGCGCGCGCCGGCGTGGATGACGGCGCGGCCGAGGTCGGTTCCACGCGGGGCGTCACGTCGAGCGGACTACCCACACGGGCGAGATAGCGTTCGATCAGCGCCGGCTCGCGAACGGCGAGCGGCTGATGCTCGGCGCGGTCGGACACATCATCGGCCAGCGCCCGGGCGACAAGGACCGCGTCGTCGACCGCGGTTTCGTCGAGAAAGCGGCTCGGGCGATGTTCGCCGCCATCCTGAAGCAGCAGCAGCCGTTCTCGGGCACGGGTGATGCCCACGTAATAGAGCCGACGCTCCTCCTCCTGGCGCTCCGGGGAGAGCGGGTTCTCCCGACTGTAGTGGGGGAAGTCTTCCTCGTTGAGCCCCGCCAGCACCACCAGCGGCCACTCGAGACCCTTGGCACCGTGCACGGTGCTGATGAGCACGCCGTCGTCGCGATTCTCCACCGGATTGCGCAGCAGCTCGATGAAGGCGTCCGGGTCGTTGGCCAGCTCCCCGGCCTGCTCGATCAGCACGTCGAGCAGGCGCACGTCGTCATCCGCCTTCTCCCGACGCGAGGCGGAGCGGCGCAGCACCTTTTCCGCATCGATGGCGTCGACCACGTGTTCGAGCAGTTTGGCCGGCGGCCAGTTGGCGAGCTTGGGCAGCTCGCAGAGCAGCTGCCAGCGCCGCTTGAGATTGCGCCGCTGCCCGGGGCGCAGCCCGCCGAGCACGCCGGCGTCCTTCGCCGGCCAGCGCTGCGTGCGGGCAAGCTCGTCGACCAGCGCCCGCAGCCGATCCTGCGCGACAAAGGTGGTCGGCTGGGAGAAGAGCAGGCCCAGATGGGCGGGATCGTTGAGCAACCCCGGCGCCCGCGCGAGCTGCAGATAGCCGGCGAGCGCCTGCACCAGCGGCAGTCGGAAGACGAAGCGCTCCTCCTGGGCGAGGCGAAACGGGATGCCGGCGCGAAGCAGCTGTAGCTGCACCGACACCGACAGCGACCAGCTACGCACCAGCACGCACGCCTCCCGGCTCTGCCGCCCTTCGCCGTGCCATCGCTCGAGGGTCGCCAGCAGCGCATTGGCACCGGTACCGGCCGAAAGCGTCGTCGTCGGATTGCCGGGGGCGGCCAGGCAGAGCTGATCACGCCGCTGCCGGTTGCCCCGGATGGCATGATTCGCCGCCAGCGCCAGCGCATGGCCATGGCGGAAGGTGTAGGAAAGCGGGTAGTCGTGGGCGTGACCGAAAAGCGAATCGAAACGCGCCAGCATGGCGTCGGGACGCGCGCCGCGCCATTCGTAGATGCACTGATTGGCGTCCCCCACCGCCATCACCTGAGCGCTGTCGCCGGCGAGGATGCGCAACAGTCTCAGCTGCGCCTCGTTGATGTCCTGATACTCGTCGACGATCACATGGGCGAGAAAGCCCTGCACCCGACGACGGGCGTCCGGCGTGGCTTCCAGGCACCGAAGCGGACGATAGAGAAGATCGGCGTAGGTCATCGCGTTCGACGCTTCGAGCAGCGACTCGGCGATCGCGAACGCGTCGACGAAATGGCGCTCGCTGTCGGCGTACTCCAAGCGCTCGAAGAGCGCTGCCGGCTCGGCGACTTCCGCCTTCACCAGATCGCAGAACTGCGCGAAAGCCTCCAGTCGATCGGCGTCGAGCGCGGCCTCGCGGGTCTCGTGATCGGCCTGATCCAGGCTCTGCATGACGGCCTGACGGAAGAGTCGCTCTCGCTGCCAGTCCGCCTGCAGCAGCTGACGCGGGGCGAGATAGCCCCATCGCGTCAGACTCTGGGTCAGGCGATGGCCGATCGAATGGAAGGTTCGCACCTCCGGCAGCGCCGTGCCGACACTCGCTTCGCGCTCGAGCTTGAGACGAAAATCGTCGCGGGCGGCACGATTGAACATCAGTACCAGTACCCGGCGCGGGTTTTCACCGGCGGCGAGCAGGCCCAGCACGCGCCGCACCAGCGTGGTGGTCTTGCCCGCACCGGCGACCGCCGCGACTCGGGCATGGCCCCCGCCGTGGGCAATGACCGCCCGCTGTTCGTCGGTGAGCCCGTAAGCGTCGTCGGTAGGCTCGCGCGCCTCGTCGGTCAGATCGCGAGCGCTATCGGTAACGTTGGCCCTTTCGGATGAGACGTCGTGAGCGGCATGGCGGGTAGCGGCATCATTCATGAAAGAGCGCGACTCGTGGGTTCGTAAGGGTTACGCATCGGCATCGAGCCGTCCCAGCGGTTGCCAGGCGCCGTCGCTCCACAGGCCGATCTCGTCGCCGTTAGGCTCCGCGCACTCGACCAGCCGGTAGAAAAGGTTACGGTGCAGTCGCGCCCACAGCCCGCGTTCCACCGCGACCGCCGGCAGTCCGTCGCCGTCGGGCGTGTCGATCAGCGTCAGGCAACGGTCGGCGTCGAGCCGAAGCCGCTCGCCCCACTGGCCGATCAGCGTCCAGCCCGTGGCGTCGGCGTCCGCATCCCGCATCGTGAGCGGCAGATCCTCGACGCGGATCCGCAGTTTTTCGCCCGGCGTCACCAAGTAGTAGTCACCGTCGGATTCTCGCCGCAGCACCCGACTCAGCAGCTGAACGAGTTCGGGACGGGTGATCGGCGAGCCTTCATGAACCCACTCGCCGCTCTGGGTGATCACCAGATCCATGTCGCCGCAGAACGGCGGGTCCCAACGTTCGATCGGGATCGGCGCCTGCGCCTTGAGTTGATGAAACAGCGCGTCGAGTCGCATGACGGCTCCCCCGGACGGTGACGTTAGACGAAGGGATTGGGCGCGGCGTCGCTGACGCTCGCGGCGAACAGCCGATAGAAGTTGGCCCGGGTCTGCATGGCGACCTCATCGACGGTGATGCCGCGCACCTCGGCGATGCACTCGGCCACCTCGACGACGTACTGCGGTTCGTTGGCCTGTCCCCGATACGGCACGGGCGCCAGAAACGGGCTATCGGTCTCGATCAGCAGTCGGTCCAGCGGCAGCTGGCGAGCCACGTCGCGTAGCGCCTTGGCGCTAGCGAAGGTGACGATGCCGGCGAGCGATACGTAGAGCCCCAGACGAATCGCCTCGCGAGCCATGTCCAGATCTTCGGTAAAGCAGTGGAGCACACCGCCGACGCTGGGGTCGGTATGCTCACGCACCAGGGCCAGGGTCTCTTCGCGGGCGTCGCGAGTGTGGATCACCACCGGCAGCTCGAGCGACCGTGCGGCTTGGAGATGCGCAATGAAGCGCTGGCGCTGCACTTCCCGCGGGACACTGTCGTAGTGGAAGTCGAGGCCGGTCTCGCCGATGGCGACGGCCCCACAGCGTTCGGCGCATTCGACGATCGCCTCCACGCTCGGCGCCTCTGGCACCTCGGCCAGCGGATGCACGCCGACGCTCATGAGGACGTCGTCGTGGTCACGCGTGATCTCTGCCATTGCCGAGGCGCTTTCGAGCGTGGTGGCGATGGACAGAAACCGATGCACGCCACGGGCTCGGGCGGCGTCGAGCGCAGCGCTCAGGCGGCCGTCGTGAAGGGTGAGATCGAGACGATCCAGATGACAGTGGGAATCAACGAACATGCGGTTTCCAAAAAAGCCGAGGAGCGAAGCGTCGTTGCCGCCGCTGCACGCGCTCGGCGCGGCGGCAAGCTCTGCGACGGGAAAACGAGACGTTCACCGGAGAGTCAGCGTCGCTTCGAATTGAGCAGACCGACGATTCTACACGCTCGACTCGGTATTGTGGCCGCCGTCGCAATGCTGCGTGAGCTTACAGCGTATGGCTCGAACCGTGGCTCGTGGGCGCACCAGCGGCGAGCCGCGCCTCGATGCGCTGTCGCAGCTCACGGCCATCTTCACCGAAATGCACGCCGATGCCGGGAACCCGGTGGCCGGTCCCGGGGGGCGTGATCCAGACCACCTGTCCCTCGACGGCGAGCCGCTCGTGCTCGCCGGGAAGCGTGACCAGAAGATAGGCCGCCTGGCCGGTCACATAAGTGTCGCCGGTGGGAACGAACAGTCCGCCGTGCGTGAGCCACGCGAGATAGGCGCTACGCAGGGTCTCGTCGTCTCGGATCGTCAGCGACAGGGCTTTGGGCGCATTCATCGACTCCACCTCGGCCGCGTCGGCGGCATTCAGGATCTCAGTAGCGCGGACCAGCGGACCAGCCAGGCCTCCATCACCAGTTGAGGATTGGGGTTGCCCCCGGCCGCCAACAGGCGCCGCTGCTCGCGAGCATAGTCCAATAGGCGAAACCAGTCGCGTACGCGGGCATTTTTCACGGCCTGACGGTAGAGCGGCAGCAGGTCGCTGTTGCGTACGCGCTCGGGATCGCCGGAAAGCCCGAGCCGAATCAGATCCTCGAGCCAGGCGATGCCATACCAGAGTACGCGATCCAGCGACTGGGCATCGAGCCGGGCCGCCTCGCCGATCGGCTCACCGCCTCTGACCAGCGCATCGAAAAGCTCACGCAGGTCCTGGCGCAGCTGACGCGCCTCGCCGCTGGCGAGCTCTTCGGCCAGTAGCGGCAGCCCGCCGGCGACACGCAGCCAGAATCGCGCCTCTTCGACTCCACCCAGACGCTCGGCGAGCCACGGCTCGGCGATCTCGGCCGCGGGCGTCCCCAGCGTCCACTGCTGGCAGCGCGAGCGGATCGTCGGCAACAGGCGCGACGGCACGTCGGCGATCAGCACGAATAGGGTGCGATCACCCGGTTCTTCCAGGCTCTTGAGCAGAGCGTTCGAGGCGGCGACGTTCATTGCCTCGGCGGGCTCGATACGAATCACCCGATGCCCGCCCTGCTGCGCGGTTTGCGACACGAACCCGTTGACGCGCCGGATGGCGTCGATCCGTATCTGGCGCGATTTTTCGGTCGGCGTGACGTGCTGGAGATCCGGGTGATAGCCCGCCAGAAGCATCCGGCAGCTATGACACTCGCCGCAGGCCGTCGCGTTGGGCGAACGGCACAGGGTGCGGGCGATCAGCGCCTCCGCCAGCGGCTGCTTGCCGATACCGCGCGGGCCCGAGAGCAGCAGGGCGTGGGGCAGCTTGCCGCGGTCCTGCAGATCGATGAGCTGCTGCCAGCGGTCGTGCTGCCAGGGAAGCGGCGTCAGGACCATGCGGCGACTCGCTCGCTCAGACGCTCGGCGATCGCACGCTGCACCGTTTCGAGATCGGGACGCGCATCGATTACCGCGAAGCGCTCGTTCTGCGCCGCGCGCTCGAGATAGGTACGGCGCACGGACTCGAAGAACGCACCGCGTTCCCGCTCGAAACGATCCAGCGGCGCGCCCCGTCCGGCCACGCGTTCGGCGGCGAGCGCCACGGGCAGATCGAGCAGCAGCGTGAGGTCCGGCTGGAGGCTCTGCTGCACCAGCCGCTCGAGCGTCTCGATCCGCGTCGGCTCCATGCCTCGGCCGCCCCCCTGATAGGCGAAAGTGGCATCGGTGAAACGATCGCAGACGACCCAGGCACCGCGGGCGAGCGCGGGACGAATCCGCTCCGCAAGATGCTGCGCCCGCGCGGCGAACACCAGCAGCAGCTCGGCGTCGTCGCACCAGGGCTCGTCTCGACTCGGGTCGAGCAGCAGCTCGCGAATCGCCTCGCTACCGGGCGTGCCGCCGGGCTCGCGGGTACGCACGACTTCGATACCGCGTGCTTCGAGCCACTCGCAGACGAAGCCGACATTGGTGGTCTTGCCCACACCTTCGCCGCCTTCGAGGGTGATGAAGCGGCCGGGGCGGGGCGTGTAGGGATCTGCGCTCATGGAGTGTCGCCTCGTCGTATGATGGGCCGCCGGTCATCCGCCGGCAGGCGTAGACAGCGTGTCGCCGAGCGCTCAGTCGTCATTGAGAATGTAACGTCGCACCGCGGCATTGTGCGCCGCAAGCGTCGCCGAGAACTGGTGCGAGCCGTCGCCCTTGGCAACGAAGTAGAGCGAATCCCCTGCCTTGGGATGAACGGCCGCCTCGAGCGAACCGGCGCCGGGCATGGCAATCGGCGTCGGCGGAAGCCCGGCGATCACGTAGGTGTTGTAGGCAGTCTGGCGTCTGAGATCGGCGCGGGTAATGTTGCCCACGTAGGCGTCACCCATGCCGTAGATCACGGTGGGGTCGGTCTGCAGGCGCATGCCTTTTTGCAGTCGACGCACGAAGACCCCGGCGATTTCGTCACGCTCTTCGGGCACGCCGGTTTCGCGTTCGATGAGCGAGGCGAGAATCAACGCCTGATACGGCGAGTCGATGGGTAGGCCCTCGTCACGCTCGGACCATACCGCATCGAGTGTCGTCTGCATGCGATTCGACGCCTGGCGAAGGATCTCGAGGTCGCTCACTCCTTTGTGATAGCGATAGGTGTCGGGGAAGAACTGACCCTCGGGATGGGTATCTGGCAGGCCCAGCGCGGCCATGATCTCGTCATCGCTCATGTCACGCGTAGCGTGCTCGAGCTTGTTGGCGTGATTCAGCCGCTGGCGCATCTGACGGAACGTCCATCCTTCAGGCACGGTGAGCCGATAGGTGACGACGTCGTTGCTGGAGAGCTTGGCGATGAGCTCGCGTCCGGTCATCTCGGGGGCGAGTTCGAACTCGCCGGCACGCAGCCCGTCGACGGCGTCCGGCTCGACCCGCGCCAGCAGTCGGTACGGCCAGCTCGCCTCGACGATGTCCCGCTCGTCCAACGACTGCACGACCTGTGCGAACGCCGCGCCGCGAGGCACCTCGAACAGTGTCTCGGTGTCGAGCGCGATGGGGGTTTCGAGCTGATGAAGCCAGTAGCGGTACCCGCCGAACAGGACGGCGGCGCCTAGCGCGAGGAGCAGCAGAAGTATCTTGATGGCGCGCATGTCGCGTCCTTGTCAAACGTTGGGGGGCATGAACGGGCGATCACCCTCCTCGACGACGGGATCCAGCAGCGCTGTCGCCAGTCGGCGAACGTCGTCTTCGGGGGGAACCTCCCACTGCGCGAGTCGGCCGGCGTCGGCATCGAGCAGCGTATGGATCGGCCAGACGCCTTGAACGCTATTGAGCACCCACACGGCCTCGGCTCGCGCCAGTTCGTCCGGCACGAGCCGCACGCGGCGAATCGGCAGATGCGCGTCCAGCGCGGCGAGTAGCGTGCCCGCCACACCACATCGGTCCAGCGCCGGCGTCTCCAGCACCCCGCCTCGACGCCATAGAAGATTCATCGCCGTGGCCTCGACGAGATACCCGTCGCTGTCACAGAGGAGCCCTTCCGCGATGCTCTCGTCGCGCCATTCGCGACGCGCCATGACGTTCTCGAGCCGCGCCATGTGCTTGAGCCCGGCGAGCGCTGGCTGTATTCCCAGCTGCAACTGACAGAGCCGCACGCAGATGCCTGTCGAGAGACGCTCCCGCGCGGGAGAAAACGGCGCGACGCTCCAGCGCCACTGCATCTCGGCGTGTTCGGGGGGACGATAGCCGCGTCCGCCCTCGCCTCGTGTCACCACGATCTTGACGACCGCGAGTCCACTTCCGCAATCGGCGAAGATCGATTCGAGCCCCTCGCGCGCCGGCGGCGTCATGCCGAGACGCCGGCAGCCGTCGGTCAGCCGCGCGAGGTGCTCGGCCCATAGCCGGGGGTGGCCGTCGCGAACTAGAACGGTCTCGAATAGGCCGTCACCGTAGGCGAGCCCACGATCGTTCAGCGCCAGCGGTACGTCGCGCATGGATCAGACTCGAGAGAAGATGAGCGAACCGTTGGTGCCGCCAAAGCCGAACGAATTGGAAAGCGCGGTATGAATGGGCATTTGGCGCGCGGTGTGCGGCACGTAGTCCAGCCAGCAGTTCTCGCTGGGATTGTCGAGATTGACGGTGGGCGGTGCGACCTGATCGCGAATGGCGAGCACGCAGAAAATGGCCTCCACGGCTCCGGCCGCGCCCAGCAGGTGACCGATCATGGACTTGGTCGAACTCACGGCGACTTTCGCCGCGGCATCCCCCATCACCCGCTCGATGGCGCGGCTTTCCGCGGCATCGCCCGCCGACGTCGACGTCCCGTGAGCGTTGATGTATTGAATGTCGGCGGGATCGATGCCGGCGTCGCGGATCGCGTTGTCCATCGAAGCGGCCGCTCCCTGGCCATCTTCCGGCGGGGAGGTCATGTGGAAGGCATCGTCACTCATGCCGAACCCGGTAAGTTCGGCATGAATGGTAGCCCCCCGGCGCTTGGCGTGTTCGTACTCCTCGAGCACCATGACGCCGGCACCGTCGGAGAGCACGAAGCCGTCGCGGTCTCGATCCCAGGGCCGACTGGCCGCCTGCGGATCGTCGTTTCGCGTCGACAGCGCCCGCGCCGCCGAGAAGCCACCGAGACCGAGTGGCGTGGTGGCCATCTCCGCCCCGCCGCAGAACATCACGTCGGCATCGCCGTAGGCAATGGTTCTCGCGCTATAGCCGATGTTGTGCGTGCCCGTCGTGCAGGCAGTGGTGATGGCGATATTGGGGCCCTTGAAGCCGTACTGGATGGCAAGGCTCCCGGAAATCATATTGATGATCGAGCCCGGCACGAAAAACGGCGAGATTCGCCGAGGGCCACCCTTGTTGAGGGAGTCGTGGTTTCGCTCGATCATCGGCAGGCCGCCGATGCCGGAGCCGATCGCGACACCGATACGATGGGCGTTCTCTTCGGTGCACTCGATGCCGGAATTGCGCATCGCCTGAGTGGCGGCGGCGACACCGTACTGAATGAAGAGATCCATCTTGCGAGCGTCCTTGGGATTGAGATACTCGCCGATGTCGAAATCCTTGACCGCGCCACCGAAACGCGTGTTGAAATCGGTAGTGTCGAAGTGCTCGATCGGCCCGATACCGCTCTTGCCGGCCAGCAGGCTATTCCAGCTCTCTTCGACCGTATTACCCACCGGCGTCACCAACCCCAATCCAGTCACGACTACTCTTCTACGCGGCATCGAATCCTCCGAACTCCCTGACGGTCCTGTTCAATCGATCGTCTTCCCTGACTCCAGGGCATTTGTTCATCGCGACGAATCTCGAAATGGCACGCCGCTCGACTGGCGCGAATTATACCCGATCCAGCTCGCCGCGGGTCCCCCTCTTCGCGGCATCGGATCCGGGGACGTGAACGCTCGTCACCGACACGTTCTCTGGTCCCAAAACGCAGAAAGCCGCTCTCGATAAGAGCGGCTTTCTGCACATCGACTATCCAGCGGGTGCACCCTCGGCAGAAGCATCCAGCCTCGGGAGCAACCTCCCTTACTGGTGTGCGACGATGTAGTCGATCGCTTCCTGAACGGTCGTGATCTTTTCTGCTTCTTCGTCGGGAATTTCGGTGTCGAATTCCTCTTCGAGCGCCATCACCAGTTCGACGGTATCCAGCGAATCCGCGCCGAGGTCTTCGGTGAAGGAGGAAGTGTTCTGGATGTCCTCTTCCTTGACGTTCAGGCGTTCGGCAACAACCTTCTTAACGCGCTCTTCGATGGTGCTCATTATGTCGTTACTCCTAGTGTACGAATCCGCCAGCTAAAAAGCTGCGGGTAGTTTATAGACCACCCCCAAACGACGCAACCTGCGTCATCTGGGGATTTACCGCATGTTCATGCCGCCGTTGACCTGCAGGGTTTCACCGGTAATGTAGCCCGCCGCATCGCTTGTGAGAAAGCCGATTGTCGCAGCGATCTCCTCGGGCTGACCGAGCCGCGCGAGTGGAATCTGACCCAGCAGCGCCTCACGCTGCGCCTCGGGCAGCGACTGAGTCATGTCGGTGTCGATGAAGCCCGGAGCAACGGCGTTCACGGTAATCGCACGCGAGGCGACTTCGCGTGCGAGTGCCCGCGTGAAGCCCTCGAGTCCGGCCTTGGCGGCAGCGTAGTTCGCCTGCCCCAGATTCCCCATCATCGCAACGACCGAGCTGACATTGACGATTCGACCGTAGCGCGCCCGGGTCATCCCCTTGAGGCTCGCCTTGGAGACGCGATAGACGGATTTCAGATTGGTATCAAGTACCGCGTCCCACTCCTCCTCTTTCATGCGCATGAGAAGGTTGTCGCGAGTAATGCCGGCGTTATTGACGACGATGGTCGGTGCACCGAACGTCTCGGTGATTCGCTTGAATGCCGCATCGACGCTGTCGGCATCGGTGACGTCGAGCGCCAGCCCCATGCCCTGGATGTCATGGCTCTTGAGATCGTCGTCGATCGCCTTGGCGCCGTTTTCACTAGTCGCCGTGGCGATCACGATTCGCCCCTGGCGGCCGAGCTCGCGAGCAACGGCGCGGCCGATGCCTCGGCTGGCACCCGTCACCAATGCCACTCTAGGTTCGGTCATGGTCGTCTCCTCAAGGTTCCTGTACGTCCAGCGCTTCACGCGAGAGTTCGAGCGCGGCGCTCAAGGTGTCGGGGTCGTTCACCGCCAGCCCCTTGGCCTGACGCTGAATGCGCTTGGTCAATCCGGTGAGTACCTTGCCGGGTCCACACTCGACGAAGACGCCAGCGCCGTTGTCGGCCATCGCATTGACGCAGTCCGTCCAGCGGACCGGACGATAGAGCTGCTCCACCAGATTCTGGCGCAGTGCAGCGGTGGTATCCGGGACCTTGGCATCGACGTTCTGATAGACGGCATAGCGCGGCAGACGAAATTCCAGTGACTCCATCGCCGAGGCGAGTCGCTCGGCTGCCGGCTTCATCAGGGCACAGTGCGACGGCACCGAGACCGGTAGCGGCATGGCGCGCTTCGCCCCCGCCTCCTGACACCTGACGATCGCCCGATCGACGGCCTCTTGATGACCGGCGATGACGACCTGACCGGGCGAATTGTAGTTCACCGCCGCGACGACTTCGTCGCCGGCGGCATCCCGGCATGCGGCTTCGACCGTGGCGTCGTCGAGACCGAGCACGGCGGCCATGGCACCGACACCCTGCGGCACCGCGGCCTGCATCGCCTCCCCGCGCAATCGCACCAGACGCACGCCCTCCGCGAAGCTCAGAGCGCCGCTACAGACCATGGCGCTGTACTCGCCGAGACTGTGCCCGGCCATCATGCAGGGTCGCGGTCCTTCCAGCTCCTGCCAGACGCGCCAGATCGAAACGCTCGCCGTCAGCAGCGCCGGCTGCGTGCAGGCCGTTGCGTTGAGATGCTCTTCGGGGCCGTCCTGAACGGTATGCCAGAGATCGTAGCCGAGTGCCTCCGATGCCTCATCGAAGGTGGTTCGAACCACGCTATAGCGTTCGGCCAGCTCACGCAGCATACCCACTTGCTGCGAGCCTTGACCGGGAAAGATAAGTGCCAGTGATTGCGTCATCGCGCTCACCCTTGAAGTGATGAATCGTCGGCTTTCGCGGCGTCGCGAAACCCGCTATCCGCTCGCCCGACCGCGTCGACCGAAGAGATAGCAGGCTTATGGCCAGACTGAGCCCAGGCCTGGCGAAGATGCTCGGGCAGGTCGACCTCGACCTCTCGCATCGCCCGCTCGATAGCGAACGCAAAGGCTCGCTCGCCGGCGTTGCCATGGCTTTTCACCACGATGTGATTGAGGCCCAGCAGGCTCGCACCGTTGTACCGTACCGGGTCGAGCTGACTTCCGAGCCGCTTGAGCGCAGGTCGTGCCAGTACGCTCAAAAGCCGTGTTCGCCAGTGCGCTTCGAAGGTGCTCTGAAGACGCTTCAACAGCATCTTCGCAACCCCTTCGCTCGCTTTGAGTACGGCGTTCCCTACAAAGCCGTCGCAGACCACGACGTCGGCCTGACCGGAGAAGATCGTATCCCCCTCGCAGTAGCCCACGTAGTCGAAGGTACGATCATCACGAGCCCGCAGGTCGGCATCCGCTTCGCGCACCCGTGCGACACCCTTGCCGGCTTCGACGCCGATGTTGAGCAGCGCGACCTTCGGCCGCTCGATACCGTCCACGGCGCTCGCCATCAGCGCGCCCATGTAGGCGAAATCGATCAAGTGACGCGCATGCACGTCGACGCTCGCCCCGAGGTCGAGCAGGTAGCAACGCCCACCGTCACGCGTAGGTACCGCCGTGCTGATTGCCGGTCGCGAGACGCCTGGAACGCTACCCAGCTCACGCCGTGCCAGCGCCATCAAGGCCCCAGTATTTCCGCAGCTCACCCCCGCGGATACGCGCCCTTCGTGCACCGCTTCGAGCATCGACAACATACTGGTCGAACCGGGGTTCTCCAGCGCCTCCATTGGCGGCGTCGATTGAAGAATGACGCGCGGGGAGTCGACGAGCGTGATTCGTCGAACCAGCTTCGCATCGGCACTCAAACTCTCGAGTAGTGACTGCAACTCTTGGCGGGGGCCGAAGACGACCGGCTCTAGACTGGCGTGACGCTCGAGGGCGAGAAGCACCCCTCCGACGGTCGAACGGGGACCGAAGTCCCCGCCCATGGCATCGATGGCGATGCGCATTGCCGCTGCGTCAGAGTCGTTCGAGGACGTTTATACGTCGACGACTTTACGGCCACGGTAGTAGCCGTCCGGTGCGACATGGTGACGACGATGCGTCGTGCCGGTTTCCGGATCTTTGGACAGGGTCGGTGTGGTCAGCGCGTCATGGGCACGGCGCATGCCACGCTTGGAACGGGATTTACGGTTCTGTTGAACGGCCATGGTAATGACTCCAACGTCGATGGGTTAGTTACAGTTTTCCCTTCAGCGACTTGAGTGCGTCGAAGGGGTTGTCGGGTCGCGAAGCGCTCTCTTCCGGGAGCTCACCGCTACTGAGTTGTTCACGCGATACCGCACACTCGGTCTCGTCGTGATAGACCACTTGGGGCAGACTGAGTATCAACTCGTCTTCGATCGCCCCCAAGAGGTCCAGCTGTTCGTCATGCACCAGAACCGGCTCGTACTCGGTCGGCACTTCTGCCGCCAGGGCATCGCTGCTGACGACCGCGAGCTGAAATTCACTGGAGACCACCACGTCCATGGGCTGCAGGCAGCGGCGACAGGGAACGGTGAGGTGAGCCTCGACTCCGCCATCGATCAGATGTCGGCGTTGGGCGTCCAATGAGAACTGAAGCGTGACCTTGGCATCGCCCTGCTGCTCGCCAATCTCGTCAGCCAAGCGCGCAAGCTTGTCGAGAGCCACCAGGCCCTCGAGTCGCTCGTGATTTGCCGCAAGCCGATACGGCTCGACGGTCGATGGAATTCGTCGGGTCAACATAGGCGCGCCATAATAGGGACTACCTCTTGCCGTGTCAAAGTTGGCGGTGGTGGGTGCTAGCCCTTCGCCCGTCTCCGCAGTGCCGCCGCGCTCTCGACTCTCGATCACTGCGGCTCGACCGCCTATCGGGAACTTTTCTCGCATGCCGACCGCATCTCGCACCGAACAGTCAAATGCGCGACCTGTATCAGAAGACGAATGATTAGAATCGCCACGCCGCACCAGTCTACCCTTGCTCTTCATCGACTCACGCCCTTCATGGAAAACAATCAGGACGCCCTATGTCTCGCTTGGTACTCGCATCGAGCTCCCGCTACCGCCGCGCGCTGCTCGATAGACTGTCGCTCGACTATACCTGGACCGCACCCGACATCGACGAAACGCGTCGCCCCGGTGAAGACGCGGTCACCCTGGCTCACCGCCTCGCCCTATCCAAAGCGCAGGCGGTCGCTGACGACTACCCGGAACATCTGATCGTCGGTTCCGACCAGCTCGCCCTGTTCGACGACGACATTCTGGGCAAACCGGGAGACTTCGCCACTGCCTGCGCCAATCTCAAACGCTTCTCCGGGCGCCGGGTACGTTTCATGACCGGGCTTGCCCTGCTCGATACCGCCGCCGGCCGCCATCGCGTCCTGCATGAAACCTACGACGTCGTCTTCCGCACCCTCAGCGATCGCGAGATCGAACGCTACGTCGCTCACGACGAGCCTTACGACAGTTCGGGGAGTTTTCGTATGGAAGGCCTGGGCGTCGCCCTCTTCGAGCGCTTCGAGGGTCGCGACCCCAACACCCTGATCGGCCTGCCGATGATGGCGCTGTGCGATCTTCTGCGGGAAGCCGGGCTGGACCCGCTCGCGTGAGCGCGTCCAGCCCGGCTTGGCCTCAGGGCAGCTGATAGCGAAGCGGCGATGTCGGCGCCTCGAGGCCGACCCAGTGCGCGGCGGCGCTAGTGAGCCGATCGGTGAACACCGCCCAGGGGTCGAGCGCCGGGGTGTACTCTTTCAGGCTGATGTCGCCAAGACGCTGACGCGAAAGCTGCTCGAGATTGGCGATGTCATCGACGAGCCCCAGATCCATGGCCTGCTGCCCGGTCCAGATCAGCCCGGAAAAGAGCTGCGGGTCATTGCTCAGCCGATCTCCGCGCCCGGCCTTGACTGCCTCGATGAACTGCTGATGCGTCGCGTTCAGTACCGACTGCCAGAACGCTCGCTGATCCGGTGCGATCTCCGAGAACGGGTCCAGAAAGGCCTTGTTTTCACCCGCGGTGAAGACGCGGCGCTCGACACCGAGCTTATCGATCGCCTCTTCGAGGCCGAAGCTTGCACTGATCACCCCGATCGAGCCCACCAGGCTCGACGGTGAGGCATAGATACGGTCCGCCGCCGCTGCCATGTAGTAAGCGCCGCTCGCGCCGATATCCTCGACTACGGCGAGAATGGGCTTGCCACCCTGCGATTGCAGATAGCGAATTTCCTCGTAGACGCGCTGCGACTGCACCGGGCTGCCGCCAGGACTGTTGATACGCAGCACGACCGCCTCTGCAGCGTCGTCGCTCCAGGCACGATGCAGACCTTCGATGATGCGCTCGGCGCTGGCCGGGCCATCGGCGTCGATCGCCCCCTCCACATCGACGATACCGAGATGGCGATCGCCGTCGGCGGCATCCGGGCTCTGTGCCAGAAACAGTCCATAAGCGGTCAACGCCAGTCCGGCCAGCAAGAAACCGGCAAACAGCAAACGAAAGAATATCTTCCACCGCCGCGAGCGCCGCTGTTCGGCGAGCACGCCGCCGATCCAGCGATCCATCATTCGAACCTGGGCAAGCCGCACGTCCTCTGGTGTCGCCGACTCGGCCCCCTCGCCAGCCTGGCGCGACCGCTCGCTTTGCGCCTTTGCAGCTTCCCGGCTTAGCTCAGGGCCCTGCGTCCAGGCCTCCCCCTTCCGATCGTCACTCATGCGCCGCCCTCTTTATTAGCGTTTCGTCCGCTATCGCGTCTCGTGTGCTCCGACGTGTCGCGGTTTAGCGTTGCCTCGTGCGGGGCGCTCAGGGTTGAACGTCCAGCAGCCAGTCGACCACCTTCGAAAAGTCGTCCGCGACCAGGATCGGGTCGCTACGCTCCAGCCGGCGTCGATCGTGGACCCCGTAGGTGACGGCGATACGATCCATGCCGATGGCTCTCGCCATCTCCAGATCGTATTCGGTATCGCCGACCATGACGGCGTCAGCGACGCCGATGCCCCGGGCGGCGAGTAGCTCTTCGAGCATCAGAGGATGCGGTTTGGACCGAGTGAGGTCCGCGGTACGACTGTCGGCGAACCAGCGCGCCGCGTCGGTATGCGCGAAGGTGCGATCGAGTCCGCGTCGGCTCTTGCCGGTGGCAACTGCCATCTGGCACTCGCCGGAACGATGCAGGCGTTCGAGCCCCTCGACGACATCAGGGAAAAACGGCGCCGGCGATTGATCGGCTGCGCGAAACGACTCGCCGTAGGCCCGCTGAAGACGCTCCCTCCCAGCTTCCGTCGTGCCGGGATAGAGCCGCTCGATCGCCTCCGGCAACCCCAGCCCGATGATATCGCGGATCGCCGCCGCACTCGGCACACGCCCGCCGAACGCCTCCGCGGCCTGCTGCATGCAGGCAACGATACGCGGCGCGGAGTCCATCAGCGTACCGTCCCAGTCGAACACCACCAGGCGGTAGCGACAGCGCGCCGCGCTGGCAAGCATCGCACTACCCACGGCGCGCGCGCTCCAGCACGCTTTCGAGCCCGGGCTCGAGCGCTGCTCTCGCCTGCACCGTGCGACCACTCTTGGGATCGGGAAACGCCAGCGTCGCCGCGTGCAGGAAGAGTCGATCGAGCCCTAGCGAGCGCGCCAAGCGGAAACTCTCGGGGCTACCGTACTTGTCGTCGCCCAGCAGCGTATGTCCTGCATGGGCGGCGTGAACCCGGATCTGATGCGTTCTGCCGGTGACCGGCTCCGCCTCGACCAGCGTCACCTTGGGGAATGTCTCGCGGACCGCAAAACGAGTTCGCGAGACTTTCCCCTTGTCGTCGACCCGAACCCGGCGCTCACCGTTACCCGCCTCATAGCGCTCCAGCCGCGCGCTGACATAGTCGCGCCGCGCCGGCCAGCGGCCCTCGACCAGTGCCAGATACCCTTTCTCCATGCGCCGCTCGCGCATGGCATCGTTGAGCGAAAGCAGCGACTCGCGATTCTTCGCCAGCAGCAGACAGCCCGAGGTATCCCGATCGAGCCGATGAACCAGCTCGAGAAAATCCAGATCCTCGCGAATTTGACGCAGCGCCTCGATCAGCCCGATCTTGACGCCGCTGCCGCCATGAACCGCCAGCCCCGATGGCTTGTTGATCACCAGCCAGTCCGGCCCCTCGATCAGAACGCTGCCGGCGAGCAGGTTGCGCAACCCCTCGCTCGCCTCCTTGACTGCGCTTTCGGGCGTCAGGCGCAGCGGTGGTACGCGCACCACGTCGCCCGTCTGAATCCGGTAGTCGGCCTTGATACGCTTCTTGTTGACCCGGACTTCGCCCTTGCGAACGATGCGATAGATCAGCGCCTTGGGCGCCCCCTTGAGACGGGTTCGAAGAAAATTGTCGATCCGCTGGCCCTGCTGGGACTCGCTGACCTCGATGAACTGAACTTCCTGGCCTTCGGCCATGCACGACTCCCTTGACGACGCATCGAAGCGACGCTTGAGCGTCGCCGACGCCATTCTAACCTAGTGCCACCCGCGCCGTTACCGCCTCCCAACCTGTCTTGCAGTGCTCGCACCGGCCCATGTCCGCTCAATTGCTGCTCGAACAGCATTACTGTTATATTGCGACCTCGCTCGATGGGCTTTATGCGCATCAACGCGCCGGCGCTTGGATATGCCGGTCGGAGCGAAAAAATGTCTCGATCCTTCAGCGCCGTCACTCGGTGGCCACGCGAGAACGATCAAAGCACGTTTGGAACGCCAACCTCGATCTCCCGCGACTCGACGGCATGGGCCGAGAGGGCTGATCAGGGAAACCCACAAGTACCGGTGGAAGGCGTCGCCGAACCGAACAATGCCAAGTGATATAAACGGCAGTCTGCGAAACCGGATGCGCTCGATCGCGCACCGCGACATGTTTCGCCACCGTTTCGTACTCAATTCATGTTCGTGCAGCACTCGACAAGCAGGCCGTGACAGTAAAGATGTAACCGTGACGAGCGGGCGCGCCATCGAACTCGACGTACGTCGACCAGAACCGTGTCGCAGGCTCCGCCGATCGACAAGCGGTTCCCGGACATCCCTACCGAGTCGCCCGCGAGCCCTTGCGATCCTCGACGCCCGAATCGTCGGGCGCGCATCGTTCTGACTCATCCTGCCGGGTCGCTTCACTAACGTGCACGAGCACACCACGACCGCTTGCGGTTCGTCGTCGCCGATTGCGGCCTGCCTTCCACCGGCACGCTCAATTAGCGAGACCGTATGAAAAGAATGCTCATCAACGCGACCCAGCCAGAAGAGCTGCGCGTTGCACTCGTCGACGGACAACGCCTCTACGACCTGGACATCGAGTCCGGCGCAAGAGAGCAGAAGAAAGCCAATATCTATCGCGGCAAGATCACCCGTCTCGAACCCAGCCTCGAAGCTGCCTTCGTCGATTTCGGCGCCGACCGCCACGGATTCCTTCCGCTCAAGGAGATCTCTCGCGAGTACTTCTCCAAAGAGCCCTCAGGCCGCCCCAACATCAAGGAAGTCCTCAAGGAAGGCCAGGAAGTCATCGTCCAGGTCGACAAGGAAGAGCGCGGCAACAAGGGCGCGGCGCTGACCACCTTCATCAGCCTGGCCGGGCGCTTTCTGGTGCTCATGCCGAACAATCCTCGTGCCGGCGGCATCTCGCGACGCATCGAGGGCGAGGAGCGTACTCAGCTCAAGGAGGCGATGAATCAGCTGACGCTGCCGGACAAGATGGGCGTCATCGTGCGCACCGCGGGCATCGGCCGCTCCTCCGAAGAGCTGCAGTGGGATCTGGACTACCTCGTTCAAGTGTGGGAAGCGATCACAACCGAAGCGGTCAAGCGCCCCGCCCCCTTCCTGATCTATCGCGAATCCAACGTCATCATCCGCGCCATGCGCGACTATCTGCGCCAGGACATTGGCGAAGTACTGATCGACAGCGAGAGCGTCCACGAGGAAGCGCTGGCGTTCATTCGTCAGGTGATGCCGTCGTATCAGCAGAAGATCAAGCTCTACACCGACGACGTGCCGCTCTTCTCGCGGTTTCAGATCGAATCCCAGATCGAGACCGCCTACCAGCGCGAGGTCAAACTGCCCTCAGGCGGCTCGGTGGTGATCGACCACACGGAAGCGCTGGTCTCCATCGATATCAACTCCGCCCGCGCCACCCGCGGCGCCGATATCGAAGAGACCGCGCTGCAGACCAACGTCGAAGCCGCCGACGAGATCGCCCGCCAGCTTCGCCTGCGCGACATCGGTGGTCTGGTCGTGATCGACTTCATCGACATGTCGCCGGCACGTAACCAGCGCGAAGTGGAAAACCGCGTTCGCGACGCGCTCAAGCTCGACCGCGCCCGGGTTCAGATCGGTCGCATCTCCCGCTTCGGCCTGATGGAGATGTCGCGTCAGCGTCTGCGCCCGTCGCTCGGCGAAACCAGCGGCGTGGTCTGCCCGCGCTGCGACGGTCAGGGCACGATTCGCGACGTCCGGTCGATGGCACTCTCCATCCTGCGCCTCATCGAAGAGGAAGCGATGAAAGAGCGCAGCGCCCAGATTCGCGCCATCTTGCCGGTGCCGGTCGCTACCTACCTGCTCAACGAGAAGCGCAACGTGCTCTCCGACGTCGAGCGGCGTCAGGATGTGCGCGTCGTGCTGCTGCCGAACCCCGAGCTCGATACGCCGCACTACGACGTTCAGCGCTTCCGCGACGACCACGTCCTGGAAGAGGGTGAAGAGCAGAAGTCGAGCTATGAGCTCTCGCTGGAGAGCGAAGCGTTCAAGGAGCCGGAAACGACGCTAGCCAAGCCGATCCAACGCACCCAGGCGGCCGTCCAGAGCGTCGCGCACACGGCACCGGCGCCGGACTCGCTGCGCCAGGAGTCCGAAGCGGCCGAAAGCGCCCCGGCCAAGCCCGCCGAGGCACCGACCCAGCCGAGCGCCGACAGCACGAGTGACTCCCAGACGCCGTCGGGCACCGCCAACGGTGGGCTGATTCAGCTCTTCCGCGGCCTCTTCGGTCGCCGTCGGCACGACGAAGAGCCTTCGCAGTCGACCGCCGCGACGTCCCAGCAGAGTCGCGGCAGTCACGAGCGCGAGCCCGAGACATCGACGAACGGCAATCAGGGCCGTAACGGTGGCTCGCGGCAGAACCGCAGCGACGGCCAGCGCGGCGACGGCAACTCGCGTCGTGGCGAAAACGGCAACCGCCAGAACGACTCGGGCAATCGTCAGAGCGAGGGCGCGAATCGTCAGAGCGAAAACGGCCGTCAGAGTGAATGTGGCAATCGTCAGACTGAAGGTGGTGGCCGTCAGAGCGACGGCAGCAACCGTCAGAACGGCAATCGTCGTCGTCGCTCTCAGGATAACCGTCAGGGAAGCGACAACCGCAACAGCGGTGACGGCCGCCAGGGCGGTGGACGCCAGAAAGGCGATAGCCGGCAGGAGTCGGAAGACCGTCAGAGCAGCGCCAGCCGTTCGGACGCCAATACGTCGTCGAAGAGCAACGGACGTCAGGAGACGCGCGGACCCAAGCCCGACAAGGCCAACGCCGGCAACAAGGGCGGAGGCAACAAAGGCGACGGCAACAAAGGCGACGGCAATAAGAACGAAGGTAACAAGGGCGAGCGTAAACCCCAGACCCAACCCGCGCCCGAGGTAGCGAACGACGACTCGGGTGTTGCCGCGACCGCCGTCGACACGACGCCGAAGCGCACTCGCAACAACCCGCGGAAGCGCTCACGTCAGCATGCGCTGAACCCGTCCGCCGTCGAGCAGCAGCAGCGCCTAGAGGCCGAGGCCGCAAAAGCGCCAGAGACGAGCGCGACCTCCGAAGCGCCGGCTCAGGACGAATCTGCAGCGTCTGAAACGGTGAATGCCAGCCAGCCCAAGACAGCGAAAGCGCAGGCTTCGGAGACGGTCAAAGGCCAGACGACGTCAACCGACGATCAGACGGTGACGCCGAAGGCAAGCGACTCGGCTGCGACATCGACGCCTGAGACGCAGGCTGCGGTCCCCGCCGCGAAGACGAACTCGGCCGATAGCGCTCAAGCTGACAAGGCGGCGAAGCCCAAGCGTAACGCCAAGCCCGCGACGGCAGCGCCGGCCGAGACCGTTGGTGCGACCGAGAGCACCGAGCACCCCGCCAGCGCCACGCCCCGCGACCAGGTGCGTAGCGCCACACCGGCAGACGTGGGTCAGGCCGAAACGCAGCCCGAAGTTGCCCCACGGGAAGCGCCGACGTCGGATTCGTCGGTCGCGGCGTCCCTCGAGGCGGCGAACATCGACTCGGAAAAGAGTGCCGCCGTCCCGTCACCGGTCGCCAGCACCCAAGAGCGCAAGCCCGAACCGGCGTCGGCCGAGGCTGCCGAACCGGCTCCGACCACTACCGACGAATCGAGCGAGCGCCATGCCAGCCCCGCGCCGTCCACGAAGGCGTTAGCGGACGTCGACAAGCCGGCCTCGACCACTGACGATGGCGCCAAAGCCGAAGTCCAGCCATCGGTAGCGACGAAGCCGGCGACGGCCGCTCGCCAGGATGATAACGCGGTTCAGCGCGAAGCAACGTCCGCTCCGGCAGCGCCCAAACCGCACTCATCCGCGGAAGCCGGTGCCGTCCCGCACAGCGCCGAGGGAGACAAGGCGGCACCAACGGTGAACGAGGCAGCGCCGAAGGCGGATGAGACGACCGCGACGCCTGCCGACGCTAGCGATGCGGTCGAAAAGGACGTCGCACCGAAGCAGCCGACATCGCCCAGCACGGTAGCGCAGCCTGCGCCCGCCGCGCCGGCACCGAGTGCGTCATCGCCGGCGAAGCAGGACACCGTGACGGCAGCGGACAGCAAAGCCGCCAGCGAACGCCCTGCTGCGTCACCGGTGAGCGACGAGTCGCCGTCGGTCGAGCCGACTTCGCCGAAGCGAGACGAGTCGTCGTCGGTCGAGCCGAGTGCCAAGACGGACGACGAGGCAGCCTCTACCACGCAAGCGACGAAGCCTGCGGCGCAGCGCGATGCGGCGACGGCCGCCAAGCCCGACGCCGCGTCAAGCTCGGACGCTTCTGCAACACGGCGTCGCGCGCACAACGACCCGCGGGAGAAACGTCGTCGCGAGCGCGGTAACAGCGAGAGCTGAAACCTAGCGACTCGATCGGCGTCAACGAAAAAGCCCAGACCTTGGTCTGGGCTTTTTCATGTGCTGCTATCCGTTAGCGACGGCCTCCCCGAATAGCCTTCAATCGCGTCGCTTCATCTCTGCGTCCGGCCCCTCTCGTCCGGACTCGCGCCAATGCCAGGCCCGGTCACGCCAGACCCGGTCACGCCATGCTCAATCGCGCCATGCTCAATCGCGCCATGCTTGGGGACGCCGAGTTCAGCCACGAGCCTCGGCTCGCGTTCGAGTACGACGTCAAAGCGCGCCTTCACCCGCTGAACGATTTCTTCGGCAAAAGCCAGCAGGCCCGCCAGACTCCCCCCGCCAAGATGCACCAGAACCAGCGCCTGATGTTCATGGACGCCAAAAGCGCCCTGCCGCCACCCCTTCAGCCCGCACTGATCGATGAGCCAGCCCGCTGCCAGCTTCACGTCACCGCTCGCTTGGCGATAGGTCGGCATGCCCGGCGACTCGATGGCGAGTGCGGCAGCGGTTGTCTCCGAAACCAGGGGGTTCTTGAAGAAGCTACCCGCATTGGGGAGTTCCCGGGGATCGGGGAGCTTCTCGCGACGAATCGCACAGACCGCGTCGAAGACCGCTCTCGGGGTCAGCGGCGCGGTGACGCGCTGGCTGAGCACGCCATAGTCGAGCCGTGGCATCGGACGCCGGGAAAGCGTCAGGCAGACCCGAGTGATGACGACTCGGTTGGTCAGTTCGCGCTTGAAGCGGCTGTCACGATAGCCGAGCTGACATTCGTCACGCGTTAGCCGGTAGCACTCGGCGTCGCGACGGTCGATCAGCTCGACCCACGACAGCCTGTCGGCGAGTTCGACGCCGTAGGCACCGATGTTCTGAATCGGCGCGGCCCCGACCCAACCCGGAATCAGCGCCAGGTTCTCCAACCCCCAAAGATTGCGCTCGACGCAGGCCGCGACCAGATCGTGCCAGCGCACGGCGGCGCCGGCGATGACATTCACCCGCCCATCGGCTTGGCCGACGAACTCGACACCTTCGATATCGGGGGAGATCACCAGCCCCTCGATACGCGGCGGCAGCAGCAGGTTGCTGCCGCCGCCGAGCACGGTCAGCGGCCAGTCGTGCTCGTTGGCTTGACGTAGCCCCTCGGCGACATCGCGATCACTGCGTGCTCGCCAGAAGCGGGCGGCCGTGGCGGGCAACCCCATCGTATTGGCGTGAGAAAGATCGCGCTCGAACTCCAGGCCACGGGCGGCTTCAAGCATCGCTGGCTGCCACACGTCGCATCAGTGATACCGTCAGCCCTTCTACGGCCGCGTCGATCTGATCGAGCGCATGTTGGAAACCGGCCTCGCCCCCGAAGTACGGGTCCGGCACATCGGCCTCGGGCTGGCCGGCGTAGCTCATCAAACGCCGCACTTCGGCCCGGGCGCCGGTGGGCTTGAGCGCCATCACGTGGTCGAGATTCGCGCTATCCATGACCAGGATCTCGTCGAAGGTGGCGAAATCCTCGAGGTCGAGCTGACGGCCGCGCAGCCCGGCGATCTCGATGCCCCTCGCCGCTGCCGCCTCGACGGCCCGGGAATCCGGCGGCTCGCCCACGTGCCAGTCGCCGGTACCGCAAGAGTCGACATCGACGCGTGTTGCGAGATCCCTCTGCGTCAGCCGCTCGCGTAGCATGCCCTCGGCGGTCGGGGAGCGACAGATATTACCCAGGCACACGAACAGGATACGCCACCGCGCAATCTCTTGAATCATGGCTCGGCTCTCCTTCTCAGTGACTCACGATCGCGCGTCGATGAACGCATCGGCAACACGACACGATGAATGCGGATCGCGTAAAGATTCATCGACGTCCTACAGAAAGACCTGACGAACGCGCTCGAGATCTTCCGGCGTATCCACGCCGCCAGGATAGGGTTCGGTGACGGTCGCGACCTGAATGCGATGCCCCTGGTAGAGCGCCCGGAGCTGCTCGAGCTGTTCGAGCTGCTCGATCGGCGCCGGCGACCAGGAGACGTACTCGGCGAGAAAGCCGGCGCGATAGGCATAGAGACCGATATGACGAAGCCAGCCTTCGCTCTCGATGTGCACCGGCGGCTGGGTCTTCCAAGCATTGCGATCCCAGGGAATCGGGGCGCGACTGAAGTAGAGCGCGCGACCGGCCCTGTCGACCACGACCTTGACCACGTTGGGGTTGAAGAGCGTGTCGACATCCTCGATCGCCTCGGCGAGCGTGGCGATAGAAGCGCCGGCGTCCGACGCCAGGCGCTCGGCGACGCAGTCGATGGCGCTCGCTGGCAGCAGCGGCTCGTCGCCCTGCACGTTGACCACCAGCGCCTGCGACGGCAGCCCGAGCGCGGCGGCGACTTCGGCGAGGCGGTCGGTACCGGAATGATGATCGCTGCGGGTCATCACCACTTCGGCGCCAAACGCTCGAGCGGTCTGCTCGATCCGTGCATCGTCAGTAGCGATGACCACTCGAGAGGCCGCGCTTTCGCAGGCACGCTGCCAGACGTGCTGAACCATCGGCAGCCCGGCGATCTCCAGCAGCGGCTTGCCGGGCAGACGACTCGAACCGTAGCGGGCCGGAATGACGACGACGAAATCGCTCATGGAGCGGGTGCCGCCTTACCGAGCTTCTCCTCGGTCGTCATCGTTCGCGCCTCGCTCTCCAGCATCACCGGGATCCCATCGCGAATGGGGTACGCAAGGCCGCTGACGCGACTCTTGAGCTCCTCCCGCTCGCGGTCGTAGACCAGTTCGCTCTGGCTCACTGGGCAGACCAGCATGGCTACCATTTGCTTGTCCATCGGCATTCCTCGCAGTGAAATCGTCGTGCCTCGGGCTGAAGCCCGAGGTGTGCTCGTTTCGCCCTCATCAGAGAGCGTCGTCCCCGATACGTTCCCGCCACCAGTCATCGAAAGCGTCGTCGAGTTCGGCCTCGACATCCAGCACCCAGCAGCGCTCGTCCGCCCAGGATTGGCATTTCACCCCGTCCTTGGCAGTCATGACGACCGGACCACGACCGGCGGGCAGGTCTTCGGGCGCGAACCGATGATGATCGCCGAAAGCGTGAGGGCGATGATTGACGCCCAGTGCCGTCAGCGTATCGAAAAATCGCTGAGGATGGCCGATGCCCGCCAGCGCCTCGACAGGTTGCTCACCGAACGGCGGCGATGAAATCGGCAGTACACGACCGCTCGCGAGATGCCGCCACTGGCGCGGCACGATGCGCATGTCGAATCTCGGCACGCCGACACCATCCCGTGCGTCGATCGCCTCGAACCCACCGTTGCCGATCAGCGCGTCGAACTCGTCGAGCCGCGCCACCGGCTCGCGTAGCGGACCTCGAGGCAGACAGCGACGGTTACCGAGCCCCCGGCGGCCATCGACGACCACCAGCTCCAGCGTGCGACCCAGCGCATAGTGCTGAAGCCCGTCGTCGGAGACCAGGATGTCGCAGCCGCATCGTTCGAGCAGCGCACGAGCCGCACGGGGGCGGTCGGGGGCGACCGCCACTGCAACACCGGTCTGCTGCGCCAGCATCAGTGGCTCGTCGCCGCTCTCGGCGACCGATGTATCCGACGTGACCAGCAGCGGATAGCTAGCGGCCTTGCCACCGTAACCTCGGGAGACGATGCCGGGTTGCCAGCCGGCGGCCTCGAGATCGCGAACCAGGCGCGCCACCAGCGGCGATTTGCCGGTTCCCCCCACCGTCAGGTTGCCGACGATGATCACCGGCACTGGCGCCCGCCAGATCGTCCGACGTCCGTTTTCGAACCGCTCGCGCCGCCGCCGCGCCAGCCATCGGTAGAGCGCCTCGAGCGGCGTCAGCAGCGACAGCCAGCCGGCGTCGCGATACCAGGCGCGCTCGAGACGGGTCACGCTTTTTCCTGGAACTGGAGCTGGTGAAGCGATGCATAGGCGCCGCCCTTCGCCAGCAGCTCGGCGTGGGTCCCCATCTCGATCAGCTCGCCCTGCTCCATGACTACGATGCGGTCCGCCCGTTCGATGGTCGATAGTCGGTGCGCGATGACGAACGTCGTGCGGTCGCGGCAGACGACCTCGAGGGCGCGCTGGATATAGCGCTCGGACTCGGTGTCGAGTGCCGAGGTCGCCTCGTCGAGAATCAGAATCGGTGCGTCCTTGAAGATCGCCCGAGCGATCGCGAGCCGCTGGCGCTGCCCGCCCGAGAGCATGACCCCGTTGTCGCCGACCAGGGTGTCGTAGCCCTGCGGCAGCCGTTCGATGAACTCGTGGGCATAGGCGGCCTTCGCGGCCTCCTCGACCGACTCACGGGTCGATTCCGGCGCCCCGTAGGCGATGTTTTCGGCGATGGTGGTGTTGAACAGCGTCACCTGCTGGGACACCAGCGCGATCTGCTGGCGCAGCGGCGAGAGCCGGTACTCCTGGATGTCGACGTCGTCGATCAGGATGCGCCCTTGCGTCGGCCGATAGAAGCGCGGCAGCAGGCTCATCAGCGTCGACTTGCCGCTACCCGAGCGCCCCACGATGGCGACCATTTCACCCGCCGGCACCTCGAGCTCGATCTGCTCGAGCACCGACGGCTGATCCTCGGCGTAGGCGAAACTCACCGACTCGAAGCGCACGTCGCCGGTGAGTCGTTTCGGATCGCGGCGGCCTTCATCGACTTCGGTGGGCTGCTCGAGCAGACCGAATAGCTCCTGCGAGGCCGAAAGACCTTTCTGGATGATGCTGTTGACGTCGGTCAGCGAACGGATCGGCTTGGCCAGCAGGGAAGCCGCGGTGATGAAGGCGACGAATTCACCCGGCGTCATGGTACTCATCAGCTCCGGGGCCATCGCCAGCCACACCAGCCCTGCCAGCGCCAGCGCGACCAGCAGCTGGATCACCGGTGTGCTCGTCGCCTTGGTCATCGCCTCTTTAATGCTCTGCTCGCGGTTGTAGTTGCTGGCCGCCTCGAAGCGGCGTTTCTCGTACTCTTCGGCCCCGTGGGTGCGCACCACGCGATAGCCGCTGAGCGCTTCGGAAGCGACGTGGGTCACGTCCCCCATGGAGTTCTGAATACGTCGCGAGATCTTGCGAAATCGCTTGCTGGTGTAGCGAACCACCAGACCGATCAGCGGCGTGACCGTCAGAAAAATCAGCGTCAGAAGCCAGTTGGTCCAGAGCAGATAGCCGATCAGGCCGATGACGAAGAGCCCCTCGCGTAGAATCACGGTGATGGCATTGGTGGCCGCGCCGGTCACCTGCTCGACGTGATAGGTCACCCGCGAGATCAGATGCCCGCTGGAGTGCATGTCGAAAAAGCGCCCCGGCAGATGGAGCATGTGATTGAACACGTTGCAGCGCAGTCGATGCACCACATTACGTGCAACGTTGCTCATGAAGTAGGTGCCCAGGAAGGTGCCTACCCCGCGGGCGGCGAACATGCCGATCACGAACAGCGGCAGGAAATAGCGAAACGCGGCGTCCGGCTCCTGAATGCCGTCGATGAGGCGCTTCATCATCTCCGCGAGCGCCGTGCTCGAGGCGGCGTAGATGGCGTAGCCGACTACCGCCAGCGCGAAAGAGCGCCACTCCGTGCGGACGTATTCGAGAAGCTGTCGGTAGAGAGCCCAGCTGGAAAATCGTGACACGGTAACTCCATCCGACCGTGGAAAAAGAGCTCGGCCGCGGGCCGAGAGGCACCCGCCAGCGCCGAGTCGAGGCCGACCGTTCAGTGTCGGGTGCGTTCAGGGGCTGGATTCTACCCCAACCGCCCCGCCCTCGACAGCAGCCCGCCGCTGCCAGCCGGGCTCGCGCCTGGCGTGAACCTCGATCCCCGACGGCGTCAGCGTGAAACGAACCGCACCGTCGAATGCCGTATTCCAGATTCGACTACCGGCCGCCAGGAATCGCGCCACGACCTCGGCGTTTGGATGACCGTAGGGATTGCCGCGTCCGCTGCTGAAGACCACCTCTCGCGGCCGGCTGGCCGCGACGAACGTTTGTGAAGAGCTGCTGCGGCTCCCGTGATGACCCGCGACGAGAACATCGACCGGCGCCGCGCGAAGCGTATCCAGCCACGCCTGCTCCTCCGCGACGCCGGCGTCGCCGGTAATCAATACCCGACGTTCGCCGAGGGTGACGAGCAGCACACAGGAGCGCGCGTTGCGCGTAAGCCCGGCGGCGGCAGCCGGCGGCGAAAGAAACTCCCAGCGCGACTCGCCTGCCACCCACCCCGTCGCCGAGTGACAATGACGCGCCGGCAAGCCAAGCGCATTGCCCGGCGGCGCCCACCACCGAGCGACCCGATGCTGCGCCTTGAACGTCTCGATACCCCCGGCATGATCGATGTCGCCATGGGTCACCACGACGGCATCGAACGCCTGTCCCGAACGCCAGAGCGTCGAGGCCGGCGCGAAGCCACTGGAGAAGCGAGGCCCGGTATCCACCACGACGCGTTGCTGGGCGGTTCGGAGTTCGACGAGCTGACCTTGCCCCACGTCGTGGACGGTGACGATCAGTGTTCCCTCCTCGACCTCGGGCGTCTTCAGACCGAACAGGGTAGCCGTCACCATGGCGCTCGCGGCCAGTCGCCAGCGGGTGTCGAATCCCGGCAGCACCCACAGCGCACCCCATAGCCCGAAGCCCAGCGCCAGTGGTAACCGCTGGCTGGGTGGCGGCTCCCAGAGCGGCAGGTGTGCCGCACAGATCGCAAGGCCTGCGGCCAGGCCGGCCGCGAACTGCTCGAACGGCCACCACAAGACGCTCGCCAACGCCGGCCAAGGAGCGCCCAGCCAGCCGACGAACCCTAGTGGCACCAGCACAGCACTCACCAGCGGAACCGCCACCAGATTGACCAGCGGGGCCGCCGGCGCCAGGCGCCCGAAGGCGATCAACACGGCCGCCGCCATTACCGGTGCCAGCAGCCACTGGCTGCGCAGCAGTGCCCAGCACCAGCCGCGCACGCCTTGCGGCGGACGCCGACCCGACCACGCGAGAATGAGCACGCCGACCGCGGTGAAGGAGAGCCAGACGCCCGGTCGCCAGAGGCCGAACGGATCGACGACCAGGACCAACGCGAGCGCCAGCCACCAGGCCTGCCACCAGCCCGGAGCGTGCCGTCCGCTCGCCGCCCAGAGGCCGACGCCGGCCATGATCGCGGCTCGCATGGCGGGGGGCTCGAACCCCGCGAGCGCCGCAAAGGCGAACGCCGCGGCACCGGCCCCGATCCAGGGCCATAGCGTCATTCGCCAAGCGCTAGGCTGTATCAAACGCGAGACCCCACGCAGCAGCCAAAGCATCAGGGTGGCGACGAGCCCCACGTGAAGACCCGAGATGACCATGAGATGCGTCGTGCCGGTCGCGTTGAGCAGTGCCCAGTCGTCATCACTGAGACGATCGCCCGCCCCCAACGTCAGCGCCGCCAGCCAACGCTTCCCGCGGGGCGTGAGATCGAGCGTCGCGAGTCGCCCGAGCGCCCACTGTCGAAGCGAGAACGGTGCCTCCGCGCGCATCTCGGCATCGCCGCGCACGTAGCCGAGTGCGTCGATACCCTCTCGCCAGAGCCAGGCGCCGTAATCGAAGGTATCGAAATTGGCGAATCCCAGCGGTTCGCGAAGGCGGGCGGTCAGCGACCAGCGCTGACCGGCGCGCAGGCTCGGCGCGTCATACCAGGAGAGTCTTGCCACACGCAGTGGTGGACAGTCCCGCGCCTCATCGGTGACATCATCCAGCGGCGCGCAGGCGGTGATACGCAGTCGAAACCGCGAGCGCCTCGCCTCGACCTGGAGTGATTCGATTTCGCCCTCGAGCCGGAAATCGTCGCCGGCGACCGCCGCCGGTAAGCGACTGCCAGTGGCGTCGTACACTTGCCAGCCGCACCAGAGACACGCCAGCAGACAGAGCAACGCGCCCGGGCGGCGCCACCCGATGATGCCTCCGAGCAGGACCAGGACGCCTACGCCAGCGAGCAGCGCCAGGCCCTCGATGTCCACCAGCGCCCTGCCAGCGAACGCGCCGACAAGGGCCGAGAGCGCGACCGGCATCGCGAGACCGGCGCGAGGAACGCGCTCTGCGAACGCCGCGCCATACCGGCCCGTGTCAGACATGGCGATATCTCGATGTTGTATGGATAATGGACCGACTTCGTTCAGCGAGCGGCCCCATGTCTCGTCGATGGCTACAACGCTTCATCCCTACTCGAGAAAAGCTGCAGCACGCTCGCTCACTGCGCTTCATGCGCCACTGGCTAGACGACCCCGCCCTCTGGGTGCTCACCCGCCGTAGCGTTGCGGGCGCCTGCACGGTGGGCCTCTTCGCGGCCATGTTGCCGATTCCATTTCAGATGGTGCTCGCCGCCGTCGGCGCCTATGGCTTTCGTGGCAACCTGCCGCTGTCGGTGAGCCTCGTCTGGCTCACCAATCCGCTGACGATGCCGGTCATCTTCTATTTCAATTACCGGGTCGGTGCCTGGCTGCTCGATTACCCGGCCCGCGAAGTGCCGCAGCACATCAGTACCGCCTGGATCGCCGACCAGATGACCCACCTGGTGGTACCGCTCTACGTCGGCTCCATCGTCGTCGGGCTGCTGCTGGCGCTGTCGAGCAACGTCATCGTTCGCCTGGTATGGCGCTGGCAGATCGCGCGAAGCTGGCGTCGTCGCGCCCGGCGGCGCCAGCGCCGTCAGCAGCGTTGACCCAGGGCAGGGATTGCCGATACCGGATGTAGACCCGATACGACAACGCCGCCCTGGACTGTTGATCGTCCAGGGCGGCGTCGGCTTTAGCGAGGCGACGTCAGTCCGTCGCAATGGCGACACTAGGCGGGGGTGAGCTTCCCCTGATCCAGGCGCAGCATGCGGTCCTGATGGGCCGCCAGAGAGAGATCGTGGGTGACCACGATGAAAGCGCACTCCGTGGTCGTGGCGAGTTCGTCCATCATCGCCAGAATGTTGGCCGCGGTGGTCTGATCGAGATTGCCGGTGGGCTCGTCCATCAGCACCAGACTCGGGTCGGTGACCAGGGCGCGGGCGATGGCGACGCGCTGACGCTCGCCGCCGGAAAGCTCGCCCGGCTTGTGTGCTCCTCGCGGCCCCATGCCCACCCGTTCGAGCAGCTGCATGGCCCGCTCGGTGGCCGCCTTGCGCGACTGGCCGCGAACGATCAGCGGCAGGGCGACGTTCTCTGCCGCCGTGAACTCTGCCAGCAGATGATGGAACTGGTAAACGAAGCCGATGTAGCGATTGCGAAACCGTCCCAGATCCGCCTCGCCGAGCCCCGCCAGCGACTGTCCGCCGATGACGATCTCGCCATCCGTCGGGCGGTCGAGGCCGCCCAGCAGGTTGAGCAGCGTTGTCTTGCCCGACCCGGAACTGCCCACGACTGCCACGCGCTCGCCGGCTCGCACCTGCAGATCGAGATGATCGAGCACGGTGAGATTCTGCGGCCCTTCGCTGTAGGTTCGGGTCAACTGACGGCAGTCGAGCATGATGGCGCTCTCCTTGGGGGCGCGAGATTCGACGTGAATATCACTCATAGCGCAGGACCTCGGCCGGTTGAATACGCGCCGCGCGCCATGCCGGGTAGAGCGTCGACAGGAACGTCAGACCGAAAGCGCTGGAGACGATGACACCCACGTCGCTCCACTCGAGTCGCGAGGGCAGATAGCTGATGAAATAGACGTTGGGGTCGAGGAACTGAATGCCGGTGACGGCCTGAACCCAGGCGATGATGTCGGAGATGCTCAACGCCAGCACGATGCCTGCGACCACACCGATCACCATGCCGATGAGGCCGATCGCCATCCCCTGCACCACGAAGATGCCCATGATCGATTTCGGCGTCGCGCCGATGGTGCGCAGAATCGCGATGTCGGCGTGCTTGTCGGTGACCACCATGACCAGGGTGGAAACGATGTTGAACGCTGCCACCGCCACGATGACCATCAGCAGCAGGCCGATCATGTGCTTCTCCATCTGGATCGCCTGAAACAGATTGCCGTGCGTGTAGGTCCAGTCCATGCCGCGATAGCCGGCGCCGAGGTTCGAGACGATGTCTCGCGTGACCGGGCCCGCTTCGAAGAGATCGTCGAGCTCCAGTCGTAGCCCGCCGATATCGTCACCCATGCGCGCCAGCGTCTGCATGTCGCCCATGCTCGCATAGGCGAGATTGGCGTCGAGATCGGCGCCGACGCTGAAGATACCGCTGACAGTGAAACGCTTGAGTCGAGGGAAGACCCCGCCCGGCGTGATCGACGCCTCCGGCACCAGCAGGGTGACGCGATCGCCCACGCTGACCCCGAGATTGCGCGCGAGCAAACTGCCGAGCACCACGTTCCAGCTGCCCCCGCGCAAGTCATCGAGGCTACCCGCCTGCATGTGCTGATCGATGATCGAGACGTGACGCTCGTAGTCCGGCTCGATACCGGTGACCATCGCGCCCTGAGTCCGCCCTTGAGCGGAGAACATGCCCTGCTGCTCGACGTAGGGGGCGGCAGCCTGGACATGGCGGTGCTGGCTGACTCGCTCGGCCAGCGCCTTCCAGTCGCGCATCCCGCCCTGCTCCTCGATGCGGGTGTGCGGCACCATGCCCAGCACTCGGGTCCGCAGCTCGTGATCGAAGCCGTTCATGACCGACAGCACCAGAATGAGCACCGCCACGCCGAGCGCGAGCCCCAGCATCGATGTCAGAGAAATGAAGGAGATGAAATGGTTGCGGCGTTTGGCCCTGACGTATCTCAGGCCCAGTAGAAAGGGTAAACGGTCGAGCATTGGGATCGCATCCTTGTCAGCAGCGGCTCATGTTACGGGTTTTACCCCCTGCCGCAAACGCCTCGCTGGCGCCGTCGCTCCCTTCCGACACCGGGCGAGCGGGCTCACGCTGGTTCGCGCCTCGCGCGCCGCTTCCTGCGCTCACTGCGTGCGCTGTCGAAAGGCTTGCATCATCGGTACCAGGCCCTACAATTTCGCTCCGCGAGCCGGTGGCGCTCGCCCTTCCCACCGTCGACGCCCTTTCGGAGAACGCCCATGTCGCCACGTCTGCTGCCCGAGTGGCATCCGCAGGACGCCATACAGCTGACCTGGCCGACGCCGGAGAGCGACTGGGCGTCGATGATCGATCATATCGAAGCCACGCTCGAAGCCATGGTGGTGGCGATCACTCGCTATCAGACGGTACTAGTCACGATTCACAACGCCGCACAGCAGGCACGCCTCACGATTCGCTTCACGCATCTTGGCGTGCCGGCGTCGCGGTGCCGGTTCGTTATTGCCGCAAGCGACGACACCTGGGCGCGGGATCATGGCCCCATCGCTATCGAGCGCGACGGTAGTCCGACGCTGCTCGACTTCGTCTTTACCGGCTGGGGCGGCAAGTTTCCCGCCGCGCGCGACAACCGTCTCACCCGCTCGCTGCATGCCGCCGGCATCTTCGCAGCGCCGCTGGAGGCACGTGACTGGGTGCTCGAAGGCGGCGGCATCGAAGCCGACGGTGAGGGCACGCTGCTGACCACCAGCGCCTGCCTACTCAACCCCAATCGCAATCCGACGGCGTCGCGAGAGTCGATCGAACGTCGACTGAAAACCGACTTCGGCGTTTCTCGAGTGCTCTGGCTGGAAAACGGGCATCTCGAGGGTGACGACACGGATAGCCATATCGATACCCTGGCCCGCTTTTGCGATCCCTCCACGATCGCCTATGTGCGCTGCGACGATCCGCAGGATCCTCACTACGCGGCGCTGCAGGCAATGGAAGCGGAGCTCGAGTCCTTGCGCCGGGAGGATGGTTCGCCCTATCGCCTGCTGGCGCTGCCCTGGCCCCGCGCCTGCTTCGATCCCGACGACGGCCACCGACTGCCGGCCACTTACGCCAATTTCCTGATCCTCAACGACGCCGTGCTTGTGCCGACCTATGCCGATCCGGCCGATTTTCGCGCGCTGACGGTACTCCACGAGGCATTTCCGGGCCGCGACATCGTGCCCATCGACTGTCGCGCCGTCATCCGCCAGCACGGCAGCCTGCACTGCCTGACGATGCAACTGCCAAGGGGCACTCTCGCCGCGACGCCGGACGAGGAGCCGGATGCCGACGTCCTCTAATCCCCGTCGCGATCAAGATCTGGCGCGAATCAGCGCGGTAGAAACGCGCCACAACAATCGCGGTGATTGCGCAGCGTTTCGCTACCGTTTTGCGGTAGGATCGAAGCGATTTCGGGTGTGATCCGCACCCCATCGATACAGCCTGACGGGAGGAGACCGCATGGCCAAGACACTCAAGGTCGGTCTGGTACAGCAGCAGGCGTGGCCGGAAAAGTCGCGCAGCCTGGAAGTCAGCGAAGCCGGGATTCGCGAACTCGCCGCCCAGGGCGCCGAACTGGTGATGCTTCAAGAGCTCCATGCCACGCACTACTTCTGCCAGTGCGAGGATGCCGAGCTCTTCGATCTCGCCGAGCCGCTCGACGGCCCCACCGCGCAGCGCCTCGAATCGTTGGCACGAGAGCTCGACATCGTTATCGTCGGCTCGATCTTCGAGCGTCGCGCCCCGGGGATCTATCACAACACGGCCGTGGTGATGGACCGTGCTCGCGGTCGCGTCGGCCACTATCGCAAGATGCATATCCCCGACGATCCGGGGTTCTACGAGAAGTTCTACTTCACCCCCGGCGACAGTGACGGTGAGCAGGGCTTCGAGCCGATCGAGACCTCGGTGGGTCGTCTCGGCGTCCTGGTCTGCTGGGACCAGTGGTACCCCGAGGCCGCGCGCCTCATGGCGCTCGCCGGTGCCGAGCTGCTGCTCTACCCGACGGCCATCGGTTGGCATCCGCCGGACGACCAACCGGAAAAACAGCGCCAGAAGGACGCCTGGACCCTGATTCAGCGCTCGCACGGCGTCGCCAACGGTCTGCCGGTGATCGTCGCCAACCGTGTCGGCCACGAGCCCGACCTGACCCAGGTCAGCGAGGGGATCGACTTCTGGGGCGGCAGTTTCATCTGCGGGCCGCAGGGCGAGCTCCTGGCCCACGCCGGCGAGGAGAGCGAGAATCTGCTGGTCGAGCTGGATCTATCGAAAAGCGAACAGGTTCGTCGCATGTGGCCCTACCTACGCGACCGACGTATCGATGCCTACGGAGATCTCACCAAACGCTACCGCGATCGCTGAGCCAAATCGTCGATAGCCGATAGCCGCCTCTCATCGTCGATTCACTCGACGGCGAGAGGCTTCTTCGTGACTCGCCCGAAGCGCGGAAAAAGCGACTCCCTACCCGCCAGAAATGCGTCGAAAGACTTCGCCAGTGGCTTTCCTCTGAAACCCCTTTCCCGATATCTCAAACAATCAGTAAGATAACGGTATAACGACACGCGAGACCGATCATGGACCCCCAATACCAGCTGCTTGCCGAACTCGAGGCGGATTTCGACCGACTCATCGATGCGGTCGTGCGCCTGGCGGATGCCTATGCCGCCTCGCCGTCTCCGGCCTGGGCCCTGGGCGACGAACCGATCGATGCCCAGTGGCTTCGGCGCGCCCTCACCGACTTCTGGTATCAGGACGGCCAGGATGGGCGCGAAACGCGCACTTACGTCGCGATGATCGTCGCCGACGAGGCACTCATGGCGTTCGTCCACGCGGTCAACGTGGAGAAGACGCGATTCGCGGCGACGCTCAAACGGATTCGCGACGCCGCGCCCAAACTGATCGCCGAGGCCAAGGCAGTCCTTCCGTTTCGTCACCCGATCCTTCACGACCACCTGCGCGGCCAGGGACTCGCCCGGCTGCATCTCAAGCAGTGCTGGCGTCACCTGCCCATTGCGGATGCACCACTGGCCAAGGTCAGGCTCGCCTGGTACACCAGCGGACGTTCGATCAAGCGGCTAAGCGTCGCCGAGGCCGAAGCCAAGCTCAAACGCATGGACGTCGACGCCTCGCACATCCGCATTCAGCTGCGAAAACTCGGTGACATTCCCGATGGCGAACCGTTGGCGCAGATTCAGCAGCAAGCGCCGGTGATGCGCGCCAATCTCTTTTTCCGTGAGGCGCTGGAAGACGGTCGCATGCGTCGAGCAATGAATCTGCCGCTGCCGCTGTTCATTCCCGACCCGACGCTCAAGCTACCTCACCGCAACGATCCGGCGATCGCGCCGCCGGCCACGCGAACGCGAGCCAAACGTTCGGATCAGAAGATCGAAGAGACGCCGTTTCTACCCAGCCTGCGGGTCTATCGCTATCGCAATCCGTCACTACAGCTTGCCGAGGAGCGCGAACGGGAGAAGGCAAGTCACGAGGGCGAAACCTGATCCGCCAAGCGTGACGTCAGAAGCCCCGTGACTTGGCGACGGGGTGACGAGCCGACGAGCCCGCCTTGGGTGGGCCGTCGGGTGCGGGCTCGTTGGCGTCGTTCAGAACAGTCGATTGAGGCCGTTCTGCGCGGCGATACGGTACGCCTCCGCCATAGTGGGATAGTTGAAGGTGGTATTGATGAAGTACCGCAGCGTGTTGGCCTCGCCCTTCTGCTGCATGATGGCCTGCCCGATATGCACGATCTCGGACGCCTGATCGCCGAAGCAGTGGATGCCCAGAATCTCCAGCGTCTCGCGATGGAACAGGATCTTGAGCATGCCGGCGGTGTCACCGGTGATCTGCGCGCGGGCGGTGTCCTTGAAGAACGCCTGTGCCACTTCGTAGGGCACCTTCGATTCGGTCAGCTCGCGCTCGGTCTTGCCCACCGAACTGATCTCGGGAATGGTGTAGATACCGGTGGGAATGTCGTCGACGTAGCGAAACGCCTCGCCCAGGAACTCGTCGCTGGCGCTACGCCCCTGATCGTACGCGGCACTCGCCAGACTCGGCCAGCCGATGACGTCGCCTACGGCAGAAACGTGCGAAACCGCCGTGCGGTAGTGCTCGTCCACCTGCAGTTGCCCGCGTCCGTTCGGCTCCAGGCCGACGTTCTCGAGACCCAGCTCGTCGGTATTGCCGGTGCGGCCGTTCGCCCAGAGAAAAGCATCCGCTCGCAGCCGCTTGCCGGACTCCAGGTTGACCACTACGCCCGATTCGTCACCCTCGACGCTGCGATACGCTTCGTTGTGACGGATCAGCACGCCGTTGTTGCGAAGCTCGTAGGAGAGCGCGTCGCTGATCTCGTCGTCCAGGAACGACAGCAGTCGTTCACGGGTATCGATCAGGTCGACCTTGACCCCGAGTCCAGAGAAGATCGAGGCGTACTCCGACCCGATGACGCCGGCGCCATAGATGATCATGGTCCGCGGCGTGTGCGAGAGACCCAGGATGGTATCGGAGCAGTAAATACGCGGGTGGCGGAAATTGACGTCCGCCGGCCGATAGGGCCGGGAACCGGTCGCAATGACGAATTGCGGCGCGCTCAGCTCCTCTACGCCTTCATGGTTGTCCCGGACCACGACGGTGTTGTCGTCGCGAAAGCGAGCAACGCCGAAATAGAGATCGATGCGATTGCGCGAGTAGAACTTGGTACGCAGCTCGACCTGCTGGTCGATGGTGACGCGAGAGCGCTCGAGCACTCGAGGAATGGAGAACCAGCGCGGTTCGCCGATATCGCGGAACATGCGGTTGGTGTTGAACTGCATGATCTGTTTGACCTGGTGGCGCAGCGACTTCGAGGGGATGGTCCCCCAGTGCGTACAGTTGCCACCGACCGACGACTGTCGTTCGATCACGGCCACTCGCTTACCGTGCTTGGCCGCGTTGATCGCGGCGCTCTCGCCCGCCGGCCCCGAGCCGATCACGACGACGTCGTATTGAGAAACTGCCATGGGTTCCGCCTGCTCCTTAGCGTAGCTTGAAACGGTGAGTCTTCTCCGCCGTCGGCGAGGCGAGCGTCAGCGCTTGATCGCGTCGTAGCCGAGATCGGCACCGCGGTTCTCGTCGCTGCGACGCTGAGCGCTCGTCACGTTCTTGCGGCTTTCTTCTTCGCAGACTTGATCGTTACCGCCGCAGATGTCGCAGCCGTCTTTCAGCCCGAGATTGTTGAGCCCACCGCAGGAACCGGCGATGGGCTTGCGGCCAACGATGACGCCCACTGCCATCCCCGCCGTCAGCAACAGCATGACCGCAAAAGCCAGAATCCAGATCGTCATGAAGTGTCTCCTCTATGCCTGACCTCACAGCGTACGCCGTCAGCGAGTCTCGAGGTTCAGTCGGTATCCTGAAGAAAGTCTTCGAACGCTTTCGAGGTGCGCGTTTCGAAGCCATTCGCGGTCTTGACCACGAGATAGACCGCCAGGTTCTCCCGCTGCGCCATGCCGAACCCGGCCTCGGGGCCGAGTACGTCGATGGCGGTGGCGAGTCCGTCAGCGGTCATGCAGTCGTCGGCGATGACGGTCACCGATACCAGGTGATGCGTGACGGGACGCCCCGTGCGCGGATCGATGGTGTGCGAATAGCGCTTGCCGTCTTCTTCGAAGTAATTGCGATAGTCTCCAGAGGTCGCGACCGCGGCGTCGTCGAGCTCGATGATACGCTGCACGCTTCGCTCGTTCGAGACCGGCTTCTCCACGGCGACCCGCCAAGGCTCACCGCCGGGCTTGTCACCTCGCGAACGGATCTCTCCGCCCACCTCGACCAGATAGCGCGTGATATCGAGCTCATCGAGCGTTCGGGCGACGGCATCCACGCCGTAACCCTTGGCGATCGACGAAAGATCGACGTAGACAGGCCGGGTCTTGGTCAGCGTATTACCGTCGAGCTCAAGGGCATGATAGTCGACGTTGGCCAGCGCCTCGTCGATCGCCGCCTGACCCGGCACGCGGTCGGGATGCTTGTCCGGGCCGAAGCCCCAGAGATTCACGACCGCGCCGACGGTGACATCGAATGCGCCGTCAGACATCTCGCCGAGACGGATCGACTCGCGCACGACATCCGCCGTCTCCGGAGACAGCGAGACAGGCTCCCCCACCGGCGCCCGATTGAACCGGGAGAGCTCGGAGTCCGTCTTGTAGGTCGACATCAACTGATCCACGTGGTCCAGCGACGCCTTGACGCGCGTCTCGATCGTATCCAGACGGGCATCGTCGTAATCGCCGAAGAAGGTAACGTGGAACCCGGTGCCGAAGATGGGCCCTTCGAGTCGGTAGGACTGCGGCTCACGCTCGCAGGCCGTCAGCATGACCAACAGCAGCAGGGCCAACCCCAGAAGGATCGGCCCTGTCGGTCTGCGCGTTGACGCTTCGATCATCCGCCGAAGTCATCCAGCATGATGTTCTCCGGCTCGACGCCGAGATCGGTCAGCATCTTGATCACCGAGGCGTTCATCATCGGCGGTCCGCACATGTAGTACTCGCAATCCTCTGGCGCCGGGTGATCCTTGAGATAGTTCTCGTAAAGCACGTTGTGAATGAAGCCGGTCGCCCCTTCCCAATTGTCTTCGGGAAGCGGATCCGAGAGCGCCAGATGCCAGTCGAAGTTGTCGAACTCCTCGGCCAGCTGGTCGTACTCTTCGTTGTAGAACGTCTCCCGCCAGGAACGAGCGCCGTACCAGAACGACATCTTGCGCGAGGACTTCAGCCGCTTGAGCTGATCGAAGATATGGCTTCGCATCGGCGCCATTCCGGCACCGCCACCGATGAAGACCATCTCGGCGTCGGTATCCTTGGCGAAGAACTCCCCGAACGGGCCCATCACGGTCACCTTGTCACCCGGCTTGAGGGCGAAGACATAGGTCGACATCAGCCCCGGCGGATGGCTCGAGTTGGGCGGCGGCGTCGCGATACGGATGTTGAACTTCAAAATCCCTTTCTCTTCGGGATAGTTCGCCATCGAGTAGGCGCGGATGATCTCTTCGTCATTCTTGTGGGAGACGTCGAAAAGCTTGAACTTCTCCCAATCGCCCCGGTACTCCTCTTCGATCTCGAAGTCGGAGAACTTGACGTCGTAAGGCGGTGCCACCAGCTGCACGTAGCCGCCGGCGCGGAACGCCACTTCTTCACCTTCGGGGAGCTTCAGGTTGAGCTCCTTGATGAAGGTCGCGACGTTGGGGTTTTCGACGACTTCACACTCCCACTTCTTGACGCCGAAGACCTCCTCCGGCACCTGCACCTTCATGTCCTGCTTCACCGGCACCTGGCAGGAGAGCCGCCAGCCCTCCTTCTTCTCGCGCATGGTGAAGTGGGACTCTTCCGTCGGCAGGATCGAGCCGCCGCCCTCTTCGACCTGGCACTTGCACTGCGCGCAGGAGCCGCCGCCGCCACAGGCGGAAGAGAGAAAGATGCCGTTGGCGGCCAGCGTCTGCAGCAGCTTGCCGCCGGCCTGCGTGGTCACGGTATTGTCGGGGTCGCCGTTGATCTCGATGGAGACGTCGCCGCTGCTGACCAGTCGGCTTCGCGCGGCCAGAATCACGCCCACCAGCCCTAGCACGATGGCGGTGAACATGACGACGCCGACCACGATGACAGATGTATCGATCATGTCGGTTTCCTGTATTCCCTGTTCGTGTTGGGGTTAGAGCTGAATGCCGGAGAAGGACATGAAGCCCAGCGACATCAGACCCACCGTGATGAAGGTGATACCCAGCCCCTGCAGACTCGCCGGCACGTCGCTGTATTTCAGCTTCTCGCGGATACCGGCCAGCGCGGTGATCGCAAGCGCCCAGCCGAACCCGGCACCGGCGCCGTAGATCACGGATTCACCGAAGGAGTAGTCGCGCTGCACCATGAAGAGCGACGCCCCCATGATCGCGCAGTTTACGGTGATCAGCGGCAGAAAGACGCCCAGCGCGTTGTAGAGCGCCGGCACGAACTTATCCAGAAACATCTCCAGGATCTGGACGATCGCCGCGATGACGCCGATATAACTCAGAAGGCCCAAGAAGCTGAGATCGATGTTCTCGGCGCCTTCGAGGCCGGTCCAGCTCAGCGCGCCCGCTTTCAACAGATAGTTGAGAATCAGGTTGTTGACGGGAACGGTGATCGTCAGTACGACGATGACCGCGACGCCCAGGCCGATGGCCGAAGAGATCTTCTTGGAAACGGCCAGGAAGGTACACATCCCCAGGAAAAAGGCGAGCGCCATGTTCTCGACGAAGACCGCCTTAACGAACAGGCTGACATAATGTTCAAACATTGGCGGTCTCCTTGATCTTGGCCTTGCTGTTGGAAACGATGCGGTATTCCGTCTTCTCGACCTGATCCGGGTTGAACCAGCGCAGCACCCAGATGAACAGACCGATGACGAAGAACGCCGACGGTGGCAAAAGCATCAGGCCGTTGGGAACGTACCAGCCGCCGTTCTGCACGGTCGGCAGCACGGTCAGACCGAACACGCTCCCCGAGCCGAGAAGCTCACGTACGAAGCCCACCACCAGCAGAATCACGGCGTAGCCGAGACCGTTGCCGACGCCGTCGAGGAAACTCATCACCGGACCGTTCTGCATGGCGTACGCCTCGGCGCGCCCCATGACGATACAGTTGGTGATGATCAGGCCGACGAAGACCGACAGCTGCTTGGACATTTCATAGGCAAACGCCCGCAGCACCTGGTCCACCACGATCACCAGCGACGCGATGATCGTCATCTGCACGATGATGCGGATGGAGGACGGGATATGGCTGCGAATCAGCGATACGAACAGGTTCGAGAACGCGGTGACCGCGATGACCGCCAGCCCCATGACCAGCGATACGCTCATCTGGTTGGTGACGGCGAGCGCCGAGCAGATACCGAGTACCTGCAGCGCGATCGGGTTGTTCTTGAAGACCGGGGACAGGACGACGTCTTTGACCGAGTCGGTAGCCATCTTCAAGCTCCTCCTTGTGAAGCGTCATGGAAGCGCGCGAGATAGGGCGCGTAGCCCTGCTCGCCCAGCCAGAAGCGCAGCATGTTGGTGACGCCGCGACTCGTGAGCGTAGCACCCGACAGCGCATCGACCTCGTATTCCGTGTCGGCGCCGCCTTTCACGAGTTCGATCTGCGGGTCGCGATACTCGCCCTCTTCGTAGATCTTCTTGCCGTCCCACTGGGCTTTCCAGCGCGGGTTTTCGACCTCGCCACCGAGGCCCGGCGTTTCGGACTGATCGTAGTAGGAGAGCCCGACGATCGTGTTGCCATCGCCGCGCACAGACAGAAAGCCTTCCATCAGTCCCCAGAGGCCCTGACCACGAATCGGCATCACGACCTGATCCGGATTCTCCGGGTCGCCCACCAGATAGACGGTGGAGAAGTTCTCCTGACGGCCGATGCCGGCAATGTCGTTGTCACCCGAGAGCGTACGCGAAGTGGCCGGATCGTTGGCCGCATCGAACTGATCGTACGTTGCGGGGTCGAGATCGTCGGAGTACTCGCCAGTCTCTAGATTCACTACCCTCGGGGTGATCAGCTGATCGTACTTCTCGTCGACGTCATCACCCGGCTGATAGAGCTCGGTAACCTGCAGGATGTTGCTCTTGCGGTCGAGCGCCTGGTTCTCGAGCTGTTTGGGCTTGAGCACCACGGCGGCAGACGACACCACCACCGAGCAGACCACGCAGAGCGAGAATGCGACGATCAGCGTCTTCTTGATCGAGTTGTTGCTCGCCATCAGACAGCCTCCTTCTGGGCCGGCGCCAGCGCGGCAAGGCGCTTCTGACGTCGTTTGACGTTGGCATTCACGAAATAGTAATCGATCAGCGGCGCGAACAGGTTGGCGAAGAGAATCGCCAGCATGATGCCCTCGGGGAATGCCGGGTTGACCACGCGAATGAGTACTGTCATCACGCCGATCAGCGCCCCGAAGATCAGCTTGCCGGGATTGGTCATCGACGCGGAGACCGGGTCGGTGGCCATGAACACCATGCCGAATGCGAAACCGCCGACGACCAGGTGCCAGTACCAAGGCATGCCGAACATCGGGTTGCTTTGCGATCCCACCAGATTGAACAGCGAGGCGCAGGCGGCCATCCCCAACAGCACGCCCAGCATGATCCGCCAGGAGGCCACGCGGGTCAGAAGCATCACCACGGCCCCGAGCAGGATGGCCAGTGTGGACGTCTCGCCGAGCGAGCCGGGAATGAAGCCGTAGAAGGCATCGAACCAGCTGTACTGCTGATGCACCGCATCCATACCCCCCAGAGAAGCGTGGGAAAGTGCGGTCGCGCCGGTATAGCCATCCGCGGCGACCCAGACGCTGTCACCGGATATCTGTCCCGGATAGGCGAAGTAGAGGAAGGCACGCCCGGTGAGCGCCGGATTGAGGAAGTTCTTGCCGGTGCCGCCAAAGATCTCCTTGCCGACCACGACACCGAAGGTGATGCCGAGCGCCACCTGCCACAGCGGGATGGTCGGCGGCAGCGTCAGCGCGAAGAGTACGGAGGTGACGAAGAAGCCTTCGTTGACCTCGTGACCGCGCTTGACCGCGAAGAGCACTTCCCAGAAGCCACCGACGATGAAGGTGACCAGATAGATCGGGAGGAAGTAAGTCGCGCCCAGCACGAAGTTCGACCACAGGCTACCCGGATCGTGCCCGCCGGCGAACGCCAGCGTCAGCGTCTCGCGCCAGCCGCCAAGCGCCTGGTAGCCGTCGGCGATGGCCGTATTGGCCTGGAACCCGGCGTTGTACATGCCGAAGAACATCGCGGGGAAGGTGCACATCCACACCGTGATCATGATGCGCTTGAGATCGATGCCGTCGCGGACGTGCGTCATGCTCTTGGTGACGCTGGGCGGCGAATAGAAGATCGTGTCTACCGCCTCATAGAGCGCGTAGAACTTCTCGTATTTACCGCCCTTCTCGAAATGAGGCTCAAGCTTGTCGAGCGTGTTGCGAATCCCCATCGTCAGGCCTCTTTTTCGATCGTGTTCAGATTGTCACGCAGAATGGGACCGTACTCGTACTTGCCCGGGCAGACGTAGGTACAGAGCGACACGTCCTCTTCATCCAGCTCCAGACAGCCGAGCTGCATGGCGCTTTCGATATCACCGACGATCAGCGAGCGCAGAAGCTGCGTGGGCAGAATGTCCAGCGGCATGACTTTCTCGTACGCCCCGATGGGGACCATCGCGCGCTCCGACCCGTTGGTCGAGGTGTTTGGCGCATAGTTGGTGAGCCCCAGAAAGCGAGAGATGTAGATACCCGTGACCGAATGGCGGTGGCGACCCGGCGAGAGCCAACCCAGAAACGCGCGCTTGTTGCCCTCTTCGAGCATCGAGAACTGTCGGTGGAACCGGCCGAGATAGTGACGATAGTCCTCGCACTCGGTGCCGCCGAAGATCGAGCCGGAGATGACGCGAGTGTCTTCAGGGCTCTCGATCTCGCCTTCCAGCAACTCCGTGCTACTCGCCCCTATACGCGTACGGACGAGCCTTGGATTCGTCGCTCGCGGCCCGCCGATCGCGACCACGCGGGTCGGATCCAGCCGCCCCTCGGCGAAGAGCTTGCCCATGGCGATGACGTCCTGGTAGTCGAGATACCAGACCTCGCGGTTGAGCCCGACCGGCGACAGAAAATGAATGTGCGTACCGGGCAGCCCCGCCGGATGTAGCCCTTCGAACCCCTCGGCGCGTACGCCTTCGAGATCGTCACCGGGCAGCGCGGCGTCACCGCGACGACAGACGAACACCTTGCCCGGGGTCAGCGGACGCAGCGCCTGCAGGCCGTTCTGGAATGCCTCGGCGTCGGCCTCGATGATCACCCGAGGATCCGCGCTCAGCGGATGGGTGTCGATCGCCGTGACGAAGATATCGGCCGGCACGGCGTCGATCGCCGGCGTGCGCGAGAACGGGCGCGTGCGCAGCGCAGTCCAGAGCCCCGACTCGATCAGCTGATCGACGACCTGCTGCCGCTCGAGCTTGGCGAGGCCCTCAGCGCCGTGCGCGGTGTACGCCTCGCTCTGCTCGTCTTCGTCGAGACGAATCACGACCGACAGCAGGCGGCGTTTCTCACCGCGATTGATAGCGATGACTTCGCCACCGCCCGGCGAGGTGAAACGCACGCCCTCGACCTTCTTGTCGGTGAACAACAGCTGACCGCGCTTCACCCTGTCGCCCTCGCGCACCTCCATGGTCGGACGCATACCGACGTAGTCGGTCCCGACCAGCGCGACGTGACGCACGACGCGCCCCTCGTCGATACGCTGCGCCGGTGCTCCCATCACGGGGAGATCCAGGCCTCGTTTGACTTCGATCATAGTCTCGCCCAGTTGTCGAATCTGATGTGATAGAGGAAAGAGGCTCGATGGACGTCAGACAGGTCCGGCATCCAGCGCCGTTGCGATGGGCAGGAGATGACGTCTCGGAATTCGAAAGCGTTTCTTCTCAGAAGAGGTGACTTTGGTGGCGACGCCTCGCGCACGCCACGGCAAAAAACGCGCACCATTATAATGAGCGGGGCCCTGAAAGGCCACTCACCGGACGGCGGGTAAAAGGCAGCGAAAACGCCAAAACCCCGACGAAATCGGGGTTTTGTAAGACTAAAGTCTAATATCTCGACGCGACGGTCACGACGTCGAGGCTTCAGGGCGTTGCCGGCAAATAGCGGTGGCGTACGTTGGAGACGTACTGAAGGATACGCACCACCTGACAGCTATAGCCGAACTCGTTGTCATACCAGACGTAGACCACTGCCTGCTTGCCGTCAGCGATGGTGGCCTTGGCATCGACGATACCCGCGTGGCGATTGCCCACGAAATCCGACGACACGACTTCCGGTGAATCCACGTAGTCGATCTGCTTGTGCATCGGCGAGTGCAGCGCCATCTGCCGCAGATAGTCGTTGAGCGTCTCGCGGTCCGTCTCGCGCTCGAGGGTGAGATTGAGGATCGCCATCGAGACGTTGGGCGTCGGCACGCGAATGGCATTGCCGGTGAGCTTGCCGGCGAGTTCCGGCAGCGCCTTGGACACTGCCTTGGCGGCCCCGGTCTCGGTCAGCACCATGTTGAGCGGTGCGCTGCGCCCGCGGCGGTCGCCCTTGTGATAGTTGTCGATCAGGTTCTGATCGTTGGTGTAGGAGTGGACCGTCTCGACGTGCCCGTGAGCGACGCCGAACTCGTCCTGTATCGCCTTGAGCACCGGCACGATGGCATTCGTCGTGCAGGAGGCCGCGGAGATGATGCGGTCGTCCTCACCGATCGTGTCGCTGTTGATGCCGTGGACGATGTTCTTGAGATCGCCCTTGCCCGGCGCCGTCAGCAGCAACTTGGCGACACCCTTGGACTCGAGGTGCTGCGCCAGACCCTCTCGGTCACGCCATTTGCCGGTATTGTCGACCACGATGGCGTTGTCGATACCGTAGGCGGTGTAGTCGATCTGCGAAGGGGAGTCTGCGTAGATGATGCGAATGGTATGACCGTTGGCGACCAGCGTCTGATTCTCGCTATCGACGTCGATGGAGCCGCCGAACGGCCCGTGCACCGAATCGCGACGCAGCAGGCTCGCCCGCTTCTCCAGATCGTCGCCGTCACCGCGAACCACGATGGCGCGCAGCCGCAGCAGGTTACCGCCGCCGGCCTTTTCGATCAGGATTCGCGCCAGGATTCGACCAATACGGCCGAAGCCGTAAAGCACGACGTCCTGGGGCTCTCCGCCCATGCCACTGGCATCGTGACCGTCGACGATGTCGGCGAGCTCCCGCTCGAGAAACGCGACGACGTCCTGCTCGCCGGATTGCTTGAATGCCACGCCCAGCCGACCGATATCGATGTGTGCCGGGCCCGGGTTCAGCGCAACGATCGCCTTGACCATCGGTAGCGTGTCGCAGACCGAAAGCTCGATCCCTTCGACCTTGCGCACGTAGCGATGGTTCTTGAGGATGCGCAGCACCGAACGGTTGATCAGCGAGCGCCCGTAGAGCGACGGAATCACGTTGTACTCGCGGTAGAGCTTGCCCAGCAGCGGGATCATCTCCTCCGCTCGCGCCTCGTTGTCCTGCCACTGCTGAAAAACGCTATCGTGCGACTGTTCGCTCACGGACGGGCCTCGCTTGGCGTGTGTCGATCGGATTCGGATCAGTGAAATGAAGCGGAGTGCGGTCGGCACCTATCGCCGGCGATATCTCCACTCGGCGCCGACAGCCAACCTAAAACGCGAGCATTATCCGCAGGCTATGAAAGGCCTCGCAATCTCGGCGTGGTCGCAAAAGGTGTAGTTTCACTACACCGATCTTCCTACCGCGAGCGGCGGCCCGGCTGCCCCTGTCGATTCAATGAGCCACGCGTCGCCCACATCGAGGCGATTCGTCGGGCACTTCGATGCTCACCGTGCACTCGCGTTTCTCACCGGCCTGCTATCATCTGTGCCTACCATTTCTCGCCAACCTCTCTTCGCCATCGAAAGGTCCATGTCGCAATTCAGCCCTCTCTCGCCTCCGCGCCCCCGCGGCGTGCGCGAAACGACTTACTGCCAGCTCCCGCACGGTAGCGCTTCGGCGTTAACGCTCGCGCGGCTGGCAGAAGACGCGCCGCTCCTCGTGGTCACGCCGGACACCGCCAGCGCTCAGCGCCTGGAGACAGCGCTTCGTTTCTACGCCGACACACCGGTGATGCCCTTTCCTGACTGGGAAACGCTGCCCTACGACAGTTTCTCGCCCCACCAGGACATCGTCTCCGCGCGCCTGCGTACGCTGCGTGAACTGCAGGAAGGCACGCGCGGTATCGTGCTGGTGCCGATCAACACCCTGATGCAGCGATTGCCGCCGAGAGACTACGTCGCCGGGCGCGTGCTCACGCTCGCCACTGGCGAGCAGCTGGACCGCGAGAAGTTTCGCGAGCGGCTTTCCCGGGCCGGCTACCGCGCGGTGGAGACGGTCTACGAGCCCGGCGAATACGCCATGCGCGGCGCACTGATCGACCTCTTTCCCATGGGCACGGAAGCGCCGCTGAGGATCGACCTGTTCGACGACGAGATCGACTCGCTGCGCCGCTTCGATCCGGATTCGCAACGCTCCGGCGACAAGATCGAGCGCATCGAACTGTTGCCTGCCCACGAGTATTCACTGTCGCGCTCGGCGATCGCCTGCTTTCGGGAAGGATTCGAGACGCTGTTCGACGTCGATCCGCGCCAGTGCCCGCTCTACGTCGATGCGATCAAGGGTATCCCGTCGCCGGGACTCGAGCAGTACCTGCCGCTGTTCTTCGAGGAGACCGCGACGCTGTTCGAGCATCTTGCCGACGACACGCGCGTGGCCCTGCTGCCCGACGTTCACGCCGCCGCCGAGAGTCACTGGCGCGCCATCGAAAGCCGCTACGAGAACCTCGGCGTCGACCCGACTCGCCCGCTGCTGCCGCCAGCGCGCGCCTTCGTGCCCGTCGCGGAGGTGTTCGCCGCCATCAAGCGCCACCCACGGCTCGAGTTCACCGCGACCGACGACGAGGCCAGCACCTACATCAGCGCGACCCAGACTCCGCCGGCCGTCGCCATCAACGCCCGCGCGCAGCAGCCGCTGGCGACGCTCGAGCAGTTCCTCGGGGCCCATCACGGTCTACGCGTGCTGTTCGTCGCCGAATCGCGGGGCCGCCGGGAAGCGCTCGACGAAACGCTCTCGCCATTGATCCGGGGCATTCCTCACGTCGAGAACTGGCGAGAATTTCTCGAGGGCGACAGCGACTACGCGATCACCGAAGGCGGACTCGACGAAGGACTCTGGCTGGGGGACCCGGCGGTTGCCGTGATCACCGAGACCGAGCTCTACGGTGAAGTCGTCCGCCAGTCGCGCCGCCGCGCCAAAGCGACCGACGACAACGAGCTTGCCGTGCGTCACCTGTCGGAGCTCAAGCCCGGCTCGCCAGTGGTTCATCAGTATCACGGCGTCGGCCGCTATCAGGGGCTCGAGACGATCCACGCCGGCGGCGTGGCGGCGGAGTTCCTGGCACTCGAGTACGCCAACGGCGCCAAGCTCTACGTCCCGGTGGACAATCTGCAGCTCATCTCGCGCTACGCCGGCGCGAGCGACGAACTCGCCCCGCTGCACAAGCTCGGCTCCGACACCTGGGACAAGGCCAAGCGCAAGGCGGCAGAGAAGGTACGCGATACCGCTGCCGAGCTGCTCGACATCTACGCTCGCCGCGAAGCGCGAGAGGGCTTCGCCAGCGACGCCCCGGGAGACGAGTACGCGCGCTTCGCCGCCAGCTTCCCGTTCGAGGAGACACCGGATCAGCTTGCGGCGATCGAAGCGGTGATCGACGACATGACGGCATCCACGCCGATGGATCGCGTGGTCTGCGGGGACGTCGGCTTCGGCAAGACCGAGGTCGCCATGCGCGCGGCGTTCCTGGCGGTCAACTCCGGACGCCAGGTCGTCGTGCTCGTGCCCACCACCCTGCTCGCCCAGCAGCACTACGACAACTTCCGCGACCGCTTCGCCGACACCGCGGTACAGATCGAGATGCTCTCGCGCTTCACCGGCGGCAAGGGGGAAACCGACACCATGACGCGGGTCGCCGAGGGCCGCGCGGACATCATCATCGGCACCCACAAGCTGCTGTCGAAGTCGTTCAAGGTGCCCAACCTGGGCCTGATGATCATCGACGAGGAGCACCGTTTCGGGGTCTCGCAGAAGGAGCGGTTGAAGCAGTTACGGGCCGAGGTCGACATCCTCACGCTTACCGCCACGCCGATTCCACGAACGCTCAACATGGCGATGAACGGGATCCGCGACCTGTCGATCATCGCCACGCCGCCGGCGAAACGACTCTCGGTGAAAACCTTCGTTCAGAGCCGCAACGAGCCGGTGATCAAGGAAGCGATCCTGCGCGAAATCCTGCGTGGCGGTCAGGTCTACTTCCTGCACAACGAGGTCAAGACGATCGAGTCGAGCGCCGACAAGATTCGCGAGCTGGTGCCGGATGCCCGCGTCGGCGTCGCCCACGGCCAGCTGCCGGAGCGGGCCCTGGAGCGCGTGATGTCGGACTTCTACCACAAGCGTTTCAACGTACTGGTCTGCTCGACCATCATCGAGACCGGGATCGACGTACCCAGTGCCAACACCATCGTCATCGAGCGCGCCGACAAGTTCGGCCTCGCCCAGCTGCACCAGCTTCGCGGACGTGTCGGGCGTAGTCACCACCAGGCCTATGCCTATCTGCTGACGCCACCGCCCAAGGCGATGACCAAGGACGCCATCAAGCGGCTCGAGGCGATCACGCAGAGTGACGATCTCGGCGCCGGTTTCACCCTGGCCAGCCACGACATGGAGATTCGGGGCGCCGGCGAGCTGCTCGGCGACGAACAGAGCGGGCAGATGGAAACCGTGGGTTACAGTCTCTACATGCAGATGCTCGACCGCGCGGTGAAGGCGATCCGCGCCGGCAGAACGCCCAATATCGAAGCCCCGCTCGACGAAGGTACCGAGCTGAGCCTCAATCTGCCCGCCCTTATCCCCGACGACTATCTGCCGGACATTCAGCAGCGACTGGTGATGTACAAACGCATTTCGAGCGCGACGGACGAGGCCGAGCTCAAGGAGCTGCAAGTCGAAATGATCGATCGCTTCGGGCTGCTGCCGGGGCCGGTGAAGACCCTGTTCCGCCAGACCCAGCTACGTCAGCGCGCCGAGCGCCTGGGCATCGCCAAGCTGGAAGCGGGGGCGGAGCGTGGCCGGGTCATCTTCAACGCCGAGCCGCAGATCGACCCGATGACGCTGGTCGAGCTGATCCAGCGTTTCCCGCAGCGCTACAAGCTGGAAGGCGCCGACACTCTGCGCTTCTATGCCGACATGGAAAAAGAGACGCAGCGTCTGGAGTGCATCGACGAGCTGCTCGATACGCTCAACCGCAAGGCCAAGGCGGCCTGAGCCGCGAACCGCGAACNNAAAAGCGCCAGCGACGAACGTCGCTGGCGCTTCTTGGTTTTTTGGCTCGAAGCTGCTCTCTACAGCGCCCCGAAGCCGGCGCTTGTCTCTTCACAGCGCCCCGGAGCCGGCGCTCGTCTTTTCACAGCGCCCCGGAGCCGGCGCTTGCCTTTTCACAGCGCCCCGAATCCGGCACGTATCTCTGCGCTCTTCGCCCGCCATCAATCCGCGCGACGCAGCCGAATCCGGGTGATCTCGGCCGGCGCACCAAAGCGCATGGGCGGCCCCCAGTAGCCGGTACCGCGACTGGTATAGACCCACATTTGCTCTTCTCGTCCCAGGCCGGCCAGAAACCGATTGGCGCGCCGCGCCAGCACCGTCCACGGCCAGATCTGGCCGCCGTGAGTATGGCCGGAAAGCTGCAGATCGAAGCCCGCCTTCGCCGCCGCCGGCGCGGAGTTCGGCTGGTGCGCCAGCAGCACCCGCGGCACCGCCTCCGGAATCGCGGCCGCCGCCGCGGCCGGGTCGCTACGATGCGCGGCCACGTAGTAGCCGGCGGAGAGATCCGGCACGCCGGCGATGGCGAGCGTCGCCCCGTGGTGCTCGAGCAGCGTCGCCTCGTTGACCAGCATCTTGACGCCCGCGCGGCGAAACGCCTCGACCCAGGCTTCGGCCTCACTGTAGTACTCGTGATTGCCGGTGACGCCAAAGGTTCCGTGGCGCGAGGTCAGCTCCGCCAGCGGTGCGATCTCCGCCTCCAGCTCGTTGACACGCCCGTCGGTCATGTCGCCGGTGATCGCAACCATATCGGCATCGAGGGAATTGACGCGGCGAACGATCGCTGCCAGATGGCCTCGCTTGATCGTCGGCCCTACGTGCAGGTCACTCAGCTGTACGATCGAAAACCCCTCGAGCTCGCGCGCCAGCTGCGCAATGGGAACCGACACCTCGACCACCCGCGGTACGCGCCGTGCCTGATAAAGCGACCATGCCGAGAGCGCAAGCGTCGTGCCGATGGCGATCCAGGCGCTCGGCGCGCTCAGATTCGCGACCGGTAACGCTAGCGCGACCAGCAGTACGAGATCACGCAGCACGGTAGACCAGAGCAGAAACGAGAATGCCCCTGTCATCACGGCGATCGGCCAGGCCAGCCAGCGATCGTTGAGCCAGTTCACGCGCATGACGAGCGGCAGACTGATCGCGCTGAGCGCAAGATAGGCGCTCGCCAGGATCGCCCCCCACATCGGCAGCATCAGCCCCGGCAGCAGGCGAATGCCGATATACAGATGCAGGAGCAACACGATCAGGCGAATACGCAGGAAGAATCGGTGGTGGCGCACGGTCTGAACCATCCCAAAGGTCTTGAATCGATGAATGACGCGTAATGGCGGGACGCTCGATATCGAAAACGGCGGCAACCGATGCTCGCCGAGGTGTCATGGCCCTCGAACGATTTCACGCTGGCGCCCGCGAGCGATCACGATCTGTATAATGCGCGTCGGTGGGACGCCCCGTCCTACGTCCACCCTCTTACGTCTCAGGAGCTCTCATGTCACTGGCGAATGCCGCTTGGCTGGTCTCGGTCGTGGCGACCACGATTGGGTTCGCCGCTTTTTTCACCTTCAGTGCCACTCGGCGACGCGGCCTGTTGCCGACGGCCTTGATCTCCGTGGCGATCGCCATCGCCGCCTCGCTCATTGCAGCCCTCAACCAGTAGCCATGGTCGACAGTCATCGACAGCGGCGCTGCTCGCTGCCGAGTCGAAGACGATGCGACTACCCACAGCAGCGCCTGTCGCGGCAAGCGATAGGCGTCAATCAATGGACCGTGGCGGAGTCCTGAGGCTCTTCCTCTTCACCCTCCCAGAGATGAGTCCGGGTGATGGCATGGTCGAGCATCTCGCGCCCCACGTCGAAGCGGCTGCGCTTGAGAAGCTCCACGGCTTCCTCGGAAAAGCGGATCGATACCAGCGGTTCGCCGCTGGCTTCGGCCGGGCGCAGCACGACTTCTCCATTGGCGAGCTCGACGATTTCCAGAATCGCGGTATCTGACATGGCGATGGCCTCCTACTGGTCGCAACGACCGAAATAGCCGCGACGATACGAGACAGTCACGGCGCCCCGAAACGAGGGTGACAAGCAATAAAAAACGACCAGGGCCTGGGCCCCGGTCGTCTTACGATGATCACTAGATTAACACGCCGGTCACGAAGTGGTCACCCTCGTCACGTTCCCCCTCACCACTCGAGGCTACCCTCGCGCAGCGAGGAGAGCAGCGCCTTGAACTCTCGATGACACCAGCGCAGCTGATCCGTCAGCGCCGGCGCCGAGCCGCTGACGATCAGCCCCGTCCGCTGGCCTCGTGATGCCGCCCCGCGGTCGCTGCGCAGCGCGTCGGCATGCTTGAGCAGTACGGCAAGCCAGCTCTGTTCGTCAGCGGCCAGCTCGCGTAGGCGTTCGAGTTCGGCCACGCGCATATCCGTCGCCGCGAACCAGGCCCGCCAGCCGTCGAGCGCCCGATTGGTGTGCTCGGTGACTTCGCGCAGCAGCGCGTCGACGGCAAGCTCGAGCGTTGCGACCGCGGCTTCTTCCAACGCCATGCGCCGCGCCATCGCCTGCTCGTCGTCGCCAGCCTCCGCGTCGAGCAGCAGCTCGGCGTGGTGCAGCAGCTGGTTGGTACGAGCGGGCGAACTCACTTGCGCTTGTCCTCGACCTGCCAGTGACCGTTGTCATAGGTCGCTCGCCAGCCGGTCGCCTTGCCGTCCTGGTCGGTCATCACGAACTGGCTCTTGGTCTTGCGCGAGAAGCGAATCTGGGCCGGCCGGCCGTCCGGGTCCTCGCTAGGCGCTTCCAGCAGGAAGTGGTACTTCTCGGGCAGCTCCTTGGAATGAGCCTTGAGCTCCTTGACCAGCGGCGGACGCGTCTCGCGATTCTTGGGGAACTGGCTCGCCGCCAGGAACAGGCCGCTGGCGCCGTCGCGGAGTACGTAGTGATCCTCCACCTTCTGACACTGAAGCTCCGGCATCGGGATCGGATCGATCTTCGGCGGCGCGACTTCGCCGCTCTTGAGCAGCTTGCGGGTGTTACCGCACGCCTCGTTGGTGCAGGCGAAGTACTTGCCGAAACGCCCGCTCTTCAACTGCATCTCCGAGCCGCACTTGTCGCACTCGATCACCGGGCCGTCGTAGCCCTTGATACGAAAGCGCCCCTGCTCGATCTCGTAGTAACCGTCGTCGTCGTTACTGATGTAGAGCTTGCGGCTCTCGTCGATGAGATAGCTGTCCATCGCCGTGCCGGTATGGGGATTACGCCGCTTGGCCAGCAGCGCGTCGGTCTCGGCGGCTTCGTCGGCGTCGGCCGGTACGGCCTCTTCGCCGGGAATCAGATCGATGGTGGTCTTGCAGCGCTCTTTCGGCGGCAGGTTGTAGCCGGAGCAGCCGAGAAAGACGCCGGTGGACGCGATGCGAATCTGCATCGGCCGTCCGCAGGCCGGACAGTCAATGTTGGTCTCGATCGGCTCGTTGGGCCGCATGCCGTCATCACCCTGGGCATGCTCCAGCTGTGCCTTGAACTCGGCATAGAAGGCATCCAGCAGTGCTCGCCAGTTCTCCTGACCGCCCGCGACTTCATCGAGGCGATCCTCCATGCGCGCGGTAAAACCGTAGTCGAGCAGATCGTTGAACGACTCGACCAGCCGATCGGTGACGATCTCGCCGAGCTTCTCGGCATAGAAACGCCGGTTGTCCAGCTTGACGTAGCCGCGGTCCTGGATGGTGGAGATGATCGCCGCGTAGGTCGACGGGCGGCCGATCCCGCGCTTTTCGAGCTCCTTGACCAGGCTCGCTTCGGTGTAGCGCGCCGGCGGTTTAGTGAAGTGCTGCAGCGGGTCGAGCTGCTCGAGCGTGAGCACGTCGCCCTTGGCGATGTCGGGCAGTTGCGCCTGCTCGTCCTTCTTGCCCATCGGTTTCATCACGCGGGTATAGCCGTCGAACTTGAGCACGCGGCCGCGAGCCTTGAGTTCGAAGCCGTCGAGCTCGATCGTGAGCGTCGTTGCCAGGTAGTCGGCCGGCACCATCTGACACGCCACGAACTGGCGCCAGATCAGCTCGTAGAGACGCTGCGCGTCCCGCTCCACCGGCAGGTCGTCGGCACGCTGTTTGACGCTGGAAGGACGAATCGCTTCGTGTGCCTCCTGGGCGTTCTGCTTGCTGGAGTAGCGGTTGGGCGCCTCCGGCAGGTAGCCCTTACCGAACTCGCTTTCGATGAAGTCGCGCGCGTTGGCGACGGCATCCTGCGAGAGGTTGGTCGAGTCGGTTCGCATGTAGGTGATGTAGCCGGCCTCGTACAGGCGCTGGGCCAGCGTCATCGTTTTCTTGACCGAAAAGCCGAGTCGGCCGCTCGCCGCCTGCTGCAGCGTCGAGGTGATGAATGGCGCGTTGGGCTTGGAGCTGGTCGGCTTGGTCTCGCGATCGGTGACGGTGTAGCTGTCGCGGCGCAGCTTGGCGATGCGCGATAGCGTCTCCTGCTCGGAGGTCGGGCGGAACGTCTCACCGTTTTCCCGTGCCACTTCGAAGCGCACCGCCTCGCCGTCGGCGGTGACCGTGTCGGCGTGGACGTCCCAGAACTCTTCCGGCACGAAGGCGCGAATGTCGCGTTCGCGGTCGACGATCAAGCGCACGGCGACGGACTGCACTCGCCCGGCGGATAGCCCGCGCGCGATCTTGCTCCAGAGCAGCGGCGACACCATGAAGCCGACCACGCGATCGAGGAAGCGCCGGGTCTGCTGCGCCTCGACTCGGGCGATGTTCAGATCACCGGGCTCTTTGAAGGCCTCCTGGATCGCATTCTTGGTGATCTCGTTGAACACCACACGCTTGTAGCGAGCGTCGTCGCCGCCGATGGTCTCCTTGAGGTGCCAGGCGATCGCCTCCCCCTCGCGATCCAAGTCGGTCGCGAGATAGATGGTGTCACTCTTGTCGGCGAGCTTCTTGAGCTCCTCGACCACCTTCTCCTTGCCCGGCAGCACTTCATAGTTCGCGCGCCAGTCGTCTTCGGGGTCGATACCCATGCGACGGATCAGCTGATCCCACTGCTTGCGCTTTTGATAGACCGCTTTCTCGTCGGGCGACATCTTCCGCGTCGCCGCCGCCTGGCGACCACGCTCCTTGGGATCGACCGCCTGCTTCGACGAGCCACTGGTCGGCAGGTCACGGATATGCCCGACGCTCGACTTAACGACGAAGTCGTTACCGAGATATTTGTTGATGGTCTTGGCCTTGGCCGGAGACTCAACGATTACCAGTGACTTGCCCATAGCGCTCCTGCTTCATTGAACTAGCGTCGATTCCGGCCGCCATCGATGTGTGGTGACGCCGACACGATAGCCATCGCGCCAGACATTGGTGTCGATCGGGGCGCCTCGGCCGCGCCACGCATCCCGCATGATAGACCGCGTACGGTCGCGATCGAGGCGCCTATCAAGGTAGCTCGCCGATCGAGGGTGCCGCGCCGGTGGAGGTTAGCGCGCCGATCGAGGATGGAACGTGACGACGGACGGGGCCGGACCGGAAAATCCGCCTACCCTACCCTAGCCGTTGCCAGTGCGCCAGCCGGGCGAAACCACCCCGAGAATCGCCGAGCGCCCGCCCCTCGCGCTCGGGAATGCGTCACGCGCGGCCGACGGCGAGAGAGACCATCGGCTTTGGCGGCCAGATGTCGCGGCGACGACCGGCGCGCAACATCGCCTCCGGCCAACCCTCGTCCTGACGCCGACGGCGTCGCTTCACCAATCACCGCCGCCTAGGCTAGCACCTCGGACATCGGCGGCTGCGTGATGTAAAATCACCCCTCGTTTCGGTCGTCGGTGGCCCCGTCCAGGCTTAGCCAGGGCTCTCCTCCGGCGTGACGACCCTTCAGTTGCCAGGAGTTTCCCCATGCAGCACGCGTTTCACGGCCCGATTCGCCGCACCAAGATCGTTGCCACCCTCGGCCCCGCTACGGATCGAGACGGCGTTCTGGACGCTATCATCGAAGCCGGGGTCGACGTCGTCCGCTTGAATTTCTCCCACGGCAGTGCCGACGACCACCGTCGGCGACTGGAAGCGGTGAGAGAAGCGGCCGAACGCCACGGCCGCGCCGTCGCGGCACTGGGTGACCTGCAGGGGCCGAAAATCCGTATCGCTCGTTTCGCAGCGGAAGGTGGCGTGAAGCTCGTCAAAGGCCAGCCGTTCGTTCTCGACGTGTCGCTGGACCGGAATGCCGGCGACAGCGAGCGGGTCGGCTGCGACTACGCCGAGCTCGCCGACGACGTCAAGGCCGGCGATGTGCTGCTGCTCGACGACGGCCGTCTGGTACTCAAGGTCGATCGCATTGAAGGCCCCCGGATCTTCACCACGGTCGAAGTGGGCGGCAAGCTGACCAACAACAAGGGCATCAACAAGCAGGGGGGTGGCCTCTCCGCGTCGGCGCTGACCGAGAAGGACAAGGAGGACCTGAAGACTGCGATCGACATCGGTGTCGACTATCTCGCGGTCTCCTTCCCGCGTAGCGGCGCGGACATGCAGTACGCCCGTGAACTGCTCGGGGAAGCCGGACAGAATATCGGTCTGGTGGCCAAGGTCGAACGCGCCGAGGCGGTCGCCGACGACGAAACCCTCGACGACATCATCCGCGCCTCCGAGGCGGTGATGGTCGCCCGCGGCGATCTCGGCGTGGAGATCGGCGACGCCCAGCTGATCGGCGTGCAGAAGCGCATCATCGGTCGCGCCCGCACCCTCAACAAGGTGGTCATCACGGCGACCCAGATGATGGAGTCGATGATCGAGTCGCCGCTACCGACCCGGGCCGAGGTGTTCGACGTCGCCAATGCCGTGCTCGACGGCACGGACGCAGTGATGCTCTCGGCGGAGACGGCAGCCGGTGACTATCCGGTCGAGACCATTCACGCCATGAATCGTCTCTGCCTCGGTGCCGAGCGCGAGCGCAGTGCTCAAGAGTCGAAGCACCGCATCCACGAAGGCTTCACCCGCATCGACGAGACGGTCGCGCTGTCGGCAATGTACGCCGCCAACCATCTCTCCGGCGTCGTGGCCATCGCCTGTCTCACCGCGACCGGCTACACCCCGCTGATCGCGTCGCGCATCCGCTCGGGCCTGCCGATCGTCGCCCTCGCGGAGACGCCCGAAGTCCAGCGACGCATGGCGCTCTATCGCGGCGTCGTCTCTCTGGTCTTCGACGCCTCCGCGCTACCGCTGACCGAGATCAACGCCGGCGCCGTCGCCGAGCTGGTGGGGCGCGGCCTCGCGAGCCCGGGCGATCATGTCATCCTGACTCGCGGCGACCACATGAACGCCCACGGCGGCACCAACGCGATGAAGATCATTCAGGTCGAAGGGTGATCGACAACGCCCGGTGACGTCGCCCGCTTCCAACGGGCGACCCGGGAACGCCGTCACAACCGACGACGCGGCGCTTCAGCGCCGCGTCGTCGTTTTAGTCTTCGGCTTCGGCTTCGGCTTCGGCTTCGGCTTCGGCAAAGATTCGGTGCCGCCCTACTCGATCTCGAGGAGCACCTCGCCGGGCGTGACCCGATCGCCCTTGGCGACATGAACGGCCTTGACCGTACCGCCGACGCGGGCCTGAACCTCGCTCTCCATCTTCATAGCCTCGGTGATCAGCACTGCCTGCCCCTCTTTGACACTGTCTCCCACGGCGACGAGGACATCGACGATGTTGCCCGGCATCGAGGTCGTCACGTGCCCGGGTGAATTCGCCTGCGCGCGCCCGCCCTTCTTGCTGTCGTCGGCGACGAACTCGTCCTTCGCCTCGAAAACCACCTCCTCCGGCATCCCATCGAGGGTGAGATAGAGCCGTCGACGACTGCCGCTACCGCTGCCGACGCCCGTGATCTGCACCTCGTAGGACTCGCCGTGGACGTCGATCACGAACTCCGTGGGCACGCCCTCGGTGACCGGTCGCTCGACGCTAGTGTCGGCGACGGCCGGCAGCGCTTCGGGCACCAGTGTCCCGTCTCGTCGCCCCTGCAGATACTCACGCCCGAGATCGGGGAACATCGCGAAGGTGAGCACGTCCTCTTCGCTCTCGGCGAGATCGCCGATATCGGCGGTCAGGCGCGCCATTTCCGGCTTGATCTGGTCGGCCGGACGCCCCTCCTCCACCTCGGCGTTGCCGATGGCCTGATGCCGCACTTTGGCATCCACCGGCGCCGGCGGCTGGCCGTAGCCTCCCGTCAGGTAGCGCTTCACCTCGTTGGTGATGGTCTTGTAGCGCTCGCCGGCGAGCACGTTCATCGCCGCCTGCGTGCCGACGATCTGCGAGGTGGGCGTGACCAGCGGCGGATAGCCCAGATCGGCGCGGACACGAGGAATCTCCTCGAAGACGTCGCGAATGCGGCCGAGCGCATTCTGCTCCTTCATCTGATTGGCGAGATTGGACATCATGCCGCCCGGCACCTGCCAGATCTGCACACCGACGTCCTCGCGGGTGTACTCGCTCTCGAAGCCGGCGTATTTCTTGCGCACCTCGCGGAAGTAATCGCCGACTTCCTTGAGGGCGATCAGGTCGAGACCGGTGTCATACGGCGTCTGCTGGAACGCGGCCACCATCGCTTCGGTCGAGGGGTGGCTGGTCCCCCCGGCGAAAGCCGAGATACAGGTATCGAGATGGCGACAGCCCGCCTCCACCGCCTTCATCTGACTCAACGAGGCCAGCCCCGACGTGGCGTGGGCGTGCAGATGGATCGGCACCGCGACCGCGCCCACCAGCGCCTCGACCAGCTCTGAGGTCGCGTACGGCGTCAGCAACCCGGCCATGTCCTTGATCGCGATGGAGTCCGCGCCCATGTCGACCAGTCGTTTGGCCTGCTCGACGTAGGTCTCCAGCGTATGCACGGGGCTGACGGTGTAGCAGATAGTGCCCTGGGCGTGCTTGCCGCTCTGCTTGACCGCCCGCATCGCGGTCTCCAGGTTGCGCAGGTCGTTCAATGCATCGAAGACGCGGAAGATATCGATGCCGTTGCCGGCGGCGCGGGCAACGAAGCGCTCGACCACATCGTCGGCATAGTGACGGTAGCCGAGCAGGTTCTGTCCGCGCAGTAGCATCTGCAGCGGCGTGTTGGGAATCGCCTCCCGCAATGAAGCCAGGCGCTCCCAGGGATCCTCTTTCAGAAAGCGTACGCAAGCATCGAAGGTCGCCCCGCCCCAGACCTCGAGCGAATGAAAGCCGATGGCGTCGAGCTGGCTGCATATCGGCAGCATGTCTTCGGTGCGCATACGGGTGGCGATCAGCGACTGATGACCGTCGCGCAGCACGACGTCACTGAGTTTCACGGCGGAAGCGTTGGCGTCGTTCATGATGAGACTCCTGAAGCGATTCGAGACGATGTCAGATACCGGCATGGGCGGCGATGGCGGCGGCAATGGCGAGCGCGACCGCTTCGGGGTTGCGCTTCACGGAGTAGTCGAGCAGCTCCGGGTGCGCTGGCACGAAGCCGGTGTCGAAGCGCCCGCTTCGAAAGTCCGGATGGCGCAGGATCTCCTGATAGTACGGCGCTGTCGTCTTCACCCCCTGCAGGCGCATGTCGTTGAGCGCGCGAATGCCGCGATTCAGGGTCTCTTCCCAGGTCATGCCCCAGACGATCAGCTTCAGACACATCGAGTCGAAATAGGGTGGGATCGTGTAGCCGGTATAGATGGCAGTGTCGGTGCGCACCCCGGGCCCGCCCGGGGCGTAGTAGCGCGTGATGCGCCCGAAACTCGGCAGGAAATCGTTCTTGGGGTCCTCGGCGTTGATCCGAAACTGGATCGCGTAGCCGTGATGGACGATGTCCGCCTGCCGATAAGCGAGTCGGTCGCCGGCGGCGATGCGCAGCTGTTCGCGCACGATATCGACACCGGTGATCGCTTCGGTGATGGTGTGCTCGACCTGAACCCGCGTATTCATCTCCATGAAGTGGACTTCGTTGTCCTTGACCAGGAACTCCACGGTGCCGGCATTCTCGTAGCCCACCGCCTGCGCTGCGCGTACTGCCATCTTGCCCACGTAGCTGCGCTGCTCCGGCGTCAGCTGCGGGCTCGGCGCGATCTCGATGAGCTTTTGATTGCGACGCTGAATGGAGCAGTCGCGCTCGAATAGATGGATCACGCTGCCATGGCGGTCGGCAAGGATCTGCACTTCGATGTGATGCGGGTCGACGACGCACTTCTCGAGGAAGACCTCGGCGCTGCCGAATGCCTTGGTCGCTTCGGAGATCACCCGATCCCAGGCGAGTTCCAGCTGCTCTGGCGTATCGCAGCGCCGAATGCCGCGGCCGCCGCCGCCGGAAGTGGCTTTCAGCATGACCGGATAGCCGATCGCCTGCGCCACCGTCAGCGCTTCTTCTCGGTCGGCGAGGTTGCCTTCGGAGCCCGGCGTGACCGGCACGCCGGCCTCGCGCATCGCCGTGCGCGCCGCGGTCTTGTCGCCCATCTTGGCGATCACGTCCGCGCTCGGGCCGACGAAGACGACGCCCGCTTCGCTGCAGATACGCGCGAACTCGGCGCTCTCCGAAAGAAAACCATAGCCCGGGTGAATCGCATCGCACCCGGTCTCCCGAGCCAGATTCACCAGACGACGGGGATCGAGGTAGCCCGCCAGCGGATCGTCGCCGACGAAATGCGCCTCGTCCGCCCGCTTGACGTGGAGAGAGAAGCGATCCGGCTCGGTATAGATCGCCACTGAACGGATGCCCATCTCCGCGCAGGCCCGTACAATACGTACGGCGATCTCGCCGCGATTGGCGATGAGCAATTTTTTGAACATCGTTTGCCTCCGAACAGCCCGTGGCACTGAGTTGTTATATCTGCCTACCGATCGCTCGGCGTTCGATTCGTGGTCAACGGCGCGCCGCGACCGTCGGCGTTGCGCATTTCACGCTAACCACGCTCGACCCAATAGAAAAATTGATATTTCTTTGCCAACCTATAAGCAATCGCTTATAGCTGCTGCTCAAAGGCGCTCCATGTCCCGACCCAACCTGCTCAATCGACTGACCTTTCGTCAGCTCCAGGTCTTCCAGGCGGTGTATCGCCAGCAGTCCTACTCGCGCGCCGCGGAGCAGCTCGGTCTCACGCAGCCAGCGGTAAGCGCGCAGATACGCCAGCTCGAACAGGCCCTCGAACAGCCGCTTTTCAAGTACGCCGGCAAGACGCTGCACGTACTACCGGCCGCCGACGCGCTGGCCGCCTCGGCACAGTCGATCTTCGGTCAGGTATCGAGCTTGCAGATGGAGCTATCGGAGCTTGCGGGAACGGTGCGGGGAGAGCTGAACATTGCCGCCGTATCGACGGCTCAGTACGTGGTACCCCACATACTGGCGCGCTTTCGCGCGCGCTACCCGCAGGTGCAGATTCGTCTCAGGGTCTGCAACCGGGTGCAGGCGCTGGAGCGCTTGGCGGAGCGTCGCGACGACGTGGTCATCATGGGCATGGTGCCGGACGACCCCAACCTCGTCTTCATGCCGATTCTAGACAACGAGTTGATTCCGCTGGTGTGGCCCGGCCATCCGCTCGCGAGTGCGACGCGGCCGACCTTCGAGGATTTTGCCCGGCACTACCTCCTGATGCGCGAGCCGGGCTCCGGCGCGCGAACGGCACTGGAGGAATTCGCCGCCCGCGAGCGGGTGTCGCTGAATCACGTGATCGAGCTTGGGACCAACGAAGCGATCAAGCAGGGCGTCATGGCACATCTTGGCGTCGCGGTACTCCCCCGCCTCGCGGTTCAGCTCGAGCTGGCCTCGGGGCTACTGGCGAGCCCCGGCATACCCGATTTCCCGCTTCGGCGATCCTGGTGCACGGTCTATCCCAAGGACCGTTACCCGACCCCGGTGACCGAGCTCTTCCTGCGCTGCGTGCGCGAACTGCTGCCCGAACTCAACGCGCATTTCCGGGCGCCGCTGACACCCATCGACCGGCCCACGCTACTCTGCCTGCCGCCGGAAGAGACGCCACTGTCATGAAAACGCCGGCGCGGATTGCCCGCACCGGCGACTCGAATCGATGGACTCGTCGCGTTTAACGACGCCCCGCTCTGAAATACAGGGTTACTGGATGACGTCGGGAGCACCATCGGCGTCGACCGAGCGCAGCAGAACACGATTGACGTGTAGCTGTATTAGCTCTTCTGCCTGCCCCGCCAGCAACTCGAGACGCTGCATGTCCTCGTCCTCGAATGCCCGCGGCATCGTGCCGATCAGGCACAGCGTTCCGACACAGACATTCGGCGCCACGAACAACGGGTAACCCGCGTAGAACCGGATGAAGGGTGAGCCGGTGACCAAGGGGTTGTCCGCAAAGCGCGGATCCTTGAGTGCATTGCGGATCACCATCGGCATGCCGTCGGCGACCACGTGGCCGCAAAACGAGATACGACGCGGCGTTTCGCAGACGCTCAAGCCGTAATGCGACTTGAACCACTGACGATCTTCGTCGATGAGCGTAATCATCGACATGGGGACGTCGAAGATCTTCGTCGCAAGCTCCGTGAGACGATCGAAACCTTTGTCGGCTCCGGTATCGAGTAGCTGCAGATCGCGCAGCGCGGTGATCCGGTCGGCTTCGTTACTGGGCTGGTTGGGTGCATTCATGGGGATGGCTCGTGGAGTCGCGACGAATGGCGGTCGCAGGGTCGGGGAGTCGACAATCGACGCGAATGAAACAGTGGGGAGGGAGCGATACCCTACGGCACCGCTCACGCATCCAAACCTCTATCGGCAGTCGCTCACCTTTCTCGAAGCGATCGACGTACCGATACGAGAAACCTTGACGCTATTTGACTTCGACACCGTGCGCCTGCTTGTCGGCGTGGTAGGAAGAGCGTACCAGCGGACCGGAGGCGACGTGCTTGAAGCCCATTGCCTTACCCTGCTCGGCGAACCAGTCGAACGTGCTGGGGTGTACCCAGCGATCGACCGGCAGGTGATTACGCGACGGCTGCATGTACTGACCGAGCGTGAGCATGTCGACGTCATGAGCACGCAGGTCACGCATCACTTCGATGACCTGCTCGTCGGTCTCGCCGACTCCGAGCATCAGCCCGGACTTGGTCATCACGTCCGGCCGGCGGGCCTTGTAGCCCTTGAGTAGATCCAGGGACCACCGATAGTCCGCGCCGGGGCGCACTCGGCGATAGAGCGACGGTACCGTCTCGAGATTGTGATTGAAAACGTCCGGCGCCTGCGACTCGAGAATGTCGAGCGCCACCTGCATCCGACCGCGAAAGTCCGGTACCAGCGTCTCGATTTCGATCTCGGGGCTGTCCTTGCGGATCTCGCGGATGCAGTTGACGAAGTGCGTCGCCCCGCCATCGCGCAGGTCGTCGCGGTCGACGGAGGTCACCACGACATAGTTGAGCCCCATCTCGGCGATCGCCTCGGCGAGCTCTCGCGGCTCGTTCTCGTTGAGCGCGTTGGGTCGACCGTGGGCGACGTCGCAGAACGGGCAGCGCCGGGTGCAGATGTCGCCCATGATCATGAACGTCGCCGTCCCGCCGCTGAAGCACTCGCCCAGGTTGGGACAGGACGCTTCCTCGCAGACGGTATGTAGACCGTGCTTGCGCAATGTCTGCTTGATGTGGGTGACCTGAGGCGAAGCCGGCATTCTGACCCGAAGCCAGTCCGGCTTCTTCGGCAGCGTTTCGGTAGGAATGACTTTGACCGGAATGCGCGCGACCTTCTCTGCACCGCGCAGCTTGACGCCGCGTTCGGCGCGCGCCGGCTTGTTCGGCTTTGCCTTGGCGGCATCGCTAGATCGGGCTTCGGGCGATTGCATGACGGTTGTCTCGGTCATAACCCTTCCTTAATTCGTTGAGTGCCGGCGGTCAGGCAGCCGCCAAATCGAAGGCCTGTGGTCGACCGTGCTGGCGTACCAGCGTGGCATCGAGCCGACGGGCAAAGCAGGTAGCGAGCCGATCCGCCTCGGCATCGAGGGTAACGGAGCGCGTCGAGAGCTCGCTGAGCTGCGTCATCCTGAGGCCGGCGTGGCCGCAGGGGTTGATACGATCGAACGGCGATAGATCCATGTCGACGTTGAAGGCGACGCCGTGAAAGCTACAGCCGCGGCGAATCCTCAATCCGAGCGAGGCGATCTTGGCATCGCCGACGTAGACCCCTGGCGCATCGGTTCGCGCCCGTGCCTCGATGTCGTGCTCGGCGAGCGCATCGATGACCGCTCCCTCGAGCGTACTGACCAGATCTCGAACGCCGAGCTTGAGGCGGCGGACGTCGAGAAGCGGGTACATCACGAGCTGCCCGGGGCCGTGGTAGGTGACCTGCCCGCCCCGGTCGCTGGCGACCACGGGAATGTCGCCCGGCAGCAGCAGGTGCTCGGGTTTACCCGCCCGCCCCTGCGTGAATACCGGCTCATGCTCGACGACCCACAGCTGATCCGTCGCCTGCGGGCCGCGAATGTCCGTCCAGCGCGACATCGCCTCCCATACGGGGCGATAGGCAGCGCGGCCGAGGTCGAAGCGCTCGAGTACGATCATTACGCGTTAAAGCACCATGTGGACGCGGCCGGTCGCCTTGAGATCCTGGAACAGTGCGTTGAGCTGCTCCTCGCTCGTCGCGCGAATCACCGCGCGTGCCGAGCGAAAACGCCCGTTGCGGCTTTCGGAGAGGGTGATCCCCGCTGCGTCGAAGCCTGGCGAGTGCTGCTCGATCACCTGGCTCACGCTTGCCACGAAGTCATCGGCGGCATCGCCGACGATCCGGATGGGGTAGTCACACGGGAATTCGATTTTGGGACGCGGAAGATCGACGTCGCTGGGGGTCTGGTTCATCGTCAATTCAGTCGCTAGCCGGCGATAGGTCAATGTCCGACCATTCTACTCAACATTGGCCCACCCACCAACTCGTGGGCGGGCCAATGAGCGGCATCGACGTGGCGACGATGCGCTCGCTCAATCGAAGAAGCCAGTCACGAAGCGGACGACGCTATCCCAGATTCGCTTGAAGATACTGCCCTCTTCCACCGCCTCGAGCGCCAGCAAGGGCTGTTCGCCAAGCACTTCATCACCGGAACGAATCTCGAGCTTGCCGATCTGCTGACCGGCCTGGATCGGCGCCGTCAGATTCTCCGGCACGTTGAGTCGAGCGGTGAGGTCGTCGGCGCTGCTGCGCGGCAGCGTCATGCTCACATCGCTCTGGACGCCCAGGCGCACCGTGTCTTTGGCACCGCCCCAAACGCGCGCTTCGTTGAGCACCGAACCGGCGTCGTAGAGCTTGCGGGTCTGGAAGAAACGAAAGCCGTAGTTGAGCAGTCGCTGCGTCTCGGCCGCTCGCGCCTCGTCGGAATCGGTCCCCATGACCACGGCGATCAAGCGCGTATCCTGCTTCTTGGCGGACGCTACCAGACAGAAACCCGCCGCCTCGGTGTGTCCCGTTTTGAGGCCATCGACGTCCGGATCACGCCATAGCAGCCGGTTGCGGTTGGGCTGACGAATACCGTTGTAAGTGAAGTACTTCTCCGAATACACCTCATAGTGATCCGGGAAATCTCGAATGATGTGGCGGGCGAGAATTGCCAGATCGTGGGCCGACGAGTAGTGCTCGTCGTGTGGAAGACCGGTCGGATTCATGAAATGGGAGTTGTTCATGCCCATCCGATTGGCCTGCTGATTCATCAGATCGGCGAAGGCCGTTTCGCTGCCGGCGACGTACTCAGAGAGCGCGACGCTTGCGTCGTTGCCGGACTGAATCACCACGCCGTGGAGCAGGTCCTCGACACTGACCTGGGTGCCTTCCTTGATGAACATGCGCGAGCCACCGGTGCGCCAGGCGTTCTCGCTGATGCTCACCTGATCACTGTCGTCGATGTTGCCCTGCTCGATCTCCTGCTCGACGATGTAGGCGGTCATCATCTTGGTCAGACTGGCCGGCGGCACGCGCTCGTCGGCGTTGTGCTCGACGAGCATCTTGCCGGTGGCCGCATCCATCAGGACCCAGGAAGACGCCGCCAGTGCCGGCGGTGACGGCACGAGCTGACCGGGCTGCGGGTTGGCAGCCATCTGACTGTCCGGCGTGGGCTGCTGTGCGCCGGCGGGCGAGGAAAGCAGACCCAGGCAGAGCGACGCCGAGACGACCAGACGAGAGATACGGGAAGTGAACAGCGATGTCATGACGATCGAATTCTCGTTGAAAGTAGGTTACTGAGCGGGCGCCACCACGAACGTCTGGGAATAGCCCGCGTCGTTGAGTGTGGCCCGAATGGCTTGGAGCGATGCGATGTCGTCGATGGGACCGACCTGTACGCGGTAAAGGGAAGCGGCATTGTCGATGCGCACCGGCTGCGACAACAACCTCTGCAGCCGGCTTTTCAGCGCCTGCGCCCCGGTATGCGACCCGAGTGCCGCGACCTGAACGTAGCGTTGCCCGTCGCTGCGACTGGTCGAAGGTGCCGGCGAGCGAACCGCTCGACCGACGACCGGATCGACTTGCGCGGCGTAGCCGTTGGCCGCAGGGGCCGATGGCCGCGAAGCCGCAACGCCGCGCGTGTCACCGCCGTTGCCCTGCTCTCGAGCCCAGGCGACCGGATCGATCGCCTCGACTTTCACCCTTCCGGTACCGCCTTTGAGGATGTCGAGTCTGGCGGCGGCGGCGTAGGAGAGATCGATGAGGCGATCCTCGTGGAATGGACCTCGGTCGTTGACGCGCACGATGACGTCGCGACCGTTGTCGAGATTGGTGACGCGGGCGTAGCTCGGCAGCGGGAGCGAACGATGCGCCGCCGACATCTTGTACATGTCGTAGGACTCGCCGTTGGCGGTGTCGTAACCCTGGAATTTGGTGCCGTACCAGGAGGCGCGCCCGACCGCCTCGTAACCCGTGGGGTCGCTCAGCACGTGGTAGGTCTTGCCCCATACCGTGTAGGTCGAGCGATTCCCGCCCTTCGAGCGGGGCTCCACCTTGGGGACGGCGTCCGGTACGTTGGCGACATCCTGGGGCGAGTCGGGGTAGGCGTCATGCGTCTGCGCGTAGCGACCGCCGCCCGAGCCTCCGCCGCCGGCGCACCCTGCCAGCGCCAGCACCGCGATCAACGTCGGCAACCACCTCATGCGCCACCGTCTCGGGCGGTCTGAATCCGCTGCGCCAGCGTCGCGACTGCCATGGCGTAGAGATGGCTATGGTTGTAGCGCGTAATGACGTAGAAGTTGTTGAGTCCCATCACGTAGCGGCTGTGGCCGTCGGCGAAGTCCAGCGCGATCGGCATGACCTGGTCGGCTGGCGTGAGTCGCCCCGCCGTCGGTTCGATACCCGCCTTGCGCAGGCTCTCGACCGTCGTACTGGGTGGCTCGGTGCGATTGAATGCGATCGACTGCGGCAGTGCGTCGGGCCCGCTCGCCTCGACCAGTACGGCCTCCCCCCGCCGCCAGCCGTGCTCGTGGAAATAGTTGGCGATACTGCCAATGGCGTCGACCGGGTTGTCCCATAGATCCTTCAGTCCGTCGTGGTCGAAGTCCACGGCATAGGCCTGATAGCTGGTGGGAATGAACTGGGGATAGCCCATGGCACCGGCGTAGGAGCCATAGCGCGAGGCGGGATCGACACCCTGGCCGAGCGTGATCGCCAGATAGGCCTTCAGCTCGCCGAGGAAGAACGCACCGCGGCTCGGATGATGAAAGGCAAGCGTGGCCAGCGAATCGAGCACGCGATGTGTGCCCTTGTGGCGGCCGTACTGCGTCTCCACGCCGAGGATCGCTACGATCACCTCTGGCGGGACACCATATTCTCGCTCCGCCCGCTCCAGCGTCTGCCGATGCTCATTCAGAAACGCCACGCCCTGACGGATACGCTCGGGCTGGATGAAAATCTCGCGATATTCGTCCCAGCGCAGCCGTCGCTCGGCGGCATGATTCATCGCCTCGAGTACCTGCGGGCGAAAGTTCGCCTCGCGCAGGGTGGTTTCCAGCGCCGCACCATCCAGTCCCTGCTGCTCGAGCGCCTCGAGCATTGCACGTACTTCGGGATGTGTCTCGGGATCGAAATCGTCGTCGGCCGATGCCGCGCCGCCCAACATCGCCGCTACGACGAGCGCCCCCACCAGCCATCCTTTGCTCCAACGCCTCGCCATGCGCGGCAAACTCCTTACGCTTGCATTCGTCATCAGTGATTCAACAAGCGCCGGTGCGTGTGAATCGACATGAGAATACCGAAGCCCGCCATCAAGGTCACGCTGGAGGTCCCCCCGTAGCTGATCAGCGGCAGCGGCACCCCCACCACCGGCAGGATGCCACTCACCATACCGACATTGACGAAGACGTAGATGAAGAAAGTCAGCACGATGCTGCCGGCCAGCAGGCGACCGTAGGTATCTTGGGCCTGATTGGCCATCACCAGCCCGCGCGCGACCAGCAGCAGATAGAGCACGAGAATCGTCGTCATGCCGATGAGACCGAACTCCTCCCCAAGCACGGCACCGATGAAGTCGGTATGCCGCTCGGGCAGGAACTCGAGCTGCGACTGAGTTCCGAGGCCCCATCCCTTACCTTCGATGCCACCGCTACCGATCGCCGTCTTCGACTGGATGATGTTCCAGCCCGCACCGAGCGGGTCGCTCTCCGGATCGAGGAAGGTCAGAACGCGCTGGCGCTGGTAGTCGTGCATGTTGATCCACAGCACCGGCATCGCCGAGCCCGCCAGGGCCGCGAGCGTGAGAATGAATTTCCACGACAGCCCCGCGAGCAGGATAACGAAGACCGCCGCGCAGGCGACCAGCAGCGAGGTACCCAGATCCGGCTGACGCGCGATCAGCGCGACCGGCACCGCAACCAGGACGCCACAGACCACCAGGTCCTTCCACGACGGCGGCAGCGGGCGCCGGTGGAGGTAGGCGGCGAGCATCATCGGCATCGCGATCTTCATCAGTTCGGAGGGCTGAAAACGCAACGGACCCAGCTCCAGCCAGCGCTGCGCCCCCATGCCGATGTCTCCCATGACCTCGACGGCGATCAGCATGAGCAGCCCCGCCCCGTAGGCGAAAGGCGTCCAGCGATAGAGCACGCTCGGTGAAAACTGCGCCATGACCAGCGCCCCGGCCAGCGCTACGCCCATGCGCACGGCCTGAGCCATGGTAGTCCCTTGCGACATGCCGCTGGCGCTGTAGAGCACTACCAGCCCGAAGGAGACCAGCGCGATCAGCGTGCCGAGCAGCCACGGGTCGAGGTGCAGCCGGTGCCAGAGCGGGCGCTTGCGGCCGACGCGCACGGGCTGGCCTCGCGGCGAGACGCGTTGAAAATCAATCGCCATCGGTGCTTTCGCCCTCTTCTTCGACGGTAGAGCCGTCCGGCGGTTCTCGTTCCGGCTCGTGAAGCAGCCAGGCATCCGTCAATTCCCGGCCCAGGCCGGACACCCCGCCGCCTGCGTTCTCGACGATCACGGCGAGCGCGATCTGCGGATCGTCGACCGGCGCGAAACCGATGAACAGCGCATGATCTCGCAGTCGCTCGGTCAATTCATCGGCGTTGTACTTCTGGTTCTGCCCCAGCGAAAAGACCTGGGCCGTCCCTGTCTTGGCCGCCATGTCGTACTGCAGACCGGCACCGGCACGGCGCGCCGTGCCTTCGGAGCCGCTGACCACGGCTTCCATTCCTTTGAAGACGTCCTGCCACCAGTGCTCCTGGTCCATGTCGACATCCGGCTTGGTGTCGGGAAACGGCGGTTCGAGCGCCTCCTCGCCCACGCGTTTGGCCAGATGCGGGCGAACCCAATGACCCTGATTGGCAAGCGTCGCGGTCGCCGCCGCCAACTGCAGCGGCGTCGCCATGAAGTAGCCCTGACCGATGCCGGCAGACAGCGTCTCTCCCGGAAACCAGACCTGGTTGTATTTGGCGCGTTTCCACTCGCGGGACGGCATCAAGCCCGCGGAGGCGCCCTGCACGTCCAGCGACGTGATCTCTCCGAAGCCGAAGTGATGCATGAAGCTCGAGAGTCTGTCGATGCCCAGACGATAGGCCATGGTGTAGAAGTAGGTGTTGTTGGAGACTTCAAGTGCACGCTCCATGTCCACGCGACCGTGTCCCCAGCGCAGCCAGTTATGATAGCGACGGGTATCGTTGGGAAGCTGGAAATACCCCGGGTCGTAGATGACGTCGTGCGGCTTGACGACCCCATACTCGAGCGCCGCGAGCGCCTCGAACGGTTTGACGGTCGAGCCTGGCGGATACTGTCCGCGGACCGCACGGTTGAACAGCGGCAGATCGTGATCCTGCTGTAAGGCCTGATAGTCGTCGTAGGAGATGCCGGTCACGAACTCATTGATATCGAAACCCGGCGCCGAGACCATCGCCAGAATGTCGCCCGTCTTGGGTTCGATGGCAACGATGGCACCGCGTCGACCGTCGAGCAGATCGTAGGCCATGTGCTGCAAGCGACTGTCGATGGTGAGCGTGACGTCCTCCCCCGGATCGGGCGGCTCTCGATCCAGCTCCCGCAGCACGCGACCGCGAGCATTGGTCTCGACCTTCCTGACCCCCGCCTCGCCATGGAGCGCGCTCTCGTAGGTCGATTCGATCCCCGTCTTGCCGATGAAGTGCGTCCCGGCGTAATTCCCCGGGTCGAGCTCCGCCAGCTCTTTTTCGTTGATACGTCCGACGTAGCCGAGCACGTGGGACATGACGATGGGATCGGGGTAGTAACGCATCAGCTGCGCCTCGACCTCGACACCGCTGAGCAGATAGCGATTGACCGCCAGACGCGCGATCTGGTCTTCGGTCAGATCGCTCATCAGAAGCGCCGGCTGGTAGGGTCGCTGGCGCTGGAGAGAGCGCTCGCGAAGCCTGGCGACCTCGTCGTCGGGCAGGCCGAGAATGTCGACCAGACGCGCGAGCGTCTGATCGAGATCGTCGACCCGTTCGCGCACGATGGTGAGATTGTAGGTGGGCCGGTTCTCCGCCAGCAGCTTACCGTTACGGTCGTGGATCAGCCCACGCCGGGGCGGCAGCGGCTCGACTCGCATGCGGTTGTTGTCGGACCGGGTAATGAAGACATCGTGCTCGATGACCTGCAGATACACGAGCCGACTGAAAAGCCCACCGGCCATGAGCACGATGATGAACGCCGCAAGCAGCGAGCGTCGCCGGAACATGCCGACTTCACGTTCGTGGTCCTTGATGGCCGGACGACGTTTACGCATCGTCCGTGACCATGATCGGCGCGACGCACGTGGCGGTTGGGGCACGGCGTTGGATGGCGTCGAGTGACAAAGCGTGTGACTCTCGGACTCGGGAATGAACCGGGCTACCGATGATACGGATGCCCGGACAGCAGGGTATGGGCACGGTAGAGCTGCTCGGCGAGAATCACACGAACCAGCGGGTGCGGCAGCGTCAGCGGCGAGAGCGACCAGGACTGCTTCGCGCGAGTCGCGAGCCTGGGGTCGAGCCCGTCCGGTCCGCCCACCAGCAGGGCCACGTCATCGCCGCCGAGGCGCCACTCGTCGAGACGACCCGAAAGCCGCTCCGTGCTCCAGGCCGCCCCTGTGACCTCGAGGGCGACGACGTGTTCCCGCTCCCGCAGTTTTTCCAGCATTCGATCGCCCTCGCTCTGGACTGCGCGGGCGATGTCGGCGCCCTTGCCGCGGGCCCCAGCAGGAATCTCGACGACGTCGAGCGGCATGTCGCGCGGCAGGCGCTTGCGGTACGTCTCGATACCGGTCTCGACCCAGGCCGGCATCCGCGTGCCGACGGCGAGCAGGCGGATCTTCACCCCGAAAGCTCTTGGGAGTCCGTGCGCTCGCCGACGCGCGCTGAGTCGGTCGGCAGGTCGGCCCAGAGACGTTCGAGATCGTAGAGCTTGCGCGTATCCGGCATCATCACATGGGCGATCACGTCACCCAGGTCGACGAGTACCCACTCACCGCTCTGCTGACCTTCCACGCCCAGCGGACGAAGTCCGGCATCCTTCGCTTTTTCGACCACGTTGCCCGCGAGCGCCGACACGTGCCGCGACGACGTGCCGCTGGCCACGACCATGACGTCGGTGACGCTGGTCAGTTCGGCGACGTCGAGTTCGATCACGTCCTGCGCCTTGAGCTCTTCGAGCGCCTCGACGACCAGTGACTTGAGAGTATCTGTCTGCATAGCTCCTCGTGAGAAATCGTCACCCCGTGAAAATCGGGAGTGGCGCATTCTACTCTGATGACCCGACAACGCCAGAGCCAGCGGCCATCGCCGCCGCCCCGGCTTCATAGAGCGATTGTTCGGTGATATAGCGCTCCACGGCGGCCGGCACCAGATAGCGAATGCTTCTGCCCTCTCGCACCCGCGCCCGCAGCTCCGTGGCGGAGATCGCCATCCGACTCGAGAGCGTCAGGCGCAGCAGTCGTCCCGCCGGCGCCTCCATCAGCGCGCCCGGGTCCGTGACTTCACGCCCGGCGATCAGGTCGGCAAGCTCGGCCGGCAGCCTGGCCTCGTAGTCCGGCCGGTCGATGACGACCACGTGCGCCAGCGAAAAGAGCCGCTCCTTCTCATGCCAGCTCGGCAAGCCCAGAAAGGCGTCGTGGCCTACCGCCATGATCAGGCGCGCCTCGTCGCCGTATGTGTCTCGCAGTGAGGCGAGGGTGTCCACCGAGTAGGAGTGCCCGCTGCGGCGAATCTCGCGATCGTCGGCGACGAGCCCCGGCGTACTGCCGATACCCGCTGCGAGCAGCGCCAGGCGATGCGCCGAGGACACCCCGGGGGCGGCGCGATGCGGCGGCACGTGCACCGGAATCATGTGAACGGTGTCGAGCGCCAGGGCCTCGCGCAGCTCGACGGCGCTGCGCAGATGCCCCAGATGCACCGGATCGAAGGTCCCGCCCAGCATCGCGATTCGCGGCGGCTGGCTCTGATCAGCGACGGACATGGCCGTCACCGAACACGACGTACTTACGCGTGGTCAGCCCCTCGAGGCCTACCGGGCCGCGGGCGTGCAGCTTGTTGGTGGAGATACCGATCTCGGCACCCAGACCATATTCGAAGCCGTCGGCGAAGCGGGTCGAGGCATTGATCAGCACCGAGCTCGAATCGACCTCGGCCAGGAAGCGCCGCGCCAGCGTGACGCTCTCGGTGACGATAGCATCGGTATGCTGAGAGCCGTAGCGGTTGATATGCGCCACGGCCTGATCGAAGTCGTCGACGATCCGCACCGCGAGAATCGGCGCCAGATACTCGGCGGACCAGTCCGCTTCGCTGGCTTCGAGCGCGTCGTCCAGCCACGCCTGCGTTACCGCACAGCCGCGCAGCTCGACGCCCTTGTCGCGATAGATCGTCGCCAACCTGGGCAGAACCGCCGCGACGGCGTCGCGATGGATCAGCAGCGTCTCCATCGTATTGCAGGGCGAATAACGCTGAGTCTTGGCATTGTCGGCGATGGCGATCGCCTTCTCCGGATCGGCCGCCGCATCGATGTAGACATGGCAGACCCCGTCGAGATGCTTGATCACCGGTACCGTCGCCTCGTTGGCGACACGGCCGATGAGCGACTTGCCGCCACGGGGGACGATGACGTCGACGAAATCGGGCATGGTGATCAATGTCCCGACCGCGGCGCGGTCCGTCGTCGCCACGATCTGCACGGCCGTTTCGACCACCCCCGCCGTCACGAGTCCGGCACGAATGCATGCGGCGATCGCCGCGTTGCTCGACGCCGCCTCCGAGCCACCGCGCAGAATGCAGGCGTTGCCGGACTTCAGGCAGAGAGTCGCCGCTTCGACCGTCACGTTGGGGCGCGATTCGTAGATGATGCCGATGACGCCCAGCGGCACCCGCATCTGACCGACCTGGATGCCGCTTGGCTGATAGCGCAGTCCCTCGATCTCGCCGACCGGGTCAGGTAGCGTGGCGACCTGGCGAACCCCGGCGATCATGGCATCGATGCGCGCCGGGTTGAGCGCGAGGCGATCGATCAGCGCGTCGTCGAGACCGTTGGCGCGCCCCCGCGCCAGATCCTCGCGATTGGCGCTCTCGAGGGTCTCGCGAGCGGCGTCGAGATGGGCGGCGATCGCCTCCAGCGCGGCGTTCTTGCGCCCGCTGTCGAGGCGCCGCAGTTCGGCACTCGCCGCGCGAGCCTCGCGCCCGAGCGTCTGCATGTAGTGGGCAACGTCTCCCACGTCTCCGGTCGCGGTCTGCTGCATGGTGTGCTATCTCATTGATGTCTTGAGTTTCCCGTTACACGAACGGGAAAGGCGCTGGACGCTGCTCGGCCTCTCGCGCCTGGGATTGCGGGCTATGATTGCCGGTGTACGCTCGGCAATGGCGCGTGCGATAGTGACTCGCTCGCTCGTGTAACCCGGAACCGGTCCAATATAAGCCACCATGCAAAACAAGTACAAAAGCCCGGGGGCGCGTGCCCTTCTCGCACTGTGCGTCATCATTGGTCTTACCATCTGCCTTCTCGGCGAAGGCGTGCTGCGTCTGGCAGCGCTCTTCGCCGCGGCGGCATTCGCCTGGCTTCTCCTACGCCCGGCATCTCGTCAGGGCACCCATTTCGCGCTCGTCGCGGCGGCAGGCGTGATCATGCTCGCGACCGGCGAGCCGATCGTACTGCTCTGGATATGGATTCTGCCGCTGGCACTGCTCGGCTTCAGAGGGCACCTGGGTCGCGTGATCAACGTCGTCGGCTTCATCGCGGCCTGCGCCTACCTGGGCTGGCAGCTGCCGCTACCGGCGGCCGCCATGGCCGCGATGACGCTCGCCATTCTCTGGCTTCTCTTCGGTGAACGACAGCGGAGCCGTACGCGTCAGCCCCCGGCGAGCGACGCCGCCTGGCTGCTACCGCCGGCGACGCTGGAAGCCGACATTCGCCACGAGCGGCGTCGCGGTGAACGCGAGTCCCTCGCTGCCGAGGTCATCGTCTTCGGCTGCGCGCACTCGACGCCCGAAGACATGACGCAGCTCTGCGCCAGACTCCACGAGCACCTGGCCCTGTACGAGCGCGCCTATCGCCTCAACGATTACGGGGTGGCGGTCATCGTCGTCGCCACCGACAGCAAGGCGGCCACCGAGCGTCGGCGAGAGCTCGAGACCGCCGTCGCCCCGCATCGAATGGTCTCGGCCACGCCGCTGGCCGATGCCGCTCAGCGTTTCGGACAGCAAGTCGCGACATCGCCCCAGACGTCCGAGGCGCCGCTATGGCAGTGAGTCGTACCCGGCGATTGGCTCAGGGGCTCGCGCTGACGCTGCTCGTTGCGCTCGCCATCTGGCACTACCTGCTACGTCACTACGATCTGATTCTGCCCCCGGCGCTACTCGCGAGCGCGCTACTGGTGTCGATCCCGCTTCAGCGTCTAGGCCGACTGCGCCAGCCGCTCGCCGACTACCTCCTGCTCCTGGGGGTCTTCGGGCTGTTCGCGATCGAAGCCCCCGACATGGAGCACGGCATGCTCTGGCTGGGCCTGCCGATCGTGACGAGCTTTCTGCTACTGGCGGCACCGCTCGCGCTACTGCTCGGCGTCGTGGCGGTCCCCGTCTGGCTTGCGCTACTGGGCGACACCCACGTCACCTGGGTCAATCTGGGGCTGGGCTGGTGGCTGGTACTGGCCATGGCCGGGGTGGCGATAAGGCTCGCCAAGCGGGAGCTGCACCACGACCACGCGCCACCCTCGCGACGACAGGGTCTCAGCGGGGAGGAGCTGCGCCGCGGCTTGAAAACCGAAGTCGCACGCGCACAGGCGCTCTCGCGCCCCTTGAGCGTCCTGGTGCTCTACGTGCCGCAGCTCGAGCACGTCGACGACCAGTTCGGCAACCGTCTGCGCCAGGCGCTTTCGACGACCTTCGGTGAGCAGATCGCGCTCAACAGTCGGCACAGCGATCTCTTCGGCGAGCCGCAGAGCCATGTCTTCTGGCTGATCATGCCCAACGCCGAGGAGACCGGGGCCGCCGTTGCCGGGCGACGGCTCGCCGAGGCCGTCGCGACGATCGCGCGCCCCGAAACCGGCTCTCTCGAGAGCCTCCATCGTGTCTGTTCACTACGTCCGGACGAAACGGCGGCGGCGTTCACTCAGCGCCTGCACAACGCCGCCAACAAGCTGCTGGAACCCAAGGTTTGAATCTCACGCACTGGCTCTACTCGCTCTCGCCTTCTCCCGCCCTGCTCCTTCTCATCGTCGCGGCGATCGCGCTGCTGGAGTCGTTCGCGGTGGTCGGCATCGTGGTTCCCGGCGTCGTCCTGCTCGGCGCCGCCTCATCGATCGCCGGCCATCAGGAGATCTCGGTCTGGCTGCTGCTGATCGCGGGGGTCATCGGCGCCTTCGCCGGCGACTCGCTGAGCTTCTGGCTCGGTCGCACCCAGCAGGCACGCATTCCTCACTGGTGGCCGTTTTCGCGCCATCCCGTCTGGCTCGATCGCGGCCACGCCTTCTTCGCGCGTCACGGTACGCTCTCGATCGCGCTCGGCCGCTTCGTCGGCCCGGTGCGCCCTTTCGTGCCGCTGATCGCCGGCATGATGTCGATGCCCTCTCGACGCTTTTTCATCGTCAATGCTCTATCGGCGCTGGCGTGGGCACCGGTCTATCTGCTGCCGGGCTACTGGCTGGGCCAGTCCTGGGACCAGCTGGTAACGCTGCCGCCGGGGGCCGAACGCTGGCTGCTGACACTCACCGCGTCACTGCTGGCGCTCGGTCTGCTCTTCTCCTGGTTTCGCTATCAGCTCGGCAGCGAGGGGCGCCTGCACGGTTGGCTCGAGCGCCAGCATGCCGACCATCCGACGTTCGGCACGATCTGGCGGACGTTCTGCTCGCCACCGCCGGCCCAGGCGTTTCCGCTGGCCTCGATAGCGCTGCTGCTGACGAGCCTGGCGGGATTGATCGCCTGGACGACCTGGGTGCTGCTCCACAACGGGCCACTGCCGATGGATCGCGACATTCACGAGCTGGCAGCGATGATCGAGCAGCGCTGGCTGGTGGGCAGCAGCCAGACGCTCGCCGAGATCGGCGACAAGCTGGGCATCACAGTGTTGATGGCCCCCTGGTTGTTATGGCTGCTGTGGGCACGACGGTTCGCGTCGCTGCTGCACCTCGGCGGCGCCATCGCTGCCGTCGGATTGATCAACATCGCGTTCAAGCGCCTGGCGGGACGCGCGCGACCCGACACGCCGGACTATCTCACCGGGTCACTCTCCTACCCCAGCGCCCACACCTCTACCATCGTGGTGGTCATCGGTCTGACGGCCGCCTTCGCCGCCCAGGTAATGCCGCAACGCTACCGCGCCTATGCCTACTGGACGGCCATCCTCGTCTGCGCGCCGATGGCGCTGTCGCGACTGGTCATCGGCGTGCACTGGGCCAGCGATCTCATCGGCGGCGCCCTGCTGGGGCTGGTGGTATGCGCCATCACGCGCATCAGCTACCAGCGCTATCAACGCCTCGGTCGCGAGACGCCGCCCTGGGCATGGCTGGGGGCGGCGTCCGTCGTGCTGATCAGCCTGCGCGTTCTACTCTTCCCGCCGGTGTAAACAGTCCTGCCGCGACGGGCGTCGCGGCGACCGATGTGACGCTCCCCGGCGTCGAGATCAGGCGTCAGCGGGCTTGCCGCCCCAGGCGGGAAGAAGGGACTGCTCGATACCGAGCTGGTTGAGAATGCGAGCGACGATGAAGTCGATCATCGCCTCGACGCTGTCGGGACGATGATAAAAGCCGGGCGCCGCCGGCATCACCACTGCGCCCATCCGCGTCAGCGTCAGCATGTTCTCCAGATGAACGGCGGAGAGCGGCGTTTCCCGCGGCACCACGATCAGCTGGCGACGCTCCTTGAGGGCGACGTCGGCCCCGCGTTCGATGAGGTTATCGCTGGCGCCACAGGCGATCGCCGACAGCGTGCCGGTCGAGCACGGGCAGATCACCAGCGAGCGCCAGCGTCCGGACCCCGAGGCGACCGGCGCCATCCAGTCCTCCCGCGAGAAGCACTGGATCTGGCCCTCGCCGGCACCGAACCGTTCGCTCAGTTCGGCTGCGAGTCGTACCGGCTGCGCGGGTAGTGCAAGGTCGGTCTCGACATCGATGACGCGATGCGCCGCCTTGGAGATCATCACGTAGATTTCGTGACGCGCCGCGACCAGGCATTCGATCAGCCGCAGGCCGTACTGCACGCCGGAGGCACCGGTCAACGCCACCGCGATGGGCGCTTCGTAGGGCGCCGTTTGCCGATCAGTCGTCATACCGAGCCTCCAGGGCATCCAGCAACCGCCCGTGGATGCCGCCGAAGCCGCCGTTGGACATCACCACGATGCGGTCATTCGGCTCGGCGATCTCGACGACGTGCGCGATCAGCGCCTGGAGGTCGGTCTCGACCCGACTGGCGGCGTGCTGCGCGACCACCTCGGCCAGCGACCAGTCGAGCCCCGCGGGCTGATACCACCAGACGCGTGCCGCCGAGGCGACGCTCTCGGCCAGCTTCGCTTTCATCGAACCCAGACGCATGGTGTTGGAGCGAGGTTCGATCACCGCCAGCAGCCGGCCGCCATGGCCGTCGCGCGCGAGTCCTTCGAGGGTCAGTCGAATCGCCGTCGGATGGTGGGCGAAGTCATCGATGAGCTGAATGCCGCCGACCTCGCCGCGAATCTCCTGACGCCGCCGCGGGGGGACGAAACGTTCCAGCGCCCGGATGCCGGCGTCGACCGGCACGCCGAAGGCGTTCGCCGCGGCCAGCGCCGCCACCGCGTTGGCGGCGTTGTGGCGTCCGCTCATCGGGTTGGCGACACGCCGGCGCTCACCGTCGCACCACAGGGTGAGATCGGGACCACCCGATGCCGACGGCACGAAGCGCCAGCGGCCGGCGCTTTCGACACCAGAGCGTTCGGCATCGAAGTGCTCGGTGGTCTCGGGCGTCTCGCCCTCCTGCCATTCGCCGAAGTCGATCACCGGCGTCCAGCAGCCGCGCGCCAGCACCCGAGCCAGCGCCGGCTCGTCGGCGGAGACCACGAGACGCCCGTCGCCGGGCACCGTGCGGACGAAGTGATGAAACTGCCGCTCGATGGCCGCCAGATCGTCGAAGATATCCGCGTGATCGAACTCGAGATTATTGAGCACCGCGATATCCGGCCGGTAATGGACGAACTTCGAGCGCTTGTCGAAGAAGGCCGTGTCGTACTCGTCGGCTTCCACCACGAACGGCGCACCCGGCGCGCCGAGCCGGGAGGAGAGACCAAAGTTACCCAGCACGCCACCGATCAGAAAGCCGGGTTCGAGCCCGTGGGCTTCGAGAATCCAGGCGAGCATGCTCGACGTGGTGGTCTTGCCATGCGTACCGGAGACCGCCAGCACCGGGCGGTCGATGAGCACGTGCTCGGCGAGCCACTGCGGCCCGGAGACGTACGGCAGCTTGGCATTGAGCAGCGCTTCCACTTCCGGATTGCCGCGAGAGAGCGCATTGCCGACGATCACCAGATCCGGTCGCGGTATCAGGTTGTCAGCCGCATAGCCCGAAATGAGTTCGATACCGGCGGCTTCGAGCTGCTCGCTCATGGGCGGATAGACGTTGGCGTCGGTGCCAGTGACATGGTGGCCCAATGCCTTCGCCAGCCGCGCCAGACTGCCCATGAATGTGCCGCAGATTCCCAGTACGTGAACGTGCACCCTACTCTCCCTCGGTACTGACCATGCGTGAAGCGGCGAGCCTAGCATGACGCCCGGGGAGCGGCCACCGAGGGCCGGCGCGGCGGCAACCGGCCATTCGTTCGCCCACCCATTCGAGCGAGAGTGGGAGAAAATTGACGCCCGGGTGGCTGAGTTCGGCGTATTAACAGGCTTTGGGCTTTCCGCTATGCTGGCCGCCCGCTAGCACTCGACGTTCGTAGGGACCGGTGTATCGACGGTTGGATGCCGGCGCGACGGATCCGGCAGCGACCGGATCGAGGCTTCACCCAAGCCCCTTCTTCAGGAGATAGAGAGCCGCATGGCCAAGCACAACGCCTTCTACGCCCAGTCCGGTGGCGTCACCGCCGTCATCAACGCCAGCGCCTGCGGCGTGATCGAAGCCTGCCGCCAGCATCCGGACCGTATCGGCCATCTCTATGCCGGGCACAACGGCATCATCGGCGCACTCATGGAAGATCTGATCGACACCAACGCCGAGAGCGATGAAGCGATCACCGCACTGCGCCATACGCCGGGCGGCGCCTTCGGTTCGTGCCGCTACAAGTTGAAGTCCATCGAGACGCACCGCGCCGAATACGAGCGGCTGATCGAAGTCTTCAAGGCCCACGACATTCGTTACTTCTTCTACAACGGCGGCGGCGACAGCGCCGATACCTGCCTGAAGGTCTCGCAGCTCTCCGAGACGATGGGCTATCCGCTCACCGCGATCCACGTCCCCAAGACCGTGGACAACGACCTGCCGATCACCGACAACTCGCCGGGCTTCGGCAGCGTGGCCAAGTACGTCGCCACCTCGACCCGCGAGGCGGCACTGGACATCGAATCGATGTGTGCGACCTCCACCAAGGTGTTCATTCTCGAGGTGATGGGCCGTCATGCCGGCTGGATCGCGGCGGCCGGGGCACTCGCCGGCGAGACGCCGGAGCAGGCGCCGCACGTGATCGTCTTTCCGGAGATCGCCTTCGACCGCGAGAAGGTGATGGCACGCATCGATGACGCCGTCGCGCGCCACGGCTTCTGCGTGGTGGTCGTCTCCGAAGGCGCCCAGTACGCCGACGGCACCTTCCTCGCCGACGCCGGCAGCACGGATGCCTTCGGCCACAAGCAGCTCGGCGGCGTCGCGCCGACGCTCGCCGGCATGGTCAAGGACGACCTCGGTCACAAGTATCACTGGGCGGTGGCGGATTATCTGCAGCGTGCGGCGCGCCACATCGCCTCGAAGACCGACGTCGAGCAGGCCTACGCCGTCGGCAAGGTCGCCGTCGAACTGGCACTCGACGGTCAGAACTCGATGATGCCGGCGATCAAGCGCGTCTCCGAATCCCCCTATGAGTGGAAGATCGAGCCCGCGCCGCTGGCCGAGATCGCCAACAACGAGAAGTTCATGCCGCGCGAATACATCAGCGACGACGGTCTGCATGTCAGTGAAGCGGGCCGCCGCTATCTGTCGCCGCTCATCCAGGGCGAGGATTTCCCGCCGTTCGACAACGGCCTGCCCCGGGTCGCCAAACTCGAAAAGGTCAAGGTCGAGCGCAAGCTGGCACCCTTCTCGCTCTAATCGCGCCTGCTGTCGTCACCCGGCCGTCGGCTCCCTTCACGGGGCCGGCGGCCGTCGCGTTACCGGGCAACGATAGGGCTTGCGATCGCCGCCCCCGGATCGACGACCTGAATTGACAACCCGCGGGGCGTTTGGAATAACCGCCGATACCGCCTCGCCCCTGCCAAAGACCGTAGCCACCATGAGTGATCCCGACCGTCTCCAGGAGGCGACCGACTTTCTTCAGCGCCACCCCGAGGTCCAGAGCATCGACCTGCTGATCAGCGATCTCAACGGGGTATTGCGCGGCAAGCGCGTCCCCCGCGAGAACCTGCTCGGCGTACTCGAATCGCAAATGCGGCTACCGGCCTCTGTCTTTGCCCTCGACATCTGCGGCAACACCATCGAGGAGACGGGTCTCGGACTTCAAACGGGTGACGGGGATCGCCCCTGCGTGCCCGTTGCGGGCACGCTGACCCCCACGCCCTGGGGGCGCCACGCTAATCAGGCACAGATGCTGATGACGATGGTCGAAGAGAACGGCGAGCCCTTCGCCTGCGACCCGCGCCAGCTTCTGTGTCGCGTACTCGACAACTTCTGCCGGCGCGGGCTCACGCCGGTGATCGCGGTGGAGCTCGAGTTCTACCTCATCGATCGCGAGCGCGACAACGTCGGCGCGCCGCAGCCGCCCCGCTCGCCGGCCACCGGCGAGCGCGCCAGCCAGAGCCAGCTCTACTCGATGATCGAGCTCGACGAGTACGCCGACTTCCTGGAGGCGATCACCCTGGCCGCCCGCGCCCAGCGCCTGCCCATCGATACCGCGCTCAAGGAGTGCGCGCCGGGCCAGTTCGAGGTCAATCTGCTGCACCACCGGGACGTGCTTCGCGCCTGCGACGAGGCGGTGATGCTCAAACGGCTGATCAAGGGCGTGGCGATCCAGCACGGCTTCGAAGCGACCTTCATGGCCAAGCCCTACAGCCAGGAAGCCGGCAACGGCACGCATGTTCACGTCAGCCTGCTCGATGCGGCGGGCAACAACGTCTTCGCAACGCCGGATGGCGACGAGCTGGGTAGCGAGCAGCTTCACCAGGCCATCGCCGGGCTCGTCGAACTCATGCCCGCGTCGATGGCGATCTTTGCCCCCAACCTCAACTCCTATCGCCGCTTCCAGCCCGGCCTCTACGTGCCGATGGCGCCGACCTGGGGTTACGACAATCGTTCGGTAGCGCTACGCATTCCATCGGGTTCGCCCGGTGCCAAGCGCATCGAGCACCGCGTCGCCGGCGCCGACGTCAATCCCTACCTGCTCGTCGCGGCGATCCTTGCGAGTATCGATCACGGCCTCGCGCTCGCGCTCGCGCCACCGGCGCCCATCGTGGGTAACGCCTACGAGCAGCAGGCGCCGAGCCTGCCGACGAGCTGGCCGCAGGCGCTGGATGCGTGGCAGGAGAGCGAGGTCTTCCTCGCAGCCTTTGGTGAAGCGTTCCACGGGGTCTATCACGCCAACCGACGGGCGGAGTACGAGCTGTCGCGCCAGGCGATCAGCGCACTCGAATATCGCTGGTATCTGCGCAACACTTGATACGTCTTGGAAACGCCAAAACGAGCCGAAGCGCCGAAGCGCCGAAGCGCCGCAGCGCCGCAGCGCCGCAGCGCCGAAGCTGGCCGGGACGCCAAGGCTTACCGCAACGCCAGGCGTTGCCAAGTCGTTCGCTGCATCGCTTGCAACGTTGGGTTACGCTCTCGCTGTCGGCGACCCCGACAGCTATGACCACGAGCACGGGAACGCGCGAAACATGACTTTTCCCCCCTCGGCCGCGACGGCACCGCAAGGTGCCGTGCGCGACGCCTCGACGATCACACTCAGCGGGCTTCGCAAGCGCTTCGGCGGCGATGCGGTCGCCCTCGACGGCGTCGATCTGACGATTCGCGCCGGCGAGTTCTTCACCCTGCTCGGACCGTCCGGCTGCGGCAAGACCACGCTTCTGCGGATTCTCGCCGGGCTCGAAGCGCCGGACGACGGCACCCTCACGATCGGCGGCCGTGACGTCACCACCACGGCGCCGCACCTGCGTAGCGTCAATACCGTCTTCCAGTCCTATGCGCTCTTTCCGCATCTTTCGGTGCGGGAGAACATCGCCTTCGGACTGCGCATGAAAGGCGTGCCGGTCGACGAGCGGCGACGCCGGGTCGACCATATCGCCGAATTCATCAAGCTCGGCGCGCTGCTCGATCGCGGCGTGAATCAGCTCTCCGGCGGTCAGCGCCAGCGCGTGGCGCTGGCCAGGGCGCTCGTCTGCGAACCCGACGTGCTGCTGCTCGACGAGCCGCTCTCGGCGCTGGACGCCGGCCTGCGCACCCAGCTGCAGGTCGAGCTGCAGCGCACTCAGAAACGCCTGGGCATGACGTTCGTCTTCGTGACCCACGATCAGGACGAGGCGATGGTGATGTCCGATCGCATCGCCGTGCTCGACAACGGCGTGATTCAGCAGGTGGGGGCGCCGCACGAGGTCTACGAGCGCCCCGTCAATGCCTTCGTTGCCAAGTTCATGGGCCACGTGAACCTCTTCGCCATCGAGCAGCTCGACCACACGCGAGTCGTCACTGCTCTCGGTACCCTGACGATGGACAAACCGCTCGAGGAGAACGCGCGCGCCGGCATGCTGCTGATCCGTCAGGAGGTGATCGAACTCGGTCACGCCGTCTCCGAGGGATACAACGGGCTCGAGGGCGTGGTCAAAGAGCGCCATTATCGCGGCAGTCGGATCGAGTACCGCCTGGAGGTCAACGGGGTCACGTTGATGGCGACGGCAGGCAATCTCGGCCAGCGCCTCTATGCCGTCGGCGATACGGTGACGGTGAGCATCCATCCCGAAGACGTCGTCGGACTCGATGCCTAATTCGATGCTTAGGAGACGAAAACGCGAGATGGCCCAGCCCCCCTACCCGCCGGCACGTCAGCGCCGCACGCTCTCTCCCGACACGCGCCATCTGCTCTGGAGCGTGGCGCCCGGCGTCGTCTGGATCGTGATCTTTCTGGTGCTGCCGAGTCTCTATCTGATCGGCGTGGCGTTCATGACCAACGGCCCCTACGGTCAGCCGCAGATGCCGCTGAGCCTGGAGTCCTTTCGCCAGCTCGCCGGCTTCGGCTTTCTGGGCTGGAGCCCGGGCAATCTCTATACGCTACTGCGCTCGCTTTGGCAGACCGTGATCGCCACCGGACTGGTGATATTGATCGCCTATCCGCTCGCCTACCATATCTCGATCAGCCCGCGACAATGGCGCGCGATCATGCTGCTGGCGGTCGTGGTTCCTTCCTGGACCAATCAGGTGATTCGTGCCTTCGGCTGGATGAACCTGCTCTCGCCGGGCACGCCGCTCTCGCAAGTGGCACAGTTCTTCGGCCTCATCGGCCCCAACATGGGACTCTACCCCTCGAACTTCGCGGTCACGCTGGGGCTGATCTACAACTTTTTACCCTTCATGGTGCTCCCGCTCTATGCGGCGTTCGAGAAGCTCGACGCTGGCTTGATCGAAGCCGCACGGGACCTCTACGCCTCGCCGGTGCGCGCCTTCTGGCACGCGGTCTTTCCGCAGACGCTATCCGGCCTGCTCGCCGGTACCGTACTGGTGTCGATCCCGGCTTTCGGCATGTACGTCGTGCCGGAACTGCTCGGCGGCGGCCGCGCGATGATGTTGGGCAGCCTGGTCGCCGGTCAGTTCTCCGGCGGCTCGAACTGGCCGCTGGGGGCCGCAGGCGCGCTGATCATGCTGCTCGCGACCTTGGGCGGGCTGTATGCCATGCGCAAGGTGGGCCGTCGCCTCGGCGGCGGTGAAGAGGTGGTGATATGAAGCGCACGCCCTTCACCCGCGGGCTCTCGGTCTTCTGGTGGCTGATGATCGCCTTTCTCTATCTGCCGCTCGGGGTGATCGTGCTCTATTCGTTCAACTCGGCGAACAGCGCGGCGTTCTTCGCCGGCTTCTCGCTGCGCTGGTACGAACGCCTGCTGGGTAACGATCAACTGCTCACCGCGCTCGGCAACACACTGGCGCTGGGGGTGGCGTCGTCGGTCATCGCCCTCGTCATCGGTACGCTGATCGGCTATGGCATGTACCGCCACCGTGGGCGCAAACTCGGCTGGTTGGTCGCGCTGATCTACCTACCGATCGTGATGCCGGACATCGTCTTCGGCATCTCGGAGATGGCGTTCTTCATCACTATGGATCGGGAGTTCGGCATTCTCGGCCCAAGCCTCGCGACCATGATCATCGCCCACGTCACCTTCCAGATTCCGTTCGTGGCGTTGATCGTCTACTCGCGCTTCGTGGGGCTCGACCCGACGCTGTTCGAGGCGGCCAAGGACCTCTACGCCTCGCCGGCGCAGCGGGCGCGTCACTTCCTGCTGCCGACGCTCAAGCCGTCGCTGATCGCGGCATTCTTTTTGGCCTTCACGCTGTCGATCGACGATTTCGTCATCAGCTTCTTCACCGCCGGTCCCGAGAACGCCACCCTGCCCATCTATATCTGGGGAGCGATCCGCCGCGGCGTCTCCCCGGAGATCAACGCCATCGCCACGCTGATGATCCTCACGGTAGCGATAGCGGCGGTGATCAGCCTATTGTTTAACAAAGAGGGGCGACGATCCTGATTCCGATGACGATCCTGATTCCGATGACGATCGTGCTCGCCGCCCCGACAACTGCCTAGAGGGATCTTCAATGACGCGCACTCCACTGACCGCTGCCATCGCGCTGACACTCGGTGGCCTTGCCTTCGCCGGCACCGCTCAGGCCCAGCAGGACGACAAGCTCTACCTGTTCAACTGGACCGAGTACATGGACCCGGAGATCATCGAGGCGTTCGAGACGAAATACGACGTCGAGGTGGTTCAGAGCTACTTCAATTCGCTGCCGGAGATGACCGCCAAGCTGAACGCCGGCGGAACCTCCCAGTACGACATCATCGTACCGTCGAGCTACTACGTGCCGCGGCTCGTCCAGAGCGGACTGGTGCAGGAGCTCGACAAGTCGAAGATTCCCAATCTCGACAACCTGATGCCGGAGTTCGCCGATCCCACCTACGATCCCGGTTCGGCCTACTCGGTGCCTTATCAGTGGGGCGTCAGCGGTATCGTCTATGACACCGAGACCTTCCCCGATGCGCCGAAGAGCTGGTCGCTGCTGTTCGACCCCGAGGTGACGGGTGACCAGCCCTTTTCGCTGATGGGCGACGGTCAGGTGAGCATGGGCGCGGCGTGCGCCTACCTGGGGACCGGCTACGACTGCGCCGACCCCGAGGCGTGGAAGGCCGCGGCGCGACTGCTGCTCGATACCAAGCATCGCAATACCTTCAGCGGCTTCACCGACGGCACGCCGACGCTGCAGCAGATCCAGCGCGGCGTGATTCGCGCCGGCGTCACCTACAACGGCGACTATCTCCAGCAGAAACAGCAGAACCCGGAGGCGTTCGAGACGCTCGCCTTCATGGTGCCGGACGAAGGTTCCGAAATGTGGGTGGATACGATGATGATTCCCGCCGAGGCCCCGCACCCGGCCCTGGCGCACGAATTCATCAACTTCATTCTGAATGCCCGGATCGGTGCGCAGCTCTCCAACTACATCTACTACGCCAGCCCCAACCAGGCCGCGGTGCCGGAACTCGATGCCGTGCTGACCCAGCCTCCGGTGCTGCCCACCGATGAGGACCGGGCGAAGCTTGCGTTCACGCCGAGCCTCGACGGCCAGAACCTGCAGATCTTCCAGCAGCTCTGGACCGAGATCCAGTCGCGCTGAACCGCGACGACATTGCGTCGCGGCCACGCTGAGTCGCGACCACGCTGGGCCGCGACCACGCTGAATCGCGACCACGCTGGAAGGCCGAAGCTTGACCGCCCCAAGGAGGCGTCATGAGTGAATCTTCGCGGCACGTACTGGAAGACTGGTGCAACCGCCACGGCATTACCGAGGTGGAGTGTCTGGTATCGGATCTGACCGGCATTCTCAAGGGCAAGATCATGCCCACCGGCAAATATCTGCGCGGTGGCTCGACCCGACTGCCGGACTCGATCTTCATCCAGACGGTCACCGGGGGCTATCCGGACGACGACGACATTCGCTTCTGGAACCCGGCCGAGCTCGACATGCAGCTCGTGCCGGACCCGGACTCCGCCTACCTGGTGCCCTGGGCCGACGACCCTACCGCCCAGATCATTCACGACTGCTTCTACATGAGCGGCGAGCCGGTCGAACTCTCTCCCCGCCAGGTGCTCAAGCACGTGCTGTCGCTGTTCGCGGCGCGCGGGTGGCGGCCGATCATGGCGCCGGAACTCGAGTTCTATCTGGTCAAGACCAATACCGACTCCGACTATCCGCTGGAGCCGCCGGTCGGCCGCTCCGGTCGCCAGGAGAGCAGCCGCCAGTCGTTCTCCATCGACGCGGTCAACGAGTTCGATCCGCTGTTCGAGCAGATGTACGACTACTGCGAGGCGCAAGAACTCGACATCGACACCCTCACGCACGAAGAGGGTGCCGGCCAGATGGAGGTCAACTTCCGTCACGGCGACCCGCTGCGACTGGCCGACCAAGTCGTCATCTTCAAGCGCACCCTGCGCGAGACCGCGCTGCGTCACGGTATCTACGCCACGTTCATGGCCAAGCCCATGGCCAACGAACCGGGCAGCTCGATGCATCTGCACCAGAGCCTGGTAGACGTCGACGGCAACAATCTCTTCGCCGGCGAGGCGGGTCAGCCGAGTCAGCTCTTCCATCACTACATCGGCGGGCTGCAGCAGTACCTTCCGGCCGCCATGCCGTTTTTCGCACCCAACGTGAACTCCTATCGTCGCCTGTTGCCTGCCGAGGGCGCGGGCTCGGCCCCTTTCAACACCGAGTGGGGCTACGACAATCGCAGCGTCGGGCTGCGTGTCCCTGTGGGTGCCCCCGCCGGCACGCGGGTGGAGAACCGCCTCGCCGGCGCCGACGCCAACCCCTACCTGGTGATGGCGGCCTCGCTCGCCTGCGGTTATCTCGGCATGCTCGGCCAGATAGAACCGCGCCCGCCGCTCACCGGGTTCGCCGGCACGGTGGGCCACACGCTGCCCGACGATATCGGCCCGGCGCTCAACGCGCTGAGTCGCTGTGCCCCGCTGGCGGATCTTCTGGGGGAGCGTTTCACGCGCAGCTATCTGGCCGTCAAACGTGCCGAGCACACGGCGTATTTCCGCGTCATCAGCTCCTGGGAGAGAGAACACCTGCTACTGCGCGTCTAGACCGGACATCCATCGCCGGGCGTCGCGTCCGGTCCCCTGAAGGAATCGGAGGTCAATCGCCATGCCCACGTCTTCGTCGCAGCCGTCGCGCGCGCGCGTCGGTCAACGCCTGGGGCTCGCCGTCACCGCCTCGCTGCTCGCACTGACCGGTTTGCCGGCGGTCGCCCAGACACCGGACAAGCTGTATCTCTTCAACTGGACCGAATACGCCGACCCGGCAGTGATCGCCGATTTCGAAGCCGAGTACGGCGTAGAGGTCGTCGAGAGCTACTTCACCTCCAACGCCGAGATGTACTCGAAGCTCGTCGCCGGCGGTGACGCCCAGTTCGACGTGGTGGTACCCACCGATTACTACGTGCCGCGGCTGGTGGCAGCGGATCTGATCCAGCCGCTCGACGGCGTGACCGGGCGTGACAACCTCATGGCCGCTTTTCGCGAGCCGACCTACGATCCCGAGGATCGCTACAGCGTTCCCTATCTCTGGGGCGTTACCGGCATCGTCTACGACACCCGGACCTTCCCCGCCCCCGAGCCCTCCTGGTCGCTACTTTTCGACCCCGACGCCAACGCCGACCAGCCGTTCGCGCTGCTGGGCGGCGATCCGCAGGTACTGTTCGGCGTGGCCTGCGCCTATCAGGGCAACGGCTTCGACTGCACCGAGCGGGACGCCTGGCTCGACGCCGCCGGGCTACTCCAGGCGACGCTGCGCCGGCCCAACTTCACCGGCTTCGTCGACAGTACCGCGGCGATCGACCAGATCGCCCGGGGCGTTACCCGCGCCGCCGTCACCTACAGCGGCGACCTCGACTACCGCAAGGCGGACGCCCCCGAGACCTACGCCGACCTCGAATTCTTCATTCCCGAGGAGGGCTCACAGCTGGGCGTCGACACGCTGGTCGTGCCAAAGCGCGCTCCCCATCCGGCACTCGCCAAGGCGTTCGTGAGTTTCATGCTGCGCCCGGAGAACGCCGCGCGTTCGGCCGCCTATGCTTTCTACCGCACGCCCAACGAGGCCGCGCTCCCGCTGCTCGACGAGCCGCTGCGCTCGGCTTCCCGCCTCGACGACGACCAACGCGAACGTCTCTTTGCCACGCCAGAGCTCGCCGGGGATCAGCTACAGCTCCTCCAACAGCTCGCCAACGAGGTTCGGAGCCGCTGAGGCACTGGACCGAGCCCCGTCGCGACATGGCGACATCGTCTCGCGTCTATGAAAACAGTGTTCAAAGCCCCGAATGGCGGGGCTTGCACACGCCAGCTCGGCTAGACTGAGACGACTTTCGCGTCGCGATCACGGTCCGTCGCGAAGGCCGGGTGACGCGAGCCATGCGCCGTGCCCCGCATCGATCAAGCCGTGAGGTTTCAGCGTCCACCGCCGGTCGGGCGCAGCGAGGAGAACCACCATGAAAAAGCCCATCATCATCGGTAGTGCCATTGCCATTCTGGGTGTCGCGGGCGGGGTTGCCGTCGGTGCCTACCAGTCCGCCGACGCCGGCCCCGAATATGCCGATGTCATCGGCGTCGAGCCGATCGTCCAGACATCCCAGACGCCCCGTGAGGTCTGCGAGGACGTCACCGTGACGCATCAGCGCCCGGCACAGGACGAGCATCGGATTGCCGGTACCGGCATCGGCGCGGTCGTCGGCGGGGTCGTCGGCAATCAGTTCGGCGGCGGCACCGGCAAGAAGATCATGACCGCCGCTGGCGCCATCGGCGGCGGGCTTGCCGGCAACGAGGTCCAGGGCCGCATGCAGCAGGGCGATACCTATACCACCACCGAGAAGCGCTGCCACACCGTCACCGACAGTCAGGACGAGACCGTCGGTTACGACGTTCGCTATCGCTACGACAGCAAGGTGCATCAAGCGAAGCTCGACCAGCGCCCCGACGGCGAACGCGTCCTGATTCAGGACGGCCAGCCGCAGTGGGGAGCCGACGCCCCGAGCGCTTGAGCTCATGGCCGCCCGAGGACTCGTGCCCCTTACCCCGGGCGGCCGCGACCCACGCGCCACCCATCTTCCCTCATGCGCGCAGACGCCTATCGAGATCGAGTCTCATTTTCCTTTCGTTGACAGTCGGCGTGCCGCGCCGGGTACTATTGTCGCCGCTGGGCGCCGGCGTGGGCCCGCATCACAACGAGAAGCGGCACCCTGCCGTCGCTGTACTGCCCGTCGCCTCGACCTTCGGCGCGCGCAGCAAGGACTACACGATTCACGATCGCCAGCAGGAATGTAAGGAATCTCATGAAACGTCATGGTGTGGTACTCAGCGCGGCGGTTGCCAGCGCGCTGCTTCTCGCGGGCTGCGATTCGTCGAACCCGGAGCCGTTGTCCTTCGTTCCGGCGGACACGCCCTATCTCTTCGCCGATCTGGAAGTCGCCGGCGACAGTACCCGCGACGCCCTGCTTGCCCAGTCGAACGCCTCGCTTCCCCGCAACGTCGAGATGCTGCGCGGTCTCGCGCACGACCTCGAAGCGGACGATCGATCGTCACTCGCCCGCGTGCTCGGCGTGCTGGCCGACGAGATCGAGGGTAAACAGAGCTATCAGGAAGTCGTCAGCGATATCGGACTGGCGCTCGACGAACACAGCGCCATCTACGGCGAGGGGCTCATCCCCGTCATGCGCGGCGGCGTGGAAGACGAAGAACGCTATCGCGCCTTTCTCGACCGACTCGCGAAGGCCGCCGGCACGTCGTTCCAGGAGAGGACGCTCGACGACGCCGACTATCGCACGGTGGCGCTCGGCGACTCACCGCTCCAGCTGATCAGCCGCGTCGACGATGACACCGCCGTGCTCTCGATCGCCCCGAGCCAGCTCGACGACGATACGCGTCGCCGCATCCTCGGCCTGACGGCGCCCGACGAGAGCGCAGCGGACGCAGGGCGGCTGCAGGCGTTCGTCGACGACAAGGGATACCAGCCCTACGCTTTGGGTTACTTCGATCTGCAGCGAATCGTCGCGCTGGTCGGCGCTAATGACGACCCCATGCTGCGCGCCGCACGGGCGATGGACTCGAGCGGCGAGATGGCGCCGCTCGACGCCACCTGTCAGGCCGATCTCGACCGCCTTGCCGCCCGCGCGCCGGCACTCAGTTTCGGGTTCACCGAGATCGAAAGCGATCACCTCGTCCAGCGTACCGATGTCGCACTCGCCGAGGATCTCGCGAAACCCTTCGCCGACCTCCAGGTAGCGCTGCCCGCGCTCGGCCGCGACGCCCCGGCCGGCCCCTTCGACCTCGCCATGGCCCTGCCGATGAAGGAGATTCGCAACCTGCTCGTCGCTCAGGCACGCCACGTTCGCGACAACCCGTTCAGCTGCGAGAGCCTTGCCGAACTCAACGCGCAGGCCGACGAGCTGGCGAGCCAGGCGAACCTGCTCGCGATGCCGCCGTTCGGCAGCCTGCGTGGATTCCGCGTGGTGCTCGACGACTTGAGTACGGATAGCGAGGGTGGCCAGCCTCAAGGGCGCGGCGCCGCCCTCGTGGCGACCGACGATCCTGCCGGCCTGCTGGCGGTCGGCCAGATGATGCTGCCGTCACTCGCTCTGGTTCAGCTCGATGGCGACGGCGAGGCGACCGCCCTGCCGGATGAATTCGGCGCGCTCGCCGGAGGCCAGAATACCTGGGCCGCGATGAGCGACGACGCCATCGGCGTGGCCGTCGGTGACGGCGAGAACGATCGTCTGGCGTCGCTGCTGGAGGCGCCCGCGGGCGACGCCGGTCAACTGCTGAGGCTGCACCTCACCGGCGAGATGTACGCAAGCGCCATGCGTCTGCTCGCCGCCTTCGATGACGAGACCGACGCTGCCGACAGCTACCTCCAGTCGCTGCAGCGCGAAAGCGAGCGCATCGACACCCTGGACATGAGCGTGCGCATGACGTCGAGCGGCCTGGTCTTCGAGAACCGTACCGACTGGCAGGAGTGATCCCGCTCCCCTGCGCACCGCGCTGACCCGGACCCCGCGACTGCCCCGCAGCCGCGGGGTCTTGCGTTGCGCGACGTTCACCGCGACGCCGGCCGGCCGCGTCCGAGCTCCTGATGCTCAGCCCCTGGCGCGGCACGAACGGTCATCGAGGAAAAGCCTACGGCCACCGGTTGAGCCGTCCGTGGCCACGGCCTACTATCCCAAGCGACCCTCCCATTTTCGATTCGAGATCCCGCCTTGCCGACCGCTTCGTCTGCCCCTGCACGCTCCTACTACGCCGCGTCCGCTGCCGCTGCGCCCGAACGTGTCGCCCTCGCCGGCGAAGTGACGTCGGACGTCTGCGTCATCGGTGGCGGTTTCACCGGTGTCTCCTCGGCGCTTCATCTGGCCGAGCGCGGCTATCGGGTGGTGCTGCTCGAGTCGGCCCGGATCGGTTTCGGCGCGTCGGGCCGCAACGGCGGGCAGATCGTCAATAGCTACAGCCGGGACATGGACGTGATCGCCGCAAAATACGGCGAAACGACGGCGAAGGCGCTGGGCAGCATGGCGTTCGAGGGCAACCGCATCATTCGCGAGCGCGTTGCCACCTACGGTATCGAGTGTGATCTGAAGGACGGCAATCTCTTCGCGGCCTGCACCGACAGCCAGTACCGTGGCCTCGTCGAGCACCGGGCGCTTTGGAATCGCTACGGTCACGAGGCGCTCGAGCTGCTCGAGGGCGAGACCTACCGGCGCGAGATCGGCTCCGATCGCTACGTCGGCGCGCTGCTCGACCACTCTGGCGGGCATCTGCATCCGCTCAATCTCGTGCTCGGCGAGGCCGCCGCCCTGGAATCCCAGGGCGGGACGATCTTCGAACACTCCCCCGTCACCGAGATCGTTCACGGCGATCCGGTGGTCGTGAAGACATCAGCGGGCAGCGTTCGTGCCAGACAGGTGGTCGTGGCCGGCAACGCCTACGCGAAGGGCCTGCTGCCGGCACTCGAGGGCAAGAGCATCCCGTGCGGCACCCAGGTCGTCGCCACCGCACCGCTGGACGAGACCACCGCCCGGCGGCTACTTCCCTTCGATCGTTGCGTGGAGGACTGCAACTATCTGCTGGACTACTACCGACTCTCCCGGGATCGGCGACTGATCTATGGCGGTGGCGTCACCTACGGTGGCCGCAGCCCTGCCGACATCGAGGGTGCCATTCGGCCCAACCTGGAGAAGACGTTCCCGGAACTTCGCGGTGTGAAGATCGATTACGCCTGGAGTGGCAACTTCCTGCTGACGCTCAATCGCCTTCCCCAGTTCGGTCGTATCAATACCAACGTCTACTACGCCCAGGGCTACTCGGGGCACGGCGTGACCGCGACCCATCTCGCCGGGCGTCTGATGGCGGAGGCGCTCAGCGACGATGTGGAGCGCTTCGACGCCTTCGCCGACATTCCCCATTCGCCCTTCCCCGGCGGGCGGCTTTTTCGCGTACCGGCCACGGCGCTCGGCGCCTGGTATTACGGACTGCGGGACCGGCTGGGGCGCTAGCGCCGATAGCGACGCTCGCCCCAACGACGGCGGGGCGGTCTTTCGACCGCCCCGCCGGGCACTCCCCCCGTCAGCGTTCGTTCGGGTTCAGAAGGTCTCCCACTCGGATTCCGCCGGGACATGGCGCGCCTCGGGACGCTTCATCACGACCGGGGCATGGCGGCTCGACTCGACGGCGCGGGGCTCGCTCGTGTCCTGCCCGCCGAGCTCGAAGGCATCGATCAGCGCGCGAAGACTATCGGCCTGACGCTGCATGTCGGAGGCCGCGCTGGCGGACTCCTGCACCATCTGCGTATTGCGCTGGGTCATGACGTCCATCTCGGCGACGGCGGTGTTGACCTGGCTGATGCCGACCTTCTGTTCGCGGGCGCCGGCGCTGATCTCGCCGATCACGCTCGAGACGTTGGTGACGCTATCCAGGATGTCACGCATCGTCTCCCCGGCCCGCCCGACCAGCTCGCTGCCGTCGTGGGTATGCCGCGCGGACAGTTCGATCAACTGACGAATGCTCTTCGACGCTTCGGAGGAGCGCGCCGCCAGCGTTCGCACCTCGTTGGCGACCACGGCGAAGCCGCGGCCCTGCTCACCCGCCCGCGCCGCCTCGACGGAGGCATTCAGCGCCAGGATATTGGTCTGGAAGGCGATGGAGTCGATCAGACCGATGATCTCCTCGATCTGCTTGCTGGAAGCTCGGATCTCCGACATCGTCTTCTCGACCTGCGACATCGCCTGCGCCCCTTCGCGCGCGACACCGGTGGTCGACTGCACCAGTCGATCCGCCTGTTCCGCGGCATCCGCCGAGTGCGCCACCGTGGTGGTGATCTGCTCCATGGACGCGGAGGTTTCCTGCAGGTTCGCGGCGGCCTGCTCGGTCCGGGAGGAGAGCTCGTCGCTGCCGCGAGCGATTGCGCTCGCCGAGTGATGCACACGACGCGAGGTCGAACGCACTTCGAGTAGCGCTGCCTGCATTCGCGCCACGAAGGCATTGAACTGGGTCGCCAGCTCGCCGATTTCGTCGTCGCGGTCGACGGCGAGGCGACGCGTGAGATCGCCGTTGCCGCTGGCGATGTCGCGCATGGCGCTGCCCGCCTGGCGAATGGGTAGCAGGATTCGACGCACCAGCACTCCCGCGATCAAGGCGACGAGGAGCGTAATGCCGCCACCGATCAGCAGCGATTTCCACACCGCACGATGGAGATAGCCCGCCTGCTCCGCCTCGACTGCACTCATGGCCTCATCGATCGAGGTGACATAGACCCCCGCCCCCACGACCCAGCCCCACTCGTCGATGCCCTGGACGTAGGAGTACTTGCGCTCGACGTTGCCGGTCTCCGGGTTCGGCCAGGAGTAGGCGTAGATTCCGCCTCCCGCCTTGGCGCGTTTCAGCATCTCCTCGAAGACGTGGTGACCCTCGGCGTCACGCACGGCGCGCATGTCGCTGCCTTCCAGGTCGCGCTGACGCGGCTGAACCAGATTGGTGCCGTCGTAGCCGTAGACGAAGACGTAGTTGTCGCCCTCGAACGCCATGCCGCGAACCATCTCCATGGCGCGCCGGCGTGCCTGCGGCTGAGCATCGTCGGTCGCGCTCACCATGGGCCTGATCGCGGAGACCGCGACTTCGACGACGTTGCGTACCGCCGCCTCCCTGTCTTCGAGCAGCAGTTGGCGCTGCTGTTCGATACTGTGGCGGCTCTCACGCAGACTCTCGACAATGTTGAGCCCCACCAGTAGCACGATGACCAGCAGCAGCGGTACCAGGACCAGACTCATGACCTTCGTCTGGAGGCTCAAGGCCCGCCGCTTCTTTTCCATCGATGTATTCATGCGTGCCATTCCTCGGTCACTCGAGAATCTGAGCGATTCCCTTCAAGGCCTCTTGATGACGCGTCCGATCGAGGCCGGATATCGACCGCCTCCACGACGATGAATTGCGCGGCAAGCGGTCTCGACACCGCCTTTATCGGCGTTACAAAATGTAAACTTAAGTAAAACTAGACCTTTGGCTGAGAAAACTCATCTCAGCGCTCAAGCTGGCAGCAAGGGGAAGGACGTCGGACGCTATCGCAACGTCAGCTCGGACGATCGTCGCCGTAGGGAAAAGCCGAGGTGACGGCTTGCCGCGATGATCAATGTCCCGCCGCCGGACGGGAGGTGACGAGCCCGTGGGCGACGTATCGGGAAGGTTTTATCGGGACCGCGGCGAGCCCTACCAGCCGAGGGCCTGTTTGACGAAGGGGATGGTCAACTTGCGTTTGGCGGAGAGCGATTCGCGATCGAGAACGCCGAGAACCTCGGAGAGCTGATCGAACTGACGCGGCCCCCGGTGAAGGATATAGCGCGCGACCTCGTCGGGAAGCTGCATGCCGCGCACTTTCGCCCGGAGCTGCAGCGCACCCAGGCGCTGAGCGTCATCGAGCGGCTGAACGTGGAAGACCATCCCCCAGGTCAGCCGCGAGGCGAGATCGGGGAGTTTCACGTCGAGCTGGCGAGGCGAACGATCGGCGGCGATCAGCAGGCGCTTGCCGCTGTCGCGCAGGCGGTTGAAGCCGTGGAAGAGGGCCTCCTCCCAACGCTTGCGCCCGACCACGAGCTGTAGATCGTCGATGGCCAGCAGGTCGAGCCGTTCCGGCTCCTCGAGCATGGCGGGAGGAAAATGCCCCAGCATCTGCAGCGGCAGGTAGAGCGCGCGCTTGCCGGTGGCGTCGGCCCGGTGGCAGGCCGCCTGCAGTAGATGGCTGCACCCCACGCCCTCGCCGCCCCAGAGATAGAGGAAGGGTTCGCCGTCGGGTCCGAGCTGATTTTCGAGATTGGCGACCAGCGACGGATTGGCGCCGGTGTAGAAGTTGGAAAGCGTGGCGTCGTCGCGAAGCCCGACGCCGAGCGGCAGCTGCGAGGGGCCGGGCGTCATGGTGAATTCTCCTCTGAAGCCAGTCCGCGATCGTAGAGATGGCTGCGCCGATAACGCCCGTAGAGATGACGCAGCAGCACCATGATCACCGCCGCCACCGGCAGCGCCAGTAGAATGCCGGTGAAGCCGAAGAGCTGGCCGCCGGCGAGTACGGCGAAGATGACCGCCACCGGGTGCAGCCCGATCTTGTCGCCCAGCAGCAGCGGCTGCAGCAGCGTGCTCTCGACGACCTGGCCGATACCGAAGACGACCAGCACGCCGACCAGCGCCGTCCACTCGCCGAACTGGAAGAAAGCCACCACGCCAGCGGTGACCACCCCGACGATGACGCCCAGATAGGGCACGATGCTCGCAAGCCCCGCGAAGACGCCGATCAGCAGCCCGAACTTGAGCCCCAGTACGCTCAGGCCCACGGCATAGATCACGCCGAGACTCAGCATGACCAGCAGCTGGCCGCGCAAGAACGCCGAGAGCACGTCGTCGCACTCCCGGGCCAGCGCCGTGGCGCGCGGCTCGATGTGTCTCGGCAGCATGTCACGCAGATAGCGTTTGATCCGATCGAAGTCGAGCAGCAAATAGAAAGTGACGACGGGAATCAGCGCGATGTTGCCGATCCAGACCGCCAGGGCCAGACCGGAGCGGGACGCCTGGGCCAAAAACGCGGCGGCGAAAGTGCCGGTCTCGCGCCAGTTGCTCATCAGCGCATTGCGCAACTGATCGAAATCCGCCGTCAGATCGACGCCGGTGAGATCCTGAACCTCCGGCAGCACGCTGGTCTGGACCCAGTTGAAGATCGCCGGCAACGCCTCGATGAGCTGGGCGAGCTGGCGTCCGAGCACGGGAACGAGGATCAGTACAGCCCCGATGATGCCGACTCCCAGGAGCAGAAAGACGATGCTCACCGCCCAGCGCCGGGCCAGCCCGCGCCCCTCCAGCCAATCGGTGATCGGATCTCCCAGATAGGCGAGGATCAGGCTGACGAAGAACGGCATCAGGATCGGCTCCAGCAACACCATCAGCCATAGGGCGAGCGCCGCGCCGATCAGACTCGCTATCTGCAATTTGCTCATGCGCTGTCGTCGTCCTTCGACTGCCCCGTGAATGCCCGCAATGCTACAATGCGCCCCGCTCAACATCACCCCCATTCATCGGCTCCGCGAGAGAAAGGTCCCTACATGACGCGCTCCTCATCCGACTCATCGAACGCGCCCCGTTCGTCCCGTTCCGCTGCCGACGCGGCGTCGCTGAGCTACAAGGACGCCGGCGTCGACATCGACGCGGGTAACGCTCTGGTCGAGCGGATCAAGGGCGTGGCCAAGCGTACCGCGCGCCCCGAAGTGATGGGGGGTCTCGGCGGTTTCGGCGCGCTCTGCGAGCTGCCCGCCGGCTACCGCCAGCCGGTTCTGGTCTCGGGCACGGATGGCGTGGGTACCAAACTGCGTCTGGCGATGGATCTCGGCCGCCACGACACCATCGGCATCGACCTGGTGGCGATGTGTGTCAACGACTTGGTGGTCGCCGGCGCGGAGCCGCTGCAGTTTCTCGACTACTACGCCACCGGCAAGCTCGACGTCGACATCGCCGCCGACGTGGTCACCGGCATCGGCGAAGGCTGTAGCCAGGCCGGCTGCGCGCTGGTCGGCGGCGAGACCGCCGAGATGCCCGGCATGTATGAAGGGAGCGACTACGACCTCGCCGGCTTCTGCGTCGGCGTAGTGGAGAAATCCGAAATTCTCGACGGCAGCCGGGTCGCCGCCGGCGACGTGCTGCTGGGGCTCGCCTCCTCGGGGCCGCACTCCAACGGCTACTCGCTGATTCGCAAGATTCTCGAAGTCGGCGGCGGCAAGCTCGACGAGACGCTCGAGGGCAGGACGCTCGGCGATCTGTTGATGGCCCCGACGCGCATCTACGTCAAACCGCTGCTCTCGCTGATCAAGGAGAGCGGTGTCGCCGTCCACGCCCTCTCCCACATTACCGGCGGCGGCCTGCTCGAGAACGTGCCGCGCGTCCTGCCGGAGACGCTGGGGGCACGCATCGACGTCGCCAGCTGGCAGCGTCCCGCCGTCTTCGACTGGCTCAAGCAGCAAGGCAACGTCGACGAGCACGAGATGCACCGGGTGCTCAACTGCGGCGTGGGCATGGTCGTGGTGGTTCCCGCGGATCAGGCGGAGGCGGCAACGCGCCATCTCGAGTCCGCCGGTGAAACCGTCTATCGACTCGGCGAGATCACGCCCCGCGCCGAAGGCGAAGACCCCGTCACGCTGGAGAACCTGCCGACATGAGTGACGACAACACGCAAGACGACACCCTCAACGACTTCGAATCCGAAGCGGCAGAGCGTCGCCGGGTCGTCGTGCTCATCTCGGGCAACGGCAGCAACCTGCAGGCGCTGCTCGACGCGCAGGAGCACGACGAACTCGGCGGCGAGATCGTTGCCGTCGTCTCCAACAAGGCTGACGCGTTTGGGCTCAAACGGGCCAAGGATGCCGGCGCCGCGGCCGTAGCGCTGCCCCACCGCGAATACGACTCCCGCGAGGCGTTCGATGCTGCGCTGATCAAGGTGATCGAGCGGCACGACCCGCATCTGGTGGTGTTGGCCGGGTTCATGCGGATTCTCACTCCCGGTTTCGTCGACCGCTATCGCGGCCGGATGCTCAACATCCACCCCTCGCTGCTGCCCGCCTACCAAGGGCTCGACACCCATCGCCGCGCGCTCGCCGACGGCGTCAGCGAACACGGCGCCAGCGTTCACTTCGTCACCGAAGAGCTCGACGGCGGCCCGGTGGTGATCCAGGCCGCGCTCGCCCTCGAACCCGAGCAGGACTTCGACGCCATGGTCGAGAAGATCCATGCCCGCGAGCACCTCATCTACCCCATCGCGGTGCGCTGGTTTCTCGAGGGTCGGATCAAGCTGACAGCGGAAGGCCAGGTCACGCTCGACGATCTGCCGCTGCCGCCGACCGGACTTCGCATGTCCCACGCCGATGCCGCCGAAGAGCTCGACGAGGACCTGGACCCGGAAGACGCTTGAATCTCGACGTGCCCGGCCGCCGTTGGCGGCGGGGCACGTACCGCTTCACCCCCCGCTTTCGCCGTTACCTACCGTCGACGTCCCTTACTGTCGAGCTCCCTGCTGTCGACGCCCGCACCGTGTGTGGCGTAACGCCGCAGCCCCCGCGTGCCGGGGAGGCTCGGCCCGTGATTGCCCGCTTCAATGCTTGCCGAGAATGCGATCTTTGCCAGACTGAGAGTCTCGCCGGTCGCTGACGACCGGCCATCAGCGAGTCAGGTAAGGAAACCGCCATGAGCATGCAATATCGCCCACTGGGACAGTCGGGCCTGATGGTATCGACGATGACGCTGGGCACCGTGCCGTTCGGCGGCAGCAACGGCTTCGAGAAAGCCGCGAGCGTCGACGTCAAAGGCGCGAAACGCCTCTTCGACATCGCCTTCGAGGCGGGCGTCAATCTCGTCGACACGGCCGATCTCTATTCGCTCGGCCAGGCCGAGGAGATCGTCGGCAAGGCGCTCGGCAGCAAGCGCAACGACATCATTCTCGCCAGCAAGGGGCGCAGCCCGCTGGGCGATGATCCCAACGCCACCGGCGCCTCGCGCTATCATCTGATCCGTGCCGTCGAGGCGAGTCTCAAACGCCTGGGCACCGATCATATCGATCTCTACCAGCTGCATAACTGGGACGGCGTCACGCCGATCGAGGAGACGCTGGAGGCGATGCACCAGCTCGTCACCAGCGGCAAGGTGCGCTACTGGGGCACCTCGAACTACACCGGCTGGCAGATGATGAAGACGCTCGGCAAGGCCGAAGCCAATCGGCTGATCAAGCCGGTCAGCCAGCAGATCTACTACACCCCCGAAGCGCGTGAAGCCGAGTACGAGCTGATGCCGTTGGCGCTCGATCAGAACGTCGGCTCGCTGATCTGGGGGCCGCTCGGCGAGGGCCTGCTCACCGGCAAGGTGCGCCGCGGCCAGGCGACCACACCGGAGACGCGTCAGGGTAACGGCTGGCCGGAGCCCTACATTCACGACATGGAGCGGGCCTACGACATCATCGAAGCGCTCGTCGCGATCGGCGAGGCCCACGACTGCTCCCCGGCCCGCGTCTGCCTCGCCTGGCTCAAGGATCGCCCCGGCGTCACGTCACTGATCGTCGGCGCTCGCAGCGAAGCGCATCTACGCGACAACCTGGCCGCCAGCGAACTGACGCTGAGCGAGGAGGAGCATCGCCGTCTGGAACGGCTGACGCGCCCGGCGCCGCAGTATCCCTACTGGCACCGCGTCGTCGCCGGCATGGATCGGATCGACCCGGCGGAGAAGCCGTTCATCGACGCCTATCGCGAAACGATCGACAACCGCCAGGACGATCGCTCCGCCTGACGATCGCTCCGCCTGACGATAGTCCAACGAAGAGCGCCAGCCTGGGGCTCAAACGACGACGGGGCACCCTCTGGGTGCCCCGTTTCGTTTCTTGATCGATGCCTGCCGTCACGCGTCGATCGTGCTCACGGCATCGACTCAGGTGCGCGGCAGCGTGACGCCGCGCTGGCCCATGTACTTGCCGCCGCGGTCCTTGTAGGAGACGTCACAGACTTCGTCGGATTCCAGGAACAGCATCTGCGCCACGCCCTCGTTGGCGTAGATTCGCGCGGGCAGATTGGTGGTGTTGGAGAACTCCAGAGTGACATGGCCCTCCCACTCCGGCTCCAGCGGCGTCACGTTGACGATGATGCCGCAGCGCGCGTAGGTGGACTTGCCCAGACAAATCGTGAGGACGCTGCGCGGAATCCGGAAGTACTCGACCGTCCGCGCCAACGCGAAGGAGTTGGGCGGGATGACGCAGGCATCGCCCTTGACGTCGACGAAGCTCTTCTCGTCGAACGACTTGGGATCCACGATCGCCGAGTGGATGTTGGTGAAGACCTTGAACTCATCGGCACAGCGCACGTCGTAGCCGTAGCTCGAGGTGCCGTAGGAGATTACGCGCTGATTGTTCACATGACGAACCTGGTCGGCCTCGAAGGGCTCGATCATGCCCTCCTGCTCGGCCATGCGGCGTATCCACTTGTCGGATTTGATGCTCATGCGGGTGTCCTTGCAGACGCAGACGACACGCGGGCCGACCCGTCGTCGTCACGTCGATATCGAGATGGGAGTTCGTGCCTGAGACCGGGGATGACCAGCGACCCGCCGGCATAGGCGAAAAGGGCCGCCATGATAGCGGCCCCGGCAGAGGCAGGACAACGGGGCGCGATCGGCTCTCGCGGCGACCGCGCCCCCGGCATCAGCTGAACGAGATGCTCGGCCCGCCGGTGTTCTGCCCCGCGACACCGCTTGCCACCTCTCGCGCCATGCGCCGGAAGGTCTGGGCGACATCCCCTTCTGGGTCGGCAACCACGCTGGGCTTGCCACCGTCGGCCTGTTCCCGGATCGAGAGTTTCAACGGCAGTTGGCCGAGCACGCGGGTATCGTACTGGGCGGCGATACGCTCGCCCCCGCCTTCACCGAAGATCGGCTCGGCGTGGCCGCACTCGGAGCAGACGTGCAGGCTCATGTTCTCGACGATACCCAGCACCGGCACGTCCACCTTGCGGAACATCTCGATCCCCTTGCGCGCGTCGAGCAGGGCGATGTCCTGCGGCGTGGTCACGATCACGGCACCGTCGACGGAGACTTTCTGTGCCAGCGTCAGCTGGATGTCGCCCGTCCCCGGCGGCATGTCGATGAAGAGATAGTCGAGATCGTCCCACAGCGTCTGGTTGAGAAGCTGCTGAAACGCCCCGGACACCATCGGTCCACGCCACACCATGGGCTGGTTGATATCGACCATGAATGCCATCGACATCGCCTGAATGCCATGGGCCATGACCGGTTTCATGTTCTTCTCGTCGACCACTTCCGGACGGGTGTTGTCGGCGAGCCCGAGCATGCGTGCCTGGCTGGGACCGTAGATGTCGGCGTCGAGCAGACCGACGCGATATCCCTCGGCCGCCATCGCCAGCGCCAGATTGGCGGTCACGGTGGATTTACCCACGCCGCCCTTGCCAGAGGCGACGGCCACGATGTGTTTGATGCCTTCGGTCACGTGTCACTCCCGGGTCGGAGATGTATTGCAGTCACGACTGGATCGCGCTTCGAACTGGGCAGTATAGCGAGCTGCGACGCCATTCGCGTCAGCCGCGTTCTGCCTGAACGGCAAGTTTGGTACGAATGAAGTCGCTGTGCGTCACGTAGAGCAGATCCGCCAGGCGGCGAATCCGATGCTCCTCGAGTGCCGCCAGCTCGTCATCGGCATAGGCGAGGCGCCACATCGCGCCGACCAGTTCGACGCGCTGATCGTAGGTATAACGCTCGTTGAGCAGCGAGACGTACTGAAAGTGATCGACGGCGCGCTCCACTTCGTCGCGGGCCTCAGTCATCAACTGCTCCACCGCCGAGCGCTCGAGCGAGAACTGACGAGAGAGCACGTCGCGCAGCATCGTAAGCTCGGCCTCATCCACCTTGTAGTCGGCGCGCAGCACTTCGCTCAGCAGTGCCGCGACGGCGAGTTCGGGCGTAACGGTCGGTTCGGCGGACGAGGACGCCTCGAAGGTCTGGCGAAAAAACTGCTGCACGGCGTCGAGCATGGAAAACGGCCTCGCAAGGAGTGATCGGTAACGTTTTGACACGCAGCAGGACAAAGGTTCGACGTCCAACGAAAAACCCGCGGCGAGGCCGCGGGTCGTCGAGTCGAACGCAACCTGCCGAGGATTCAGGCCCCGTGAGCGGCGAGAAACTCCTGAGTCAGCTTGAGCTCGCTGTTGGAGTTGACGCCGATACCGCGAGTCGTGACGTTGCGGGCGATCTGCTGGGCTTCGTCGAGCGAGTGCATCTCGGCGGTGCCGCACTGATAGACGTTGAGCTCGGGAATCGCCTTCTGATCCGTCAGCGTCAGCACGTCGTTCATCGAGGCTTTCCACGCCTCGCCGACCGTCGCCTCGTCGGCTTCGCCGATCAGGCTCATGTAGAAGCCGGTCCGGCAGCCCATCGGCGAGATATCGATGATCTCCACGCCACCGCCGTTGAGGTGCTGACGCATGAAGCCGGCAAAAAGGTGCTCCAGCGTATGGATGCCGCGCTCGGAAAGAATCTCTTCATTGGGAATGCAAAAACGCAGATCGAACACCGTGATGGGGTCGCCCTTGGGCGTTTTCATCTGTTTGGCGACGCGTACCGCCGGCGCCTGCATCTTGGTGTGATCGACCATGAAGCTATCGAGTAAAGGCATGTTTTCGCTCCTGTACGGCTAACCGAATGTCCACCCACTTTAGCATGCCCGTGAGCACGGCCAATGCCCCCTGAGGCTATCTCCACCGAGAGGCCGTTCCCATCGGGAGGCTCTCCGCATCGATCGAGCACGCGATGGCCTACCCTGTCAGTCATCGAGTTCCGGATAGTGACGAAACAGGCCGCTCTCGTTGAAATCGAGCCGTCGGTTCGACGTCAGATACTGCGAGACGTTGCCTCGCTGGCTGACGCGATCCACCAGCGCGACCACTTCCGGCACCTCCGGCTCGAGCCGCCCCATCGCCTGCGGAAACGCGTAGCGTAGGCCGGTCACCACCTGAAACAGCGACAGGTCGACGTAGCTGTGGGCGTTGCCGACCAGATAGGGCTCGTTACCGGCGTTGGTCGCCAGCACGCGCTCGAAATAGTAGAGAAACTTGGGGAGGCGCTCCTGCACGAAGAGCCTGGCGCGCTTCGCTGCCTCTTCCTGCTGCTCCTCATAATGGAGCGACGGGCCGAGCGGATGGTGGGTGTCGTGAATCTCGGCGACGAAATCGGTCAGCGTCAGCTGCAACCCGTTGGCCCACAGTCGACTCTGCTCGTCCTCGGGTACCAGGTTCAGGCGCGGGGCGAGGAACGCCAGAATATTGGCGACGTGAGAGACGACGACATCTTCGGCCTTCAGTACCGGGGGGGCGAAGTGCGGCCGCGCCAGGTCCGCCCCGTGGAGAAACTCGCTGACCGCGCCGGCACCGCCCTGCTTCTCCGACAGATTGCCGATATCCACGTAATCCGCACCCGCGTCTTCCAGCGCCAAGCGAACGAATTCGCCGCGTCCGGGCATACCGGGCCAGTAGTAGAGTTCGTAGCGCATCTCGGATCTCCTGGTTCGAACCAACCGTTGGCAGTGAGCAATGACGATGATGATGATGACGCAGGCTCTCCCGCGCCGTCGTCGCGTCAATCCAGCGTAGCAGTTCTCCGGCGCGCCACCCGGCGACCGCTCGCTCCCCGCCTGAAGGCGTCTTCCGAGGGTTCAGGACGCGATGCCCGCTAGAAAAGCCCCAACTGGCGATCGGTCAGCCGCGAAAAGTCATCGTTCACGAACGGCAGGATGCCGTCCGCGACCGGCTGGAGCTGGCGGCTGACGTAGTGCTGGTAGTCGATGGGGGAGCGACGAGCCTCGAGCGGTTCAGGGCCATTGAGGGTGATCACGTAGCGAATGAAGCCGCCGCGCTGATACTGCAGCGGGCGGCCGAGCTCGCGGTTGTGGGCATCGGCGAGCCGCGCGGCCCGCACGTGAGGCGGCACGTTACGCTGGTAGTCGTCGAGTCGGCGTCGCAGTCGCTTGCGGTAAACCAGCTCGTCGTCGTGCGCGCCGTCGAGCGTCGCCCGGACGATGCCACGCACGTAGTCACGATAGGGCTCATCGGCAAAAATGCGCCGATAGAGCTCTCGCTGGAAGCGCTGCGCCAGCGGCGACCAGTCGGTACGCACCGACTCCAAGCCCTTGAACACCAGCCGCTCCTCACCGGTCGCCTCGTGCACCACGCCGGCGTAGCGCTTCTTGCTGCCCTCCTCCGCACCGCGAATCCGCGGCATCAGAAATCGCGCGAAATGCGTTTCGAACTGCAGCTCCAGTGCGCTTTCGAGATCGAACGTCTCACGCAGATGATCTCGCCACCAGTGATTGATCTCCTCGACCAGAGCCCGCCCGATCTCTGCAGGCGTCGGTCCATCGCCTGATTCACTCGATGCTGCCGACACACCGTCAAGCGAGACGAACAATGAATCGGTGTCGCCGTAGATAACGGTATAACCGCAAACTTCGATCAGCGCTCGAGTCCGCTGCATGATCTCGTGGCCGCGCAGCGTGATCGACGAGGTCAGTCTGGGGTCGAAGAAGCGGCAGCCCTTGACCCCGAGCACCCCGTAGAAGGCGTTCATGATGATCTTGAGTGCCTGCGACAGCGGCGCATTGCCGTCGCGCTTGGCGGCCTCTCGCGCCTGCCCGACCTCGCCGACGATGCCCGGCAGCGCGTGGCGGGTCCGCGAAAAGCGCGCGGCGAGAAACCCCGGCACGCTCTGGGTATCCGCCGGGTGAGCGAGCCCCTCGACCAGCCCCGCCGGGTCGATCAGAAAGCTGCGAATGATCGACGGATAAAGACTCTTGAAGTCGAGCACCAGAACGTCATCGTAGAGACCGGGGCGCGAATCCATCACGTAGCCCCCCGGGCTTTCGTCCTCCGAGTCGCTGCCCCGCGCGGGGGCGACGAACCCGAGCCGGTGCAGGCGTGGCAGATAGAGATGGGTGAACGCCGCCACCGAGCCACCGTGGCGATCCGCCGCCAGCCCGTTGACGCTCGCCCGTTCGAGCAGGAAGGTCAGAATCTCGGTGTGCGTGAAGATACGGGTGACCAGCTCGCAGTCCTTGAGGTTGTAGCGTGCCAGCGCCGGCTTGTCCTCGGCGAACATTCGGTTGATGTCATCCATGCGCTGGTAAGGGTTGTCGATCGCCTTGCCCTCCCCCAGCAGGGTCTGGGCCACGCTCTCCAGACTGAACGAGGAAAAGTTCCAGGTCGCGGATTTCAGCGCTTCGATGCCGTCGATCGCCAGCCGGCCCGGAATCGTCACCAGGCGATCCCCCTTGGCGCCGCCCCGCCACTCCATACGAGTGCCGCCGCGGCCAAGCGTGAGCGGCACGCCCAGACGCTCGGCATGCTGTTCGAGCTTGCGCAGGTCGAACTGGATCACGCTCCAGCCGATCAGCGCGTCCGGATCGAAGCGGGCGAACCAGGCGTTCAGCGCGTGGAGCAGATCGGCGCGAGAGTCGCAGTAGACGAGACCGAAGTCCCGCTCACGATCCGCCTCACTTCCCGTGCCCGCCGGCGGGCCGAGCATGTAGACGACGCGCTCGCCGCAGCCGTGCAGTCCGATCGAATAGAGCTCGCCGCGCTCGCTGGTCTCGATGTCCAGCGAGCAGAGCGAGAGCGTTGGCCGATAGCCGGGCGCGGGCTTGAGTTCGGCGTCCTGCAGCTCACCGTGCGCATCGGGTCGGCCCGTCGCCACTACGGCCGCGGTAATGAAGCGCTCCATCAGGTAGCGATCCGGCGGCCGGATGTCTGCCTCCATTACCTCGACCCCGGCCTCGCTCAACCGGCGCTCGAGCGCCTGGAGCTGACGATAGTGGCGACAGTAGAGGCCGAGCACCGGTCGGTGACGAAAATCGACCAGCTCCAGTGGCTTGAGCTCGACGTCGCGCTCACCGCCGAGCCATGCTTCGACGCGCTCGCGCTGCTCGACAGCGACGAACGCCACCGAGCGCTGCGGTGCCAAACAGACTCGCTTGGGGCCGTCATCGGTCGCGAGCCAGAACGATACCTCGGTCCCCGCGGGGGTCTCCTGCCAGTGCCGGGTGAGAATGAAGCCCTGGATATCCACTCGTCTCTCGATCCTTGCACTCAAGGCATGCGGCTCGACGAACCGTCTTGATTACCGTCCGCACGGTGCCTGGACGGCGCCAGCCCCGCAGCGAAGGTGATGAACGCCAATAGCACCAGTTGAAATGGCAGTCGCGCCAGCAGCAGCCACTCGGGGATCGCGGCGTAGCGCTCGGCGTGGAGCCACATGGTGACGTTGGCAGGGGTGACGCAGATTGTCAGCAGGATCAACCCGATTCCTGCCAGCGGACGTTTGCGCGGCAGCAGAAGCCCCACCGCGCCGAGCAGCTCGAAAGCACCGGTGATCCATACCGCCTCGCGGCGCCACGGCAGACCGGATGGGACGATGGCGACCAGCGCATCGGTAAAGACGAAATGGGCGATGCCACCCAGTCCGAACCAGAGGATGACGAACGCGATGGCGGCGAGGCGCCACCGGCCCGGCGTCTCGCGCCCGATCCCGAAAGCGCTCACGCAAACACCTTCTCGAAGCGCTCGAGCACCAGTTCGGAGGCGTCGGTAAATTCGACGCCCAGCCTGGCCGCCTCACGCCGAAAAAATCGGACATGCTCACGACGCCACCAGGCGTAGGTGCCATCACCCTCGCCTTCGAGTGCCGCGAAGGCCGGCGTCACCTCATCGAATCGACAGGTCGTGACAGACGTGAGCGCGACGATGCATACCGGCGCTTCAAGGCTGTCCAGTACGACGGTGAGTTGCCCGACCGTCGGCAGACGCTCATTGACGGCCGAATACGACGCCGTCAGACCGCAGCTGGCCCGCTTGATTCCGGCGTCGATCAGACGAGCGCATTCATCGGCCAACTCGGGCGTATCACCGAATGCCTCCACAACGACGTTCGAAAGATCGTCATGACCGAGCGATCGGCGATGCTCGCGGTAGCGTGCAAGAAAACGTTGCTGTTCCGATGTCACTCTTCTCTCCCTCCAAGCAAGCGCCGGGCGCTCGACCGTGCCTTGCGCCATCGTCCGAATCGTCCCGTGTCGGTGGCCCTCGCAGCCGCCGTCTTACAGCGTCTGACGCACGCCATTGGCGAAGTAGTCGGTCTCTTCGTGCTTGAACCCCAGCGCCCGTCGACTCGGCCGATTCGTGCCCGGCTCGATGAAGGCTTGCATCTCGGCATGTCGCTCGGCGCTATCCAACGACACGGCTCGGCGTGAGCCGCTCGGAAAATGGACTGGGCGCGAGGGTGTGCCGAGATAGGCGGTATCACGTCACTTTCCGGCCTCTCGGAGCGTGGCTCCGGCGTCGCTCGATGCTAACGCCGCGGCGTCAGTGGGGCCATTCGTTCGCCGGTATACCCCAAAAGCCATGTCGCGATCATCGATGCTACAATCTCCGGCCACGTTTTCAGTCTATCCACCCCGTGGCGCGGTCGATACCGGCGCCCGCGGGTTCGTCACGGGAATCTTCCAGCCACCATGTCGAACAACGCCAAGCGCCAGATTCTGGTCACCAGCGCCCTGCCCTATGCCAACGGCTCGATCCATCTGGGCCATCTGCTGGAATACATTCAGACCGATATCTGGGTGCGCTTTCAGAAAAGCCGCGGCCACGAGTGCCACTACGTCTGCGCCGACGATGCCCACGGCACCGCCATCATGCTGCGCGCCGAGCAGGAAGGCATTACCTCCCAGCAGCTGATCGACCGGGTCAACGCCGAGCACCAGGCCGACTTCGCCCGCTTCGGTGTGGCCTTTGACAACTACTACTCGACCCACTCGGAAGAGAACCGCGTCCACAGCGAGCGCATCTACCGCGCCCTGCGCGACGGCGGTTTCATCGCCACCCGCGACGTCGAGCAGATGTACGATCCCGAGCGCGGCATGTTCCTGGCCGATCGTTTCGTGAAGGGTACCTGCCCCAAGTGCCATACCGACGATCAGTACGGCGACAACTGCGAGGCGTGTGGCGCGACCTATACGCCGGCCGAACTGCTCAATCCGGTCTCGGCGGTCTCCGGGGCCACGCCGGTAGTCAAAAGCTCGACCCACTACTTCTTCGAGCTACCCAAGTTCGAGCCGTTCTTGAAGGAGTGGACGCGCTCCGATCGCCTGCAGCCGCAGATCTCCAACAAATTGCAGGAGTGGTTCGAAGCCGGGCTCAACGACTGGGACATCTCCCGCGATGCGCCCTACTTCGGCTTCGAGATTCCCGACGCGCCGGGCAAGTACTTCTACGTATGGGTCGATGCGCCGATCGGCTACATGGCGAGCTTTCAGCAGCTCTGCGAGCGCGAAGGTATCGATTTCGATCATTACTGGAAAAAGGACAGTGATGCCGAGCTGTATCACTTCATCGGCAAGGACATCGTCTATTTCCACGCCCTGTTCTGGCCGGCGATGCTGGAAGGCGCCAATCTGCGCACGCCCACCGGGGTCAACTGCCACGGCTTCGTGACCGTCAACGGTGCCAAGATGTCGAAGTCCCGCGGCACCTTCATCAAGGCCGAAACCTACGAGCAGTATCTGAATCCGGAGTACCTGCGCTACTACTTCGCCGCCAAGCTGACCGCCGGCGTGGACGATCTGGATCTGAACCTCGAGGACTTCGCCGCCCGCGTGAACTCGGACCTGGTCGGCAAGGTGGTCAACATCGCCAGCCGCTGTGCCGGTTTCGTGAAAAAGGCCGGCGGCCGTCTGTCCACGACCTGTGCCGAGCCCGAGCGAGTGCAGCGCTTCATCGACGAGGGCGAAGCCATCGCGGCCGATTTCGAGGCGCGCGAATTTGCCCGTGCGGTACGGCGCATCATGGCGCTGGCCGATGACGCCAACGGCTATATCGCCGAGAAGGCGCCCTGGACGCTGGCGAAGGAAGACGGCCGCGAGCAGGAAGTGCTGGATATCTGCTCGGTGGGCATCAATCTGTTCCGCCAGCTGGTGGTCTATCTCGCGCCCATCGTACCGCGGCTTGCCGAGGGCGCACGCACCTTCCTCAATCTCGACACCCTCGACTGGGACAGCCGCACCACCGTGCTGATCGATCATCCGATCGAGAAGTTCAAGCCCCTGATGACCCGCGTGGAGAGCGACAAGATCGATCAGATGATCGAGGCCTCAAAGGAAGATCTGGCCGTCGAGAAAAAGCTCAAGGACGATGCCAAGGCCGCTCAGGGTGAGGCGACCAGCGCCCCCGGCGATGGCGCGCCGGAGACACCGGCCAGGAACATCGAGCCCATCGCGCCGGAGATCACCATTGATGATTTTGCAAAAGTCGACCTGCGCATTGCGCGTATCACACAGGCCGAATACGTCGAAGGGGCCAAGAAGCTTTTGAAGCTGACGCTGGATATCGGCAGCGAGACCCGGACGGTCTTTTCCGGCATTCGCGCTCAGTACGCCCCCGAGGCCCTCGCCGGTCGACTGACCGTGATGGTCGCCAACCTCGCTCCGCGCAAGATGCGCTTCGGCGTCTCCGAGGGAATGGTGCTCGCTGCCGGTGATGCCTCCGATGAGAAAGACGGGGGTATCTATCTGCTTTCGCCGGACAGCGGGGCCAAGCCGGGTCAGCGAGTCACCTGAGCCAAGCCGGGACGGCGAGTCAGCTGAGCCAAGCCGGGACGGCGAGTCAGCTAAGCCGAGCTGTCCGGAACGACCTGTATTCGATTCACCGCGCGCGACCTTCGGGTCGCGCGCTCGTTTGGGTACAAGCACCTGCTGGCGAACCTGTGGCGCGTCAGCTCGAAGCCCTGAAGGCGAAGCGCTATAATGGCGCGCTTTTTCACCACCCCGGAGCGCGAGCGTGTCCCTTGCCGAAATCAGCGTCGAGCGCATCGATGCCGAGCTACCCCAGACGCAGTGCGGCAAATGCGGGCACGACGGCTGTCGGCCTTACGCCGAGGCGATCGTCGAGGGCGAGGCGATCAATCGCTGCCCGCCGGGGGGCGAAGCCACCCGCGACCGGTTGGCGAGCCTGACCGGCCGACCGGCGCTTGCGCTGATCGAACCCGCCCAGACACCGCTGCTCGCCGTGATCCGCGAAGCCGAATGCATCGGCTGCACCAAGTGCATTCAGGCCTGCCCGGTGGATGCCATCCTCGGGGCCGCCAAGCAGATGCATACGGTCATCGAATCCGAATGTACCGGCTGTGAGCTCTGCGTCGCACCCTGTCCCGTCGACTGCATCGATCTGATCGAGCATCCGGCCTGGGCGAAGGCGGCCAACGAAGACGAACGCCAGCGCTATCTCGACTGGCGTGCCGTCAACGGTCGACGCCGGTTCGAGGCGCGAAAACGCCGCCTGGCGCATCTCGCCGACGAGAAGCGCCAGCGTCGAGAGCGGCGCCTGGCGGCCCGGCGTGCGAAACCGGATGCCGTGCCGGAAGCGTCGAGACCGCCCGACGCTTCCACACCGCAGGCGCCGGCGGACGCGACCGCGCTGAAAGCGCGCCAGGCCACCCTCAAGGCGCGACTCGCACGGCTGGACCGCCAGCTGACGAAGGCGGCCCTGGAGGATCGTGCCGCCCTTCAAACACGACGAGAGCCATTGGCCGGAGAACTGGCCGACATCGAGCGCCGACTCGCGGGCCAAGGCGCGTCGAGCGCACCCCCGCGGGGCAGCCACCTTGCCGCTTCCGCAGCTCGCGAGGCACTACGCAAGGCGCGCCAGCAGCTGGCGCACTTTCAGCGTCGCAACGATCGTGACGGCATGGCGCGGGCCGAAGCGCAGATCGAGGACGCCACACGGTTACTCGAGCGTGCCAGCGAGAGCGAACACAGGGGAAGCGACCCGCAAGGAGTCTCGTCATGAATGCCGACAAGCGTCAGCAGATATTTGCCCGGCTCCAGGCGCATGACCCCGAGCCTACCACCGAGCTGAACTGGTCGACGCCATTCGAGCTGCTCGCCGCGGTACTGCTCTCCGCGCAGGCGACCGATGTCGGCGTCAACAAAGCGACCGCGCGGCTCTTCCCCGTTGCCAACACGCCCCAGGCGATCATCGACCTGGGGATCGACGGGCTCAAGGCGCACATCAAGACGATCGGCCTCTACAACACCAAGGCCGAAAACCTGATGAAAACCTGCCACCGGCTGGTGTCGACGTTCGACGGCGAGATCCCGCGAACGCGGGAGGGGCTGGAGTCGCTACCCGGTGTGGGCCGCAAGACCGCCAACGTGGTGCTCAACACCGCGTTCGGCGAGCTCACAATGGCAGTGGATACACACATCTTTCGAGTGTCCAACCGCACGCGAATCGCCCCCGGCAAGAACGTCGCCGAGGTCGAGGACAAGCTGATGCGCCACGTCCCGCGGGGCTATCTGAAAGACGCCCATCACTGGCTGATACTGCACGGGCGCTACACCTGTCTGGCGCGAAAGCCCCGCTGCGGTAGCTGCGTGATCGAGGATCTCTGCGAGTATCCGGACAAGGTCGATATCGGCTAGCGCCGTTCAACGCACACCGACGAGCCGCCGATGGCGCTCATCGGCGGCCTACCCGGCACGATAGCGGCACTTACGGCGAGGCTTCGGGCTCCAGCGAATCCCGCGCCCGACTATCGGACGGCGCCTCTGCGGCACTCGTGGACGAAGAACGCTGCGTTTCGGTGCCGGCTGTCGGCGTTGCCCCCTCGTCGCTGTCCTCCGCACTCTCTGCCGGACGCTCCTCGGCTTCTGCAGCCTCCGGAGAGGACGCCGTACCGGGTGAACTCATTTCGGTTGCGCCGTGACGGCTGTAGACCACCTTGCGTGTCCCGCCATCGCAGCTTCCCACCACTTCCGCTCCCGCATAGGCCTCGCCTTCGCGTACGGTCTCACCCTCGACCTGAGCATTGTCGACGACTTCCAGCAGGAAGTGTCGTGCCCCGTTGTCCCGGATGGTCTGATCGATCTGTGCCTTCAAGCGTTCGCAGGCAAGACGCGTCTCTGGCTGCTGGTCGAATCGCGAGGATGGCGAACTCTGTCCCCAGGCGCCGCTCGTTACCAGCCACAGCGCTCCCAGGCTCGCTACTACTGTCGTTTTCACCATCGAACCCTTCATGGTGTTACCTCGCCGCTGACGATATCCCTTGCCGGTCGGTGACCGGCCCCTTCGACTCGCCCACAGAGGCGCGAGTCGCCCCCCTTTTTCTTCGATGCTCGCGATGCGACAACGGCGCCACATCGCTGTTCGGCTGAATCGCTGTACCGCTGAATTGCCGTAACGCTGGATTGCCGTAACGCTGGATTGCCGTGCCGCTGGATTGCCGTGGCGCTAGAGCGCGAACTCGCCGATCTTGGCCACCGTGCGCTGGTAGGCCTCGCGCTCACGAATCTGCTCGAGAAAGCGACGCACGTTGGGCCGCTTGGCAAACTCGCCGCCCCGTTCGCAGGCCAGCAGCACGAAGCTCATCTGAATGTCGGCGGCGGTGAACTGATCGCCGGCGAACCAGGCGTGCTGGCCAAGCTCGCTTTCCCAGTAGTCGAAGTGCGCCTGCAGCTGCGGGTCGAGATACTGCTGTCTCACGCCCTGCTCGAGCATCTTCCCTGCGGGTCGCAGGATCGCCGGCACCGGTTTCTTGCCCAGCCGCGACATTACCAGGCGCATCAGCAGCGGCGGCATCGCCGAGCCTTCGGCGTAGTGCAGCCAGTGCAGGTAGTGCACCCACTGCGGCGTACCGACGGGCGGAACCAGCCACTGCCCATCGTGACGCGCGATCAGATACTCGATGATCGCCCCAGACTCGGCCACGGTGTGATCGTCGTCGGTCACCACCGGCGATTTGCCCAGCGGATGCACCTGCTTGAGCGACGCCGGCGCCAACTGGGTCTTGGGGTCGCGCGGATAGGTTCGAATCTCGTAATCGACGGCGAGCTCTTCGAGCAGCCAGACGATGCGCTGCGAGCGAGAGTTTTCTAGATGGTGAACGACGATCATGTCGCGGCGCCTGTCCTCGTTGAATGATGAGTCAACGATAGGGGGTTATCACCCCCGGCGCCACTGGGAGCCGTCGCCATCAGACCCCGAGCGCATCGCGATAGCGCTGACGCCATGCCGACCAGCGCCACTGTACGGCATCCGGAGGCGCAGGGCGTGACGCCGGGTCATCGAGCCACTCGGCGAGTCGAATCGCAAGACTCTCCACATCGCCCGGGTAGCGATAGATCCTGGCGTAGTAGTCAGGGAAACAGAGCCTGTCGGGTACCAGCGGCAGACAGCCGTGCGCGACCGCCTCCATGATCGCCAGGCCCTGGAATTCATGATGCGTGGTCGAGACGACGATGTCGGCGCTGGCGAGCCAGCCACGGTAAGCCGCCGGCGACTGCTCGCCCCAGCAGACCACGCGATCGCCGAGCCACTCACGTGCCTGGTCGAACACCTCGGGCCGGTCGCGAAACTGCTGGCCCATTACCGCCACCTCGAACGCCACCCCCCACTCGACGAGCCGGGCGAGCGCGGCGAAAAAATCCACCGGGTTCTTGTCGTACTCCCAGCGATGGTTCCAGACGATGCGTCGCCCCGGCCGTTTGTCGGCAGCCGAGATGGTCGGCCCCGAGTCCGCGGATGAAGGGCGATCCGTCAGTGGCACCGGCAGCACCTCGGTGGTGGCGGCGAGCCGCTCGAGCCTCGGACCGATCTTCGGCCTGTCCGGCATGCGGGCGAGAAACGTCCGTACCCCTTCGAAGAAGCTGTCGCGGTTGTAGCGGCTATTGAAGACCACCTTGTCAGCGGCGAGGGCGGCGTAGAGGTTGACCATCGCAGGTTCCGGACGCGGCGTCTGGTGCGACGAGCGCGGAAAGGCGAACTGGTTTTCGTGGAAGTAGACCACCTTGTGCGCCCGACCAAGCTGAGGATGAAGCCCGACTAGCGTCGCCAGATCCACCATCGACGTCGCGACGACGAGTTCATACGACTGGGAGAGCACCTCGTCGTCTTCCAGGTGCCAGAGAAGCGGATTGGCGCGGATACGCCAAGAGAAGTGCCTTGGGGCGAGTTCCAGGCGCGTCCACTCGACCTCGGGGAATGCCTGGACGAGACCATCGGCCCAGACGCGATGGCTCACGGCGGCGTAGGCAGAGAGAAAAAGCGCTTTCATCGAAGGTTCCTGAACGTGAAAACGGCGCCCTGGTGGGCGCCGTTTCGGGGCGGCGATCGTCTAGCGTGCGAGAATCGTCGAGCGCACGACGGTCAGTGCGACTGATCGAAGAGATCGTCGCCCAGATCGTCGATATAGCGCTGGCTCTTGCTCACGGTAAGCTCGACGCAGGCCTGCTCGTCGGGGACAACATCGGAGCGCTCGAAGCGCCGCTCGCGCGTCTCGCCGTGGTTCCCGCCATCACCATCGCTCAGCGGTTTGCGAATCCAGCCGCTGACACGGTACTGGCCATTCGCCGCCTGCGGCTCGGGGATGATCAGAAAGCCTTTGTACTCGACCGGCTCGTACTCTTTCGACGGCTTCGACGACCGGTCACCGCGCTCGGTAGCCTCTCCGGCGCCAAACAGTCGAGCGATCAGTTTCTGCAGCATGCCTTCCCTCCCCTTTTGACGCCGTCGGCGTGAGAATCAGTCGGCCGAACGGCCCTTGCCGGCAGCGATACGTAGACGCAGCGCATTGAGCTTGATGAAACCTTCGGCATCCTTCTGGTCGTAGGCGCCGGCGTCGTCCTCGAAGGTCGCGATCGACTCGTCGAACAGCGACTGCTCGGACTGGCGGCCCACCACGATGACGTTGCCCTTATAGAGCTTCAGACGCACGATGCCGTTGACGAAGGTCTGGGTCTCGTCGATCGCCGCCTGCAGCATGCGACGCTCCGGGCTCCACCAGTAGCCGTTGTAGATCACTTCGGCGTATTTCGGCATCAGATCGTCTTTGAGGTGCGCCGCTTCGCGATCGAGCGTGATCGACTCGATGGCGCGACGTGCGCGCAGCATGATGGTGCCACCCGGGGTTTCGTAGCAGCCACGAGACTTCATGCCGACGTAGCGGTTCTCGACGATGTCGAGACGGCCGATGCCGTTGTCGCCGCCCACCTGGTTGAGGCGAGAGAGCACCTCGTGGGGCTTGAGCGACTCGCCGTCGATGGCGACGATGTCACCCTTCTCGAAGGTCAGATCGATATAGGTCGACGCGTCCGGTGCGGCTTCCGGCGAGACGCTCCAGCGCCACATCTCTTCTTCCGCTTCCGTCCACGGATCCTCGAGAACCCCGCCCTCGTAGGAGATGTGCAGCAGGTTGGCGTCCATCGAGTACGGCGACTTCTTCTTGCTCTTGGAGAAGTCCACCGGAATCTCGTGCTCCTCGCAGTAGTTCATCAACTTCTCGCGGGAGTTGAGATCCCACTCCCGCCACGGCGCGATGACCTTGACGCCGGGCTTGAGCGCGTAGGCGCCGAGCTCGAAACGGACCTGATCGTTGCCCTTGCCGGTGGCGCCGTGGGAGATCGCGTCTGCGCCGGTCTCGTTGGCGATCTCGATCAGCCGTTTGGCGATCAGCGGGCGGGCGATGGAGGTCCCGAGCAGATACTCACCCTCGTAGACCGTGTTGGCACGGAACATCGGATAGACGTAGTCGCGCACGAACTCTTCGCGCAGGTCCTCGATGTAGATCTCCTTGACCCCGAGGGCCTGCGCCTTGGCCCGCGCCGGTTCCACCTCTTCGCCCTGACCGATATCGGCGGTAAAGGTGACCACTTCGCAGCCGTAGGTCTCCTGCAGCCACTTCACGATCACGGAAGTGTCGAGGCCGCCGGAGTAGGCGAGGACGACCTTCTTGACATCGGACATGCGGCAACTCCTTGGATGATGCGTCGGCTCTGAAATGATGATGCGTCGGCTTTGAAACAATGAATGACCGCCTAGCGGTCGATCGTCGAACGTTTGAGTATAACGTCGTCGTTCGCCGCAGAACACCGAGCAGCACGACGACCCTGCCCGAGTTTGCTAGACTCTCCAGGCTTCGCGGCCAGCCGCCGCTCGATCATCAGGGAATGGGAGTCATTGCATGTCGGACGCCAGCACGAGGGAGCTGATGGCGCAGCGTTTTCGCGGGTATCTCCCGGTGGTGGTGGATATCGAGACCGGCGGTTTCAACGCCGCGACCGATGCCCTGCTGGAGATTGCCGCCGTACCGCTGACGATCGACGAACAGGGCAACCTCCTCCCGCTCGAGACGATCACGTTCCACATCACGCCGTTCGAAGGCGCCAACGTCGAGCGCAGCGCGCTGGAGTTCACCGGCATCGACCTCGACAGTGCCTTTCGCCGCGAGATCGCAGTCACCGAGAAGGCGGCGCTCGACGGCATCTTCAAACCGGTACGCAAGACGATCAAGTCCCACGGTTGCACCCGCGCGATACTAGTCGGTCACAACGCCTCTTTCGATCAGGGGTTTCTGAACGCCGCCATCAATCGCTGCAACATCAAGCGCAACCCCTTTCACCCGTTCTCGAGCTTCGACACGGCGACCCTCTCGGCCCTGGCCTACGGCCAGACCGTACTCGCACGCGCCTGTCAGGCCGCCGGCATCGAGTTCGACAACGCTTCGGCACACTCGGCGCGTTACGACACCGAGCGCACCGCGGAACTCTTCTGCGCCATCGTCAATCGCTTCAAGGATCTTGGCGGCTGGAATCTGGCGATGAAGGAGCAGGGCTTCGACGAGCCGTAGCCCCGTATGAAAGGCCCGGGCCTCACGGCACGTGGCGACTGAGCGATCACACGAAAACGCCCCGTCCGNNGGGGCGTTTTGACATCGAACGGCGAGAGGCCGTTACCGCGCTAGGGCTCAGCCTTCGCTGGAGGTGGCGGGGGCGTTGGCCACCGCTTCCTTGATCATCGGCTCGAGCTCGCCGCTCTGATACATCTCGACGATGATGTCACAGCCGCCGACCAGCTCGCCGTTGATCCACAGCTGCGGGAAGGTGGGCCAGCTTGCGTACTTCGGCAGCTCGGTACGGATGTCCGGGTTGTCGAGAATGTTGACGAAGGCGAAACGCTCGCCGCACGCCATCAGCGCCTGCACGGCCTGCGCCGAGAAACCGCACTGCGGCAGCTGCGGCGTGCCCTTCATGTACAGCAGGATGGTGTTTTCGCCGATCTGCTGTTTGATCGTGTCGATGGTATCGCTCATGTGACGTCCTTTGACGGGAAGGGCCTCGAATCGCCCCTTCGCGTGCGCGCGAAAATGAAATGTCCGTGGCCTCATTCTACTGATGAGACGGCATGAATACACCCCTGGCCATCGGCGCGGGCTTGTCGACGTTTCGCGCTCGAGCGCGGGGTTGTCGCCGAGCGGGGCTCGGCGCATCGGCTCGCGCGCCACGCGCCCGGCTCGGCTCGGCTCGGCTCGGCTCGGCATCGGGCCCGAACATTGCACCCCCGAAAGGCGCTGGTTAGGATGAATGATCTTCGCACGAGCCGGCAACGCCGGTGCGGGCGCCGCGAACGCATAGCCTTTCCGCCGCGTTCGCGGCGCCCTTTTCGTTGGTGCTTCCACGAATCGGTCGCCTCGAATGCTGCCATCACCGGCCGGTGTTCGCCTCGCCCGATTCGTTTTCCGTTCTGCCACGACGTCACAGGACTGCCGAATGAGCGCACGCCACTTTCTGACCCTGCTGGATCTCTCCGCCGACGAACTCGCCTACCTGATTCAGCGCGGCATCACGATCAAGAATCGCCTGAAGACGCAGGGTCCGACCTACACGCCGCTGAGCAACCGCACGCTCGCCATGATCTTCGAAAAGTCGTCGACGCGTACGCGGGTCTCCTTCGAGACGGCGATGACCCAGTTCGGCGGTCACGCGCTGTTTCTCTCGCCGCGTGACACGCAGCTCGGCCGCGGCGAACCCATCGCCGATACCTCACGCGTGCTCTCGGAGATGGTCGATGCGGTGATGATCCGTACCTTCTCCCACGAGGGGCTGGAGAGCTTCGCCGCGGCCAGCGAAGTACCGGTGATCAACGCGCTCACCGATGACTACCATCCCTGCCAGCTGCTCGCCGACGTGATGACCTGGACCGAGTGCCGCGGCCCGGTGGCGGGCAAGACCGCTGTGTGGGTCGGCGACGGCAACAACATGTGCCACTCCTGGATCAACGCCGCTCGCCGTTTCGGCTTCGACCTGCGCATCTGCTGCCCGGAAGGCTACGAGCCGCGCCGCGACATCATGGAAGCGGCGGGCGAGCGCGTGACCATCGTGCGCGATCCGCAGGAAGCGGCCGTGGGCGCCAACCTGATCACCACCGACGTCTGGGCGTCGATGGGCCAGGAGGAAGAGCAGGCGAAGCGCGAGCGTGACTTCGCCGGCTTCCAGGTGACCGAAGCGCTGCTCGACCGAGCCGCCGATGACGTTCTCTTCCTTCACTGTCTGCCGGCGCACCGCGGTGAAGAGATCAGCGAAACGCTGCTCGACGACCCACGTGCAGTGGTGTGGCAGGAAGCGGGCAATCGGCTGCACGCGCAGAAGGCGCTGATCGAATTCCTGCTGCTGGGCAAGATCGACTGAGCATCTAGTCGACTGACCTCTTGGGGGAGCGCCCGCTTTGCCGGCCGCCCCCCTTGTCGTTGACGGCGACGGTCTTACCCGAGGCGGCCTCACCTGCGATGGTACTCAGCGTCGCCGAGCGTTGCGCATTCGCCACAGCGCGACGGCTGCCGCCAGTAACGCCAGAACCGCCACGACCGCGAGCGCCCGTCCGACGTCGCCCTGAAGCGCCGCTTCCCCCAGCGTCACGAACGCCACCGCGTAAGGCAGCGTGGTCATCAGCGCCACGCCGAGATAGATGCCCAGCGGCACCCCCGCCGCGCCCAGGGCGTAGTGTTTGAGAAACATGGGGACACCCGGCACCAGCTTGATCAGCAGCGTGACACGCCAGGCGTGATGCCGATCGGCATCGAGGCGCGCCAGCGCTGGGAAGCGTCGGTCGAGGAATTCACGGAAGTAGGGTCGCAGGCGGCCGCGTGCGACGGCGTAGCAGAGCAGCAGATGACAGAGCACCGCGGTGAGGCCAAGGCCCAACCCGGCCTCGACGCCAAAGCGCAGTCCGGCGATGACGTAGAACGGCGTCATGGGCACGCCGATGGCGGGTAGCAGCGCCATCGCCAACCAGAAGCTGACAGGGTCGAGCGCTTCGAGACGTGACCAGAGCGCGTCGTCGAGCATCACGATGCCGACTGTCAGCAGGATGGCGCCAGCCAGTAGCATCAGGCGGCGTGGCGAACAAAAGGTTCGGCGTTGGCGCGTGCGAGCGAGGATCATCTCCGTAGCAGAACCGATCTTCATGACCGGAGAATGAAACTCGCACGGCTGAAAATCAGCGCCGCTCTCGCAAGGCCTCGGAGCGGCGATGAGGGTTGGCAGGCGTCGCCGCTATCGAGCGGCCGTCACCGCGACGTCGGCCGCGCACGATCGGAAAACTCGGCTCGACGACGATGAGCAGTCACTCGAGGTTGTCGAGGCCCTTCTCGGCCATCGCCACGGCGCGAAACAGCGCGCGGCGCTTGTTGAGCGTCTCGTGCCATTCGTCATCGGGGTCGGAGTCGGCGACGATGCCGCCACCGGCCTGGACGTGCAGCTCGCCGTCCTTGAGTACCGCGGTGCGAATGGCAATCGCCATGTCCATGTTGCCGTGCCAGGAGAGATAGCCGACCGCACCGGAGTAGACGCCGCGCTTGACCGGTTCGAGCTCGTCGATCACCTCCAGCGCGCGAATCTTCGGCGCACCGGAGAGCGTCCCCGCCGGGAACGTCGCCCGCAGCACGTCCATCGCCGACATCCCCGGCGTGAGCCTGCCGGTGACATTGGAGACGATGTGCATGACGTGAGAGTAGCGCTCGATCGCCATCTGATCGGTGACTTCCACCGTGCCCGGCCGACTGATGCGCCCGATGTCGTTGCGCCCCAGATCGATCAGCATCAGATGCTCGGCGCGCTCCTTCGGATCGCCCAGCAGCTCCTCCTCCAGTGCCTTGTCCTCTTCCGCCGTAGCGCCACGCACCCGCGTGCCGGCGATCGGGCGAACCGTCACTTCGTCGCCCTCGACGCGAGTGAGTATCTCCGGCGAGGAGCCGATGACGTGGTGGTCGTCGAGGTTCAGAAAGAACATGTAGGGCGAGGGATTGAGACTTCTCAACGCGCGGTAGAGATCCAGCGGCGGCGCCTGATAGGGGATCGACATCCGCTGCGACGGCACGCACTGCATCAGATCGCCGGCCAGCACGTACTCCTTGATCCGCGCGACCGCGTCCTTATAGCCCTGCTCGCTGAAGCTGGCGTGAAAGTCGCTTTCGCCGACATCGCTTCGGCCGGTGCCCGGGCTCACGGTGTTGAGCGTCGAGCTGCGCAGCTTGAGCTCCAGCGCCTCCAGCCGCTCCACCGCTGCGGCGTAGGCCTGTTCCTGGCTCGGATCGGCGTGGGTCCAGAGCTGTAGCCGGCCGGAGAGATTGTCGAAGACCACCAGATCGTCGCAGACCATCAGCAGGATGTCCGGCACGCCGATCGGGTCGGGCTTCTCTGCAGCCTGCGCGGTGCGCAGACGCGGTTCGATGTAGCGAATGGTGTCGTAACCGAAGTAGCCCACCAGACCACCGTCGAAGCGCGGCTGGTCGTCGAGATCCGGCACCTTGAAGCGCGCGTGGAACCGCTCGATCCAGGCGAGCGGGTCCTCGACTTCGGTGGCGCCCTGCTGCTCACCGTCGACGATGTGGCGCACGGTGAAGCCACGCACCTCGATCCGCTCGCGGCATGGCAGGCCGATGATCGAGTAGCGGCCCCACTTCTCACCGCCCTGCACCGACTCCAGCAGAAAGGTCCAGGGAGCGTCGGCCAGTTTCAGGTAGGTCGAAAGCGGCGTGTCCAGATCGGCCAGCACCTCGCGGGTGACCGGAATACGGTTGTAGCCGGCGTTGGCCAGCGCGTCGAACTGCTCGGAGGTCATCATGAGACCCGTCTCCAGAGGGTGAAAGTCAGCGGTCGAAAATCGAAAGGCTCGGGCTGAGGATCACCATCGCCAACGCTTGACGTCGCGGTTGGGTACGCGGAGAGAGAAAAAGCGCTGGGTATCCGGTCGCATGTCGGGGCTCGATTCAGGAGAGAAACGCATGGGTAGGAAAGCGAAACCGACCCTCGCGAGCCGGCTGAAAAAACCCTAAACGAGTTCCCCGAGCGATTCAACCAGACCGTCCGGCGCGCTCGCGGCCACCGGCTCGCCGTGGTTGTAGCCGTAGGGCACGGCCAGGGTGCGAAAGCCGGCGCGGCGGCCCGCCTCGATATCGTGACGGGAGTCTCCCACCATCAGACACGACGAAGGCGCGACATCGAAGTGCGTCGCCAGATGCCAAAGCGGCATCGGGTGAGGTTTCTTCTCCGAAAGTGAATCGCCCCCGAGGGTGGCGTCGAAGTAGCGATCCAGTCCCAGCGTCGCGAGGATCGGCGCGATGAACGCCTGCGGCTTGTTGGTGATCACGCAGAGGATGAGGTCACGCTCGGCGAGGGCTTCGAGGGCCTCCTTCACGCCGGAATAGACCCGCGTGCGCCGGCACGGCGCCTCGGCGTAGCGCCCCAGGAAGTCCTCGAGCGCGGCGTCCAACGCCGAGGCGTCCGGGTCGCGGCCGAGGGCGAATGCCAGCGCTCGCTCGACCAGCTTGCGCGAGCCGTTGCCCACCCAGTCGCGCACCCGCGCCTCGCCCGCCGGGGCGAGATCGTGCGCCTCGAGCGTGGCGTCCAGCGCGGCGGCGAGATCCGGCACCGAGTCGATGAGCGTGCCGTCGAGATCGAAGGCGACGAGGCGGATGGCGTCGAGCGAGGGGTGCATCGATGACTCCTTGAATAGCGGCGCCGGAGAGCGCTCTAAGGCGCTGCGCGCAAGCTCCCGGGCCGGCGGTCGAGCAGAACGTTCGAGCCTATCACGTCGGCAGCGCACAGCGCGCTGCACCGGGTGCCAAGCCAAGACGAGCGGCGTATCCTAACCTTACGACTTTTGTCGTACCGGTGATCGTACGGTCAACCCACCGCCGCCCCATCGCGGCGCGTTCTATCATCTCGCGATCCTCGCGGTACGACTCGCTCACAGGATTTCCGGCATCCACCTTTGGCCAGAACACGAATCACGCTCGACGAACATGACCCAAGCTCTAATGAAGGACGACACTCACCCATGACCGAACCTCGTATCGTGGTCGTCGGCGGCGGCGCCGGCGGGCTCGAACTCGCCACCCGCCTCGGCGAGAAACTCGGCAAACGCAAGCGCGCGGACGTCGTACTGGTCGACCGCAACTCCACCCACATCTGGAAGCCCCTGCTCCACGAGATCGCCACCGGCGCGCTCGACTCCGGTCTCGACGAGGTCTCCTACCAGGGCCACTCCAAGCATCACGGCTACCGCTTTCAGCGCGGCAGCCTCAGCGCCATCGATCGTGAAGCACGCACCATCACCCTGGAGCCGATTCACGACAGTGACGGCGAGGTCGTGCTGCCTGCGCGCCAGATCGAGTACGACTACCTGGTACTATCGGTGGGCAGCGTCTCCAACGACTTCGGCACGCCCGGCGTCGCCGAGCGCTGCCACTTCATCGACAGCCCCCAGCAGGCGGAACACTTTCGCCGCCACATGCTCGATACCTTTCTGCGCTACAGCGACCCCGAGCGGCGCACTCACGCCAAACTCTCGGTGGGGCTGGTCGGCGCCGGCGCCACCGGCGTGGAACTCGCCGCCGAGCTCTTCGGCGCCTCACGCATGCTGCACAGCTACGGCTTCACCGCGCTCGACAGCACCAATCTCGAAGTCCACCTGATCGAAGCCGCGCCGCGTATCCTTCCCGCTCTGCCCGAGCGTATCAGTCGCGCGGTGCACGGCGAGCTCGAGCGCCTCGGCGTCAAGATCCACGTCGACACGCGGATCACCGAAGCCAACGAGGATGGCTTCATCACCGCCGACGGCACGTCGCTGCACACCGACCTGAGCGTCTGGGCCGCCGGCATTCGCGCTCCCGCCTTCCTGTCGGAACTCGGCATCACCACCGAGCGCAATCATCAGGTCACCGTCTCCTCGACGCTGCAGAGCGTCGACGACGAGCGCATCTTCGCCTTCGGCGACTGCGCGGCGTGCCCACTGAGCCCCGACGACGACAATCGTGTCCCCCCGCGCGCCCAGGCGGCGAACCAGCAGGCGAGCCTGTGCTATCGCAACCTGCGCGCGGCGATGGAGAACAAGCCGCTCAAGCCCTTCACCTACCGCGACCGCGGCTCGCTGATTTCGCTTGCCCACTTCGACGCCGTCGGCAGTCTGATGCGCGGCACCTCGGCGCGCAGCCTGTTCATCGAGGGGCGGCTGGCGCGCATGTTCTACGCTTCGCTCTATCGCATGCACCAGATGGCGATTCACGGCGCCTTTCGAACCGGCATGACGATGCTGGTCGATCGCCTCAACCGCTATCTGCGACCCAAGATGAAGCTGCACTGACGCAAGCCCCACCCTCGGGAGAGACCCCATGGAACGTTTCTACAACGCCGCCGCCCGCGTCGTCGACGACGCCCTCGAGAGCCTGGCGGCGACCACCGCCGTTCGCGTCGCCGAGCCAGAGAGCGGCCTGCGCATCCTGATCCGCGAAGATTGGGATCGCACCCGGCAGGGTCACGACAGCGTCGCCGTGCTCTCCGGAGGCGGCGCCGGCCACGAGCCCGCCCACGCCGGCTTCATCGGCGACGGCATGCTGACCGGCGCGATCTCCGGCAGCCTTTTCGCCTCGCCGAGCGTCGAGGCGGTGCTCGCCGCGATCCGCGAAGTCTGCGGCGACGCCGGCTGCCTGCTGGTGGTCAAGAACTATACCGGCGACCGGCTCAACTTCGGCCTCGCCGCCGAGCGCGCCCGCGCCGAGGGGCTGGACGTGGCGATGGTGATCGTCGCCGACGACATCGCGATAGCCGATGCCCCGCAGCCGCGCGGTATCGCCGGCACGGTTCTCGTGCACAAGCTCGCCGGCTTTCTCGCGGCGCGAGGAGATCCCCTCGCCGAGATCCAGGGCCGCGCCGAGGCTCTCGCCGGACGACTGGTGTCGCTGGGCATGGCGCTGCGCCCCGCGGCCCAGCCCGGCCAGCCGGCGCCCGCGCGTGCCCCCGAGCTCGGGCTTGGCATTCACAACGAGACCGGCACCCGCGAGGTCGCCCCCGAGAGCGCCGACGATGCCATGAACGAGGTACTGACGCCGCTGCGCGAGGCGCTTTCCGCTCGCGGCAGCGATGCCCCCTGGATCGCCATGCTCAACGATCTCGGCGGCTGCTCGACGCAGGAGATGGGCGTACTCGCCGCCAGCCTGCTGCGCCAGCTCGGGCCGGCGTCGGTCTCGCATCTCATCGGCCCCGCGCCGCTGATGACCTCGCTCGACATGCACGGTTTCTCGGTCACGCTGGTACCCGCGGACGACACCCTCGTCGAAGCGCTGGCCGCGCCGACGACGGCCCCGGGCTGGTGTGGTCTGAAAGCGGTGTCGCCTGCCGTGACCTTCACCCCCGATACCCACCGCGAGCACGAGGCGCTGAGCGAGTCGGCGCCGCAGGATCCGGCGGTCGCCGCGCTGCTGCGCGCCGCTATTACCACGCTTCGCGACGCGCGGGACGAACTCGACGCCCTCGACGCCAAGAGCGGTGACGGCGACGCCGGGGCCAGCATGCAAAGCGGCGCCGACGCCGTTGCCGCCGCCCTCGACACCGAGCGGCTCGATACCCGCACGCCGGCACCGCTCTTCGCCGGCATCGGTCAGCTGCTCGCTCGCGACATGGGGGGCTCCAGCGGCGTATTGCTGTCGATCCTCTTCACCGCCACCGGTGCCGATCTGGCCCAGGGCAGCGATTTGCCCGACGCCCTCGTCGAGGGTGTCGTCAAGCTCCAGGCCTACGGCGGTGCCAAGCCGGGGGATCGCACCCTGCTCGACGCCCTGGTGCCCGCCGTGGAGGCACTGGCGCGCGGAGAGACGCTCGCGAGTGCGGCAGAGGCGGCTCGCGCCGGCGCCGACGCCACGGCGGAACTCACCCGCGCCCACGCCGGGCGCTCCGCCTACGTGCCGGAGAGTGCACTGGAAGGTGTGATCGATCCCGGCGCAGAAGCCGTGGCGCGGGTGCTGGAAGCGCTGACGGCCGCTGCGCGCTGACGCTATCGCTCGACGCATGGCCCCTCCCTGTGCGTCGAGCGCCGCGCCGGTTCGGACCGCGTTCAGTCGAGAATCGGCGCCGGCCACCAATCCGGCAGCAACGCCCGCGCCTTGGCGTGGGTAAAGCGGTCGTCGAGCAGCTGGATCACGCCCTGGTCGCTGCCGGTGCGGATCACCCGGCCGGCGGCCTGCACCACCTTCTGCAGGCCGGGATAGTAGTAGGCGTAGTCATAGCCGCGGCCGTATAGCGCCTGCAGTCGGGCGCGCATCTCTTCGTTGACCGGATTGACCTGGGGCAGCCCCAGCGTGGCGACGAAGGCGCCGATCAGCCGGTCCCCGGGCAGGTCGATCCCTTCACCGAAGATCCCTCCGAGCACGGCGAATCCGATCCCCGCCCCGCCGCCTTCGAACCGCGCGAGAAAGGCTTCACGAGCGGCGTCGTCCATGCGCGCGGCCTGACACCACTGTGGTAACTCGGGATGACGCTCGGCCAGCCGCGCCGCGACCTGCTGCAGATACGCAAAGCTCGAGAAGAACGCCAGATAGTTGCCCGGCCGGGCGTGGAACTGCGCGGCGATGCGATCGGCGATGGGCGTGAGCGAAGCGTCACGATCGGCGTAGCGGGTCGACAGCCGAGACGCCGCCCGCACTTCCAGCTGAGAATCGTGAAACGGCGAGGCCAGCGGTAGCCACGGCGTGTCGTCGGGCAGGCCGAGCAGGTCACGGTAGTAGGCTTCCGGGGTCAGCGTCGCCGAGAAGAGCGTGCCGCCGTGGGCCGCCGCGAAGCGAGGGGCGAGAAACGGCGCGGGAACCACGTTGCGCAGGGTGATGCGCGCCCCGGCGTGGCGCTGTCGGCCCCGCGGCGCCTGGCGCTCCACGTCGCAGAGCGAGTGTTCGCCGAAGACCTCCGCCACCCGGCAGAAGTGCTGCGCCTCGAAGCAGAAGGTCTGCAGGTCGCTTTGCAACGCGATCGGCTGCTCCGACTGATACTCGACGATCGCCGACACCGCCTGGGTGAGCGCATTGATGAACTTGCCCGGCAGCGTCTCCAGCACGCGATACTCTGCATCGCCGCCCGCGGCGGCATTCTCGTCGGCGAGTGCCTGCCACAGCGTCGCCACTCGGCCGAGCGGTCGCTTCAGCGGTCCCGGGAGCGTCGGTTTCAGCCGCCGGAACGCCGCGTGATCCAGCGAGGCGCTGTACATGCCGCGGCCGCGCTCCACCAGATTGTGTGCCTCGTCCACGAGTATTCCGACCTGCCAGGCGAGCTCGCGGGTGAGCGCGTAGAGCATGGCGTGGAAGTCGAACCAGTAGTTGACGTCGGCGATCACCACGTCCGCCCAGCGCGCCATCTCCTGGCTCAGATAGTAGGGACAGACCGCATGGGTGAGGGCGATGTCGCGAAGCGCCGCGCGATCCAGCCAGCCTTGCGTCGCCGCGGCTGCCCGCGCCGCCGGCAGCCGGTCGTAGAATCCCGTCGCCAGCGGGCAGGAGTCGCCGTGGCACGCCTTGTCCGGATGCTCGCAGGCTTTCTCCCGTGCGATGAGAGTGAGCACGCGAAGCGGCACCGTCGCGGCGGGCGCTCGCGCCGGCGTGATCTCGGCCTCGGCGGCCCCATCCGACACTACCTCGGGCGGTGGTGCCGGCGCCGCGCCGAGCTGCGTCAATGCCTCCAGCGCCAGGCGCTGGCCGGTATTGCGCGCGGTGAGAAAGAAGAGCTTGTCGAGCGGCTGGCCCGGCATCGCCTTGAGCATGGGGAAGAGCGTGCCCAGCGTCTTGCCGATGCCGGTAGGCGCCTGCAGCATCAGCCAGCGGCGCGTGTGCACGGCCTTGTAGACCGACTCCGCCAGCGGGCGCTGGCCTTCGCGAAAACCGGCGAAGGGAAACGCCAACGCTTTCAGCGCCTCGTCGCGGCGACGCCGGTGGGCAAGCTCCTGCTGGGCCCAGGCGAGAAACGCCTGGCACTGGCGCTCGAACGTCTCGCGCAGCTCGTCAGCGCTCAAGCGCTCGCTCAGCGGTGTCTCGCGCTGCGTGACGATGTCGAAATAGACCAGCGTCACCGTCAGCTGATCGAGCCCGCGCGCCTGGCAGAGCAAGTGGCCGTAGACCTTGGCCTGCGCCCAGTGCAGGGCGCGCTGGTTGCCCGGCTGGCGCGAGAGATCGCCGCGGTGGGTCTTGACCTCCTCGAGCCGATTGGCGATCGGATCGAAGCCGTCGGCGCGGCCGCGAACGCTCAACTGGCGGTACTCGCCGGCCAGCGCGACCTCGCTCTCGTAGGTCTCGGCGCGACGCGAGGCGACGACCCGGTGGCCGGCGATCCCCTCCTGGGCGGTGGGCGACGGTGTGAAGCGCAGATCCAGATCCCCGGTCTTGGCGGCGAACTCGCAGAGCGCGCGTACGGCGATACGGTAGCTCATGCCGGCCCGCCGGGACTGGCCGTGGCCGAGTCGCCAGTATCGAGTTCCCCCGCGTCGAGTTCGTCGGCGGACGCCGCCTGCCAGCGCACGTAGCAGACGCTCACTGGCATGGCGTGTTCGGCACAGAAGGCGAGCCAGCGCTTCTGGTTGTCCTGCAGTCGATCCCCCGGCCCCTTGACCTCGATCATGCGGTAGTCGCCGGCCTCGACGTCGAACTGGATCAGATCCGGCATGCCGGCGCGGTTGGCGCGAACGTCGTTGAGCAGTCGCTCGAACCAGTGGCGGAGATGGCGCGGCGGAATGCAGTCGAGCGCGAGCTCCAGCGTTTCGCGGCGAATCGCTTCCCAGAAGACGAACGGCGACTGGATGCCGAACTTCTCGTCGAATCGCGCGAGAATCACCTCGCGATGGGCGTCGGCGTCGAGCAGCGTGAAGCAGCTTTCGAACGCCGCGGTGCGACGGGCGCGGAAATCGTCGTCGTGCAGATCCGCCGGCCCCGAGTGAAACGGGTGGAAGAAGGCCCCCGGCAGCGGCGCGAAGATCGCCGGCCAGCAGAGCAGGCCGAAGAGCGCGTTGACCAGCGCATTCTCGACGTAGAGCACCGGCGCTTCGGTCGTGGAGAGATGCTCGGCGACCGCCCGCTCGACGCTTCGCGCCCGCGGCAGCTCGAGATCGATCCGCTCCGGCTCGATGGCCGCACTCCCGAACTTCGCGGGCCGGCCCAGCTTGCGGGCCAGACGCTGGTGCAGCCGGGCCAGGCGCTGCGCCTCGGCGTCGCGAAGCGGCATGGCAAGCGTCTGCTCGGCGGCGTCGAATGCGGCGTCGTACCGGGCGAGCAACTCGAGCACCCGGGCCTCACGCACGCGGGCGTGGTGCGTGGGACTGCGAGCGTAGAGCGCAAGCGACGCTTCGAGCTCGCCGCCGCGCTCCAGCCGATAGGCGATCTTGTCGATCAGTCGCGCCCGGCGCCGCTCGAGCCAAGGGTTGGCGTATGCCGTCAGCGGCAGATCCGGCGATAGCGTCGTCAGCGGCTCGTCCGCCTCGAAACGCTCCCGCAGTCGATGTAGACGGTGATAGCTCTCGAGCTCGTCACGCGCGGAAAACGCCCGCGAATCGGCGTCGAGCGCCACCGTCTCGAAGCGGTAGACGCCGAGATCGGCGAGCACGAACTCCGACCACTGCTGGCGCAGGTTACCGAAGAACATCAGGCGGAAACGCTCTGCCATCGCGTCCACCGTCAGCCGATAGTGGCGATCGCCGAGCGTCGGCAGCCACTGGGCCAGCGGGCGCGGCGTGAACTCCCTGGCCTCGAGGTGCGACAGCCACTCGCCCTTGCTGGCGCTGCGCGAAAGCCTCTGGTCGGCGAAGACGCCGTCGAGCCCGGCCCGCAGCTCAGGCTTGGTGGTAAGCGCGAAGAGCGCCTCCAGCGTCAGCGGTGCGCCCTCCTCGACCAGGCCTGCGGCGATGAGCGGCGCGACGGCATCCGCGGTGTCCCCGATTTCGGGATAGCTCAGACGGCTGTCGCGAAAGTCTTCGCCCTTGCGCATCACCATGCGCACCAGCAGCGCCTGCGACGCCTCCGGCAGCGCGGCGAAGTCCGCCATGAAGGCGGCCTCGGCTTCGCTCAGCAGGTCGGCGTAGCGCGCTTCGAGCCAGTCGAGCACGCGACGAAAATTGACGAGGTAGTAGAGCGGATCGTCGAGAACGGGCCGAGCCATGCAGTTGCCACCGGAGCCGGAGAGAGACGAACATCGAACGCTCCTGCGGTCGCAGGCGGCGACCGCATTCACTGGGCAAGTATACAGGTTCCGCCGACGTGACCGAATGCGCGGCGAGTCTTCCGATAGTGCCGGAGGTACTCGAAGCGTGCTCTCGCGGTGCCGAGCAAGCCACTGGGCTTCGTCTGAAGAGTGCCTGGACTCACCGATTGCTCAGACGGCGACTAGAGCGACGCCTTCAGCTCCTGCCACAGCTGACGATAGGCGAGGGTCGCCCGGCTTCGCGGCGCCAGATCGGCGAGGGGGCGACACTCGAGGCTCATGCGCTCGACGGCGCTGGCGTAGGGTATCCAGCTCTGCATGACGGGGCCGATCGCCGCCGGCGGTGTCTCCAGCCACTCTCGGTGGAGCTTGCGGCGACGATCGACCAGGTTGAAGAACGGCGTGACCCGCTGACGCTGGCGCTTCTTGAGATCCAAATGCGCCATCATCCGCGAGAAGGCCTGCACCGATAGTGGACTCGGGATGGTCGGCACCAGGATACGATCGGCGGCGCGCACCAGCTGGTCGGAGAGTGTCGACAGTCCCGGGGGGCAGTCGAGAATCAGCAGCGCGTACTCTTCACTGAACGGTGCGATCAGGCGCTTGAGATGCTTGTCGCCGCTACTGCCGTCGTCGAGCAAGCGATCCAGCTCGCGCATGCGCATGTCGGACGGCAGCAGATCGAGGCGCTCCCAATCGGTGTGCTGGACCTCTTCACCGAGCGGGGACTTGCCGGCGAGCAGCTTTTTCACCTTGCGCCCGAGGCCGTTCTCGCCGCCGAGCACCCAGGTCGAGGCGCCCTGCGCGTCCAGATCCCATACCAGCACAGGTAAACCGTCCCGATTGGCCTCGCGGGCGAGATTCACCGCTGCCGATGTCTTGCCCACGCCGCCTTTCAGATTGTGTAGCGCGACGACTTTCATGGACCCACTCCTCGACGGTTAAGTGGCGTGAAGTCTAGCCGTCGGCCTGGCCGGGAATGATGACATTACGATGACAGCGCTCGCCTGCCGCCTGCTCACTCGGCGCCTGCTCGTGACGCCCGGTGAGCCAGCGCCGTTTGGCCGCCGCACTGAGCCGTTTGATCGACGCCTCGAGCCGCAGCGCATCGCCGTGCGCGCCGACGTACTCGGCGTGGCGCAGCGTCAGCGGCCCCTTGCCGCGCAGCGCCCGCGCCCCCCGGCCGCGAGCGTGCTGCTCGACCCGCCGCGTCACGTCGGTGGTCACACCGGTGTAGAGCGCACCGCCGGCGGTCTCGACGAGATAGACATACCAGCGGCGCTCGCTATCGTCACTGCCGGCCATCAGGCGCTGGCGAGTGCGTCGCGCATCCGCCCGATCACGCTGTCGTAGCGGTTGACGTCCTCGAGATTGCGCGCCTTGAAGATGGCGGAGCCGGAAACGAAGGTGTCCGCCCCCGCCGAGGCGATCTCGGCGATATTGTCGACCCCCACGCCGCCGTCGACCTCGAGACGAATCGGCAGGCCGCTTGCGTCGATGCGCCGACGCGCCTCCTTGAGTTTGTCCAGCGCCGCGGGAATGAACGACTGGCCGCCGAACCCGGGATTGACGCTCATGATCAGGATCATGTCGACCTTATCCATGACGTAGTCGAGATAGCTAAGCGGCGTGGCCGGATTGAAGACCAACCCCGCCTTGGCACCCTGGCTGCGAATCAGCTGCAGCGAGCGGTCGACGTGCTCGGAGGCTTCCGGGTGGAAGCTGACATAGCTGGCGCCGGCGTCGATGAAGTCCCCGATCAGCCGATCCACCGGCTTGACCATCAGGTGGCAATCGATGGGGGCTGTGATGCCGTGCTTGCGCAGTGCCTCGCAGACCATCGGCCCGATGGTGAGATTGGGCACGTAGTGATTGTCCATGACGTCGAAATGGACCATGTCCGCACCGGCGGCGAGCACGTCGTCCACTTCCTGCCCGAGGCAGGCGAAGTTGGCGGAGAGAATGGAAGGAGCGATCTTGAAATCCGACATGGGCAGCGTGTCCTTGGAACGCGAGAAGTCGTCTCGCATTCTAACGCAAGGCCGCGCCCTGTCGCGGGCTGCCGGCCTCGCTCGACGCCGGGAGGGTCGACCGAGCGCCGCCACACGCGACACGACGCCTGCGCATTGCAGGCGACGCGACACGACGACGCCCCGCCGGTCGGAGGACTGGCGGGGCGTCGAAGCGGGCCTGGCGCGCGCCTTCTCGGACGCTCGCTAGGCTGCGCTCACGGCTCGAAGTCCGGCGCGCTGGTCTCGCGATCCTCCGGCAGCGTTTCTCGCACCTCGGCGACCTGGTCGGCGCTGACGGCATCCCCGTGATTGCCCCAGGCGCCGCGCACGAAGGTCGCAAGCTCGGCGGCCTCGGTATCGCTGAGCCGCCAGGCGAAGCCCGGCATCGCCAGCGCTTCGGGTTTGGCGGGCGTCGAGGGCAGCCGGGCGCCTTCGAGAATCACGTGCAAAAGCCCGGTCGGGTCGTCGGCGTTGACCAGCTCGTTGCCCACCAGCGACGGAAAGACCTTCGCGGCACCCTCGCCGTTGGCGAAGTGGCAGGCATTGCAGTTGTCGAGATAGAGCCGCGCCCCCGCGTCCGCCTCGACGTCGGCGGCGGTGAGCACTCGCTCGGTTTGCGCCGGCGTGGTATCGCTCTGCTTCTCCTCGCCGTCGGCCTCTCGCGGCAGCGATTTCAGGTAGGCGGCGATCGCCTGCAGGTCGTCATCGGTCAGATGAGAGGTGCTGTTGGCCACCACCGAGGTCATCTCGCCGACCACCGCGTCGTGGTCGTTACGCCCCGTCGCCAGATACTCGACGATCGCCTCCTGACGCCAGCCCTGCAAACCGGCGTCGCCCTCGCCGCCACCGCGCAGATTGGGCGCCCACCAGCCGCCCAGGCTCGCCCCGGCGAGAAACGCCTCGTCGTCATCGTCCTGCGCCTTCTCCTGGAAGAACAGCCCGCGAGGCGTATGACAGCTACCGCAGTGGCCGAGCCCCTGAACCAGGTAGGCGCCGCGGGTGATCTGCGCGTCCTGCCCCTCGCGGGGCTCGAAGGCCTCGGTGTCGGCGAACAGCCAGTTCCACAGGCCGATACCCCAGCGCTGGTCGAACGGAAAGCCGATGTCGCTCTCGGCCGGGGCCTCGTCCACCGGCGCTACGCCCTGCATGAAGTAGGCGTAGAGCGCGTCGATGTCGTCGTCACTGAGCTTGGCGTAGGCGGTATACGGCATCGCCGGATAGAGGTTGGCGCCGTCGGCGCGCTCGCCTTCGCGCAGCGCCGCGGCGAACTCGTCGCGGCTGTAGTCGCCGATGCCGGCTTCCGGGTCCGGCGTGATGTTGGTCGAGACGATGGTGCCGAACGGACTGTCGATCTCGAGACCGCCGGCGAAGGGCTTGCCGCCCGGCGCCGTGTGGCAGGCGACACAGTCGCCGGCGCGGCTGAGGTACTCGCCCCGCGCCACCTCGTCCTGCGAATGGTCGGCAGAGGCGGCCGCCAGCGCCGTGCCCGCTGTGCTCATCAGCCCCAGTCCTGCCAGCGCGATGAAACCGATTCGATGCATCATGGTCGCGCTCCTCAGGCTTGGACCAGCGGTCCGGGATTTTTCAGGTACTGCTCGCGTATCGCCTTGGCCGCCCAGTAGGTCAGCCCGCCGACGAGACCGGTGGGGTTGTACTGGATGTTCTGCGGGAAGGCGCTCGCCCCCATGACGAAGACGTTGTGCACGTCCCAGCTCTGCAGGTAGCGATTGAGCACGCTGGTGCTCGGGTCGCTGCCCATGATCGCCCCGCCAACGTTGTGCGTCGTCTGGTACGGGCGCACGTCGTACTGGGACTCGAAGTCCTTGAACGAGAGCTTGTAGTCGTCCGGCTCGAGGGCCTGGGAGAGCGTGTCGATCTTGTCTTTCATGAACTGCGTCATGCGCACGTCGTTGGCCTTCCAGTTGAAGGTCATGCGCATCAGCGGCCGCCCGTGGTCGTCGGTATAGGTGGGGTCCAGGTCCAGGCAGCAGTCTCGATAGGCCATGTTGCTGCCGTGCGAACCGATGGTCATGGTGTGACCGTAGGTCTCCTGCACCGCCTCTTTCCACTCGGCTCCCCACTGGGGAGCGCCTCCGGGCAGCGGCATATTGCGAATCGGCTGACCGTTGGTCATCGCGGCGTTGAAATAGGAGCCGCCGATGAATCCCTCTTTGGCAAAATCGATCTGCTCGACGCCGAAGTCGTTGAGCACCTCGCCGTTGGCGCCGGCACCGATGAAGGGGTTGAACGCCTTGTCCTTGAAGTAGAGCGTCGCGCCGCCGTTCATCTGATAGGCATAGTTCTTGCCCACCACGCCTTCGCCGCTGATCGGGTCATAGGGTTTGCCGATGCCCGAGAGCAGCAGCAGGTGCACGTTGTGCAGTGAGTAGGCGCCCATGATCACCAGATCCGCGGGCTGGAACACTTCGTCGCCGTTCTCGTCGATGTAGGTGACGCCGGTCGCCGTCTTGCCGTCCTCCGCCAGCTCGACCTTCATCACCTCGCAGTTGGTGCGGTAGCTGAAGTTGTCGCGTCGCTTCAATGCTCCCAGCACGCAGGTCTGCGGCGACGACTTGGAGTAGTTGAGACAGCCGAAGCGTTCGCAGAAGCCGCAGTAGTTGCAGGGTGCCAGCTGCATGCCGTAGGGGTTGGTGTACGCTTCGGAGGCGTTGCCGGCCGGCATCGGGAACGGATGCAGCCCCTGGGCGCTGGCCACGTCTCGAAACATCGTGTCGTTGAGCGTGCGTGGCATCGGCGGCAGGGGATACTCGCTGGACCGCCAGCCCTCGAACGGATTACCACCCTGCTGCGTCTCGCCGTTGAGATTGCCGGCCTTGCCGGAGATGCCGGCGACCTTCTCGAAGAAGTCGAAATGCGGCTCGAGCTCGTCGTAGGAGACACCGAAGTCCTGAATCGTCATCTCGTCGGGGATGATATCCGCGCCGAAATTCTCCTCGACGTAGCTTTTCAGCCGCAGCTCCTGAGGCTGCGGCCGCCAGGTATGACCGTTCCAGTGCGTGCCGGCACCGCCGACACCGTTGCCGGGCAGAAACGAGCCGAGACTGCGATAGGGAACGGCCATGTCGCGGACGCCGTGGCGGACGGTCACGGTACTCTTGGCCGGGCGCTGCATCAGCTGGTAGCGAACCGCGTAGGTCAGCTCGTCGGCCATCTTGGGGTAGGCGAAATCGGGAACGGTGTCCTGATCCGGCCCGCGCTCCAGCGCGAGCACGTTCAAGCCTTCGTCGGTCAGCTCCATGCCCATCATCGAGCTGGTCCAGCCCAGTCCGATCATGACCACGTCGACGTGCGGTTTGCGCTTCGCCATGATTACCCTCTCTCCCCTGTCAGACTGACCGGACCCAGCGGGTAGGCCTTGTCGTGTTGGTCCACCCACTCCCGATAGGACCCTCGCGCCCCCGGAAACCCGATGAATTTCCAGGTGGCCATGTGCTTGTTGCCCCCGTGGATCGGGTCGGCGAAATAGCCTTCCTTGGTGTTCTGCAGAAGAAAGGCGAAGAACTGCGAGGCCGAGACGTCGTCGAAGGCGATCTCGCCTTGCTCAAGCTGCATGAGCACTCGGTCCTGCGCCTCGCCGTCGAGCTTGCGAAAATCACCCTCGAGATCGTTCTGGCAGTGACGACGCGTCGCCGCGATCCCCTTGCGATAGACCTCTCGCGGCGTCAGTGGCGACTGATAGCCAAATAGCGGCGAGACGCCTTCCGGGAAGGGCCCCTTCATGTACCAGTCAGCGGCGTGGCCGAACTTGCCCTCCATCTGCCGGTCGATGAAGATCGGTACGTTGGTCTCGAGCGCCCCGGGGCCCTCGCCGTCGGCGGGTATCAGCCGGTCGCAGGCGGCCAGCAGGAACTGCCACTCCTCGGCGTCGAAGTAGACCGGCTCGTAATCGGCGAGACTGGGGGGTGGCTCTTCGGCATCGGCCGTCAGCGACACGGCGCTGCCGACGGTCACGGCCGGAATCGTCATCAAACTGCCTTTGATGAAACGCCGACGTGACGCATTCTCGAGCTTTGCGCTCATGGTTTTCTCCTTCACGATCCGGGTGAAGCACAGCGTGGACACCCGCTCAGAGGCGGGCTTGTTATTGGCCAACACAAGACGGGACTCGCGCGGGTCAGCCCGCGCCAACAAGGCGGGCTCGGCGTCATTGATTTAAATGACTATGACAAATTATCACGCAGGCTTTTAATTAGCGCACCAACGAAGGCCGTATTTACGCCGGTCGCCAAATACGATATTTAGGCGAATCAATCCTTTGGCGGCTCTGGACCCGAGCGACGAGGTCGCTCGAGCGAGACAGTCGACCGCCACGGCTAGAAGCCGCCCGACGCCGGAACCCACGACAACAATCCCAGAGGTCCGCCATGCCACATCGTTCTCGCCTCCCTGCCGTCAGACACTGCCGCCGGCACTCGCTGCTTCCCGCTCTCGGCTCGACGCTGATCGCACTGGGTTCGCTGATCGCCCCGCCGGCCACTGCCCAGTCGGCGATTCTCGAGGGCGAGCGCTTTCACCCCGAGACGGGGGCGCACGGCATGGTCGCGACCAGCCACTACCTCGCCTCGCAGATCGCCCACGACGTGCTCGCCGACGGCGGCAATGCGGTGGATGCCGCGGTAACGGCGGGGTTTGCGCTGGCCGTGACGCAGCCGCGCTCGGGCAACATCGGCGGCGGTGGCTTCATGCTGGTCTCGGACGAGAACACCGGCGAGGTAGTCGCCATCGACTACCGCGAAAAGGCCCCCGCGGCGGCCTATGAGACGATGTTCCAGAACGACGCCGGCGAGGCGGTGAGCGAGCTTTCGCGCTTTACCCACAACGCCGCCGGCGTACCGGGTACGGTGGCGGGCCTGGCGCTGGCCCTCGATGAGTACGGCACGCTGAGCCTGGCCGAGGCGCTGGCACCGGCGATTCGACTCGCCGACGAGGGATTCAGCGTGCCGCCGCGCTTCGCCGAGGGGCTCGAGCAGTCCCAGGAACGGCTGAAGGCGTGGCCGGCGAGCCGTGCGGTGTTCTACAAGCCGGACGGCACGACCTATCAAGCGGGGGAGCGCTTTCGCCAGCCGGATCTCGCCGCCACCTTGAAGCGCATCGCCGCCGAGGGACCGCGGGAGTTCTACGAGGGTGAGACGGCGAAGCTGATCGCCGCGGAAATGGAGCGCCACGGTGGGCTGATGACGGCGGCGGATCTCGCCGAGTACCAGCCGACGATTCGCGAGCCGGTTCACGGCCGCTACCGCGGCTTCGATGTCTACGCCATGAGCCCGCCCTCCTCCGGCGGCGCGCACATCGTGCAGATGCTCAACATTCTCGAGGGCTTCGACATCGGCGAGATGGGTTTCAACTCGGCCCGCACGATCCACCTGATGAGCGAGGCGATGAAGCGTGCCTACGCCGATCGCGCCGAGTATCTGGGGGATACCGACTTCGTCGACGTGCCGCTTTCGGGAATCACCTCCCCCGCCTATGCCGACGAGCTGCGCGCCCGGATCGACCTCGACCGCGCCACGCCGAGCGACGAGATCACCGCCGGCGACCCGGGCGCGGTCGACCTGCCCTTTGAGTCCAACGAAACCACGCACTTCTCGATCGCCGACGACAGCGGTCTGGCCGTTTCCAACACCTACACCATCAACTTCAGCTACGGCTCGGGCATCGTGGTCGACGGCGCCGGATTCCTGCTCAACAACGAGATGGACGACTTCTCCGCCAAACCGGGCACCCCCAACGCCTACGGGCTGATCGGGGGCGAGGCGAATCGGATCGAGCCGAAAAAGCGCATGCTCTCCTCGATGACCCCGACCATCGTCAAGAAGGACGGCAAGAACTTCCTGGTGACCGGCAGCCCCGGCGGCTCGCGCATCATTACCACCACGCTGCAGGTGGTGATGAACGTGATCGACCACGGCATGAACGTGCAGAGCGCGGTGAGCGCGCCGCGCATTCACGACCAGTGGCTGCCGGAGGAGATCCGTATCGAGGACGGCATCAGCCCCGATACCCTCGCGCTGCTCGAGGCGATGGGCCACCGCGTCAGTCAGCAGGAGGCGATGGGCGCGGCGCAGTCGATCTTGATCGAGGAGGACGGCACCTTCACCGGCGGTGCCGATCCCAGGCGCTCGACCTCGTCCGCCATGGGGCTGTGAGTCAAACCCCGTGCCGCTCGTCGTCATCGCCCTCGCCGAGTGGTTCGCCACTGCGCTCTGGTTCACGCCTAACGCCGTCATCGGCGGACTTCAGGTCTCGCTCGACATTGCGCCGAGCGATCTGGGCTGGCTCACCGGCGGCGTGCAGCTGGGTTTTCTGCTCGGCACGCTCACCCTCTCGCTCAGCGGCATCGCCGACCGCGTCCCCGCGAGCCGGCTCTTCGCGCTGGCCTGCCTGATCGGTGCCGGTGCCAATGCCGCGCTGACGCTGGCCGACGGCCTGGTCGCGGCCACGCTCTGGCGGGTGATGACCGGGTTCTGCCTCGCGGGTATCTATCCCATCGGGATGAAGCTGATGGTGCGGTGGGTGCCCACGGCGACGGGACTGGCGCTCTCCTGGCTGGTCGGGATGCTGGTACTGGGCACGGCCATGCCGCACCTGCTCGCCGCCCTCGACTGGGGCGGCGACTACCGATCGACCCTCTGGCTCGCGTCGCTGCTGGCGCTGATCGCCGGCGTCATGATCTTTCGCCTGGGTGACCCGGCGGCGTCTCCCGTCGACGCCCGCTCGCCCGATCTGCCGCGACTGTCCGGTCTCGGCGCCTTTCGAATTCCGGAATTTCGCCGCGCCGCGGGCGCCTACTTCGGCCACATGTGGGAGCTCTATACGCTGTGGGCGCTGCTGCCGCTGCTGGTTGCCGGTGCACTGCCCGAGCTCGGTCGGCGCGAGTCGGCAATCGTCGCATTCGCTCTGATCGCCGTGGGGGCGCCTGGCTGCTGGCTCGGCGGCTGGGTCAGCCAGCGCTGGAGCAGCGAACGCATCGCCCGGATCGGCCTTGCCGGCTCGGCGGGCTGCGCCGCGCTCTTCCCCTGGCTCTTCAGCGACATGGCGCCAACGGTGCTGATCGCATGGCTGGGGCTCTGGAGCCTGCTGGCGGTGATCGACTCGCCGCACTTCTCGGCGCTATCGGCACGGGCCTGCCCGCCGTCGGTGGTTGGCAGCGCGCTGACGCTGCAGAACGCCATCGGCTTCGGTGTTTCCGCACTCTCCATCGCCCTGCTCGTTCCGGCTTTCGAAACGCTCGATGCCCGAATCGCCTGGCTGCTGCTGCCCGGGCCGCTCGCTGGACTGTGGGCGCTGCACCGCCGCGCCGGACCGCAATGACCCGGATGACCCGCGGGGCCGACGGACGAGGCGCCGCTCTCAACATATTCTAAATGAATATAACCAGCCGCATTGTCATTACTCTTTTGCTTATCTAGCCTTGCCAACCAACGACACAATTTCAGCAAGCGACGAGCAAGGGACACCGACATGAACTGGGACATGAACTGGCGCGCCGCGCCTCGCAACGTCTTTCTCGCCACGGCGCTGAGTGCCACGGCGCTGTCGAGCCTGCCCGCCCAGGCCCAGGACGATGAGCCGCGGGAAATGCTCAACGCCTCCTACGATATCGCCCGCGAACTCTTCGCCGCCGTCAATCCGAAGTTCATTGCCTGGTGGGAAGCCGAGCACGACGAAACCGTCGCGGTGAACCAGTCCCACGGCGGCTCTTCCACGCAGGCGCGCTCGATCATGCAGGGGCTTCGCGCCGACGTTGTGACCTTCAATCAGGTCACCGACGTCAACGTGCTGGCGGACGCCGGTCTCGTTGCCGAAGACTGGCAGGATCAGTACCCCAACAACGCCTCGCCCTACTACTCGACGACGGCGTTCCTGGTTCGCAAGGGTAACCCGCAGAACATCGAGAGCTGGGACGATCTCACCCGCGACGACGTCTCGCTGATCTTCCCCAACCCCAAGACGTCGGGTAACGGCCGCTACACCTATCTCGCCGCCTGGGCCTACGCCGACCAGGCCTTCGACGGCGACGAGGAGCAGATCGAGTCCTACATGAAGCAGTTCCTCGGCAACGTCGAGGTGTTCGATACCGGCGGGCGCGGCGCGACGACGACCTTCGTCGAGCGCGACATCGGCGACGTGCTGATCACCTTCGAGTCCGAGGTCAACAACATCCGCCAGGAGTACGGTGAGGAGGACTACGAGGTCGTGGTACCGCCGGTGAGCATCCTGGCCGAGTTCCCGGTGGCAGTGGTCGACGAGTACGCCGAGCGCAACGGCAACGATGACCTTGCCCACGGCTATCTCGACTACCTCTACACGCCGGAAGCGCAGCGCCTGCTCGCCGACTTCAACTACCGCGTCAACGACGAGGAGGTCGCCGCCGACAACAGCGACCGCTTCCCGGAAACCGAGCTGCTGCGCGTCGAGGATGTCTTCGGCGGCTGGCCCGAGGCGATGGAGACGCACTTCGCAAGCGGCGGTGAACTGGATCAGCTTCAGCGCCGATGATCGCGAACCCTCTGACGCGAGGACGTGAACGCCGAGTGCTGCCGGGCTTCGGCCTCTCGCTCGGCGTATCCCTGACCTTCGTCTCGCTGATTCTGCTGCTGCCCCTGACCAGTCTGGTGGGGCAGCTTTCGACGTTGAGCCTGTCGCAGTACTGGTTTTTGATCACCGACCCGCGGGTGGTGGCGAGCTACGGCGTGACCCTGCTCGCCGCGGCGGTGGCGGCACTGTTCAATGCTGCGTTCGGCCTGTTGATGGCGTGGGTGCTGGTGCGCTACGAATTCCCCGGCAAGCGCCTGGTGGATGCGCTGATGGATCTGCCCTTCGCGCTGCCCACGGCGGTCGCCGGCGTCACCCTCGCCACGCTCTACTCCAGCAGCGGCTGGATGGGGCAGCTTCTGGCGCCGCTGGGCATCGACGTCGCCTACACCTGGGTCGGCATCGCACTGGCCATGGCGTTCACCTCCATTCCCTTCGTCGTGAGAACCGTCCAGCCGGTGCTGGAGGATCTGCCGGCGGAGGTCGACGAGGCCGCGATGACGCTCGGCGCCACCGACGGCCATGCCTTTCGCAAGGTGCTGCTGCCCTATCTCTGGCCGGCGCTGGTGACCGGCACCGGGCTCGCTTTCGTGCGCTCGCTTGGCGAGTTCGGCGCGGTGATCTTCATCGCCGGCGGCAAACCCTACGAGACCGAGATCACCTCGCTGATGATCTTCGTCAAGCTGCAGGAATACGACTACGCCGGCGCGGCCGCGGTCGCCTCCATCGTGCTGGCCACCTCGCTGGCGCTGCTGCTGGTCATCAATCTGTGGCAGGGACGCTTCATCAAACGTCTGCACGGAGGGCGACCCTGATGGTACGCATCGGTGACGCCCCCGGCGTGCGGCGAACGCTGATCGGCATCGCACTCGCGCTGACCGCGCTCTTCCTGCTGCTGCCGCTGGTGGCGATCTTCGCCCAGGCGCTGGCGAGCGGCCTCGACGTCTACTGGCAGAACCTGAGCGATGACTACACGCTGGCGGCGATCGGCCTGACGCTGCTGGTGACGCTTTTGACCGTGCCGGTCAATCTGGTGTTCGGCGTCTTTCTCGCCTGGCTGGTGACGCGTTTCAGCTTCCCGGGCCGGCGGCTATTGCAGACGCTGATCGACATTCCGTTCGCGGTCTCGCCGGTGGTCGCCGGGCTGGTCTATCTGCTGCTCTACGGGCGCAACGGCTGGCTCGGTGGCTGGCTCGACGCGTACGACATCCAGATCATGTTCGCCTGGCCGGGCATCGTGTTGGCGACGATCTTCGTCACCTGCCCCTTCGTCGCCCGCGAGCTGATCCCGCTGATGCAGTCTCAGGGCGCGCGGGAAGAGGAGGCGGCGGTCACCCTCGGCGCCTCCGGCTGGACGATCTTTCGCCGGGTGACGCTACCCAAGATCCGCCACGCGCTGCTCTACGGGGTGATCCTCACCAACGCCCGGGCCGTCGGCGAGTTCGGCGCGGTCTCGGTCGTGGCCGGGGCGATTCGCGGTCAGACCAACACCCTGCCGCTGCAGGTCGAGCAGCTCTACCAGGACTACAACACCGTCGGCGCCTTCACCAGCGCCTCGCTACTGGCCATGCTGGCGCTGCTGACCCTCGCCGCGAAGGCCGTACTCGAATGGCGCGCCGCGCGCCGGGAGATCGCGACATGAGCATTCGTATCGCAGGCATCGACAAGACCTACGGTCCCAAGGGCCCTGGCCACACCCGGGCACTCGAGCCGATCGATCTCGACATCGCCAACGGCGAGCTGGTCGGTCTGCTCGGTCCCTCGGGCTCGGGCAAGACGACGCTGCTGCGCATCGTTGCCGGGCTCGAGCAGGCCGACGGCGGCACGATCCACTTCGGCGAGCGCGACGTCACCCAGGTGCATGTCCGCGATCGGCGCATCGGCTTCGTGTTCCAGCACTACGCGCTCTTCCGACACATGAGCGTGTTCGACAACGTGGCCTTCGGCCTCAACGCCCTGCCGCGACGCGATCGTCCCTCCAGTGCGCAGATTCGCAGCCGGGTGATGCAGCTCCTCGAGATGGTGCGACTCACCGACTTCGCCTCGCGCTACCCCGCCCAGCTCTCCGGCGGTCAGCAGCAGCGGGTCTCACTGGCGCGGGCGCTGGCGCTCAAGCCCGATGTCCTGCTGCTCGACGAACCCTTCGGCGCGCTGGATGCCAAGGTGCGCCAGGAGCTGCGCCGCTGGCTGCGCCACCTGCATGGCGAACTCGGCTTCACCAGTCTCTTCGTCACCCACGATCAGGAAGAGGCGCTGGAACTCTCCGACCGCGTGGTGGTGATGAGCAATGGCCGGGTCGAGCAGATCGCGACGCCCGACACGCTCTACCGCCGGCCCGGCAATCGCTTCGTGTTCGAGTTCCTCGGCGAGGTGAACCGCCTCGAGGGGGATGTTTCCCACGGCGTACTCACCTGCGGCGCTGCCCGCCTGGCGGTGCCGGGGCTGGATGACGGCCGCCACGAGCTGCTGCTTCGCCCGCACGAGATTCGCCTCAGCGAGCGGCCGAGCGCCGGCGCGCATCTGCCGGTAAGCGTGAGCGCCGTGGTTCCGGTGGGCGCCGAGGTGCGTCTGGAACTGGAGGCCGACTGGCTCGGCGAGCCGTGGCAGGCGAGCGTCGGGCACGCCGAATTCGATCGCCTCGATGTCAGCCGGGGTCGCCGACTCTATGCCGTGGTCAGCCAGCTTCACCGTTTCGACGCCGCGAAACCGCAGACGCTGACACTGGAGCCCGCTGTCTGATGCAGCCGTGTTACGAAACGTGGCGCGGCGGCTATACTGTCCGCGTTCGTTTCATCGACTCGAGAGGTGCGTTTCATGCGTCACGTTCGTTCCCTGCGTCAGAGGCTTACGCTCAAGAGCCTAGCCATGATCGCGACCCTGGCCCTGCTCTCCGCCTGCGCGCAGAGCCCGCAGATTCTTTCCGTGGATCCCAAGGCCAGCGGCGGCTACCCCCGCGCCGGTAACGGCCAGGCGGTCACGCTCAACGTGGTCGACGGCCGCGACAGTAGCGTCATCGGCACCCGTGCCGGCGTCGATTCCGCCACGTCGACCATCACGGTCGAGGCCAATGACGTCATCCCCAAACTGCAGGCGCAGGCCGAGGGCGCCCTTCGCAGCATGGGCTTCAACCCCACCACGCAGGCGAACGGTGGTCCGACGCTCACGCTGACGCTGGACGAACTCGACTACGCCCGCGGCAGCGCCGAGCAGCCGGTGCTGCGCGCCTCCGCCCTGCAGGCGATTCTCGAAGCCAAAATCGAGAACGGCAGTGACACCTATACCGGCCGCTACACGGCCAAGCGCAACCAGAGCTACGCCTTCAAACCGGACTGGGACACCAACAACCGGATGGTGAGCGAACTGCTGGGTAGCGCCCTCGATCGCACCTTCAACGATCCGCAGATCGGCAGCCTGCTGGCGCGCTGAAGATGCTGCGCGACCACTCGCGCGCCCTGACGAACGACACCGCCCGCGGCCATGGCTGCGGGCGGTGTCGTTGGGTCGGTAGCAACGGTCGGGAACGGGATCAATCGGTGTCCCGCGGCCCCCGACGCACGAGGTGCCAAACGCTCTCCTCGAGGCCGTCGGCGGCATCGTCCTGCTCGAGCCGAGTGATCTCGAAATTGGGCGCGAACAGCCGCTGCACCTCGGCGGCGTCGACATTGAACGGCGGGCCCCGTTCGGGGTCGTCATGGGTCAGCGTGACCAAGAGCCCGGCACTTCCGGGCTCGAGCAGCTGCGCCAGATGCAGCGCATAGCGTTGGCGCGTCGGCGCCGGCAGCGCGATGAGCGCGGCGCGGTCGTAAAACGCCTCGAAGCGTACCGGCGGTTGAAGGTCGACGTGGAAAAAATCGCCGCACCAGAGTTCGACGCCCCCCTGCTCTAGGCAGGTGAATTCGCCCGACTGCCAGCGAGTCACCGGTGCATCGCGCTCGGCAACGAACTGCTCCACCGCCAGCGGGGAGAGCTCGACGCCCGTGACCGGGTGGCCCCGTTCGGCCAGCCAGCGAAGATCCGGCGACTTGCCGCAAAGCGGCACCAGGACGGGCGCGTCGGCGCGGCGCGCAAGCGTCTGCCAGTGGCGGATCAGGGCAGAATGCGGCGTCTCGCGGTGGAAACCGATTCGGCCCTGCCGCCAGCGTTCCAGCCAGTCGAGTTCGCTCATCGTCTCAGAACCAGCGGTCGCGCTTGCGTCGACGCTTGGGCAGGTGCGGCACCAGCAGGCCGAGAATGAGGCCAGCGCCCGCGACGCCACCGCCGTAGAGGAAATAGCGCAGCAGCAGATCCTCCTCCTGGGTATCCAGTCGCGCCTGCATCTCGCGCATGCGGGATTCGGCGTGAGAGTACGACTCGTTGAGCCGGTTGTTGTCCGTCTGCAGCTCGTCGACCTGTGCCTGTCGGCCCTCGAGCTCTTCGCGCATGTCGGCGACGCGCTGATTCCACTCGTCGTCGATGCCGTCGAGGCGCTCGGTGAGCTCATCGACGCGCGCCTGTAGATCGGGAACGCGTGCCTGGGCACTGGGCTCGGCCTGAACGAAGCGCGACTGAAGCCATACGGCGTCGCCATCCGGGCCGCGAACGCGGGTGTAGTCACCTTGGGTCTCCAGCACCGTCACCGGCTGACCGCTCTGGAGCGTGCCGACGATTCGATAGCCATCGGTGGGACCGCTGCGCACAAAGGTCGGCAGATCGTCGCTGACCCAGTGATCGCTGTCGGTGGCGCTCTGGCCGGCGTCCTGGGCTAGCGCCGGGAGAGAGAGAAGGATCGCGCTGAACGCGCAGCCCATCGCAAGTTTTCGCATCTTGAACCTATCGTCGTGATTCTGGTGGCTGAGATCGGTAACGGATTCGGGCGTCAGCCCCGGCGCGACTCCGGCAGGCCCGACGCACAACGCGACGATGAGAACGCCTCACGCTTCCTGCGAGAGGGTCGAAACAAGAATCCACACTTTCTGTGGATAACCGTTGGGACAACTTGAGAAGCGATGACGTGGCTCCCGGCTATCCCAGCGCTGACGACAAATTGATGAAATTCTGATCAGTCGAATCAGCTGTCGTCTCGGGGCGGCCAGGCCATCGGCCGCGGAAACTCCGCAACGTTGCCTTCTGCCTTGACCGCCTTGACCGCACCGCCGCGATCGACTTCGTCGATGCGTACGATCGCGCTGTAGGGAATGTAGCTGCGGCTGACCCCCTCGAAGGTGCGACGCAGTTTCTCCGCGCCGGGGTCCACCACCACTTTCGACTGATCCTCGAAGACGAAGGTCTCGACTTCGATGAATCCCCACAGATCGCTTTGGAAGATATCCCGGGCATAGAGTTCCCACACTTCGCCCTGATTGTGGAACACCACCCGATAGATCGACTTGGACGACATAGACTCGCGATTCTCCAGAAACTCGCCCCACGGCGCCGTTCACGGCGAACGGCCACGGTGGCCGGCGACCGCGGCGGCAAATAGGCGCAAGCGTACCATAGCCGTCGCGCCTTGCGAGCGTCACGGGTTGGCCGGCAGGGCCCGGCGCCCGTATAATGTCGCGTTCTTCAAATTGGCGTGCCGGGCTTCGGTCGGGCCGTCGTGGCGTCGATGGCGACGCAATTCCTTTCTCACCACTCACGGGGCATCGGTGACGCGCGCATGGCCGCAACGCAACCAGTGACGAAAAAGCTCTTCATCAAGACCCACGGCTGTCAGATGAACGAGTACGACTCCTCCCGCATGGCGGATCTGCTCGGCGAGTCGCATCGTCTCGAAATCACCGACGACGAGACCGACGCCGACGTCATCCTGCTCAATACCTGCTCGATTCGCGAGAAGGCGCAGGAGAAGGTCTTCCACCAGCTCGGTCGCTGGAAGAAGCTCAAGGCCGCGAAACCCGATCTGGTGATCGGCGTCGGCGGCTGCGTGGCGAGCCAGGAAGGCGAGAACATTCGCAAGCGCGCCCCGCACGTCGACATGGTCTTCGGCCCGCAGACCCTGCATCGGCTGCCGACCATGCTCGACGCCCGTGCCAAGAGCGCCACACCGATTCAGACCGTCGACGTGACCTTCCCGGAGATCGAGAAGTTCGATCATCTGCCCAAACCCAAGTCCGACGGCGCGACCGCGTTCGTCTCGGTGATGGAGGGCTGCTCGAAGTACTGCACCTTCTGCGTGGTGCCCTACACCCGCGGCGAAGAGGTCTCGCGTCCTTTCGAGTCGGTGATGGAAGAGGTGGTCCACCTCGCCGAGCAGGGCGTGCGCGAAATCAACCTGCTGGGGCAGAACGTCAACGCCTACCGCGGTCTCGACGACAGCGGCGACGAGATCGACCTCGCCGAGCTGATCGCTTGCGTGGCGGCGGTCGACGGCATCGACCGTATCCGCTTCACCACGTCGCACCCGGTGGAGTTCAGCGACAGTCTCATCGAGGCCTACGGCGAAATCCCCGAGCTGGTGAGCCACCTCCACCTGCCGGTGCAGTCGGGCTCCGATCGTATTCTTGCGGCGATGAAACGCGGTCACGGTCGCGACATGTACATCGACAAGCTCGAACGCATTCGCGCCCTGCGCCCGGATATCAGCTTTTCGTCGGATTTCATCATCGGCTTTCCGGGCGAGACCGACGAAGACTTCGAACAGACGATGGACCTGATCCACCGGATCGGCTTCGACGCCTCGTTCAGCTTCATCTACTCCAAGCGCCCCGGCACGCCGGCCTCCTCGCTCGACGACGATACGCCCGAGGCGACCAAGAAAGAGCGGCTGGCAATCCTGCAGGCACGGCTCATCCAGCAGACGCAGCAGATCAGTCGTCGCATGGTCGGCAACACCGAGCGCATTCTGGTCACCGGCTTCTCTCCCAAGGACCCGGGCGAGCTCTCCGGGCGTACGGAGAACAACCGCGTGGTCAACTTCCGCGCCGACGACCCGACCTCGCTGATCGGCTACTTCGTCGACGTAGAGATCGTCGAGGCGTTCCCGAACTCGCTGCGCGGTCGCCTGCTTTCCGAGGCGCGATACTGAGCGCGGCGTTGACGGCCGACGTCACCGCCCGGGGAGTGTTCGAGCGACGATCTTGGCGGCAACAGGGTGGCACCGATGCTCGGTTGAGTTATTCCTCGGTGCCCCCACTCAAGAGGGTATCGCTCGCGGTCGACTCTCTCGCATCGGCGGGGGAGTTCCCGCCTGTCGGAAATCCGCCGCTCGCCGCAGTAGCCATCGTGCCCGGCCGGATTCATCGATAGTGGCGTTGCCCCGAGCCAAAGCGGCGCAGTAAGCTGACGACTTCCTTTTCCTCATCCACGGACCTTTCTTCGTTGACCCAAGACCAGCACTCCGACAACCGCGTCATCTCGCTGACACTGGAACCCAACGACCCCAGGCGTCTGGCCAATCTCAGCGGGCAGCGTGACGAACACCTCAAGCTGATCGAATCCCGTCTCGGCGTCACGCTGCGCAACCGCGGCAACACCTTTCAGCTCGCCGGGCCCGACGCTGCGGTCAAGGCCGCGGCCAACGTGCTCGAGCATTTGTATCGGGAAACCGGCGCCGAGGAGCTCGAGCCGGATACGGTTCACCTCTTCCTGCAGGAGTCCGGCATCCAGGCCCTCGAGGAAGAGACCGGCGACGAAGAGGCCGGCGGCTTGATCATTCGCACGCCGAAAGTCCTGATCAAGCCCCGTGGCATCAATCAGCAGGGCTACGTCGCGAGCATTCGCCGCCACGACATCAACTTCGGCGTGGGCCCCGCGGGTACCGGCAAGACGTATCTCGCCGTCGCCGCCGCCGTCGAGGCGCTCAACCGTCAGGAGATCCGGCGAATCCTGCTGGTACGTCCGGCGGTCGAGGCCGGCGAAAAGCTCGGCTTCCTCCCGGGGGATCTGGCGCAGAAGATCGACCCCTACCTGCGTCCACTCTACGACGCACTCTACGAGATGCTCGGCTTCGAACAGGTCAACAAGCTCATCGAGCGCCAGGTGATCGAGATCGCCCCGCTCGCCTACATGCGCGGGCGAACGCTCAACAACGCCTTCATCATTCTCGACGAGAGTCAGAACACCACCCGCGAGCAGATGAAGATGTTCTTGACGCGAATCGGCTTCGGCTCGACCGCCGTCATCACCGGTGACGCAACGCAGGTCGACCTGCCCCGCGGCTCGAGTTCCGGTCTGATCCAGGTACTCGAGGTACTGCGGGATACCGCCGGCATCGGCGTCACCCAGTTCGCGCCCAAGGACGTCGTCCGCCACCCGCTGGTGCAGCGCATCATCGAAGCTTACGATCATTTCGAGGCGACCGAGGAAGCCGAGCAGCGCAAGCGCCGCGAAGAGCGTCGTCAGGCGCGGCTCGACTCGCAGACGCCCCGCGCCGACGCCGAGACAGGTGCCGCCAGCGGCGAGCCGAGCGAATCGTGACGCCCGATATCGCCGACGGTCAGATCCTCGAGATCGACCGGCAGGTCGCGCTGGACGCGGGCGACATTGCCGCACTGCCGACGCTCGCCGACCTCGAACGCTGGGTCGGCGCCGTGCTCGCGGCCCACGATGAGACGCGACACGAACTCACCGTGCGCTTCGTCGAGCGTCACGAGAGCCAGGCACTCAATCGCGACTACCGCGGCCGCGACAAGCCCACCAACGTGCTGTCGTTTCCGTTCGAGGCGCCGCCGGAGATCGAGCTACCTCTGCTCGGCGACCTCGTCATCTGTCATGACGTGGTGATCCAGGAAGCCGTGGAACAGCACAAGGCGCCCGGCGACCACTATGCCCATCTGGTGATCCATGGCTGCTTGCATTTGCTCGGCTACGATCATATAGAGGAAGACGAGGCCGAAGCGATGGAGGCGCTCGAGAGAGAACTGCTCGCGGGCTTTGCCATCGCCGACCCTTACCGGTCGCCGACCTGACCGCTGACACCCATGACCAACGCATTCGCCCCCATGCCCAATGCTACATCCGTGACTCCTTCGGCACGCTCCGCCATGCCATCCCGCTCGTCGGGTGCGACCGATGACGCCAGCTGTTCCCCGGCGTCACCGGCCGACGCATCCGACGAACCTCCGCCGAGTCCTTGTCGGACCGCCGGCGGCCCGATCGATGCCCCTGACGTCGCGACGCTAACGCGTCGTGCGGCGCATCATCGACTTCCCTTCCGTGCGTCATCCGAGGACAAGAGACCCCACTCATGAGCGACGAACGATCGAGTAGCCAGAGCAGCCGATCCTGGCTCGAGAAGCTGATCAGCACTTTCTCTAGCGATTTCGACGAACCCAGCTCCCGCGAGGAGCTCCTCACCTTTCTGCGCGAGGCCGGCCCCCGGCTCAATCTCGATCAGGACGCCCTGACGATCATCGAAGGCGCGTTCCAGATCAGCGACCAGCAGGTCCGCGAGGTGATGATCCCGCGCTCCCAGATCACCGCCATCAACGTCGAACAGCGCCCCGAGGATTGCCTGCCCATCATTCTGGAAACGGCCCACTCGCGCTATCCGGTGATCAACGACAACCTCGACGACGTCCTGGGCATCCTGCTGGTCAAGGATCTGCTGCCGCTACTCAAGCGTAACCGGGAGGAGCGCGACACCTTCTCGCTCAATGACGTGCTGCGCCCGGCCATGTTCGTCCCCGAATCCAAGCGGCTCAACAGCCTGCTCAAGGAGTTTCGCGACACCCACAACCACATGGCGGTGGTAGTCGACGAGTATGGCGGCACGGCGGGTATCGTCACCATCGAGGACATTCTCGAGCAGATCGTCGGCGACATCGAAGACGAGCATGATACCGACGAGGAAGAGGACATCCGCAATCTCGGCGACGGCACCTATGCGGTGCGGGCACTGACGCCCATCGAGGATTTCAACGAAGCGTTCGACACCCAGTTCTCCGACGAAGAGTTCGACACCGTCGGCGGGCTGATCATGCAGCGTTTCGGCCATTTGCCCCGACGTAACGAGCACGCCGATCTCGGCAAATGGCGTTTCACCGTGCTGAGTGCCGACAATCGCCGCATCCGACTGCTCCAGGCCAAGCCCGTACCCGCGGAGGCCGAGCAGGAGAGTCCGTCGCGGCTCGAGAGCTGAGGGCCGCTCGCCCGATCACCGACGCATTTCGCGGGCATCTCTGATATAAGGGCACTTTTCTTCGAGGAGTGCCCGATGCCGCGCGCCAAGCCGTTGATCTCCGTCTACCGCCCCTGGCCGGGGTACCTTGCCGCACTCGCCGCCGGTGGCTTCGCCACGCTCTCTTTCGCGCCCTTCCATCTCTGGTGGCTCGGGCCGCTCGCCGTGGCGCTGATGTACGTCGGCCACCATCAGCTGAGCGTGGCGCAGGCGAGCCTTCGCGGCTGGCTCTTCGGTGTCGGGCTTTTCGGCACCGGCACCAGCTGGGTCTACGTCTCGATTCACGACTACGGCTACACCGGCGTGCCGCTAGCGCTCTTTCTTACCGCCCTCTTCGTCGTGACGCTCGCGCTCTTCCCCGCCCTGATCTTCGGTCTCTACCGACGCTTCACCACGCCCCGGCTGGCGTTTCTGAGCTTCGCCGGCGTCTGGGTGCTGGGCGAAGCCTTCCGCAGCTGGGCGTTCACCGGTTTCCCCTGGCTGCTGCTGGGCAGCGCCCAGGTCGATTCGCCGCTGGCGCCGTGGGCCCCCGTCGGCGGGGTCTACCTGCTCTCGCTGATCGTCGCCCTGACCGGCACCCTGCTGGTGGAGTTCTGCCGGCGGCGCTGGTGGGCGGCGGCACCCTTCGCCGCGCTCTGGCTGGCGCCGCTGCTACTGCCGAGCCAATGGACCCAGCCGGCGGCGGATCCGGTACGATTCGCGCTGCTCCAGGGCAATCTGGCACAGCTGGCAAAGTGGAGCCCCGAGGGCCAGCGCGACGCCGTCAACACCTATAGCCGCATGACTCGCGAGCTACCCGACGATGCCGATGTGATCGTCTGGCCGGAGACGGCGCTGCCAATGTTCGCCGCGCAAGCCCGTCCCTACTTCGAGCGCCTACAGGCGACCCTGCCGAGCGAAACGGCGCTGCTGAGCGGCATCGTCCAGCGCGACGCCGCCGGCGACTACTACAACGCCATCGTTGGCGTCGGCGAAGTGCGCGGCGAGTACCGCAAGTCTCACCTGGTGCCCTTCGGCGAGTTCCTCCCGCTGGATTTTCTGCTGCGCGACATCATCGACTTCTTCAACCTGCCGATGTCGGACTTCAGCGCCGGGGCCGACTCGCAGTTACCGATCCTCACCCACGGCGTCGCCATCGGCAGCGCTATCTGCTACGAAATCGTCTACCCCGATCTGGTCGCCGAGCGGGCGCGCGGTGCCAACGTGCTGTTGACGGTCTCCAACGACACTTGGTTCGGCCGCTCCATCGGCCCGCTGCAGCATCTGCAGATGGCGCGCCTGCGGGCGCTGGAGAACGGTCGCTACGTGGTTCGCGCCACCAGCAATGGCGTCACCGCGATCATCGATGAGCGGGGCAACCTGCGCGAGCGCGGCCCGCAGTTCGAGGCGACGAGCGTGGTCGGCGACGTCATTCCCATGACCGGGCTCACCCCCTTCACCCGCACCGGCAGCTGGCCGGCCTGGCTGCTGGCCGTACTGATGCTCGCCCCGGGCGTGGTGGCCCAGGTACGCCGCCGCAAGACGGCGCGCTGATCCTTCGGCGAGGCGCAAAGCCTGCCCCCTTGTAAAAATGCGACGCGGCTTTAACGCCGCGCCCGCCCCGGGCCGACGAGGCTTGTCAGCCAGGGGCGGATAGCGTTGGATGAGGGCATTCATTCGCCACAACGAGTGCCCCATGACACCCACCCTGATCAGCCAAGACGCCATCCGCACCGCCTTCTCCGAGGCGATGTCGACGATGTATCGCCAGGAAGTCCCGCAGTACGCCACGCTCCTCGAGCTCGTCGCCGATATCAATCGACGTACGCTCGCCGCCGACCCCGAACTCGCCGAGCGTCTCGCCGCCGGCTCGGAGACGGAGCGACTCGACGTCGAGCGCCACGGGGCGATCCGCGTGGGCACCGCCGAGGAGCTCGCCACGCTCAAGCGCGTCTTCGCGCTGATGGGAATGTTCCCGGTCGGCTACTACGATCTCTCCCAGGCCGGCGTGCCGGTCCACTCCACGGCGTTTCGCCCGGTCGACGATGCCGCACTCGCCCGCAATCCGTTTCGCGTCTTCACTTCGCTGCTGCGTCTCGAGCTGATCGACGATGACGATCTGCGCCGGCAGGCGGCATCGATCCTCGCCCAGCGGGATATCTTCACGCCCCAGGCGCGAGAGCTGATCGCCCTCGGCGAGCGTCAGGGCGGCTTCGATCGCGAGCAGGCCGACCGTTTCGTCAGCGAGGTGCTGGAAACCTTCCGCTGGCACCAGGACGCCACCGTCGATCACGACACCTACCAGGCACTCCACGACGCTCACCGGCTGATCGCCGATGTGGTCTGCTTTCGCGGCCCGCACATCAATCACCTCACCCCGCGCACCCTGGACATCGACGCCGCCCAGGCCGCCATGCCCGACTACGGCATCGCGCCGAAGGCGGTGATCGAAGGGCCGCCGCCGCGGCGCTGCCCGATCCTGCTGCGCCAGACCAGCTTCAAGGCGCTGGAGGAGTCGGTGCGCTTCGCCGGGCGTGACGAGGGTCACCACACCGCTCGCTTCGGCGAAATCGAACAGCGCGGCGTCGCTCTCACCCCCGAAGGCCGCGAGCGCTACGACGCGCTGCTCGCCCGCGCCCGCGAACTGCCCACGGCACCGGATAACGCCACCCACCAGCATCAGCTCGGCGAGGTCTTCGCCTCGCTGCCGGACGACTACGAAACGCTGCGCCGCGAGGGCCTTGCCTACTTCCGCTACGCCGTCACCGAGACCGGGCGCGAGCGGCTGGCCGCCGGCGAAACACGCCCCGAGACGATCGACTCGTTGATCGATCAGGGCTGGCTCGCAGCCACACCGATCACCTACGAGGATTTTCTGCCGGTGAGCGCGGCCGGGATCTTCCAGTCGAATCTGGGGGACGCGCAGCACCAGGCCTACGCCAACGCATCCAATCGCGGCGCGTTCGAGCTGGCGCTGGGCCGCCCGGTGCTCGACGAATTCGTGCTCTACGCTGGCCTCGAGACGGATTCACTGACCCGCGTGCGCCAGCAGCTCGGCATTTGATCCCGCCGCGATAGCGATGGCCGATTGCGACAGCCGATCGCGAGGCGTGTCGCAATCGGAATCACCGGTGTCGCCCGCGCCCCTCGACGCGGGCCCTAACTTCGTAGACTGGCAGGCCAACGTCCCGTTCGAGGAGTGCCTGCATGTCCGCACCAAGCGACAACAACAACAATCCCGACTCGCCTGAACCGGGCACCCCGCCCAGCGTCGACCTGGCGACACTGCGCAAGGTGATTGCAGCGTCGGCGATCGGCAATTTCGTCGAGTGGTTCGATTTCGCGGTCTACGGTTTTCTGGCGGTGATCATCGCCGAGCATTTCTTCCCCCAGGGCGACCCGGCACTGGCCCTGCTGCAGACCTTCGCCGTCTTCGCGGTGGCGTTCGCCCTGCGCCCGCTGGGCGGCATCTTCTTCGGCATGCTCGGCGACAAGATCGGCCGCAAGCGCGTGCTCTCGATGACGGTGCTGCTGATGGCGGGCGCGACGACGCTCATTGGCGTGCTGCCTACCTATCAGAGCGTGGGTTTGCTGGCGCCGGTCGCGCTGGCGCTGGCCCGCTGCATCCAGGGCTTCTCCGCCGGCGGCGAGTATGCCGGCGCCTGCGCCTTCGTGATGGAGCACGCCCCGCGGGATCGCAAGGCGCGCTACGGCAGTTTCGTGCCGGTCTCGACCTTCGTCGCCTTCGCTTCGGCAGCGGCACTGGCCTACGCGGTCAGCGCGATTCTCTCCGAAGAGGCGCTGGCGAGCTGGGGCTGGCGTATCCCGTTTCTGGTCGCCGCGCCGCTGGGGCTGGTGGGTCTCTACATGCGCTTGAACCTGGACGAGTCGCCGGCGTTCCAGGCGCTCAAGCAGCGCCAGGCAGTGCCGCACTCGCCGCTGGGCGAGACGCTTCGCACCCATGGTCGAACCATCCTGTATCTGGGGGCGTTCATCTCGGCGACGGCACTGTCGTTCTACATGTTCACCACCTACTTCACGACCTACATGCAGGTGGTGGGCGGCGCCACCCAGACCACGGCGCTGTTGGCGAGCCTGGGGGCGCTGGTCTTCGCGGGACTGCTGTGTCCGCTGGTGGGTCGCTATGCCGATCGCGTCGGTCGTCGGCGCACCATTCTGACTGCCGGCGCCTGCCTCATCGTGGCCGTCTTTCCGGCCTACACCCTCGCCGGCAGCGGCGAATGGCTGCCGTCGATGCTGGGCGCGGCGCTGATGGCGGTGGGTGCGGTGATCTGCAACGTGGTCACGGCGGTGCTGCTCTCCGAACAGTTCCCGACCCGGGTGCGCTATACGAGCTCTGCGCTCTGCTACAACGTGGCCTACACGATCTTCGGCGGCACCGCGCCGCTGGTGGCGACGTGGCTGATCGCCAGTACCGGTCACGACCTCGCCCCGGCACTCTATCTGATCGCGATCACGCTGCTGGCGATGTGGGGCGGGATGAAACTGCCGGAGACCGCCGGACGCTCGCTGGACGCCGAGGAGACCGAATGGGCTCACGCGCCCCGTCGAGCGGCGCAGCCGGCGGTCTCCTGATTCGCGATCTCACCTGAAGCCAGGAGCCGTCGGCCAACGCGGCCCCGGGCCTGGCGCGACGACGCCGGCGAATCGCTTCGCCGGCGTTGTCGTTTCCAGGCGCCGAATGAACAGCGCCGGCAGTACGGTATGTCTCCTACACCTCTGGCGCGGCCTGCGGTCGCGGGGCGCCGGAGTCGCGGCGGAAGTAGCGGTGGCCGCATTCATGGCAGGCATCGAGCCGGCCGACGCGATCGAATACCACGGCGTTGGCGCAGTGGACGCAGCTCATGCGTCCGGGTAGCGCCACCTCGCCGGCGACGTAGTCGGCGCGGGCGGCTTCCAGATCGTCCTCGAAGCGCTCGCGGTCGATCGTGGTGCGATCGGCGATCGACAGCAGCGCTTCGCTCACGCGGCGCGAGACGAAGCCCAGGTCGATCCCCAGCCAGGCCGCAACGCCTTCGCCGCCGCGGGCCAGGAACTGGCGAAAATCGCGCATGTCGCGCTCGACCCAGGCCCGAAGGAGTGCGGCTTCGTCCTTGGTGTACTCCTCGAACTCCGACTCGAACGCCACCGCCTCGTCCAGCTCCTGCTGGAAGCTCTCCCAGGAGAGCTCGCCGGCGCCGTCTCGCAGCCGCGTCAGCACCCGCTCGTAGGATTCGCTCAAGCGCGAGCGCGTCTCGGGCTCTGATTGATGTTCGTCCATGAATTCCCCCTGGTTCGTTGCCATTTGGCTCGCACGGCGGACCGGCGGGCCCCTACCTGCCACTGCGGGTCTGGGGTATGCTTGTGGGCCGAAAAATGACCGCCGACCCCGCAGTCGTCACCGCTTCGAGTATAGCCATTCGCGGGGACTCTGGCGCCTCTCACACGCTGAACGCAAGGTGTTTGACCGAACCGATGGACGCACAGTACAACCCCCACGCGATCGAATCCGCCGCTCAGCAGTACTGGGATACCCACGAGAGCTTCCGGGCCGTGGAGGACGCCTCGCGAGAGAAGTTCTACTGCCTGTCGATGTTCCCCTACCCCAGCGGCAAGCTGCACATGGGCCATGTGCGCAACTACACCATCGGCGACGTGGTGACGCGTTTCCAGCGCATGCAGGGCAAGAACGTGCTGCAGCCGATGGGCTGGGACGCCTTCGGCATGCCGGCCGAGAACGCCGCGATCAAGAATCGCGTCGCGCCCGACAAGTGGACCCGCGACAACATCGACTACATGCGTGGCCAGCTCCAATCGCTCGGCTTCGCCTACGACTGGAGTCGCGAGTTCGCCACCTGCGACGTCGACTACTACCGCTGGGAGCAGTGGTTCTTCGCCAAGCTCGTCGAGAAGGGCGTGGTCTACAAGAAGATGTCGACGGTCAACTGGGACCCGGTCGATCAGACCGTGCTCGCCAATGAGCAGGTGATCGACGGTCGCGGCTGGCGCTCCGGCGCCCGCGTCGAGCGCAAAGAGATCCCGCTGTGGTTCTTGAAGATCACCGACTACGCCGAAGAGCTGCTCGCCGATCTCGACAAGGTCGAGTGGCCCGAGCAGGTCAAGACGATGCAGCGCAACTGGATCGGCAAGTCGCGCGGCGTGGAACTGAGTTTCGACGTTCAGGGAGAGGACGCCGAGAGCGATGACGCGCGTCTCGACGTCTACACCACCCGCCCGGATACGCTCTATGGCGTCACCTACGTCGCCGTCGCCGCCGGCCACCCGCTCGCCAAGCGTGCCGCCGAGTCCGATGCCGAACTCGCCGAATTCCTGAAGGCGTGCCAGCAGGGCGGCAACTCCGAAGCGGAACTGGCGACCATGGAGAAGCGCGGCCGCGACACCGGTTTTCGCGCGGTCCACCCCCTCACCGGTCAGGCAGTACCGATCTATGTAGCCAACTTCGTGCTGATGGAGTACGGCACTGGCGCGGTCATGGCGGTACCCGCTCACGATCAGCGCGACTGGGAGTTCGCGACAAAGTACGGCCTTACGATTCAACCGGTCATCAGTGACGCCGACGGCAACGTCCCCGACCTGAGCGCCGGGGCGTATACCGAGCACGGCCACCTGATCAACTCCGGCGACTTCGACGGCCTCACCTTCGAGGGCGCCTTCGACGCCATCGCCGCCGAACTCGAGGTCAAGGGTCGCGGCCAGATCAAGACCAACTTCCGCCTGCGTGACTGGGGCGTGGCGCGCCAGCGCTACTGGGGCGCACCGATTCCGGTCAAGTACGGCCCCGAAGGCGAGACCGTCGCCCTCACCGACGACGAGCTACCGGTCGCCCTGCCCCAGGAGGTCGAGGTCGACGCGTCCGGCTCGCCGCTCAAGAAGATGCCCGAGTTCTTTGATCTCGGCGACGGCTGGGTCCGCGAGACCGACACCTTCGATACCTTCATGGAGTCCTCCTGGTACTACGCGCGCTTCTGCTGCGCGGACAACATGGATGCGATGCTCGACGAGCGCGCCGATTACTGGCTGCCGGTGGATCTCTACATCGGCGGTATCGAACACGCCATCCTGCACCTTCTGTACGCCCGCTTCTTCCACAAGCTGATGCGCGACGAGGGGCTGGTCGGCAGCGACGAGCCGTTCCAGCGCCTGCTGACCCAGGGCATGGTGATCGCCGAGACCTTCTATCGCGACGAAGCGAACGGCGGCAAGGAGTGGTTCAATCCGGCGGACGTCACCGTCGAGCGCGACGACAAGGGACGCCCGACCAGCGCCAAGCTCGCCGCCGACGGCGAGCCCGTGGTGATGGGTGGCATCGAGAAGATGTCGAAGTCGAAGAACAACGGCGTCGATCCGCAGTCGATGATCGATCGCTTCGGTGCCGACACCGTGCGCCTGTTCATGATGTTCGCCGCACCCCCGGAGCAGTCGCTCGAGTGGTCGGATGCCGGTGTCGAGGGCGCGCATCGCTTTCTCAAGCGGCTGTGGCGTCTCGTCGCCGAGCACGTCGATGCCGGTACGCCGGGCCCGCTGGACGTCTCGGCACTCGACGACGCCCAGACCGATCTGCGCCGCAAGACGCATCAGACCATCGCCAAGGCCGGCGACGACATCGGCCGACGCACCACTTTCAATACTGCGATTGCCGCGGTAATGGAGCTCGCCAACGCCCTGGGCCGTTTCGACGACACTTCGCCGACGGGGCTCGCCGTGGCGCGGGAAGCGGTCGAGGCCTGCGTGCTGCTGCTCGCGCCGATCACCCCGCACGCCTGTCACGCGCTGTGGCACTCGCTCGGTTACGAAACCCCGGTGATCGATGCCGAATGGCCTCGGGTCGACGAGCGCGCGCTGGCCCAGGAAACGCTGGAGCTAGCGGTACAGGTCAACGGTAAGCTGCGGGCGCGACTCGAGGTGGCAGCGGATGCCGACAAGGCCGCGATCGAAGCGCAGGCAATGGCGGCAGAGAACGTCCAGCGCCACGTCGAGGGCAAGACCGTACGCAAAGTGATCGTGGTACCGGGTAAACTGGTCAACATCGTCGCCAACTGACGTCGGCGGTCGGGCGCGTCCGGCTTCGTCGACGTTCGAATGCCAGGGCGGCCCGCAGGATTCGAGATCGACTCACGGCGCCGGTTGCGGGCGCCGTTTTCTGACAAGGAGCTTTTCATGATCCGTCGTCCCGTTCTCATCGGTCTGATGACGATTGCGCTCACGACGCTGGCTGGCTGCGGCTTTCAGCTGCGCGGTCTCAACCAGCCGGTGCTCGGCCTTGATGAGGTGGCACTGAGCGCCAACGTGTCGCCGTTCAGCGAGACCGTGCGCCGCGCCATCGAGCGTACCGATACCCAGATCGTCGACACCGCCGATCTTCGTATCAACTTGGGTGACGAGCGTATCAGCGAGAACCGTCTCACCCGCGCGGATTCCGGCAGCCGCGAGATCGAGCTGGTGCTCACCGCGCCCTATTCGGTTCAGCGCACCTCGGACGGCGCCTACCTGCTCAACCAGGAGCAGCTGGATGTCTCCACCACCACGCTGATCTCGACCGACGACATCTACTCCCGCCAGGAACTGCGCGACGAAGCGGTCGAGCGCCTGCGTCGGGATGCCGCCGAGCAGCTGATCGCGAGACTCGCCGCCCTCGAGACGCCATGAAGGTCTTTCCCGACAAGCTGGAAGCGTCGCTGGCCAAGCGCCTGCCGCCGGTGGTCATCGTCTCCGGCGACGAGCCGCTGATTCACATGGAGGCCTGCGATACCGTGCGCCGGGTCGCCCGCGAACGCGGCATCGAGGAGCGCGAAGTGCTCCACGTCGAGTCGGGGTTCCAGTGGACTCAGCTGCTCGAGTCGGCGGCGAGCCTGTCGCTGTTCGCGTCGCAGAAGCTGATCGAAGTCCGTCTCGGCGGTCAGTCGCCGGGGCAGGACGGTGGCAAGGCGCTGGAGGCCTACGCCGAGCAGGCAAGCGGGAGCGACAACGTGCTGCTGCTGTCGAGCCAGCGTCTCGATCGCAAGGCGCAGTCGAGCAAATGGTTCAAGGCGCTGGACAAGCTCGGGCTCTTCGTCCCCGTATGGCCGGTGGATCACCAGCGGCTGGTCTACTGGATGCGCGACCGGGCCAATCTCCACGGTCTCAATCTCGACTGGGAGGCCGCGCGGCTGCTCGGCGAACGCACCGAGGGCAACCTGCTCGCGGCGGACCAGGAGCTGAAGAAACTAGCGCTGCTGCTGCCCCCCAACGCGCGCCTCGACGTGGACGCCATCGCCAGCGGCGTGGAGAGCAGCGCCCGCTACGACGTCTTCGCCCTCACCGATGCCTGTTTGCGCGGCGAGCGCGAGCGCGTGGTGCGCATCGTCACCGGGCTCAAGCAGGAAGGCGTCGAAGCGCCGGTGGTGCTGTGGGCGCTGACGCGAGAGCTGCGCATCCTGCTGTCGATCTTTCAGCATCTCGATCAGGGGCAGAGTCTCGAGCACGCCTGCAAGGCGCAGCGGCCGATGATCCCCGAGAAGCGTCGCCCGGGCTATAAGCAGGCGCTCAACCGGCTGCCCCAGCGCCGCCTGCACAAGCTTCTGATGTTCGCCCAGCGAATCGATCTCGCGGTGAAGGGCGCCGTCGCCCTGCCACTGTGGGACGCACTCGGCGATCTGGCGCTGACGCTCGCCGGCGGTCGTGGGCTGCTCGCCGAGATGGCGTACGCCTACCGCACCACCTGAACCGATCCGCCAAGTGCGGCCGTCGCCCCCGCCGACCGGTAACCGCCGGCGGGCTGGCCAGGTCGGCCGCCACCACTCATCGCCTTTGATCGTTGTCCGCATGCCCCGTCATCGTACTGCCCCCGACACGCCGTCACGCTCCTACCCCGCCACGCTGCCGCTCGTGCTTGCCATGACCATGGCGCTCGGTCCGCTGGCGATCGACGCCTACCTCCCCGCCTTTCCTCAGATGGCCCGGGAGCTCGGCGTCGGTGTCAGCGAGGTCTCGCGCAGTCTGTCGATCTACATCTTCGCGCTGGCGCTGGGCCAGCTCGTCGGCGGGCCGCTGTCGGATCAGTGGGGGCGAAGTCGGCTGATGATCGCGGGCCTTGCGATCTTCGCGCTGGCGTCACTCGCCATCACGCAGGTGACGTCGCTGCCGGCGCTACTCGCCCTGCGCGCCGTGCAGGCTTTCGGCAGCGGCTGGGTGATGGTGCTGATTCCCGCGCTGGTCAGGGATCGCGTACACGGACAGGAGGCCGCCAAACTCTTCAGTATGATCGGGTTGATCATGGTGGTCGCGCCCGGCGTCGCCCCCAGCCTGGGCACGGCGCTGCTCGCGCTGAGCGGATGGCACGGTATCTTCGCCTTCCTCGCCGTCTATGCGCTCTGCCTGATACCGCTGCAGGCGCGGGTCGTGCTGCGCGCCTCGGCCATCGGCGGGCAAGCCGGCGCCGCGCGACCCGCGGCCGACGGCGAGTCGACACTGCTGACGCGCTATCGCGCCGTGCTGACGACACGTCCGGCGCTGGCCCATCTGGCGCTACAGGCGTTCGCCTTCTCGGTGATGATGCTCTTCATCACCCACGCTTCTTTCATCTATCAGAGCCACTTCGGTCGCTCGGAGAGCAGCTTTTCACTGCTCTTCGGCGCCAACATCGTGATGATGCTGGTGGTGAACCTGACCAACCGGGCGCTGCTCAATCGTTTCGCTTCGCGACAGATTCTCGTCGCCTGCCTCTGTCTGCAGTTCACCGGCGTGCTGCTGCTCTGTCTGGCGACCGCGCTCGACGTCTCGATCTGGCTGTTCCTGCCGGCGATGATGCTGACCATCGGCGCTCAGGGCGGCATCGTACCCAACAACCAGGCCTGCTACATGGAGTTCTTCTCGCGTCACGGCGGCACCGCCGCGTCGCTGCTGGGCGCGACACAGTTCGGTATCGCCGGGGGGCTGAGCGCGCTCTCCACGCTGCTGCCGGAGACGCTGGGCTACGTCATCGCCGCGATGTTCGCCTGCTCCCTGACCTGCATCGCCGTGGTCATCCTCGCGCTACGCCCCGGGCGACGATCCGAATAGGCCACCGTCAAAGTCGCGGCGGATCACACCTCCCTGACGCAAGAAGGCCCCAGCCCGAAACGCTTCGGGGTGGGGCCTTGGATTGGCCGGGCGCGAGCAGCGCCCCGTCGGTGTCGCCACGCGATCTCGGCGACTGGATGATGCGCTTACGCGATCTCGGCGACCGGGTGATACTCGACGCCCGCGAGAGACACGTCGTCGCTCATCACCGGCGCCTCGTCGACCGGCGCGAGCGCCGACGCCTCCAGTGACAGACTCTGCATCCGCGCCACGCTCGAGGAGGCGCTGCTGCCGGCCACCTCGGTGAGCGTGAACTCGGAGACGTTCATCGAGCCGCCGTTGAAGGTCAACCGAAGGGTCTGCTCGCCGGCCGCGAGATCGAGCTCGATGCCGTCGTTGGCGCGGTAGGTGTTCCAGTCGCCGCTATTGATCACCGGCTGCGCCTCGGCGCTTTCGTAGACCTCACCGTCGCGCTCGACGCTCGCCGTCACGCTGCGATCGCTGAACCGGGTCGCCGCGGAGAAGGAGAGTGCGTAGGTACCCGCCTCCGCGACATCGAGGGTGTACTCGACCCATTCCCCATTCTCGATGTAGCCGATCGCGTCGCCGTTGCCGCGGATGTCCACCCCCTCGCCGCGGAAGTCGGTACCGAGCTGCACTTCGCTGGAGTCGTGATAGGCCACCTCGGCGCCACCCGCGTCGTAGAGCGCCGCCGCCAGCGTGAACTCGCCATCCACCGTCCACGGCGTACCGCTCTCGTTGAAGGCCGTCTGTACCGCCGGCGTCAGGCTGAACGACTCGAGGTTCTGCGCGCCGCCGTTGAAGGTCACGCGGAGCACCTGCTCACCGGCTTCGAGCAGCACCCCCTGTTTCTCGGTCGGCAGGAAGGTGCTCCACCCGCCCGAGAAGCCGACGGCAACGGTGGCGTGCTCGTAGACACCGGCGCCGCTGTCGAACGAGGCGGTGATGGTGCGCGCCGCGCCGCTCTGGCTGCCGAGCGCGGAGAGGAACGTCAGGTCGTAGACCCCCGCCTCTTCAACGTCGATGGTGTACTCGACCCACTCGCCGTTTTCGACCCAGCCGATGGCATCCCCGTCGCCGCGGATGTCAACGCCGGTATCACGGAAGTCGCTGCCGAGCTGCGCTTCGCTGCTGTCACGGTAGGTGAGGTACGGCGCGCCTTCGTCGAAGCGCGCCGCTTCCACCGTCAGGCCGTCGTGATCCAGGGACCAGGGCGTTTGATCGTCGGTGAACGGGACCCGCTTGGCGGGCTGAATTCCCTCGATCAGGTAGACGTTGTCGTTGTAGTCGTAGTTGATCCCTGTGTAGTCCTGCGCTACGAAGTAGGTGTTGGGAATGGCGTCGCCGTTCTTGTCCAGTGCCTGGAAGGTGCGCACGGTATAGCCACGCTCCACGCCGTCGAACGCCGCCGGCGGCGTCCCGCCGCCCTTCGGATTGAGCGACGGGTCGGTGGAGAGATTGGCGATGGAGATACCGAAGACGTCGTCACCCAGCCAGGCATCCGGCACCTGGTTGCGCCCGAACGTGGCGCTGGCGTATTCACCGTTGGCCACCTTGGGCAGAAACGACTGACTGTAGAGGCTGTCGTGGTTGGCCATCGGATTGGCCTGGGACTTGCTGCCCGGCGCGTGGATCGCCACCAGCGCCCCGCTATCGCCGTGCAGCGCCGCCAGCTGGGTTACCTTGGCCGTAGTCGCGCCGTCGGCGATCTGCCAGTAGCGCGACAGCACCTCGTTGGGATCGGCGGCCTGATAGAGATCGAAGTTCTGCAGTACCGACTGGCCGCCGCCGTCGAGCGTCGACAGCCCTTCGATATGGTTACCGAAGCCGAACACCCGCCAGATCTCGTTGAGGTTGGGTTCCCACCCGCCCTCGTCCCGCGCCTGCCAGAAGCCAGCCAGCTGAATGTCGGTGACCGGCTGATCGGCATCGTTGGAGGTCACGGTCATCGTGCCTTCGAAGACGCCGTCGGCGGCATTGCTCGTCGGCGGCGTGTACGCGGCGCGATTGAACAGCACCTCCACCTCGATCGAACTGCCCGGCGCGAGCACGAGATCGTCCAGCGCGTCGGGATCGGCCAGCCGGAAAGGTCCGTCGATGGCGACATCGCTGACGGTGAGATCACCCGTGCCGTTGTTGGCGATCACCACCGACCCGCTGTCCTTGTACTCCCGCGGCGTGTTCGCGACGTCGTTGTCCTCGAGGTAGTTGAACACCACGCGGTCGGGGAAATAGGTCGGGTCGGTGCTGGTGACCGCGATCGCGCCCTCCGACGAGCCCGCCAGCGGCGCGTTGCCGATCTGCAGGTAGTCGATATCCGGCCCGACGCCTCGCGGCGCGGTCAACGTGAGGGTGTTGTCGCCGGCGCCGAGCGCGACCTGGAAGGTCTGGGTCACCCAGTCTCCCGGTGTCTGGCTGAGCGCGGGGAAGTTGACCGCCGGCTGGGTCACGCCGTTGACGGTGAGGCCCATTGGCCGGTCCGCCTTGCCCGCGGTGAGCGAGTAGCCGATGGTCACCTCGTGGACGCCGCTGGCCGCCGTCTCCACGTCCCAGGTGATCGACTGATTGGTGTTGCCGACGAAATCGACGAAGCCGTTGCCCGAGGCGTCGCGGTCGACGTCCGTCTCGGGGATGACGATGGCCCCGCCGGCAAGCGTCGCGGCCTCCGCTTCGAAGCGATTGTCGACGGCCGGCGGCACGGGCTCGGCGCTCTCGGTGACCAGCACTTCGAGCTGGTCGATATTGGGGCCGGCGTTGATCGCCTGGAAACGCACGCTGTTGGCGCCGCTGATCAGCTCGGCCGGAATGTCCAGCGTCTGCCAGGTGTTCCAGGCCGCATTGCCGGAGACGCCGGTGGGCGGCGCGAAACCGAAGGTGCCCACGCTCTCGCCGTTGACGAAGACCTCGAGCGGCCGGTCGGTGGGCGCGCCGTTGGCGTAGCGAACCCGCAGCACCGACTCGCCGACCTGATTGGCCCCCACGTCGAAGTTGAAGGTGATGAAGTCCGCACTGGTGTTGCCGAAGTCCGCATAGCCGCCGACGACGCCGTCGGAGTAGTCGGTGTTGCCATCCAGGCCGAAGGCGCCGGGACGCACGCCGTAGGGCGGGTTGGTGGCGGAGGGCTCGGGGTTGTCGCCGTCGCGGATGCTGATCTGGGCACCGCTGCCCGCGGCGATGACCGCCTGGGTCTCGTCTTCGGCCTGAATGGTGATCAGCGACACGAGTTCGCCACTGCCATCGCCGGGCTGTACGACGTCGCCGGGAACAGGATCGAGCCGCACGATCTGGCTCTGGCCGTTACTGCGGTTGAGTGTCATCAGATACAGCTGCCCCGTGAGCGGATTTTCGATGATGTCCAGAGGATCGACGTAGCTGATGATCTGGCCGTTGGTGTCGCGAAGCACGGTGTCTTCGGCGACGTTGCCGTCGGCGTCGAGGGTGACCCAGCGGATGTCGTTGCCGCCGGAGTATTCGACGAACAGCAGACTACCCTTGAGCGTGGCACCGAAGATGTTGCTGGCGTACTCGATCGCGCCGTTGGGCGAGCGGTTCTCGCCCAGCGAGTAGGCGTCGTCCGCGTCGTAGCCGGGGTCCGGATTCTGCCCTTCCGGATATTCGTCGACCTCGTTGGGATCGTCACCCGCCGTGGGGTTGGCGCCATTGAGAATGTACTGATCGTGCAGCGGGTTGGGATGACCGTAGTAACCGCCTCGCTCGACCTTGAACAGATAGTCGTCCTGCTTGCCGACGTTGATCAGGCCTTCGTTCTGCGGCGTGCGCGGATCGTCCGGGGTACTGCCGCCGGCGGCGGAGCCATTGGTCGGCAGGTAGAGCGACCCGTTGGAGTGCCACACCAGGTCGTAGGCATTGCGGATACCGGTGGCGAAGATCTTGAGCACGGCGTCGTCGGCAAACGGGTCGTAGTAGTCGATCAGTACATTGCCGTCGGCGTCCTGCATCGACGCCGTGCCGTTCTGGGCGAAGACCAGATACTGCCCGCCGCCCATGTCGATGGGGCCGTTCTTGAGGTCGTTGTCATCATCCTCGTAACGTCCGTTGGAACCATCCGCCGGCAGCGGCTCGGTCGAGACATCGAAGCCCCCGGGAGGCGCCTGCCGGTAGGGATCGATCTCGAGCACACTGGCATTGAGCAGACGCTCCGGCCGATTGCCCCAGGCGCTGTCGTCCTGACCCATGGCGGTGTTCGCGCCCTGGGAGAGGTAGAGCAGATACGGCGGTACGTCCGGGTTGCTGACGGCGTCATAGGCGTCGTTGGCCTGGAACACCACGCTGTTGGTGACGTGGTCGCCGTTGGAACGCGGCAGACCGACGATGTAGGGCTCGGCGCTCGCCGAGAACGTCGCATCGCTCTCGTTGATGGTCACCTTGCTGACGCGGCCGCTGAAGTCCGGTACGCCATTGTCGCGTCCGGTCAGCGGGATCGGGTCGTTGTCGGTGACCCACAGCACGTTGGGATCGGTGGGATCGAAGGTCAGTCCGACGATGCCCCGCGGTCCGGACTCCCCCTGAAAGTAGTCGAGCTCTAGCGTCTGGCCGTTGACCAGATCTCCGTTCGCCGGGTCGATGTCGAAGCGCTTGATCTCCCCGTTCATGGTGGAGACGTAGACCTTGCTGTTGTCCGGCGACATCGTGGTCGAGGTGAACAGATAGGCGCCGTCCGCCGCGCCGTCGAGCTCGAGATGGGTCGAGAAGCCGACCTCGCTGTCCACCGCCGGCGGCTGGGCGCCGGTGACGAAGGTCGAGGAGAACTTCTGGAATTCTCGCGTCGGCGCGTCCGGGTCGGTATTGCTGCCCCGGTCCTGGAAGCCATCGATCACCAGGGTGTAGCTGGTGAAGGCTTCGAGCCCGCCCTTGGGCGAGATGGTGAGCGAGTCGAAACCGCCGGTGGTGTTGATGTTGAAGCCCACCTCTCGACCGCTGACGGTTTCGAACAGGCGCACGGAGCCGTCGTTGAGACTTTCGAGCAGCGCCCCGCCTCGCCCCTCCACCACCGACAATCCGATGAAGAAGTCCGATGTCGGGTCGATCCCCACCGGGAGACTGCCGTCCTGCGGTTGGAGGTCGAACGCGATCTCGTTCTGACCGACGCCAGCCACCGCCCGCGGCGAGATGAACTGGGCGTAGTCCAGCGGCGCGGCACGATCGTCGTTCGGCGTGAGATCGGGCAGCGGTTGGATCTCGAGGTACTGAATCTCGGTGTTGTCGCTGTTGACACCGATGGCGTCCAGCGTGAGTCGTCCGTCGACGACCTGAACCACGCGCGTGACCAGCGACGAGCGATAGCCGTCGCTGTCATCCATGGGCTCGCCATCCGCCGGAAAGTTGGCCGGCCGCTGCGAGGCGAACGGCGTGTTGAACGCTTCGCCCTCGGCATTGATCACGTTGACGCTGTCATAGGCACCGCCGCTGTCGCCGATGGAGATCGTCACCTCGTAATAGCCATCCTCGAGTTCGATCTCCCAGCCCGCCTTGTCGGCGTAGCCGGGCTTGTCGAAACCGGCGTAGGTCGCCTGACGCGGATCGATGCCGGCGAGCGTGTCGCTGCGATCCCCCAGCGCGTCGGGGTCGTGCCCGACGATCGCCATCGGCGTGGTGCCGTTGGCGGTGCCGTCGGCGATGGAGGCCTCCGTCACCCAGCCGAAGGCGTGAGCCACCCCGCCGATCGTCAGCGACTGCTGGCCGAAAGCGAGTCCGGTATCGGCAACGTAGCCCTCCGGCGTGGTCGCCGAGGCCGGTTGAAAGTTGATGCGAATCGGCGAGCGGTCACCGGGTTCGATCACCTCGTCCGGCAGCGTGTTGAGCGAGATGCGATCGATGTTGGGGCCGCCGTTGGAGACATTGGCCAGACGCACGGTATTGACGCCCGCCTCGAGATCGACCTCGTAGGTCTTCTCGCTCCAGTTTTCCCAGCCGGCCGCGCCGGTACCGGTAGAGCCGAAGCCGATGACACCCTGCAGTTCGCCATCGACGGAGAGCGTCATCTGCCGCGTGCCCGGTGCGCCGCTGGCGTAGCGGACCGTGAGCAGGTAGGTGCCGGCTTCATTGACGGAGACCTCGAAGCCGGCGGCGTCGCCGGCCTGCCCGCCCATGTCGAGGTAGCCCGTGCCGGTGAAGTCACCCCATAGTCCGTCGCTGCCGGCGGCCGGGTTGGACTCGCGGTTGAACGCGTCGCGCACCACGGTGTCGGGCGCCGAGTTGCCGTCGTCCGGGGTCAATGCCTCGCCCTGGATCTCGAACACCAGCGAGGAGTCCACCGGCAATGCGCTTTCATAGTCGAAGACGATCTGATCGATGTTCGGCCCGTTGGGCATGCCGCCTTCGCCTGCCGTCGGCAGTGTGATCTTGACGTCGGTACCGCCGTAGCGAAGCGGCAGTGACACCGTCACCTCGCTCCACTGATTCCAGCCGCCGGTAGGCGGAAAGGAGAGCAGCGTGGTCGCCCCCTCGCCGCTGCCGACGAGCATCGGACGATCGCCGGTGCCGCCGTTGGCGTAGCGAATGGTCGCCGTGTAGATCCCCGAGGCGCTCGGGTCGGCGTGAAAGACGATCGCATCGCCGGCATCCGAGCCGATATCGATATAACTGCCGTTGATCGCCCCGGCGCGGACATTACCGGCCGCGTCGGGGTGATCGGCATCGACCACGCGGGTCAGCGCGGGGTCGTCACTGGCACCGAAATCCAGGATGGTGACGCGTTCGGTGTTCTCCGCCTGAATCACGAAGCTCGCCGGCAGCGCGCCGAGTTCGACCGGCGAAAGCGACAGGCTGTCGATGTTGGGTCCGTCGGCCATCAGGTTCTCGAGCCGAATGCGCTGGGTGCCCGCGTCCAGCGTCAGCGACAGCGTGGCGTGCTCCCATGTCTGCCATCCGGCATTGCCGCTACCGGTATTGGCGAAATCGAGCGTGCCCTGCACGCCCTGGTCGACGCGTACCGCCATCGGCCGACCCAGACCGCTCGGACCGCTGCTGGCATAGCGCACGTCGAGCAGGTAGGTGCCGGCAGATTCCACCGTGACATCGAAGTAGCTGGCATCCCCCAGCTGTCGTCCCATGTCCAGATAGCCGTCACCGCTGTGGCCGTTCCAGAGCCCGTCGGCGCCGGCCCCGGGATTGCTCTCCGGATTCGCGGCGCTGCGGATGGCGGTATCGGGCAGCGAGCCACCGTCGTCGATGCCGATCGACGTGCCCTGAAGCCCGAAGACGCCGCCCCGCCACCCTTCAGCGGGTACGACCTCGAGTCCCTGGACCTGTCTCCCCGAGGCGAGCGCGTTGCCGTCGGCGTCGAAGGGGGTCAGCGTCAGCCCCGCGGCACCCGTGGCGAGATCCGCCAGCGAGAACCAGAACGGTACGGCATCACTCGTCTGGGTAGTGGCATTGCCCGCGGCATCGACGAGGCCGAGCGTGACGCTTGTCACCGTCGTCGCATCGAAACCTGCGCTGCTTTGCGGCGAGACCGCGAGCCGATAGACGTCGTCTAGCCGGTCCCGGGTCAAGGCATCCCCGGGCTCCAGCGTTTCGACGATCGCACCGGTTTGGACGTCGACAATGGCAAGCGTGAACATGGATTCGGCCCTTGAGCGAAATGGGAGTGAGAACAGGCGCAGCCTTCATGACGGCGCCGCTCGTTCGGGGGTCAAGCAACCGCCTGGCGACAGCGGTTGGGGGTCGTCGCGGCATCCCTTCGTCGCCCGCTGGCAAGAAAGACGCCGACGTGTTTTGACTAAAGTCTGGTTGGACGGAAACTAGCGTTTCCCGGTATTGCCGGAAAGTTGAAACTTCTACGACCGGAATACGAATTTTAGGAATTTCTACTTTTCAACGAAGCGCCACTTTAACCAATTCTTCCAAAATTTCATTGCATTAAAAACGGTTTCGCTCAGAAAGCCGCTGCCGATCGATTACATTGCGTTTCAAGAAAATCGACACCGCGACGTTATCGGCAAAACGTGACTCATTTTTATTTATTAGCTTTCTCATACACGCTAAAACAACCACGCCCATTTTATTCGTCAGGCCAAATGAAAGAAGCTGACCGGATCGGCGAATTACCTACATAAAAACTTGATATTGATAACTTTATTAAAACCATTCATCGAATCGCCGACACTTTCTGCGCGGCAAGCATCGTCTCGAACCGGCTTGCAAATTTCTTCACAATCCCTGCATTCTTGCCGCCACGATTACCGCGGGAAGTGTCGCTTCTTTGCGTTCGCCCAATGCCAGGTCGCCAAAATGAAAGAGAGTCAGCCGGAACTTCGAAAAGCGTTGACCGACTGTCGACGCTCGTTTCTTTTCATCCTGCTTTTCAGTTTCTTCATCAACCTATTGATGCTGGCGCCCTCGATCTACATGCTTCAGGTCTACGATCGCGTCATCACCACGCAAAGTACCGAAACGCTGCTCATGCTGACGCTCGTGGTGGTCTATCTATTTGCCATCATGGGGTGCCTCGACGGTGTGCGATCCCGGATGCTGGTGCGCATCAGCAATCGGCTCGACAACCAGCTCAGCTCGCGGCTGTATCAAGCGACCTTTCGCAAGGCGCTCGCCGCACCGGGCACCACCTCGGCCCAGCCGCTCAATGACCTCACCGCGCTGCGCCAATTCATCGGCGGTAACGCGCTGTTCGCCTTCTTCGACGCGCCGTGGATTCCGATCTACATCGCCATCCTCACGCTCTTTCATCCGCTGTTCGGACTGTTCGCCGCCGGCGCCGGTCTGATACTGCTGACGGTGGCCTGGCTCAACGAGAAGAGCACCCAGGGACTGCTCGATCAGGCCAACCGCGAGCACGTGCAGTCCCAGGAGCTTGCCACCAGCAACCTGCGCAACGCCGAGGTGATCCAGGCGATGGGCATGCTGCCGGCGCTGGGCGAACGCTGGGAACAGCGCCATCAGGAGTATCTCTCCCATCAGTCACGCGCGAGCGATCGCGCCGGCGCGCTGAGCAATCTATCGAAGACGCTGCGTATCCTCTTCCAGTCGTTGATCCTGGGACTCGGCGCCTACCTGGTGATTCAGGGAAGCCTCACCGGCGGCATGATGATCGCCGGCTCGATCCTTATGGGCCGAGCGCTGGCGCCGATCGATCAGATGATCGGTAGCTGGAAGGGCTTCATCGGGGCGCGAACCGCCTACACGCGGCTCGATGCCCTGCTCGCCGCGACTCCGTCCGACACCGCGCGAATGCCGCTGCCGCCCCCCGCCGGCAACGTGACGTTCGAGTCGGTCGTCGCCGCGCCGCCCGGCGTGCGCCTGCCGACCCTGCACGACATCGCCTTCGTCTGCCCCGCCGGCGAACACGTCGCCGTCGTCGGTCCCAGCGCGGCGGGCAAGTCGACGCTGGCGCGGGTGCTGCTGGGTATCTGGCCCCTGCAGCACGGCACCGTGCGTCTTGGCGGCACCGATGTCGCCCAGTGGCCTCGCGAGCGCCTCGGCCCGCACGTCGGCTACCTGCCCCAGGACATCGAGCTCTTCGACGGGACGATCGCCGAGAACATCGCCCGTTTCGGGTCGATCGAGCCCGGCGAAGTGTTGAAGGCCGCGCAGAAGGCCGGCGTGCACGACATGATCCTGCAGCAGCCCTCGGGCTATGACACGCCCATCAAAGGCAGCGGCGGCGTGCTCTCCGGTGGCCAGCGCCAGCGCCTGGGCCTCGCCCGCGCACTCTACGGCTCACCCGCGCTCGTCGTGCTCGACGAACCCGATGCCAACCTCGATGCCAGCGGCGAGCGCGCGCTGATCGACTGCCTGCGCCAGCTGAAGCACGAAGGCACCACCGTCTTCGTGATCAGCCATACGCCGATGATCCTCGAGCACGTCGATCGCGTGCTGACGCTCAAGGAGGGCCGCCTCGCGGCTTTCGCCCCCGCCGAACGCGGCGACGTCCAGCGTGCCGTGGCGCAGGCCGTGGCCGGTGCACCATCGGTGCGGCTACGGGCCCGAGGCGGCCGTGACGACGCTCGCCCCCGCTCCACCGCGCCACAGGAGGGAGAATCCCGATGAGTCTCGCGTCACGCCTGCCACCCGTGCTCGCCTCGAGCGCTGCCGTGCCGAATGCGATGCCGATCCAATCCTCGACGCCCCGGGTCCCCACCAGCGATCGCGCGGCGCGGCGCTTCGGCATCGTCGTGCTCACCGCGGCGCTCGGCGGCTTCGCGCTCTGGTCGGTGACCGCCAATCTTGCGGTCGCGGTGGTCGCGCCGGGTGCGGTAATGGTCGAAACCTCCACCAAGACCGTGCAGCACTTCGAGGGCGGCATCATCAAGGAGATCCTGGTCGCCGACGGTGACCAGGTCGAAGCGGGTCAGGCGCTGATCGTGCTCGACGATACCCAGCCGCTGGCGAAGCTCTCCATCGCCCGCGCCGAGTACCGCATGGCCCTGGCCAGCGAAGTGCGTTTGATCGCCGAACAGAGCGACAGCGATACGCTGACGATGCCGCAGGTGCTGCTCGACGACACCTCCCCGCGGGTCCAGGCGGTGGTCGATGTCCAGCGCCGTCTGTTCGACATCCGGCGTCAGTCGCTCATCGATGCGCTCGCCTCGCTGGACGAGAAGGCCAGCCAGATGCGTCAGCAGATCAGCGGGCTCGAATCGCTGCAGGCAGTCAACCGCTCGCGCATCGACTCGCTCAGTCAGGAGGCCGCGGACTATCGCACGCTGTTCAAGGAGGGGCTGGGCGACAACCAGCGCCTGCGCGAGCTCGAGCGTCAGGTACTCCAGTATCGCGGCGAGAACGCCCAGCACACCGCCGAGATCGGTCAGCTCGGCTCGCAGATCAGCGAGAACGGCCTGCAGAAGGAGCTGCACCGCCAGGAGTACCACCAGCAGGTCGGCGAAGCGCTCCGGGACGCTCAGGCGCAGGTCACCGACGCCGAGGAGCGCGTGACCGCGCTGGAGGATCAGGTTGGACGCACCACCATCACCGCCCCGGTCGCCGGTACGGTGGTCGGCACCCAGGTCCACACCCGTGGTGCCGTGGTGCAGTCCGGCCAGACGGTCATGGAGATCGTGCCGGCCAACGAGGCGTTCATCGTCGAGGCGCGGGTGCCGGATCGTGACATCGACAACGTGCGGGTCGGCCAGCCCGCCGAGATTCGCTTCAGCGCCTTCAATCAGCGGCTCTCCAACGTCATCGCCGGTGAGGTGGTCCACGTCTCGGCGGACAGTTTCGAGGACGAAGCGACCCGCACGCACTACTACAAGGCCCGCGTACGCGTGACCGATGCGGGGCAGGCAAAGATGACCCGCTCGATGGAGCTGCTCGCGGGAATGCCGGCGGAAGTCATGCTGCGCACCGGCGAGCGCACCTTCGCCAGCTACATGCTCAAGCCGTTCAGCGACATGCTGGCCCGCGCGATGCGCGAAGAGTGATGCCGATGCGACTCTGTCTCTTCCCGGCACTGCGCGCCGGTAGCGTCGCCCTGCTGCTCGCCGCGACACCCGCTCTAGCAGCGAGCGTTTCGGCAGATCCGGTCGCCGCCCGCGCAAAGATGACCACCGCGGCCCCGGGTGGGCCGTCCGCGCGCATCGCGAGCGAGCGTGAGGCGTCGCTACCCTCGATGAACGAGCTGATCGCGCTGGCGCTGGATAACGACGCAGGTCTGCGCAGCCGGCGTCTCGACGGCGAGTCCGTGGCGCAGGAAGTCCCCATGGCCCGCTCGCGCCTGCTGCCGCGCCTGGAGGGCAGCGCGAGCTATCGCGTCAGCGATGCCGACAACATCTATACCGACAACCCCCAGGACTATCCTGACGAGGTCTACGACGACCGCATCTCGGGTCGCACGAACGACACCAGCTGGCGGCTTCGGCTCACGCAGCCGCTGTTCGACCTCGAACGTTCGCGGCAGCTCGGCAAGGCGCGGGCGCAGGCGGATGCCGCCACGCTCGAGGTCGCCGTCGCCGAGCGGGACCTGGCGATGACGGTGATCGAAACCTATCTCGACGCCTATCGCGCCTCGCGCCGCGTCGGTCTGCTCATGGCCCAGCGCGAATCGCTCACGCTGCAGCAACGCCAGGCCCAGCGCGCGTTCGATCTGGGGCTCGGGGACCGCATCAACCTGCTCGAGTCGCAGTCGCGGCTCGATCAGGCGATCGCCGACCAGACCGCCGCGGAGAACGCGCTGTCGATCGCGATCACGGATCTCGAGCGCCTGACCGGTGTCACCCCGATGTTCACGCCGAGACTGATCGAACCCTCGGAGACTGTTACGCCCGAGGAGGAGACGCGCTCGCTGGAGACCCTGCTCGCCGAGAGCGGCGACAACGCTGACGTGCTTCTCGCTGCCCAGCGTGAGCGCGTCACTCGCCAGGAGACCGATATCCGCGGCGCGGCGCGCTATCCGCGCCTGGATTTCGTGGTCGACTACAGCGATCTGCAGAGCAACGACGCGCTTCGCACCAGCCGCGATCTCTCCGCGGGCGTGGAGCTCAACGTCGCGCTATATCAGGGCGGCTACACCACGGCGAGTATCCGTCAGGGCGAGTTGACCGCGCTTGCCGGCGCAGCGAATCTCGACAACGAACGCCGGCTGGCCCAGCAGGAAGTGCGCCGTCGCCTCAAGGGCATTCAGGGTGATCGCCGCCAGCTCGAAGCGCTCGAGCGCTCTATCGTCTCCGGCGCGCTCTTCGTCGACGCCGCGGTGCGCGGTGAATCGTTGGGACTGCGCGACCTGGTCGATGTGCTCGACGCGCGCGCCGCGGTCTACGATCTGCGCATTCGCTACGTCGATACGCTCTGCGACTACCTGGCCAACCGCGCCGCCCTGGCTGCCGCGACGGGCAGCCTCGATACGCCGGCCGTCACTCGACTGATGCGCACGCTCGACACCCTGGAGCAGCGCACCCGGGAGCCGGCGACCGTCGTCACGGCGGGCACCGCCGTTTCGACTCGACGCTAGCCCCCGCGCCCACTCATCGATTGCATTCGAGCTCTCGACCCCGCTCGGGTTTGAAGTTCACGGCTCGACCGTGACCGCCGACGGGGTCTCGGTGTGGTCTGCTATCCTTGGCTCATACCCTTTCGATAACTGTCCTGGCAGTGATTGCTACCGCACCCGGAGCCCGCTCATGAGCACGATTCTTCTATGCCTGTTGGTCACCGCATTGATTCCCTACGGGCTGGCGTTCTGGGGTAGTGCCGTGCGGCGCAAGGAGTTCGGTGAGGTCGACAACCATCACCCGCGTCAGCAGTACGCCAAGATGACCGGCCGTGGCGCTCGCCTCTGGGCCGCGCAGCAGAATGCCTGGGAGGCGTTGGGGCTATTCACCGCCGCCGTGGTCGCGGTGGGCTTGACCGGTACGACGGGCGCGATGGTGGTACTCGCCAGCGTGATCTTCGTGCTGGCGAGAATCGCGCATGCGCTCTGCTACGCATTCGATCTGGCGACGCCGCGTTCGATCATCTTCATCGTCGCCTTCTTGGCGGTGCTCTTCCTGTTCGCAGCGGCGATCTTCTAATGTCCGCGACTCGTGGGTGACGAGTCGCACCGGTGTCTCGAGCGGTGCCCCTCGGCGCTGCCTTTTTCTCCCTTCACGGAATCAAGTTTGCCCGGCCCAAGCCGATAGCGTTTCTACTTGAACGTCGGCCAAAGTCAGTCAGCAGACGAGATTCCGTATCGATGTATAAAGACGAACCGCCTTTGATCGGCGAGCGTGCCACCCTCTACGGGCACGGGCCGGAAGCGACACTCGGTGAGCGAACGCGTGACGCCCGCTGGAACTCGGCGCCGGCGGACATCTCACCGTCTTGGCGACGTCTCGCCTTCGAGACCGTCGGCTTGAAACCCTGGCGCTGGTCCACTTCGGATACCCACTGTCTGCTGCTGCCCGGCGGCGATCGACCGCCCTCTCGGATCGGCATTCGCGACCTGCTTCGCGATCTGTCGCGGCATCAGCGGCATCAGTTGGCCAAGCGCTGGCGAGCGCTCAGAAACGGGCTCGATCACACGCTGGAACTCGACATCAATCCCATCAGCGACGGCCGCTGGTGGCGCGTCCGGGCGCGCGTGACCCAGCGCGATGACTCGGGGGCGCCGGTCGACGTGCTGGGCGTCACCGAAATCGTTCCCGGCCCGGCGCTACGCGGCAGCGAGTGCGTCAAGGCACACGCCTTTGCCGCCTCTCGCGATCCCATGCTGGTCGTCGACGAGCAGTGGCGAATACTCGAGATCAATCATGCCTTCATGACGTTGATCGGTGTCAGCGCGGAGGCGGTGATCGGTGCTTCCCTTCCGTCCTATCTTCGCTCGGCGGTACTCGACGGGTCCCCCGGCCACGCGGCGCGACGGCCGACCGCCACGCTTCACGAGGGCGTTTTTCGCCCCGGCGACGCAACGCGTTCGGCGATCCCGGTGGAGATCACGCTGAGCGACTTCACTCTCAGCGATAGCGGCGGCGTGCACTACATCGCGGCGCTGCGCGATATTTCCGCGCGCAAACGCTCGGAGCGCGAACTCGAACACCTCGCCAGCATCGATACGCTCACCCAGCTTCCCAATCGCACGACGCTGCAGTATCGACTGAGCCGCAAACTCGAGGAGATGCCGAGCGGCGCGACGCTGTCGATACTTTTCATCGATCTCGACGGCTTCAAGCACATCAACGACTCGCTCGGCCATCAGGCCGGCGACAGACTGCTCCAGATCATGGTCGAGCGACTCAAGGCGACCCTTCGTGGGCGTGACCTGATCGCTCGCTGGGGGGGCGACGAGTTCGTGGTGGTGCTGGAGACCGGCGGGGATTCAGAGCGTTCCAAGAACGTCGCCAACCGACTGCTGGATGCGATCGCTCAACCTCTGATGCTCAACGATCATCAGATCGCGATGACCGCGAGCATCGGTATCGTCCACTCCCCCGACGATGGCAACGACAGCGAAACGCTGCTCCAGCATGCCGATGTGGCGATGTATGCGGCCAAGGATCTAGGCAAGAATGCGGCGGTTGCCTATCGCCACGAGCTCAAGCACAGCAGCCTGGAGCAGATGTCGATGCTCTCCCGGCTCAGAGTGGCGATCAACGAGCAGACGCTCGACTTCGTGGTGCAGCCCAAGTTCGATGGCGCCAGCCGCATCGTGGGGGCGGAGCTTCTGGCACGCTGGTCGCTACCGGACTGCGGTCCGATACCGCCGAGCATCTTCGTGCCCCTAGCCGAACACAACGGCATGGCTTCGGCGCTCGGCAACCTTGCGATCGAACACGCCGCCCGCTATGCCGCGGTGCTCGCGGGACTGGGCTATCCGCTCCCCGTCGCGGTCAATATCTCGGCCCTGCACGTCATGGACGAGAACCTCGCCCGCGTACTGGGGGAGGCCTGCGCGCGCCACGCGATCACCACCGATCAGATCGAACTCGAAGTCACCGAATCGATCTTTCTGGAGAATACCCGGGCACCGGAGGCGCGCATCGAGCACCTGCGCCAGCAGGGCTTTCGCGTGGCCATGGACGACTTCGGCGCGGGCTACTCTTCGCTCGGCTATCTCAAGCGGCTGCCGTTCGACACCATCAAGATCGATCGCAGCTTCATGTGCGATCTTGCGGACGACCCGCGGGCGCGAGACCTGCTCGCCGGTATCGTGGGTCTGTGTGCGCTGCTCGGGATGGAGACCGTCGCCGAGGGCGTGGAGACGCTCGAGCAGTGGGAACTGTTGCAGTCGCTCGGGGTCGCGCAGTATCAGGGGTTCTATCTGGGGCGGCCCATGTCGATGAATCAGCTGATCGAGCGGCTCGGTCACCGAAGCGCTGAATCACCGAAGCACTGAATCACCGGACGCTGAACCGCTGAACCCTATTCGAGCGTACAGTCGCAGCGTCTGGACATCGCTTGGCGAGCCGTCGCGTCCCGATTAAGGTAACGCCTTGTCCCGTCCGGCCAGAGAGTGTCATGTCGCTCGTTTTCAGCTTGATCGCGCCCGCTTCCTATACCGCCCCCGAGACGCTCGACCGCGCCGCCGCGGCGCTGCGCGCACTCGGTGTCGAGGTACGCTTCCCCGCCCTGCTGCAATCGCAGACACGTTATCTGGCCGGCGACGTCGAGCATCGGCTGCGCGTGCTTCACGAGGCGTACGCCGATCCCGAGACCGACGCGGTCTGGGCGGTGCGCGGCGGTTACGGCTGCGCCCATCTCGCCGGCCAGATCGACTGGGGCAATCTGCCGTCCAAGCCGCTCATCGGCTACTCCGACGTCACCGTCCTGCTGAATCAGTGCTACCGCCATGCGCTACCGGCCGTCCATGGACCGGTGATGAAAGAAGCGGTGAAGCTCGAGGACGAGGGCGAGCCGCCGCGCGCCGCCGCCACACGCGACTTCGCCGCGCTCTTCGCTTTGCTTCAGGGCACGCCTTGCGAATCGATCCCGCTCGACGCCGTGACGTCTCACCAGGACTTCGCCTGCGAAGGGCCGCTCGTGGGCGGCAACCTTGCGGTGCTGGCGAGCATCGCCGGCACTGAGCTTGCCTTTCGCGCCCCCCCGGGCGCCATCGTCATCCTCGAGGACGTCGGCGAACCCTACTATCGCCTCGAGCGGGATCTCTGGCAGCTGGTGGCCTCGGGCGCGCTCGACGATGCCGCGGCAGTCTGTCTCGGCACCTTCGAGGGCTGCCAGCCCTACGCTGATCTGACGCTCGCGACGCTGTTCCAGACCTGGCTCGCGCCGCGGGGGCTGGCACTCTTCCAGGGTCTGCCGGTCGGCCACGGCCGTGACAACCTGCCGTGGCGCTTCGGCGCGACAGCGCGTATCCAAGACGCACGTCTGCACTTTTCCGCCTGATACAAAAAAGCCGCCTCGCAAAGCGAGACGGCAGAGGGAGAAGCGAGTCTTCGACCGGTGCCCGGCCGGGTCGGATCAGAGGCGTTCGAACACCGTTGCCACGCCCTGCCCCATGCCGATGCACATGGTGGCAAGGCCTAGTGTCGTGTCCTGCTGGCGCATGACGTTCAACAGCGTGGTGCAGATTCGCGCCCCGGAGCAGCCCAACGGGTGGCCGAGGGCAATGGCCCCGCCGTGCAGGTTGACCGCCTCGTCGAGTCGATCCAGCAATTCCAGATCCTTGAGTACCGGAATCGCCTGCGCCGCAAAGGCTTCGTTAAGTTCGACCGTCTGTATGTCGGCGGTCTTGAGCCCGGCGGCCTTGAGGGCCTTGTGTGACGCAGGTACCGGTCCGTAGCCCATGATCGAGGCATCACAGCCGGCGACCCCGGTCGAGACGACCTTGGCCAACGGCCGCAGTCCGAGAGATTTCGCCCGCTCGTAGCTCATCACCATCAGCGCCGAAGCGCCGACGGAGAGCGCCGACGAGCTGGCCGCGGTAACGGTGCCGTTCTTGGGGTCGAAGGCCGGCTTGAGCGCCGCCATCTGCTCCAGGCTGGCATCCTCGCGCACCACCTCGTCGTGCTTGATGCGTGTCAGCAGCCCTTGGGCATCGTGCCCCTCGACCGACACGATCTCACGATCGAAATAGCCCTGCCGGTTGGCCTCGCTGGCGCGGCGATGTGAGCGCAGGGCGAATTCATCCTGCTGCACGCGGGTCACCCCGTGCATCTTGCCGAGTAGCTCGGCGGTCAGGCCCATCATCATGGCGGCCTTGGCCGCATGCTTGCTCGCCGCCGGGTTGACGTCGACCCCATGGGCCATGGGTACGTGCTCCATGTGCTCGACGCCGCCGATGAGATAGCAGTCGCCCATGTCGGCGCGGATGTTGGCCACGGCAATGTGCAGTGCGCTCATGGAAGAACCGCACAGCCGATTGACGGTCTGCGCCGGCACCGACCGCGGGATGCCGGTGAGAATGGCGGCGTTGCGTGCGATGTTCATCGACTGCTCGAGGGTCTGATTGACGCAGCCCCAGATCACATCGTCGACGCCGGCGGGATCGAGCCCGGCATTTCTATCGAAGAGCGCCTGCATCACGGCCGCGGAGAGGTTCTCGGCGCGGACGTGGCGAAAGGCACCCTGCTTGGCCTTGGCCATGGGGGTGCGAACGGCGTCGACCACCACGGCATCTCTGGCATGCAAACTCATAACGTTGACTCCGATGGGTGGTGGATTCAGGCGTGCGCGTCGTCGCGAGCGGCCGGCGTCTCGGCATAGAAGCGCTCGCCGTTGGCGGCCATCTCCCGCAGACGCGGCGTCGGGGCGTAGAGTGCGCCGAGCGTCTCGGCGAGCCGATCGGCCTGGGCAACGAACTCGGCAACCCCGAGCGCGTCGATGTAGCGAAGCGCCCCGCCGCGAAACGGCGGAAAGCCGATGCCGTAGATCAATGCCATGTCCGCTTCCGCCGCCGAGCCGACGATCCCCTCTTCGAGGCAGCGCACGGTCTCCATGCAGAGCGGCACCATCATCCGCGCGATGATCTCGTCGTCCCCCAGCTCACGGCGCTCGGTGATCACCTCATCGACCAGCCGATGCGCCTCGTCATCGTGGAGTTTCTTCGGCTTGCCCTTGCGATCCTCTTCGTAACGATAGAAGCCGAGGCCGTTCTTCTGACCGAGACGTTCGTGCTCGAGCATCACCTGAATCGCGGACTTCCGACGCGGCGCCATGCGATCGGGGAAACCCTCGGCCATCACTTCGCTTGCGTGCACGGCGGTGTCGATGCCCACGACGTCGAGCAGGTAGGCCGGCCCCATCGGCCAGCCGAAACGCTCCATGATCTTATCCGCCCGTTCGAAGTCGACGCCATGCTCGACCAGCGCGCTGAAGCCGCCGAAGTAGGGGAAGAGTACGCGGTTGACGAGAAACCCCGGGCAGTCGTTGACCACGACCGGTGTCTTGCCCATCTGCCGGGCGTAGGCCACCGTGGCCGCCACGGCGGCATCGGACGTCTTGGCGCCGCGGATCACTTCCACCAGCGGCATGCGGTGTACCGGGTTGAAGAAGTGCATGCCGCAGAAGTTTTCGGGGCGCACCAGATCCGCCGCCAGCCGGTCGATGGAGATGGTGGACGTATTGGAGGCGAGCACGGTCTTCTCACCGACCGCCGCTTCGACCTCCTTGAGTACCGCGCCCTTGATCTTGGGGTTCTCGACCACGGCCTCGACGACGATATCGACGTGGCCGAAGTCCCCGTAGGAGAGCGTGGGACGAATGTTGCTCAACACCTCGGCCAGACGCGCCTGAGTGAGTTTGCCGCGCTCGAGCTGTTTGCCGAGAAGCTTGCGCGCCTCGTTGAGCCCGAGTTCGATCGCCTCGAACTTGATGTCCTTCATCAGGATGGGTGTGCCCTTGTAGGCACTCTGGTAGGCGATGCCGCCGCCCATGATGCCCGCCCCGAGGACGGCGGCCTGCTCGATCGACGGCGCCTGCTCGGCGTAGGACTTGCCTTTCTTCTTGACCGCCTGGTCGTTGAGAAAGAGCCCGACCAGGTTGTAGCAGACATCGGTCTTGGCGAGTTTGGCGAAGGCTTGCGCCTCGATGGCCTGGGCGCGTTCGCGCCCCTCGCCGGCGCCCTTCTGGATCACCCGAATCGCTTCGATCGGCGCCGGATAGTGCGGCCCCGCCTTGCCCGCGACATAGCCCTTGGCGGTCTCGAACGCCATCATCTGCTCGACGCCGTTGAGCTTGAGCGGCGCGCCTTTCTCGGCACGCCGAGCGCGGTAGTCGAAATCCTCGGCGGCGGCCTTGGTGATCAGATCACGGCCCGCTGCCATCAGCTCGGCACCAGGAACGACGGCATCGACGGCCCCGACCTTCAGCGCAGCTTCGGCATCGTTCTGCGTGCCTCCGGCGATCCACTCGATGGCGTTGTCGGCGCCGATCAATCGCGGTAACCGGACGCAGCCGCCCCAGCCCGGCACGATCCCCAGCTTGGTTTCCGGCAGGCCGATCTCGGCGCTGTCCGCCATGATCCGGTAGTCCGTGGCCAGGGTCACTTCGCAGCCGCCGCCCAGCGCCAGACCGTTGATGACGGTGACGGTGGGGAAGGCCAGATCCTCCAGCCGATTGAAAATGGCGTGAACGCGCTGGTTCATGTCGACGAGAAACGCCTCGTCCTTGGCGAACATGCCGTGAAACTCGGTGATGTCGGCGCCGACGATAAAAGCGTCCTTGGCACTCGCAACGATCAGCCCCGTGATGCCCGACTCGCCCTCCAGCGCCGCGATGGCGGCATCCAACTCACCGATGACCGCGGACGAGAGCTTGTTGACCGATTCCGCCTGCAGATCGAACGTGAGAACGGCGATTCCGCCCTCCTCCCGCTCGACACGAATGGCATCGCCTTGATAGAGCATGGGGTTCTCCGTGCCATGACTTCAGAAGGCTCCGACGCGACCCGGAGCGAATCATACGAGCGTTTGAATGCCTGCAGCATTGCGTGCCCCCGCAGCGGCGTCAAGCTCAACCAAAGTCGTGATGCCGGCAACACGGCGGGCGAGTTCGCGCGATCGCCCGTTGCGCCCCACCGCCACGCGCGCAAGCGCGAAGTCGCGTTCACGCCGACGCGCGCCCCAGAGCGGTACGCTAGAATAACGCGGCCCGAGCCGGCCCTGGGTCTCGGGCCACCTTCCGTTCGTCGTCAATGCCGGAGCGCCGCGTGTCCCTCAAGGATAGCCTGCACCCCTCGAATCTGGCCTGGATCGAGCCACTCATCGCGAAGTCGAAGCGCTTGTTCTGGCTCTGGCCACCGATCGCCTTCGTGCTCGGGCTACTCGGGTTCTTCCTGGTCAACCGCCAGCAATGGCTGGGTGCGGTACTGGCAGTGGGCCTTGTGTTCACCTGGGTGCTGCTGATCGCCGAAAGCCTGATCAACAAGTGGTTCTCGCGCCGCGGCCGAGCCTCAGGCCTCCCCCGTGCGGTCACGACCTTTCTGGCCCAGATGGTGCATCAGGAGACGCTTTTCTTCAGTCTGCCGTTCTTTCTGGCGACGACGATCTGGTCCAGCGGACAGGCACTGTTCACCGGGCTGCTCATCGCCTGCGCACTGCTGGCGATTCTCGACCCGCTCTATTTCGGGCTGTCGAATCGTCATCGCTGGCTCTATTTGCTCTTCCACGCGCTCTGCGTCTTCGTGGTGACGCTGGTGGCCCTGCCCATCATGCTGCGCCTGACGACCGGAGAAAGTCTGGTGCTCTCGATTCTGGCGATGACGTTCTTCAGCGTCCCCAGCCTCGTGGGCCTTCTGAAGCCGGCGGGCATCTGGCGGTGGCTTGCGATGGTGGGACTGCTGGCGCTGCTTGCGGCGGCGGCATGGGCCGGACGCAGCTGGATCCCCCCGGCGACGCTCTGGCTGTCGGGCAGCGCCCTGTCGCCTTCGTTCGATACCGCTGCCCGCGAACCGCGCGGCGAGATGCGGTTGACCCCAGATGCATTGAAAACGCGCGGGCTCTACGCCTACACCGCGATCCGCGCCCCTCGCGGACTGCGTGAAAAGATCTATCACGTCTGGCGTCATCAAGGGCAGGTGGTCGAGCGCATTCCTCTGATGATCCACGGTGGCCGCGAGCAGGGCTACCGGGCCTGGACCCATAAACAGCACTTCTCGAACGACGTCGGGGGTCAGTGGCAGATCGACGTCACCACCGAAACGGGGCAGCGCATCGGCAGTCTCAAGTTCACGGTAGCGCCGGACGAGACGGCGAGCGCCGCCGACGGCCGGATCCAGCGTCCGCCGGGGTTACCCGGCTGGAACATTCGCCATCTGCTGGGAAATGACGGGGAATGACGACGTGGCTTGCATTATCCTGCGGTGCTTTGGAGAATGTTAGGACGTTCACGATTCAGGTAATCCGCTATGGCACAGCATATCGGCTTCAAACTCGCTCGCCTGCCCCGACTCTGGCGGGCGGTCATCGATGAACGCTTGGCGCCGCTGGGCTTGACCCAGACTCGCTGGGTGACGCTCTACAACCTGCGCCGCATGGGCGGCGGCCAAGCACAGTGTGACCTTGCTCGCGCCATCGGTGTCGAAGCCCCCTCGCTGGTGCGAACGCTTGACCAGCTGGCCGAGCAGAACCTGATTGAGCGCCGGCCGTGTTCGGAGGATCGGCGCACCAAACGCCTGCACCTGACAGACGAGGCCACGCCGCTGCTCGAGCAGATCGAAGCCATCGTGGAAGAAGTCCGCGATGAGATGCTCGCGGGGCTCTCCGACGAGGAGATCGATCGCTTCGAGGAGATCCTGAATCGTATCGAGAAAAACGGCCTCGATCTGCAGCGTCAGTCCGAGCAGGCCAAAGCCAGCTGACCTCGCGCTTCTTCGACATCACGCCAAACGCGCCGCCACGGACGGCAGCGCGAACGCGCTTCTCATCGTTTTCGACCGCTGCCCGCCAGCGTCTCTCGCATCGCGACCCAGGTCGGCCACTCGCGCTCGAAACGCTCGAGCGACATGCTTTCCTCCCACCAGATTCGCAGCGTTCGCTCGCGGGATTCGACCACCAGCGCATCGACCGGCAGCGTCTCAAGCCACGCCATCAATGCCGCTTCACGCTCGCGGTCCAGCGACGGCAGCGGGGCTTCCCGCCAACGCCATTGAGGGCACGCCCTGTCCAGCACCTCACTGGCGACTTCGTCTCTCACCGCCACGAACGCGCTGCCCGTCCTGTCATTGGGATAGCGCAATCGATAGCCGATCAACGTCGCGTCGGGGCGAGCGAGCGGCACCTGGGTGAAATCGAGTTCACCACCGTGGCGCTTGGCATGTCGGCGCACGCCACTGCGCGGCGACTCGCTTCGGCCCGGCCTGAGCGAGAGCATCGGCGAAAGAATCAGTAAAGCGGCGATCAGCAGGCACACCCAGATGGCCATAGCGTCCTCGTGTCAGTACAGCGGGTTATAAAACGACGACCGCCGGGCTCGTTGCGACGCGACGCGGCTTACGCCATGATCGGCTGCGGCAGCATGTCGCCTGGCGGTGCGCTTGGCGGCGCTCCGTGACGGGATTACAGTGAGAAGCACGCATTTGCCGGATGGGAGAAGTCACCATGAGCAATGAATATCATCACGTTCTGGTCGCCGTGGATCTCACCAAGGATTCACACAAGGTGCTCGAGCGGGCGATTCCCATCGCGCGCCGCAACCAGGCCAAGCTGTCGATCATCCATACGCTGGAACCGCTCGGGTTCGCCTACGGCGGCGATATCCCGATGGACTTGACCAGCATCCAGGATCAGCTCGACGAGCACGCGACTCATCGTCTCGGTGACATCGCGGACCCTTACGACATCCCCCGCGAGGATCAACACATCGTCATCGGTATGCCGGATACCGAGATCCAGCGCTTCGCCAAGGAGCACGGCGTCGATCTGATCGTGGTGGGCTCTCACGGCCGTCACGGCTTCGCGCTGCTGCTCGGCTCGACCTCCACCGGCGTGCTCCACGGGGCCGAATGTGACGTCCTTGCGGTGCGTGTGGGCAAGGATGGCGAAACGCAGGAGTAAGCCCCGGCGCTCGCTTCGAGCGCAACCCCCAACCGCCGTGCCCCTCGGGGCGCGGCGGTGTCGGTTCAGGCTTCGCCCGCGGCCATCGCCTCGAGCGTCATCCAGCGCTCCATCGCCTCATCGAGCGCCGCCTGGGCTTCGCTCATCGCCTCCAGCGTAGCGGTCACCTGGGTGCTCTCCTGCTGATAGAAATCGGGACTGCCGACCTTGGTTTCGAACTCGCCGATCCTGGCCTCCAGCGCCTCGATGGTCCCCGGTAGCGCATCGAGTTCCCGCTGGAGCTTGTAGGAGAGCTTGACCGGACGCTTGTCGTTCGCCGCTCGACTGCTGGCCGGCGCCGACGCCGTCGGCTCCTCCTTGGCGGTGGTGTCTGCGCCGCTGCCCCGAGGGGTTTCCCATGGGGCGGGCGGCAGCTTGCCCCCCTGACGCACCCAGTCGGTATAGCCGCCGACGTATTCGCGCACGATGCCGTCGCCCTCGAAGGCGAGCGTGCCGGTGACCACGTTGTCCATGAATGCGCGGTCATGGGAGACCAGTAGCAGCGTCCCCTCGAATTCCAGCAGCAGCTCTTCGAGAAGCTCCAGTGTCTCGACGTCGAGATCGTTGGTCGGTTCGTCGAGCACCAGGACGTTGGCCGGCTGAGTGAAGAGCTTGGCGAGCAGCAGTCGATTGGACTCGCCCCCCGAGAGCGCTTTCACCGGCTGGCGGGCCCGCTCGGGTGTGAAGAGAAAGTCCTGAAGATAGCTGATGACGTGCTTGTCCTTACCCGCCACGGTCACCTTATCGCTGCCCTGCGCGACGTTGTCGTAGACGCTCTTGTCGAGTTCGAGCCCGGCACGCAGCTGATCGAAGTAGGCGACGGAAAGGTTGGTCCCCACCCGTACGTTGCCCTCCTGAGGCGTGAGCTCGCCGAGCAGCACCTTGAGCAGCGTCGTCTTGCCGGCTCCGTTACGGCCGATCAGACCGAGGCGGTCGCCGCGCTGAATCTCCAGGGAGAGGTCGCGGATGATGCACTCTTCACCGTAGTAGTGCGTGACCTGCTCGAGTTCGACGACCCGCTTGCCACTGCGTTCGCCGCTGTCCACCTGGAACGACGCCTTGCCCTGGCGCTCGCGGCGCTGAGAGCGCTCGCCACGCATCTTCTCGAGCGCCCGCACGCGACCCTCGTTCCGAGTCCGCCGCGCCTTGATACCCTGACGAATCCACGACTCTTCCTGAGCGAGCTTCTTGTCGAACTCGGCTCGTTCACGCGCTTCGACCTCGAGCTCGTGGGCCTTCTGCGCCTGGTAGGTGGCGTAGTCGCCCGGGTAGCGGCCGAGGCGCCCTCGGTCGAGCTCCAGGATCGCCGTGGCGAGACGCGATAGAAACGCGCGGTCGTGAGTGATGAAGAGCACCGCGCCCTCGAACGCTAGCAGCTGCTCTTCGAGCCAGGCGATGGTATCGATGTCGAGATGGTTGGTGGGCTCGTCGAGCAGCAGCAGATCGGGGCCGGCAACCATGGCTCGCGCCAGCGCCACTCGCCGGCGCCAACCACCGGAGAGCGCGTGCATCGAGGTTTCCGCCGGCAGGCCCAGTCGGGTGAGCACGGTGTCGATCCGCTGGTGGAACGACCAGCCGTCGAGCGCCTCGAGGCGCGTCTGCAGCGTCTCTAGTCGGCGCATGTCGGGGTCGTCCATGGCGATCAGCCGCTGATACTCCGCGAGTAGGTCACCGGTTTCGGGCAGTCCCTGAGCGACGATCTCGAAGATAGTGGCGTCGTCGGCATCGGGCAGCGACTGCTCGAGCACGCCGACCTTGAGACCCGGCGCACGCCAGACGTGGCCGTCGTCGGCCTGGTTATCACCGGCGATCAGGCGCAGCAGCGTCGATTTGCCAGTACCGTTTCGCCCCACCAGTGCGAGCCGCTCGCCCTTCTCGATCACCAGATCGGCACCGTCGAGCAGCACATGGTGCCCGTAGGCGAGTTGCAGTTGTTCCAGCCGTAGCAGTGCCAAGGAGAACCTCATGATCGTGGTTGGAAATCGAGCGCTATTGTAACGCGCTCAGCAGATGCGACCGAACGAAACCCGCTGATGCTGCAGCAATATCGCGCGGTCTCTACAATGGACGGCCTTGCAGCCGGACAAGCATGACTTGCCCGCGGCCTCGGCGCCCCTCTCGTCTCGAGTGGCCTGCTACCGCCGTTCGCTCTCATCATCAACGTATTCATCAACAAGGAGTGCCGCTTGAGCGACACGTCCCACCCGTCGTCACCGCTACCCGAGGCGCTGGAGATTACGTCTCCCGCACCGCTCATCGACATCGGTGCCAATCTCACCCACGAAAGCTTCGAGCGCGACCTCGATGCCACGCTCGATCGCGCCCATCGCGCCAACGTCACGGCGCTCATCGTCACCGGTGCCGATCTCGAGGGCGCGCAGAGGGCGAAAGCACTCGCCGACCATCGAGCCGGGCTTTTCGCGACCGCCGGGCTGCATCCCCATCATGCCGGGGCCTGGGACGACACCCTCGAAGCCAGCATGCGAGCGCTTCACCAGAGCGATAGCGTCGTTGCGGTCGGCGAGTGCGGGCTGGACTTTCATCGCGACTTCACGCCGCGCGAGCAACAGCAGCGGGCATTCGAGGCGCAGCTGGCGCTGGCCGCCGAATCCGGCCTGCCCCTGTTTCTCCACGAGCGCGACGCGGGTTCGCGGATGCTCGAGATGCTTCATGAGTGGCGTGACCGTCTCAGCAATGCCGTGGTGCACTGTTTCACAGGCGACCGGAAAACGCTGCACGGCTATCTCGATCTCGATCTGCATATCGGCCAGACCGGATGGATTAGCGACGAGCGGCGCGGCCATCATCTGCGCGAGTTCGTTGCCGACATTCCCAGTAATCGTCTGATGGTCGAAACCGACTGTCCTTACTTGCTGCCGCGCAATCTACCGGCGAAGCTCAAAGGACGCCGTCATGAGCCCGCCCTACTACCCTGGATCGTACGCGAGCTGGCCCACTGGCGCGGCGAAACGGAACAAACCCTGGCCGAGCGATCCACCCAGACCGCAGCCAATTTCTTTCGGCTGCCGATCCAGACCACCATGGGGCAGGACACATGATCGAGTATCCGGGATTCATCGCGGTCGAGACCGGTGAAGACAACTCGCTACCCCTGGCAATTGCCTGGGCGCTCTCCGACGGCACGGTCAAGCACACTCTGATTCAACCCGACGAGCAGTGGCTTGACGACGAGATGCTCTCGTTGAATGGCTACGACCTCGATGACCTCCGCTACCTGGGGGTCAGCCCGCTAGATGTGCTGCGTGAGCTCGAAGGCGATCACTTCAACGAGACGCTCTACACCGCCGGCGTCCAAGACGACGAGGCGGCGCTGTCTAGGCTGTTCGACGATTTCGGCGTCGACCCTTTCATCGAGCTCGCGCCCGCTTCTCGCCTCTATCCGGACCTGGGTGCCGGGGAGTGGTCCCGCGCGCGCAACGAGCTCTTCGGCGACATGGGGCTGGAGCCACTGCGCCCCGAGCACGAAGTGCAGGTCATGCTCGAGCTCCACAAGCGTCTGGTCGACGAACAGGGTTGATCGAGCGCCGTGATTCATAGCCATCGCTTCCACTTGTTAGCGACCGCGGTTGCTTCCTAGCCGTCGCTGAGCCGTCGACGCCCGAGTGCCGCGGCGGCGGCCAGCGACATGCCTTCCCGGTAGTAGCCGAGTAGCGCGCGATGGAACGCATCGGCGCGCGTCGGCAGACCGTGCTGCCGGTAGTAGACGGCGCGCTCGGCGACGTGCTGCGCGAAGCGCTCTCGATTGCTTTCCGCGCCATCGAGGTTATCGACGCTGACCCGAAACGGCTTGTCGCAGGCTTCGCTGAAAAGACGCTCCAGCGCTTGCGGCGCGATCTCTACGCGCTCGAACTCGGCCTGGCGCAGCGCATCTCGCCCGTCGGGCTCGTACCAGTAGCCGTAATCTTCCTGTTCGCGGCGCGCCGCGCCGGCGATGCACCAGTGGCTGATCTCGTGCAGTGCGCTGGCAAAGAAACCGTGGGCGAAGATGATACGGTGATGCGCGTGCTCGGCATCCGCAGGTGCGTAGAGCGGCTCGTCGTCGCCACGAACGAGCCGGGTTCGATAGGATTCAGCGAAGAGCGCATCGAACAGGGCGATCAGATCCTCGATTCGGTGAGTCACGCAGGCTCCTGGTGCAGGGGTGAACGGTTAAGCGGATCTCGATGGCTTCGGCTGGCGAGAGCCCGAACCAGCGGTCGGCGAGTATACGCAACTCGCCGATAGTCGCCGAGCCCCCGGGCGGCAACTCCTGCTAGAATCGCCGGCCTCTTTGTGCGCTCAAGGAACGGCTCATGTCTTCGCTATCCCCCCGACGTCGCCGGGAAACGGGCAGTCTGATCCGGCTGGCGCTACCTATCTACGGCGCCCAGCTCGCGCAGTCGGGCATGAGCGTGGCGGACATCATCATGTCGGGACGGGCGAGCGCAACGGATCTGGCCGCGGTATCGGTCGGAGCGAGCCTCTGGGTACCGCTGATGCTGCTGATGACGGGCACGCTGATGGGCGCGACGCCGATCGTGGCGCACCGGGTGGGTAGCGGACGCTACGACCGTGTCCGTGCCGGCGCGCATCAGGCCCTCTGGGTCGCGCTCCTCTTCGGCTCACTCTGCGCGATCACCCTGGCGTTCGGTGCTCGGCCGATCTTCCAACTGATGGAGATTCCGGCGGGTGTGGCCACGCTCGCCAATGACTATCTCGTGGCAGTGGCCTTCGGCATTCCGGCCGTGGCGTTCTATCAGGCGCTGCGCGCTTTCTCTGACGGCATGCACCACACCCGTCCCGCGCTCTGGATGGGCCTGCTGGGGCTCGGCGTCAACGTGCCGAGCAACTACCTGCTGATCTATGGCGGGCCGGGGCTGATCGAGCTCTTCGGGTCGGCCACGCCCGGGGTTCTCACCGACCTGCCGGCACTCGGTGCCCGCGGCTGCGGGATCGCCACGGCCGTCTCGATGTGGGCGATGTGTCTGGGCATGGCGTGGTACACGCGGCAAAGCCGCGCCTATGCGCCGGTCACGCTGTGGGCCTCCCCCACGCCACCTCGCTTTCGCGAGATCGGAGAACTGCTGTATGTGGGACTTCCGATCGGCCTGGCCATTTTCTTTGAAGTGACGCTTTTCACGGTCATCACGCTCTTGGTGGCGTATCTCGGTGAGGTGACGGTGGCGGCGCACCAGATCGCGCTCAACGTGACTTCGGTTCTGTTCATGCTGCCGCTATCGCTGAGCATGGCGTTGACGGTGAGGGTGAGCAATCGACTCGGCGCGGGGAATCCCGAAGAGGCGCGTTTCGTCGCCTGGAACGGCACTGCCGTCGGCTTTCTCATGGCACTTCTCAACGGCCTGCTGATCTGGCTGTTCGCCGAGCCAGTGCTCTCGATCTACTCGACGAACGTCGATGTTCGAACGCTTGCGATGTCGCTGATTCTGCTCGCCATGCTGTTCCAGATATCGGACTCGCTTCAGGTCAACCTCGCCGGCGCGCTTCGCGGCTATCGTGATACCCGGGTGGTCATGGGCATCACGCTCATCTCTTACTGGGTCGTGGGGCTGGGCGTGGGACATCTGCTCGGACGGGGCGTGCCGGGCATCGAGGCGATGGGGATCTACGGCTACTGGATCGGGCTCAACGCCGGTTTGACGGCAGCGGCTGCGCTGCTCGGGTGGCGTCTCTGGGCAGTCGCCCGACGTCACGGCGAGGCGGCATGAATCGCGGTCTCGTGCGATATCGATCGCGCTCGCTGGGAAGCGACGATCGACGAATTCGCAACTTAACAGCGGGATACAGGCTGTGCTAATACTGATTCGAGGCCACGCCGATAGATCGCCGAATCAGGAGGGTAGTCATGGGTACTCCACTTTCCCCCCGCTGTGCCCAGGTCATCGACCTGGAGACCCGGAGAGATCGGCTCAGAGCCCGCAAACGGCTCGTACGTTTATCGCCCGAACTCGATGGCTTGGAGATGCTCTACTATCTCTCGCGCGACCCGGATACGCTTTACGGACTACCCGTTCTCGCCTGGGGCCTGCGAGAGGATGGCAATGTTGCCGGCCTGGTGCCGTGGATGGATCGACTGACGCCGTGCCACGAGCTCGAGGATCCTGAATATGGCCACTTCATGGGGTATCGAGATCCCGAAACGCAAGACATCTTCTACGATGCCCCTGCGCACAAAATCGCGGAGCTCGAACACGCTGCAGCCTACTTCGACTACGAGGAGACGGGTGGGATCTCGCTGACGCAGCAGCTACCGGAAACCCAGGGAACGCATGCACTCTGCGCGACGCCTGGCGACGAGCCATGGCAACTCAAGCAGGTCTACGGCTGGCATCTCTACAGTGACGGTGGCGTCGACGCGATGCTGCTGGACGACGATGAGGCCACCTCTTTCCCCATCCTTGCGGGAGACGACTGCCTCTACCCCGGCCGTAACCGGCACAGCTCGCTCTATTTCTTTCAGCGCAGCATCGCCAATCGCATTCGTGAACACGACGGCGAGACGCTCGAAGCGCTGGCGCTGATGGTAAGCGGCAAGGAAGAGTGAGCAATTCGGGTCGTCAACCGTCGACCCGAATACGGTAGTGGTACTCGTCGGCGTTTTCGGATTGCTCGATCAGCTCGTGTCCCAGAAAACCGCAGAACTTGGGAATATCGCGCGTGGTGGCAGGGTCGGATGCCAGCACGTGCAGCACTTGACCGGGCTGCATGTCACGCACTTTATTGTGCATCAACATGATCGGCTCGGGGCAGTACAGGCCTCGCGTATCCAGCTCGACGTCTGAAGCGGTGTCAGTATCTTTCATGATGTCTCCTGCGACCGTCACTCGTGAATTTCTACGTGAACGGTCACTTCCTCACGATCGTGATATAGGTGTTTGCAGCGAACGGTCGCAGCGATATGGCGCGTTCCGAGTTCGTGTTCGAGCCTGGCCAAACAGCGCTTCACTTCTTCCCATCGCTTCTTCATCGGCAGCTTGAGATTGAAGATGGCCTCGCGACACCAGCGCTTCACTAGCCAGCGTTCGACCATGTCGATAACTCGCATTGGCTTGTCAACGATATCGCACACCAACCAGTCCAGGCGGTAAGGCGGTTCCCAGACGAAACCATCTTCGCGCAAGTGCTCCACCTGGCCGGTCGCCATTAGTGCTTTGTCCATCGGGCCATTGTCAATTGCGTAGACGAACATCTGTTTGCGCACGAGCTGATACGTCCATCCACCGGGGGCAGCACCGAGATCCACGGCCTGCATCGCGCTGGAGAGACGTGTTTCCCATTGCTCCCGCGGAATGAACACGTGCCAAGCTTCCTCGAGCTTCAGGGTCGAACGACTCGGCGCATCGGCGGGATGACGCAGACGCAGGACGCCCCCTGGATGTTCGCTACGATTGCCCGGGAAGCTCATGCCAATCTGGACGGACTCGCCTGAAAGCCAGAACAGATGCAGTCGACGCCCTCCCGCCTTGCGCCGTAGCCCGCCGCCTTTCTTGAGCGCGCTTTCCAACGGCCGGCTCAGCGATTTCGATAGCCGAGCCAGACTTTTACCCTCGTTGGTATCCGGCGTTTCGTGCCAAACCGATTCGAAGTTCCAGCCGCTCTGCTTCACGAGCTCGGCAATCGCACTGATTCGATCCGTGCGATCGAGATTCAGCGGCTCGAACGCAACCAGTGACTGGCGCGCGAACACCAGCGACTCCAATCGTACATCCCGATGGATGGCGTTGGCGGGGCCGTCGGCACTTCGCCACCTGACGAAACCGGTATTGGGTACCGTCGCCACGACGTCGCCGGTTTCACCGGCACTGGCAGCGCGATCCAGGACTTCGGCACCGAGATCGGATTCAAAGCCGGCACGGCAGTAGAGAAGCCATTCATTAGGGGTCCGATTCACGCGGTCCTCTTCGATCTGAACTGAATAGACGATACACGGTAGCTTATTTACCCCTGGACATCCCTCGTCCGAGGTATTGGTTACCATGGATTGGCTTTTTACTGGCCCAAAATAGCACCCATAAAAAAACCCCAGCCGATGGGCTGGGGTTTTCGAATAAGAGCCTGACGATGACCTACTCTCGCATGGGGAAACCCCACACTACCAT